>HE978651.1:2080423-2100621 GCA_000285855.2 Ruminococcus sp. JC304 | reverse complement strand
TTACGGAGGAAGGAGATTATGATACGACTGTTATTACAGATGGAACATGGGATTTTAAATGGACTCTGGGTGCAGTAAAGCCTCCGACAACTCTGGAAGTGAACCGGAAATGTGATTTTGGAGGTTATGAAATCACAGTGAAAAAAATGGAAGTAACGCCCCTTTTATGGTCATTATATCTTGATTATGATGAAGCTATGAAGGTGTATGAAGATGAGAAAAACAAGTTTGAGTATGCAGGTACGGACTATGGCATGGATCTTTATGCCAGAACTAGTATTGACCAGGTGCGTTATAAAGATGGAACGGTTTTAACACTTGATATGACCATGGGAGGCATCGCTGGCGGTGGAGAAAAACAGGATAAGGAAAAAGGTGTCATGATCATCAGAAACAGCTTCTCGCAACTGGTTGATGTAGATAACCTGCAGGCGGTACATTTTGGGAACATTGACCAGTGGCTTGAAGTGCGGGAATAAAGGTTTTTTCGGTGATACAGAAAAATCCTCCCATAATTAGATAATGAAAAAATACAAAAAGAACCGATACAAGGTCTTTGCAAGACTGATATCGGCTCTTTTTGGCTAAATCTGCCAACTGTAAAATTTTGTTTATATATTAACGCATCCTGTTTATGTACAGGAAACGGATTCTAGCGTATACTGAAATTATTGATTACAAGGTCTGCATAAACTGCAAATACAGATTCCGGGTTATATCCGGAAGCCATATTTTGCACTTACCGGTAAAATCTGTAATAGTTGGCATAAAAGTTCATTACATATTCGATATAAGCTTTAAATCTTTTCATTGTCTGTTCCTCCTCTTTACGGGGAACATGCACTGGGGCTTTTGAAAAACCAGCTCCGTTATACCAGGGAGGAAAATATTTCCTGTGTGGGAGGCGGCATTTATCCCAACATGCTTTGTGCGCATCCACCGTTCCAGATCGATGGGAATTTTGGCTTTGCAGCTGCAGTTGCAGAGATGCTTATCCAGAGCAGGAAAGGGCATATCCTGTTGCTTCCGGCACTTCCGGATGAATGGAAGGACGGAAATGTCCGGGGAATGAAGGCACAGGGTGACATCACAGTTGAGTTTGAATGGAGAGAGGGCAGGATACACAGGGTTCGCCTCTGTTCTTCCCATGAGCAGAAAGTAACGCTGGAATGCAATGGAATTTCGAAAACAGTATTTTTAAAACCTGATGGGACAGAGGATATGATTTTTGATTGATCTGTCCTGAGGGGCTGGAATCATTGGCAGCCGTATCATGTAAAAATACATGGTACGGCTGTTTTTAGTACCTGGAATATTTTATAGCACCTTGACTGATAATCATGAAAAGCATGAAAGTGTTCAAACTAATCTTTTGGAGATTTTCTGAGATTGTTAAAAAAAAGTGCAACTTTTTTGGGAGTTTGCACGTCTAATAAGTAGAAGCACATAAAGAAAAGCTTTTATACAATATTTCCTGATGACCGGTCTGATATAGGAGAAAGGAGACGACAATGAATGAGATTTTGATACGAAAAGCAAAGAAAGGCGATAAAGATGCTTTTTGTCGGCTTATAGATGAGAATGTACAGAGTATGTACAAGGTTGCAGCAGCATATCTGAAAAATGATGAAGATGTTGCGGATGCAATACAGGATACGATTCTTTCCTGCTATGAAAATCTAAAAAGTCTGAAACAGAACAGATATTTCAAGACATGGATGATCCGAATTCTGATCAATAAGTGCAAGGACATGATACAGAAGAAAAAGCTGGTTACTTATACGGATCAGATGCCGGAAACGCCTTTTCACGAAGAAAAATATGCAGCAATGGAATGGATCCAGGCCTTAGAGCCATTGGACAGTAAATACCGCTTGGTTGTTCTTCTATACTATATGGAAGGATTTGGTATCCGGGAAATCAGTGACATTCTGGATATGAAGGAAAGCACTGTAAAATCTCGTCTTTATCGTGGCAGAAAACAGATTGCAGAGATGTATGGATATAAGGTTAAGGAGGGACGTGCCTAATGATGACTTTAAATTATAATGAGAAAGACTTCCAGAAAAAACTTCAAAAGGATATAGAAATGCCGGAAATCGTGCATGAACATATTAATCAGGCATATCGTTTGATTGAAAATAACGCTGTTTTACAGAAAAAAGCATCAAAGGATCCATATCATTGGATGAAAAGTGGAGGCAGGATAGCAGGAGGGATGGCAGCGGTACTGGCAGTAGGATTTGTATTCTGTGCAATCAATCCGGTAATGGCAAAGAATATCCCGGTTGTAGGAGGACTCTTTGAAATTTTACAGGATAATGTGAGTTTCTTTGGTGACTTTTCAGATCATGCAACAACTTTGGAAGCTGTTGATGGAACGAAGACAGATAGCAGTGAAACAGACGGAGCCAAGACAGATCATGCCAATAATGATGCTATTTACACTAAGACAGCAGATGGGCTGACAATTACATGTTCTGAGGTATATGCAAACAGCCAGGCAATTTATGTGACTATGCAGTTTAAAAGTGATAAACCGTTCCCAGAAACAGAAACTGGGGCGGAAAGTGGAACACCAGTCATTGATCTGAATATGACAGGGGGTGTGGACTTTAATTCAGAGGCTAGCCCGGTAATTGACGGTCAAGTGGAAGGAAAATTTCTGGATGATAACACCTATGCATGTATTTTCCGTTATGATTTGGCTGAAGCCGCAAAAGATTATACGGAATATAATGAGAAATACAATGAAATGACACAGCAGGTAATGGATGAGATGGGAATAACTCAGGCGGACTTAGATGATCAGACGGATGAAGGTTATGCGCTGCTGGAAGAGTTTATCAATAAAGTATCTGAGCGTGGTGGAGCATATCAGAAGTACATTAAAGAAATTGATATTCCAGATACCTTTAACCTGCATCTGGATATTACCAAGGTAAGAGGACTGGAAGCAAACTATCAGTGGTCAGAAGAGGATGAGAAAAAATATGGAACGGATGCTGGCTACTACAAATATGAAGGTGACTGGAGCTTCGATATCCCGGTTACGGTAGATGATTCCCAGACAGAAGTATTGGAACTCAATGATACAAACGATGCAGGTATTGGACTTAAATCGGTGATTCGTACTCCATATGAATTGACGGTAAATGAACTTTATAAGGAAGGTTCCAACAGTGATTGCTTTATGGTAGCTCTTGATGCCAATGGAAACACACTTCCGTACAATGAGTCTACTGGAAACTGTAATAACTTCGCAATTCAGGACAGAGATATTTCTACGGTAGACATTTATTTTCTGGATTATGTCCAGTATATGGATGAACTGAAAGGTCAGCAGAATTTTGATAATCCTACGAAAGAGGATGGACAAAAATGGAAAAAACTTCTGGAGGAGAATGCGAAGTACCATAAGACATTGCATTTTGACAATGACAATGTAAAAAACTAGTTGATGTAAAAGAAAGAAGAATAAGATATGAGACAAAAAGAAGTGATGGGGCAATCAATAAGAACTTCAAAATCGGCAAGACCCGGAACAATTACTTATGTGCCGATAGACAAGTCTGAATTCAGATCTACTGTATCTTCAGACAAAAAGAAAAACAAAATTATGAAAATAGTTGTAATGCTTATAGTGATGATTTTGGTTATGAGCTGTTGTGTGTATGCAGGTATATCTTATTATTACTCATATCACTTCTTTTTGGGTACGACCATCAATGGAATTGACAGTTCAAATAAGACAGCTTATGAAGTTGAGCAGGAGATTGCAGGGAAAAAGGATAACTATGTTATTCAGGTAAGTGCAAGGATGCAGGAACCTCAGACTATTACAGGTAAAGACATTGATTATCAATATGTATCCAGCGGGGAAATCCTTCAGCTGCTGAAGACTCAGAAACCATGGGAATGGATCAGAGGTTTTTTTGAAACGAAAAATTATATGGTTCAAGAAGAGACTGTTTTCAGTTGGGAAAAGCTGGAGGAACAGGTAAGTTCATTAAATTGTGCCAAAAAAGAGAATCAGATAGCACCGGAAAATGCGTATGTAAGTTTTTCTAATTCAGAATTTACTATTGTGCCAGAGACAGAAGGCAGTGAATTAAATGCCAAGGAAGCTTATCAGATGATAAGCGGAGCAATTGATAATGAGGCGGCAGATGTAGATCTGGGAAGCAATCCAAAGGCTTATAAGGAAGCAGATGTGACGAGAGATAGTTCAGAACTTCAGAATATGGTAAATATGTATAATAGCCTGGCAAAAGCAAATATCACATATACATTTGGAGATGAAACGGTAACACTTGACGGGAATACCATCAAAAACTGGCTGCAGTTTGACGAGAAAGGGCAGTTGCTTCCGGATGATGGAGCCTTCAGGCAGCATGTAGTGGATTATGTGGCACAGCTTGCAGCAGATCATGATACAGTTGGCACTGAAAGACAATTTGAGACCACAAGCGGAAGGATTGTGTATGTATATGGCTCAGCCTATGGATGGAAGATTGATCAGGACAAGGAAGCAGCACAGCTCATGCAGGAAATTCAATCAGGAACCCAGACAACCAGGGAACCGGTATATTCTATGAGAGCAAATGCACATGGGATCAATGATCTCGGAGATACATATATAGAGGTAGATCTTACAGAGCAGTATATGTGGTATTATCAGAATGGGAATATTATTTTTCAATCAGAAATCGTATCCGGACTGCCAGGTGATCCGGATAGAAAAACACCCCCTGGAATATTCACACTGAATTCAAAGAGCAGTCCGTCTGTGCTGAGAGGTGAAATGACAGCAAATGGAACCTATTCTTATGAACAGCCGGTAACGTACTGGATGCCATTCAATGGAGGAATTGGCTTTCATGATGCAGACTGGCAGCCGTACTTTGGTGGTGACAGATATCTTACAGGTGGTTCTCATGGATGCATCAATCTTCCCCTGGAAAATGCCGGGCAGCTTTATAGTCTTATTCAGTATGATGTCCCGATAATTTGTTTTTACTAATTCTATATTCAAGATGAACAGGACAGGAGCTAAGTTGTAATGCTGTTGGCTCCTGTTCTTCATTGCCCTTTGTGTTCTGCCAGACGGCTTTAATTAATATGTTTTCAATCTGCCGGAGAGAATTATGCCGTGTATTAAAATTAGGTAATGTAATTGAAGAAAAGATATGATATCATATGGGTAACAAATTGAATTGTGTGTGGAGGTGATGGTTGTGAAGAAAAAAGTGACAATAGTGTTGGGCATTATTAGTATTGTTGCTATAAGTACAATGATTATGTTTTCAATATATAAGTCTTCAGAAGCCTATCGAAAAGCAAATGCAGCGATACAGTGGGATTGTTCTGTAACCTGTGCGGAAGAGTCAATGCCTGATTCTTATGTAATTACATATTCTGATGCAAAAATTTCATCCAAAACAGGCGTGTTGACGGTTCAGAACAGAAACGATTTTGACGTTATTGTGCATCTGCTCTGCGAAGGAAAACAGGAACTCGTATCTGGCAGGATTCCTGCGGGTGGCTGCTATTCTTTTCTGAACGTTACAGATAAAGAATACACGGTAGGTATCCATGCTGATGTTGGTGAAAATACGGATATAAAAGTATTTGTATATGACGGAAAAGACACCGAACCATATACAAGATAATTGATAAGACGAAGAATATTGAAAAAAATATTCGCAGATATTTTGGGATATGAAGTTCAGGAATGGATAATGGATTTAGAAACATTAGGAATTCACTCATATGATTTGGATGATCTGGCACAAACACAGAAAACACTCCACTGCCGATAAAAAAAGCAGCTTTTCCCTATATCTACACGCCATAGGTATCGAAAACCTATGGCGTTTTTTATAAAATTTTTTTCTTGAAAGCAAATGGCTGTTTTTCAAGTCTAATAATTATAAGAAGAAAAGGAGGTACTTTATGGATGCTTTAATAACAGAGGCTAAAAATGGAGATAAAGAAGCATTTGTCAGATTAATCCGGATGAATAAGCAGAGCCTGTATAAGACTGCCTGGATTTATCTTCGGGATGAGCAGGACATTGCAGATGCCCTGCAAAATACAATCCTATCCTGCTATGAAAATATACAGAGACTGAGAGAATCGAAGTATTTTAAAACCTGGCTGATGCGGATCCTTATAAATGAGTGCAAGGACATTCTCCGCCAAAAGAACCATGCAGCAGAACTGGATGATTTTGCAGAAGGTGTACATTGTGAAGAACTGAATCTCTGTGAATGGAAACAATTGCTTTTATGCCTGGATGAAGAAAGTAGGAAAATCGTGGAACTCTATTATTTTGATGAGTTTTCAGTTAAGGAAATCAGTGCCCTTCTTGAAATGAACAGCAATACCGTATCAACCAAACTTTCCCGGGCAAGAGCAAAATTAAAAAAGGTGATCAGGAGGTGAGACTATATGAAAGAAATCAGAAGGATTTTAAAAGAAGAAACTGCAATACCGGAAAATATTGATAAAGCCATGGAAGATGTTCTGAGCGGAATTTTAAATTCCCCAGACGAGAAAACAACGGGGGCTTTAAGTAAAAAAACAAATGGAGAAAGAACGAAAAATTCAGGAAATAAGAAAAAAATAATTCGGATTCTTCTTCCGGTAGCTGCTATATTAGGAGTTAGTACTGGCGTACTTGCAACAAATATCGGACGACTGTATAAAGAACTTGAACAACAGGGGGTCGCTGAACAGGAGGCAGCTCAAATGGTTGTCACAGAACCTGAGTCAACTGCAGAAAATGTGGAAAATATTACTTCTTATCCAATAACTCCCGAGACGGTCGATTGGAATCAGTCCATGCTGACTGTTAAAGAAGCGTATTTTGATGGCGGCGGTTTAAGTTTTCTCGGAGAACCTTCCAATGAGGCAAAGAATTATATGATCACTTGCCGTGATCATGCAACGGTGAATGGAAAAGATGCACTGGCTTCTTTAAATAAAATAGAAGGAGAAGATCTTTATTATGGGCATATTACTTTGTATGATGACGCTTTGATTGAGAAAATATTAAAAGAAGATTCTGAAGTAGAACTTTCCATGACTATTCAGGCATATCCTGTTTATGACGGTAAGATTTATTATACCTGGAAAGACACTGAAGCTTACGAAAAGATTTTTAAAATTGGTTCTTTTACAGATTCAGAAGGAAAGGTTTCTTATGCACTTCCTGCGGAGGACGTTTACAGAGGATATACGCCTCAGACTCTTACGTTAACCCTTCCATTAAAGGATGAAGTAAAGGATATCATTGAAAAATATAGAAAAGAAGGGAAATTGCAGGCTGCTGACACCGGAATAGAACCATCTTCGGGCGAGAGTACGCAGAACACAACAGATTTGGAAAGTTCGTCAAATACTACGAGTGTAAATGAAAAATATGATCCGGAGAAAACAATATTGCAGGTAAAGGAAAACCATGTAACAGCTTCTCTGCCGGGAAAATCAGGAACCCTTACGATAGAAGCTGATATTACCGGAAATACTGATGACGTTTCAAAGGGAGTTCTGAAAAAATGCAATATATCAGGGAAAGACATCTGCTCCTGGTTTGGCGGGAAAGATGGATGGGAAAAATCTGTAACAGATGAAACGGTCTGGGAAAATAAAGAAAAAGGACTGCAGTTATTTATTTCGGATGGGATGATAGAGTGTGACGGATTAAGTGAAAAAGATCTGGGATTTTTAGGTGAGAATACGGAAGATGAGAAATTAAATATTATAAATCAACTGTTTTCCAAAGCTGATTTAACTGGAACTTCTGTAAGAAAATCAATTAGCGACATGACGGAAGGATATGATTATTACGACACAGAAATTCTGTTGAATGGAATACCGGCAGGTGGACTTTCCCAGTATCATTACCAGGGAAGCGCAGGATTTGGTCTCAAGCCTGAAGACTGCTATTTCAAAATACCGATCCC
Source organism: Ruminococcus sp. JC304 (assembly GCA_000285855.2). Classification (GTDB taxonomy): domain Bacteria; phylum Bacillota; class Clostridia; order Lachnospirales; family Lachnospiraceae; genus Blautia_A; species Blautia_A difficilis. The sequence goes on along the minus strand of HE978651.1, from coordinate 2,092,651 downwards.
GCTTCAGGTGAAAGAGAAAGAAACAGTTACTATGCTTTCCATGGAAGAAATTATGAAATCGGTGGAACAATATGTAAAAGAAGGAAAAATTGGATTTTTTACGGAAGAGGATACGACGGAGAAAACAGAACCAATCACGATTCCAGTTACGAAAATTCGTCTGAAATATTATATTGATGAAACCACAGATGGAATTGTTTACAGGCCTGTATGGAGTTTTTGCTGTCCTTACCAATGGAAGGATTCACCAGAAGAACAGGAATTGTTTTATATAGACGGCGAAACCGGAGCTTTGATCAGGGACGCATTCGGATGGTAGACAATCATAAACAAGGTATCCGCAGAGTAGAAAATTATTTACACGCCATAGCCGTGAATAATATAGGTTAAACTGAGATGATAAAAAAAGAATTGACAATTATATTCTACAGTTGTAGAATATAATTAACTTCTACAGATGTAGAAAATAAAATTCTAGGAGAATCCACGATGAAGACAAAATTTATGACACTTATGACGGTAGCAACACTTGGGATTTTTTCAGCTGCAACGGTTATGGCTGCAGGAAATAACGATTTCCATACACAGCCGCCGGCTGGATCTGAATGGGAAAAAGCAGATACTGAAGGTACCTATGCAAGCTATACGAACGGAAATGATTATGTAAATATCTATAAATATTCGCTGGAGGATGTCAAAACAGGGATTGCCAAATGCAATGACACATACGATGCCTGCTATCAGACAATTTATTCAGAGGGAAACAGCCTGTACATGGCAGTGGGATATGCAAAAGATGCAGATGACATCAGTGACGTCAGAAGATTTGTAGAATATATTTCTTATCCTGGAAATCCTTCGCTTACCAGACAGGAGAACGAAAACCAGACAGATGATTCTTCTGATGATTGTGATAGGGCAACTACAGATACTGCCAGTCAGAAGTCAGGAGGAGATTCAGATATCCTTACTACCTCACCAATGACATTAGTTGACAGTGATGGAAATACCATTGAGATTAATTACATTCTTCACAAAGATTATTCTTGTGAATATCGTGGAGATGATGGAATGAACTATACCGATAATGGGGATGAAACTTATACCGACGAAAATGGGAATACCTACTCAGCTCTGAATGATGACACTCATCATCTGGGACATACATTGGAGCAGCATGATCTTCAGGATGCAAACGGTAATACTGTGACGGTTACGGAAACTACAAATGGTGATTATTATTTCCAGGACGAAAATGGTACAGGATTTACGGACAACGGAGACGGGACATGGAGTGATGAAAATGGCAACAGTTATACAGAAATAGACTGATAGTGGTTAATAGCTGCAGGAATGGCAAGGGTATTTGCAAATTGTGCAAAAGCCCTTGCCATTTCCGTGAACCGTGGTAAAATAGAATTATTCCTACATTTGTAGAAAATATGTAACAGGAGGTGTGAAAAAGTGAAAAAAACTTACCAGAGACTTCCGGAATCAGAGCTGGATATTATGCTCGTTCTTTGGAATAATACTCCGCCGATGACCAGACCGGAGATTGAGAAAGTGATCAATATGAAGAAAAATCTTGCATCAACAACAATTTTGTCATTGCTGACCAGATTGGAGAACAAAAATTTCGTGGAAGTGACGAAACAGGGAAAAATGAATCTGTATACACCCTTGGTTTCGCAGTCAGATTATCAGGCACATGAAAGCCAGAGCGTTCTTGAGAAACTTTATGGGAATTCACTAAAAAAGTTTGTAACTTCACTTTATTATGGAAAGAAAATCAGCTCGGAAGAAGTCCAGGATCTCAGTGAATTTCTTAAGAACCTGGAGGACAGGGAGGAATAGCAAATTATGGAGGTTCTTGTTCTGCATATTCTGAAACTGAACATTATTGCAGCAGTAGTAATTTTACTGGTAAAAGTGCTTGCGACTCTGTTAAAAGGACATGTATCAGCAAGATGGAAGTACTTTATCTGGCTGTTGATTACGATAAGCCTTTGTGTTCCGGTGCACCTTCCGGCGAATCTGGCACTGGTGGATTTCAAAGTACTTAGAAGCAGTCAACAGAATACGCAAAACCCGAAGATAACGGATTACGCAGTCAGACCAGAGGGAAGCCAGAAGGTAACAGAAACCGTATCATCTGCGAGCAATGACATGAAAAATCTGACAGAAATCCCGGAACAAAAGAGAACTGTCAGGTATGAATCAGATAAATGGATGGGAATTGTGGCTGTGATTTTTGCTGCCGTCTGGCTGAGCGTAGCGGTACTTAAACTGACAGGAGAATTGCTGGCATATTATTTTTCTATAAGGAATCTGGAACGGATGAGTCTGCAGGTAAGTGATACAGTGAGTATTCAGATGTACCGTGCAACATGTCAAAAGAAGCACGTACGCAGAATACCGGAGCTCAGGCAAAACGCAGGTCTTACCACACCGCTTCTTGCGGGACTTTTTCATACAAAATTGTATCTACCAGCAACCGGGTATTCAGCAGAAGAAAGAAAACTTATCTTTTACCATGAACTTACACATTATTGTCATCGGGATCTCTGGTATAAGATGCTCCTTCGAATCTGTGCATCGATATACTGGTTCAATCCCTTTCTTCTTATCATGCTGAAAGAAGCGGATAAGGATATTGAGAATCTGTGTGATACAGCAGTTGTTCGCAGAGTTAATAAAAAAGAACATAAATTATATCGACAGCTGCTTCTCAGGACAGTGGCCATGGAAAATCAGATTCCATATGTGTCAGCAAGTCTTAATGACAGCGAAATGGTGTTTAAAGATCGGATTCTGTATATGGTGAACATTCGGAAGCTTCGCAGAGGAATTCTTCCGGGAATTCTTGTGACGTTGCTGCTTGCAGGCGGTAATCTGGTATTTAATGTTTCTGCCGGGACAGATACAGTTTCAGTAGAGACGGAGAAGTCTGGTATTGAAAAAAATGCAGATCCAGAGAAAAATAATGTACCGGATTACGCACCGTTTTCTGAAATGGTAACTATGCAGAAAGCTGCTGAAACACAGGACGAAGGAGAAGTGACAGAGACTGCAGATACAGAGGATTCTGTAGACGAAGAGGAAAAAACAGATGCGGAAACAAACGATGAACCTGTTATGGAAAACAGCGGACAGGTAAGTGAAACGACCGATGATGGAATTACCTCTGACAATAACGGGTCTGTTTCATCTTATGAGAGTCTGCCAGCAGGCGTACCATATACCAGTGGATTCAGTACTGCCTCCGGTGTAGCATCAATTGTAGCACCGGGTGGAGGAGATGAAGAATCCAGAGTTCTTTACGATAACGGAGATGGGACCTATTCTGATGATTATGGGAGCCGATACAGTTATCAGGGAGATGGAAACTGGGCAGATGCCAATGGCAATTCATATCGTACCTGGAATGACGAAGATTATTATTCCGGAAACCAACTGGAACAGCATGAACTCCAGGGCAGTAACGGTACCGTTACTGTAAAAGAAACAACAAACGGAGATTATTACTATTGTGACGCAGATGGGGTCGGATACACAGACAATGGTGATGGCACCTGGACGGATGAGAATGGGAACATCTATACAGAATAAAAGAAAGCGTTTTTCGAAACCAAAAGGAATCGAAAAACGCTTTTTCATATATGACATATAAAAAATGGGATTATAAACGATGACACATTATTGGCGAATATCTACCAGTCCCTTTTTCAGTATATATTCAGAGAACTCATACGAAGCTCCGTCCCCAGTCACATTCAGATACAGATTTTTAAGGTCGCTTTCATTTACGATCCAGACCATGTTCAGCTGCACACTTTCGCCTGGTTTTATAGAGGAAATGTAGTTTCCACCGTTGCCATAATTTTCAGAGACGCTATAATATACCATTCCTCCTGTCTTTGCCACGCCGGCCCAGCTAATGTAGTCATAGCCATCGCCGGCCTGTTCTGTTGGAATGTAAAGCTGTACTTTTCCATTTTCCTTAGTCAGAGTCAGTAAAGCACCAAGATAAAGCATATGGTCGATCTCCTCATTTGAATGATTGGTATAGGTAACTGTAATATAGACCAGTTTCTGATTCACTTCCTCTGACTTTACAATTTCATCCAGGGAATCGATTCCGTCGCCAGATTTCACATAATTCAATGTGTTTGTAGATAGCTTTCCATCAGCATCAATGGCTTCCGCCCATTCTTGCGGTATTTTGTCCGGCTCGAGAAGTTGAAGATCATCAGAAATTTGAACAGAATCTACCTTTGCAGAAATCGTTTTTTCCAGATATTCACCATTTGTGTTTTCACCAATCACATCCAGATCAAAGGTGTCACCAATTTGGTAAACGGGCAGTTTTTTCTCATTTACAGAAGTACTTATTTCATCATTATCAGCTTCTGTCTTTTCAGATATCATCTCTCCGCTCCATGTAGGCAATCCGGCGGTCTTTACCATAGTCGTGTTTCCCTCAATCACCAGATTCTCTGCAACTTTTATGGCTTCATCCTTTGGCACATCATCTCCGATGTAGATCATAAGCACACGATATAAATCCGGGCAGACAAGATAAATTCTCTGGTTAAGAGCCCCGCTTTCGGTAATGCTATTATATTTGAGATATATCCCCTGGTATTTCCCAAATGTACGCTCTTCGCTATCAATAACATTCTGATCCTGTACTACCTGTCCCAGATCATTTTTATCCAACAGGACAAATGAAAAACTGAACCCGCCAGTCAGGTCATGCTCAGGATATTGGAGATGGTACTCGTCAATCCAGCTCATGCCCTCCGGAACATATTTAGCAGACAGATCTACCTCTGGGACCTCATCTGGAAGCGCGGTATTCTTTACTGCATCACCAGCATCAATTTTGACTGAAACACCATAAGAACCCTGTTTTTCCAAAAACCAGTGATACAGATTTACTCCTGCATATACTGCCGTGGAAACTGCCAGTGCACACGCAGCTGCCACTGCGGCAACTTTCGGAGCTGTCCATCGTTTTCTTCTTCGCAGATTCGACACTTTATTATCCGCCAGCTGCTTTGCCACCTCATTTTGAATCATATTATGGATAAAATCTGGTGTTTCGGGAATATCGTTTTTCATATCTTCTAATCTCATATTGACACCTCCTGTAATTCCTGCCTTAATTTTCCTCTTGCCCTTGCAAGTCTCTTTTGAACAGCACCTTCCGATATTTCAAGGATCTGGGCGATTTCTTTTACACTGAAATCTTCTATGTAGTATAGAATAACGGGTAAACGCAGTTCCTCTTTTAAGGAATTTACGGCTGTATACAATTCACTGTAATTCTTTGTTTTTTCTGATTCCGGTTCCTGTCTGTCAGCCAGATTTTCCAATGGGATAAATTTACTGGATTTACGTACAAGGCTGTAACATTCGTTGATTAAGATACGGATTAACCAGGTCCGGGCATAGTTATCGTTTTTTAATGTACCGACGTTGGAAAAAGCCTTCACAATTGTTTCCTGAATAGCATCTGCACAGTCATGGTCACTAAATAAAATTGTTTTTGCAGTTGAGTATAATTGTCTTTCTGAATCCAGAATCAGAGATCCAAGTTGTTCCTTTGTCATTTAAACACCACCTCTTTTTTTGCCAGCCAGCATTTTCTTTACATCTATTAGACGTGCAGAAATCAAAAATATCCCTAATAATTTATTCTTTTTCTTATAAATGGACAAGTTCGTGGTTTTGCACAAAAAAAGATGTCTACTTTCAATAGTATTCCATAATGAATGAGATAAAACAAGCTTCTCATGGTATGTACGTATCACCGGATACGTGGACAGATGCGATATACCTTTTGCATTTATGTTGTGGTCAAGCTGTATTTTCTCATGAACTGCATTGCTTTTTCATAATTTAACGGATAGAGAGCCTTTGAAATATATCATAACAGTAAGAACTGGATATAATCCAAGTCGCTTGCAGGAAAACGGTTTTCAAGTGTATACAGTAAAAAAGGATTTACATGAAATAGGAATCATAGCTATGTAGACATTCAGTTCCGGTTTATGACATTGAGAGGAAAAATCCGCAGATGCACAGGTTTTGACGCAGAATTATATGATGAACCGTTTTTTAAAACGGATTTCTTTATATATGTACAATGTATACATAAAAAACTGATATGTAATCTGCTTTAGCGATTTTGAGTTGCCTAAAATTGAAAGTTAGGAAAATCTTAATAATTTCGCATACAATCCATTGTGAATTTAGATGCTGTATTTGTTATACTTAATCGAGTACAAGCAAAAAGGAGAGTTGAAAATATGTCTGAAAAGATACTAATTATAGATGACGAGCAAGATATAGCGGATCTGTTAGAGGTCTACTTGAAAAATGAAAATTACATCGTTTATAAATTTTACTGCGCAACGGATGCCATGTCGTGTATTGAAAGCGGCGATATTGATCTTGCCATTCTGGATATTATGCTCCCGGATATGAACGGCTTTTCACTTTGCCAGCTTATCCGAAAGAAATACACTTATCCAATCATCATGCTAACGGCTAAAATTGAGGAAACGGATAAAATAACAGGGCTGACATTGGGAGCGGACGATTATGTGACAAAACCTTTTCGCCCACTTGAAGTAGTTGCCAGAGTGAAAGCGCAGTTAAGACGTTACAAGAAATATTCGCCCGGTATCATCACAGAGAAAGTTCCATCGGAACTTTCCTATAACAAATTGTGCTTGAATGTACAGATCCATGAATGTTTGTTAGACGGTGAGCCGGTTTCTCTGACACCGACAGAATTTTCTATCCTTCAGGTTCTTTTGGAAAGTGCTGGTAGTGTTGTAAGTATTGAGGAACTGTTTCATGCAGTTTGGAAAGATGAATACTACTCTAAAAACAGCAGCACAATTACTGTGCATATCCGGCATCTGCGTGAGAAACTGAAAGATACTTCCGATACTCCACAGTATATTAAAACGATTTGGGGTGTTGGCTACAAAATTTAAGCGAAAGGAGTACGCTATGAAAAGAAAATCAAATTGCTTCGTAACCATTTTATTCTTAATTTATCTGGCACTCTTGGTTTGGATCATACTTTTCAAACTACAATTTTCAATCAGTGATCTGGACAAGATAAGAAGTATAAACTGTATTCCTTTTCACTATGATAAGGAAATTGGAGCAGCATTTCATTTAACAGAGGTGCTCGAAAATGTTTTGATTTTTGTGCCTATGGGTATCTATCTTCAAATGTTGATGCCAAAAGTAAAACTATATGTGAAGATAATGATGATTGCAGGAACCAGTTTTTTGTTGGAAACCACGCAATATGTTTTAGCAATCGGACGTTCTGATATTACCGATGTACTCACAAATGCGGCAGGCGGTCTTTTGGGGCTTGCTGTATATTCGATGGCAGCCCGGTTAATCGGAAATAGAATAAAAGCAAACAGACTGTTTTCCATTCTGGCAGGCATAGTAAGTGTTGTCGTGATTAGCCTGCTTGGCTTTCTTCTGTTTGCTAATCGGTAGGAGGTGTATTCTCATGTCGAAGAAAGAAATGACAACAGAAAAGCGCCTTAAAGTGCACTTATACCTATCATTGCTGGTTTATACCGTTGTTGGATATGGTTTGACCCTTATCTTGGACTACATCTTTTCAAAATTTGACAACGGTATTTTTGCATGGCTCTACTGGCGGCTCGATCTGCTTTTTATTTTGTATCTGATGATCGGCTTTGTATGTATCTTCAATTATTATTGGAAAAAGCCGTGGGACTATCTGGATGAAGTAATTAACGCAACCCAAACGGTCTATGAGCAGAACAGCCATACAGTATCGTTGTCTGATCCACTGAAAGAACTGGAGGAACAGCTCAATCAGATCAAAATGTCTGTTCTGTTAAGCAAGCAGGCTGCAAAGCAGGCAGAAGAAAAGAAAAATGAAATTGTCATGTACTTGGCACATGATATACGCACCCCTCTCACAACGGTAATCGGCTATTTGAGCCTGCTCCATGAAGCCCCTGACATGCCTGAACAGCAAAAGGAAAAGTATGTAAAAGTTGCGTTGAATAAGGCAGAACGCCTTGAAAAGCTCATCAATGAACTTTTTGAAATTACCAAGTACAATGCACATAAGGTCATTATCAAAAAAGAAAATGTAGATTTACATTGTTTGATTGCGCAGGTAATAGATGAAATATACCCGACACTCTCTGCAAATGGCAACACGGCGGTATTTACTGCAGAGGACAACTTATCTGTGAATGCTGATCCCGAAAAGCTGGCGAGAGTTTTCAGTAACCTTTTACGAAATGCTGCGTCATACAGTTACCCGCAGACAGAAATCACTATATACGCCAAACGGTTAGAGCATGATATTCAGATCACTTTTGAAAATCATGGAAAAACAATTCCACAGGAACAGCTTAACAGTATATTTGAGAAATTTAATCGGTTGGATGATGCTCGGCTTTCTAACACAGGTGGTGCGGGACTTGGTCTTTCTATTGCGGAAGAAATTATACATTTACATGGTGGAAAGATTACTGCATCCAGTCAAAATGAAACCATAGACTTTGTGATTACATTACCCCTTTCCGCTTAGGAAAATAAGAATGTGATCTTAGGAATTACTTAGGAATTTAAGCGTGTGATTTTTGAGATTGAAAAGCCTTTGTTCGGTACAATGATTATCGAACAAGGGCTTTTTATTGTTCAGTTGAAGCAAAAGAAAGGAGTGTAAGCATGGAACTGAAAATAGAGCATTTAAGCAAGCAGTTCAAAGACAAAACAGCAGTAAATGATGTCAATTTGACATTGACTCCCGGCGTTTGGGGACTTTTGGGGGCGAATGGTGCAGGGAAAACCACGCTCATGCGCATGATTGCTGATATTATGACACCAACCAACGGAGCGGTTTACTATGACGGAAAAGACATTCGAGAGTTAGGTGAAGTCTACCGAAGCAAGTTTGGCTTTCTGCCGCAGGATTTTGGGTATCACCGGGATTTTACGGTCAAAGATTATTTGGAGTATATGGCTGCGCTGAAAGATATTCCTACAAGGGCAACCACCCAAAAGATCAATCATTTGTTGGACATTCTTTCGCTTTCCGATGTGAAAAAGAAAAAAATCTCCAATCTGTCAGGCGGCATGAAGCGTCGTGTTGGTATTGCGCAGGCTATGTTGAACGACCCGGAGATACTTGTCATGGACGAACCGACAGCAGGACTTGATCCCGGAGAGCGCGTGCGTCTGCGGAATTTCATTTCCGAGTTTTCGCATGATCGAATCGTGTTGATTTCCACCCATATCGTATCTGACATAGAATATATTTCTACGCGCAACGCAATTATGAAAGCCGGAGAAATTGTTGATGTCGGAACTACCGCAGAACTTGTCAAGCGGATTGAGGGCAAGGTTTGGAATTGCATAATTCCGACCTCAAAGCTGCCGGAATGTGAAATGCGGCTGCGCATTATCAATCAGCGAGGCGAAGATCACAATCAGGTTTCTATTCGTTATCTGTCCGAACATTCGGAAATTGATGGGTCTGTTACAACGGAGCCACGATTGGAAGATCTGTATCTGTGGTTGTTCCCGCAGACAGACTTGGAAAAGGAGGACAGATAATATGCGGCTCTTTAGACTTGAACTAAAACGTATTTTGAAGTCACGGCGCACCCTGATTTTACTTGCAATCGCACTTTTGCTTTCCGTAGCCATGGCATACCTGCCTATTTCATTTGAGGGTATTAACCGTCCAAACGAAGATGGCACGGTTACAGAATTAGATGGCTTGGCAGCTATCAAGTACAAACAAGATTTATATAAAACATCCGCTGGTGAAGTGACCCCGGATAGGATCAAATCGGCTTTGGAAACTTATCAAAGCTGCGTTCGAGAATATGGGCCAGTCGAGGAAGAGGGCTTTCCTCTGGCTGTATTTATTGAAAAAATCGTCCCGTTCCGTCACTTGCTGATGGGTCTGTCCGAAGCGTTTGCTGATCCATTAACAGGCATTGGTGCTGATTTAATGGATATTGACCCGAATGACATTGACGGAGCCTATTATGAAAAGTGCGCAGAACATTTACAGGATGTCATGCGGAATGAGCAAAGAGAAAACGAAACCGCACAACAGAAAGCTCTTGAAAAATATTCAGAACTTGATACGCCATTTTATCTTCATTCTGGAATTTCTAAAGATGCATTTGATTATATTGAGTTTTATATTTTGTTCCTTGCTATTTTGTGTGTGGCAATCGCAGCACCTACTTTCGCCGGAGAATATCAAACGGGCGGTGACAGCATCCTGCGAACCACCAAATACGGGCATAAACAATTAGCAATTACCAAAATTCTGGCGGCATTTACACTTTTCGTTGTTACTTTCCTTGTCGGGATCACGGTACACATTCTGATTTTAGATGCAGCGTTCGGGACGGATTGCTTAAAAACATCGTTTCAGATGCGATACTCTATCATTAATCTGCCAAACATCAATCTGGGGCAGTTGCAGATAATTCTCGCAGCAGCGGGCTTACTTTCTGTATTAGCAACGGTTAGCTGTACGTTGTTCCTGTCTGCAAAATGTAAAGACACATTGACAGTTTTGCTGATCTCCATTGTAGTTCTTCTCATGCCGCTTTTTGCTTATGTGGCGATGGGAGCAACATGGCTCTCTACCATACTTCCATCTGCCGGAATTGGTATGCAGAACAATTTCCTTTCTCAGCTTGCAGATTTCAATTATCTGAATATCGGTGGAATGAGTTTCTGGACACCGCATGTTATTTTGATTTCGGCAGGAATTGAATTATTTGTGTTTACATTCTTGACGATTCATTCCTATTGCAGACATCAGGTGGCATAAAAGAAATTCAAAATAGAATGAATTGATTATCTGCCGCATGACGGCAAAAGGAAAAAGCAGACAATTTGGAACGGCGGCTTTGATTTCAGAGCCGCCGTTTCTTTGCGTTTACACAAACCTATGATGAATTTTACGGAAATATTGTAGCTAATAGCATTGTTTATGCGTTGAAAATATCTGAAAAATTGATGATAGTAGAAATATAATATTAAAATAAAAAATAATATAAAAAATTGTTTTACTATAGAGGAATATATAGTATAATACAACCATAAGAAGTGATAAAAAAATAACAAGTTGACCTAGCCAAACATAATAAGTTTTACTTTTTTGTTTGGCTTTTTTTATTTGATGGTCATGCCAAGAGTGATTTTGGTGATCCTCAAGGATTTTGGACTCTTAGGGTGCTGCTTCCTGTTTTGGCAATGGGAATTTGTATTCTAAAAGCTATCAAAAACAATGAGAAGAAATAAATTGGAATTTGGAAAAGGGTGCACTGCCATGCTGAGAAAGTTGAATTGTTTTTTAAACATCGTTATCGGTTCATTCATAGGAGTTTTCATTGGGTTCGGAATTTATAAGTTTTGGCATTTTAAAACCTATCCAAATCTATATGTCATGCAATCTGCACCGTGGTACACAGAGTTACTGTTGGATGGTGCCTTGGTGGCTGTTGTGGTGGTCGTATGTATTATCCTAAAACTGATTATTTGGAGAAAGTTAAAGTTATAAATTTCTATTTACCTGATTCACGAACAGTTTAATAACAAATTTACATAGTATTTTATCCCAATGGTTAATGTGCTATTTTTATACAACAAAAAGAGAAACGAAATGTCACATAAATTAAAAGCTAAAGGGAAAACGGCTTATCCGTTTTCAGAATTGGCGGATCCGTCTGCTAATAAGTGGTTTACAAATCAAAAAACGTGGTAAGAGAACTTTCATAATTCTGTTCAATTTTGTCTATGTTTTCGAGAATCCTGTTCATGTACAAATGCAACTAAATTAGAGTATAATAAGGGAAACCATTGAAACATTATAAATATTGTTGCCGCTGTTCTTATATCTACTGGATTATTTACATTTGTACATGGTGGTGCTTTTGAGGCAGGAATACTTCCTGTACTAAATGTTATAACAATGAGTCTTTTCGTGACGGCAGTTTTGGAATACACGGAATCCTTAGTTGCTCCGATTGTAATCCATTTTTTATGGAATGGAGTATCGTTAGCAGAAGATTATCCGCATTTGTTCAACAGGGTAATTAGTGGAAATTCAATTTTGTCGGGTGACAACTGTAAAATTGAAGGTAGCATAGTTGTACTGTTTATGAACTTGAT
>HE978651.1:1991061-2080065 GCA_000285855.2 Ruminococcus sp. JC304 | reverse complement strand
CTTGACTGTTTGGATTTGTAATGGCAAAAAAGAAAAGGGATAAAAATCTATAATTTGAGACACACTGTGTCCTGAATTGAGCTGGTCACATTATCGTGTCTTGATGCGTATAAATGATGAAAAGGCAAGAACAAATACAATGTAGACTTGGGATATAAAAAACTATACTATAGAAAAAGCGTTAGAGGTGGCATCGGGAATGAAAAATAAAATTTTGGTGATAGAAGATGACCGCGCAATTTCAGAATTGCTGTGCATGAACCTGGAGGCAGCAGGGTATGAGACTGTGGCAGCGTATGATGGGGAAGAAGCCCAGAGGCTGCTCTTATGGCAGGAGGACGCGGACCTGGCAGTGGTGGATATCATGCTGCCGGGAAAAGACGGATTTGCACTGATGGAGGATTTTAAAAAGAAGGAGCTTCCGGTGCTCTACCTGACTGCAAAGGATGATGTGGCTTCCAAGGTGAAGGGATTAAAGTTGGGTGCAGAAGATTATATGATAAAACCTTTTGAGATGCTGGAACTTCTGGTACGCATTGAGAAGGTGCTGGAGAGGACGGGACGGGCCAAGAAAGCCTTAACGGTCCGGAACATCCTAGTAGACATGCAAAGCCATCGGGTTTACAAAGACGGGCTTCCGGTAAGCCTAAAGCCAATGGAATATGACCTCTTTGTGCTGCTCCTGCAAAATAAGAACATTGCGCTTGGAAGGGAAGAACTGTTAAAACGGGTCTGGGGAGAAGACTACCTGGGGGAAAGCAGGACGGTGGATGTCCATATCGGACAGCTCAGAAAAAAGCTGGAACTTTATGATGAGATCAGGACGATCCCGAAACTTGGATACCGTCTGGAGGAATAGGGATGAAGCTGTGGAAACGAACGGTACTTCTTATGCTGGTAACGCTATTGTGTGCCCTGATCCCAGTGGGAACGCTAAGTCTTTATATCACAGGAAAACGAAGCCTCAATAATGCTGCAGAGACCTATGGAAGACAGCTGGAAAATGGAAAGGTACTCCTGGAACAATTTTGGGATAACAGCAAATATGAGCAGATGTCCGAGACTGGAAAGCGGGCTTATATGGGCTTTCAGTTCCAGCGATGCTGTGGGGAAGGCATGGCTCTCATCGACCGAAAAAGCAATGCCGTCATTGAAAACCTGACAGATTATAAAGTTGTGGGGATTGAAAACTTAGGCTTAAAGGATGAAGGAGATCCTTATGCCTACAAGATACAGAAACTGGGACAGAAATACCTCCTTCTCCAGCTGGAACCATTATCCAGACCGGAAGGATACGAAGTCCTCTCTGTTCGGGAAGTCACAGGGCTTTTTGCAGAGCTGAGACAGACCGCTGTCTGGTTTTTGGGAATTTATCTGTCTGTGTTCCTGATCGCCGGCCTTTTTATTTATATGATGATGCGAAGAACTGTGGAACAGATGGAGAAGCTACAGGAAGTGGCAGAGAAACAGGAGCTGCTCATGGGGGCACTTTCCCATGAAATGCGTACCCCGTTAACATCCATTATCGGGTATTCGGATACCCTGCGCCATGTAAAGCTGAAAGACGAACAGAAAGACCGGGCACTGGAACATATCAACCGGGAGGGAAAACGCCTGGAGGCTCTTTCTGGGAAGATGCTACAGATGCTGGGGCTTTATCAGAACCATGCCATACAGATGGAAATGACCACGGCAGGTGATCTTTTAAACCATGTCATAGACATGGAAAAAGAACAGGCAGAAAAGAAAGCGGTGCACCTCAGGATGGAATGCGAAGCCTTTTCCATGAAAATGGATCCGGCCTTGATGGAAAGCCTTCTGATAAACCTGATCGACAATGCCCTAAAGGCTACGGATGCCGGTGGAAGCATTTGGGTAAAGGCTTATGAGAAAGCTGGAAAAAAGATTTTTGAGGTGTCGGATACCGGAATGGGGATCCCGGAGGAAGAACTGGGAAAGATCACAGATGCATTCTATATGGTGGACAAATCACGAAGCCGAAAAGAAGGCGGATCCGGACTTGGGCTGGCACTCTGTGTGAAGGTGGCAGAAATCCATGGTGGATGCCTAAAAATCGAAAGCAGACAGAGAGAGGGGACCACGGTAAGAGCCATCTTCTGATTTACAATTTGTTTACATCTTGATGAATACATCGGCGAAGCAATATGGTACTCTTTTCTCATAAGAAGAGGGTACCTTTTTTAATACCGAAAGGAAAGGATGGAAAAAGGATGAAGAAAATAAAAATGTTTATGGGAGCCGTTCTGTGTATAAATCTTTTGACATTATCTGGATGTGACCATGTTGTTCAGTCTGCTGTTGTGGAAGAAAAGGATCAGACAGAACAGAAAAAAGAAGAGAAAAAGGAGACAGTTCAGAAAACCGTTGCCGAACAGGTACAGTCACCGGAAACATACCAGACAACGATCCAGGCAGATCTAAGATCAGCGGACCGGGAGGATAAAGAAACTCCGATGAATTTTACCCTGACAGCGGATGCACCGGTAAAAGTGCCGGATGTAGATGCAATCTGTTTAAAAAAAGTAAAAAGAGTGGCGATTCCTGAAGAAGAACAGAATAAAATAAAAGACACATTCGGAAAAGGACAGCCCATGCAGGAAGAGAAGAATGAGAACGAACAGGCGGGGACATATACAGTAGATGGACTGACCTATCGGTATTCTTATACACAGAGTGAGCAGGTATCGGATGTGGAGGAACTTGGATTTCAGATAGCGAAGTTTAGCTTTGACGATTGTGGGGACATGACCCTGGCATCAAGTGAGAAAAAAGAAAGGGAAGAACGCTTTCAAAATTATATAAAGGCAGGAAGCGGGAAAGTGTCTGAAAAGGAAGCGAAGGAGAAGGTTTCAGGTCTTGTGTCCGGAGACTGGGAGATATTTGAAAGTTCTTCAAAAGCACTTACTGAAGGAAGCACTACCTTGGAAAAAGATGACTTCATTTTTGAACGGATGATAGACGGGGTTCCGGTTAATTATGTGAGGGAAACCTCTTTGCCTGTTAATGAACAGGCTCTTGAATGGGAAAACGAAGATGGAACACTTCATGAAGGACAGTCTGAAGGATGGGAAAATGAAGTACTGACGATGGACTTTTGCAGTGGGACACTTCAGAGTTTTCTGCACCGAAATCCCATAGAAGCCTCGAATGCTTCCGATGAGAGGCTGTTCTTACTTCCTTTTGATGAGGTCAAGGATATCTTTGAAAAAACGATCACTTTGCAGGTCATGACAGAAGACAGGAATCGGATGATCTCTGTCGATGGAGGAAGCCACTACCGTTATCCGTCCATTGATGCACAGAGTGCGGAGATAACCATAACAAAGGTACAGCTGGGCTATATGTGCATGCCAGACAGTGAAGGCAGCGATACCGAAGCAGTCCTGATCCCGGTGTGGGATTTTTATGGAACCTGGACATCTAAAGAGCCAGAGTATGAGTACGGAAATGGGGAGGATGGACTGGTCATGGGAGATGTGATAATGGATGATGCAGGTGTTCCACTTCTTACGATCGATGCACGGGATGGAAGCGTAATACAAAGGATTCAGGCTGGATGGGCGGCTTCTATGGGCTCCAAGGATATAAAATAGAGTGTGAATTTCAATTTTTAATTAATGATGACAGAAAGACCTGGATTTTCAGGTCTTTCTGCTTTACAGGAAAAAGAAAAATACGTTATACTTTTCCTATAGAAAAAGGTTGGAGGAATATGTATGGCAGAAAAAATGGCAGAGCAGATCGCAGAGATTTTAAAAGAATCTGATTATCATACGGTAGAGAAGGCACTGGCAGATTTCCGCAGACCGATGGATGGGGAATTCAGGAATCTTCTGGTGGATATTATTGTGGAACGATGGATCGATACGCCTAAAGACGTACCGTTTTCCTATGCCCGCAGCATTTGGAAGCGGAAAGATATAAATAGAGAAGAGTATCAGGCATTGCTGGAGGAAATCCGAAGCTATCCCATCGCACCGATCAACAAGGCAAAGATATCGGATTTTTTATGGGTTGTGGAAAATGATTTTTCAAATGCTAAAATAGCAGAAACGGCTTATTGCGAACACTTGAAGAACACCGGTGCATTTGCAGATCATATCATGGCTATAAACCGGATCTTGTTTATCTCTAAAAAAATCCGAAGCAAGGAAATCAATGAAGAGGTGCGAAAGAATCTGCTGATAAAAGTATTAGAAGAGTATGATAACAGCAGCCACGCAAAAATTGGATATTTGATAAAAACTGCCATGGAGGAAAAAGTGGATACAGGATATCTGATCCCTTATGTGGAAAATATCTTGAAAACTTACGATGATAATAGCTGTGATGCACCGCTCATTGGTAAGTTTTGTGATCTGTTGGAAGAACTCTATTGCAGAAAAAATAACTGGCAGAAGAAAAAGTGTATTACTGAACCTAAACTGATTGCGATACGAAGACGTAAGATTCAGGCTATCCGGATGGAGGCTGAATATGCCGGGGCCTCTTCTAAAGGAAATTTAATGAGAAAGATTCACTATTTGAAAGAGGTTATTCAGTTGTTAAAGACCATACAGGGTACGGAAGAAGAAAGAAAGGCACTGTTGCAGGAAATAGCACAGATAGAAGAAGCTTCCCTTTCGGAGATGATGGTATGGAGTGATAAACAGGATGCCAGCGGCATTGTAAAAGAACTGTTCCGCCAACTGGAAGATCTTGATAAAGAAGAGGCATTATGTTATTTTTCTTCATTTCTTCCGATTCCGGTAAGAGAAAAGGTAAAGAATCAAGTATTAAATAGGACTGGGATCCTGAACACGATATTTCCAGCGGCAATCCTTGGAAAAGGAGGAAAATTAATTGCTAAAAGCAGGCCTGTGAAAAAGCCTGATGGAACAATCGATGAAGGTGCGCTTAAGGATAATATGGAGCGGACAGCAGCCATGGAGATGGATTATTTTGCACAGATTCTGGTGAGAAATACGTTTGAATATATTCGTTCCAGATTTGTGATCGAAGAGAGTGATGTAAAAAAGATTGTAGATGTAAGTTGTGCGATTCCGGAGGGGAGAAAAGAATCGTATACCAAGGGTCTTATGTTTGGCTTTTCAGGAGATTTTTTGACGGCGCTAAGTATCCTGATTCCACAGATAGAAAATGCAGTAAGATATCTGGCAGTGGAATGTGGAGAACCTGTTTACAACATGAATGAAGAAGGGATTGAAGAAGTAAAACCAATGCACGCTGTCTTAGAATTGGAAGGAGTAAAAGAAAGCCTGGATGAAGACCTTATATTTGCTTTAAATACGATTTTCTGTTCAAAATTTGGATTTAACATGCGCAACAATGTGGCACATGGAATGCTGGATGATCAGGCATTCCAGAGTTTTAAAGCTTTGTATATCTGGTGGTTTGCACTGAAATTTTGCTATCTATTCTGCGGAAAATTACAGGAGGAGAATAGGAGCAAAGTAAATAAAAAGCTGAAACAGCTGATGGAAAAGAAGAATAAGGAACTTTCTTAGCATGGGCAGAAATTACTTTTACATTTTACATAGAGATATTGTCAAGGAGGAAGTGCTCCTCTTTTGGGGAATCATGAGAATATGGGGGATAGGATATATCGAATTTAAGTTTAAGCAGTTGAGAAAAGGAAGATTTGTGTATGGCAAAAATAGAAAGAAGTATAAATGAAGATTTTGATCAGTTACTTTCAAATATCGAAAATGGAATATTAAATAGCAGTATATCAGCAACTTTAGAAGATGCCAGTGATTTTCAAAGTGGGACTGCGCGTTGTAGCGTTCGCATTTTTGAACGTTACAGCTATGCTGGAGGAAACAGAGTGAGTCTCAATATTACACTTTTTCAAAACGGTGAAGATCCTGTTCAACTTTCTGCAATTACGGCAGGAGGAAGCCAGGCTGTGTTTTTTAAAATTAATACATTAGGGGAAGAGGCATTTCTTGATAAGTTGATTGAGCTGTTGGATGTGTAACTTTTTTGGGAAGATCATAAATGCACTGGATTACTTGCAGTATTTTATGGAATTGCTATAAATATCAGCAGTCCATCACAGCGGTATGTAAGCAGTAAATCTTGAAAAAGGTTTGCTGCTTTTTGTGCCCATTCTCCTGTGAGTTTATTTGCTTAAAGGGGAATCTGATCCATATACTTCCAGCATGGACTTGTAATTACTTGGGGCTGTCCGGATAAAGTTGATTTATCTGTTATATCAGGATCCAATGCTGGGTCTCTTTGATTATCATGTAAAGGCATCAGGTACAGATATTAAGGCATATTATCAGGAAATATACAGCTGTATGTCTGAAAATTGTACGAAATCAGCGAAATATGGACTTGTGTTTTCTTTCTACGAAAAGCTGGCAGCTGTACTGGCTGGTAAAGCTGATCTGGGAGTACGTGTCAAAGATGCCTATGACAGGGAAGAGAAAGAGATACTAAAAGAAATCAGTCAGAATGAAATCCCTGATATCATCTGCAATCTGGAAGAGATGAAACGGATCAGAGAGGAAATCTGGATGACAGATGCAAAGCCATTTGGTTATGAGTTGCTTGATGTGAAATTAGGTGGAGTGATCTTGTGATTGATTTTGGAAGTATGGAATGATAGGTGATTTTATGGATAAAGAACAATATGCTATAGAATTGACAGAAGAAGAACGGAAATGAATCAGGTAGCATGAAAGCCTCCCGGAGAATTGTTCTGGGAGGCTTTTGTCAGGTTATTTTTCAGAAAGGTTTACTGTATTGGTTCGAAATCTACAGCACCATGTTTACAAAGTGGGCATATGAAGTCTTCCGGAAGTTCATCACCTTCGTAAATATATCCGCAAATTTTGCATACAAAACCTTTTTTGCCCTCTGTCTGAGGTTTCGGTTTTACATTTTGCTGATAATAGGTATAGGTCATAGTATCCTGATCACTCATGACACGAGCTTCAGTGACACTACAGATAAACATTCCGTGTGTGCCAAGGTCCACATATTGTTCTACTTTCAGTGACATGAACGCATTGATGTATTTGTCAAGGAAGATGAGACCGTTTCCGGAACGGTTGATTTTCTCACCTGCAAATTTATCAACAGTTCTTCCTGACTGGAAACCAAACTGCTGGAAGATGGAAAATGGTGCATCAACAGACAGACAGTTAACATTCATAATGCCGGTCTGCTGTATTACATGATGAGAGTAGTTGGCTTTGTTGATATTTACCGCTACACGATAGGGATTGTCTGTCAACTGGGTAACAGTGTTAACGATCAGACCATTATCCTTTCTGCCATCGTTGGAAGTTACGACATAAAGTCCATAACCAATGCGGAAAAGAGCTGTCATATCGTTTTTGTTTGCCAGAGAGTCGTCTTTTGCGATATATTCCTTGCAGAGTTCGTCAGCCATTGCATCAATTTCTCTGCGGTTTTCTTCTTTGACAGCAGACCAGATGTGTACGGAGTTCTTTAACCAGTCTATTTTAGTACATTTATTCATCATTTCTTTCATGATTTTTGCAGCTAAAGGTGCCCAGCTTCCGTTTTCGATGAGACCGACAGTGCGGTTTTGATAGTTGTGTTCTACCAGTCTGGTGATAAAATCATTCATGAATGGATAAATACTTGCATTATAAGTAGTAGTTGCAAGAATCAGCTTGGGATAGCGGAAAGCATCGCTGATTGCCTGGGACATATCGTCTCTTGCAAGATCATAGACCAGGACTTTGGGACATCCTCTGGATTTCAGTTTATCGGCAAGTAAAGAAACTGCAGTTCTGGTATGACCATATACAGAAGTGTACGCAATAACAATTCCATCCGCTTCCGGAGTATAGGATGACCATAGATCATAAAGATGAATATAATGTCCAAGATTTTCTGTAAGGACAGGACCGTGCAGCGGACAGATGATCTGAATATCGAGGGTGGCTGCAACTTTCAGGAGGTTCTGTACCTGCTTTCCGTATTTCCCTACGATTCCGATAAAGTATCTTCTTGCTTCATCATCCCAGGATTCCTCTACATCCAGCGCACCGAATTTGCCAAATCCGTCAGCGGAAAAAAGTACCTTATCTGTACTGTCATAAGTAACCATAACCTCTGGCCAGTGTACCATTGGAGCAAATACAAAAGTAAGTTGATGATATCCAAGAGAAAGAGTGCCGCCGTTTTCCATTTCTATTTTCTGATTGCTCAAATCAAGCTCAAAGAAATTACGGATCATATGGAAAGCTTTTGCTGTAGCCACAACAGTAGTATTCGGATAAACTTTCAAAAAATTGGCAATATTTGCAGCATGGTCAGGTTCCATATGCTGTACGATGAGATAATCAGGAGTGCGTCCCTCCAGAACCTGTTGGATATTATCCAACCATTGATGAGTAAAATCTGCATCTACAGTGTCCATAACTGCTATTTTTTCATCTAAAATCACATAGGAATTATATGACATTCCATTTGGGACTTTGTACTGACCTTCGAACAGGTCAATTCGATGATCGTTTACACCGACATATTTAATAGTTTCTGTAATTTTCATGTAGTTCCTCCCATTTTTATTGAGTGAATAAATAATGTTTTGAATTTATTAACATGATAACATAGAATAAAAGATAATTCTGTTGCAAAAGTCACAAAAAGAAAGCTTTATTGATAAAAATGTGATATACTAAAAAAAATCAGGAGGAATGCTTATGCCGCATATTACGTTATTTACAGATATTCTGCCCGGAGAACAGGAAAGAATGCGTGTTTGTTTTCGGGCAAGAGAACTTGTTTTTAAAAATGGTGAGACAGTTATGGAATATTCTAACACCATGAATAAAGTCGGCTTGATCCTTTATGGCCGGGCTACATTATACTGTTGTGATAAAGATGGCAATCAATATATGATTGATGAATTGAAAAAAGATGCAGTTTTTGGAGAACCCTTTTTGCTTCCGGCTGATTCCCAGCATTATTATGTGAAAGCAGAGGAAGAAACAAAAGTAATGTTTATTGATTATGAACATGTGATTAAAAGGTGCGAGAAGGCCTGCCATCATCACAGCCAGATGATCAGCAATCTTCTGCAGATGACTGCTTTACAGTCCAGACAGCAAATGCAGAGGATTTATATTTTGTCCAGAGCTACTACAAGGAAAAAGCTGCTTGCGTATCTGAATGGACTTTCTGCGGAAAAACACAGCTGCAAAGTACATATTCCAATGTCTTATACAGCATTGGCTCAGTATCTTGGGGTGGACAGAAGTGCTATGACAAGGGAATTAAAAAGCTTGGAAGAGGAAGGAATCGTGGCAAAAGAAGGCAGAGATATTGTGTTTCCTTACAGATTAAATTTATAATGCGTTCGTAGATTTGAGAGAATAACAGTGGCAAATATAACTCTGGTGCATAAACTACCAGGAAAGTAGTTTTGTGGGAGTTTGTATGGCTTTGGATAAGAATAGACAGATGCAGCGGGAAAATGTGGATAGGGGACGGTATCAGGTGTCGGTAGTGGATCGGTTAAGTAACCGACCTGTGGAGAATGCACGGGTAAAGATTTCTTATACAGGAGACCCTGATTCTGTGATCGAAGAGCTGGTAACGAATTCATCAGGACGGACACCTGTGATTGATTTGAAAACACCGCCACTGGAGTACAGTATGGAACCGGTGGAACAGCAACCATATGCGGAATATACAATACAGATTGATGCAGAAGGGTTCGAGTCTGAGGAAGTGGCTGGAAGTGAGGTACTTCCACAGGTGCTGTCCAGTCAGCCAGTGATGCTTGCTGCCAGATCTGTTTCGGAAGAATACCAACGGATCGTAATTCCGCCTCATACATTGTTTTATGAATATCCGCCAAAGATTGAGGAAGCGGAGATCAAACCGATGAATGAGACAGGGGAGATTGTGCTAAGTAAAGTTGTAGTGCCGGAATATGTGATCGTACATGACGGTCCGGTGGGAGATACTTCAGCAGAAAATTACTATGTGAGATATAAAGATTATATCAAAAATGTGGCCAGCAGTGAAATTTATGCAACATGGCCGGAGGATACGATAAGGGCTAATGTTCTGGCAATTATGTCCTTTACATTAAACCGGGTTTATACGGAGTGGTACCGGAATAAAGGCAAGGATTATACGATTACTTCGTCTACTGCCTATGATCATAAATGGATTCGTGGCAGGAATATCTTTGACAGTATTGACCGGATCGTGGATGAGCTTTTTGAAAATTACCTTTCCAGACCAAATGTAAGGCAGCCGATCCTGACACAGTATTGTGATGGAAAACAGGTTCAGTGCCGTAACAGAGGGTGGATGACGCAATGGGGAAGTAAAGCGCTGGGGGATCAGGGATATTCTGCTATTGAGATACTGAGAGCATTTTATGGAAATGATATGTATATCAATGTGGCAGAGGCTGTTTCAGGTGTCCCTGCATCCTGGCCGGGATTTGACCTGACTTTGGGCGTATCTGGCAGTAAGGTGACACAGATCCAGGAACAGCTGAATGCGATAGCGGATGCTTATCCGGCACTTCC
Source organism: Ruminococcus sp. JC304 (assembly GCA_000285855.2). GTDB lineage: Bacteria > Bacillota > Clostridia > Lachnospirales > Lachnospiraceae > Blautia_A > Blautia_A difficilis. The sequence goes on along the minus strand of HE978651.1, from coordinate 2,069,509 downwards.
AAAAGTGACGGTGGATGGAATATACGGTAAGGAAACCCAAAATGCAGTTCGTATTTTTCAAGGCATTTTTGGTTTGGGAGAAACAGGGATTGTAGATTATCTCACATGGTATAAAATCCAGGAAATCTATGTAGCGGTAAGCAGGATTGCTGAACTTAACTGAAGCAAGTAGCGAAGCGGATTGCGAATATCCGCTTGACCTGAATCAAGTAAGTTCCCTGCGGGGGTTGCGAACATTCGCTTGAACTGAGTCATGGGTATGGGAGTCCGGAGAAATAAAAAAAAGAAAAATTCGCAGCAGAGACAGATGGCTTTTTTCAGTCTGTTATGTTATAATCGACTGAGATGCGAGGTACAATAGATGAGTGGTAAGAAGAAAAATATAATGGTGATCGGCTTTCTGTTTGTATTACTTCTGGGACTGATCGTTCCGGTCTGGGCACAGTCGGAAACAGGAACAAAGACAATACGGGTGGCATATCGTGAGGCTGCTGATTTTATTAATAAAAGCAGCAGCGGAGTTTACAAAGGATATGGAGTAGAATATCTGAATAAGATATCTCAGTATACCGGTTGGAAGTATGAATATATCAATGAATCCTGGGAAGATCAGTTGGAGGATCTGAAATGTGGAAAGGTAGATCTGATCTGTAATGCGCAGAAAACAAAGGACAGGGAGAAAGATTATGAGTTCTCCTGTATGCCTATCGGCACAGAACAGACAGTGCTTTATACATCTGAGGATAATGAAGATATTTATTTTCAGGATTATGAGCATATGAATGGTAAAACAGTGGGACTGCTGAGAGGCAGCTATCAGAACGAAGAGTTTGAGCAGCGCCAGGGCGAAAAAAAATTCCATTGTCTGGAGAAATATTATAAATCTGAACAGGATCAGATAGAGGCCCTTGAGCAGAAGAAAGTGGATATGATCCTGGTGGGAAGTATCTCCAGACACGATTCACTTAAGATTGTGGACAAATTTGGGGCTGCACCTATGTATATCATGGCAACAAAGGGAAATACAGAGGTCATGAATGGGGTAAATAATGCTCTTGAGCAGCTAGAGTCAGAAGTGCCGGATCTTAGGGAGCAGCTTACAGAACAGTATTTTATGGATAGAAACAGGAATTCCAAGCCTCTTTTTACCAAGGAAGAAACTGAATACATCAAAAGCGTCAGAGCACCGATAAAAATAGGGTGTATTGGTGATCAACCGCCATTAGTGTATATAGATAAAGAAACAGGAAAACTGGACGGAATTTATATAGCACTTCTGGAAAAATTCAGTGAGATCAGCGGGATTCCTTTTGAACTTAAAAGTCTTTCTTCAGATACAGATCCGATAGAGGCAGCACAAAGTGGAAACTATGATTTTATAGCCGGAATTACCGGTTGTCAGGAAATGATTGATGATCCTGGAGTTCATCTTACAGGTAGTTTTTTTACGAGAGAATTTCAGATTGTAGCAGAGCGGGGAGTAGATATCAATACTCTGGAGATGCCAATCGTTTCTATAAATAACATATTTGAGAAATATAAAAGCCTGAGACCGGAGGGAGGATTTTCCCATAAAGCGATTTACTGTGATTCTCCCCAGGCGATTTTGGATGCGGTGGTAAATAAAAAGGCAGACATGGCCGTTGTGGACGGCTATGCGGCATCTTATTATCTGCAGGATGAAAAGTACCATAATCTTGCATTGTCAGGAATTGTTTATACCAAGGCAGAGACCTGTATGATATATGCAGATAATGTAGATCCGAATCTGGTTTCTGTTATCAATAAAAGTATTGGAAGCCTAAGCAGCCAGGATAAGGAGAATATTATCAGGCAGTATTCCATAAATCTGATGAAAACTTTTTCTATATGGGAATTACTGGGGAAATATAAATATCAGATGATATGTATCCTGATTTTTCTAGTGGCATTGACTGTGATTGTAATTGCCAATAATCGGCACAGAACCCAGATGCAGGTGGAGGCTGCAGCGCAGGAAGCATACCGCAGCAGGATGGAGACGGATGAACTGACGGGACTTCTGAATAAGGAAGGATTTTACCGGAGAGGCAGTGAATTTCTGGAGGAACATTCGGAGGCAGATGCCAGAATTCTCTATATCAATATTGAGAATTTTAAGCTGGTCAATGATTTGTTTGGTGAGGATGCAGGTGATGAGTTTCTGAAGTTCATCGGCCGGGAACTGGAGAAGAATTTTGGAAGGATAGATATTATCAGCTGCAGATATGAGGCGGATCATTTTGTGATCCTGACATTGGAGAGTGAGGACAGGATACAGGCACAGATGAAACGTTTTTGTGATCGGATCAAGGATTATTATCTGAAGACTACTGTGGAGATTTCTGCCGGGATTTATGAAATACGGGACAGATCTAAGAGTCTGAGAATCATGTGTGACCGGGCTCATCTGGCAGCGGAGAGTATTAAAAAGAATCATATGGCTCAGATTGCTGTATATGATGATACACACAGAAAGAAATTGATCCAGGAACAGATGATCATTAATGAGTTGGGTGATGCTCTTAAGGAAAAGCAGTTTAAGGCATTTTTTCAGCCAAAGTATGATATGCGTACTGATCGTATTATCGGGGCGGAGGCATTGGTTCGCTGGGAGCATCCGGAAAAGGGATTGCTTTCTCCGGGGATTTTTATTCCGGTATTGGAGAAAAACGGATATATTGCAAAAGTGGATCTCTACATTTATGAGGAGACCTGTATTTTTCTGAAAAAATGTATGGATGAGGGGATTCCTCTGTATCCTGTGTCTGTAAATTTATCCAGGGTAGGGTTCTATAACCCGAAATTGTTTCAGACTCTTTGCGAAATTGCAGAACGCTATCACATTCCAAAAAAATATCTGGAGCTGGAGATAACAGAGACTGCATATGCCACTGACTCAGAAATGATCTTTTCAGTTGTGGAAAAGCTTCGTCAGGGAGGATTCCGTGTTCTCATGGATGATTTTGGGAGTGGATATTCTTCTCTGAATATGCTGAAAGAAGCTCCTATTGATGAGATCAAACTGGATATGCGTTTTTTAAGTGCAGCAGATCCTTATGAAAGAGCAGAAGAAATTCTGCATATGATCATTACTATGGGGAATCATATGAAGCTTTCCATTATTGCGGAAGGTGTGGAGACGGAACAGCAGAAGGCAATGCTTCAGGGATACGGCTGCAATAAGGCCCAGGGATATTTTTATGCCAGACCTATGAGGGAAGAAGAGTATACAGAATTGCTCAGAAAAGAAACAAAAGAAAATTTATAAATGGACAGAATAACAAAAAAACCTGTCAGCAGGAAATGCAACAGAGCTTTCTGCTGACAGGTTTTTTTGTTTTTAAATACTTTTACAAAAAAAGAACTGCATATCCTGCAGTTCTTTGGTCAAAATGCGGAAGATGGGACTTGAACCCACACAAGCGCAATGCTTACAAGATCCTTAGTCTTGCTCGTCTGCCAGTTCCGACACTTCCGCATATCGCATTCGTGGGATTCTTTATGTTCTCCCTCGCGACATCTGATACTATATCAAATGAAATGCATCATGTCAACACCTTTTATTAAAAAATAAAAAATTTCAATATTTTTTTGAAAAAAAGAGGAATTTGAAATTTTGTGTAGAATATACTTAATAAGAGGTATTTTGTCATTGCTGTTATTGGTGGAGGAATTGCCGATGAATATCAGAGAGAGCATGGAACAAAGAGAACTGAAACAGCTAAGTCCTTATGCTGCCCACAGCCTTCATTCCAAAGGCAGGGAACGGCAGGAAGAGGAATGTGATGTACGAACCGTTTATCAGAGAGATAGAGACAGAATTCTTCATTGTAAGGCTTTTCGCAGGATGAAGGATAAGACACAGGTTTTTCTGGCACCTCAGGGAGATCATTACAGAACCAGGATGACTCATACTCTTGAAGTGTCACAGATTGCCAGAACTATAGCAAAAGCATTAAGTCTGAATGAGGACCTTGTAGAAGCCATTGCGCTTGGCCATGATCTTGGTCATACTCCTTTCGGACATGCCGGTGAGAGAGCACTCGACAGAGTGAATCCTGATGGTTTTGCCCATTATAAACAGAGTGTTCGTGTGGCACAGGTGTTAGAGAAAAACGGAGAAGGGCTGAACCTTACCTGGGAGGTAATTGATGGAATCCTGAATCATCGCACCAGTGGGAATCCCTCTACTCTGGAAGGACAGATTGTGCGTCTTTCTGACAAAATTGCGTATATTCATCATGATATGGATGATGCACAGAGAGCTGGGATCATATCGGAAGATGATATTCCGATTACCTTACGGATGCTTCTCGGATATACTACCAGAGAGAGACTGAATACCTTTGTTCATGATATAATTGATAATAGTTTTGAACAGGATATGATCAGAATGTCAGCAGAGATCTATGAGGCTATGATGGAACTTAGAGCGATCATGTTTGCCAATGTATATGAGAATCCTCTTGCCAGAAAGGAAGAGGAAAAGGTAGTAAAGATGTTGACAGAATTATATGAATATTATATCGAACATCCGGAAGCTATGTCAGCAGAATACAGAGAAATGATCGCAAAAGGGGAGAAAAAAACACAAGTCGTATGTGATTATCTCTCGGGAATGACAGATCAGTATTCTATGGATAAATTCCGGGAGATTTACATACCAAAATCATGGGAAGTCTATTAAAAAGGAGGACGAAGCTTGCGTTATTCGGATGATATCATTGAAGAAGTAAGAATGAAAAATGATATTGTAGACGTTGTATCCCAATATGTAAAGCTGAATAGGAGAGGCAATACTTATTTTGGCTTATGTCCTTTTCATAATGAGAAGACACCGTCCTTTTCTGTCACACCGTCTAAGCAGATGTATTACTGTTTTGGATGTGGGGCAGGAGGAAATGTTTATAATTTTGTAATGGAATATGAGAATTATACTTTTGGAGAGGCACTGCAGCATCTTGCAGACAGGGCGGGAGTGCAGCTTCCAAAGATCGAATATTCCAGAGAGGCCAGGGAGAAAGCTGAGAAAAGAGCTACTCTCCTGGAGATTAATAAGCTGGCGGCAAGTTATTTTTATTACCAGCTGCGCAGGGAAAACGGCAGTCAGGCTTATACATATCTGATTAACAGAGGGGTAAGTGAGGATACAATTAAAAAATTCGGCCTGGGTTATTCGGATAAATACAGTGATGATCTGTATAAGTTTCTGAAGTCGAAAAATTACAGCGATGATCTGCTCAGGGAGTCTGGATTATTTAATGTAGATGAGCGGCATGGGATGTATGATAAATTTTGGAACCGGGTTATTTTCCCGATCATGGATGTGAATAACCGGGTGATCGGATTCGGAGGACGTGTGATGGGCGATGGAAAGCCAAAATACCTGAATTCTCCGGAAACGAAGATTTTTGACAAGAGCAGGAATTTGTATGGTTTGAATATAGCCAGAACTACTAGGAAGAATTATCTGATCCTGTGTGAAGGCTACATGGATGTGATCTCCATGCACCAGGCTGGCTTTACCAATGCGGTGGCTTCGCTGGGAACGGCTCTTACGTCAGGACATGCCAGTCTGCTGAAAAGATACACGCAGGAGGTTTTGTTATTGTATGACAGTGATGACGCTGGCGTCAGAGCTGCTCTTCGTGCAATTCCTATTCTGAGGGAAGCTGGGATTACCTCCAGGGTGGTCAGTTTAAAACCGCACAAAGATCCGGATGAATTTATTAAAGCCCTTGGCGGTGAGGAATTCGAGAAACGGCTGGAACAGGCTATGGACAGCTTTATGTTTCGGATTCATATGGCTCAGAAGGAGTTCACAATGGAGGAACCCCAGGGACAGAACCGTTTCTTTGAGCGGTGTGCACAGATGCTTCTGGAGCTTTCGGATGAACTGGAGCGGAATCTGTACATAGAAGCAATTGTGAAGGATTACAGAGGCTACGGAATCAGCGTGGAGGATCTGAGGAAGCGTGTGAATACTCTGGCATTAAGGGGAACTCCTGCAGAACAGCGGATACAGCCCAAAACTACAGGAGCACAGCCGAAGAAAAAGGACAGTGCCAGCGAGAAGGCACAGAAACTGATGCTGACCTGGCTGGTCACTTATCCGGGTATTTTTGATACTGTAATCAGGTATATTCAGCCATCGGACTTTGTAGTGCCTCTTTACAGGAAGGTGGCAGAGATGCTTTATCAGCAGTATGAGGAGGGAGATGTGAATCCTGCCAGACTGATGAATGCTTTTATTGATAGCGAGGAGCAGAGGGAGGTTTCTTCTCTTTTTAATGCCACGATCCACCTTGAGACACCTGAGGAGCAGAACAGAGCTTTTTCAGATGCGGTGCTTCGCATCAGAGATGAGAGCCTGAAGGAGAAGAACAAAACATTGGACCCTGCAGATATGAAAGGCCTGCAGGAGTTTGTAAAAGCCAAAAAGGATCTTGAGGATCTGCGAAGAAAGCGGCAGCAATTGCATATTTCTTTTGAATAAGGATAAAATATAAACACTATATGGAGGTATAGAGCACATATGGAAATGAATATGGGTAAATTCAGCGAGAAACTGGTAGAACTTCTGGAACTGGCAAAAAAGAAAAAGAATGTTCTGGAATATCAGGAAATCAGTGACTTTTTTAAGGATCAGCCTTTGGAAGTAGAACAGATGGAAAAAGTTTTTGATTTTCTGGAAGCCAGCGGTGTGGATGTACTTAGGATTACAGATGGTAATGCGGATGACATGATCCTGGATGACGACGGTGATATTGATAAGCTGGACGAGGAAGACGAGATCGAATTGGACAAGATTGACCTTTCTGTTCCGGAAGGTGTCAGTATTGAGGATCCGGTCCGCATGTATCTGAAGGAAATTGGTAAAGTGCCTCTTCTTTCTGCAGAGGAAGAAATTGAATTGGCCAAGAGAATGGAAAATGGAGATGAGGCTGCCAAGAAACGTCTGGCAGAGGCCAACTTACGTCTGGTAGTCAGCATTGCCAAAAGATATGTGGGACGTGGAATGTTATTCCTGGATCTGATCCAGGAGGGAAATCTGGGTCTGATCAAAGCAGTTGAGAAGTTTGACTATCGTAAAGGGTATAAGTTCAGTACTTATGCCACATGGTGGATCCGCCAGGCGATCACAAGAGCGATTGCAGATCAGGCACGTACGATCCGTATTCCGGTGCATATGGTCGAGACCATCAACAAGCTGATTCGCGTTTCCCGTCAGCTGCTTCAGGAACTTGGACGTGAACCTACGCCGGAGGAAATTGCGGACAAGATGGATATGTCTGTAGAGAGAGTCCGTGAGATCCTGAAGATCTCTCAGGAACCGGTATCTCTGGAAACACCTATCGGTGAAGAGGAAGACAGCCATCTGGGAGATTTTATTCAGGATGATAATGTTCCGGTACCTGCAGATGCTGCAGCATTTACCTTGCTGAAGGAGCAGCTGGTGGAGGTTTTAAGTACTCTTACAGACAGAGAACAGAAGGTGCTCCGCCTGCGTTTTGGTCTTGATGATGGACGTGCCAGAACACTGGAAGAGGTTGGAAAGGAATTTAATGTAACAAGAGAACGTATCCGCCAGATTGAGGCAAAGGCTCTGAGAAAGCTTCGCCATCCAAGCCGCAGCCGCAAGCTGAAGGATTACCTGGATTAAGGAGCCTGTTATGCAGCTTTCGAAACGTTTGTCTGCAGTGGCAGGCCTGGTGACCAGGGGAAACAGACTGGTAGATGTTGGATGTGACCATGGATATTTACCCGTATATTTATATTTGAACCATATGATCCCCAGTGCGATTGCCATGGATGTGAGACCGGGGCCTCTTTCCAGGGCAGAGGAACATATTACACAATATGGATTGGGAGAATACATAGAGACCAGACTTTCGGATGGTCTTGCAGCTCTTGGAACAGATGAGGGCGATACGCTGGTGATTGCCGGGATGGGAGGTCCACTGATGGAGCGGATCCTCACAGAAGGCAGAACTGTACGGGAAAGTTTTCAGGAGATGGTACTTCAGCCACAGTCGGATATCCCTCATTTTCGGAGATTTCTGAAGATGGAAGGTTGGAGGATTGAAGAGGAAAGGATTATCCGGGAAGATGGAAAGTTTTATCCTATGATGAAAGCGGTTCATGGAGAAAAAGAGAATTTCCTGCCTGGTACACCCTACACGTTGTCAGAATGGTTTGGCGGAATGCTCCTGGAGCGTCGGGATCCTGTTCTTGGAGAATATCTGAAAAGAGAACTTCGGATTCGGGACAGGATTCTGGAAAAGCTGCAGAATGCACCGGATCCGGGACAGCGGCTGGAAGAAGTAAGAGAGGAAAAGCGGGTGATTTTAACCGCATTGGAAAAATATGAAAGCATATGAATTGATCTCCTGGCTGGAGAAAAAATATCCTGCAGATGCAGCTGAAGACTGGGATAATGTAGGACTTCTTACAGGAGATGATAATACAGAGGTCAGCCATGTTTTTTTGGCTCTGGATCTGACGGAGGAAACACTGGCTGAGGCTATAGAAAATGGGGCGGATATGATTCTTACCCATCACCCTATGATTTTTTCAGGAATAAAAAAGATAAATAATCATAGCTTTACAGGGAGAAAGATTCTTACACTGATCAGGAAGGGCATTGTTTATTATGCTATGCATACCAATTACGATGTGCTGGGAATGGCAGATTTAAGTGCAGATTATATGAAGCTGGAGAACCCTTCTGTACTTTCTGTGACAGAAGAGAGAGAAGGAGAGATTCAGGGGTTTGGCAGAGTAGGGAATCTTTCTGACAGAATGACTTTGAGGGAATATGCACAGCTTGTGAAGAAGTCACTGAAATTAAAGGATGTGAAGGTCTATGGAAATCTGGACAGTGAAGTAGGCCGGGCAGCTGTCTGCACAGGATCCGGAAAAAGTATGATTCAGGATGCCATTGCAGCAGGAGCAGAAGTTTATGTGACCGGAGATATTGATCATCATACAGGCATTGATGCGGTTGCCCAGGGACTTGCTTTAATAGATGCCGGACATTACGGTACGGAGTATATTTTTATGGATGCCGTAAAGAAAGAATTGAATCAGGCATTCCCGGAACTGACTGTTTTCTGCGCTGGAGTGAAGAGTCCCTATGCCATTTTATAGAGAGACTTTCTGACTCTGGCATCATTATTTGAAACTTATTGAGACAGGGAGACTGCAGCTGCGGTCTCCTGTGTGAATTTTGGAGGCTTGTACAATGGAACAAAGGACAGTTAAAGTTATCATAAATGGAGAGACAAAAGAATATCCTTACAAAATAACCTACGGAGAGATTGTAAAAGATTATGAAAATACTGCAGAAGCCCCCATTATCCTGGTGACGGTGAACGGAAAACTGAGAGAGCTTCATAAGCACTTAAAGGCAGACTGTACGATCCAGTTTGTTACGACCCGGGATGCCATAGGAAACCAGACTTATAAAAGGAGCGCATGCCTGATCCTGTTGAAAGCAATTTATGATGTGGCAGGGCAGGATAACACGGATAAAGTAGTGATCCATTATTCTATTGGGCATGGATATTATTTTACCATGAAGGGTGGAACTGCCCTTACCCAGGAGTTTATTGACCGTGTAAAAGAGAGAATGCATGAAATTGCAGATGCCAACCTGCCTATTATGAAACGAAGTGTGAATACAGACGAGGCAATTGCCCTGTTTCACAAACATCATATGTATGATAAGGAGAAGCTTTTTAATTACCGCCGGGTGTCCAGAGTAAACCTTTACAGTATTGAAAGTTTTGAAGATTATTTTTATGGATTTATGGCAAACCATACAGGATATATCAAATATTTTGATCTGTTTCTGTATGAGGGAGGATTTGTTCTGCAACTTCCAGATATGACAGAACCAGATAAGGTTCCGGAGTTTAAACCCAGAGAAAAGATTTTTTATGTGCAGAAAGAATCCCAGGAATGGAGTGACAAGCTGGAAATTTCTACAGTGGGAGATTTGAATGATAAGATTACCAGGGAGGGAATCCAGGATATTCTCCTGATTCAGGAGGCTATGCAGGAGGCCAGGATTTCGGAGATCGCCTCTCAGATCGCAAAAGCCGGAAATAAGAAGATTGTAATGATCGCAGGTCCTTCATCTTCTGGAAAGACCACCTTTTCCCATAGATTGTCTATTCAGCTGTCAGCACATGGAATGAAACCACATCCAATTGCAGTGGATAATTATTTTGTAGACAGAGAAAAGACACCGCGAGATGAAAACGGAAAATTTGACTTTGAATGTCTGGAAGCCATTGATGTGGAAAGGTTTAATAAAGATATGCTGGCACTTCTGGATGGGGAAAGAGTGGAACTTCCTGTGTTTAATTTTAAAACCGGATTAAGGGAGTATAGAGGTGATTTTCTTCAGCTTGCCCAGGATGATATTCTGGTGATTGAGGGAATTCATGGCCTGAATGATAAACTGAGCTATGCACTTCCCAAGGAGAGTAAGTTTAAGATTTATATCAGCGCCCTGACACAGCTTAATATTGATGAACATAATCGGATTCCTACAACAGACGGAAGACTGATCCGCAGGATTGTCCGGGATGCCAGAACCAGAGGCGCTTCTGCGAAGGATACCATAGCTATGTGGCCTTCTGTAAGAAGAGGGGAGGAGCGGAATATTTTTCCCTATCAGGAAGAAGCAGATGCCATGTTTAATTCGGCATTGATCTATGAACTGGCATGTCTGAAGGTTTATGCAGAACCTCTTTTGTTTGGAATCGACAAAAATGAACCGGAGTATGTGGAGGCCAAACGATTGTTGAAATTTTTTGATTATTTTGTGCCAGTGCCCAGTGAGGCAGTTCCCTATAATTCTATTCTCCGAGAGTTTATTGGAGGAAGCTGCTTTAATGTTTGATTTATTTTCTTTACAAGTGTGAAAAATCGTGTTAGAATAGCAGTTGCGCAACCAGGCCAGGTGATCGCGGCTGAACAGACGAAAGGGTTCAGACGAGGAAAGTCCGGGCTTCGCAGGGCAGGATGCCGGATAACGTCCGGTGGAGGTGACTCCCAGACCAGTGCAACAGAAATAAACCGCCTCACATGTTGAGGTAAGGGTGGAAAGGCAGTGTAAGAGACTACCGCCGTCCTGGTAACAGGGCGGGCACATGTAAACTCCATTTGAAGCAAGACCGAACAGAAAGCGATACGGCTGCCCGTCGTGCTTTCAGGTGGGTCGCTTGAGCCTTATGGCAACGTAAGGCCTAGATAGATGATCACCCAATGACATAACCCGGCTTATCGGTCTGATTGCGCATAAAAGAATAGTGATTAATGATGATTAAAAAGCTCTCCCTTCTGTAGAACTGAAACAGAACGGAGAGCTTTTTTACAAGCATATATTTATTTGTTGCGTTTTCCTGTATACTTTTCGTCGCAGTATTTACATCTGTAAACTTCTTTTTCTTCATCTGCCAGAACGAAGATTTGATCCAGACCCTGTTCAATAGATGTGATACAACGGGGATTTTTACATTTGATTACGTTAACTACCTGTTTTGGAAGTTTTAATTCCTGTTTTGCAACAATTTTTCCATCTTTGATAATATTTACGGTGATGTTGTGGTCAATGAATCCCAGAATATCCAGATCCAGATTCTCAATGGGGCATTCCACTTTTATAATATCTTTTTTGCCCATTTTATTGCTGCGGGCATTTTTGATGATTGCAACAGTACAGTCAAGCTTGTCAAGCTTCAGATCATGATAGATGGTCATAGCTTTTCCAGCTTTGATATGGTCTAATACATAGCCTTCGCGAAGTGCGCCTACATTTAACATGGTAATTTTACCTCCAGTAATGTGAGAATCAATGCCATACGTACATATACTCCGTACTGAACCTGCCTGAAGTAAGCAGCTCTCGGATCGGAATCCACTTCAGTTGAGATTTCATTTACACGTGGAAGCGGATGGAGAATGTACATATCTTCCTTTGCAAGTTTCATTTTCTGCTTGTCCAGAATATAGAAGTCCTTCATACGTACATAATCTTCCTCGTTGAAGAAACGTTCCTTTTGTACGCGGGTCATATAAAGAATGTCAAGATCCGGAAGGGCATCCTCCAGTCTTTCCACTTCCTGGAAATCAATATTATTTTTTATCAGGACATCTTCGCGGATATAACTTGGGATGCGAAGCTCCTCAGGAGAAATCAGTATGAATCTTACATTAGGATAACGTACAAGAGCTTCGATCAGAGAATGAACAGTACGTCCGAATTTAAGGTCTCCACACAGGCCGATGGTAATATTATCCAGGCGTCCCTTCAGGGAACGGATCGTAAGAAGATCGGTTAAGGTCTGGGTGGGGTGTTGGTGGCCTCCGTCTCCGGCATTGATCACTGGAATGGAAGAAGCCATGGAAGCTACTAACGGAGCGCCTTCTTTGGGGTGGCGCATAGCGCAGATGTCTGCGTAACAGGATACAACACGAATAGTATCTGCAACGCTTTCACCTTTGGATGCAGAACTGGAATCAGCGGATGAAAAGCCAAGAACTTTACCGCCCAGATTCATCATTGCTGCTTCGAAACTAAGGCGTGTACGGGTACTTGGCTCATAAAATAAGGTGGCAAGTCTCTTATCATCACAGACATGCGCATATTTATCAGGGTGTTTTTCAATATCGCTGGCCAGATCCAGGATAGAGTTAAGCTCTTCCACAGATAAATCCAGCGGACTCATTAAGTGTCTCATATTATACCTCCATATTTTATTGATGAGGAATACATCATTCGCCTATTATGATATAATACTCAGGTGCTTTTTTCAAGATACTTTTACAAGTATTTTTTGTAAGCAGTAACCGTTTCCTTTACATAAATTTAATCTGTTTCTGATATTGCCTGCCTTGAAAAAAACATGGGTGTAGGCTATAATAAAGTGAATTATGAAAATTGATTTTCGTGTGCTGCAGATTTGCAGTGTAAAAATATAAAAATAGAAATTTAGGAGTAGAAGCAATGAATTATCAGGAAAGCCGTGAATACATAGACAGGGTAACGAGGGAGATTCCCAGTGTGCTGGGACTGGAGCATATGCGGGAATTAATGAAAAGACTGGGAAATCCTCAGGAAGATCTGAAATATGTTCATATAGCAGGTACCAATGGGAAGGGCTCAGTAATTGCTTTTCTATATTCTGTACTGTCTCAGGCTGGCTATTGTGTGGGAAGGTATGTTTCCCCTACTTTATATTCTTACAGAGGAAGAATTGCTGTGGCAGGACAGATGATTGACAGAGACAGTTTTGCCCTGTATCTCACCCAGGTGGCAGATGCGATCCGAGTTATGACAGCAGATGGTTTCCCTCATCCTACAGCTTTTGAAATAGAGACAGCTGTGGCGTTTTTGTATTTTAAAAACAAAGGCTGTGATCTTGTGCTTCTTGAAGTGGGAATGGGTGGAAACCTTGATGCCACCAATATTATCAACAATACTCTTCTTGCAGTTCTGGTATCGATCAGTATGGATCATATGTCTTTTCTTGGAAATACCCTTTCTGAAATTGCAGAGAAAAAGGCAGGAATTATTAAAGAGGGCAGTCATGTGGTAACAGTACGGCAGAAACCGGAGGTTATGGAGGTTATCTGTGAAAAATGTAGAAGCAATCATGCGGAATGTACTGTAGCAGATGCGGCGCAGGCACAGGTAGTAGAGGAAGGCGTTGAAGGCCAGACAATTATTTACGAAAAGGAATGTTACAGAATTCCTCTGGCAGGAATTTATCAGAAGGAAAATGCGGTAGCTGCTCTGAAAGCGTTAAAAGTGTTGGACGGACTGGGATTTCCTACTACTGCAGAACAGAAAAAAGAAGGGCTGGAGAAGGTGTCCTGGAATGGAAGGTTTACAGTTCTGGATACAGAACCCCTCTTTGTGGTGGATGGGGCACATAATCCGGCAGCAGCAGATATGTTGGTGCAATCCATAGAGCATTATTTTAAAGGGAAAAGACTGATTTATATTATGGGAGTTTTCTCAGATAAGGATTATCAGAGTGTGATCCGAAAGACGGCACCCCTTGCAGATCAGATATTTACCATCCAGACACCGGATAATGTGCGGGCTCTTCCTGCGCAGAAACTGGCAGAGGCCATAAAGGAGATAAACCCTCATGTAGAAGCTGCAGAGAGCGTGGAAGCAGCAGTGGAAAAAGCATATGGCCTTGCTGAAGATAAAGATGTGATCCTGGCTTTTGGTTCGTTGTCCTTTATCGGTATTATGACAGAAGCTGTTGAGGAAGAAAAGAAGAAACGAAAGGAACAGCAGAATGATTGATTTACTGGAAAGCAGAGATAAAATTGATAAGATTGATATGGAGATTGTCAGGCTCTTTGAAGAAAGAATGAAGATATGTGAGGATGTGGCAGAATATAAGATCGCGACAGGTAAAAAGGTGCTGGATGCAGAAAGGGAGAGACAGAAATTGAAGGCTCTGCGTGGCAGAGCCCATGGGGAATTTAACCAGCTGGGTACTCAGGAACTGTTTGAGCAGATTATGGCCATCAGCCGGAAGCGGCAGTATCAGCTTTTGACAGAGCATGGTGTAGAAGATGAAGAAAAACTGGAAATGGTGGATTCTCTTCCGTTGAACAATGTTACAGTTGTTTTTCAGGGGGTAGAGGGAGCTTACAGTTATGCTGCCATGCGGGAATACTTCGATGATGATATTAAAAGCTTTCATGTGAAAACATGGAGAGATGCTATGGAGGCTGTAGTGGAGGGGAAGGCAGACTATGGGGTACTTCCTATCGAAAATTCCACCGCAGGTATTGTGGCAGGAATTTATGATCTTCTTACAGAATATGATCTGAATATTGTGGGAGAGCAGATCATCAGTCCTCGTCATGTATTGCTGGGACTGCCGGAGGCTTCGTTGGAGGATATCCATTGTGTATATTCCCATTCTCAGGCGCTGGCTCAGTGTTCTAAATATCTGGAAGCCCATCCGGAATGGAGAACACAGGAGATGGAAAATACTGCAGGTTCTGCAAAAAAAGTGAGAGAAGACGGTGATATCACCCAGGCTTCCATTGCAAGCAGACAGGCAGGAGAACTTTATGGTTTAAAGGTTCTGGCAGAAAATATTTGCAGTAATGATAAAAATGCAACCCGATTTGTGATTGTAAGTAAGAAACCCATATATGTAAAGGATGCAAATAAGATCAGTATTTTCTTTGAACTGTATCATGAAAGCGGAACGCTTTATCATATGCTTTCTCATATTATTTATAACGGATTGAATATGACCAAGATTGAATCCAGACCTATTCCCGGCAAAAACTGGCAATATCGGTTCTTTGTGGATTTCGAGGGGAATCTGCAGGATAGTGCTGTGAAAAATGCTCTCCGCGGAATTGAGGCAGAGGCTGACAGAATGCGCATTCTGGGAAATTACTAAAAATCAGTTTAGGAGAAATAAAATGGCTAGATTAAATGAATGTATTTTGTATCGTGACTTTGAACATGGAGATCTTCTGGATGAAATGGCAGAAATTATGACTTTATGTGAGAAGGATGCCGCAGATTTAAAGTCAAAGGAGGGACAATTCTTTGAATGTGTTAACGGTTTGGTGGAAATGGCAGGTTTATATGGATTTTCGGGAAACTTGTGGCATTGCTATCTGACCTTTCTGCTGGTTAACAAGGAAAATGCTTTCAGTACAGCAAGCGAGATCAGAGGTGCTGTAAAAGGAAGTATCAATGAACTGGTTTTAAATGATTTTGAAATTTTTAAAGAGCTGTATGATTTTGATCTGAATGTGCTGGATGAAGCTTTCGGGATTTCCTGCTGTAAAGTTATCTGTGATTATACAAATACAGGAAGCAACAGCAAGATGTTTAATTCAAGGATCCGTGACCGTATCTGCGAGATGAGCAGGACTCTGGCCGGGGCAGAGACTACCGAGGAATTTATGGCAGATATGGTGCAGTTTTATAAGGATTTTGGCGTAGGAAAGCTGGGACTGCATAAGGCTTTTCGCGTAGGACGTGATGAGAATGATAAGGTGGAGATTCAGCCCATTACCAGAATTGCGCATGTGAAATTGGAGGATCTTATCGGATATGAGATTCCTAAACAGAAACTGATTGAGAATACAGAGGCCTTTGTCAGAGGCAGAAAGGCAAATAACTGTCTGCTTTTTGGTGATGCAGGTACAGGCAAGTCTTCCAGCATTAAGGGAATCCTTAACCGATATTATGATGAAGGTCTGCGTATTATTGAGGTGTATAAACATCAGTTTCAAGATCTGAATGATGTGATTGCGCAGATCAAAAACAGAAATTATAAATTTATTATTTATATGGATGATCTTTCTTTTGAAGAATTTGAAATTGAATATAAATATCTGAAGGCTGTGATCGAGGGTGGACTGGAGAAGAAACCGGATAATATTCTGATCTATGCAACAAGCAATCGGAGACATCTGGTGAGAGAACGGGCAGGAGACAAGATGGAGGTCATGGACGATGATGATCTGCACTCTTCAGACACTGTACAGGAGAAACTGTCCCTGGTATACAGATTCGGTGTCCGTATTTATTTTGGAGCACCTGGTAAAAAAGAATTCCAGACAATTGTTAAAGCTCTGGCTGAAAGAAATGGTATCAAGATGCCGGAGGATGAACTTTTGCTTGAAGCGAATAAGTGGGAGCTGTCTCATGGAGGATTGACAGGAAGAACAGCACAGCAGTTTATTGATCATCTGCTGGGTATTCAGGAAGAATAACTGAAAGACACCGGATAGGAAGGAGAAAAAATATGGCAGTGATGACTTTTGCAGCGATAGATATTGGTTCCTATGAAGTGAGTATGAAGATTTTTGAATTGTCAAAAAAAATCGGATTCAGGGAATTAAATGATGTAAGATATAGTCTGGAATTGGGAAAGGGCGTATATTCCAATGGAAAGCTGGACGCACAGATGCTGGATGTTCTGTGTGAGACCTTAAATGATTTTAAGAGGATGATGCAGGATTTTGGGGTAGTGGAATATCGTGCCTGTGGAACAAGTGCGCTTCGGGAACTTACAAATCCGCTGATTATCGTAGAACAGATTTATCGCAGAACAGGTTTTAAAGTAGAGATATTAAGCAATGCGGAACAGCATTTTCTGGGCTATAAATCAATTGCTGCCATTGAAAGAGGCTTTAAGAAAATGATCCAGAAAGGAACTGCAATTCTGGATGTAGGAGGGGGAAGTCTGCAGGTTTCTCTTTTTGATAAGGATGCCCTGGTTACTACCCAGAGCCTTAAAATGGGAAGCCTGAGAATCCGTCAGCGTCTTCAGGAACTGGAAAAAACCACCATTCATTATGATAAACTGGTGGAGGAATTTATCCGTAATGACCTGACAAATTTTCAACGTCTGTATCTGAAGGACAGAGATATTAAAAATGTTATCTTTATGGGAGATTTTATCACCGATATGATCTTTCAGGAGGAGATGAAGGATAAGATCATTACCAGAGATGAATTTATGAAGCGTTACGAGGATACGGTGGATAAGACAGAGGATGTGCTGGCACAGGAGATGGAGATCGATCCGGAGTATGCTTCTCTGGTTGTACCTACCATGGTAGTGTGCAGGAGCTTTATCGATATTTTTCAGGCAGAGGCTCTGTGGGCTCCCGGTGTATCTCTTCTGGATGGTATTGCTTATGACTATGCAGAAAAGAAAAATTTCATAAGAAGTGTACATAATTTTGAAAATGATATTCTGGTGACTTCTAAAAATATTGCAAAGCGGTATTCCAGCAGTAAAAGTCATATTCAGGGAACCATGAATCTGTGCCTGAACATTTTTGACAGTATGAAGAAAGTGCATGGAATGGGAAAGCGGGAGAGACTTCTTATTCAAATTGCGGCTTTGCTTCATGATTGCGGTAAATATATAAGCATGGGAAATGTTTCTGAGTGCTCCTATCAGATTATTATGTCTACAGAAATTATCGGTCTGTCTTCTCTGGAAAGAAAGATGATTGCTTATGCTGTCAGATATAATACCACAGCTTTTGCCGATTACGATGAAATTCAGATGCTGGGAGCCGGGATTGACAGGGAAAGCTACATAAAGATCGCTAAAATGACAGCAATCCTGCGGCTGGCCAATGCCATGGACAGAAGCCACTGTCAGAAGGTAAAGGGAATTAAAACTGTGCTGAAGGACAGAGAACTGCAGATGGTTATGGATTCCAGCCAGGATATTTCCCTGGAATTGGGACTTTTGCAGGATAAGGTTGCGTTTTTTGAAGAGGTTTTTGGTATCCGCCTTGTGATCAGAGGAAAAGGAAGGGTGTAAAGGAGGAAAATAATGGAACTTGAGAAATTTGAAAAAAGCGAATATTTTGTGAACCGGGAACTGAGCTGGCTGAAATTTGATGAACGTGTTCTCAGTGAGGCCAGAGACAAAACACTTCCTTTATTTGACAGACTGAAATTTTTAAGTATTACAGCTTCCAATCTGGACGAGTTTTTTATGGTTCGTGTAGCATCTCTGAAGGATCAGGTGCATGCGGGCTATCATAAGACAGATATTGCCGGGATGACAGCTAAAGAGCAGTTGAAGGAGATCAGTCTGCGTACCCATGAATTGGTTCATGTGCAGTATAATACGCTGAACCGCTCTCTGATTCCTGCGCTGGAGAAGGCAGGACTTCATCTGGTAGGAGCCCATGAGAATCTTACAGAGGAACAGAAGACTTATGTGGACAGATATTTTGAGGATAATGTTTATCCTGTGCTTACGCCTATGGCTATGGATTCTTCCAGACCATTTCCTCTTATTCGAAATAAAACACTAAATATCGGTGCATTGATTTCAAAAAAAGGAAAAAAGGAAAAAGAAGAGCCTATGTTTGCAACTGTACAGGTTCCTTCTGTGCTTCCGAGAGTAGTGAGGATTCCTTCTGTGAAAGAGGGAGATACTTCGGTGATTCTTCTGGAAGAGATTATTGAAAAAAATATTGATAAGCTGTTTTTAAGCTATGATGTGGTTTGTGCACATCCTTATCGTATTATGCGTAATGCAGATCTTACTATTGATGAAGATGAGGCAGAGGATCTGCTGGTAGAGATTCAGAAACAGTTAAAGAAACGCCAGTGGGGAGAGGTAATCCGTCTGGAGATAGAAGATAAGATGGATGAGAGGCTGCTGGATATCCTGAAAATGGAGTTTGATATCAAAGAAGCGGATATTTTCAAGATCAATGGACCTCTGGATCTGACCATGTTAATGAAGGTATATGGGGCAGAGGGCTTTGACCAGTATAAGACCCCAAGATACCAGCCGGCTCCTGTGCCTGCTTTCCAGAATGATAAGGATATTTTTCGTGTGATCCGTGAGGGTGATGTATTTCTTCATCATCCATATATGAGCTTTGATCCTGTTGTTAATTTTGTGCGTCAGGCTGCAAAGGATCCGGATGTTCTGGCAATCAAGCAGACTTTGTATCGCGTCAGTGGTAATTCTCCTATTATTGCAGCACTTGCTCAGGCTGCAGAGAATGGAAAACAGGTTTCTGTTCTGGTAGAATTGAAAGCGCGTTTTGATGAGGAAAACAATATTGTCTGGGCCAAAAAACTGGAAAAAGCAGGATGTCATGTTATCTATGGTCTGGTTGGACTGAAAACACACAGCAAGATTACCCTTGTGGTGCGCAGGGAAGAGACCGGAATCCGTCGCTATGTGCATCTGGCTACAGGTAACTATAATGATTCAACAGCAAAGCTTTACACAGATTGCGGTATATTTACCTGTGATGAAAGATTTGGCGAGGATGCTACAGCTGTGTTTAATATGTTGTCCGGCTATTCGGAACCGAAGCGTTGGAATAAACTGATCGTGGCTCCTATCTGGATGAAGGACAGATTTGTAAGTCTGATCGAGAGAGAAGCTGAGAATGCAAAGAAGGGGCTGCCGGCACTGATCCGTGCAAAGATGAATTCTCTTTGTGATCCCAAGATTATGGCTGCCCTTTATTATGCATCTTCCTGTGGAGTACAGGTAGAGCTTCTGGTGCGAGGCATCTGCTGCCTGAAGGTAGGGCTGCCGGGAATCAGCGAAAATATCCATGTGCGTTCTATTGTAGGCGAATTTCTGGAGCATAGCCGTATTTTCTATTTTGAAAATAGTGGAAATCCTGAAATTTATATGGGAAGTGCTGACTGGATGCCAAGAAACCTGGACAGACGTGTGGAAATTGTTTTCCCTGTGGAGGATGAAAAAATCAAAAAAGAACTGGAGCATGTGCTGGATCTGGAATTCAGGGATAATGTAAAGGCTCATATCCTTCAGCCTGATGGAAGTTATGTTAAACCGGATAAACGTGGAAAGGTACAGCTGAATTCCCAGATGGAATTTTGTATGGAGGCTACAGAGAGGGCTGTTCAGCAGAAACACGAGACAAAAAAATCCAGGGTATTTGTTCCTGCAGAACCGGCGGAGGATATTGAAGATTAAAATGTGGCAGTAATAAAAATGGTGACCTTGAGAAAGTCCATGGAATCTGAAGAAAAAGTCCATGGACTTTCCCTGATATTGGTGAAAGCAAAAATGCTGAAAAGTTTTTACCTGGAGAAAACCTTGTAAATACGGGCTTTTACAAGAAAAATTCGCGAAAAATAAAAAAATTGAAATTTTTTTAAAAAAGTACTTGCATTTTAGAAAAATATGGTGTATATTAAATGAGTCGACAGCGAGAGACGCAAACGACACAGAGAAATGGCCAGTTGGTCAAGGGGTTAAGACGTCGCCCTCTCACGGCGAAAACACGGGTTCGATTCCCGTACTGGCTGCTAACAAATAGTGGGAAACAAATGATCAGAATTTCGGTTCTGGTCATTTTTTTTGCCAGAAGCAATGGCGTGGGCCAGAACGTAAATGCATGCTTGAAATAAATTTAAAATTCGTTTATAATACAGAACAAACGTTCATGACTGAAGCTATTGTTTGCAGGCGTTATACCTGATCATACCTGAGTGAAGGCAGAATATATTTCAGAAAATATGCCAAGACAGAAAGAAAGGAAAGATAACAGATATGGCAAAGAAAGAAACCTATGATGCAGGGAGTATCTCTGTTCTGGAGGGTCTGGAGGCGGTCCGTAAGCGTCCGGGAATGTATATCGGAAGTGTTTCAAGAAAAGGACTTAACCATCTGATCTATGAGATCGTAGATAATGCGGTGGATGAACATCTGGCGGGATATTGCAGTCTGATCCATGTGGTCCTGGAGAAAGACGGATCCTGTACAGTTACAGACAACGGAAGAGGAATCCCTGTAGATATGCATGAAAAGGGAGTATCTGCAGAGAGACTTGTATTTACCACACTTCATGCAGGCGGTAAATTTGACAATTCAGCCTATAAGACCAGCGGAGGACTTCACGGAGTAGGTTCCTCGGTTGTCAATGCATTGTCTACATATCTGGATATTAAGATCAGTCGTGACGGATATATACATCACGATCATTATGAAAGGGGAATTCCTACGCTGGAACTGGAAGAGGGACTTCTGCCAAAGCTGGGAAGGACCAGACAGACAGGAACCAGTATTAATTTCCTGCCTGATCCGGAGATTTTTGAAAAGACAAGATTCTCCGCCACAGAAGTAAAGAGCAGACTCCATGAAACTGCTTATCTGAATCCGGAGTTGACGATCCATTTTGAAGATAAAAGAGGTGCTGAGATTGAGGATATCACATATCATGAACCGGATGGGATTATCGGATTTATTAAGGATCTGAATCAGAATGCAGAGGTTCTCCATGAACCGGTTTATCTGAAAGGAGAGTCTGATGGGATTCAGGTAGAGGTGGCCTTCCAGTTTACCAATGAGTTCAGGGAGAATGTGCTTGGATTCTGCAACAATATTTACAATGCAGAAGGCGGTACACACCTTACAGGATTTAAGACTACCTTTACTACAGTGATGAATACTTATGCCAGAGAGATTGGTATTTTAAAAGATAAAGATCCTAATTTTACAGGTGCAGATATCCGTAATGGAATGACAGCAGTTGTTTCTATTAAACATCCGGAACCTCGATTTGAGGGACAGACAAAGACAAAGCTGGATAATCAGGATGCGTCCCGTGCCACAGGTAAAGTGGTGGGAGAGCAGATGGTACTTTATTTTGACAGGAATCTGGAGACTCTGAAGACTATTCTTTCCTGTGCAGAGAAAGCAGCAAAGATTCGTAAAACAGAGGAGAGAGCGAAAACTAATCTTCTGACCAAACAGAAATATTCTTTTGACTCTAACGGAAAACTGGCAAACTGTGAGAAAAAGGATCCTTCCCAGTGTGAGATCTTTATTGTGGAGGGAGATTCTGCGGGAGGTTCTGCAAAGACTGCCCGTAACCGTAATTATCAGGCAATCCTTCCTATCAGAGGTAAGATACTGAATGTGGAGAAAGCTACTATTGATAAGGTACTTGCAAATGCGGAGATTAAGACTATGATCAATGCTTTTGGATGTGGATTCTCCGAAGGATATGGAAATGATTTTGATATTACAAAGCTTCGCTATGACAAGATCGTGATCATGGCAGATGCTGATGTGGATGGGGCTCATATTTCCACGCTTCTCCTTACGCTGTTCTATCGTTTTATGCCAGACCTGATCACAGAGGGACATGTGTATATTGCCATGCCACCGCTGTATAAGGTTATGCCAAAGAAAGGACAGGAAGAATACCTGTATGATGACAAGGCGCTGGAAAGGTACAGACGCGCCCATAAGCCCGGAAGCTTCACCTTACAGAGATATAAAGGTCTGGGAGAAATGGATGCAGACCAGCTTTGGGAAACTACTCTGAATCCGGAGACCAGAATGATGAAGCGTGTGGAGATTGAGGATGCAAGACTTGCATCCAGTGTGACAGAGATTCTTATGGGAAGCGATGTGCCGCCAAGAAAGAAGTTTATCTATGAGCATGCGCAGGATGCTGAACTGGATATCTGATATAAATGGAGGAATGAAATAAATGGAAACAAAACAGGAGAATGTGATCCCCACCGATTATGCGGAGGTCATGCAGAAATCCTATATCGACTATGCCATGAGTGTTATTATCTCCAGAGCTCTGCCGGATGTGCGTGACGGATTAAAGCCTGTACAGAGAAGAACACTGTATGATATGTATGAACTGGGGATCCGATACGACAGGCCTTACAGAAAATGTGCCCGTATTGTAGGCGATACTATGGGTAAATACCATCCCCATGGGGACAGTTCTATCTATGAAGCCCTTGTAGTGATGGCTCAGGATTTCAAAAAAGGCAAAACTCTGGTTGATGGACATGGAAATTTCGGCTCTATTGAGGGCGATGGTGCAGCTGCCATGCGATATACGGAAGCAAGACTGGAGAAGTTGACACAGGATGTTTTTCTTGAGGATCTGGATAAGAATGTTGTGGATTTTATGCCAAACTTTGATGAGACAGAAAAAGAACCGGTGGTGCTTCCTGTCAGGATTCCCAATCTTCTTGTAAACGGAGCTGACGGGATTGCAGTTGGCATGGCAACCAGCATTCCTCCTCATAACCTGGGAGAGGTAGTCGATGCCGTAAAGGCATATATGAAGAATAATGACATCAGTGTCAAAGGCCTGATGCGCTATCTTAAAGGACCGGATTTTCCTACAGGCGGTCTGGTGGTAAATAAAGATGACCTGCTTAAAATCTATGAGACAGGAACAGGAAAGCTCCGCGTCAGAGGTAAGGTGGAAACAGTGAAGCTGAAAGGCGGCAGGCAGCAGCTTGTGATCACGGAGATCCCATATACTATGATAGGTGCGAATATAGGAAAATTCCTGAATGATATCGCATCTCTGGTGGAAAGTAAGAAAACAACAGATATTGTGGATATCTCAAATCAGTCCTCCAAAGAAGGAATCCGTATAGTTCTTGATCTGAAGCGTGATGCTGATGTGGAGAACCTGACCAATATGCTGTATAAGAAAACAAAGCTGGAAGATACATTTGGTGTCAATATGCTTGCAGTTGCAGATGGCAGACCTGAAACTTTGAGCCTGAAGCAGGTGATAGAGCACCATGTAGACTTTGTATTTGACGTTACAACCAGAAAATATACCACACTTTTGAATAAAGAGCAGGAGAAAAAGGAAATCCAGGAAGGTCTGATCAAGGCCTGTGATGTGATTGATCTGATCATTGAGATCCTTCGCGGCAGCAAAAGCCGTGAGCAGGTGAAAAAATGTCTGGTTGAGGGAAATACAGAAGGAATTAAATTTAAGTCCAGGTCCAGCGAGAAAGCTGCGAAGACACTGCAGTTTACAGAAAGACAGGCTACGGCTATCCTGGAAATGCGACTGTATAAACTGATTGGTTTGGAGATGGAGGCACTCCAGGCGGAATATGGAGAAACAATGAAGAACATTGCTCTCTATGAGGATATTCTGAATAATTATGATTCTATGGCAGCTGTGATCATGAAAGATCTGGATCAGATTAAGAAAGAATATGGTTCCAGACGCCGTACAGTAATTGAAAATGCAGAGGAAGCCGTATACGAAGAAAAGAAAATGGAAGAGATGGAAGTGACGTTCCTGATGGACCGTTTCGGTTATATGAGAGTGATCGATAAATCTGCATATGAGAGAAATAAAGATGCTGCCACTGCAGAGAATAAATATGTATTCCATTGTATGAATACGGATAAGATCTGTATATTTACAGATAAAGGCAAGATGCACAGTGTTAAGGTGGCAGATATACCTCTGGTACGGTTCCGGGATAAAGGTACACCAGCAGATAATCTGAGCAATTATAACAGCACGGAAGAACAAATGCTCTATGTGGCGCCGCTGGCGGAGATCAGACAGTCAACCTTGTTGTTTGTTACAGCTTCTTCTATGTGCAAGTTAGTGTCCGGTGCAGAGTTTGAGGTGGCAAAAAGAACGATTGTGTCTACCAAGCTGGGAGATGAGGATAGCTTGATTTTTGTGGGATCTGCAGATGAGATGGAGCAGATCGTCCTTCAGAGCGAAGGGGGATATTTCCTGCGATTCCAGAAACAGGATGTTTCTTCTATGAAAAAAACATCTATCGGTGTCCGGGGGATGAAGCTGGCAGAAGGAGACCGGGTATCTCATGCATATATGTTGGAGACCAGGCAGGAGTATACCATCGAGTATCATGACAAACCATATACTCTGAATAAGGTGAAGCTTTCCAGGCGTGATACTAAAGGCACAAAGCCGCGTATTTGAAACAATAAAAAGAAAATGCCGGAAAAGCCTTGCATTTACCCATAATTGGTGCTACAATAGAAAAAGATTAGAACTTGTTGAAATAGGAGTGGGCGTGAGCCCACTCCTATTTGCTGAATGGAAAGGCAGGTGGGAAAATGAGCAGACGGGAAGAGTATGAGAAAAGAGCAGAAGAGCTTCTGGCGCCGATTGTGGAGCAGAATGAATTTGAACTGGTGGATGTGGAATATGTAAAGGAAGCCGGAAACTGGTATCTGAGAGGATATATCGACAAACCAGGTGGAATCACGGTGAATGACTGTGAAACAGTAAGCAGAGCTTTCAGTGATAAGCTGGATGAGAATGATTTTATTGAAGACAGCTATATTATGGAGATCAGTTCTCCGGGGCTGGACAGACCGCTGAAAAAAGAAAAAGACTTTCAGAGAAATATGGGAAAACTGGTGGAGGTCCGTACCTACCGGCCAATTGAGAAACAAAAAGAGTTCTGCGGTATATTGACCGCGTTTGACAGTAACAGTGTGACAATCGATGAAGATGGAACGGAGCGCACATTTGAGAAAAAGGATATGGCTCTGATACGTCAGGCAATTGAGTTTTAGTGATAAATTCGGGAGGATAAGAAAAAAATGAACAAAGAGTTAATGGAGGCGCTGGATATCCTGGAAAAGGAAAAAAATATCAGCAAAGATACATTGCTGGAGGCAATTGAACAGTCTCTGATCCAGGCTTGCAAGAACCATTTTGGCAAAGCAGACAATGTACATGTGACCATTAATCCGGAAACCTGTGATTTTGCTGTATATGCAGAGCGAAATGTTGTGGAATATGTGGAAGATCCGGCATTGGAAATTTCCCTGACAGATGCTCAGAAAATTACATCCAGAGCAGAAATCGGCGGGATTGTCCAGGTTCCTATCCAGTCTAAGGAATTCGGACGAATTGCAACACAGAATGCCAAAAACGTAATCCTGCAGAAAATCCGTGAGGAAGAGCGCAGAGTACTGTATGATGAATATCATGGAATTGAAAAAGAAGTGGTAACAGGTATCGTGCAGCGCGTGATGGGCAAGAATGTAAGTATTAATCTGGGTAAGGTAGATGCTGTTTTAAGTGAAAACGAACAGGTTAAGAGTGAGCATTTTAAACCTACAGAGAGAATCAAGCTGTATATCCTGGAAGTTAAGGATACACCGAAGGGACCTCGTATTCTGGTATCCAGAACTCATCCGGAACTGGTAAAAAGACTTTTTGAGTCAGAGGTTGCAGAGGTGAGAGATGGTACTGTAGAGATTAAGAGTATTGCCCGTGAGGCTGGTTCCCGTACTAAGATCGCAGTATGGAGCAATGATCCGGATGTAGATCCTGTAGGAGCCTGTGTAGGTATGAACGGAGCCCGTGTTAATGCTGTGGTAGAAGAACTCCGCGGTGAAAAAATTGATATTATCAATTGGGATGAGAATCCAGCAATTCTTATTGAGAATGCCTTAAGTCCTGCAAAAGTAATTGCAGTTATGGCAGATCCGGATGATAAAACAGCACTGGTGGTTGTACCGGATTACCAGCTTTCTCTTGCAATCGGCAAGGAAGGACAGAATGCGCGTCTGGCAGCAAGACTGACAGGATTCAAGATTGATATCAAGAGTGAAACCCAGGCAAAGGAATCCGGTGATTTCTATGATTATGATGAGGATGAGGAGTCCGGCGACGAATATGCAGAAAATGATTCTGAAGCAGAATCCGGTATAGAAGAGAATTCTGCAGAGGAGCAGGAAGCAGCAGATCATGAAAACGAAGAGTAAGATTCCTATGCGCCAATGTACAGGCTGCAGGGAAATGAAAAGTAAAAAAGAAATGATAAGAGTCCTGAAGACTACAGAGGATGAAATTGTACTGGATACTACCGGAAAGAAAAACGGCAGAGGTGCTTACCTGTGTTTCTCCAGAGACTGTCTGGAAAAGGCAATGAAAAATCATGGCCTTGAACGTTCTCTGAAGGCAGGGATTCCGGACGAAGTATATGAGCGACTGAAGAAGGAGCTGGAGGATATTGAAAAATAACAGAGTACTGTCACTGATAGGGCTGGCTACCAAAGCAGGCAAGACTGTAAGCGGTGAATTTTCCACTGAGAAATCAGTAAAAACAGGAAAGGGACTGCTGGTTATTGTAGCTGAGGATGCATCAGAGAATACCAAGAAGAAATTCCGAAACATGTGCAGCTTTTATGAAGTTCCGATTTCTTTTTATTCAGATAAAGAGAGTCTTGGCAGGGCAATGGGAAAGGAATTCCGTGCCTGTCTGGCTGTCCAGGATGAAAACTTTGCGAAAGCAATCATGAAGGAGGTATAGCAATTGTCAAAATTGCAGGTACATGAGTTGACCAGAGAGCTTGGAAGGCAGAACAAGGAAATAACAGAAACAGATAAATATAATAGGGGAAAGGAGCATATTGCGAAATTGGATACTCCCAAAACAGAAGAAAAGGTTGTAACAGCAAATCTTGAAGGAGAGAAGGCTGAAACACCTAAAAAGAAAAAGAATATTATCCGTGTTTATCATGCACAGAATGCAAGCGACGGAGGAAAAACAAGAAAGAAAACAGTAAAGCCTGCAGCTGAAAAAACAGCAGAGGCACCAAAGACAAATGAGACAGTAAAACCAGCTGTGACAAAAACAGCAGAAACTCAGTCTCCGCGTCAGACAACTTCGGACCGTGCAGGTGCCGGCAACAGAGGCTCCCGCCAGGGAGATGGCCAGAACCGTCAGGGTGGCCGTTTCCAGGGTGAAGGCCGTCCACAGGGAAATCGTTTTGGACAGGGAAGAGGCCAGGGAGATGGCCAGAACCGCCAGGGCGGTCGTCCGCAGGGAGATGGAAGAAGCCAGGGAGGCAGATTTAGCCAGGGCCGTTCACAGGGAGATGGTCAGAACCGTCAGGGTGGTCGTTTCCAGGGTGAAGGCCGTCCACAGGGAAATCGTTTTGGACAGGGAAGAGGCCAGGGAGATGGCCAGAACCGCCAGGGCGGTCGTCCGCAGGGAGATGGAAGAAGCCAGGGAGGCAGATTTGGCCAGGGCAGACCACAGGGCGAAGGCCGCCCGCAGGGACAGCGCCAGAATACCAGAAAGAATGATGACATGGTATTTGCACCTGAACTGACCAAGACTTCCAAGGACAGCAAGAGAGAGCGCGACAGAGAGAATAAAAATAAGAAAAAAGAATTCGACAAGAGCCAGAATAATGGTGGACGCAGACCAAATCAGGGAGGCTTTAACAAGAATTCCAGATTACCGAAGGCACTGCAGAAGCCGGCTCCTCAGCCAAAACAGGAAGAGAAGAAACCAGAGGTTAAGGAGATTACCCTTCCGGAGAAGATGACAATCCGCGAACTGGCAGAGGCAATGAAAATGCAGCCTTCAGCCATCGTAAAGAAGCTTTTCATGCAGGGTATGATGGTTACTGTGAACCATGAGATCGATTTTGAAAAAGCTCAGGAAATTGCTCTGGAATATGATATTGTTGCAGAACCGGAAGAGAAGGTGGATGTGATCGGAGAACTTCTGAAAGAGGAAGAAGAGGATGAATCCAAGATGGTTCCAAGACCACCGGTTGTCTGTGTTATGGGTCACGTTGACCATGGTAAGACATCTCTTTTGGATGCTATCCGTAAAACAAATGTAACCAGAGGTGAGGCTGGTGGTATCACACAGCATATCGGTGCTTCTGTGGTAGAGATCAACGGAGAGAAGATTACTTTCCTGGATACTCCGGGACATGAAGCATTTACTGCAATGCGTATGCGTGGTGCTAATTCTACAGATATTGCAGTTCTGGTTGTTGCAGCGGACGATGGTGTAATGCCTCAGACAGTAGAGGCTATCAGCCATGCAAAAGCAGCAGGCGTTGAGATCATTGTTGCTATTAACAAGATTGATAAACCAAGTGCCAATATTGAACGTGTAAAACAGGAACTTTCTGAATACGAGCTGATTCCGGAAGACTGGGGTGGAAGTACAATTTTTGTACCTGTTTCTGCCCATACAGGAGAGGGAATTGATACTCTTCTTGAAATGATCCTGCTTACAGCAGAGGTATGTGAACTGAAAGCAAATCCAAACCGTGCAGCCAGAGGTCTGGTTATTGAAGCACAGCTTGACAAAGGAAAGGGCCCTGTTGCTACAATTCTTGTACAGAAGGGAACTCTTCATGTAGGGGACTTCATCGCAGCAGGAGCATGTAGCGGTAAGGTACGTGCAATGATGGATGATAGGGGACGACGTATTAAACAGGCTGGTCCTTCCACACCGGTAGAGATTCTGGGTCTTGGTGATGTTCCAAATGCCGGCGAGATTCTGCTGTCCTTTGACAGTGACAAAGAGGCGAAGAATTTTGCAGGAGCATTCGTATCAGAAAACAAGAATCGTCTGCTGGAGGAGACAAAGGGTAAACTGTCTCTGGATAATCTCTTTGATCAGATTCAAGCAAGTGATCTGAAAGAACTGCCACTTATTGTAAAGGCTGATGTGCAGGGGTCTGTAGAGGCCGTAAAACAGAGTCTGACCAAACTTTCCAATGAAGAAGTGGTTGTTAAAGTTATCCATGGTGGAGTTGGCGCCATCAATGAATCTGATGTTAGTCTTGCGGCTACATCAAATGCGATCATTATCGGCTTTAATGTCCGTCCTGATACTACAGCGAAACAGCTGGCTGAGCAGGAGGGCGTAGACCTCCGTCTGTACAGAGTTATCTATCAGGCAATCGAAGATGTGGAAGCTGCTATGAAGGGTATGCTGGATCCTGTATTTGAGGAGAAAGTAATTGGCCATGCAGAGGTTCGTCAGCTGTTTAAGGCATCCGGAGTTGGTACAATTGCAGGAAGCTACATTCTGGATGGTGTCTTCCAGAGAAACTGTAAGGTTCGTATTTCCAGAGAAGGAGAGCAGATCTTCGAGGGAGAACTTGCATCTCTGAAGAGATTTAAGGACGATGTAAAAGAAGTTAAGACGGGCTATGAATGTGGTCTTGTATTTGACGGCTTTAATGATGTAAAAGAAGAAGATAAGGTAGAGGCCTATATTATGGTAGAGGTACCAAGATAGGTATCAGGATACAGCCGGATAGAAATGTCCGGCTGATAAAATAGGAGTGAATATCTGAATGCGAAAAAACAGTATTAAGAATACAAGGATCAATGGTGAGGTTCAGAAAGAACTGAGCACCATCATCCGTAATGAGATTAAGGACCCGCGTATTCATCCCATGACTTCTGTCATGGCTGTGGAAGTGGCTCCTGATCTGAAAACCTGTAAGGCATACATTAGTGTGCTTGGGGAAAAAGAAGCAAAAGAAGCAACGATCAAAGGACTAAAAAGCGCAGAAGGCTATATCCGACGTCAGCTTGCTCATAATATGAATCTGAGGAATACGCCGGAAATTCGTTTCATCCTGGATGAGTCCATCGAATATGGTGTGACCATGTCTAAATTGATCGATGATATTGCAAAGAAAGATCAGTCTCACAAACAGGAAACTGATATTGACAATTTCCAGGATGAGGAAGAAATTTGAGAGGTTAAATATATGAAAAATATTGCGGAGATACTGGATGGTGTGAAAACAATGGGAATCGGCGGACATGTTCGTCCGGACGGTGACTGTGTCGGTTCCTGTATGGCATTATATTTATATGTGAAAACCTATTGGCCGGAGATTCAGGTGGATGTGTATCTGGATCATCCAAAACCGGTTTTTGGTCATATTGACTGTATGGATGAGGTTAAAATGGAACTGGATGGTGAGAAGGAATATGACCTTTTTGTTACCTGCGATGTGAGCGCAAAGGACAGACTGGCCATTGCAGCTCCCTATTTTGACTCTGCAAAAAAGACAGCTTGTATTGATCATCATGTCAGCAATCCTGGATTTGCCCAGATCAATCATATCCAGGGAGAGGTAAGCTCTGCCTGTGAGGTTCTATATGGTCTGCTGGATCCTGAAAAAATAAATTGCACGATTGCCAAACCAATCTATACAGGAATGGTTCATGATACAGGAGTGTTCCAGTATTCTTCAACTTCTCCGGATACCATGCGGATTGCCGGAGAACTGATGAAAACAGGATTCAATTTCAGTAAGATTATTGATGAATCTTTTTATCAGAAAACTTATATCCAGAATCAGGTTATGGGACGAGTTCTGGCAGAGAGCATTATGCTTCTGGATGGGAAATGTATTGTTGGCTATCTCAAAAAGAGAGACATGGACTTCTACGGTGTTGACGGTCAGGATCTGGATGGTATTGTCAGTCAACTTCGCCTCACTCAGGGTGTGGAGGTTGCTATGTTTATCTATGAGTTTGAACAGCAGTCTTTCAAGGTTTCTCTTCGATCTAACGGAAAAATTGACGTAAGCAAGATAGCAGTATACTTTGGCGGCGGCGGACATATGCGTGCAGCAGGCTGTGATCTGCAGGGATCTGTGTACGATGTGATCAATAATGTGACAGGGCAGATCTGCAAACAGTTTCAGGAGACAGAGGACTGATGGATGGAATCATAGTGATCCGCAAGGAAAAAGGGTATACCTCTCATGATGTTGTGGCAAAATTGAGGGGAATTATTCATATGAAAAAGATCGGGCATACCGGAACCCTTGACCCGGACGCAGAGGGGGTTCTCCCGGTAGCGCTGGGCAAAGCTACAAAGCTGGTGGATCTGATCACTGATAAAGAGAAAACCTACGAGGCAGTTATGCGCCTTGGAGTAGTGACAGACACACAGGATATGACAGGGACTATTCTGTCACAGACGGAACCGATTTCTGTGACTGAGAAGGAGGTAAAAGAAGCAGCGGAATCCTTTCTTGGAGAACAGCTTCAGATTCCTCCCATGTATTCAGCATTGAAGGTAAATGGGAAAAAACTCTATGAGCTGGCACGAGAGGGAAAGACTGTGGAGAGAAAGCCACGGCCTGTACACTTTTATCAGATTGAAATTCTGGAGATAAATTTGCCGTTGGTGCGGTATCGTGTAGTCTGTAGCAAGGGAACCTATATCCGTACACTGTGCCATGATATGGGAGAGAAGCTTGGCTGCGGCGCTGCCATGGAATCTCTGGTGCGTACAAAAGTGGGAAAATTTGAATTAAAGGACGCCATTACACTTGCACAGGCAGAGGAAGCTGTAAAGTCCGGAGCTATACAGGATAAGGTTCTGGGTATAGAAGAAATCCTGGGAGAATATCCCCGGATTTGCTGTAAAGAAGAAGGTGACAGGCTTCTTGCTAATGGGAATCCTCTTCCTCAGGGAGTGGTTTCCGGATGTGAGAAGCAGGGCTGGATCAGAATGTGTAGCAGTGGAGGTGCATTTGCCGGAGTTTATCAGTGGGATGAAAGGCGGTTTCTATATTTCCCTGTGAAAATGTTTTGAGGCATTATCCAGACATTACGATAATTAGGAGACACAATGGAATATATAAGAATCGAGAATGATTTTCCAAGGATTGCCCACAGTGCGGTAACTCTTGGAAAGTTTGATGGCATACATCGCGGACACAGAAAGCTTGTGGAGAAAATTATCGGACAGAAGCAGGAGGGAGCACAGGCAGTAGTGCTGGCTCTTGGAAATGCTTCCAGAACCATTCTTACAAAAGAAGAAAGATGTCGCCTGCTAGAGAAGCTGGGCGTAGATATTCTGTTGGAATGTCCGTTGAATGACCGGATCCGGCATATGAAAGCAGAAAATTTTATAAAAGAAATTCTGGTAGGAGACCTTCAGGCCTCCTACGTGGCTGTCGGGGAGGATTTCCGATTTGGCTTTGAACGAAAAGGAACTCCGCAGATGCTGAAAGAATATGGCAGAAAATATGGCTTTGATGTGGAAATCCTGCCAAAAGAAATGGATGGACGCAGGAAGATCAGCAGCACTTTTATCAGGGAAGAACTGAGCAGAGGCAATATGGAAAAATTTCATGCTCTTATGGGAATGGATTTCTCTGTGGAGGGAGAAGTGGAGCATGGACGGGGAATGGGACATAAATATCTCCTTCCCACAACAAATCTGATTCCTTCTGGAGAGAAACTGATGCCGCCTAACGGTGTCTACATCACAGTTTCGTATTTTAAGGAAAGAACATATCAGGGAATCACCAATATTGGATATAAACCTACAGTAGGAGGAGAGAAATTTCTTGGAGTGGAAACCTATCTGTTTGATTGCCAGGAAGACCTTTATGGCCAGTACTGCCGGGTGGATTTTAAAAAATTTCTCAGACCTGAACAAAAATTTACATCTCTGGAAGCTTTAAAAAAACAGTTGGAAAAGGATGCAGTCAAAGGTCAGGAATACTTTCGAAAAGAAAAATAAAAAAAGAGTTTACACACCATGGGCAATGTGATATACTATCCAAGGTGAATTCAGCCCATGTTCAGGGACAGGAAACTCCGACCATCCCTTAATATGTGGCGGTCCAATCAATAATAATATATAAACAGGAGGAAATCAAAATGATTTCAAAAGAAAAGAAAGCAGCAATCATGAAAGAATATGCAAGAACTGAAGGCGATACAGGATCACCAGAGGTACAGGTAGCTATTCTTACAGCAAGAATTCAGGAGCTTACAGAGCATTTACAGAGCAACCACAAAGATCATCATTCCAGAAGAGGTCTTCTGAAAATGGTAGGTCAGAGACGTGGACTGTTAGCTTACCTGAAGAAAACAGACATCGAAAGATACCGTGCACTGATTGAAAAATTAGGTTTAAGAAAATAATTAGTATGCGGAAGGGGCGGATATACCATCCGCCCCGTTTTTAGTCGAAAAAGCTGTCAGCAGCAACTTTTCTGTGAATGCAGGAGTTATTTCCGAGACTACTGAAAAGATTATTTCTATGATGCAGAAGAATGCAGGGAAATTTATGGTAAAAGTAGTTTTTTCAGTTGTTTCGGACTCCTGTTTCCATACTCATCCTTTCATAGCGATACAGTCTGGATGAACAATAATAATGAATTTATATAAAGGAGAATGAATATGTACAAAAGTTATTCCATGGAATTAGCCGGAAGAACATTAACCGTAGATATTGGCCGTGTGGCAAAACAGGCAAACGGTGCAGCTTTGATGCATTACGGAGATACTACTGTATTATCCACAGCAACAGCATCCAAAGAGCCAAGAGAGGGAATTGATTTCTTCCCGCTGAGCGTTGAATACGAAGAGAAAATGTATGCAGTAGGAAAGATCCCGGGAGGTTTTAATAAGAGAGAAGGTAAAGCAAGCGAACATGCTATTCTTACATCCCGTGTTATTGACAGACCTATGCGTCCTCTGTTTCCAAAGGATTACAGAAATGATGTAACACTGGTAAACATGGTTATGTCTGTTGATCCGGAATGTAATCCGGAGATTCCGGCTATGCTGGGTTCTGCTATTGCAACCTGCATTTCCGATATCCCCTTTGACGGTCCATGTGCAACCACACAGGTTGGTCTGATCAATGGTGAATATATCATCAACCCTACCATGGCACAGAAAGATGTATCTGACCTTCAGCTTACAGTAGCTTCCACAAGAGAGAAAGTAATCATGATCGAAGCCGGCGCAAAAGAAGTTCCGGAAGACAAGATGATCGAAGCTATCTATAAAGCTCATGAAGTAAACCAGGAGATCATCAAATTTATCGATAAGATCGTAGAAGAATGCGGAAAACCGAAACACAGCTACGAATCATGTGCAGTTCCGGAAGAACTCTTCGCAGCGATCAAAGAGGTCGTACCTCCGGCAGAAATGGAAGTTGCCGTGTTCTCTGACGATAAACAGACAAGAGAAGAAAATATCCGTCAGGTAACAGAGAAACTGAAAGAAGCTTTTGCCGACAAGGAAGAGTGGCTTGCAGTTCTGGGCGAGGCTGTATATCAGTACCAGAAGAAGACTGTCCGCAAGATGATCTTAAAAGACCACAAACGTCCGGATGGTCGTGCCATTACTCAGATCCGTCCTCTGGCAGCAGAGACAGATATTATCCCCAGAGTACATGGTTCTGCTATGTTCACACGTGGACAGACACAGATCTGTACCATCACAACTCTGGCTCCTCTTGCAGAAGCACAGAAGCTTGACGGACTTGACGAATTTGAAACTTCAAAGAGATATATGCATCACTACAATTTCCCGTCCTACTCTGTAGGTGAGACAAAACCATCCAGAGGACCGGGACGCCGTGAGATCGGACATGGTGCACTTGCTGAGAGAGCATTAGTTCCTGTACTTCCAAGCGAAGAGGAATTCCCATATGCGATCCGTACTGTATCTGAGACCTTTGAATCCAATGGTTCTACTTCTCAGGCAAGTATCTGTGCATCCACAATGTCTCTGATGGCAGCCGGTGTACCGATCAAAAAACCGGTAGCAGGTATTTCCTGTGGTCTGGTAACAGGCGATACAGATGATGATTACATCGTTCTCACAGATATCCAGGGACTTGAAGACTTCTTCGGAGATATGGACTTCAAGGTAGCCGGAACTCATGACGGTATCACAGCAATCCAGATGGATATCAAGATCCATGGACTGACAAGACCGATCGTAGAAGAAGCAATCAGACGTACAAAAGAAGCAAGAGAATATATCCTGACAGAAGTTATGGAGAAATGTATTGCAGCTCCACGTACATCTGTAGGAAAATATGCTCCGAAGATCATCCAGATTCAGATCGATCCTCAGAAGATTGGTGATGTTGTAGGTCAGAGAGGAAAGACGATCAACACGATCATTGAGCGCACAGGCGTTAAGATTGATATTACTGATGAAGGTGCAGTATCTATCTGCGGAGTTGATCAGAAGAGCATGGATGAGGCTGCTGAGATGGTTAAGATCATTGCTACTGATTTTGAAGCAGGTCAGATCTTCACAGGTAAGGTTGTCAGCATCAAGGAATTTGGAGCATTTGTTGAATTTGCACCAGGAAAAGAGGGAATGGTTCACATTTCCAAAATCTGTAAAGAAAGAATCAATCGTGTGGAAGATGTGCTTACACTTGGAGACAAGGTTAAGGTTGTTTGTCTTGGTAAGGATAAGATGGGCAGAATCAGCTTCAGCATGAAAGATGTACCGGAAGAAGCGTAAAATATGAGATATCACAATATTACCAAGGACGATATGCTGAATGGTGACGGACTCCGTGTAGTTCTGTGGGTGGCAGGATGTGATCATTGTTGCCCGGAATGTCAGAATCCTGTGACCTGGGATCCCAATGGCGGTCTGCCCTTTACAGATGCAGAGCGTACAGAGATTTTTGCAGAGCTGGATAAGGATTATGTCAGTGGAATTACATTTTCAGGCGGAGATCCGCTGCATCCGGCAAATATCACTGAGGTAACAGCTCTTGCAAAGGAGATCAAAAAGAAATATCCGGATAAAACCATTTGGCTTTATACAGGCTTTCTCTGGGAGGAAATCTGCAGAGAGAAAATTACAGAGTATCTGGATGTCTGCGTAGACGGTGAATTTGAAGCAGACAAGAAAGAGCTTTCCCTGAGGTGGAAAGGTTCCAGCAATCAAAGAGTGATTGATGTTCCGGAGACTCTTCGCCAGGGAAAAATTGTATTGCACCAATAAGAAGTAAATATACAGGTAGTTCAAGTATGCTCAGGTGTACCTGAACTGCCTGTTTTTGCTGAACAGGAAAAGCAAAAAGAATGTTTTGAACATTGAGAAAGGAATAATGAAAAGCATGAAACGAATTGCGAAATTTTACAAAGTAAGTAAAGAGCGTTTCACAGCAGACTGGACAGATACATTTGGACAGTCTCAGAAAGAAGCGGAAAAAATATATGAAGCAATCCGTCTGCCAAAGAGAGCAACAGCAGGCAGTGCAGGATATGATTTCTTTGCACCTGCAGAATTTGTTATGAAACCAGGTGAAACAGTGAAGATTCCTACAGGAATCCGCGTGGAAATGCAGCCGGAATGGGTACTGAAATGCTATCCCCGAAGTGGACTGGGATTTAAATACCGCCTCCAGCTCAATAATACAGTAGGTATCATTGACAGTGACTATTTCTATTCAGATAACGAAGGTCACATCTTTGCAAAGCTTACAAATGATTCTAATGAAAACAAAACTTTGACAATTCCCGCAGATACAGGGTTTATGCAGGGCATTTTTGTAGAGTATGGGATCACAGTAGATGATGATGCTACAGAAATCCGTAATGGAGGCTTTGGAAGTACTACTGCAAAATAATAAAAAAAGAGAAATCTGAAAGTTTAAAAAGCAGAACATAGGCAAGAAAGAAATATTTTTGCTTTACGTTTTGCTTTTTCTTTGCTATAATATTTTGAGAATCAAAATATTTGGAAATTATAACGAATCAGACAGATTCATCTGATGGGAATGATAATAATTGGTTTGTAAGATTGAGGAGAGAAAAAATATGATCATTGAACCGAAAGTAAGAGAATATATCTGCACCACCGCACACCCACAGGGATGTGCAGAGAGTGTAAGAAATCAGGCAGAGTATGCCTGTAAGCAGGGAAAGGTAAAGGGAACAAAGAAGGCACTGATCATTGGATGTTCTACTGGTTATGGTCTTGCATCCCGCATCTGTGCACTGGAAAACTGTGGCGCTGACACATTGGGGATTATGTTTGAACGTCAGGCAAACGGCAGAAGGACAGCTACACCGGGATGGTATAATACAGCAGAATTTCATCATCTGGCAGCAGAAAAAGGTGCCTATGCGAAAACCATCAATGGGGACGCTTTTTCCGGGGAGATGAAAGAGAAAGCAATTGAACTGATCCGAAAAGATATGGGAAAAGTAGATCTGGTAGTCTATAGTCTGGCAGCACCCAGACGTACAGATGGTGAGGGAAAAACCTGGTCTTCCTGTCTCAAGACTACAGAGGAAGCTTTTACAGAAAAGAGCCTTGATCTGAGAAATAACCAGATTACAGAAAAGACAGTGGAACCTGCAACTGAAGAGGAAGTTTTAAGCACAGTTAAAGTTATGGGAGGAGAAGACTGGGCAGACTGGATTGATGCATTAAAAGCAGCAGATGTACTGGCTGAGAATGCAGTGACAGTAGCATATTCTTATATTGGTCCGGAATTGACTTATCCGATTTACTACCACGGAACCATTGGAATAGCCAAACAGCATTTACAGAAAACCATGACTGAGATTAATCAGGCACATCCGGATGTCCGCGCAGTAATTTCTGTAAACAAAGGGCTGGTAACCCAGGCAAGCGCAGCAATTCCAGTTGTACCCTTGTATTTTGCTATTCTTTATAAGGTTATGAAAAAGGCCGGAAATCATGAAAACTGCATTCAGCAGATTGCAAGACTGTTTACACAGAAGCTTTATACACCGGAAGGATTTCAGACAGATGAAAACGGGTTTATCCGCATGGATGATTATGAATTAATGCCTGAAATACAGGAGGAAGTAAAAAAATGCTGGAAAGCGGTCACTACGGATACAGTAAAGGAATATTGTGACATTGATGGATACTGGGAAGATTTTTATCATATGTTTGGATTCCGATATGAAGATATTGATTATACCCAGGATATTGAGGCTGAGGTAGAGATTGACGGTATTGTATAATTACTAACAGATAAAATATCACTTTTTGCAATATATCCCCCACAAAATACAATATACTATTCGAAAAATTTCTGTATAATAAATAGTAACAGAATGTAACAGAGCATCAGCTGGAAAGAGGGGGATGTATATGCAGGGTGTTTTTGCAGCGATTAACAGTGTATTTGGGTTTATTGGTCCTTTGTCTGATTTTCTATGGGATTTTCCTACAAATATGGAATGGTACAGAAATATTCCTATTTTAGGTAATATCTCGCTTGCCATCATTGTACTTTTGGGATCAGGCATTTTTTTTACTATCAAACTTGGATTTATTCAGGTTACTCATTTTAAAAAGGGAATCCGGATTCTTACTGAGAGACGTACTGTAAAAACCGGAATCAGTCCATTGGCTGCTTTTTTGTTAAGTGCAGCTATGCGTGTGGGACCTGGAAATATTATCGGTGTGACCGGTGCCATAGCAGTAGGGGGACCGGGAGCGCTTTTCTGGATGTGGATTTCCGCATTTTTCGGAATGGCAGTTGCCTACATGGAGGCTGTACTGGCTCAGATCTTTAAAGAGAAAAAGGATGATGAATTTGTAGGCGGCCTTCCATTTTATGGAAGAAAGCTTTTAGGAAATAAAGTATGGATTGGTGTGTTTTTATCTGTACTTTATATTCTGTATGCATTATGCTGTCTGCCTGCACAGGGCTTTAATGTAGTTTCTTCGGTAGGAAGAATGGCCGAGATTCTTACAGGAAAAACAATTCCGGTGAATTCCCTGTTTTATTATATTGCAGGTGCGGCTATCATGATTCTGACAGCGGCTATAGCTTTTGGAGGAATCAAAAAGGTATCTAAATGGACGGATATGATGGTTCCGGTTATGGCAGTGCTGTATGTTGCGGTAGTATTTATACTGATCATTCTCAACATTGGACGGATCCCTTATTTCTTTACAGCAGTATTTGGCGGAGCATTTAAGCCTCAGGCATTTTTCGGTGGGGCAATGGGAACTGTTCTGGCGCAGGGTGTGAAACGGGGATTAATGTCTAATGAGGCTGGTCAGGGAACAATTACTATGTCTGCTGCGGCAGCAGATGCCAAGCATCCCTGTGAACAGGGAATTCTGGCCTCTCTGGGAGTTTTTCTGGATACCATTGTGATCTGTACACTTACCGGCTTTGTAGTTGTTATGGCACATTGCTGGACAGGAGAAAATGCACAGGCTTGGGCAGAGCTGGATAAGCTTCCGAAGTTTACAGAGTCCATTGCCGTACTTACTCCGGGAACCTCTATGAATGCAGTGATCACATTTTTAGTTACTCTTTGTTTTGGACTTTTTGCTTTTACTTGTTTGCTGGGAATGATCAGTTTTTCAGAGATTGCGGCTAATCGTATCCGCAAGGATGCTGCCTGCATTAATATTGTACGCTGTATTGCCCTGTTTGTGGCAGCCTTTGGTATTCTGTGCAATCTGGCAGGACTTGAGCTGGGAAATTTGTGGGCATTCTCGGACCTGGGAAATATTCTGATCGTGTATTTTAATGTGCCGATTGTATTTGCAGGCGCCAGATGTGTGTTTAAAGCAACTAAGCATTATAAGAAAAATGATGGTACACCTTTTGATTCCGGTGTGATTGACAGGAATGACTGCGTATACTGGGATGAGAAAAAATTTGAGAAATAATAAAAGTAAAAAGATGTGTCTGCGCAGAAAAGGAGACACATCTTTTTTTCGTTATTTTTTTAAGGCAAATTTTTCAATGGCTTTAGCTACGCCCTCTTCATCATTGGAGGTGGTAATATAATCAGCAGCAGCTTTTACAGCAGGCTCTGCGTTTGCCATAGCCACACCCAGACCGGCTTCTTTGATCAGGCACAGGTCATTATCGCCGTCTCCGCAGGCCATGATAGATTCTCTGGGGATTCCAAGCATTTTTCCCAGTGTGATCAGAGCAGTTCCTTTATTTACACCGGCAGCATTTACTTCGATATTGTAGCTTAAGGAGCCTACAGGTTCCAGTTCTTTGATCTGGGTCAGTTCGTTCCATGCAGACTCCCGTTCGTCCATATCTGCAAAAAGAGCCTGGACTTTATCCATGGCCTGTCCGTCCTGACGGATTAATTCCCACAGGTCAGGTACAAATTTGCGGGTAGTGCGGAAATAATCCCACATATGTGGATTGTGGTGGTAACGGCTGATCTGGGATAATTTTTTTTCTTCTGCATATCCCTGACCATGGAAATAGATTTCGCAGAGAGTGTCGTATTTCTCAAAAATCCGAAGAGCCTTTATTGCGCTTTCCAGAGGAAGAAGCTGTTCTATTATGACTTTTTCCGTGCGGATATCCAGGACTCGGGCTCCATTGGAGGTAAGCGCATAGTGAATACCGGGCAGTTTTTGCAATTCTTTCGGAATTCCGCTGAACGGACGACCGGTAGCTACCAGCACTTCAATTCCTGCATCAAGGGCCTGGGTAAGTACTTTTTTTGTATTTTCGGTAAGTTCCTTTGTGGTGGTAAGCAGTGTACCATCCAGATCAAGACCGATCAATTTGATATCTGGCATAGTAATAGATTCCCTTCTGTAGATAATTCTGTAACATAACTATACTAAAAAATAAAAAAAACCACAATGGTCATTGAAAATATATTGGGAATTTATTATACTAATATAAGTATGTTTTGAAATTTGGAAACAAAACAGGAGTACAAAATTATGGAAAATAAACTGGAATATTTAAAGCGATATCTGAAAGAACTTGGAAGTGTAGCAGTTGCTTTTTCAAGTGGAGTGGATTCCACATTTCTGTTAAAGGTAGCACATGATGTACTGGGAGATAAAGCCATTGCTGTTACAGCCCAGTCCTGTTCTTTTCCAAAAAGAGAGCTGAAAGAAGCAAAGGCATTCTGTGAGAAAGAGGGAATCAGGCAGGTGATCTGTCAGTCTGAGGAACTGGAGATTGAAGGCTTTTCTCAGAATCCGCCAAACAGATGTTACTTATGCAAGAAGGAACTGTTTGAGAAAATCCGAGATATTGCGAAAAATAATGGAATCGAATATATTGCAGAGGGGTCTAACATGGATGATAACGGAGACTATAGACCCGGTTTGATCGCTGTAAAGGAGCTTGGGATTAAAAGTCCTTTACGGGAAGCAAAGCTGACAAAAGCGGAGATCAGAGAATACTCAAAGGAATTGGGACTTCCTACCTGGGATAAGCAGTCCTTTGCCTGCCTGTCTTCCAGATTTGTCTATGGAGAGACCATCAGTGAAGAGAAGCTTGGAATGGTTGAGAAAGCAGAGCAGCTTTTACTTGACTATGGATTTCACCAGGTTCGTGTCCGCATTCATGGGTTGCTTGCAAGAATTGAGATCATGCCCGAAGAATTTCCAAAGCTTTTGGAGCAGAATGTACGTGAGGATATAGCAAAGAAATTTAAAGAGTATGGGTTTACTTATGTGACCATGGATATTCTGGGATATCGTATGGGAAGCATGAATGAGACACTGGAAAAGAAAGTGTTGGATCAATAAAAAACTTATGCCGGCAAAGGAGAAGATGATAATGACAGTCAATGAAAGAATTGCTGCACTCAGAGAGAAGATGCAGGAGAGAAAAATAGATGCTTATCTGGTTCCGACAGATGATTTTCATGCATCTGAATATGTAGGGGAATATTTTAAATGCAGAAAATACATCACAGGATTTACAGGTTCAGCGGGAACTGCAGTAATCCTGCAGGATATGGCAGGGCTGTGGACTGACGGCCGCTATTTTATCCAGGCAGCAGCACAGCTGGAAGGAACAGGAGTGGAGCTTTTCAAGATGGGAGAGCCGGGGGTTCCCACAGTACATGAGTTCCTGGAAGAGAAATTAGGAGATGGAATGTGTCTTGGCTTTGACGGAAGAACTGTGAATGCCAAAGAGGCTGTTGAACTGAAAAAAATTCTTGGAAAGAAGGGAGCATTTCTTTCTGTAGATTATGATCTGATAGGTGAAGTATGGGAAAACCGCCCTGCACTTTCCTGTGAACCGGTTACAGAGCTGGATATAAAATGGGCAGGAGAATCCAGAGCTGATAAATGCGCAAGAATCCGCAAAGCAATGGAGAAAAAGGGTGCAGATTTATTTGTACTGACCTCTCTGGATGATATTGCCTGGCTGTTAAATATACGTGGGGGAGATATCCACTGCTGTCCGGTGGTTCTTTCTTATCTGGTAATGACAAAAACAGAGATCAGACTTTTTGCAAATGAGAAAGCCTTTCAGACAGACGTACTGGAAGCACTGGAAAAAGATGGTGTGACTCTTTTTCCCTATGACAATATCTATGAGTATGTGAAAACATTTAAAAAGGACGAAAAAGTTCTTCTCTGCAAAAAGAAAGTCAACAGTCGTCTGGTTAGTAATATTCCGGCAGACACCCGGATTCTGGATGAAGAAAATCTTACACTTCTTCCCAAGGCGATTAAGAATCCTGTTGAGGTGGAAAATGAACGCATTGCGCATATCAGAGACGGAGCTGCAGTTACAAAGTTCATATATTGGTTAAAGAAAAATGTTGGAAGGATTCCGATCACAGAATTAAGTGCAGCAGAAAAGCTGTATGAATTCCGTTCGGAACAGGAGGATTTCATAGATAACAGTTTTGATCCGATTATTGCCTATGGAAAGCATGCTGCCATTGTACATTATTTTGCAACACCCGAAACAGATATTCCTCTGGAACCAACCAGTTTTCTTCTGGCAGATACAGGAGGACATTATAAAGAGGGAACTACTGATATTACCCGTACTATTGTCATGGGACCCACTTCTGAGGAAGAGAAAAAGTACTTCACAGCAGTTTTGCGGGGAACTCTGAATCTGGGAGCCGCCAGATTTCTTCATGGCTGTACCGGCGTAAATCTGGATATTCTGGCGAGACAGCCACTGTGGGAAATGGGAGAGGATTTTAAGCATGGAACCGGTCATGGAGTAGGGTATCTTCTGAATGTCCATGAAGGACCCAATAGTTTCCGATGGAAAACTGTTCCGGGTGGAAATGCAGTGCTGGAGGAGGGAATGATCACCTCCGATGAGCCGGGATATTACAGAGAGGATGGATTTGGAATCCGTCATGAAAATCTG
The DNA here is from genome assembly GCA_000285855.2 of Ruminococcus sp. JC304. GTDB lineage: Bacteria > Bacillota > Clostridia > Lachnospirales > Lachnospiraceae > Blautia_A > Blautia_A difficilis. Next base: position 2,025,468 of record HE978651.1, on the reverse strand, counting down.
ATGGTCTGCAAAAAAGCTGAAAAAACAGAGTATGGTCAGTTTATGTGCTTTGAATTTCTGACCATGGTACCTTTTGATCTGGATGGAGTGGTGCCGGAACTGATGAGTGTCCGGGAACGTAACCTTCTCAATGATTACCATGCACAGGTATATGAGAAGATTTCTCCATATCTGGATGAAGAAGAGAGAGAATGGCTGAAAGATGCCACAAGAGCAATCTGATAAAAATTAAGTAAAAATATTTGATAAAATCAAAAAGAGGAACGGCTGTGATGGACAGTAGTTCCTCTTTTTTGGGGTTATTCAGAGACTTTAGCAAACTGGCTGTTATACAGAGTGTGATAAAAGCCGCCTTTTGCGATCAGTTCGTCGTGGGTTCCCTGTTCAATAATGCTGCCGTCTTTCATAACAAGGATCAGGTCTGCGTTTCGAATCGTAGAAAGGCGGTGGGCAACGATAAAGCTGGTTCTGCCTTCCATCATCCGTTCGAAGGCTTCCTGAATCTGCAATTCTGTTCTGGTATCAATACTGGAAGTGGCTTCATCCAGGATCAGCATCGGAGGCAGACAGAGCATAACTCTTGTGATACACAGCAGCTGTTTCTGCCCCTGGCTTAAGCTGTCTTCATTGAGCATGGTGTCCAGTCCTTTGGGAAGTCTCCGGATAAATTCCCAGCTGTGGGTAAGCTTGGCTGCTTCGATGATTTCGGTATCTGTAGCTTCTGGTTTGCCAATCGAGATATTGTCGCGGACAGTTCCGTTCTTGATCCATGTTTCCTGCAGAACCATACCGTAGCTGCTTCTGAGGGAATGGCGGGTAATGTCTCTGATCTGTTTGCCGTCTACGGAAATGGATCCGGCATTTACATCATAGAATCTCATCAGAAGATTGATAAAGGTTGACTTACCGCACCCGGTAGGTCCTACGATGGCAACACGCATACCTGGTTTTACATGAAGGTTAAAGTTCTCAATCAGTTTCTTTGATTCATCATAATGGAAGCATACATTCTTAATATCTACTTCACCCTTTACATCTTTCAGTATCTCAGAAGCCTCTGCAACTTCCGGTTCCTCCTCCAGCAGATCAAAGATTCTGCCTGCACAGGCAAGAGCATTCTGAAGTTCTGTAACAACGGAACTGATGTCATTGAATGGCTTCATATACTGATTGGCATAGGAGAGGAGTACGGAAAGACCTCCGATTGTCAGTCTGCCTCCCGGGATAATGAACGCACCCACCAGTGCAACACAGGCATAAATAATATTATTGACAAAACGGGTGGAAGGGTTTGTCAGGCTGCTGTAAAAGACAGCTTTCAGGCTGCATTCCTGTAATTCTTCGTTGACCTTTGCAAAGCGTTCAGAAGATTTTTCCTCATATCCAAAAGCCTGAACCACCTTCTGGTTTCCAATCATCTCTTCGATGAGAGCAGTCTGACGTCCTCTGGCATCGCTTTGCTTCCGGAACATCTGGAAGGTATGGGAAGAAATAAATTTGGCCACCAAAAAGCTTACGGGGGTCAGGACAATGACCATCAAAGTAATCCAGAAGTTTTTGGAGAACATGAAGATCAGTGTTCCGATGATGGTTACGATTCCGGAAAAAAGCTGGGTAAATCCAAGCAGCATACCATCAGACAGAATATCTGTATCTGCGATAATACGGCTGATGATATCACCGGTACTGTGTCCGTCAAGGTAAGAGAGGGGAAGTACCTGAATGTGCCGGATGGCTTTGGCGCGGATATCCTTAACTGTCTGGTAGGTCATGCGGTTATTGATCACATTCATAAGCCATGTGGCAGCAGAAGAGAGGATGACCATTACAAGGATGCGTGACAGGTAGTACCACATCATTTCGAAGTTTACCTGATGTTGGGCAATGACCTGATCAATGGCATTTCCGAACAGGATTGGTACATACAGCTGAAGGATAACGGAAACTGCTGCCAGTATGATACTGAGGATCAGCAGAAAACGGTATCTTCCGATGAAACGCAGTACTTTAAAAAAGGTTTCGCTGCTTTTACTTTTAGCAGGATCCTTTACTGTTGATCTGCTCATACAGTCACCTCCTTCATTATATTACCAGCAGATACAGAGGCGTATTTGTCTCTTTCTTCCGGAAACTGGGAGAAATAGATTTCCCGGTAAGTATCACAGGTACGCAGCAGTTCAGCATGAGTACCCTTACCTGCCAGAGTACCGTTATCAAGAACAAGGATCAGGTCTGCCTGCTGAATGCTGGAGGAACGCTGGGATACCAGAAATGTAGTTACCTTCCAGTCAAGTCTGTTGAGAGACTTACGCAGTGCTGCATCAGTGGCAAAGTCTAGGGCACTGGCACTGTCATCCAGAATCAGGATTTCAGGTTTTTTTACCAGGGCACGGGCAATGGTAAGTCGCTGTTTCTGACCGCCGGAAAGGTTTTTACCGTTCTGTTCCAGCATAAAATCAAGCTGTCCCGGTTTCCCCTCTACCACCTCTTTTCCCTGTGCTGTGGTAAGTGCCTGCCACAGATCCTCGTCAGAGGCATCTTCCCGACCCCATTTCAGATTGTCCCGGATAGAACCTTTGAAAAGAGCTGCCTTCTGGGGAACAACGCCGATTCTGGAGCGGAGATCACTTCTGGTGTAATTTTCAATATTCTGACCATCCAGCAGAACAGTTCCGTTGCTGGCATCATAGAATCTGGAGATCAGATTTACCAGAGTGGTTTTTCCGCTTCCTGTACCACCGATGATACCTACTGTCTGGCCTTTCTTTACTGAAAAACTGATGTGGGAAAGGCTGGGGGCACCAGCACCGCTGTACTCAAAGGTTACGTCATTGAATGCGATGGAAGTTTCAGAAAGTGATGCATCAGCAGTTGCTGTTGCAAGGTCCTTCGATGTCTGAGCAGAATATGTGGAGAAAGACGGGTAGTTCATAGTAGATTTCACTTTCAGGATATCTGCCACACGTCCTGCACATGCTGCGGATTTGTTCAGAGTGATGATCAGGGAGGCAAGCTTGATCAGCTCCACGATCATCTGAGCCATGTAGTTATAAAGGGCAACCACCTGTCCCTGCTGCATACCGCCCAGATTTACTTCTACTCCTGCCTTCTGGATCAGGATGACAGTGGCAATGTTGATCAGTACGTAGGTGACCGGATTTAACAAAGCGGAAAGCTTTCCTACAAAGAGATTTAACTTTGTCAGTTCCTGATTGCGGGTATCAAATTCTGCAACAGCTTCTTTCTCACGGCAGAATGCACGGATAACGCGGACGCCTGTAAGGTTTTCTCTGGTCAGTCCGGTTACTGTGTCCAGTTTTCCCTGTACCTTTTTGAACAGAGGAATACTGAGAAACATAATGACAAAGACAACCAGAAACAGAAAGGGGATCGCAACAGCAAAAACCAGGGCACATTTAAAGTCAATGGTAAATGCCATGACCATGGACCCAAGTACGATAAACGGACTTCGAAGAAGAAGACGAAGCCCCATGTTCAGTCCGTTCTGGACCTGATTGATATCGTCGGTAAGTCTTGTGATCAGGGTGTCTGTTCCCAGGGTATCCAGCTCTGTAAAGGACAGACGCTGTACATGGTCATAAACTGCCTGTCTTAATTCTGTGGCAAAGCCCACGCTGGCTTTAGCGGCAAAGAACTGAGCTGTGATGGTACTGGCAAGACCAAGAGCCGCCATTAGTATAAGAATAGAAAATCTCTGGACAATGTATTTGTTGTCATGGTTTGCAATACCTACGTCAATGATCTGTGCAATGACGATAGGAACGATCAGGTCAAATACAACCTCCAGAAATTTAAAAAATGGCGCCAGGATGCTTTCTTTTTTGTAGTTTTTTAAATAAACTGCCAATGAACGCATTTTAAAAATTCCTTCCTTTCGTAAAAATCTTTCCTATATTATTTCTGCCTTTTTTGAAAAATAATACATTCAAAAGTGTATCATTTAAGACTTTTTTGTCAAGAAAAATGTACAAAAACAGGTGAACTTTGGAGAAAATTTAGCTTGACTTGAAAAAAAGATATTACTAAAATATTCCGTAGCGCTATTTGTGCGCCAACAACTGATAAATTATCATCACCATAATGAGGAAGAAAATTATGCAGATTATTGAGACATTTGGTCATTATGTTGAAAATTTGACTAATACAAAGCCAGACTCAGCCCGCTGGCTGCTAAAAACCGGCTGGGAAGCACAGAATCTGAAGTTCCGTTATATGCAGGACAAGAGACTGATGCCTGCAGACAGGCATCTTGCAAATCTGATGATGGATACCATGCTGCGTCCCCTTCAGAAACCGGAAGATTCTGTTATTGTAAGTATTTTTACTCCCTGCGAAATGATGCAGGAGGTGGGATTACATCCCTATAATGTAGAGGGATTTTCCTGCTATCTTTCTGCAAGCAAAGCGGAGAGAGCATTTTTACAGCAGGCAGAGAATCAGGGAATTGCAGAGACATTGTGCAGTTATCATAAGACATTTCTGGGTGCAGCGCAGAAAGGACTTTTGCCAAAGCCCAAATGTATTGTTTATACCAACCTGACCTGCGATGCCAACCTGCTTACATTCCGTACCCTGGCAGATTTCTACCAGGTACCTGTATTTGCCATTGATGTACCATGGAATCAGACGAAAGAGAATGTACAGTATGTGGCAGATCAGTTAAGGGATTTAAAAGTATTTCTGGAAAAAAATACAGGAAAAACAATCTCTGAGGACAGATTAAAGGAACGCCTTGTCTGCAGTAAGCGGACTCTGGAAAATTATAGGAAATATCAGCAGCTGCGTGCGGACAGATATGTGCCCTCTGATCTGGTCACACCGTTATATGCAGGAATGACCAACAATATCCTTCTTGGAACAGCAGAAGAAGAAAAGTATACACAGATGCTTCTTGAAGATATTAAGAAAGCACCGGCAGCGAAAGGGAAACACATTTACTGGATGCATACCATTCCGTTCTGGTCGGATGCAGTGCGCCAGGAGCTTTGCTTCAGTGAGAAAGCCCAGATTGTGGGATGTGAACTTGCAGAAACCTGTGAGCCGGACTTTGATCCTGAGAATCCCTTTGAAGCAATGGCAGAAAGAATGGTATGTCATTCACTGAACGGAAGTGCACTTAGAAGGATTGAAGCCGGCATCCGTCATGCGAAACAGGCAGGAGCAGACGGTGCTGTGTGGTTTGGACATTGGGGCTGTAAACATACCCTTGGAGCTGCACAGCTTGCAAAGAAGAAATTTGAGGAAGCCGGACTGCCCCTTTTGATCCTGGACGGTGACGGGTGTGATCGAAGCCATGGAGGAGAAGGACAGACTTCCACCAGGCTGGGAGCTTTTCTGGAAATGCTGGGAGGTGCTGAGAATGAATAAAACTTATTATGTCTGTAAATATACTCCAATTGAGCTTCTGGAATCTCTTGGCGGGGAATGTGAGAACTTTAACCATATGCCGGATGGCTTTGACCTGGCTGATCAGGTTTCACATCCCAATATCTGTGGTTTTGGGAAAACACTTCTGGAAGGAGTCATGGAGGGAAAAATTAAGGAACTTGTTCTGGTGAGCTGCTGTGATACCATCCGAAGTGTGTATGATATTCTGCTGGAAAGCGGTAAGCTGGATTTTCTTTATATTTTGGATGTGCTTCACTGTGACAGTGCCTGCAGCAGAGAGCGTATGGCTGCACAGTTAAAAGGGCTGGCCAAGGCTTATGCGCAGTACAAAGGTACAGAGTTTGATGCCGGAAAATTCCGGGCTGCTTTCCATGCACAGGAGAAAATTACAAAGCCTCATATTGCAGTGCTTGGTGCCAGAATGGGACAGGAATTATTTGAAATGACCAGCAAGGCTATGCCCCTTCCTGTAGAGAATGATACCTGTGTGCATAACCGCTCTGTGGGAAATATACTTCCACCGGAGGGTGCTTCTTTTGATGAACTGATGGACTGGTATGCAGGAGAGCTTCTGGGGCAGATTCCATGTATGCGGATGATGGACCCCACAGGCCGTAAGAAGCTTTATAATGATCCGTCTGTTGCAGGAATTATTTATCATACAGTGAAGTTTTGTGATTTTTACAGCTTCGAATATGCTGAGATTAAGAACCATACAGATGTACCTCTTTTAAAAATTGAATCAGATTATACTATTCAGAGCAGCGGTCAGCTTCTTACCAGGCTGGAAGCTTTTGCAGAGAGCATTCAGCCTGAAACACTGGAGCAGACCATAGATGGAGACACAAAAGGAGAGAGAAAAATGGGAAAAGGCTATTTCGCAGGGATTGACAGTGGTTCCACCAGTACAGATGTGGTGATTTTAAATAAAGATCATGAGATTGTGACCAGTATTATCCTGCCTACAGGAGCAGGAGCTGCTATTGGAGCAGACCGTGCCCTTGCAGAGGCATTGAAAGAGGCCGGATTGCAGAGAGAAGATATTGATGCGCTGGTTACTACCGGATACGGACGTACAGCTATTAAAAATGGTGATAAGAGTATCACAGAGATCACCTGTCATGCAAGAGGTGCGCATTTCCTGAATCCGGAAGTCCGTACTGTTATTGATATTGGCGGACAGGACAGCAAGGTGATCCGACTGGATGAGAACGGTGCAGTTGCAAACTTTGTTATGAATGACAAATGTGCGGCAGGAACCGGACGATTTCTGGAAATGATGGCACGTACCATGGAAATGAATCTGGATCAGATGAGCGAATGTGGGCTGGAATTCAAAGAAGATATTACAATTTCCAGTATGTGTACAGTGTTTGCAGAATCAGAAGTTGTATCTCTGATCGCCCAGAATAAGGCAACAGATGATATTGTCCATGGTCTGAATAAGGCGGTTGCTGTAAAAACCGCAGCTCTTACCAGACGTGTGGGCGGCGAGGAGAAATATATGATGACCGGTGGTGTTTCTAAGAATAAGGGTCTGGTAAAGACACTGGAAGAGAAGCTTGGAACAAAGCTGGTAATCAGTGACAAGGCTCAGCTTTGCGGTGCACTTGGCGCAGCACTGTTTGCGGCTGATATGGCTGATGTATAAAAATTATTTAAATATCCAGGGATTTTACAAGGTGGAAATCTCTGGAATTTTTGTTACTGTTCACTCCGTTCTCAGTAACACGCTTCGCGATGCACAGAATTTATGCTATTCGCATAAATTCGCGCGGTATGTCTCGGGATTTTGGCATTTTCATGCCAAAACACCTCGCGGGATAGTGACGTGTGAACAGTAACGAATTTTTATACTTTTTTTATAAAAGTTTAATTTTCTATTGACGAGTTCAAATTTAAGAGATATAGTATACCACAGTAACAGCAAATTAACGAGGTGAAGTTTGCAGGAAAGAGGAAGCCACACAAAAGGCTATACCCGCCGAAGGAGTAAAACTCTCAGGTTCCCTGGATGCAGGGAAGAACTGCAAATGGATCGTTTCTCTGGAGACACCCGTTAGATCGGGGGCCGAAGGTGCAAATAACACGAATTATCAATAGCTGCCCACAAATGGTTATCTGATTCGTGTCTTGAATCTCTCAGGCAAAAGGACAGAGGATGCTTTATCATCCCCGCTGATTCATATGAACTATATGAACAGTATTTTCTGAACTTCTGATTTTTGAAACGGTCTGTTATTACTTTGTTTCCCAGCTGTACAATATATTACACTTTTTAAAAGAAAAAGGAGATTTATTATTATGTGGGAAGCGATCAATTCTTTTTTGACAACAGTAGACAATCTGGTCTGGGGCGTGCCCCTCATGGTCCTGATCATGGCAGGTGGTATCCTGTTAACTGCCAGACTTGGACTTCTTCAGATACGAAGACTCCCCCTTGCATTAAAATGGATGTTTAAAAACGAAGAAGAAGGCGACGGTGAGATTTCCAGCTTCGCAGCTTTATGTACAGCACTGAGCGCCACAATCGGAACCGGTAATATCGTCGGTGTTGCAACTGCTGTCTGCGCCGGTGGTCCCGGAGCTTTATTCTGGATGATTCTTGCAGCATTCTTCGGAATGGCAACAAAATTCTCTGAAGGTCTTCTTGCAGTGAAATACCGTGTGGTAGCAGAAGACGGTCACAGTCTTGGCGGTCCTTTCTATTACATTGAGAAAGGTATGGGAACAAAATGGAAATGGCTTGCAAAGATTTTTGCATTCTTTGGTGTATGCGTAGGTCTTTTCGGAATTGGTACATTCAGCCAGGTAAATGGTATTTCCAGTGCAGTTCAGAATTTCTTTGATCCGAACAAATCAAACTGCGTGAATATCCCATTCCTTGGAGAGTATTCCTGGGCAGTTGTAATTTCTTCCCTGATTCTTGCAGCCTGTGTTGCAGCAATCCTCATCGGAGGTCTGAAACGAATTGCAACAGTCAGCCAGATTATTGTACCGTTTATGGCGGTGATTTATCTGATCTTCAGTGTTGCGCTGATTCTTTTAAACATTACAGAGATTCCGGCAGCAATCGTTACAGTTGTGAAGGGAGCCTTTAATCCGTCAGCAGTGACAGGCGGTGTGGTAGGAACAATGATCGTATCCATGCAGAAAGGTGTGGCTCGTGGTATCTTCTCAAATGAAGCAGGTCTTGGTAGTGCACCTATCGCAGCGGCAGCAGCTCAGACAAAAGAGCCTGTACGTCAGGGCCTTGTAAGCATGACCGGTACATTTATTGATACGATCGTGATCTGTACAATGACAGGTCTTTCCATCGTACTGACAGGTGCATGGCAGGTAGAAGGTCTGGAAGGTGTTCAGGTAACCACCTATGCATTCCAGCACGGACTTCCGATCCCTGGACAGATTTCAGCATTTGTATTAATGATCTGTCTGGTATTCTTTGCATTTACTACGATTCTTGGATGGGATTATTACAGTGAAAGATGTCTGGAATATCTGACAAACGGACATAAGAAAACAATCCTTACATACCGTTGGCTTTACATTCTGGCAGTGTTTATCGGACCGTATATGACAGTAAGTGCTGTATGGACGATCGCAGATATCTTCAACGGACTAATGGCGATTCCGAATATGATCGCATTGTTCGCATTAAGCGGAGTGATCGTAAAAGAAACAAAAACATTTTTTGCAGCAGAAAAGCATAAAATGTAAGAAATCAAAAGTAATAAAATAACTGAAAACAGTGAATCCTCTGATTATGGAACTTAAATCTTGATCAGAGGATTTTTTTGCTTATATTTGACTGAATATGACTTTATTTTGTGCAAAGTTAACCAAAATCAGTCATTATTTTTATGAATTAGTTTGATTGACTTTGAACGAATATGACATTATACTAAGACCGTAAACAAAAAGCAGTCACGAACATGCAGGAACGACATGAAAATATGTACTATTGGAATCTTTTTGAGCAAGTGCAATAAAGACTCTAAAAGTATATCAATATAAAACGGGAGGAAAAGAAGAGATGATTTACACGGTAACTTTTAATCCATCTCTGGACTACATCGTTTCAGTAGATGATTTTAAACTGGGACTGACAAACAGAACAAGTTCAGAACTGATGCTTCCGGGGGGAAAGGGAATTAATGTTTCCACAGTCCTTATGAATCTTGGGATTGAGAACACTGCACTTGGATTTACCGCAGGGTTTGTAGGGGAAGAAATTATCCGCAGATTACATGAGATGGGAGTGAAATCTGAGTTCATTCAGATTAGTGAAGGGGTTTCAAGAATCAATCTGAAACTGAAATCTATTGACGGAACCGAGATCAATGGTGCAGGACCGGTGATCAGCAAGGATAAAGTAGAGGAACTGATGAAGAAACTGGAAGAGCTTGGAGAAGGCGATGTACTTTTCCTGGCAGGCAGCATTCCATCTTCTATGCCGGATGACATGTATGAACAGATCATGGCAAGGCTGGATGGAAAAGGTGTGATGATCGTAGTTGATGCTACAAAGGATCTTCTGGTTAATGTTCTGAAATATCATCCATTCCTTGTAAAGCCAAACAATCATGAACTGGGAGAGATCTTCGGTGTAGAATTAAAAACAAGAAAAGATGTAATTCCTTATGGAAAGAAACTGCAGGAAAAAGGTGCAAGAAATGTGCTGATCTCCATGGCTGGCGAAGGTGCGGTTCTGATAGCAGAGGACGGACAGGTATTTGAAGAACCTGCACCGAAAGGCAGACTGGTCAATGGTGTGGGTGCTGGAGATTCCATGGTAGCAGGATTTGTTGCAGGCTGGATGGAGAAGAAGGATTACGAACATGCATTCCACATGGGAATTGCAGCAGGAAGTGCAAGTGCATTTTCTGAAAATCTTGCAACAAAGGAAGAAATAGAAGCGTTTTATGGTCAGATAACCGAAAAATAATAAAGGGGGAAGAAAAGATGAGAATAACAGATCTGCCTGATGGACGAAATGTATTAATGGGAACAGAGTGAACAGTAACCCAATTATGGGTGGCATTAATACAGGTCTGAACAATGCCTTGACAGGAATGGGAAGTTCTAGTAAAGTAATTTTAAGCATAGTGCTTGGTGGAATGATGGCTATTGATATGGGCCGACCATTCAACAAAGCAGCATAAGCAGCGAAATAAAAAGCAATAATGAAAAAATTAAAATAAAAAACATGGAGGATATCAAAATGAAAGAATTTAAGTATGTGGTTACAGACAATGAAGGAATCCACGCACGTCCTGCAGGAGAGCTTGTAAAACTGGTAAAAGGTTTTGAGTCAACGATCTCCATCGAAAAAGAGGGTAAAAAAGTAGACTGCAGAAAACTTCTTGCACTGATGGGACTTGGCGTTAAGAAAGGCCATGAAGTAACATTCACGATCGAAGGTGCTGATGAAGAAGCAGCATACGAAGCAGTAAGCAAATTCATGCAGGAGAACCTGTAATTCATAGAATTAAATATAAGAAACTGACAGACAGGAGATGATGCATTCATCTCCTGTTTCTGTTATAATGAGATATCAGGGTCAAAAGGTCAGAAAGTCGTTCGTGCTTGCACGATAAGACTTTTGAACTTGGGACCCGCCAAACATGAGGAAGTAGCGATTTACGAAGTAAATCTGCGGATTCCGAATGTTTGCAGAATTGGGGGAGCTGCGAAGCAGCGGAGCAATTCGTAGATATCGGAGAAAATAATCAGAAGTACATAATCAAAGTAAATATATAATGGAGGCAGAAGTATATGCTTACAGAACAGAGATTTGATATTATTCTGAAGCTTCTGGAAGAAAAAAAGAGTGTTACAGTAACAGAACTGAGAGAACTTCTGGATGCATCAGAATCCACAGTACGCAGAGATATTACCGCATTAGACAAAGCAGGAAAACTTACCAAGGTTTTCGGCGGTGCAGTAGCATTAAATCATAAAGTAACTGCCTATGAACCGACTGTAGCGCAGAAATCAGAATTGAATAAAGAAGAAAAGAAAAAAATCGCAAAATATGCAGCCAGCCTGATCGCACCGGATGATTTCGTTTACCTGGATGCAGGAACCACCACTGGCTTGATGCTGGAATATCTGGAAGGTGTAAGAGCGGCCTTTGTCACCAATGCAGTATCTCACGCCCAGACTCTGGCAAAGATGGGAATCCGGGTTTATTTGATCGGGGGAGAACTGAAGAGTTCTACCGAGGCAGTTGTAGGCAGCCAGGCAATGCAGATGATCCAGATGTATCATTTTACAAAGGGATTTTTCGGAACAAATGGAATCACCAGAAGAGAAGGCTTTACCACACCGGATACCAGTGAAGCAATCGTCAAGAGTACTGCAATGAAGCAGTGCAAAGATGTATATATTCTGACAGACAAGTCAAAGTTTGGCGAAGTAAGTTCTGTGACATTCGGCGAGTTTACAGATGCAAAAATTCTTACAGAAGAAATTCCAGAGGAGTATCAGGATAGCAAAAATATTCTGAAAGTGAAATAAATAATTGACAGTATGCCGCCGGCAGACAGAGCAGGCAGGAATGATATTTAGATTGGAGAAATGTGGGATGAAGTTTGGGCATATTGGGGATCTGCATATTGGAAAAAGGGTGCATGATTTTTCCATGCTGGAGGATCAGAGGTATATTCTGGATCAGATGATGAAAATCTTTGAGGAACAGAAAGTAGATGGAGTTCTGATCGCAGGGGATGTTTATGACAAGACAGTGCCGTCGGCAGAGGCAGTGCAGCTGTTTGATGAATTTATTACAGGATTGGCTAAAGCTGAGATCCCGGTGTACATGATCAGTGGAAATCATGATTCTGCAGAAAGGCTTTCCTTTGGGGCGAATCTGTTTGAAAGTAGTGATGTTTATATTTCGCAGGTCTATGATGGAGAGATGAAAAGGATTGTGTTAAAAGATCAGTATGGACCAATATCTGTATATCTTCTGCCCTTTTTGAAACCTGCGGCAGTACGCCATGCTTTACAGAGGGATGACATTAATACTTATGAAGAGGGTGTTATGGCTGCTCTGCAGGAGTGTGAGATCGATACGACACAGAGAAATGTGCTGGTGGCACATCAGTTTGTGACCGGAGCAGACAGAAGTGACTCAGAAGAAACATGGGTTGGCGGTCTTGATAATGTCAGCGCGGAGGTATTTGAGGATTTTGACTATGTGGCACTGGGACACATCCACAGACCTCAGAAAATGGGGAGAGAGACCTTGCGTTACAGTGGGACGCCGCTTAAGTATTCTTTTTCGGAAGCAGATCATAAAAAGTCAGTAACGATTGTGGAGCTTCTGGAGAAAGGAAATGTGACGGTCAGTACAGTACCTTTGATTCCCAAACATGATATGCGTAGGCTAAGGGGAACTTATATGGATGTGACAGCGAAGGATCATTATACTGCTGAAAATAAGATGGATTATCTTCAGATCACCCTGACGGATGAGGAAGATGTGCCGGGGGCACTTCAGAAGCTGCGTACTGTTTATCCCAATCTGATGCGTCTGGAATATGATAATAAACGAACACGTGAAAACAGGGAAGTTCAGGCAGTGGAGGCTCAGGAACAGAAGTCAGAGCTGGAACTGTTTGAGGAGTTTTATGAACTGTTAAATAATGAACCTATGAAAGAAGAGCAGACAGAGTTTGTGGAGAAACTGATCCAGAATCTGAAGGAGGTGCGCGTATGAAACCATTAAAGCTGACATTATCTGCATTTGGTCCATATGCGGATGAGACTGTGATCGATTTCATACAGCTTGGAGGACAGGGACTTTTTCTGGTGACCGGAGACACAGGGGCAGGAAAAACCACAATCTTTGATGGGATTACATTTGCGTTGTACGGGGAGACAAGTGGAGGAGTCCGGGAGGCATCCATGCTCAGAAGCAAGTATGCAAAACCGGAAACACCTACGTATGCGGAATATATTTTTGAATATAGAGATGCAGTGTATACGGTGAAACGAAGCCCGGATTATGAGCGTCCAAAGACCAGAGGTACTGGAATGACCACCCAGAAAGGGGAAGCATTGCTTACTTTTTCTGATGGAAGAGCTCCTGTGACAAAGCTGAAGGAAGTGAATCAGGCGGTTACTGATCTGATCGGACTGGATATGAAGCAGTTTACGCAGATTGCCATGATTGCGCAGGGAGATTTCAGAAAATTGTTGCTGGCTGATACAGAGGAACGCAGTAATATTTTCAGAAAGCTTTTCCATACGGATATTTACAAGGTAATTCAGGAAAAATTAAAATTCGAGGCCGGAGGTCTGGACAAGGCGTATAAAGAATTGTTGAGAAGTATCCGCCAGTATACGGAACAGGTCAGATATTCTACAGAAGACCAGTTGGGACAACAGTGGATATTGATGGAGAAGAATGGCTTTGAGGGAAATCTGGAAGAAGGTCTGGAAATCCTGGAGCAGTTTCTGAAGGCAGATAAAGAGACGCTGAAAAATTTGAATAAGCAGATCAAAGAGAACGATAAAGAACTGGAAAAAGTAAATCAGCTTTTGGGAAAGGCTCATAAAGAAGCAGATGCAAAGGCAAGGAAGGAACAACTTCTGCAAGAGAAAGAAGCATTGCTTCCACAGTTGAAACAGGCACAAAAAGATGCAGAAAATGGGGCAAAGGAGCCGGAGGAGATTCAAGGCCTGATGCTTTCTATACAGAAAGAAAAAGAGAATCTGGAGCGTTATACAAAGCTGGAAAATCTGCTCAGAGAAACAGAGATGGCTTTCCAGCAGATAGAGAAACTGGGAACGGACGGTACAGAGCTGCAGAATCGTCAGAAAGAAATGAAAGCTGTTTTTGAAGAAAAACAAAAAGAATATCAGACAACAGACAGTGCGGAGAAAGAAAAAGCAGAGACAGATTTCCGGAAAGAAAAGATAGATACTCTTTATGCAGAAATTTATAAGAACTGCGGAAATTTGAAGTTTCTTCAGACAAAAATCAGTGAACTGGAAATACAGTCCAGAGAGGAAGAACAATTTGCGGAACAGGTAAAAAAGGATCTGACTGATCTGGAAGAGAAAATTGTTTCCTGTGGGAATCTGGAAATCAAAGAAAACAGTCTGGTCATGCGTTTGCAGCAGATACAGAAAATAGAAGATCAGCAGAAACGGTATCAGGATCTGGAAAAGGAAGCAGAGAGCAAAAAGAAGGGTTATCTGACTGCTTCTCAGAAACGGGCAGAAATAAAAGAAATTCTGAACAAAATGGAGCAGGCTTATCTGGATGGGCAGGCAGGTATACTGGCAACAGATCTTCAGGATGGAATGCCGTGTCCGGTATGTGGTTCTGTTCATCATCCAAAGCTTACGCAGACTCCCAAGGAAGTTCCCACAGAAGAACAGCTGAAAAAACAGAAAAAGTTAACAGAAGCTGCAGAAAAAGCGGCATCTGACGCAAGTGTGCAGGCAGGAGAGGCTGCAGGACTGGTGCAGCGCTGTAGGGAAGAACTGACAGAAGGGGTTAAAAGCTATGCAGCACAGTTTCTGTCAGAAGAGGAGACACAGGAGATACTTCGAAAGGAACTTCCTGATCATGCATTATGCTTATTTGTAAAAAATCAGAAAAGCAGCGTACAGACAGGATTAGAAGAAATCCAAAAACAGAAAAAAGCTTATCAGGATCTGTTGAAGAAAAAGGAAGAGTTTACCAGACAGTCGGAGCATCATGCAAAAGAATTTCAGAAATTACAGATCAGTCTTGAAAAGAGAAAGAGTCAGCTGGAGAGTATTCAGGAGCAGCTGCAGAACCAATTGAAGGAGCCTGTACTGACATGGATCTATGAAGAGAATACAAGACAGAGGATGAAAACGGATCCGGAACTGTCACAGAACCACAGCAGTGAAACAGTGCATCAAAAGGAAACTGGTAATGTATCACAGGTTTTGCTGCAGGGAAAGAGAGCAGCAGAATGGCTGAAACAGCAGCAGAATATTCTGGAACAGAAACAAAAGGATCTGACAACACTTCTGGAACAGAGAAAACTTCTGGAAATGCAGATTGGTAAGACTCAGACAGAACTCACAACGCTCACAGACCAGATTAATCAGAATCAGCAGCAGACAGCAGCAGAGAAATCCAGGTATGAGCAGCTGCAAAAACAGAGAGTGAACATGGAAAAAGAGCTGGGTGAGAGAACAAAAGAAGAAATCCTGTCTCAGATTCAGCTTAAGACGGCGGAACAAAAGAAGCTTGAAACACATTACAAGACAGTAACAGAAGCGAAAGAAGTATTAGAGAAAAAAATGACAGAGTTGAATTCTGTAATCACATCTCTGACAGAACAGCTGAAAGAAGCCATAAATATTTCGGCTGAGGAACTGAATGCTCAGAAAGAAAGCTTTGCACAGCAAAAGAAATCACTTTCAGCAAATCGTGATGAAATCCATGCCCGGCTGGAAATAAACAGTGACATGTATGAAAAAATCCGCAGGCAGCAGACAGAACTTCTGAAAACAGAAACTCGCTGGAAGTGGATGAAATCTCTCTCAGACACTGCCAATGGTACGATCACAGGTAAGGCAAGGATCATGTTGGAAACTTACATCCAGATGCAGTACTTTGACCGCATTCTTGGGCGTGCTAATATCCGCCTGATGACTATGAGCAGCGGTCAGTATGAGTTAGTCCGCAGGAAAGAAAATAAGAGCAGGGTAGGGAAAACCGGTCTGGAACTGGATGTAGTAGATCATTACAATGGAACTGTCCGAAGTGTTAAGACCTTATCCGGAGGAGAAACATTTCAGGCATCCCTGTCTCTGGCACTGGGGCTTTCTGATGAAATTCAGTCAAGCTCCGGTGGAATCCAGCTTGATACCATGTTTGTGGATGAAGGTTTCGGATCTCTGGATGAAGATGCCCTTGATCAGGCAATCCGTGCATTGAAGGATCTCAGTCAGGGAAGCAGACTGGTGGGGATTGTTTCCCATGTGGCAGAACTGAAAGAACGTATTGATAAGAAAATCATAGTAACCAAGAAAAGGACAGAAGATGGAGTTGGAAGTACGATCTGTATAGAAGGCTGAGATTTTATGAAATTGCTGTAAGGAAACAATAAGAAAAACAGAGGGTATGCAACTGGCATATTCCTCTGTTTTTTGCGGTTAAAAAAGGCAGTTACTAAAAAAAAGTTATATAAAATTAACTTGACAGAATATAGCAGATAGTATATATTAAGTTATGAAGTTAGATGAAAATAACTTAAACCACTGACCAATCTGTTGAAGACCTTTTGCAGCAGTAAATTCAAGCCTTACAGCAAACAAAAGTGATAAAATGTTTCGTAAAGCTTTATTTTTTAATAAATAGTTAGCGCATTCTAACTTACGCTTTGCTATCGAGAAAGGAATCATAACATGCTGGAGAAATCTGTGATCGAACATTGTTCACCTACATTGGCATCTATTAAAACCGGAAATCTTTTTACATATAAATATGAATCTGAGGAAGAATTATGGAAAAGCGTAGAGGATTTTAATGAATGCGTAAAGGAAAAAGGTGTTTCTCTCACAGTTCTTCGCAAGAGTGAAAGCAAGGCACTGATCTATGTCTGCCGTTTTTCCAGTCTGGAAAGAGATCTGAAGAAACCCGGTGTAGCCCAATTTATGAAGAAATACGGCTATGAGAGTACGGATCCTGCATATGCCCTGGAGAGACTGAGAGGCCGTCTTGTGCAGCGTGAGGATTTCCCTCATGAGATAGGTTTGTTTCTTGGATATCCGTTGGGGGATGTGATCGGGTTTATTAAAAATGTCGGGCAGAATTGTAAATGTGTGGGCTGCTGGAAAGTTTACTGTAATGAATGTGAAGCAGTAAAAGCCTTTGCGAGATTCAAGAAATGTACCAGCGTATATGTTCGGCTTTGGAACCAGGGAAGAAGCGTTCGCCAGTTGACAGTAGCGGCGTAAATATCCTAAATTATACGAACTACGAACATCGTTTGACAAAGGTGTGTTTCTATAACATCGAACAGGCATGGGAATAAATAATGTTTGTTTAAGAAGTTGTATAATAGAAAAGTCCTGTGACTTTTTATTATAAATAAAATGAGAATTACTGTTAAAGCAGATTTTAAGGAGGATTTTAATCATGAGTAAAGTAGCAGTTGTATATTGGAGTAGCACAGGAAACACAGAAGCAATGGCAAAGGCAGTTGCAGACGGAATCAGGGAAAAAGGCGGCGAGGCTGTTCTTCATACCTGTGAGGATTTTGATGGTTCTAAAGTTGCTGAATATGATGCAATCGCTTTCGGATGCCCTGCAATGGGAGATGAAGTTCTTGAAGATACAGAATTCGAGCCAATGTTTGATGGATGCAAAGATGCCCTGAAAGGCAAAAACATCGCTCTGTTTGGCTCTTACGGCTGGGGAGACGGAGAATGGATGCGTAACTGGGAAGAGTCCTGTAAAGAAGCAGGTGCAAATCTTGTATGCGACAGCGTGATCTGCCAGGAGGAACCGGATGATGAAGCTACAGATGCATGCAAGGCTTTAGGTGCTTCATTATTATAACAGAATAGATAAGAAGTAAAGAATTAATAACAGAAATTGACATGCCGCTGTATAAGAAAGAAAACTTATACAGCGGTTTTTTTGCGAATATCCGCTTGACTATATATGTTGTAAAATGACAGAAAACAGGAGTTTTTGCGAATGACAGGACTGAGAAAATATGATATGATAAATTTATGCATAAAGATTCATACAATTCGGGAAAAGAATGAAAACAAGATAATGAAAGTTTTGAAAGGAGATAAACTATGGGATTAATTAAAGCGGCAGCAGGTGCATTTGGCGGAACAATGGCTGATCAGTGGAAAGAGTTTTTCTATTGTGAAGCAATTGATAATGATGTACTTGTGGTGAAAGGTGAGAAAAGAATCGGGGGTCGTTCCTCTAATAAACGGGGAAATGATAATATTATTTCCAATGGTTCCGGTATTGCAGTGGCTGACGGCCAATGTATGATCATTGTGGAACAGGGAAAGGTTGTAGAGGTTTGTGCTGAGCCGGGAGAATTTACATATGATACTTCTTCAGAGCCAAGTATTTTCAGTGGAAATCTCAGTGAAGGTATTTTGAATACTTTTGATACCATGAAAAAACGTTTTGCATATGGTGGAGATACAGGAAAAGATCAGAGAGTTTACTATTTTAATACCAAGGAGCTGATCGGAAACAAATTCGGAACAGCAAATCCTATTCCATTCAGAGTAGTAGACAGAAATATTGGTCTGGATATTGATGTATCTGTACGTTGCAATGGTGTATATTCCTACAGAATCGTAGATCCTCTTCTGTTTTATGCCAATGTGTGCGGAAATGTGGAGCAGCAGTACGACAGAGATCAGATCCAGGATCAGTTAAAAACAGAGTTTGTCAGCGCCCTGCAGCCTGCATTTGCCCAGATATCTGAGTTGGGAATCCGTCCAAGTGCTATTCCGGGACATGTGAATGAGCTTTGCGATGCCATGAACAAGGAGTTGACTCAAAAATGGAAGGAAATCAGAGGTCTGGCTATTGTGTCCATTGCATTGAATCCGGTAACTCTTCCGGAAGAGGATGCGCAGCTGATCAAGGATGCACAGAAGAATGCAATTCTCAGGGATCCGACTATGGCAGCAGCTACACTGGCCGGAGCTCAGGCAGACGCTATGAAGTCAGCAGCTTCTAATACAGCAGGAGCAATGACCGGATTTATGGGAATGGGAATGGCACAGCAGGCTGGTGGAGCCAATATGCAGGGCCTTTACCAGATGGGGGCACAGCAGGCAGCACAGTCTGCGGCACAGAATCAGGCGGCACAGCAGAGTACGGCGGCTCCGGCAGGAGCATGGAAATGTGAGTGCGGAGCTGAAAATACAGGTAAGTTCTGTGCTCAGTGTGGAAAACCGAAACCTCAAGCCGGAGTATGGACCTGCAGCTGTGGAACACAGAACACAGGTAAATTCTGTGCCGAGTGTGGAAAACCAAGACCACAGGAAGAATGGACCTGTGAATGTGGAACAGTAAATAAAGGTAAGTTTTGTGCTGAATGTGGAAGACCGAGACCATAAAACAGAAAATGTAATTTATTATTTTGATGGAAAGTAAATTTTGAAAAACAACAAGGGGGAAGCCTATGTCTGATATAAATGAATATAAATGCCCTTCCTGTGGCGGGGCCATAGAATTTGACAGTCATTCACAAAAAATGAAGTGTCCCTATTGTGATACAGAGTTCGATTTGGAAACTCTGAAAAAGTATGATGAACAGTTGTCAAAGGAAGCCGAGCAGAAGGATGATATTTCTGACTGGCAGACAGACCCGGGAAAGCAGTGGCAGGAGGGGGAAACAGATGGAATGAATGTTTACACCTGTAAATCCTGCGGTGGTGAGATCGTATCGGATGAGAATACAGGTGCAACAAGCTGTCCTTATTGTGGGAACCCTGTAATTCTGACGGAAAGGTTCAGAGGTGCTCTGCGGCCGGATATGGTTATTCCCTTTAAGCTTGATAAAAAAGCGGCAAAAGAAGCCTATTATAAGCATATCAAGGGAAGACCACTCCTTCCAAAGGTTTTCCGAAGAGAAAATCATATTGATGAAATTAAAGGCATTTATGTTCCGTTCTGGCTCTTTGATGCAGATGTGGCAGCGGATGCGCGATACAAGGCAACCAAGGTCAGGGTATGGAGTGACAGTGATTATGATTACACAGAGACGAGTTATTATTCCGTAGACAGAAGCGGAAATATGTCCTTTGTGTCTGTGCCTGTAGACGGTTCTTCCAGAATGCCGGATGATCTTATGGAATCCATAGAACCATACAAGGTAGCAGATGCTGTGGAATTTCAGACCGCTTATCTCTCTGGATATCTGGCAGATAAGTATGATGTAGATGCACAGCAGAGCACAGACAGAGCCAGAGAAAGAATGAAGGAAAGTGCTCAGGATGTATTGAGAGATACGGTAAAGGGATATGCCTCTGTAATCCCGGAGAATACCAATGTTCGTATTTCCGGAGGAGATGCAAAATACGCACTGTATCCTGTCTGGATCCTGAATACTACCTGGAGAGGTAAAAAATATATTTTTGCAATGAACGGTCAGACCGGGAGAATGACCGGTGATCTGCCAGTAGATAATGGTGCCTATACCAGATGGCTTTTGGGACTGACAGCTGTATTTTCCATTGCTGCCTATCTGGTTGCATTACTGATACATTAGGGGGGACTGGGAATATGAAGAAAAAAATAATACCTTTATTTCTGGCGGCGGCAGTCTCCGTATCCGGGCTTCTGCCTATAGGAGCAGTCCAGCCGGTAACTGTTTTGGCTGAGAGCGGTCACCCTGCCAGACTTGTGGATAATGCAGGGCTTTTGGATGAGGATGAGGCTCTGGAACTGGAATCAAAACTGGATGAGATCAGCCAGGAGTACGACTGTGATGTGGTTATACTTACAGAAGAAACCATCAATGGCGCAGAGCCTATGGATTATGCAGATGATTATTTCGATTATGAAGGCTATGGAATGGGAGAAGATAACAGTGGAATTCTTTTTCTCATAACTATGTCTGAGCGTAAATGGTGGATTAGCACTCATGGGGAAGCCATTTATGATTTTACAGATGCTGGGCAGGAATATATGGTAGAGCAGTTTCAATCTGATCTGTCAGACGGATACTATTATGACAGCTTTACCACTTTTGCAGATCTGTGTCAGGAGTTTATAGTCCAGGCTCAGACAGGAGAACCCTTTGATAAGGGTAATCTGCCGGAAAAACCCTTATCACCCTGGGCACTTCCTATTTCCATAGGAATCGGCCTGGTGATTGCACTGATTATTACAGGAATTATGAGGGGACAGATGAAAACTGTGCGTATGAAACCAGATGCGGCAGATTATATGGTAAATGGAAGCCTGCAGATTACCCGGAGCAATGACGTATTCCTGTATCATCAGGTGACCAAGACTGCAAAGCCCAAGGATGATGATTCCGGCGGCGGCAGCAGCGTACATACCAGTTCTTCGGGGGAGACTCATGGAGGCTCAGGAGGTTCATTCTGACATGGTAATGTTGTTGGAGCAAACTCTTATATAAGAGAAATTTATTAGATAAAACAGAAAACCTGGCCTTTGGCCGGGTTTTTTATTGAAATCTATTTTGTTCTATGCTATATTTAGAAAGATTGCGGAGGCTGTTATGAGAAAGGACAGCCGGTAAATATCAAGATCCTGGTATTTGTTAAGAACGAAAAGGAGAAATTCGGATAAAATGAGAAGAGTGATTACGTATGGAACCTTTGATCTTCTGCATTATGGACATATTAATCTGCTCAGAAGAGCAAAAGAGATGGGAGATTATCTGATCGTTGGTCTTTCTACAGATGAATTTAACTGGAATGAGAAACATAAGAAATGTTATTTTTCCTATGAGAAAAGAAAACAGCTTCTGGAAGCTATCCGGTTTGTTGATCTGGTGATTCCGGAGGAAAATTGGGCACAGAAGCGTACAGATGTAAAGGAATATCATGTTGACACCTTTGTTATGGGTGATGACTGGACCGGTAAATTTGACTTCCTGGAAGAGGAGGGCTGTAAAGTGGTTTATCTGCCGAGAACACCTGAGATTTCCTCTACGCAGATAAAAAATGATCTGCAGATAAAAGAGTAAAAACAGGAGCGAAGAAAATGAATCGATTTATCAAAGATATGAAAAGATATTTTGCTTATGCCAAATTTGCGGCAAGGGCAGATCTGAAAGCGGAAGTTGCCAGCTCTTATCTGAACTGGCTATGGTGGGTACTGGATCCCCTGCTTTTTATGATGGTATATACTTTTATTGCTATTGTTGTATTTCGAAGCAGTGTACAATATTTTCCTTTGTTTGTTTTTGTTGGTCTTACATTGTGGAACTTTTTTAATAAGACAGTAATTCAAAGCGTAAAGCTTGTGAGAAACAACAGCTCTATTGTATCTAAGGTATATGTTCCCAAATATATTCTTATTTTACAGAGAATGATGGTCAATGGGTTTAAAATGCTGGTATCTTTTGGCCTGATCGCCATTATGCTGATCATTTACAGAGTACCACTGACATGGAATATCATTTATATGATACCTGTTATGATCGTACTGGCACTGTTTACTTTTGGGCTTAGCTGCATTGTTCTTCATTTTGGAGTCTTTGTGGACGATCTTTATAATGTTATGAACGTTGTGCTTCGCCTCATGTTTTATATGAGTGGTATTTTTTATTCTATAGGAACCAAGCTTTCAGAGCCATACAGAAGCATTCTGCTGAAATGTAATCCGGTATCCATGCTGATTGAATCAGCCAGACGTTGTATGCTTTATTCTTCTCTGCCGTACAGGAAGCTGATTGTTTTGTGGGGAGTTGTCTCACTGCTTCTTTGCTGGATCGGAGTAAAAACAATTTATAAATATGAAAACAGTTATGTAAAGGTGATGTAATATGGAACGGGAAAATGCGATTGACGTAAAAGATTTGCATATCAGTTATAAATGCCTGAAATCTTTTTCTATAAAGAGAAGTCTGCTTCAACTGAAAAAGACGAATACAGAAGTGTTTGAAGCAGTGAAGGGAGTAAGCTTTTCTGTAAAAAAAGGCGAGATCCTGGGAATTGTAGGTAAAAATGGAAGTGGAAAATCTACAATGCTGAAAGCGATTGCAGGAATCTTTTCTCCCGATGAGGGAAGCATTGATCTCCACGGAAACAGTGTATCTTTACTGTCCATCGGAGTTGGTTTTCAGAAGAAACTTACCGGCCGTGAGAATATTCTCCTGTCCGGGTTGCTCCTGGGGTTCAGTGAAGAACAGGTAAGAGCCAAAATGGATGAGATCATCAATTTTGCAGGTCTGGGAAAATTTATTGATATGCCGGTTAAAACTTATTCCAGTGGTATGTATTCCAAACTGGCCTTTTCTATTACAGCCATTCTGGAAGCTGATATCATGTTGATCGATGAGGTACTTAGCGTAGGTGATGCCAAGTTCAAAAAGAAAAGCTATAACAAGATGAAAGAACTGATTTCCAATGAGGACCGTACCGTAGTGATCGTTTCCCATAGTTCTCAGCAGCTGCAGGAATTATGTACCAGTATTTTGTGGCTTCATGAGGGAGAACTTCGTATGCAGGGAGAAACAAAGGAAGTTCTGGAAGCATATGAGGAATTTATGAGCTGAATAAGTGAAAAACCGTTGATGAAAATCGGCGGTTTTTTTGAGTTGAAAAAATCTGTGAGAGATTGACTTTCTTATAGATTTCTTTATAATAAATATGATATGCTTATATAAAAATATAAATAAATATAGATAAGAAGAATCGGAGGAAAGCCAGGTGGAGACAAAAATTAATCTGGATCAGTGTCGGATAGAAGAAATTACAGAAGAATACAGAATACAGAAGCTGGATACACAGGGAAATCTTATTACAGAGAGTCTTCCTTTGTATAATCTTACGGCTGAAGAGGAATTAAATGCTGATATACAGGTTGAGAAAAACGGTAGTCTGAAAATTATCCTGACTGACAGATCCTGGAAAGAATTTCAGCAGATGAGAGTTATTCTGGCAGGTGTGAAAAATCAGGAAATTTATTTTGAAAATGCAGTTACAGCAGAAAAAGAAAATGAGCTTCTGCTGGAAATTGGTCATCTTGTATCTGAATTGGAACACGGTCGTAATAAGAGTACTCGAATCCTTTTGGAAACAGTAGAGGATGGACAATATCATCGCTATTGTTTTTCTGACATAAAAAGGGCAAATGAAGACAGAGATCTTCAGAAAGATAAAAAATCATGGATCTGTGTACAGCCTTGTACAGATAGGATATATCTTACCGGTGAAGATGGGGAAGAAGGCGGTAATTTCCTTCTGTGTGTATACATGGATAAGGGCGGAAGATGGTTCCTGGGATTTGGTACAGAGTGGCGAATTCGTAAAATGACTCAGATCTGCCATCTTCGGTATCTGACTATGAAAAAGGGAATGCTGAATTTACATCTGGTTACAGATTCTCACAAATATGGTTATAAACCGGAACAGGTGGTTTTTCGATTCAGAAGTAAGCTGGAGGAAGAAAGATGCGGTTACAATTTTGAAATCAAAACTGTTAAAATAAAAAAAGATTTGCAGTATCTGGATGCCTGTCTGGAATTGAAAAATGTGGATCTGAAAAGTCTCTATTGGGATGTTGTAGTAATGTTTGCAAATCCTGAGACAGGAGAAAGGTTTGAGGCAGCTGTTTCCATGACAAGGTCATACCGTCTGTTTACTTCTTTTCTTTATAGAGGCAGCTATGAGACAGGAAATGGATTTTTCCTTTACCCCTATAATACTTCTTCCAAAAAGCTGGCATTTCAGTTTCGTGAGGAAGGGGAATATGATCATTTGGGATTTCGGGTAAAAGAGCTGACTGCTTTTGCTGCTTATTATCTGCTGAAGCCATATTGGGACAGCAGACATATCCAGCTGGTATATGAGAAATTCTGTATGATGGCCCAGGATAATGGATATTATTTCTTTAAACATTGTATGGACCATGAGGAAGAGAAAAGACAGAAAAATCATATCTATTATGTGATCACTAAGGATGCTCCTGACAGAAAAAAACTGGATGCTTACCAAAGCCGTCTGGTGGATTTTATGAGTATCCGGCATATGATCTATATGATCGCAGCGGAACTTCTGGTAAGTACTGATACCAGAAATCATTTGTACGCTATGCGTCAGCGTGGAAGTATTCTGAAACGGTATTTAAGAAAGAAACCTCTGGTATTTCTCCAGCATGGTGTGACTGCATTAAAAAAGGTGGATTTTTTCTATGGAAAGGGAAAATCCGGTTCCTGCGATTTGTTTGTGGTAACCTCGGATTTTGAGAAAAAAATCATTGAGGACTATTTTGGTTATGCGGAAGATGAAATTGTAAACAGTGGTTTTGCCCGCTGGGATGTGCTTGAGGATAAGTCTGAGGGACTGAGAGAGATTCTGATCATGCCTACCTGGAGAGCCTGGCTGGAGAATGTAACTCTGGAGGAATTTAAAGAAAGTGATTATTTCCATAATTATATGGAGCTTCTTAATTCTCCACGTTTTCATAGCTTTCTGGAGAAAAATGATCTTTTGGCAAATTTTTATCTTCACTCAAAATTCAGGGAATTTATACAGGATTTTTCAGTAGAATCAGACAGGATCAGACTGATCGTATTTGGAGAAGAACCTGCCAATGAGTTGATGATGAGATGTAAAATGCTGGTGACAGACTATTCCAGTGTATGTTGGGATGTATTTTATCTGGACAAGCCGGTGGTATTTTTCCAGTTTGACAGAGATAAATATATGGAGGCACACGGAAGTTATCTGGATATGGACAGGGAATTGTTCGGAGACTGTGCGCAGGATGTGGACGGATTATTGACGTATATGGAGAGATGTGCAGATGACCGTTTTGTTGTTCGGCCAGAGTATGAAAAAATGCAGAAAAGCTTTTATAAATATTTTGATGACCAGAACAGCCGCCGTATCTGTGATGCAATTGTAAAAAAGTGGCCGCGATAAGAAAATATGGACGGAGTAAAAATGAACAGGACAATTTTTTGCAGAGATATTAAAATTACAGATAAAGTTTTTGTGGTGAGAGCCAGTATGGATTCCGGGAGAATTTCCGATGCTGTGCTTATGAGCAGAAATATTCAGCGTCCGGAAAAATATGTCCTGAAATGTGAAACAATTAAGAAGAAAAATACTTCTGAGATTAAAATTCAGGCAGATCTGCAGGTTATGGATCTGTATGAGGGTGACTGGGATCTGTTTCTTCTTGATACAGATGGGAAATATCTTCCGGTAATCCTTTCATCGCAGATCAGAATGAGACTTCTTTTAGGAAATTATCAGGCTGGAATTGGGAAGAATCATATCCTTTTTCCTATGGCCAGTACAGAGCATATGCTGACATTTCGTTGCAGGCGTTGCTCTGCCTATGATGGAAGGGCTGTGGCGATCAGAGAGAATCTGGTATATGCTTTTTACACTCTTACCAGACCTTTGTGGAACAGGAAAAAAATCTGGGTGATTTTTGAAAAATATTCCACGGAAGCCCAGGATAACGGATATTATTTTTTTAAATATTGTATGGAAAATCTTCCCCAGGAAGAAAAAAAGCATATATATTATATTTTAGATAAAAAAGCTCCTATGTGGAGAAACATGGAAAAGTATGGGAAAAATGTGGTGCCATTTATGAGCACAAGACACATGCTGTATATGCTTGCAGCCCGTATTTATGTGGCTTCGGACGCCAGAAGCCATGGATTTGCCTGGAAGCCAAAACCCAATATTATTTCCAGAGAGAGCAGCAAACGGCCTATTTTGTTTTTGCAGCATGGAGTAACTGCCTTAAAAAGAGTGGACCGGCTTTTTGGAAAGCATGGTTCTACCCCTATGACCTACTTTAATGTTACATCAGAATTTGAACAGAAAATAGTGACGGATCATTTTGGATATTCTGCAGAGAATGTACCGATTCTGGGATTTGCAAGATGGGATGTGCTGAAAAATAAAGAGCAGGCAGATAAAAAAAATATTTTATTTATGCCAACCTGGAGGCCCTGGCTGGAAGAACAAAGTGATCAGGTGTTTGAAGAAAGTGAATATTGCAGGCGCTACAGAAGTCTTTTGGAAAACAGGCAGCTGCAGGACATGCTTTCTGCCGGCCATGTGAAGATCATTTTCCATATTCACCCTAAACTGAAGGAGTTTCTGAAAGCTTTTCAGACAGAAAACAGTAATGTGGAACTGATAGAGCAGGGGACAAGACCTTTAAATGAACTGATCATGGAATGTTCTATGCTTTTGACGGACTATTCCAGTGTGAGCTGGGATGTATATTATCTGGGAAAACCGGTGGTGTTTTATCAGTTTGATTATGATCTGTATATGCAGGCAAACGGAAGCTATCTGGATATGAAAAAAGAATTATTCGGAGACAGATATATCACTGAGGAGAAAGTGATTGCAGGGCTTGGGGAATATATGCAGAATGATTTCAGGGAAAAAGCAAAGTATGGTTCACTGAGGCAGGAATATTTTGCATATAATGATCAGAATAACTGTAAACGTATTCTGGAATTCCTAAAATCAAAGGGGTATTAAATTTGGAAGGAATGGAATCATGAATATTACATCAAATGTAGGGACAGAGAGAAAAAGATATTTAGATGCAGCTAAGGGCTGGGGAATAACCATGGTAGTATTTGGACATATTACTTCTCTGGGAAATCCTGTAGATCAGTGGTTTGGTGCATATAAGCTGGCTATTTTTTATATTGTATCAGGTTATC
This sequence comes from Ruminococcus sp. JC304, assembly GCA_000285855.2. Classification (GTDB taxonomy): domain Bacteria; phylum Bacillota; class Clostridia; order Lachnospirales; family Lachnospiraceae; genus Blautia_A; species Blautia_A difficilis. Next base: position 1,997,665 of record HE978651.1, on the reverse strand, counting down.
TGCTGGGGATGAGACAGTCTTTCAGAAAGATGAATACAGGGCAATATGTTCTGAAACATTTTAAAAGCCTTATGATTCCCTATTTTGGTTATAGTACCATTGTGATTCTTTACAATATACTGGTAGGGTTTATGAAAGGGAAGGATTATGACTGGATCTGGCAGCGATTTATCCTTCAAGGGTACACAACTGTAAGTCTGCGTGGAATCAGTGCACTATGGTTTTTACCTTCTCTTTTTATTGCTCAGATTCTTTTTATCCTGATCATCCGTCTGCCTATGGTTTTCAAGATGATCAGTGCTGTAGTTCCAGTGGTTTTATGCAGGTATGTTTCTCTCCATCTGTTACCGGGATGGGAAGAAAACATGACGGAACGTATGTATAAGCTGGTATCCTTTCCCACACTGGCAGTGAGTAAGGGGATTCTGGCGTTCTGGTTTGTGGGAGCCGGATATGTGGCATACTTTATTTTTCGGAAATTGCAGTACAGATGGCTGAGATTTCTCATAGGAGTTGTGATGTCTGCAGCTACTATTTATTTTTCGCAGATCAATCCTCATGTGGATATTAATACTATGAAACTGGGAGAGAATTATTTCCTGTTTTATCTGGATGGAATCATGGGATCTCTGGGAGCAGTCTTTATTCTGGAATTTCTGGAGAAATGGTGGAAGATGTCTTATCTCAGCTTCTGTGGAAAGAACTCTATGATCATTATGGCTACCCATGGTACTTTAGGATTTAAACGTCTGGTGATTGAGGGCTGGACAGCGCTTTATACCTTGTCTGAGACACCTGGGCTCAGATATTATCTGGAGGTTACCGGAATTCTGGGAGAGCTGATGCTTTTGGAATGCGGTGTGATCACCATCATAAATCAGTATTTTCCATGGCTTGCGGGACGATTCCCTTCAAAAAATCAAAAGAGTAGTCTCCAGGCTGGAGATCAGTAAAAAACGATATGATCAGAATGAAAAACAAGAAGGACAGATAAATGAAAACAGTAAAGAAGAAAATTTGGATCATTGGTGTGCTGCTGTTATGTGCAGCCATGTTTTATACAATTCCGGTGGCAGCGGCAAAGAAAACCGGATGGAAAGTAATAAAAGGAAAAACCTATTACTTTAATAATGATGGAACCATGCATAAGGGCTTTTTGAAACTGAATGGAAAAAAGTATTATTTTGGAGAAGACGGTGCAGCTAAAAAAGGGTTTTTTACGGTTGAATCTTCTAATGGCACTGTGTCTTGTTTTGGACAAAAAGATTATTCTCTGGCCAGAAATAAATGGCTGTATATAAAGAATAATCAATGGTATTATTTTGATAACAGTGGACGGGGATTAAGCGGATGGTTTCAGATTGATGAAAAATGCTACTATTGCCATCCTCAGAAAGGAAAGCTGACTGGCTGGAAGAGGATAAAAGGAGATGAATACTGCTTTACAGCGGAAGGTTATATAAAAACCAGTCAATGGCTGAAAAAAGGAAGCCAGTACTGTTATGTGGATTACAGGGGAAAAGTAGTCAAGACGAAAAAAAGTACCGGAGGAACCAGCCAGGCGTATAAAAAAGTATATATGATAGGGGATTCCAGATTTGCCCGTGCATCAAGGATGGGTATTAAAATGAATAATACTGAATATATTGCAGCGTCAGGACAGGGGTATGACTGGCTGATAAGGGAAGGCTGGCCCCGCCTAATGGAACAGGTCATGAATTCTACAGAGGAAGGTAAATCTGCAATTGTGATAAATCTGGGAGTGAATGATCTTCTGAATTACAAAAAGTATATCCGTTTTGTGAACAAGGATATGCTGGATTTTGCCCATAAATATCAATGTGACGTTTATTATGTATCTGTGAATCCGGTAAATGAAGAAAAATACAGCCACCATTCTCAGAAGCTGAAAACGAAAAATAATCGTCTGATTAATCAGTTTAACAGAGAATTGGTCAGTCAGCTTTCGCTGGGGGTAAAATATATTGATACTAATACTTATCTGATGAGAAAATTTAACTCCAAGGAATTAACAATTGAAGATGGAATTCATTACGGTTTCAGGATTTCCAATGCGATTTTTGATCAGATCATGATGAATGTGAAGCCGTGAAGACTGTAAATAATAAGCATAAAGGTTCTGCCTGCCCACAAAAGGACAGACAGGATTTTTTTAACCGAATCAAGTAAGTCCCCTGCGGAGCAGTTATTCGGTTATGAGCAAGTAGCGAAGCGGATGATTTTATCCGCTTGACAAGATAACAGACAAGAGAGGAACCAGGAATGGGAAAGTTAAGTGGCTTGATAAAAACACAATTAGTAAAAAATAAGGTAAAGAGAAAGCCAGATCCCAGGGTGTGGATTTTTTCTTCTACAGATAATTCACATTATAATTATAATTCCCGTTATTTGTTTGAATATGTCAGGGCTGAACTTCCGGAGATCACTCCTTATTTTGTGATCAATGATGATCAACTCAGGAGAAAACTGTCAGAACAATATGGGGAGGAATATTTTATAGAGACAAACTCCGGACAGGGGATCCAAAAAGTGTTGGAAGCAGGAGTCTGGTTTACTTCTGCCGGATTGCCGGTATATGGTACCCACCTGAACAGGGACAGAGTGATCGTGAATCTGTGGCATGGGATTCCCCTGAAAAAAATAGCATTGATGGATCCCAACCTTGGTAAAATGGCCAGAGTTTATTTCCGGAAAATATTTACAGAGAATTATACCTGGATCCTGACCTGCTCCAAAGCGCTGATTCCGATTATGGCAGAGAGCTTTGCCATTGAAGCGGAAAAAATCAAAGTCTGGGGTCAGCCCCGCAATGATATGTTCTTTAAAGAAAACGCAGCAAAAGAAATCCTGAAAAAAATATATCCTGATCTTCCGGAATACAGAGGAATTATTTTGTATGCTCCAACCTTCAGGGATTATGCTTCTACAGAATTGTTTCCCTTTGAGGATTATGATAAGGATAAGCTGGAAGCATTTCTGGAAGAGGAAAAACTGCTTATCTGTCTGCGGACTCATATCAGTGAGAAGGGAACTGCAGAAAAATATCTTTCCGGACGTGTTGTATATCTGGGAAATGAACAGATGGAAGATATTATGGAAATCCTGAATATTTTTGATCTTCTGATCACAGATTATTCCAGTATCTATATTGATTATCTGATCCTTAACAGACCGATGATTTTCCTTCCCTATGACAAAGAGAGATATCTGCAGGGAAGAGGAATGAATTTTGAATATGATAAGGTTACTCCCGGAGCAAAACCGGAATCTCTCAGGGAATTTATGGATAGGATCCATGAGACCTTCAGTGGAAAGGATCCCTATTTTACTGAGAGACAAAGGTGCAATGACTTTTTTAATGAGGTCAGGCAGCCTTGTATGAAAAAGATATGTGAAGAGGTAAAAGCATATGTCCATATTGACTAAAATAAAAACAAAGCTGAAAAGCGGAACCTGGTATCCTTTTTATAATACCTTTTATGAAAAAGAGAAAATCGATCCTAAAATGGTCTTGCTGGAATCACGCAGCGGACGTGGACTGGAGAGTAATATCTTTGTCATCCTGCAGGAGCTGAATAAAAAGGAATATGAGAATTATCGTGTGATCCTGGCTGTAAGAAAAGAATATGAATCAGGTGTATGGGAAAAACTAAAGCATTATGGATTGAAGATTGACAAAATGATTCCTTTTGGCAGTATTTCCTATTATCGGCATTTGTCAAGGGCAGGATTTCTCATTAATGATTCCACTTTCCCGGGAAGATTTATAAAAAAAGAAGGACAGGTTTATCTGAATGTGTGGCATGGCACACCTCTGAAGTGCATGGGAAGAGACAATGTGGATGAGCGATACAGCATGGGAAATGTTATGAGAAATCTTCTGATGTCAGATTATCTTCTGTATCCAAACCGTTTTATGGAAGAGAAGATGACAGGTGCATATATGCTGCAGAACCTTTACCAGGGAGAGATCATCCATGACAGTTATCCGAGAAATGAGATATTTTTCAATCCCAGTCAGGGAGAAAAATTGAAGAAGAAGCTGGGACTGCAGGGAAAGCAGGTTACTGTCTATATGCCTACATTCAGAGGGAAAGCAGATGCGGTAGACAGTGGCAGCGCTGTGGAGAGGGTAAAGGAGTACCTGCAGACCTGCGATCAGCTTCTCAGGGATGATCAGGTTCTTCTGGTAAAGCTTCATCCCTTTGTGGGAAATGCCCTGGAATTTCACAGCTACAGGCATATTCGCAGATTTCCTCAAGTGTATGATACCTATGACATCCTGAATATGTGTGATGTGCTGGTTACGGATTATTCCAGTGTAATGTATGATTTTGCCAACTCAGGAAAAAGAATCATTTTGTTTGCTTATGATATAGAAGACTACACAGGAAGTAGAGGAATGTATGAGGATATCCGTCAATATCCTTTCCCGCTGGTAAGAACAGCAGAAAAGCTTGTCAGCCTTCTGGACAGACCGGGAGATTATCTGACCAGGGAATTTCGGGAAAAATACTGCACGTATGAAACCGGAGAGGGTGTGGGAAGAATCTGCCGTCATGTGATCCTGGGCGAGAAAGAATGCAGGGTATCCCATATGGCTTCCAATGGGCTGGAAAATGTTCTGATCTATGCAGGTGATTTTCAGCAGAACGGAATTACCATGTCCTTTCTGAATCTGATGAAGGAACTGGATACAAATAAATACAATTATTTTATCTCCTACAGAATGAATTCCCTGAAAGATGCACCCTGGAGACTTGACTGTCTGCCAAAAGAAGCGAATGTATATCCTATAGCCAGTGAGATGAACATGGATGTGTTCACAGGTATCTGCCAGATGCTTTACCTGAAATTTGGAGTTCGGAGTAAAAGACTTGGGCATGCTTATGACAGAGAGTGGAAAAAACATTTTGGTGATTCTGATTTTAAAGCAGTGGTTCATTATAACGGATACGAAAATTATATGATTTCTCTTATTGGTCACGCACCTTTCCGTAAAACCATATGGGTGCATAATGATATGGAAGAGGAATTAAAGGAGAAAAAAAATCCGTCAAGATATGCTTTGCAGGATGCATACAGCTCTTATGATCAGGTGGCAGCAGTCAGCAGGGATATCGTCCGGTCTGTGTGCCGGATCAGTGGCAGAAAAGACAACATTACGGTAATTCCCAATTGTCAGGATTATAGTGGAATCTTACTGAGAGCTCAGGAACCTGTTGCTTTTGAGAAAGAGACCAGGTGTACTGTTTCCATGGACAGACTGACAGAAATACTGGATAAAAAAGACATAAAATTTATCAGTATCGGCAGGTATTCAGCTGAAAAACGTCATGACCGGCTGATGGAGGCCTTTGACAGATTCTGGAAGGAGCATAAGGATTCATGGCTGATCATTATGGGAGGTGCAGGAAATCTGTATGAAGAAACCTGCAGATCAGCAGAGAAATTTTCCTGTGCAGATCATATTATCCTGATCAAAACCATCCGTAATCCTATGCCTGTGCTGAAAAAAGGAAATCTTTTTATTCTGTCATCGGATCATGAAGGACTTCCGGTAGTTTTGTTTGAAGCAGGAATATTGGGAGTTCCGGCTATAGCAACGGATGTTTCAGGTTCTCATTGCTTTATGGAGGATTACGGTGGTGTTCTTGTAGAGCCTTCTGTGGAAGGAGTCTACGGTGGAATGCTCCGTTTTATGGAAAAAGAGATTTGTCCTTTAACTATCAATTGTAAAGAAAATAATAAGAAATCATTGGAACTGTTTTACGGACTTTTAAAAAATAGTTCAAATTAATATAGGAATATGATATGATATTTACGACAAAATGGTATGAACAATGAGAGAGGAAGCTCAATGACTGAAAAGCAAAAAAATCTTCTGCAATTGTTTCGGGAGATTGATGAAATTTGTAAAAAACATAATCTGCGTTATGTGATGGCAGGAGGAAGCCTGATCGGTGTAGTGCGAAATGAAGGCTTTATCCCCTGGGATGATGATGTGGATATTTATATGCCCAAAGCGGACTGGGATAAACTGGTAGAGCTGGCACCAAAGGAACTTCCGCCCCATAGAGCAGTGCAGTGTGTAGATACAGACAGAAATTATACCAATACCTTTCCAAGATATGCATCTACGGATACTTGCGCTATCCACAGACATCAGATCATTGGTAAAGATAAGGCGGGGGAGATCATTGATGTGCTTACACTGGATCCCATACCTGCCGATGACAGAGAATATGAGAAATACAGAAATCATCTGATGGTCTATTCAGATCTGATCAATATTGCAGTGGTTTATGGAAACCGGTATGAGGTACCGGTTACTCTGTATTTGAAATATTTACTATCTTATCTGATCCTGGGCAAAGACAAAACTTTGAAAAAACTGGAAAAAATCATGTTTTCCTATCAAGAGGAGGACTGTAACAGATATGCTATGAGATGGGGTGGCTGTCCTTTTCTGTTTGATAAAGATATGATGTTTCCGGTAAAATATGGAAAATTTGAGGGAATCGATGTAATGATACCCAATAAAGTCAGTGATTATCTGATCTGGCATTATGGAGATGAATGG
>HE978651.1:1957590-1990688 GCA_000285855.2 Ruminococcus sp. JC304 | reverse complement strand
AATCGATGTAATGATACCCAATAAAGTCAGTGATTATCTGATCTGGCATTATGGAGATGAATGGTCTTATATTCCATCTCATGGAGAGCGGGAATCTCATGATTCTGTAGAATGCAGAAATATGAACTACGAGGAATTCCGCAAGGAATATATGCCTGGGATCGATACCTTTAAGCTTCGGAAGGATGCAGTATTTCGCAAAATATATTATATGGCTACTGCCAAACGTTCTCATAGATTGGTGAGAAAAAGACAGGAACTGATGGGAGAGCATATAAAAGAAGAACTGGAAAAACAGATCTGTGAAAGCAAAGTCTCATTGAATGAACTTCTGGAACATCGGGATTTCCATAAACTGAATCACATTTTTAAAGAATACTATCAGGTGCAGCTCAGCCCGGATTTTATAGGAAGAGAAGATTTTGTACACATTTACAGCTTTTACCATCCTTATCTGATCGGGGTGGAAGATGAGATATTTCAGGCAGCAATGTATACACTTTTTTATACAGAGAGAGTTTCCAAAGCTTACCGTATGCTGAGAGTACGTGAGGCTGAAAAAGAACTTTTGCCGGAACAGAAACAGCTTCTTGATGATATTGTACTGTTTCGGGAGGCTGCCTGCCATTACGAATTCCGGGAAATGGATATGGCGGAGGAGCTGATCGACAGGTTGTTGGAAAAGTATCCGGAGCATCCCTCTTTCCTGAAGTTTAAAGTGCGTTTTCTGACAGAGCAGGCGAAACAGGATAAAAAGACAGCAAAGGCCAGGGAGTTTTTGGAATACTGTCTGGGGCTGTTTCCCAAGGATGGATATTTTCATAAATATGAGGGTGACCTGCTCTGGATCGAAGGGCAGTGCAGAGATGCATTGGAGATTTATGCAGAGGTAAGGGAGAATACAAACAACGGAATTATCTGGCTGGAACTGGATAAATTTCTTCAGGAGTATAAGCTTCCTGCAATGCAGACCTGTCAGAGCCTGGTGGAAAACGGTGAAGCAAAGGAAGGTGCAGCACTGGCCGGACTTTGGAAAAAACTTTTGCCTGGTGATATGGAAATAATGGGATATGGCAGCCTGGCCGGAGTAATGGCTGCTTTGAATGAGACAGCAGTTTGCCGGGAACTGGAGGATTTAAAGGGACTGATCGAAGAATATAAACAGGATTCTTCTTATTCAACAGAATCCAGAGAAGCAAAGATTTTGTACACAGCTATGGTGAAAGGTAGGGAGAGGCTGGGATTTTCTGCGAAAGCAGCAGAAAGTTATGCAGAGCTTCTTTTTGCAGATAAGACAGAAGATCTGGAAAAACTGGAAACCAAAGTGAGAAAGCTTTGTTCTGACAGTAAAGAGGACGGAGAGTATTGCCTCATATTGGGCGAAATCCTTCTGAAAGAAGGTCTTACTATCCAGGCATTTTCTTTTTTCCTGAAAGGAAGAAAAACAGCTTCTGAGTATGTAGCACAGGAATTGGACAGAATAATACTGCAGGATCTGAAGGAGGGAAGCCAAAGAGCTTCTGCTTATGCTGCCAGAGGAGATGCATCGGAGTTTCTGGATTCCTGGCTTGGAAAATATGGAACTCTGGAGGAAATCCGGGATTTGATAAATACAATAAACAGATAAAGGAATGGGAGTTTAAATTGAACAAGGAACAACAAGTAATCCTTACACTGCTCAGAGAAATCGATGAAATCTGTGGTGAGAGTGGAATTGAATGCTATCTGACACCACGCCTTGCCCTTCATGCAGTCAGAGGCGGTCATATGCCGGATAATCCATTTGCCGGTGGTGTATTAATGAAAGTATCAGACATAGAGAAATTCCGGCTGGCAGTCCAGAAGAGAAAGCATTCCGGAAGAGCCCTGGAATCTATGCATGATAATAAACGTTTTCCGGGCTTCTTTCTTAGATATGAGGACACAAATACCTTGTGCTTTCGTATGAATGAGGGCAGAAATTATCAGTATCCTGGTCTGGGGGTGGATATTTATCCTCTTCGAGGTAAAATAAAATCCAGGCTGAAACATCTATGGAACCGAAACCTGGAGACAGGATGGAAACAGTTTTCAGATGGCCGTTCAGAAGAGTATAACTGGAAAGAAAGATTGTGCAAAATTCCTGTGGGGCTTATGTTTCTGGGGGGACGCAGCCGTCTGGGAAAACATTTGTACAAAAAATTCTGTATCAATCAGAATGAATCCGGAGAGGGAGAGTATGTGGTAAGGCTGAAAAATGCTACCTTATATTACCCGGCTCAGCTTTTTAAGAAAACAAAAAGAGTGCTTCTGGAGGGAACGGAATTTACCATACCTGAGGATGTGGACCAATATCTGCGTATCTGGTTTGGAAAAAAGTATGAAAATAAAATCAATGATGTTTATGTTCCTTCCCTTACTGTTATGATCAGTACGCAGACGGGATGTGAAGATTTTATCAGTCGTCACAAAGCTCAGATCAGAGAGCTGGTAAAGGAAAGGGATGTCCAGTACCGTAAAGACAAAAAAGGCAGAAAAAGCCGTGAAAGTCTTGACTGGTCCTGGGAATATGTAAAATTAAAAGGAGAGGGAATCAATCTGGGACAGGATTATAAAGAACATAAGAAATATCTTATGAATTTATATGAAAACCGGGATTACCTGCGATTGTGGGATGCCCTGACCCCCTATCATAATATGATGAATAAATACAGAAAGAAGGGAGAAGTGTATATTCCTGATCAGGAGATTTTCGATTTATATATGGAAACGTTAGCTGTTCAGGGAGAGGACAAACGGGTGAAGCAGATAAAAAGTGCTATATAAAAAGTGGGAGGTAGAATTATGATTACGAATTGGAGTCCGGCCCGTGTACCGGAGAAGGAAGAAGTCATGGAACGTCTTGCTGCTGCAAGAGCACAGTTATATGAGTTTCAGATGAAGATCAAAGAACACAAAATACCGGTACTGGTGCTTTTTGAAGGCTGGGGGGCCTCGGGAAAGGGAAGTACCATTGGAAAAGTGATAAAAAATATTGATCCAAGATTTTTCAAGGTTGCTACCATGTCTGCACCCACAGAGGAAGAGAAGAGATATCCGTTTCTGTACAAGTATTTTAAACAAATCCCGGAAGCTGGAAAATTTACTTTCCTGGATTCAGGATGGATGGAACAGACCTGCCGGGAATGTCTGGAAGGAAAGCTGGAGGGCGAAGATTATGCAGCCCGGATACAGAGCATTCAGCATTTTGAGAGACAGCTGACAGATAATGGCTATCTGGTACTGAAATTCTTTATGCAGATCAACAGAGAAGAGCAGATCCACCGTATGGAACTGCTTTTGTCAGAAAAGGACACCAGATGGAGAGTATCCGGATTTGACAAATGGGAAAATGAACATTACAAGAAATGTGCAAAGGTATTTAACCAGTACATGACAGATACCAATGCGTCTTCTGCCCCATGGTATATCATTGATGCTTCTGACAGAAAATGGGCAGAGCTTCAGGTGCTGGAAACAATGGTAAGTAATATTCAGGTTGCCATGCAGAATCAGGCTCATTCCGTGCCGATTCTTCAGAATGTATTTCCTTTGAAGAAAATGCCAAAGCTTGCAGAAATTGATCTGAAAGATAAGTTCCTGGAAGAGGAAGAGTACAAAAAAGAATTAAAAACTCTTCAGAAGAAACTGGGAGAGCTTCATAATCGTCTCTATCGTAAACGTATTCCGGTTATTATAACTTATGAGGGATGGGATGCAGCAGGTAAGGGCGGCAATATCAAGCGTATTACGGAGGCACTGGATCCCAGAGGATATGAGGTACATCCCATTGCCAGTCCGGAACCTCATGAGAAAGCCCGTCATTATCTGTGGCGCTTTTGGACCAGACTGCCGAAGGATGGCCATATTGCTATTTTTGACAGAACCTGGTATGGCCGTGTAATGGTGGAGAGACTGGAAGGTTTCTGCAGTGAAAATGACTGGAAACGGGCTTACAATGAAATGAATGAGTTCGAAAGGGAATTAAAGGACTGGGGAGCTGTGATCATTAAATTCTGGGTACAGATTGATAAGGATACCCAGCTGGAACGCTTCAAAGAACGGCAGAATAACCCTGAGAAGCAGTGGAAGATCACAGATGAAGACTGGCGCAACAGAGATAAGTGGGATGAATATGAGATTGCAGTAAATGAAATGCTTCAGAAGACAAGTACAACCTTTGCACCATGGCATGTACTGGAATCTGTAGATAAAAAATACGCCCGGATCAAGGCTCTTAAAATCGTAATTAAAGAAATTGAAAAAGCACTGAAATAGATTCTCAGATATGTAAGGCAGTTCGACTGGAAAGGGGAAGGATCTCCGGATGTCGGACTGCTTTTTGCTGTGTCAGGGACGAAGATAATTCCGCATGGATTTCAGTGCTCCTTTTTCAAGACGGCTGACCTGGGCCTGGGAGATACCTACTTCCTTTGCTACCTCCATCTGAGTTTTTCCCTCATAAAAGCGAAGCTGGATGATATGTCGTTCTCGTTCTCCCAGATGGTTCATAGCTTCACGTAGGGACAGATCCTCAATCCAGCGGTCCTCTTTGTTCTTTTTGTCACTGATCTGATCCATCACATAGAGTGTATCTCCTCCTTCTGAATAAACCGGTTCAAAAAGGCTGACCGGACTTTGGATGGCATCCATGGCGTAGACGATCATTTCTTTTTCAATTCCGATTTCTTCGGATATTTCGTTGATCGTAGGCTCTCTCAGATTTTGTTTCATATATGCTTCTCTGGTATGAATGGCTTTATAAGCTATATCTCTCAGCGAGCGGCTGACCCGGATGCTGTTATAGTCTCTCAGATAACGCCGCACTTCTCCTATGATCATGGGAACCGCATAGGTGGAAAATCTGACCTGAAGTGAAGTATCAAAATTATCGATTGCTTTGATCAGACCAATGCATCCGATCTGAAAGAGATCATCCGGATTTTCATTGCTGTTTTGAAAACGCCTGATCACACTTAGGACAAGGCGAAGATTACCTTTGATGTATAATTCTCTTGCCTGCGCATCTCCTTCCTTGATTCGCCGGAACAGGTCTGTTTTTTCTTCTGCTTTCAAAACAGGAAGCTTCGATGTGTTGACTCCGCAGATTTCTACTTTATTAAGTGCCATCGTTTGAATCCTCCTTATCGTTTCTTGCTGTCTGTTGGAATTTACAGATAATAGAATGATTCTCAGAGAGGAGGATATTTATACTGTTTTAAACAAAATATAATAAATAAAAGGCCTTGACAAAGTCCGGATTTTAGTTTTCGCACAGACACTTTTCTTCATCTATCTTTACCAGGATGATATCTTCTCCGATCTGGCAGATGCATTCCCAGGGAATGATGAATTCATCTCTGCCAAAGAGACAGCAGAATTTGCCGGGCCCGGGCAGGACAAGGGCAGAAAGGCAGCTGGTCCTGCAGTCAAATTCGATATCTATGGGGCATCCCAGACTGCGACAGGTGCAGGTATTGATTACTTCTTTTTGTCTTAATTCACAGATACGCATAAAAACCACCTGAATGATAAGAAAACGAATGTTTTATAAATTTTATGTGATCTGAAAAAAATTTATGCATGTCCTTTTATTGACATATGAAATAAGGATAAAGTATAATAAATAATCATTAAGATACTGAGTTGTTATTAAATATCAAAACATCCAGGGGGAATAGTCCGTTATGAAGTGTCCTTTTTGCAATCAGGATAATACCAGAGTTGTGGATTCAAGACCGGTAGAAGATACCAATTCTATCCGCCGCCGCCGTTTGTGTGATGTATGTGGCAGAAGATTTACTACATATGAAAAAGTAGAGTCCATTCCGCTGACTGTTATAAAGAAAGATCAGAATCGAGAGCAATATGACAGAGGAAAGATTCAGGCAGGAATTCTTCGGGCCTGTTACAAGAGACCCATTCCAGTTGAAAAAATAGAAGAGATGATGGATGCCATAGAGGGTGAAATCTTTAATACAGAGGAAAAAGAAATTTCCAGTACCAGAATTGGAGAGATTGTTATGGAGCATCTGAAGGAACTGGATGCAGTAGCTTATGTGCGTTTTGCTTCCGTGTACAGGGAATTTAAAGATGTGAGTACTTTTATGGATGAACTTAAGAAATTTATGAATTAAAAAAAGGGTGCAGCTGCACCCTTTTAATATTCCTGATATATATTAAGAATCAGACAATACCCTGAGCGATCATGGCATCTACAACCTTCTCGAAACCTGCGATATTAGCACCAACTACATAGTTTCCTGCCATATCGTAACGTTTGGAAGCGCTGTCAACCTTCTGGAAGATATCGATCATAATCTGATGAAGTTTTGCATCAACTTCTTCAGCTGTCCAGGAAAGTCTTGCAGAGTTCTGGCTCATTTCCAGAGCAGAAGTAGCAACACCGCCTGCGTTAGCTGCCTTACCAGGCATGAAGATGATGCCATTGTTCATGATATAATTTGTAGCTTCCAGAGTTGTAGGCATGTTAGCACCCTCTGCAATATATTTGCAGCCATTTGCAGCCAGAACCTTTGCACCGTCAACATCCAGCTCGTTCTGAGTTGCACATGGAAGGTAGATATCACATTTGATATTCCAGATACCCTTGCCTTCTGTATAAGAAGCACCCTCAACACGGTCAGCATATTCTTTGATACGTCCGCGTTTTACTTCTTTGATATCTTTTACAACATCCAGATTGATTCCGTTAGGATCATAGATATATCCGTTGGAGTCGCACATTGCAACAACCTTGCCGCCAAGCTGAGTAGCTTTCTGTACAGCATAGATAGCAACATTACCGGAACCTGTTACAGTGATAGTCTTACCGGAAATGGTATCGTTGTTTGCTTTTACCATTTCATTCAGCATATATACAAGACCATAGCCTGTAGCTTCTGTACGAACCAGAGAACCGCCATAGGAAAGTCCTTTACCTGTAAGTACGCCTTCATACAGACCTGTGTTACGTTTGTACTGTCCATAGAGGAATCCGATCTCACGTCCGCCAACACCGATATCACCGGCAGGAACGTCCATGTCAGCACCGATATATTTGGAAAGCTCAGTCATAAAGCTCTGGCAGAATGCCATAACTTCTCTGTCAGATTTACCCTTAGGATCAAAGTTGGAACCACCTTTACCGCCTCCGATAGGAAGTCCTGTAAGGGAGTTTTTGAAAATCTGCTCAAAACCTAAGAATTTAAGAATACCCTGGTTAACAGATGGATGGAATCTTAAACCACCCTTGTACGGTCCGATTGCACTGTTGAACTGTACACGGTATCCTTTGTTAACCTGTACAACGCCTTTGTCATCAATCCATGGAACACGGAAGGAAATAATTCTTTCCGGCTCAACCAGACGTTCCAGAATAGAAAGACTGCGATATTTTTCTTCATTTTTTTCAATTACAACTTTAAGAGAATCAAGAACTTCTTTTACTGCCTGGTGAAATTCAGGCTCGTTTGGGTTCTGTGCAACGACTCTCTCGTATACCTCATCAGTATAAGACATTGTTATTCCTCCTCATCTATTGTAATGATTTTGCTTTGAACGACGTTATTATACACTAATGTGTTAAAAATGGAAAGAGGGAAAGAAAAAAATCCTGAAATTTTTTTAAAAAATTTGTATGTAGACCGAAATGGAAAACAATGCTATAATTTATTTATGATGTGCAAAATACGGTGATTGGAATGAGGAGGGCCCATTATCGAAAAAGCAGAGAAGAAAGGGGAATATAGTATATGGCAGGATTTAAAACAAAAGTGACACCGGAAATTGAAAAACTTACAGATATCTGTAGGGATAATACCAGTCTGGATCTGTCGTTATATGCAAAGTATGATGTAAAGAGAGGCCTGAGAGATATAAATGGTAAAGGTGTTCTTGCAGGTCTGACCCAGGTTTCAAATGTTCAGGCCACAAAGGTGGTAGATGGCAAAGAGGTTCCCTGTGCGGGAAAGCTTTCCTACAGAGGCTATGATATCAAAGATCTGACCAAAGGATTTATCCAGGATGACAGATATGGCTTCGAGGAAGTGGCATATCTGCTTCTGTTCGGAAAACTTCCGGACAAACAGCAGCTTATGGATTTCACAGAACTTCTGGCTAACCAGAGATCACTTCCTACCAATTTTGTCAGGGACGTAATCATGAAGGCTCCCAGCAGAGATATTATGAATGGACTTTCCAGAAGCGTTCTGACACTGTATTCGTATGACCATAATCCGGATGATACCTCTTTGCCAAATGTACTGCGACAGTGTCTGAATCTGATCAGTGTTTTTCCGTTATTATCTGTATATGGATATCAGGCATACAATCATTATGTAAAGGGAAAAAGTCTTTATATCCATAATCCAAAGAAGGAGCTGACAACAGCTGAAAACATTTTGCGTATGTTGAGACCGGATAAGAAGTATACCCATTTGGAAGCAAAGATTCTGGATATTGCGTTAATTCTTCACATGGAGCATGGCGGTGGAAATAACTCTACCTTTACTACTCATGTAGTATCTTCTTCCGGTACAGATACTTATTCTGCCATTGCAGCAGCTCTTGGTTCACTGAAGGGTCCAAAGCATGGTGGCGCCAATATTAAAGTAGTAAGTATGTTTCATGACATGAAGAAAGAAGTGAAGGACTGGACAGATGAAGATGAAGTTCGTGTGTATCTCAAAAAATTACTCCATAAGGAGGCCTTTGACAGAAAGGGTCTGATCTATGGAATGGGACATGCGATTTACTCGGTATCTGATCCAAGAGCCGAAGTGTTTAAAGCATATGTGGAGACTCTGGCCAGAGAAAAGGGAAGGATGAAAGACTATGCCCTTTATTCTATGGTAGAGCGTTTGGCACCTGAAGTAATTGCCGAGGAAAGAAGGATTTATAAAGGTGTCAGTGCAAATGTGGACTTTTACAGTGGTTTCGTGTACAGTATGCTGGATCTGCCACTGGAATTATATACACCTATGTTTGCAGTTGCACGTATTGTGGGCTGGAGTGCCCATCGAATGGAAGAGCTTATCAATGCGGACAAGATCATTCGTCCGGCATACAAAAATGTGTTGGCACCAAGTATTTATGTGCCTCTTGCTGAGCGCTGACAGGACAGAAATACGCTTTTGAAAGGATTAGTGAGGAAAATGACAAATAATAATGAGACAGCGTTAATTCTGGAAGGCGGTGGTACACGGGGTGTGTTTACGTCCGGAGTGTTGGACTGTCTGATGAAACATCAGATAGAGTTTCCTTATGTAACAGGAGTTTCCGCAGGCGCCTGTAATGCAGTGGATTATGTATCCGGGCAGATTGGACGGACGAAGGACTGTGTGATCACGGAGGATAAGAATAACAGCTACATAGGCCTGAAGCAAACTCTGAAGAATAAAAGCCTGTTTGATATGGACATGCTGTTTGAACGATACCCCAATGAGATTTTTCCATTTGATTATGATGCTTATTTTAATTCCGGAAAAAAATGTGAACTGGTAGTGACGGATTGCATTACCGGTCAGGCAAGATATCTGGAAGAAAAAAATGACAGAAAACGTCTGATGGATATCTGCCGTGCATCTTCCAGTATTCCTCTGGCATGCCCTATGGTAATGATTGACGGGATACCCTGTGTGGACGGCGGTGTAGCGGATTCCATTCCTGTGGTCCATGCCATGAAGGAGGGGTACCGCAAGAATGTGGTGATTCTCACCAGGAATTATGGATATCGAAAAAAGAAGCCTGGAGAGAGTAAGGCTGTTTATCTGGCTGCATTTCACAAATATCCCAATCTGCTGAACAGTCTTTTGAACCGATATCGGAATTATAACAGGACTCTGGAACTGATTGAAAAATGGGAAAAGGAAGGGCATATCTATGTGGTCCGTCCGGAAATCAAAACTGTTTCCAGAACTGAAAAAAATCCGAAAGTTCTTACAGAATTTTATCAGCATGGATATGACCTGATGGAGCAGAAACTGGATGGTCTGCTGGAATATCTTGGAAATTAGGGGAATGGATACTGATGTTTAAATGCTTTTTTCCGGATGAATATCTGGATTCAACTTATGAAATTGATTTTGACAGTCTGTATGCACAGGGATACAGAGGTCTGCTTTTTGATATTGACAATACACTGGTACCTCACGGCGCACCTGCAGATGAGAGAGCCTGTGCATTGTTTGCACATTTGAAAGAACTGGGATTTCAGTGCTGTTTTATTTCCAATAATCAATATGAAAGAGTATCTTCATTTAATGCTTCTGTGGGAGCACATTTTATAGAAAATGCCCACAAGCCATCCACAAAGAATTATATCCGTGCCATGGAATTGCTGGGAACAGACAGAAGTAATACTATTTTTATTGGGGATCAGTTGTTTACAGATATATACGGGGCAAAAAGAGCCGGAATCCGTAATATTCTGGTAAAGCCTATTAATCCCAGGGAAGAGATACAGATTGTACTGAAGAGATATCTTGAGAGAATTGTGTTATATTTTTACAAAAAGGAGGAGGGGAATTCATGAACCATATTGTGATTATAGGATTTATGGGTTCAGGAAAAACAAGAGTAGGTAAGAGACTGGCGAAGGATTTCGATTTACCGTTTATTGACATTGACCGTGTGGTTACGAGAAAAATGAATCTGTCCGTTAAAGATATTTTTGATAAATTCGGGGAACCATTTTATCGTGCATTAGAAACAACTGTGATCAAGGAATTGATCAAGGATCAGGAGCAGAAAGTGATTTCTCTGGGATCAGGACTTCCCATGCAGGAGCAGAATGAGAAATATATTAAGCAGTTGGGAACAGTGGTCTATCTGAAGGGATCTTATGAGACTTTGAAGGAAAGACTGGAAAATTCAAAATCCAATCCTTTGATCGACGGGGACGACAAGGCGGACAAGATTAAAAAGCTTCTGAAACAGAGAGATCCTGTTTATGCAAAGTTTGCTGACATTGAAATGATCACAGGAGATAAGCCTTTTGAGGAGTTGATTTCCCAGTTGGAAGAAAAATTGCAAACAGTAATAAAAAATAGTTGAAAAAAATAAGAAACTATTATAAAATCATATAAGAGTGTGTCGCAAAATTGCAGAAAATGAATACGCAGACACGCACTGTTGAGGCGGTTGCTGCATAGACAGAGAGCAGTAACGTTGAATTGTACAATTAAGGAGGAAATAGAAATATGATTTCAGCAGGTGATTTCAAAAACGGTATCACACTTGAAATTGACGGAAATGTATGTCAGATTGTTGAATTTCAGCATGTAAAACCAGGAAAGGGTGCTGCTTTCGTAAGAACCAAATACAAAAACATCATTACAGGATCAGTTCTGGAGAAGTCTTTCCGTCCTACTGAGAAATTCCCGGCAGCACGTATTGAACGTGTTGATATGCAGTATCTCTATGATGATGGTGATTTATACTACTTCATGAACGTAGAAACCTATGATCAGGTAGGTCTGACAAAGGATCAGGTAGGCGATTCTCTGAAATTCGTAAAAGAAAACGAAATGGTTAAAGTATGTTCCCATAACGGAAACGTATTTGCTATTGAGCCACCACTTTTTGTAGAACTTGAAGTAACTGAGACAGAGCCTGGATTTGCAGGAAATACAGCTCAGGGTGCTACAAAACCTGCTACTGTTGAGACAGGTGCGCAGGTTCAGGTTCCACTGTTTGTTAACCAGGGTGACAAACTGAAAATCGACACAAGAACCGGAGAATATCTCTCAAGAGTATAATCTAACAAAATGCGGATGATTGCTGTCCGTTTGATATGAAAAAAGCTGTCATTGTCGGAAGGCGATGGCAGTTTTTTGCTCAGAAGGAAAAACTGATTTTGGAGAAAAGAGGGAATAAAAATGGAATATGTTACATTGGGAAAGACTGGTTTAAAGGTTTCTAAAATTGGTCTGGGCGGAATCCCCATTCAGAAAATTGATGCAGAGGGGACAAGAACACTGGTGCATAAACTTTCGGACAGGGGAGTAAATTACATTGATACAGCCAGGGGCTATACTGTCAGCGAGGAATATCTGGGCTATGCATTGGAGGGAATCAGGGATAAATTTGTGATTGCAACCAAGAGTATGGCCAGGACAAGAGAAGCTATGGCAGCTGATATTAAAAAAAGCCTGTGCAATTTGAAAACAGATTATATTGATATTTACCAGGTACATAATCCAAGTATGGAGCAGTTGGATCAGGTTCTGGCAGAGGACGGTGCACTGGAGGCTTTGCAGGAGGCAAAGAAGGACGGAAAGATCGGACATCTGGGACTGACTGCTCATTCCGTAGAGGTGTTTGAGCGGGCGCTGGATCTGGATTGGGTGGAAACAATTATGTTTCCGTATAACATTGTGGAAAGTCAGGGCGAAGAGCTGATTGCAGAATGCAGAAAACGAAATATAGGGTTTATTGATATGAAACCCCTGGCAGGTGGAGCCATTGAAAACGGAACACTGGCACTTCGCTACATTTGCTCCAATCCAAATGTAACGATTGTAATTCCCGGAATGGCAGAAGAACATGAGATGGAGGAGAATATAAAGGCCTGTCTGGACTCTTCACCATTAAGTCAGACAGAGCTTGATGAAATCAGGAAGGTCAGAGAACAGCTGGGTACAAATTTCTGCCGTAGATGTAATTACTGTGCACCGTGTTCTGCGGGCATCAGTATTCCCAATGTATTTCTGTTTGCCGGTTATCTGAATCGATATGATCTGGGCGAATGGGCCAGAAGCCGTTACAGTACACTGCAGGCAAAAGCTTCTGACTGTATAGAATGTGGAGTTTGCGAGACCAGATGCCCTTATCATCTGCCTATAAGGAAGATGATGAAGGAATGTGCAGAGCAGTTCGGCGAATAGTAATACGGCGAATAGTAATGTAATAATTACCCTTGACAGGACGAATAGTTTTTTTTATAATAACAAGAAAGCAGATCGTGTTGGCGGTCTGCAGACTTTCGTCTGAAAACCAGCAGGCTGTATGTTCAGCTATAAAGTTTAGGGCTTGTACTGGTTTCGACGGGGGCTTTGAAGTTTAGGAAGCCATCCGCAGACTCCTGGACTGCGTATCAACTGGGAAACTAAATATAAACGCAGACGAAAAGTTAGCGTTAGCAGCCTAATTGCTGCTCGTCAGCCCTGATGCACTCACACATTGGGAACCTGGCGTCAACCTTGTGAGAAACCTTATCAGGTAAGCTTTGCCCTGGTAGATGTATGATGAAGCTACTGAGATCATAAGCCTGTCGGTGGGCGTATGATCGAGGGAATGTTAAATCAGCGACTGTGATGGGAGATGCCTCAATGAATAGGCTTTCGGACGCGGGTTCAATTCCCGCCAGGTCCATAGGAAGAGCACCGTATTTACGGCGCTCTGGGATGCAGATAAAAATGGTGCATGGTTTTTAGACCAGGCACCATTTTTTTGCCGTATTTTATACTATAAAATATTATTTTTATTTGCTTCCTGTGTTCACATTTATTCCACAAATGTTTGCTATAGTACAGTAATAAGAAAAACAGAGATTATTTTTTACAATAAAGATAACGGAGGAACAGTTATGGATGCATTAAAAATCCTGGTTGTGGATGATGAAAGCCGTATGAGAAAGCTTGTCAGTGATTTTCTGACTAAAAAGAATTTTCAGGTGCTGGAGGCCGGGGACGGTGAAGAGGCAATTGATATTTTTTATGCAGAAAAGGATGTTGCACTGATCATACTGGATGTAATGATGCCTAAGATGGATGGGTGGGAAGTGTGCCGTGAGATTCGTAAGAATTCTAAGGTGCCCATTATTATGCTTACTGCAAGAGGAGATGAGCGAGACGAGCTTCTGGGCTTTGAACTGGGAGTGGATGAATATATTTCCAAGCCTTTCAGTCCCAAAATCCTGGTGGCAAGAGTAGAAGCAATCCTTCGCCGCACAGGACAGGGAAATACAGAAGATACTCTGTCAGCGGGAGGAATTGTGATTGACAAGGCTGCTCATATTGCTACAGTGGACGGAAAAACCATGGACTTAAGTTTTAAAGAATTTGAATTATTGACATATTTTCTGGAAAACCAGGGAATTGCACTTTCCAGGGAAAAAATCCTTAATTCTGTGTGGAATTATGATTATTTTGGAGATGCCCGTACCATTGATACCCATGTTAAAAAACTGAGAAGTAAAATGGGAGACAAAGGAGAATATATCAAGACTGTATGGGGTATGGGATATAAATTTGAGGTTGATGCATGATGTCCGGAGGCAGAAAAGAGAAAAAGCAGAACAGTAAAAAGAAGAAAAATATCAGAAAATTCCATTCTCTGAAACATCAGATTTCAGTTCTGTTTATTGGCCTTCTTCTAGTGTCGATTTTTTCTATCACGTTGATAAACGGACTTTTTCTGGAACGATATTATGTATCAAAAAAAGTGGAAGTACTGGAGGAAGCCAGGACAGTTCTTTCTCAGATGAATCTGGATAACCTTCTGAAATATGATACAGATAAGGATGGAGAAATAGAGAATACGTCGAAAGCAGAGGAAGAGGTGCCGGATGAGATCGAACACAGCAGTTCCAGAAATAATCTGACCTGGATCATTGTAAATGAGGAGAACAGCGGTTATTATTACTGGGGGGAAGCCAATATGGCTAAAATGCTCCGTAGCAAACTTTTTGGATACATTAATGATCTGGATAAGGATATGGAGCATAGTCACATTCTGAAGCAGACGGAAGATGGTATCATTTGGCAGGTACATGATCGTTTTGCAGGTATGGAGTATGTAGAATGCTGGGGACAGTATGAAAATGGATACTATTATCTGATCCGCTCTCCGCTGGAGAGTATTAAGGAGAGCGCAGCCATATCCAACAACTTTTATCTGTTTGTAGGAGTAGTGATCATCCTGATCAGTGGTTTGTTGATATTGCTGATCACTAACCGGATCACCAGACCTATCAGTGAACTGACAAGGCTTTCTGAAAAAATGTCCAATCTGGATTTTGAAGCCAGATATGAGAGCCATGCAGGAAATGAGATTGATGTTCTGGGCGATAATTTCAACAAAATGTCCAGAAAACTGGAAAATACAATTTCTGAATTGAAATCAGCAAACAATAAGTTGCAGAAGGACATTGAGGATAAGATCAAGATTGATGAGATGCGTAAGGAGTTTCTGGATAATGTTTCCCATGAGCTGAAAACGCCCATTGCGTTGATTCAGGGATATGCAGAGGGCCTAAATGAAAATATATCTGATGACCCGGAAAGCAGGGCTTTTTACTGTGAAGTAATTATGGATGAGGCATCCAAAATGAATAAGCTGGTAAAAAATCTGCTGACCTTAAACCAGTTGGAATCCGGCAAGGATGCGCCAATGATGGAACGCTTTGATATTGTATCATTGATTCATGGAGTCCTGCAGTCCATGCATATTATGATCGAGCAGAAAGAAGCCACTGTGATATTTGAGGCACAGGATCCTGTGTATGTATGGGCAGATGAGTTTAAGACAGAAGAGGTGGTAACCAATTATACAAGTAATGCCCTGAATCATCTGGACGGAGAGCGAAAAGTGGAAATTAAGATCCTGCAGGAGGCTGATTGCGTAAAGGTAACAGTATTTAATACCGGAACCCCCATTCCTGAGGAGGATCTTCCAAATCTGTGGAATAAGTTTTATAAGGTAGACAAGGCCCGTACCAGAGAATATGGAGGCAGCGGAATCGGACTTTCCATTGTAAAGGCAATTGTGGAAGGAATGAACCAGAAGTATGGTGTTTGCAACTTTGATAACGGAGTAGAGTTCTGGTTTACTCTGGACAGCAGACAGTAAAGTCAGAAAAACAGGCAGAAGCAAAGAAAGCACTTTGCAACTGTCTGTTTTTAGGTTATACTATACAGATGGATGAAAAGATAATGACAGGATGATTATTATGAAATACAAGAATTGAGCAGAAACATCAGGAGGAAGACATGATTGGAATAATTGACTATGATGCAGGAAATATCAAAAGTGTAGAAAAAGCGCTTCATTATCTTGGAGAAAAAACGGTGGTATCCCGTGATCCACAGATTCTGTTAAATGCAGATAAAGTAATTTTGCCTGGCGTGGGAAGCTTTGGACAGGCGATGGAGAATCTTCATACATACGGACTTGTACCTGTGATCCATGAGATTGTAGAGAAGAAGACGCCATTTCTTGGAATCTGCCTGGGACTTCAGCTCCTTTTTGAAAGCAGCGAGGAGACACCGGGTGTGGAAGGCCTTGGAATCCTGAAAGGGAAAATTGTTAAGATTCCTCCTGCGCCGGGGCTTAAGATTCCACATATGGGATGGAATTCCCTGCATTTTCAGAATAATGGCAGACTGTTTCAGGGAATCCCGGAACAGACCTATGTATATTTTGTGCATTCCTATTATCTGCAGGCAGAGGAGCCTGAGATTGTAAAGGCTACTACAGAATACAGCACCTGTATTCATGCTTCCGTAGAAAAGGACAATGTATTTGCCTGCCAGTTCCATCCGGAAAAGAGCAGCAAATGGGGACTGAAGATACTTGAAAATTTTGCTGCTGTGGGAAAAGACGGCAATACTGAGAAGGAGGGAAAATAAGATGTTTACAAAGAGAATTATTCCCTGCCTGGATGTAAATAACGGACGTGTGGTAAAGGGCGTAAATTTTGTGCAGCTTCGCGATGCGGGTGATCCGGTGGAGATTGCCAAAGCCTATGATGCAGCAGGAGCAGATGAACTGGTATTTCTGGATATTACAGCATCCTGCGAACAGAGAGACACCGTCGTAGATATGGTAAGACGTGTAGCTGCCAATGTATTTATTCCTTTTACAGTAGGCGGCGGTATCCGTACTGTAGATGATTTCAAGAAACTTCTGAGAGAAGGAGCAGATAAGATTTCCGTAAACTCTGCGGCAATTGACAGACCGGAACTGATCAGTGAGGCGGCTGACAAGTTTGGAAGCCAGTGCGTAGTGGTTGCCATTGATGCCAAGCACAGAGAAGATGGCGGATGGAATATTTACAAACATGGCGGAAGACTGGACACAGGGATTGATGCAATAGAGTGGGCAAAAAAGGTGGAAGCTCTGGGTGCAGGGGAAATTCTTCTCACCAGTATGGACTGTGACGGAACAAAAGCAGGATATGACCTGGCTCTTACCAGAGCAATCGCTGATGCTGTCTCCATTCCTGTGATCGCATCAGGGGGTGCTGGGACACTGGAGCATTTTTATGATGCACTGACCGAAGGGGGAGCAGATGCTGCACTGGCTGCGTCTTTGTTCCATTATAAAGAACTGGAGATTTCTCAGGTAAAGGATTATCTGGCTGACAGAGGGATTTCTGTCAGACGATGACTGCGAAAAATACAAGAGGTGAAGGATAAGGTATGTCAGCAATTTCAGGTGACTGGCTGGAAGCCCTGAAGGGAGAGTTCCACCAGCCGTATTATGCAAAATTATATAAAACGGTGATGACAGAATATCAGACCAAGAAGATTTTTCCTCCTGCGGATGATCTGTTTAATGCATTTCATTTTACACCGTTAAACGAAGTGAAGGTAGTGATTCTGGGTCAGGATCCCTATCATAATGACGGGCAGGCTCATGGGCTTTGTTTTTCCGTGAAGAGAGGAGTGGAGACTCCGCCGTCTCTGGTGAATATTTATCAGGAGCTTCATGATGACTGTGGATGCTATATCCCCAATAACGGTTATCTGGAGAAGTGGGCAAAGCAGGGAGTACTTCTTCTGAACACAGTTCTGACTGTACGTGCTCATCAGGCAAATTCGCACAGAGGAATCGGCTGGGAGCAGTTTACGGATGCTGCGATCCAGGTTCTGAATGAGCAGGACCGTCCTATTGTATTTCTGCTTTGGGGACGTCCGGCGCAGATGAAGAAATCCATGCTGAATAATCCGAAGCATCTGATCCTGGAGGCACCTCATCCTAGTCCACTGTCTGCTTACAGGGGATTTTTCGGATGTAAACACTTCAGTAAAACAAACGAATTTCTTGTTGCCAACGGTCTGGAACCCATCGACTGGCAGATAGAAAATATATAAGAAAAGAGGTAATGTGTAGTCAGGTAAAAGACACACAGTGATAACATGAATCAGAAAAACAATTTAGTAAAAAATGCATCCTTTCTGATGATTGCAGCTATGATCTCCAAGGTGATCGGTCTTCTGTACAAGAGTCCACTTTCCAATATTATCGGAAGTCTGGGAATGGGCTATACAAGTCTTGCACAGAATGCCTATATGATCCTTCTGATGATCGCATCCTTTAGTATTCCACAGGCGGTATCCAAGCTTATCTCCGAGCGTATTGCTCTGAAGGATTACAGAAATGCACATAAGTTCTTTAAGGGTGCTATGATCTATGCCATGGTGATTGGCGGAGTGGTGGGTTTATTCTGCCTCTTTGGAGCAGGACTGATCATCCCTCAGAATCAGAAGGATGCAATTCCGGCACTTCAGATACTGGCTCCGACGATTTTTTTGTCTGGTATCCTTGGGGTATTCAGAGGATATTTTCAGGCATACAGAAATATGATGCCAACATCGATCTCCCAGATCATTGAGCAGGTATTTAATGCGGCAGTTAGCCTTCTGGCAGCCTGGGGATTTATCAATGCATTCTCAGATGGAACAGAGAACAGCATTGCAAAATGGGGGGCAGCAGGTTCCACAGTAGGAACCGGAGCCGGAGTGGTGACTGCATTGGCATTCATGCTTCTGGTGTATGGTGTAAACCGCAGAAAAATCCTGCACCGGGTAGCGAGAGACCACAGACATCAGGAAGAGTCCTACAAAGAGATTTTCCGTGTGATCATCCTGGTTGTTTCGCCGATTATTCTCAGCGCCTTTGTTTATAATGTAAATGCGTATATCAATGGGTATCTTTTCTCGGATATTCTGGGAAGAAGAGGTGGAGATGCGGCACAGATCGGTATTTTATATGCAGAGTATGCTACTTACTTTATGACAATTATTAATATTCCTCTGACGCTGTCCAGTACGGCACCTACTTCCATGATTCCGGAAGTTTCCGCCCTGTATGCCACCGGAGATATTGAAGCGACCAGAGAGTGCATTGACCAGACCGTACAGCTTTCTATGGTAGTTTCCGCCCCATGTGCAATGGGACTGGCAGTGCTTGCACAGCCGATTGTATTTTTGCTTTACGGAAATTCCACAGGACTGGCAGCCAACCTGCTGATCCTTGGTTCCTTTTCAATTCTGCTCAATGGAATGTCAAATATTTCCAATGGAGTTCTGCAGGCGATCGGACAGCAGAGGATTCCGGTGATTACGGCAGCAATCGCACTGGTTGTGGATATTGTGGTAGTGGTAGTGTTACTGTTTACTACAAATCTTGGAGTTTATGCACTGCTGATCGCAATGGTGATCTATTCTGTGGTTGTATGTGTATTAAACGACAGAGCCATGAAGAAGTATTTGCAGTATAAAAACCCATGGAAAGAAGGATATCTGTATCCTGTTCTTGCATCTGTTCCCATGGGAATTGTTGCAGGCTGTATCTGCTATGGATTGAACATTTTTATAAAATCCAATTTCATTTGTCTGATCGTTTCCATTCCTGTTGCTGCGGTTGTTTATCTGTTTGCTTACCTGATCATCAGCAAGCCGTCAGAATCACAGCTTAGAAGAATTCCGGGTGGAAGCTATCTGATAAGGATTGCAGAGAAACTTCCGTTCTGGCAGAATAATTAAACACTGAAATTATAAAAACAAAAGAGTTATATTTCATGGTTTAAATGTATTTCTGAAATAGAAACACATTTAAAATTTCTGAAATATAACTCTTTTATTTTATGCGTCTTTCTTTTCTGTTTTTTTCAGGTTTTTCTGAGCTGTGGAGAGCATCAGCTTGATTCGGTTCAGCTGGTTAACTTCACTTGCGCCTGGATCATAGTCGATGGCTACAATGTTTGCTGTAGGATATTCGCGGCGGATCTCTTTGATAACACCCTTACCCACAATATGGTTCGGCAGACATCCGAAAGGCTGGATACAAACAATGTTTGGAACATCTCCATGGATCAGTTCCATCATCTCACCTGTCAGGAACCATCCCTCACCTGTCTGGTTTCCGGTGGAAACAATGGGAGATGCCATTTTTGCCAGATCTCTGATATCAGCAGGCGGCGCAAAATGGCGGCTCTGTGCAAGAGCTTCGCTTGCAGGCTTTCTTACCCATTCGATTGCTTTGATTCCCCAGTTTGCCATGGTTGCCTTGGACTTCTTGAATCCAAGATTTTCTACCTTAAAGTTCTGATTATAGAAGCAGTAGCACATGAAATCGATCAGATCCGGTACAACTGCCTCAGCGCCTTCAGATTCCAGAAGCTCTGCTAGATGATTATTTGCAGCAGGCAGGAACTTGACAAGGATCTCACCTACGATGCCCACACGAGGTTTCTTCACATCGCTGATGGGGATGGTATCAAATTCGTGAACCATTTCGCGGCACATTTTCTTAAACTGGCTGTGGCTGACACTGCTTCCGCTTAAGAAAGAGATCACACGCTGTTCCCAGATTTTATGTTTCCTGTTTACGATTCCCTCTTCCAGTTCATAAGGACGCATACGATATACGCATTTCATCAGGATATCTCCGAATACGGCACCGTAAGCAACTTTCTTCACTAATGGAAGGGTAAGTTTGAATCCAGGATTGCTTTCCAGACCGCTTAAGTTAGCAGAGATAACCGGAATCTGTTCCATACCGGCTTTCTTTAATGCGCGACGTATAAATGCGATATAGTTGGAAGCACGACATCCGCCACCTGTCTGTGACATGACAACAGCCGTTTTGTTCAGGTCATATTTACCGGAAAGCAGAGCATCCATAATCTGTCCCACAACGATCAGAGACGGATAGCAGGCGTCATTGTTTACATACTTCAGACCAACATCTACTGCATGCTTATTGTCATTCGGAAGCACCTCCAGGTTGTATCCGCAGGAATTGAATGCAGCCTGCAGGAGGCTGAAATGGAAGGGGGACATCTGCGGGCAGAGGATGGTATAGTCCTTTCTCATTTCCTTTGTAAAGGATACTTTATCAATAGAAGCAGGTTTGACAGTACGTTTCTGCCCCTGGGCTTTCTTCGCGCGGATGGCTGCGATCAGGGAACGGATACGGATTCTTGCAGCACCAAGGTTATTTACCTCATCAATCTTTAAGCAGGTATAGATTTTGTCGCTTCCGTCAAGGATTTCATAAACCTCGTCTGTAGTAACTGCATCCAGACCACATCCGAAAGAGTTCAGCTGGATCAGATCCAGATCATCACGTGTCTTTACATAGTTTGCAGCAGCATACAGTCTGGAGTGGTACATCCACTGGTCATTGACACGGATCGGGCGTTCCACAGGTGCCAGATGAGAGATGGAATCCTCGGTAAGTACGGCAATACCATAGCTGTTGATCAGGTCAGGGATACCATGATGAATTTCCGGGTCAATGTGGTATGGGCGGCCTGCAAGGACAATACCGTGGCGGCCTGTTTCTTCCAGGTATTTCAGGGTTTCTTCTCCCTTTTTCTGCACATCACGGCGTGCAGCAGCCATTTCCTCCCAGCCCTTATGTACAGCAGCTTTGACTTCTTCAGCCGGGATATCCTTAAATTCCTCGACCAGACGGCCTGCCAGAATTTCCTCAGAAGTAAAGGCAAGGAACGGATTGCGGAAGGTAATGGACGGATCATTTAATTCGTCTACGTTATTCTTGATATTTTCGGCATAAGAGGTAACGATCGGGCAGTTATAGTGGTTGACTGCATCAGGGAACTCGTTACGTTCATACGGAATACAAGGGTAGAAAATAAATTTCACACCATTGCGGATCAGCCAGGTTACATGGCCATGGGCAAGTTTGGCAGGATAGCATTCGGACTCACTTGGAATGGACTCAATACCCAGCTCATAAATCTTTCTGGTAGAAGTAGGGGAGAGCACAACCTCATACTTCAGTTCTGTAAAGAAGGTATACCAGAAAGGATAATTCTCAAACATATTCAGAACACGGGGGATACCTACTTTGCCTCGCGTTGCTTTATCAGCAGTAAGCGGTGTGTAGGAGAAAATACGTTTATATTTATATTCATAAAGATTCGGAATATGATCTTTGTTCTTTTCCTTGCCAATACCGCGTTCACAGCGGTTACCGCTTACATACTGACGGCCTCCGGAGAATTTGTTGATAGTCAGACGGCAGTTATTGGTACATCCACGACAGTTTGCCATAGAAGTTGTATATTTCAGCTCGTTGATCTTATCAATGGAGAGCATAGTCGTTTCTGCGCCTTCCTGATGGCGTTCGCGGGCAATCAGTGCGGCACCGAAAGCACCCATGATTCCGGCAATATCCGGACGGATAGCTTCGCAGCCGGCAATCTTTTCGAAACTTCTCAGAACTGCATCATTGTAGAAGGTACCACCCTGTACAACGATGTGTTTGCCCAGTTCGGAAGCATCAGAAACTTTGATTACCTTATACAGAGCATTTTTGATAACAGAGTAAGCAAGACCTGCGGAAATATCGGAAACCTCAGCTCCCTCTTTCTGTGCCTGCTTTACCTTGGAATTCATGAAAACAGTACATCTGGTACCAAGATCAATAGGATGCTGTGCAAAAACAGCAGCTTTTGCGAAATCCTGTACTGTATAATTCAGGGATTTGGCAAAGGTTTCAATAAAGGAACCGCATCCAGAGGAACATGCTTCATTCAACTGTACGCTGTCAACGGTCTTATTGCGGATTTTGATACATTTCATATCCTGTCCGCCGATATCCAGGATACAGTCTACCTCCGGGTCAAAAAACGCTGCTGCATAGTAATGGGATACGGTCTCAACCTCGCCCTCATCCAGGATCAGAGCAGCCTTAATCAGAGCCTCGCCGTAACCTGTAGAACAGGAATAAGCAATCTTTGCATCCTCGGGAAGCAGCTCGTAAATCTCTTTAATAGAACGGATGGTAGTTTTTAACGGGTTTCCGTTGTTGCTGCTGTAGAAAGAGTAGAGAAGTGTTCCGTCTTCACCTACCAGTGCAGTTTTGGTTGTGGTGGAACCTGCATCAATACCCAGATAGCAGTTTCCTTTATATGTAGCCAGATCTCCTGTTTTTACTTTGTAGGAACTCTGACGTTTCGCAAATGTATCGTATTCTTCCTGAGAAGCGAAAAGTGGTTCCATACGTTCTACTTCAAAATCCAGCTTAATGGAATTGCGGAGTCTGTCTTTCATTTCTGTCAGGGAAATGGAGTTGTCTTCTTTTGCATTTAATGCAGAACCGATGGCTGCAAAAAGATGGGAGTTCTCCGGAATGATGGTGTGTTCCTCATCCAGCTTCAAAGTACGGATAAAGGACTCTCTCAGCTCGGACAGGAAGTGAAGCGGACCACCCAGGAATGCAACATGTCCACGAATGGGTTTTCCGCAGGCAAGACCGGAAATAGTCTGGTTTACAACTGCCTGGAAAATAGAAGCTGACAGATCCGGTTTGGTTGCACCGTCATTGATCAGCGGCTGGATATCCGTTTTGGCGAAAACACCGCAGCGGGCAGCAATCGGGTAGAGTGCCTTGTAATCTTTGGCATATTCATTCAGACCTGTGGCATCTGTCTGGAGAAGAGAAGCCATCTGGTCGATGAAAGAACCGGTGCCGCCTGCACAGATACCGTTCATACGTTGTTCTACGTTTCCATTCTCGAAATAAATGATCTTGGCATCCTCGCCGCCAAGCTCGATAGCAACATCTGTCTTCGGTGCCAGCTTCTGCAGAGAGGTAGAAACTGCAATAACCTCCTGGGTAAAAGGAACTCCCAGGTGGTTGGCAAGGGTCAGACCGCCGGAACCTGTGATCACAGGATGGAGAGTCATCTCACCATACTGGTCAAAGGCCTCCTGAAGAAGGTCTGCAAGGGTTTCCTGAATGTTGGCGAAATGACGCTTGTAATCCGCGAAAATGAGATTTTCATTTTCATCTAAGATTGCGATCTTTACAGTAGTGGAACCAATATCAATTCCCAGTGTTTTGTAATTCATAAAGTAAATTCAAGCCTCCTCTTTCTGTATAAAAAGAAAAAAATAGTAAAGCAATTCTTTCCTATTAAAATATCTATTTCCAGATATGGAATATTCCGTAATATTATACGCTAATGGTCTGGAAAAGACAAGATGAAAGTTTACCAAGGTTTGAGTGATTTGCAGTTGAAAATTCAGCTATTTCAAGATATAATGAAAAAAGTGATTTTTATCAAGAGGAGAAGAAAAATGGCAGAATATAAACTTCTGAAAACAGAGGGGCGTGCCAAACGTGCAGAGTTTCATACAGTGCATGGTACGATCCAGACTCCTGTTTTTATGAATGTGGGAACGATCGGTGCGATTAAAGGCGCTGTATCCACCATGGATTTACAGCAGATCGGAACACAGGTAGAATTATCAAATACTTATCATCTTCATGTTCGTCCGGGTGATAAAATAGTAAAGCAGTTAGGTGGTCTTCATAAATTTATGGTATGGGACAAACCGATCCTTACAGACTCAGGCGGATTCCAGGTGTTTTCCCTTGCAAAG
Organism: Ruminococcus sp. JC304; assembly: GCA_000285855.2. Classification (GTDB taxonomy): domain Bacteria; phylum Bacillota; class Clostridia; order Lachnospirales; family Lachnospiraceae; genus Blautia_A; species Blautia_A difficilis. The sequence continues at coordinate 1,966,023 of HE978651.1, read as the reverse complement.
CTGAGAAAGATCAAAGAAGAGGGAGTTTATTTTAATTCCCATATTGATGGACATAAGATCTTTATGGGGCCGGAAGAGAGTATGCAGATCCAGTCCAATCTTGCCTCCACTATTGCCATGGCATTTGATGAATGCCCCAGCAGTGTGGCTGACAGGGATTATGTGCAGAAATCCGTAGACAGAACCACACGATGGCTTGCCCGCTGCAAGGCAGAGATGGCAAGACTGAACAGTCTGCCGGATACCATTAACAAAGAACAGCTTCTGTTTGGAATCAACCAGGGTGCTGTTTATGAAGATATCCGTATTGAGCATGCCAAAGCGATCTCTGAAATGGATTTGGATGGCTATGCGGTCGGCGGTCTGGCAGTTGGAGAAACCCATGAAGAGATGTACAGGATCCTGGATGCGGTAGTCCCCTATCTTCCTCAGAATAAACCTACTTACCTGATGGGTGTGGGAACACCGGCAAATATTCTGGAAGGTGTTGAGAGAGGAATTGATTTCTTTGACTGCGTATATCCAAGCCGTAACGGCCGTCATGGACATGTATATACCAATCATGGAAAAATGAATCTGTTCAATGCAAAATATGAACTGGACACACGCCCTATCGAAGAGGGATGCCAGTGCCCTGCATGCCAGCATTACAGCAGAGCCTATATCCGCCACCTTCTGAAAGCAAAGGAAATGCTGGGAATGCGTCTCTGTGTACTTCACAATCTGTATTTCTACAATCATATGATGGAAGAGATACGAGATGCTCTTGATGCAGGAAACTTCGCAGCATATAAGAAAATGCGGCTGGAAGGCTTTGAAGAGGGCAAAATAAACTCGAAAAGATAATTTGTATATAAAATTATTATTAAATATGCCAAAAACTCTTGAAGTAAAGCAGTTTTTTGTGTATGATGTGTAGTGACGCTTTAATCAGATTGTTATGCATGAAAACAAGATTTCATACAGAAGGTAACGGAGATTATAAGTGGATCGCAAAGCAGCTCTTCAGTATGAGCAGCCGTCAGGACGGTCTGTGAATACATGATGGACTGCAAATATGCAGAATAACAGGAAAAGTTACAGGAGGAATCAAAATGAACGCATCAAGCGGAATGGGTATGGTTGGCGCTATTGTCTGGATGGTAGTACTGTTCGGAATTATGTATTTCTTAATGCTTCGCCCTCAGAAAAAAGAGCAGAAAAGACTGCAGGCAATGTTAAATGACATGGAGGTTGGTGACAGCATTGTTACTACCAGCGGCTTTTATGGCGTGGTCATTGACATGACAGAAGAAGACGTGATCGTAGAATTCGGTAACAACAAAAACTGCCGTATTCCAATGAGAAAACAGGCAATCGCTGAAGTTGAGAAAGCCGGAAGCGCTGCCGAATAATGAAAGAGATATAAAAAAGCGGAACCTATAGTTAGTGAAGACTGTGGTTCTGCTTTTTTTATAATAAAATGTCCGGAAAAAAACACTTTTATATTTTTTCACTTTAATAGGTTGAAATCTGTCGGAAAGTGCGTTATTATAATAACAATTACGCAATTAGAGTATTTTTGGAGGAAATTATTATGGATTATAAGATTGCATTGATCCCCGGCGACGGAATCGGACCGGAAATCGTAAGAGAAGCAAAGAAAGTACTGGACAAGGTATGCGAGAAATATGGACACAGCTTTTCCTATTCAGAAGTTCTGTTAGGCGGTGCATCCATCGATGTACACGGCGTACCCCTTACTGATGAGGCAATTGCCACTGCAAAATCATCAGACGCCGTACTGATGGGCTCTATTGGCGGAGATGCAAAAACTTCTCCATGGTATAAACTTGAGCCGTCCAAGCGCCCGGAAGCAGGACTTCTTGCAATCCGTAAGGCATTAAATCTTTTTGCAAACTTAAGACCGGCTTACCTTTACAATGAGTTGAGAAAAGCATGCCCTCTCCGCGATGAGATCATCGGAGACGGATTTGACATGATTATTGTACGTGAGCTTACAGGCGGCCTGTATTTCGGAGAACGTCAGACAATTGAAGAGAATGGCGTGAAGAAAGCAATTGATACACTTTCCTATAACGAAAACGAAATCCGCCGTATTGCAATCAAAGCATTTGAGATTGCACGTAAGAGAAGAAATAAAGTGACAAGTGTAGATAAGGCAAATGTTCTGGATTCTTCCAGACTCTGGAGAAAAGTGGTAGAGGAAGTTGCCAAAGATTATCCGGATGTTACCTTAGAGCATATGCTGGTTGACAACTGTGCAATGCAGCTTGTACGTGATCCGAAACAGTTTGATGTTATTCTGACAGAGAATATGTTTGGAGATATTCTTTCAGATGAGGCAAGTATGGTAACAGGCTCCATCGGAATGCTTTCTTCTGCAAGCTTAAATGAGACAAAATTCGGTCTTTATGAGCCAAGCCATGGTTCTGCTCCTGACATTGCAGGACAGGATAAGGCAAACCCCATTGCAACTATTCTTTCTGCAGCAATGATGCTTCGTTTCTCCCTTGATATGGACAAAGAAGCAGATGCAGTGGAAGCAGCAGTACAGAAAGTCCTGACAGAGGGATACCGCACAGGTGATATTATGTCAGAGGGATGCAAACTTGTAGGAACAAAAGAGATGGGCAATCTGATCGCAGCAGCTCTGTAAGTAAATGATAAACAATTAAGAAAAGAGGAAATAGATAATGAGAAGTGATGCAGTAAAAACAGGCACACAGCAGGCACCTCACCGTTCCCTGTTTAATGCTCTTGGAATGACAAAAGAAGAAATGGAGAGACCTCTGGTAGGCATCGTAAGTTCTTACAATGAAATCGTACCAGGCCATATGAACCTTGACAAGATCACACAGGCAGTTAAGCTTGGTGTGGCAATGGCAGGGGGTACACCTGTTATGTTCCCGGCAATTGCAGTATGTGACGGTATTGCAATGGGACATGTTGGAATGAAATATTCTCTGGTCACCAGAGACCTGATCGCAGATTCCACAGAAGCCATGGCAATGGCACATCAGTTTGATGCACTGGTAATGATTCCAAACTGTGACAAGAACGTACCCGGACTTCTGATGGCAGCAGCCAGACTGAATGTTCCTACTGTATTTGTAAGCGGCGGTCCGATGCTTGCCGGACATCTGAACGGACACAAGACAAGCCTTTCCAGTATGTTCGAGGCAGTAGGTGCTTATGCAGCAGGCAAGCTTGATGAGGACGGCCTGACAGAATGCGAAATGAAAACATGTCCTACCTGCGGATCCTGTTCCGGTATGTATACAGCAAACTCCATGAACTGTCTCACAGAGGTTCTTGGTATGGGTCTGAAAGGAAACGGAACCATCCCTGCTGTATATTCTGAACGTATCCGTCTTGCAAAACATGCAGGTATGCAGGTTATGGAAATGTACAGAAAGAACATCCGTCCAAGAGATATCATGACAAAAGAAGCAATCCTCAATGCCCTGACAGTAGACATGGCACTTGGATGCTCCACAAACAGTATGCTTCACCTTCCGGCTATTGCTCATGAAATCGGAATGGACTTTGATATCAGTTTTGCAAACGAGATCAGCGCAAAGACTCCGAATCTCTGCCACCTTGCACCTGCAGGTCCTACATACATGGAAGACCTGAACGAAGCAGGCGGTGTATACGCAGTTATGAACGAACTGAATAAGAAGGGACTCCTTCATACTGAGTGCATGACAGTCACAGGCAAGACAGTAGGCGAAAACATCAAAGACTGTGTAAATTTAAATCCTGAAGTTATCAGACCCATCGACAATCCATACAGCCAGACAGGCGGACTTGCAGTTCTCAAGGGTAACCTTGCACCGGACGGCGGTGTTGTAAAACGTTCTGCAGTTGTAGAAGAGATGATGGTCCATGAAGGACCTGCAAGAGTCTTTGATTGTGAAGAAGACGCAATCGCAGCTATCAAAGGCGGCAAGATCGTAGAGGGTGACGTAGTAGTTATCCGTTACGAAGGACCGAAAGGCGGTCCTGGTATGAGAGAAATGCTGAATCCTACATCTGCCATCGCAGGTATGGGACTGGGATCTTCTGTAGCCCTGATCACAGACGGACGTTTCAGTGGTGCATCCAGAGGAGCATCCATCGGACACGTATCACCGGAAGCAGCAGTCGGCGGACCGATTGCACTTGTTGAAGAAGGGGATATGATCAGTATCAATATTCCGGAATTGAAACTGGAGATCAAGGTTTCTGATGAAGAAATGCAGGCAAGAAAAGCAAAATGGCAGCCTCGTGAACCAAAGGTAACAACAGGATATCTTGCAAGATATGCTGCAATGGTAACCTCCGGAAACAGAGGAGCAATCCTTGAGGTACCAAAAGCAAAATAAAGATGAACAAGTACCCGGCGGGAATTGCAGTATAACCTGTGATTCCTGCCTGAAAAGTTAGGAGGATACGTAAAGATGCAGCTTACAGGCGCTGAAATCATCGTTGAATGTTTAAAAGAACAGGGCGTTGACACTGTATTCGGATATCCGGGCGGTGCCATCCTGAATGTATATGACGCCCTCTATGAATATAAAGACCAGATCACACATGTGCTGACCTCCCATGAACAGGGAGCTTCCCATGCAGCAGACGGATACGCAAGAGCAACCGGCAAAGTCGGCGTATGTCTCGCAACCTCCGGTCCCGGAGCTACCAATCTGGTAACAGGAATCGCAACTGCATACATGGATTCCGTACCAATGGTAGCCATCACATGTAACGTAGGAACACCCCTTCTTGGAAAGGATTCTTTCCAGGAGGTGGATATTACCGGCATCGTAATGCCTATTACAAAACACAGTATTATCGTAAAGGATATTACGACTCTGGCAGATACCGTACGCAGAGCATTCTATATTGCACAGAGTGGCCGCCCCGGTCCTGTGCTGGTGGATGTGACAAAGGATGTGACAGGTGCAAAATATGAGTATACCTCCCGGCGTCCGGCGGCTGTTCTGCCGAAGGTAGATACAATTAAGTCAGAAGATATTGACACTGCTGTCCGGTTGATCAGTGAGTCAAAGAAACCATTTATCTTTACCGGCGGTGGCACCATCATTTCCAATGCTTCCCCGGAATTGACAGAGCTGGCACACAGAATTGATGCGCCGGTGTGTGACAGCCTTATGGGAAAAGGTGGATTTTCAGGAGAAGATCCTCTGTATACAGGTATGCTGGGAATGCATGGAACTAAAGCTTCCAACCTGGGAGTTTCCAAATGTGACCTGTTGATCGTGCTTGGAGCCAGATTCAGTGACCGTGTCACCGGAAATACAAAGACCTTTGCAAAACAGGCAAAGATTCTTCAGATTGATGTAGATGCTGCAGAGATCAACAAAAATATTGTTGTGGATGCCAGCGTTATCGGGGATGAGAAGGAAGTACTGAAACGGATCCTGGAGAAGCTTCCGCAGATGAAGCATTCTGAATGGACCGGAAAAATCAGTGAATTGAAGGAAAAATATCCATTAAGATATGATCACTCCCAGCTTACAGGCCCATACATTATTGAAAAGCTGTACGAACTGACAAAAGGAGATGCCATCATCACAACAGAGGTTGGACAGAACCAGATGTGGGCAGCTCAGTATTTCAAATACAAAGAGCCAAGAACCTTCCTTTCTTCCGGTGGCCTGGGAACTATGGGATATGGACTTGGTGCAGCCATCGGTGCCAAAATGGGAAGACCGGACAAGACAGTGGTAAACATTGCAGGTGACGGCTGTTTCCGTATGAATATGAATGAGATTGCAACAGCAGTCCGCTGTGGCAGACCTTTAATAGAAATCGTATTGAACAATCATGTACTGGGAATGGTACGTCAGTGGCAGACCTTGTTCTATGACCACAGATATTCCCATACAATTTTAAATGATGCAGTAGATTTTGTGAAGCTGGCAGAAGCCATGGGAGCAAAAGCAATCCGTATCACAAAGATGGAAGAGGTAGAGCCTGCATTAAAAGAGGCTCTGGCATGTCCGGGACCTATCGTACTTGACTGTATGATCGATCAGGATCTCAGCGTATTCCCCATGGTACCGGCAGGCGCAAGCATTGATGACATTTTTGACGAGGAGGACATGAAAAACAATGAGCAGAGTGTATAATTTTTCCGCAGGACCGGCTGTATTGCCGGAAGAGGTACTGAAAGAAGTAGCAGAGGAGATGATGGACTATCAGGGCTCCGGTATGTCTGTAATGGAAATGAGCCACAGAAGCTCTGACTTCCAGAAGATCATCGACGAGGCAGAGCAGGATCTCCGTGATCTGATGAAGATTCCGGATAACTATAAGGTATTATTCCTTCAGGGCGGAGCTTCCCAGCAGTTCGCAGCAATCCCTATGAACCTTATGAAGAACAAGGTAGCTGATTACATTGTAACAGGACAGTGGGCAAAGAAAGCATACCAGGAAGCACAGAAATATGGAAAAGCAAACAAGATTGCTTCTTCCGAGGATAAGACGTTCTCCTATATTCCTGACTGCAGCGACCTTCCGATCAGCCCGGATGCAGACTATGTATACATTTGTGAAAACAACACGATTTACGGAACAAAATTCAAGAAGCTTCCTAACACAAAAGGAAAAACTCTGGTAGCAGATGTTTCCTCCTGCTTCTTATCTGAGCCTGTTGATGTATCCAAATATGGAATCATCTATGGCGGTGTACAGAAGAATATCGGACCTGCAGGTATGGTAATCTCCATTATCCGCGAAGATCTGATCACAGATGATGTTCTGGAAGGAACACCTACTATGCTGAAATTCAAAACACAGGCAGACGCAGGTTCTCTTTACAATACTCCAAACTGCTACTGCATCTATGTATGTGGTAAAGTCTTCAAATGGCTGAAGAAAATGGGCGGCCTGGAAGAAATGCAGAGACGTAATATTGAAAAAGCGAAAATCCTCTATGATTTCCTTGATCAGAGCAAGCTTTTCAAAGGAACTGTTGTACCGGAAGACCGTTCTCTCATGAATGTACCCTTCGTAACAGGTGACAAGGACATGGATGCCAAATTTGTAAAAGAAGCAAAAGAGGCAGGACTTGTAAACTTAAAGGGACACCGTACAGTGGGCGGTATGCGTGCAAGTATCTACAACGCTATGCCAAAAGAAGGTGTGGAAGCACTGGTTGCTTTCATGAAGAAGTTTGAGGAGGAAAACGCATAATGTTTCAGTATCATTGTCTGAATCCCATTGCAGAAAAAGGTCTGGGATTATTTAATGAAGAATATAAGAAAAGTGAAAATCTGCAGGAGTGTGATGCAGTCCTTGTAAGAAGTGCAAAAATGCATGACATGGAGCTTCCTGAGAGCGTAAAGGTAATCGCACGTGCAGGTGCAGGTGTCAATAATATTCCTGTAAAGGACTGTGCAGAGAAAGGTGTGGTAGTATTCAATACACCGGGTGCCAATGCAAACGGTGTGAAGGAGCTTGTACTTGCAGGTATGCTCCTTGCTTCCCGTGATATCGTAGGCGGTATCGAATGGGTTGCCAAAGAGAAAGACCAGGAAGACATCGATAAACTTGCTGAGAAACAAAAAAAGCAGTTCGCAGGATGCGAGATCATGGGCAAGAAGCTGGGTATCATCGGTCTTGGTGCAATCGGAGCAATGGTGGCAAATGCTGCATCTGCACTTGGAATGGAAGTATACGGATATGACCCGTACATTTCCATTGATGCTGCATGGAATCTTTCCCGTACCATCAAACATATTAAGAGCCTGGATGAGATTTATTCCCAGTGTGATTACATCACCATCCATGTACCTCTTCTTGACAGCACAAAAGAGATGATCAACAAAGAAGCATTAGACAAGATGAAAGATGGCGTAGTACTTCTGAACTTTGCCCGGGATCTTCTGGTTGATGAGGATGCTCTGATTGAAGCATTGGACAGCGGAAAAGTGAAGAAATATGTGACAGACTTTGCAAACCATACCGTAGCAGGACATAAGGGAATCCTGGTAACTCCACATCTTGGAGCTTCCACAGAGGAATCCGAAGAAAACTGTGCGGTAATGGCAGTGAAAGAAGTAAGAGATTTCCTTGAGAACGGAAACATCAAGAACTCTGTAAACTTCCCCAACTGTGATATGGGAACCTGCGTAGCAGTAGGACGTATTGCCATCTGCCACAAAAATATCCCGAACATGATCAGTCAGTTCACCAAGATCCTTGGTGCAGAAGGCCTGAACATCGCAGATATGACAAACAAGAGTAAAGGCGAATACGCATATACTCTCATTGATCTGGAAAGCGCAGCTTCCAAAGAAGCACTGGATGAGCTGAAAGTAATTGAAGGTGTTTCCAGAGTGCGGGTTGTAAAATAGTAAGTTAGAAGCTAACGGTTTAGTATTTTTATAATGACTGTCGAGTTGTAATAGAGATTTATATATT
>HE978651.1:1921083-1957320 GCA_000285855.2 Ruminococcus sp. JC304 | reverse complement strand
GAAGCAGTTATTCGGTTATGAGCAAGTAGCGAAGCGGATTGCGAATATCCGCTTGACAATATCTCCTGTCTGATTGAGATTTTCAATCGCCAGGAGATATTTTTTGATTTTTATGATAAAAAAGGAAGCCCAGTCTGGCGGTGCCAGAGGGCTTCCTTGAAAAATTATGATGTTAAATTAACATCCTCTTGATTTCATAAAGTCAAGAACTTCTTCTTTGGTGGACATAACGCGAAGAGCGCCTTTGCGTGTAGTGATAAGAGAAGCTGCCGCATTTGCGAATGTGAGCAGTTCTTTTAAGTTCTCTTCTGTCAGATTGTCCAGACCATGTTCCAGAACATAGTTTAAGGAGCTTGCGCAGAAGGTATCGCCTGCACCTGTTGTTTCGATAGTCTTTTCCTGAAGGAAAGGAGCAGCTTCTACTTTCATATCTTTGTAGTAAGCGCGGCTTCCGTCTTTTCCAAGTGTGATAAGGATAAGCGGAATGTTGTATTTCTCTTTCAGAAGTGCGGCACCTTTGTCGTAGTCTGTAGTTCCGAACAGGAATTCAACTTCGTTATCTGAGATTTTCAGAATATCGCATTTGCCAAGGCCGTATTCGATCTCTGCCTTTGCGTCATCCAGAGATTTCCATAATGGCGGACGAAGGTTCGGGTCGAAGCTGACGATACATCCGGCTTCTTTTGCAACATCGATGGCATAGCGGGTTGCCTCACGCACTCCTTCGTGAGTGGAAGAAAGAGTTCCGAAATGGAAGATTCTGGAATCTCTGATCAGGTCTTCTTGGATTTCATCTTTGGTGAGCATCATATCTGCACCTGGGTTACGGTAGAAGGAGAAATCTCTGTCTCCGTCAGGATAGGTATGTACGAATGCAAGTGTTGTATGTACTTCATTATCAATTACAAGATTGCGGGTGTCGATTCCTACTTCCTCTACGGCATTTTTAAGCTGAGTTCCGAACATATCGTTTCCCACTTTGCCGATGAATGCAGTTTTTTTGCCAAGCTTCTCAAGCATTGCAAGCACATTGCATGGAGCACCGCCCGGATTGGCTTCCAGCATAGGATTTCCCTGTGCGCTGATGCCGTTTTCAGTAAAGTCAATCAATAATTCGCCTAATGCGGTTACGTCAAAGGCTTTGTTTCCCATTTTGTATCCTCCTTGTTGTGATGGAAAGAAGCATAGTATCCGGAACAAGATTCTTTCCATAGTAGATATCAAGTTAGGGGTAAAATGCCTTTTACCCCTAACATCATAACATAAATTTAGCGCAGTAAAGGGGATTTGTCAAACAATTTTCTTTATTTTTTTGTGCAAAGATGCTAAAATAAACATAACTTGATTTGTTATTGTTTACAGGTGACGTTTAATGTACCATAAATACGCTGCCGGTAAGAGTAGCCGATCATCGTATTTCTGACAATCGGGGAGGTAACGCAGTTATGGATGAAAAAGTATACGGCTATATGGACTGGCCGAGAATTGAAGCTATTGTGTATGGAGAGGAAACTGCTCCCAGAGATGTGATGGGACCAAGGATCACACAGGACGGAGTTCTTATTCAGGGATTTTTTCCTGATGCAGAAGAAGTCAGTGTGATCAGCGGAAAGAAAACCTATGTCTGCGAGAAAGAGGACGAGGCCGGATATTTTGCAGTATTGCTTCCTGTACGCAAGGTGCCGGAATACAGATTTCTTATAAAAATGGGAGAGACAGAGACAGAATGTTATGATCCCTATGCTTTTCCATGCCAGATCACAGAGGAAGAGGAGAAGGCTTTCTGCGCAGGTGTTTATTATGAGGCATATAAGAAGCTGGGTGCACATCCTGTGGAGATTAAGGGCGTGAAAGGTACTCTTTTTGCTGTCTGGGCTCCGAACGCAGTAAGTGTAAATATCGCAGGTGATTTTAATGGATGGATCGGCCGTGCAACCATCATGCACCGTATGCCAATGTCCGGTATCTTTGAACTGTTTGTACCCGGAGTAGAAGCCGGAACACATTATAAATATGAAATTAAAGTTAAAGGTGGCGAAGTTCTGTTAAAGGCCGATCCTTATGGGAACAGCGCAGAGCATGATTCTGAGGGCGCATCTGTGGTAGCAGATGTAAGTGCTTTTCAGTGGAATGACGGAGACTGGATGAAGGAACGTCACAGATTCGATGACAGGAAACAGCCGGTTTCTATATATGAAACATCTCTGGAGGAATGGAAGACAGGAGAGGAACTGGTGGAGTTTCTGGCAGAGGAGGATTATACTCATGTAGAACTACATCCGGTGATGGAATATCTGGATGATATTACAGGAGGATATTCTACTTATGGTTATTATGCACCGACTTCCAGATTTGGGACACCCAAGGATTTTCAGAAGCTGGTGGATGAATTACATCAGGCAGGAATCGGTGTAATCCTGGACTGGACACCTGCACAGTTTCCACGGTATGCTTCCGGACTGGAGAGATTTGATGGAACACCTCTTTATGAAAAACAGAATCCTGCAGAAGCGGTTCATCCATTCTGGGGAACACTGCTCTACAATTATGCCAGTCCTATGGTGAAGGATTTTCTGATTGCCAATGCATGTTTCTGGACAGAGTTTTATCATGTGGATGGTCTGCGCATGGATGATGTAGATGCTATGCTGTATCTGGACTATGGCAGAAATCCTGGAGAGTGGACACCAAATATATATGGCACAAATGAGAACCTGGATGCATTGGAATTTCTGAAACATCTGAATTCTGTGATCAAACAGAGAAATCCCGGTATCCTTCTGATTGCCCAGGAGGACGGACTCTGGCCGGAGCTGACGGACAGTGTGGTAAATGACCATCTTGGATTTGACTATAAATGGAGTGGCGGATGGACAAAAGATCTGCTTGAATATCTGAGCAAGGATCCTATTGAGAGAAAGAATTACCATGATCAGCTGACCATGTCCATGCTCTATGCATACTGTGAACATTATATTCTGACTCTTGGCACCAGGGATGTTGGCACTTTGAAGGATTTTGCAGAGAAACTGCCGGGAACAGAAGCACAGAAGAGTGCGCAGATCAGGGAAGCATACGCTTATATGATGCTGCATCCGGGATGCAAGATGATGGCACCGGATAAAGACATGCCAAAAGAACTGGAAGTTTTTGTCAAAGACCTCAATAATATGTATCTGGCTCATCCGGCACTTTATCAGATGGATGACGAGTATGATGGATTTGAATGGGTTCAGCTGATGAAGTATGAGGAGAATGTGATTGCATTCATGAGAAAGACAGAGAAACCGGAGGAGACCATTCTGGCTATCTGCAATTTCGCGGCAATCCCCTACGAGAATTATCAGGTTGGAGTACCTTTTGCCGGCAAATATAAAGAAATCCTTAACAGTGATGATAAGAAATACGGCGGGGAAGGTGTAGTTAATGGAAGAGTGAAAGTAGCGAAGAAGGCAGAGTGCGATGAGAGAGAATATTCTATTACAGTGAAACTTCCTGCACTTGGGGTGGCAATCTTTACCTGTACACCGGAAGAAGAGCCGAAAGAGGAGAAAGCAGCAGAAGGTCAGATCAAGAAGTCGATTACCAAGGCGAGAACTGTACGTAAGGCTACAGCGAAAACAAAAACTGCTGTAAAGACGGTAGTAAAACCGGCGACAAAAAAAGTGACAAAAACAGCACCAAAAGAAGCGCCAAAGGTGACAAAGACCACACCCAAAACACCAGCTAAAAAGGACTTGACAGAAAATAAATAATATTATAAACTAAATGCTGTGGCTGTCAGAACTGTTAATTTCTGACGGATGACAGCATAAGCTGAAATAGCTCAGTCGGTAGAGCACTTCACTCGTAATGAAGGGGTCGTGAGTTCAAGTCTCATTTTCAGCTTGACGTTCAAATGGCTCTGAATCCTTATGAATTGAGGATTTGGAGCTTTTTTTATACATAATTGTATTTTTTTGAACGCAGATAAGCATTCCCCCGCTTCAAGTGCGGAGCACTAAGCGGCGGGTGAGGGGGGATGCTTATGTCCGCTTTACTCATGCTCAGTCTTCATGAAACAGGATCTGTGTAAAGAATCTTACATCTGAATCATCTGCCCAGCAGACCATACCTACTGCATCAGCCATTTTCTGTGCATCCACACTGTATGCGGACATACAGGAACAATTCTTATACGGTCCTGCGCTCATGATCAGGACATCTTCTTTTCCTGCTTCCTGCATCTGTCTGGCAAGCTGTTCTGTAAGGATATTCTGTGCATGTTTTGCCTGTTTGAAAAGAACCGGATCCATGATCGGATCCTTCAGAACAGTCTGGAGAACCAGTGCCTTTTCATATTTCAATGCCTTTGCCTGCATTTCTTCTACAGTACCGCAGGCAGGCGGACATGCAGGAACCAGATTATAATTTCCACAGAGATTGTCCTCGCAGAACTGCCTGTATTCCGGTACAAATACCAGGTCTTTTGTATCCATGATCGCTGCATCTGCGAAACCCATGGAAAGTGCTTCTTTTATGAAATCCATAAGAATGTCTCCCTTCTTAAGCTGGAATGTTTGGTTTTGGATATTTCAAAATGAATTATAACATTTTGAGATAAATAAAAACAGAGAGATTAAAACAAAAAGAGGAATATATTGTAAAGAAAAAATAAATCGGCAAAATCATAGATTCTTCATAGACATTTTTTGGTCATAAGTTTATAATATTGCATCATATGGGGACTTGCTTAATTGAAGCAGGGGATTTCCTTAATTCGGTTAAATAAGTGAAAGGGAAGGCTATCAAGCATGAAGTATATTAAAATAAATGAAAATGGGATTCATATTGTTTTTGGAATTACAGACAGGAATCAGATTAAGCTGCTTCATTTTTCAAAGGCAGATTTTTGTGAAGAGGATATCTGTAAATTTGGATCGGAATGTAAAGCAGAGGATCTGGCAAGGCGTGATCAGCTGATCGATGAGGCCTTTCAGCTTGTACAGGTGAATCTGGCAGGCTATGACAGGCCCTATGAAAAACATGGAAACAAACATATCTGCACTGCGCCGGGATATTTATTGACATATGCAGGCATGGATGACTGTGTCAATGAGATTGGACGTAAAATCACTGTTTACCAGGAGGACAGGACAGTGACTCACGTTCGCCTGGAAACAGAAATGCAGTTTTACAAAGGAACCTCTGTAGTCCGTATGAAGAACAGAATCATAAATGAAGGCGAGAACACACAGTGTCTGGAATATCTTTCCTCTTTTTGTTATACAGGAATTGAAAAAGAAGGCAAAAGCAATTCAGATGCCAAAATGAGAGTACGCATTCCTTATAATGGATGGCAGAAGGAAATGAGCATTAAGGAATTTACATTTGGGGATGTGGGACTGGCACAGACACAGCCGGGAGTGTATCAGCGTACCTCTCAGATTCTGGAGGTGACGAATACCGGACACTGGTCTACAAAGAAGTACCTGCCATTAGGCTATGTGGAGAATAAAGAAGCTCATACCAGCTTATTCTGGCAGATTGAACATAATGGTTCCTGGCATTATGAAATCAGTGATCAGAATAATCATTTCTATGTATGTGTCAGCGGACCTACGGAGATACAGTCCCACTGGTTCAAAAACCTTGCACCCGGTGAAGCCTTTGAGTCTGTGCCGGTTGCTGTGGGTGTGGCAGATGACAGCTTTGAACAGGCAATGGGAGAGCTGACCAGATATCGCCGTATAATCCGCAGACCGAATAAGGATGATGAGGATTTACCGGTAATCTTTAACGATTACATGAATTGTCTGTTTGGAGATCCTACCACTGCAAAGGAGCTCCCGCTTATTGATGCAGCTGCTGCATGTGGCTGTGAATACTATGTGATCGATGCCGGATGGTATGCACCGGGAGAATGGTGGGACAGCGTCGGTGAATGGAAGGAATGCAGGGACCGTTTTCCAAATGGCATCAAAGAAGTGACAGATTACATCCGTAAAAAAGGAATGGTTCCCGGTGTCTGGCTGGAACTGGAGGTTATGGGAATTAACTGTGAGAAGGCAAAAAAAGCACCGGATGACTGGTTTTTTGTGCGCCATGGAAAGAGAGTCTATGACCGCAGCAGATATCAGCTGGACTTTAGAAACCCGGCAGTCATAGAGCATGTGAATGAAGTCATAGACCGTGTGGTGAAGGAATATGGTGTAGGGTATATTAAAATGGACTACAATATAGAGCCTGGAATTGGTACAGAGATTGGTGCAGAAAGCGTGGGACAGGGCCTCCTGGAACATGAAAAAGCATATCTTAACTGGCTGGATGGTGTATTTGCACGCTACCCGGATCTGGTAATTGAAAACTGCTCCAGTGGAGGACTTCGCATGGATTATGCACTGCTTTCCAGATACAGTATCCAGTCTACCTCTGACCAGGAGGATTACCGCAATTTTGCTACCATAGCAGCAAATTCTCCGGCTGGAGTGACTCCGGAGCAGGCTGCGATCTGGTCCTATCCGATGCGTCAGGGAGACAAAGAAGAGGTTATTTATAATATGGTCAATGCCATGCTGTTCCGTATCCATCAGAGTGGTCATCTGGCAGAGCTTCCTCAGGAACGTCTTGCGCTGGTAAAAGAAGGAATTGCCTGTTATAAGACAATTTGCCAGGATATCAGGCAGGCACTGCCTTTCTGGCCTCTGGATATTGCAGATAATGAAGATCTGTGGGTATGCGGTGGACTGCAGCTGGAAAATAAAGCCTATCTTGCAGTATGGAAACGTCAGATGGAAGGGAAAAATAATGACAGATATCAGAATGCCGGTATCAGCTGTACAGAGGACAGCTTATCCATTCCATTGGGAAATCTCCCCTTTGCAGGGAAAGGCTTAAAAGTATCCTGCTTATATCCGGAAAAGGAGCCTGTTTCCTTTGAGTTTGACAAAGATATACTGACGGTTCATTATGACAAACCTGTTATGGCAAGACTTTTTGAAATCAGTTTCTAACAGGACAAATAGGAAAGGAGAATACTACTTGTCGGAAATTTTGCTGGAATTAAAGAATATAAAAAAGAGTTTTTCTCCCGGGGAAGCAGTCCTGGATGATATCAGCCTTACGGTTGCCCGGGGAGAATTTGTCACTCTTCTTGGATCCTCAGGGTGCGGTAAAACTACCACACTGCGGATCATTGCAGGACTGGAACAGGCAGACAGCGGAAGTGTGTGGATCAATGGTCAGAATGTAACGGAACTGGAACCGGATAAAAGGGATGTAAATACAGTATTTCAGAATTATGCCCTTTTTCCTCATATGAATGTGGCGGAAAATATAGGATATGGTCTGAAGCTTCGAAAGGTTTCCAAAGCAGAAATCAAAAAGAAAGTGGCACAGATGCTGGAGCTGGTTCAGCTGGAAGGGTATGAAAAGCGAAAGCCTTCGGAGCTGTCCGGAGGACAGAAGCAGCGTGTGGCCATTGCCAGAGCTCTGGTGAATAATCCAAAGGTACTGCTTCTGGATGAACCACTGGGAGCATTGGATCTGCAGCTACGGCGGGCTATGCAGACAGAGTTAAAGCATTTACAGAAAAAACTGGGAATTACCTTTATCTATATTACCCATGATCAGGAAGAGGCCATTAATATGTCTGACAGGATCGCAGTTATGGATGGGGGCAGAATCCTGCAGATCGGTACACCGGATGAAATCTATAATCATCCAAAGACCAGTTATGTGGCAACCTTTGTGGGAAATGCCAATATTCTTCATGGTATTGTGGAATCTGTAGAAAATGAAAATGTGGTGATAGATCTTGGCTGTGGGAAAATATCAGCAGGATCCGGAATGGATAAAGACTCTGCAAAACTGAAGCCCGGAGAACCTGTGACACTGGCTGTACGCAGCGAAAATATACGCTTACATGACAGGGATACAGAGGGACTGCCTGCCACTGTTCTGGAAAAAAACTTTGCCGGCGGGCAGCTCAGAGTTACCTTACAGCTGCAGGACCATACGGTACTCACTGCCAGCCGGTATGGCATTAATACAGAGGTCAGAGAGGGGCAGCAGATTTTCTGCAGCTTCCGTCCGGAGGATGCAGTGCTTGTAGATTGGGAGGAAGCTTATGAATAGGCAGAAAAGAGGTTCTGTATGGATGGTTCTTCCATTGTATATTTTTACGGTTGTATTTGTGATTTGCCCACTGATCTATATGGTTGCCCTTAGCTTTGCCACACCAAATGCAGGCTATGGGGTTACCTGGAAGTTCACCCTGGAAAATTACAGAAACATTCTGGAACCGGTATATCTGAATACTTTTGTGGAATCCCTGAAGCTGGCGCTGACCAGTACGGTGATCATAGTCCTGATCGGATATCCTTTTGGCTATTTTATGGCGAAAATGTCAGACAGATGGAAGAGAAAGGCCCAGTTTCTCTTAAGTGTACCTTTCTGGGTAAATTCACTGATCCGCCTCTATGGGTGGATCATCATTCTGCAGAAAAAAGGACTTTTGAATTTTATTTTGCTGAAGCTGGGAATCATAGAGAAACCGCTGTCGATTTTGTACAGTTATCCGGCGGTTATAATTGGAATGGTTTATGTACTTTTGCCTTTTATGATCCTGTCTGTGTATTCCAGTGCGGAAAAACTGGACTGGTCCTATGTGGAGGCTGCCAGAGATCTGGGAGCATCCAGGCTCCAGGCCTTTTTTACTGTAAGCCTGAAGCTGACACTGCCCGGACTTTTGTCAGGTGTGATCCTTACCTTTATTCCATCCATGGGATTGTTTTTTATTGCAGATATTCTGGGAGGAAATAAGGTGGTGCTGGTGGGAAGCCTGATACAGGATCAGATGACCAGGGGCAGTAACTGGCCCTTTGCAGCTGCTCTGGCGGTAGTGATGATGCTTCTGACTACGATCATGATCATGATCTACCGAAAAGTGACAAATGCGAAAAAACTGGAGGGAATCGGATGAGAAAAAATTCAAAATTTGCCGGATTTTATATGGGTCTGATCTTTTTTCTGATGTATCTGCCTATTGCTATAGTGATTATTTTTTCTTTTAATGAATCCAAGCTTCCGGTCAGACTGACAGGATTTTCCTTAAAGTGGTATCAGGAACTTCTGCAGGACAATGCCATGCTGGAAGCCTTGGTCAACAGTCTGATCCTGGGGTGTTTGAGCTGTCTGGTAAGCGCAGTGATCGGAACGCTGGGAGCCGTAGGCCTGTCAAGGATCCGCTGGAAGTCAAGGGGAGTACTGGAATATATATCCATTTTACCGTTGATGATCCCGGAGATCATTCTGGGTATGGTGTTGATGGCCTTTTTTTATTTGTTGGGTCTGCCTTTTGGAATGCTGACTTTACTCATCGGACATACGGTGTTCTGTGTACCCTATATTCTGATGGAGGTTAAGGCCAGACTGGTGGGAATGGATCCTTCTCTGGAGGAAGCTGCCAGAGATCTGGGTGCAGGACCCGGACGTGCGTTTTGGGATATCACATTGCCTCTTATTATGCCTGCAGTGATTTCGGGTTCGCTGCTGGCATTTGCCATGTCTATGGATGATGTGGTGATCAGTATTTTTATCAATGGTCCAAGGCTGTCTACATTGCCGATCAAAGTATACACCCAGCTGAAAACCGGAGTTACGCCGGAAATCAATGCATTGTGTACTCTGCTGCTGATAGCTACATTGATCATTTTTTTGATTTATACTCGTATTACAAAAAACAAACATAAATAAAAAATACTACACTTAGAAGAAGGAAAAGAAGATGAACAAACTGATTGAGTTAAAAAATCTGACCAAGAATTTTGATGATCAGCAGGTTTTGCGAGGCATCAATCTGGATATTTATGAAAAGGAATTCCTGACCCTTCTTGGCCCCAGCGGCTGTGGTAAAACTACTACACTGCGAATAATTGCCGGATTTGAAGAACCAAGTGATGGTGAAGTTCTTTTTAACGGAATAGAAATTTCCAAGCTTCCTCCCTATAAGAGAGAAGTGAATACAGTGTTTCAGAAGTATGCGCTCTTCCCGCACCTGAATGTGGCGGAAAATATTGCTTTTGGTCTGAACCTGAAAAAAATGGATAAGTCTGTGATCAGTCAGAAAGTAGAACGAATGCTTAAAATGGTTGGTCTGGAAGGATTTGAAAAAAGGGATGTTACCCTTCTTTCCGGAGGACAGCAGCAGCGTGTTGCCATTGCCAGAGCCCTGGTCAATGAGCCAAAGGTGCTCCTTCTGGATGAGCCCCTGGGTGCCCTGGATGCCAAGATCCGAAAACAGATGCAGGTAGAGCTGAAAAAAATCCAGCAGGAGGTAGGTATTACCTTTATTTATGTTACCCATGATCAGGAGGAAGCCCTCTCCATGTCAGATACTGTTGTTGTAATGAATAACGGTGAGATCCAGCAGATCGGCACTCCTACAGACATTTACAATGAACCGGAGAACCGGTTTGTGGCAAGTTTTATCGGAGAATCTAATATTATTGAAGGTATTATGGTAAAGGATTATCTGGTACAGTTTGATGGATTTGAATTTGAGTGTGTAGATAAGGGCTTTGAGGATAACGAGGAGATTGAGGTAGTGCTCCGTCCTGAGGATCTGGATATTGTAGCTCCGGAGCAGGCAAAAATCAGAGGAACCGTGCGTAATATTACCTTTAAGGGAGTACATTATGAGATTTTGATCGAAACAGAGCTTCGAACCTATATGGTTCACACTACAGATTATGCGGAAGTCGGAAGGGAAGTGGGACTGAAATTCGGGCCTGAAGACATCCATGTTATGTACAGGATGGGAAGTTACTGATGAAACAGTACAGAAACCTGATCAAACCTTATCTGGTATGGGCTTTTGTGATCATTGTCATCCCACTGATACTGATTGCTCTTTATGCCTTTACAGAGGATGGAAACGAGGTACTGACCTTTTCCTTTACTCTGGAGAATTTCCGGAAATTTCTGGAAGCTACTTACATGAGTGTTATTTTTAAATCCTTTAAGCTGGGTATCCTGACCACTCTGATCTGTCTGGGACTGGGTTATCCGCTGGCATTTATTATCTCCAAATGTCCGGAGAAATCTCAGAATCTGCTGATTTTACTGGTGACCATACCGGAATGGATCAATATGCTTCTTCGTACCTATGCATGGATGAATCTGCTTTCAGATAACGGAATTATTAATCGCCTGCTACAGCTGCTGGGAATTTCTCCGGTGACCATGATGTATACGGATTTCTCTGTGCTGGTGGGACTGATCTGCAACTTTATGCCTTTTATGATCATACCGATCCATACTTCTTTAAGTAAGATGGATAAATCTCTTATTGAGGCGGCATTTGATCTGGGGGCAAATAAATTTCAGACCTTTACAAAGGTTATCTGGAAATTATCTATTCCAGGTGTGCTGAACGGAATTATGATGGTATTTCTGCTGTCAATCTCTACTTTCGTAATTCCCAAGCTTCTGGGTGGAGGACAGTATATGCTGATCGGTAACCTGATCGAGTCTCAGTTCATCTCTGTAGGTGACTGGAACTTCGGAAGTGCGATTTCTCTGATTCTGGCAGTGCTCATTCTGATCTTTATGAGCTTGATGAAGAAGATGGATAAAGACGAGTAGAAAGGAGGACAGCATGAAACGTAATCATAAATTTTTCTCAATGTTATATGTGGTACTGTGTCTGGCCTTCTTTTATCTGCCGATTCTGGTGACCATGATTTTTTCCTTTAACTCATCCAAATCTTTGACCAGGTTTACAGGCTTTTCCCTGCGCTGGTATCAGGAACTGATGGGGAACGGAGAAGTGATCAAGGCCGTTTATGTATCTGTAACAATAGCGATTATTGCAACTGTTATATCTACGATCCTGGGAACTGTGACAGCCATAGGGCTTTCCAAATCCAGAAAGGTTGTAAAGGAGTTACTTTTAAATATTAATAATATTCCGATTCTGAATCCGGAAATCGTGACAGCCATCAGCCTGATGCTGCTGTTTTCCTCTCTGGGCTTCAGAAAGGGATATCTGACCATGCTTCTGGCACATATAGCTTTCTGTACCCCTTATGTGATCACCAGTGTGTATCCAAAGGTGAGGGCACTGGATCCAAACCTGGCTAATGCAGCCATGGACCTGGGGGCAACTCCCTTCCAGGCACTTACCAAGGTAATCGTGCCAATGATCAAAGAGGGGATTTTTGCTGGGGCATTGTTAGCATTTACTATGTCCTTTGACGATTTTGTAATTTCCTACTTTGTATCCGGAAACGGAGTAAAGAATATCTCCATTGTTGTATACAATATGACGAAGAGAATTAATCCTACGATCAATGCTCTGTCAACTATTGTGATCGTGGTAATTGTTGTGGTTCTGCTTCTGTCCAATCTGGTTCCGCTGATCAAGAAAAAAGCGAAAAAACTGAACCGCAGAATGGTAAGGGTCATGTCTGCGATCCTGATTGTGGCAGTGACTGCAGGACTGGTGAAATGGGGATATGTGGCCGGTTCTGCCCATGTTCTCAAGGTATATAATGCAGGGGAGTATATGGATCTGTCGCTGCTGGAGAAATTTGAGAAAGAATATAACTGTCAGATCGTATATGAAACCTTTGAATCCAATGAAATGATGTATACCAAGCTTTCCAGCGGTGAGACCTATGATGTGCTTATTCCCTCAGATTATATGATCCAGAGACTGATCAAAGAAGAGTATCTCCAGGCCCTTGACTGGAAAAAACTGCCCAACCGGAAAAATCTGCTGAGGGATGTGACCAATAAGAGCTATGATCCGGGCAACCGGTATTCCTGCCCCTATTTCTGGGGAACTGTGGGAATCCTTTATGATAAAACAGTGGTGGACCCACAGGATCTGAAGGATGGCTGGAACCTTCTCTGTAATCCGAAATACAAGGGAAATCTTTACATGTATGATTCAGAGAGAGATTCCTTTATGATTGCTCTGAAGGCTCTGGGATATTCCATGAATACTACAAATATGGAGGAAATCCAGGAAGCCTATCAGTGGCTGATCAATCAGAGAGATACCATGGATCCTATTTATGCAGGGGATGATGTGATCGACAATATGATTTCAGGAAATAAAGCCCTGGCTGTAGTTTATTCGGGAGATGCTTCTTATATCATCAGTGAAAATCCAAATCTGGATTATTTCACACCGGATCAGGGAACCAATATCTGGTATGATGCAATGGTAATTACCAAAGACTGCAGTGAGGTAGATCTGGCTCATGAATTTATTAATTTTATGATCAGCGATGAATCTGCTCTTTCCAATACTGAGGAAGTAGGGTATACTTCTACTGTAAAGAGTGCTTATGAAGAGATGAAGGATGGAACTTATGCAGGGGTTAGTTCTTATATTCCTGACATCAGTAATCCGAAAAATGAGATATTTGCATACCAGAAGCCAAAGATTAAGCAAAAATTTGCAGAGCTGTGGACCAAGGTAAAAGCAAAGTGATCATAAATCTGAAAGGAGATTGACATGAAGAAAAGAATACTGGCGGTTCTTTTGTGCGCATTAGTGACAGGAAGTACATTGACAGGATTTAAAAGTGCGGGAGATGACAAGGAGATTGTTCTTTTTACCTGGGAGGGAATGTTTCCCCAGGAAGTTCTGGATGATTTTGAGAAAGAGACAGGCGTGAAGGTAATCTATTCCAATTTTGATACAGATGAAACCATGCTTGAGAAGCTTGCTATGGCAAAAGGGGGCGATTATGATATTGTGATCGCCGATGACTATATACTGGAAACAGCTATTAAAGAGGGGCTTGTAGAAAAGCTTGATAAAAAATCACTGGAAAATATCGGAAATATTAATTCCTTATATCAGGGCCAGTTTTATGATCCGGATGATGAATATACAGTTCCCTATGGTGCAGGAATTCCGTTGATTGTCTATGACGCTGATCAGGTAGATATAGAGATTAAAGGTTATAAGGATCTGTGGGATTCCTCTTTGGAGGACAGTATTGCGCTGACAGCCAACTATCGTGTGATCAATGGTATCACTCAGCTTTCCATGGGAGAGAGCATGAATGAGGAGGATGTTGACACCATCAAAAAGACTGGGGAAAAGCTTCTTGAGCTGGCCCCCAATGTGCGTCTGATCCAGGATGATAACACGCAGAATGCTTTGCTCAACGGTGAGGCAAGTGTGGCATTTCTGTATACTTCCCAGGTAACGGCTGCCCTGGCTGAGAATACGGATCTGAAGGTGGTTTATCCTGAAGAAGGGCTTGGGTTTGGAATTATGGGAATGTTTATCCCCAGCCAGGCACCGGATAAGGAGGCAGCTTATTCCTTTATGGATTATATTATGGAGCCTGAGGTTGCAGCCAAGTGTATGGATTACATAGGCTTTTATAATACCAATAAGGCTGCAGATGAACTGGTGAATCCGGATCTGGTAGTACCGGACAACGTGGAGAAAGGCGAGATTATCCAAAATGTAAGTCAGGAAGCAGATGAACAGTATCAGAAAAACTGGACAGAATTTAAGGCTGCCTGCGACTAAGGAGAGAAAAATGGATATTTACAAAGGCACTGTGGCTTTTTCCGGAATTGCCATAGGTAAGATACTTTATTATCACAAAAGTGAATATCAGATACGGCAGTATGAAATTACAGATATAAAAGCAGAACTGGAGCTTTTTCGGCAGTCCCGTACCAGAGTCATTGACCAGCTGAAAGAATTATATGAGAAAAACTGCTCTATGCAGGAAACTCAGGCAGAGGTTTTTCTGAAGCAAAAGAACCTGCTGGAGGGAAAAAGCTTCCAGCGGGCAATTGAAAGTATTATTCAGAATGAAAAGGTAAATGCTGCCTATGCCGTGATGACTACCAGAGATGAGATCATATCTACCTTCCGCAATCTGGAAGAACCGGCGATCAAAGAGAGGCTGGACAACATCAGGGAGATCTCAGAACGGCTTATCGGGATTCTGGGAGGGATTTCTCCCAGGATCGATCTGGGGGAGGAACCGGTGATCGTTGTAACAGAAAGTATTACTCCTACAGAACTGATGGAGATGGACAAGGAGAAAATACTGGCCATTGTAACTCATCATGGTTCCGATATCTCCCACGCTGCCATTCTTGCAAAAACCATGAATATTCCGGCTCTGGTGGAAATTGATACAGATACGGAGTGGGACGGACAGCTGGCAATCGTGGACGGTTATACAGGCTCCCTGTATATTCATCCTGACGAAGAAATCAAGAAGGAATATGAAATCCGCAGGCAGGCAGATCTGGAGGAAAGAGAGGAGCTTCTTAAGCTCAGGGAAAAACCGGATCTTACCAGAGATGGTAAGAGGGTTGAAATATATGCTAATATCGGAAATATGGATGACCTGAACAGTGTATTGTATTACGGAGCAGCGGGAATTGGACTTTTGCGAAGTGAATTTCAGTATCTGGGCAGGGAGAATTATCCCAGAGAGAACGAGCTGTTTCATGCATATAAAAAGATTGCAGAGACTATGGGCAACCGGCTGGCAGTGATCCGTACTGCAGATCTGGGAGCAGATAAGCAGGCCGCATATCTGAATATTCCGGATGAGACCAATCCCATCATGGGCAACAGAGGAATACGGCTTTGTCTGGACCGCAAAAAAATGTTCAAGGCTCAGCTGCGGGCTATTTTCAGGGCAAGTGCATATGGAAATCTGGCTATTATGTTTCCCATGATCAGCTCTGAGGAAGAGATGGATGAGATCGAGGCTATGATTGAAGAGGTTACCCGTGGGCTGGATGAGAGAGAAATTCCCTATAAGAATATCCGAACGGGGATTATGATCGAGACCCCGGCAGCAGTAATGATCAGCAGAGAACTGGCCAGAAGAGTTGATTTTCTCAGCCTGGGAACCAATGACCTCAGCCAGTATACCTTGGCTATGGACAGACAGAATCCTCTGCTTCGCAAGAAATATAATGATCATCATCCGGCAGTTCTGCGAATGATAAAAATGGTGATCGATGCAGGACATGCAGAGAACAAACGAGTATGTATCTGCGGAGAGCTGGCAGCAGACACTGCCCTTACAGAGGAATTCCTGAGAATGGGAGTGGACTGTCTCTCTGTAGTGCCTGCATGTATTCTGCCGGTTCGCAGGGCCCTGCGCCAGGTGGACTTATCGGATATGAGGAGATAGGGGCAAAATGATTAAAAAAAGTAAGGTAGTGCTTCTTTCCTGCGCAGAATATGACGAAGAGAAAATATATGCGCTTTTGAAGAAAGGCCTTTCTCTTGTGGACGGGATAGAGTCCTTGATTCCTATGGATAAAAAAATCCTGCTGAAGCCTAATCTGCTGAAAAAGGCGGAAGTGGAGAAGGCAGTGATCACACATCCGGTGGTGGTAGGGGCATTTGCCAGGATCCTCAGGGAAAAGGGATACAAAAATATTGTACTTGCGGACTCCTGTGGCCATGGAACCACAAAATCAGTGATCCGTGGAACCGGAATGGATACTTATCTGGAAAAATATCAGATTCCGGCCATTGATTATACAGAGGGAATCAAGGTGGATTATCCTCAGGGAATCCAGGCAAAGGAATTTCTTCTGCCAAAGGAACTGCTGGAGCAGGATTGTGTGATTTCCCTGAGCAAAATGAAAACTCATGCACTTGAGAGGATTACCGGGGCTGTGAAAAACAGCTATGGCTTTGTCTATGGTCTTCATAAAGCCAAAGGACACACCCAGTATCCAAGTGCCGACAGCTTTGCAAGAATGCTGATCGACCTGAACCGGTGTGTAGCACCGAAGCTGTATGTGATGGATGGAATTGTGGCCATGGAAGGAAACGGACCGGGATCCGGAGATCCTGTTTCCATGAATGTAATATTAATGTCTACAGATCCAGTGGCTTTGGACAGCGTTTTTGCCAGACTGGTTCATCTGAAACCGGAATTGGTACCTACCAATTATCATGGCGAAAAGATGGGGCTGGGAACCTGGAAAGAAGAGGAGATTACACTGGTAACTCCAGACGGAGAGATTTCCATGGCAGAGGCTGTAAAGAGATACGGAAATGGTAAATTTCATGTTGACCGCACAGAGGTACGCAAGAATATCTGGACAAGAATGGCAGGAGCTTTAAATATTTTTCAGAAGAAGCCTTATATAGAACCGGATAAGTGTGTCCGCTGTGGAATCTGTGTCCAGAGCTGTCCGGTTCCGGGAAAGGCAGTGAATTTCCGGAAAGGAAAAAATAAAGCGCCTGTGTACGATTACAAAAAATGTATCCGGTGTTTCTGCTGTCAGGAGATGTGCCCGAAGAAGGCAATAAAAGTGAAATAGATTTGATAAATAAAAAGCACACGACAGAAGATTTTTTTCTTCTGAAGTCATGTGCTTTTTTGCAGTAAAAAATATTTGTCCAGGTGCAGATATGTTATTGTTTACCTGCCTGGCTGCAAATAATCATCTTCCGAGAATTTTACTTATTTCAAGGATAAAGTCCGGAGTGGTGCCGCAGCATCCTCCGATCACAGATGCACCATTTTCAATCAGAACTTTCATATGTTCTGCGAAATTCTGTGCATTCATGTTGTAAACAGCGTTGCCCTGGTCGTCAATTACAGGCATACCTGCGTTTGGCTTGGCGATAACAGGAATAGATACGTTCTCTTTGATATTGCGGACAACGGATACCAGCTGGTCAGGACCTACAGAACAGTTGATACCAACTGCAGCAGCGCCTGCACCCTCAAGGGAAATCGCAGCCTCCACAGCATTTCCTCCGCTGAAAATGCTTCCGTCAGCTTCTACGGTCATTGTACACATTACAGGAAGAGAACTTACAGATGCGGCAGCATCCAGTGCAGCCATTGTTTCTTCAATATTGATCATAGTTTCCGCAGCGATCAGATCAACACCTGCATCTTCAAGAACCTGGATCTGTTCACAGTATGCTTCGTAGGCCATCTCATAGGTAAGGTCACCGGCAGGCTCCATCATCTTGCCTGTAGTGGTAATATCACCTGCAACATAAACCTGATGTCCTACTGCTTCTCTGGAAATATTTACAAGTGCATGATTCATTTCTGCAAGCTTATCCTGAAGTCCGTGAAGCCCAAGACTGTAACGGTTTCCGCCGAAAGTAGGCGCGTATACGATCTGACTTCCTGCTTCCACATAAGCCCTCTGCAGATTTTGCAGAATTTCTTTGTGATCCATGATCCATGCCTCTGTACAGATTCCCCGCGGCATTCCGGCAGCCATAAGGTTAGAACCGGTAGCTCC
This sequence comes from Ruminococcus sp. JC304, assembly GCA_000285855.2. GTDB lineage: Bacteria > Bacillota > Clostridia > Lachnospirales > Lachnospiraceae > Blautia_A > Blautia_A difficilis. The sequence goes on along the minus strand of HE978651.1, from coordinate 1,939,047 downwards.
GTCCAGCAGTACAACATTCTGTGTCAGTTTCTGAAATTCTTCTTTTGTCATGGGAATTTCCTCCTGTGTTGTCGGTTTGATATCTGTCAATTATTCTGTTGCGCTAAAGCTTTACAATTGTAAATATCATTTTGACATTATAGCACAGGTTTGGGCATAAATGAAGAAAAATTAATAAATTTTTATTTCGTAAGATGCATTGAAAATTTCATCCTTATTCAGGATGTTGATATATTTTTTCTCAGACAGGTCACCGGTAAATCCAGAGTCATCACAGCGTCCAATCCATGGCTCCAGACACACAAAGGAAGAACCGGGTACAGACCAGATGCCGAAGCTTGGAAATCCGTGACAGGTCAGTTCCAAATAAGGAGAACCGTCCGGGAAAGCAAAGCCGGCTTTTTCTACCTGCTCATCAAAGATAAGAGCATCCTTGTCAAACATATGCGCATCAATGAGACAGGTGCCGTGATCCAGTTCCAGTGTGTAAAGCTTGTCTGCAGCAGCAGTTCCTGATGCATCGTCAGCTACCAGGAGATAAGAAAGGGAATCCTGACCGTCAAAGGTAAGATGATACTCTTCCTTGGAACCGATACCTTCTGCAGGCACATTGAAAGCAGGATGTCCGCCGATGGTAAAGTACATGGGCTCCTCGCTGTGGCTGGTTACTTCCCAGCAGACGCAGACCTGATTTTTGTCCAGTACATGTTTAACCTTTAATTCGAAATCAAAAGGATAAATTTCCATGGTAGCATCGGAAGCCTTCAGTACATGGGTGATGGAATCTGCTGTCATATCCAGGCAGGTGAATTCGCTGTCTCTGGCAAATCCATGCTGCTTTGCAGGATATTCCCTGTCGTTAATGCGGTAATGGTCTTTATAAAAACGTCCCACATTTGGGAAAAGAATCGGTGCGTGGCGATTCCAGTAAGCCGGGTCTGCCTGCCAGAGAACTTCTCTGTTATGTATCTTGTCATAGATACTGCAGAGCTCAGCACCATGGTCGTCTACAGAAATTTTCAGATAATCATTTTCTATGGAATGAATCATTTCTTAAATCCTCCTTAATTTGATATCCACGAATTGCTCCGCGATTTGCTGACCTCACAATTCTACAAAAAAGTATAGCACAGGAAAACAGGAAGCACAAACAGAATCTGCCGGAATTATAAAATTTACAAAAATAATGCTGAAAAATGCAGAAACTTACAGTGCTTATTGCTGATAAATAATGTGGAATGAATTACGAAATATGTATAAAATGATAGAATATATTGACGAAAATGAATATATTTGTTACAATCTACCAAAATGCACTAGCCCATACCGTCAAAAATACCATCGGAAATGGGGCGAAAGAACAGGAGGTCATTATTATGGCGAAAAAAAGAAATATCATTGTTGGACAATCCGGAGGTCCTACAGCAGTTATCAATTCAAGTCTTGCAGGAGTATATAAAAATGCTATTGAGCGTGGATTTGATAAAGTATATGGCATGCTTCACGGAATCCAGGGACTTCTGGATGAACAGTATATTGATCTTTCCACACAGATACATTCAGAACTGGATATTGAGCTTCTGAAGCGTACACCATCTGCATTCTTAGGCTCCTGCCGCTACAAACTTCCTGAGATTCATGAAGATAAAGCAATCTATGAGAAAATCTTCGAAATTTTGAATAAACTGGATATTTACGCATTTATCTATATCGGCGGAAATGATTCCATGGATACCATCAAAAAGCTGTCCGATTATGCAATCCTTACAGGGCAGACCCAGAAATTCCTGGGTGTTCCGAAAACAATCGACAATGACCTGGCGCTGACAGACCATACACCCGGATTCGGAAGTGCAGCCAAATATATCGGCGCATCCACAAAAGAAGTGATCCGCGATGCACTGGGACTTACCTATAAGAAAAATATGATCACGATCATGGAAATTATGGGACGTAATGCCGGATGGCTTACAGGTGCCACAGCACTGGCAAAATCCGAGGATTGTGACGGACCGGATCTGATCTATCTGCCGGAAGTTCCTTTTGATGTTGACAAATTCCTGGTAAAGGTAAAAGAACTTTTGAATAAAAAAGCATCTATTGTAATCGCAGTTTCCGAGGGAATCAAGCTGGCAGACGGAAGATATGTATGTGAGCTTGGAAGCGTGGGAGACTATGTGGATGCATTCGGACATAAACAGCTTCAGGGAACAGCCACTTATCTGGCAAACTTTCTGGCAGCAGAATGTGGTTGTAAGACAAGAGCAGTAGAGCTTTCCACACTGCAGAGAAGTGCTTCTCATATGGCATCCAGAGTAGATATTGATGAAGCATTTATGGTAGGCGGTGCTGCAGTAAAGGCTGCTGACGAAGGAGATACAGGCAAGATGGTTGTTATCGATCGTGTTTCCGATGATCCGTACATGGCAGCTACAGGTATCTACGATGTACACAGAATCGCAAATGAGGAGAAACTTGTTCCGAGAGAATGGATGAATAAAGATGCTACAAATGTAACCAAAGATTTTGTGGATTACATCAAACCACTGATCCAGGGAGATTATCAGCCTATTATGGTAAATGGTATGCCGAGACACCTGGTTTTGAATATTAAGAAAACCAGAGGCAGCAGAAAATAGGACAGGAAAAAAAGAGAAAGCCTTTTTGATACATAAAAATAAAAAAAAGACGGATTTTGACAGAATAACCTTGACGAAATGAGATAAACTCTATAGAATAACTATGTGCGTATAAAAAACAATTTTTATGTGTTTAAGAACAATAATTAGGAGGAAAATGTAAAATGGCAAAATGGGTTTACATGTTTACAGAAGGTAACGCTACTATGAGAAACCTTCTGGGTGGTAAAGGTGCTAACCTTGCTGAAATGACAAACCTTGGTCTTCCTGTACCGCAGGGCTTCACAATCACAACTGAAGCTTGTACTCAGTACTATGAAGACGGAAGACAGATCAATGATGAGATCATGGCTCAGATCATGGAAGCAATCACCAAAATGGAAGGAGTTACCGGAAAGAAATTCGGTGACAAAGAAAATCCTCTGCTTGTTTCCGTTCGTTCTGGTGCGAGAGCTTCTATGCCAGGTATGATGGATACTATCCTGAACCTTGGTTTAAACGAAGACGTTGTTAACGTACTTGCTGAAAAATCCGGCAATGCTCGTTGGGCATGGGACTGCTACAGAAGATTCATCCAGATGTACTCTGACGTAGTTATGGAAGTCGGAAAGAAATATTTCGAAGAACTTATCGATAAGATGAAAGCTGACAGAGGTGTTAAGCTGGACGTTGAACTTACAGCAGAAGACCTTCACGAGTTAGCAGAACAGTTCAAAGCTGAATATAAAGCAAAAATCGGTGCTGATTTCCCAACTGATCCTAAGGAACAGTTAATGGGTGCTATCAAAGCCGTATTCCGTTCATGGGACAACCCACGTGCAAATGTATATCGTCGTGACAACGATATCCCATATTCCTGGGGTACTGCAGTTAACGTACAGATGATGGCATTTGGTAACATGGGTGATGACTGTGGTACAGGTGTTGCCTTCACACGTGACCCTGCTACAGGAGCTAACGGTCTGTTTGGTGAATTCCTTACAAATGCTCAGGGTGAAGACGTTGTTGCTGGTGTTCGTACACCTATGCACATCTCCGAAATGGAACAGAAATTCCCGGAAGCATTCGTACAGTTCAAACAGGTTTGCGAAACACTTGAAAAACACTACAGAGATATGCAGGATATGGAGTTTACTGTAGAGCATGGTAAACTGTATATGCTTCAGACACGTAATGGTAAGAGAACAGCTCAGGCTGCTTTAAAAATCGCTTGTGACCTTGTTGATGAGGGAATGAGAACAGAAGAAGAAGCTGTAGCTATGATCGACCCACGTAACCTTGATACTCTTCTTCACCCACAGTTTGATGCTGCTGCTCTTAAGGCTGCTACACCAATGGGTAAAGGCCTTGGCGCTTCTCCTGGAGCTGCTTGCGGTAAGATCGTATTCACAGCTGATGACGCTGTTGAATGGGCTGAAAGAGGAGAGAAAGTCGTACTTGTACGTCTTGAGACATCTCCGGAAGACATCACAGGTATGAAATCTGCTCAGGGTATCCTGACAGTTCGTGGTGGTATGACATCTCACGCAGCAGTTGTTGCCCGTGGTATGGGTGAGTGCTGTGTATCCGGATGCGGTGATATCGCTATGGACGAAGAAAACAAGAAATTCACACTTGCTGGCAAAGAATTCCATGAAGGAGACTTCATCTCCATCGATGGTACAACCGGTAACATCTACGACGGAATCATCCCGACTGTAGACGCTACAATCGCTGGTGAGTTCGGACGCATCATGGCATGGGCTGACAAGTACAGAACAATGAAAGTTCGTACAAACGCAGATACTCCTGCAGATGCTAAGAAAGCTGTAGAGCTTGGTGCAGAAGGTATCGGTCTTTGCCGTACAGAGCATATGTTCTTCGGTGAGGGACGTATCGATGCATTCCGTGAAATGATCTGCTCCGAAACAGCAGAAGAGAGAGAGAAAGCACTTGAAAAAGTTCTTCCATATCAGCAGGATGACTTCAAAGGTCTCTTTGAAGCTCTGGAAGGTAACCCTGTTACTATCCGTTTCCTGGATCCGCCTCTTCATGAGTTCGTTCCTACAGATGAAGCTGACATCAAGAAACTTGCAGATGCTCAGGGCAAAACTGTAGAGCAGATCAAGACTATCATCGCTTCTCTTCATGAGTTCAACCCGATGATGGGACATCGTGGATGCCGTCTTGCTGTAACATATCCTGAAATCGCTAAGATGCAGACAACAGCAGTTATCCGCGCAGCAATCGAAGTTAAGAAAGCTCATCCGGACTGGACAATCAAACCGGAAATCATGATCCCACTTGTTGGCGATGTAAAAGAGCTTAAATATGTTAAGAAATTCGTAGTTGAGACAGCTGATGCTGAGATCAAAGCCGCTGGTTCTGACCTTCAGTATGAAGTTGGTACAATGATCGAGATCCCGAGAGCAGCTCTTACAGCTGATGAGATCGCTAAAGAAGCAGACTTCTTCTGCTTCGGTACAAACGACCTTACTCAGATGACATACGGCTTCTCCCGTGATGATGCAGGTAAATTCCTCAACGCATACTATGACGCTAAGATCTTCGAGAACGATCCATTTGCAAAACTGGATCAGGTTGGCGTTGGCAAGCTGATGAAGATGGCTATCGAACTCGGCAAACCGGTTAACCCGAACCTTCACGTAGGTATTTGCGGCGAGCATGGTGGAGATCCGTCTTCTGTAGAATTCTGCCACAAGATCGGTCTTAACTATGTATCCTGCTCACCATTCCGTGTACCGATCGCTCGTCTTGCAGCAGCACAGGCAGCTATCGCTGAGAAGAATGCATAATTAGCATAAAAATATAGATTCATGCACAGGCATGAAAGTGTCCAAACGTAAAATCAGACCTTGGAGAATTGTAGAAATACAATTCTTCAGGGTCTTTTTTGTTACATTATTGATATAAGGGATTCAGGACAGTATTCTTTTGCTTATTGCTTATGTATCTTTACCCATCCTGCGTGAAGCAGATACACGCAGGCGGGAATCAGGGAAAGCAGATGTGTGTAGGTGTAGCTGCCTGTTTTTGCATATACCGGCAGAATAAATATATGGAGTGCAAGATAAAAATATGCTCCGGCAGTGATCAGATTACACAGAGAGAAACGCCAGCCGAAGATTCCCAAGGCAGAGGCAGTAAGGACAACCATCAGTGTTATGGTATCCAGGGTAACCGGAAGGTGAATAAAATCGAATTCAGGCTTCGAAGCAAGGAGGGTCAGCATTGCATAAAGAAAAAGAACTGTATTTAATAATCTTATGATTTTAAACAGTAGCCCATAAAAAGGAGTAGTAGGGCAGTTGGGCCATAATTCTACTTCCAGCTTCTCTGCAAGCTGGGTAGCAGACCGTGTAAAGGTTGTATTTGTCATTACCATAACCTTATCACAGTCATAAAAATTGGCACCGGCATAGGCCTCCTGCACTGCCTTGTTTCCAACCGGGTATGTATAATATTTGCATTGAATCCCATATTTCTTTCTATGTTTAAAAGCAATAATATCCACACCCTGATCTCCGGAGCTTCTGGTTACTTCTATTTTTGAAAAATGTTTCTGCCTTAATATTTTTGCACACTGATACTCGAACTCATATCCATCCATGTACTGGTCTCCTGTATGTTGTATAGAATCTTAAGTGCATTATACTCAAAATAAGCGGTAAAGATATTGTAATATGCCAACTTAACCGAATCAAGTAAGTCCCCTGCAAGGGTTGCGAATATCCGTTTGAAGCACTTAAGCAGAGTTAAGAATAGCATGTTGGAAAGAAAAGAACAAGTGTTTATTACATTTTTATCTGTATGGCAGATGGGAATTGGGACAGAAGTATGATATACTGTCCATAAAAGAAAAGCTTTTTGGAGAGGATGGAACCATTTTGATGAATAAAAAAGATACAAAGATTAACCGAAATGATATGCTAGAATTAACCCGCAGAATGACATTATCCAGAAACTGCTTTGTGCGTGCAGCAGGTGCATATATAGATGATGAGGGATACATAGATAATACCTTCAATGTAAACTTCAAAAATATGAGCAAACATGATCAGCAGGTAAATCTGGATCTTGCGAAAACCGTTCCTTTTTCCAAAACAAATGAACAGTTAAAGTGTTATAAATTCCCTGAAGGAGATATGGCATATGACAGCATCCATAAACTACTAATGGCATTATCGCAATACGGATTAAAAGATGATCTTCTGGTTCAGACTCTCTGTGAACAGCTTGCAGGGGGAATCAGCAGTACGAGAGATTCATCAAATAGAACAAACTGTCTGCAGGGACAGGAGTTTGGCATTTATATTTATCACGGAATATATGATATCCCCAAGAAAGGCTCAGATCACAGCGAACAGTGGGAGTCAGAAGAAATATACAGTTTCCTGATCTGTGTGGTGGCTCCGGTAGATAAAGACTACAATGCCGGAACTCCGAAATGCGGCTTCATTTTCCCTGCCTTTGAAGAACGTTCCGCAGAACCTGGAAAAATAGATGTATTTTTTGAAATTCCGGAGCATCCGGACAAAGGATTTCTGAACAGGATAATAGATCAGTAATCTGAACAAGGTGATCATTTACGAGGAGTACGATAGATAAATCTTAATTACACCATACGCAATTCAATTTAGTCATTTTGTGCATAAATGACTAAATTGAATTGCATGATGAGTGAATTGCTCGGTAACTGAAAGTTATGCTTGTTTTGTTAAAAGACCGGATAGAGTTTTTCCATAAACCTTAAAAGCTCTTTTTAAATGTGTATTTAGCCTGCGAAAAATCGGCAGTTATAAAGATAAACCAACAGGAAATGAATAAAGTGATTTTAATGGGAAGACTGACAAAGAATCCGGAGATCAAATATGTCGGGAAAGACAATGACATGGCAGTGGCAAGATACACACTGGCGGTAAACAGAAGATATAAACGTGACGGTGAACAGGAGCGGGTTCGTAGGAAACATCCAAAACAGATAAGGATGGATTCATGGAAGCACCAGATGGTGAGATTCCATTTGATTAATTCAGAGTAAATGGTTGGAGAGGCTGCTCTTTGCCGGGGCATCCTCTTTTCCATTTTACAGAAGATATCAAAAATTACAGGTATTCAACCTAACAAAAGCGTGATATAATCAAAATATATCTGAATGAGAAATACGGAGGTAGCTTATGGGCGTAAGTTATAACAGATTGTGGAAAATGCTCATAGATAAAAATATGAAGCGGATAGAGATGCAGTACCTCACCGGGATCAGTGGTAATATTCTTGCCCGGATGGGAAAAAACCAGTATGTATCAATGGAGACGATTGAGAAGATATGCAAGAAGCTGGACTGCACTGTTGATGAGATGATGGAATTTACAGATGATGAATAACAGGAGCAGATATGTCAAATTATTAAACCTGGCAGAATGCTTCAGAAGTCGAAAAAAGAAATTGAAAAAAGATAACACGCCGGATACGGCATAATTCTCTTAGCAAAGCTAAGAGCGCACTTCTATACAGGCAATTTCATCTGCCTGTATCGTGCGACCTGCGGTGCCATTCCCAGTTTTGAAAAATCTCAAAATGGGAAATACAGCGAAATCAGAGATTTCGTACAAGGGGCTGTTTCCCCTTGCGGCACAGGTGCCTATCCCCGAAGTTTGTGACTGAATACCTCAGATACAAACATATGGGGTGAAAGAAAGCGTGAAATCGAAAGTTACAAGAGGAGAGTTTATGAATGTGATGTTTGATTTATTTGATTTGATTTTTCCAGTTATGTTTTTGCTGATATTTGGGATGATCTTATTTACATTTATAAGTGGAATAAGAACTTGGAATAAAAATAATAATTCTCCCCGTTTAACGGTGGAAGCCAGAGTGACTGCCAAGCGACAGAATACGACACATCACAACGAGCCGATTGGAGGAGACACTTCAGGAAACCACGGGTATCATACTACCACCAGTATCGCTTATTATGTTACTTTTGAGGTGGAAAGCGGCGATCGGATGGAGTTTTCTGTATATGGAGAAGAGTATGGAATGCTGGCAGAAGGAGATGAAGGAAAGCTGACATTCCAGGGAAGCCGTTATCTGGGATTCGAGAGGGCTATTGAAAATTAGAAGTAGAATTTCAAGTTTGTAGAATTAAGAAAATCGGAAGTTTCAAAGGGAGTAACGAATAAATGAACAAAGAACATCATAATGAAAATAAAAATGACGAAGAAGATGCTTTAACATTAGCCAAACTTTTTAGTAATTGGTATGTAGGTGCTGTTGTAGGATTTGCGCTAGGTACTTTAAAGGGGGATTCAACAACAGCGAGTATAGGTTTGGTTATTGGAGCTACTGTAAGTTGGATATTTAAGAAGTGTTTAATGAGCAAAAAATGAGTTTGTTTGTTAACTTCCAGTTGATATTGCACTTATTTTAGGAAATTTAATAACTGTTATATTTGATTATCAAATTCTTCGCAAACCCTTGAAAATACTAAGTTTGTAGCAAGTGAGCTTTCCCTTACTCTTTCCTTTGTGTTATATTCTCCCATTAGCTTTCATGAATCTTAATATGGGAAAAAATAAGGGAAAGAAAATTTCATAACACAGTATAACAATAACGACATGGTGAACTGATTGAAATGTTTTCGATATTTAACTCTATAACTGATTATTAAAAGAAAATAGAGATAAGATACGATGAGAACAATTTATGCATAATACAACATAAAACACGATAGTATTGATGTTTACACAAGTGTTGGATATATGCTTCGCATTGATTGCTGGGGAGCTGAAAAAGATTTAAAAACCACATATGGATCAGAATGTGCGCTTACTTCATTGGCTGTGGATGAGCCTTTAGAATATGCAAGATTATATCTCGATGGCAATTTACAGATGTGGATAGATTCAGAAGATTCACTTGAATTATAGAACAAGAATAACGGGTAGAAAACTTCTGATGCCCATTTTACAAGGGGTTCGAGTTTTTTATGTCTGCTGGCGCTATTTCTCTGCTGGAGTACTATTTTCGGGATAATGGCGAAAGGCTTTAGCGGTATAGTTAGAAGCACCGTTTCCATATTTTGTATTGGTTATGGTTTTTATATAATCGCTGGAATAATAGTCAATTGTAGAGCAAATGAAATAGACACAGGGGATTAAGGAAGAGTTGAAGGCAGATAAACAGATGGAATGGGTAGCAAATAAATACTATACAAGAGTGTGAAAAGGGAATTTTGAATAAGGAGATGATTTGGCAATAAGGTGCAGTAATCTGGTGGAAAGCAAGTCTGAAAATGGCTTGCTTTTTGCTTTACAATGTGGTTAGTTGATGTATATAATTATGATAAAGAGATAAAATTGATTTTTATATTTTGGTTCGATATTGTGATGCAGTTTTTCTATATTAAAAAATATACGAGGTTATAATGAAGAATAAAAGTTATGATTATATCTTTGGAAATGGAAAATTTAATACTTGGTTCAACATTATAGTTAGTATTATTAGTTGTTCAGCAATATCGTTTTGTTTAACCGAACTTTTGTTTTCCTTTGATTTTAAAGTGAGTTTTCAAAAAGCACTGATTTTTACCATACTTTTTGTGATTTTTTTATTATTGTTTTATTACTTTATAAAACAACGTACTTATAAACTATTCGATCAAAAAATAACATATGGATTTAGGGAACGAAAAATTTTGTATGCGGATATCCATTCATTAGTTTTTACACTATCCTCCAGACCTAAAGGAATATATGATATTGGACTGGGAGAACCATACCTATACATAAAAGAAAATGGGAAGAAAAAATATATATGCAATATTACAATTTATTTGGCATATCCAAGTGTTATACAAAAAAGATATGATATCAATATAAGCAATGGGCAGATAGGAATGTCTCCTGCCTACAGTTTTAACTGTTATGATATAAAAAGTATTTTCAATTTAATACATCATTCAAAAGCAAATATTTATGTGACGAAGAGTTTTCTTCTCTTTAATAATTGGACAATAAACAGATTTTGCAAAGAATACAATATCTCTATGGAAATGGTTCAGCTTATAAATGATGGAAACTAATGTAAAAAATTTGTATTGTATTGAACTTTAGAAAACCTTTTTATGAGAAAGGAAAGCATATGCAAGAATATTATAAAATATATTTTCCTTATTCCAAAGAATATTTATTGGAACAGATTAAGAAGACTACAAAACCATTATGTATTTCAAACCAGGCTTATAGAGATATGGCACTTGCAGCCTACAAAGAAGAGGATAATACCTTATGTATCGGATATGCAGCAGGAAGTATGACAGGCGGTGGCTGGGAAATGCTCCAGACACATATAAAAAGCTATGGGGGAGATGTAATGCTGGAAGGTACGTTTGTGCTTTTGCCATACATAAAAAAAGCTGCACTATTTTTTCTGCTCATAGTGATTTTATTTGCATTGTTTTTTTCTCAGGGAGATTTATTGATTTTAACAGAATGTCTGATTTTATTTATGTTTCCATTATATCTGCTGTATAGGAATATTTCTAAGATAGGAAAATGTGAAGAAGGGCGACGGCTTGTTTTATTATATCTGGAAAAGGTGCTTCATGCAAATGTGGAAATATCCGTAGAGGAAGAATAAAGAAATGATAGGGGAAAACGAGAATGAAAAAGATTAATGAACAAACAAAAAGTTTTTTACTATACGGTATAGAAGATGTGATTAAGCCGAAAGAAATCTACAAATTAGATGGAGCAATCTTGTTTCTAGTATTTTTATTTTCTTTTTATCTGAATCAGCTCCATCACCGTTTTTTTCAAAAGTATTTTTAGTTATTGTTTATCTTGGATTCGTGATTCTTAGTTTTTCAAGAACAGAAGTGACAGGGAAAAAGGTTTTTTGGATCATTGGAATACAAAGTCTGACGTTTTCTATTTTGTTCTGTTGGGCAGCAACTATCCTCATGCTGACAACTATGAAAGAAGAATATTATAAGAGGTATCTAACCATACTCGTTATCATTTACATACTGGTAATCGCTGCATACATTTTTCTTATAATAACTTTGATTAAAAAAGATATCTACAATCCATCTTCTTCCAAAAAGCTGGCTGGAGGATGGTGTATTACTAGTTTTGTATTGCTTGGAATGGGTGTCGCAAAAGTACTTAGTAGCAGCGTTGAATATACAGCCATGATTAGAATTGCAAGCCTTTGTTCCTATTTTTGTTCTTTGGGTTCTATCTTAGGAGTTTTTCACCTGGTAAAGTATTTTGCTGTCAAAAAATGGGAGGTTGAAAAATGAATATTTTTATGAAAAGAATATAGATGAAAATAATTATAGCATCCAGGAAGAAGGATGGCTGGGAATTTTATTTTTGGTTGGAACTATATTTTTCTCAGGATTACTTTTGTATGGTTTTATAGACGGACAGGCGGATTTTTCAGTTATAGTGGCGTATGGAATATTGATTGCTTTTTCTGGAATCTGTACCCTGCATTTGTTCCTGTGGAGAGTCAAGGTAAATCATGATGTAATTGAATACCGGTCGTTTTTTGGAAAAAAATATTATAAATTTTCAGATATAACAAGAAGTGTACATAAAGAAAATGGTACATTGGAAATATATGCAGGGGACAAAATAATATTCAAATTTGATGAAAACATAAGCGCATCATTGTTTGCAAATAGTCTGTCTAAGCATAAAATTTCACAAGAAACATGGTTGAGTTGTAGAGATAAAAAGTGCATCATAAGACCAAAAGAAAGCCACTATGTTCTGCCAGGCATTTTCTTTTTATATTTGGTTTACAATAGTGTGATACTTGTATTCAATGCAAAAGAAACAGCTTTTGTTTTCCTTTTATTCTCTCTTGTACCGGGAGGTATATTTTTCTATTTTTTAATGGACAAAACAATTGTCAAGGATGGATGGCTATATAGAAATGGATTTTTAAGGAAGAACTGTAAAATAAGATTAACGGATATTACCCAGATGAAAAGAAAAAAGAATTTATTTGGAGAAGCTCTTATTTTATATAAAAATCAGAAAAAAATCGCTAAAATTTCTGCCCGAAATAGAAATGTGGACTGGCTGCAAGTAAAGATTGCAGAAATAAAAAAGGATAAGAAGAAATTAGAACGTAAAAAATGAAAAATGTGAATCATATAGGGAGATTGAGTTTATGGATAATGTCATTAGATTAAGTAAATTTGTAAAAAATTTAGGAATAGTAACAACAGTTCTTTTTTTAATAATCGTACTGGTAACATTTGTTACAGGAAATATGGGGGTTGCGATATGTTTTATGCCTTTTGTATTTTTAGGTATTGCTTTAATTTTGGCATACAAGAAACAAATAATTGTAGTAAATGAAGATGAAATTGTATTTAGCTATCTGGTTAAGAAAACTCAGCATATAAAATATAATGATATTCGTTGTATTTTAATGATTCCATTAAATGGTAGAACAGATGTCATATTAATTGATAAGATGTACAATAGACTTGTTACTCTGGAGCAAGTGTATGTAAATTATGATATTTTATATGATACACTTATAAAACATGAAATAGATCTTGTGGATTTTGGTGAGTTAGTTGAACAGAACAAAGATGTATCAAAGTATGTACCTGCTTTAAACTGGATAGAAAAGAATTTCTATAAATCTATATGTAATGAGAATACAACTATCAAAAATATGTCAAAAACAATAGAAAAAGAAAAGCGTAAAAAAACAAAGCAATTTTTAAAAGCTTTAGGTTGGATTCTAATAATTGCTGATGCGGTAGCATTTTTTATTGGTGGCAAAACAATGTTAGTTATATTTATAATGGTTTTGATGATTACATATGCAGTGTATATAAAATATTATCCATATATATTTATAGAAGTCACCACAAAAAAAGGACAAGAACTGGCGTATCAATTACCATTTATGGGTGCAGCAATAGCAATGCTTTTATCCCTGAATACGAGTAAACTCTTTAATTATGAATTTGGAAACTATATGAAGATTACGGCAATTATTACTGCTTTACTTGCACTGCCATTTATTATTAAATCTTTAAAAACAGATGTACCACAGAAATTTGGACGTAAACTTTCAGTTGTATTTGCTGCTTTTATAATCGCATTTACAATTAGCTTCCCAATAAATTTTTTATTTACATTTGATGGGGCAACTCATGAAATTGCAATTGTAACAGACAAAAAGATTAGCAGTGGTAAAACTAGAGATAGAGAGTTATATGTAAGTTGTAATGGTAAAAGAGAAATATATACTGTTTCAAACAGTGAATATGAAAATACATCAATAGGCGATAGTAAAAGAATTTGTAGAAGAAAAAGTGCATTAGGATTGGAATATAGTACGATACATGATTAATATTTATTTAAAGATAAGGAAGGAATATATAAGATGAAAATATTGTTAGCAGTAGTTGGAGGATTATTATTACTGATATTCCCTTTTATAGTTATGAAAAAAGCAAAAGTAACAAAAGAAGAAAATACTGATGAAGCAAGGAAAAAATTTAATGTGTTTCTCATTTGTATGATACCTGTTCCTCTAATAGGCTTCATATTTCTTTTAATAGGGCTTAGAAGTTTTTTATAAAATTAAATAAAGGAGAAAAATGTTAAAAAACAATGATATATCAATACCAGAAGCCTGCTATGCAGATTTATGTAAGGTGGGTTTTTTTGAAAGAAAACAGGTTAAATTAACAATTATATGGAATGAAAAAATAAGCAGAAATAAACAAATACTTACACTTAAGAAGTTATATCCTGAATTAAATAAAGTGTCTACAGTTGAAATCTATAAAATTACAAAAAAACGAAGAAATGGCAATTTGCAGAGATGGGATGGGGATTTGCTGTTGACTTTTCGCATAAAGCAGAAAAAGCGGGGATAAAAATATTGTTAGAAGAATAACTAAAAATCTTGCTAATGTATAAGTTAAGTAAAAAATAGAATGAAAAATAATCATATAGCAGAGGAGATTGGGTAATATGAAGGAACAAAAGAAATCTTCTTGGGGAGCGGTTCTGGTGTCATTTTTAAAGGAATTTCTATTAAACTCATTCGAAGCCCCAGGTCATCTTTATTATGATGAAAATTTAACTAATGAAGGAAAAAGAAAGAAAAATTATATTTGGAGGGTGCTTCTACTGGTGACTGCGGTAGGAGTAGCTTTGCTTCCTGTTATAGCTTGGAACATGTTTGTTCCAGATGTGCTATGGGCAAAAATAGTTACCGTTGTAGTGTGTGAAGGCTATGTTGTTTTTATAGTAAGTATGGAGATTATCCAAATAAAGGATGAGCTAAAGGAAGATATGTTAAAAATAGGGGGATATAAAATTACTCCCAAAGGAAGTATTTCCCTATTTAAAGAAATTGATTTTAAGATTGCTCAAACAGAGTATTCTTATACAATATTGATTTCTAAGAAACCTTTAAAATGGCTTTATAAGAAGTTTTATGTTACAATCTATGGAAGACATGGAAAAGTAAAAAAGATTGAATTGGTTCGAGCAGACAAAAAGTATTCTACGAAATATGAGACAATGAATGGTACAGTCTTAGAAAAGTTGCAAGAAGAAAATAATAGGTTTTTAAGGAAATGCTTAGGTACTCCCAGTAAAAAGAGTATGACAGGCGTCGAATATTATTATGAGTGGGGACAAATACAATCCTTCTATGATGATCGTTCTTGTCAAACAGGAATTGTAATTATGTTTTAAAATAAGGAATATTGTATCTCTTGCTTCCGTATGCAGAAAGATTACATCGGTACAGAGAAATGTGGTAGTGATACACCAAAGAACACAGGCGAAACCTTATATCTCGGTTCCACAAGTAGCGAATCTTTCAAAAGAGAGAGATGGGTAAAACTTCGCTGTTTATATAATAGTAGGGGACGATGTTTTATCCCCTGCTATTATACGTTTTTTAGCATGTTTTCACCAATATTGCTTGGTACCTAACCGATTTTTCAAATAACATCTGATTCCAAGATATACTCCCTGAGAAAGTACGACATTCCGGCTATAAAAGGATTTGGAATTTTTGTGCTAATCTGTGCCACAGATTGCCCGGCATCAATTGTCCAACCGATAAAAGTTTGTAGGAATGACGCTGCATCATGGAAGAATGATTTACAATCGGAAAGGAACACATCGGACTGTACTGCCTGAAAAAGAGTGGTTGTCAGCGAATACCATGCAAGAAGGAACAAGGTTGTTTGGAACATTACCGTTTTTGCTTTATACTGTCCGGCAAGTCGCTCTTTTTGTGTTCCGTATTTCGCTTTTTCATTCTGATAGGCTGTCCGGTCACAGGATTCACATTTTTCATAGAGTACCGGCTTTTCTACCGGTATCTCTACGATTTTCTGATGTGTCCGGGCATAATCCCGTTGTTGTGTTAAACAGCGTATTTTATTTTGATATTCCCCGATCATGACGTTTGCGCTTCGCAGCTTCTCTTTCTCGTTCCGCAATGCTCTGTCTGCCAGCTTCAAGTCGTTCTTTAATGCTTGAATATTCCCGGCTCTGTTCTCTTTGTTTAATTTCTCGTTCAAGATCAGAGATTCGTTGAGCTGCGTCTTCAGTTCCACGATAAGCTGGTCTTTCTGTTCCAGTTCTTCTTGTATCTCCTCGGTCAGGAGCAGAAGCTCTTCCAACTGTTCGGCGTTCTTTAATTCTCTGGATTCGTTCATCTATATCACGTCCTTTCTCTATCTGCTGTTCCAGTTCAGCAATTCGGTGTTCTGTTTCAGTAATAAACTGTTTTCGCTGTTCAGCTTCTGTGCCAATTTCTGCCATTGCTGATTTTCGTTTTCCAAAAGTTCTATCTTCGTTTTCTGTTCTTCCATCTTGGAAAGCAGTTCCTCGGTATTTGGCAAAATGTTGAGCAGCCCGGATAACTCGCTGTTTAATTTTTGCAATTTCTGATTCAGTTCCTGCATAAGAGAGAGTTGGGTGTCCCGGTTCTGCATTTCCAGAATCATTTCTGCCATTAAGGTCTGCTGTTCTTCGATTTGCCCAATCATGGATTCCATTAAGGGTATAATTTCCCGGCTTTCTTCTAATGTCATTTAATCGCTCCTTCCATAATGATAATGCACCCGATACTTTCCCAAAGGTGTCCAGTATCTTTTGCAATAACGTGTTTTGTTGTTTTATGATTTGATTTTCCGCTACTTTCCACGAACCTTTTATTTCCTGCCCGGCAAGAAACTTTTGTTCAATCTTTCTTGCGTCAGCGCCTTCATGGATGGTAGGAATCTGGAGTTTTCCCTGTTTTTCATAAGAACGGTGATCGACCTGATTCTGCAAAGGCAGATGTTCATTACATACCTTTGCCCATTCACTCCGCCATAGTTCACAGTTTTTTGGATTGTTCCATCCAGTAGCATCGGTCAGCACCCGTTTCCATTGCAAGCGGTTTCTTGCACCAATCTTCTGGATTCCGTTTTCGTCTAATACAGGGATACGGATTCCATGACGGTCAGGGTTTTTCTTATCCTGCCACCAGTTCGGATGGGATTCATCAATCACGATATTTCCGTTTTTATCTCTGACAAATTCCCAATCCTTGACTTCTTTCTTTCCCCAAGAATGATCCGGGTTAAAAGGGCGCATAGTCAGAAGCAGATGGACATGAGGATTGCCATCCCCTTTGTCGTGGATACTCCAATCAGCGCACATTCCTTTATCCACAAATGTTTTTTGGATATAGTCGGCTGTATATTGAATCTGTTCTTGTCTGCTCCATTCTTTTGGAAGGGCAAATTCAAATGACCTGCCAAGTTGGGCATCCGCACTTTTTTCAATCTTCAATACCTCATTCCATAACCTCTGTTTTTGAAATGTGATTTTAAATTTTTTTATAGCAGCTTCTTTATCTTCTGACCTTTTGTATCGGACAGACTTTTGAAAGCGTTTTATATTTTCCTCTGGTACTATCTGCCATTCAGAAGGTGCGTTTTCGCACATCATCAGACTGGTGTAGACCACTTCTTTTTTAGAAGTGTAATAACTGATACTCCCGGTTTCTTCGTTTTTCATCACATCCCCATTGAGATATGCAGAAGCGGAGATAACAGATTTTCCTTTACTTCGTCCGACTATTTTGATTGTGTAATGAAAAATCGCCATGTCTGGATTCCTCCTTTCTGCACATCCGGCATAGATTTCCGGCAACATTGCTTTCAATTTTAGAAAAAGCAGCATTGCCGGAACGCCCTCTGCGTAAGAGTGCCCTGCGCATAGCAGTCTGCATGGAATGCGCCCCTCTGGCGAAGAGTGCCTCCTGC
>HE978651.1:1893202-1917965 GCA_000285855.2 Ruminococcus sp. JC304 | reverse complement strand
TGAAACTAAGAAGTCGGGATTTAACGCTTAACGAGGAGAAATAAACATGGCAAAGAAAGAAGAAAGATTTGAAGTTATATTTAGAGATGGAAGTTCGCTTAAAGATGAAGGGATTCGACAAATTCTTGTAGATAAGGAGACTGGAGTTAATTATCTTTGTTGGAAATCTGGATATGGGGCTGGTATTACACCTCTTCTGGATTCTGAAGGAAAAGTCATAATTACAAAGTAAAATTCAGTGTTTTCAAGGGTTTGCAGAGAATTTAATAACAAATATAACAGTTATTAAATCGCTTAAAACAGGTGAAATCTTAATCGGGATTTGGAGGCATATTATAAATTTGTTGATCAATAAAATAGTTAGCAGCATATTACAAACTATCTTGTTTGGGATTATTCCAGTTGCTTGGTGGTTCGTAACGGTAAGAAAGCATCAAAAATTTGCAGAGTGGATAGGGCTGAAAAAAGTTCAAGGAGGCAAGAAAACCTTAATAGGTATTATTGTAGTATCCATTGTCTTTATAGTTTCAGGAGCACTAACCCTTTATACGATACGAGATATCGAAACTGCAACTTCTGAATTTACTGGACTTGGCGTAGCGGCTATTCCAGCAATAGTGGTATATGCAGCATTTAATACTGCATTTCCAGAAGAACTTTTATTCAGAGGATTTATATTGAAAAGACTGGCAAATAAGTTTGGCTTTAATATAGCAAATTTCATACAAGCGTTATTATTTGGTTTATTACATGGAGCGATATTTTTCGCACTTGTAGGAGTTTTGAAAACAATTTTAATCATTATATTTACAGGTGTTATTGCATGGTTTATGGGGTATATCAACGAGAAAAACGCTAACGGTTCAATCATTCCAAGTTGGATTATACACACCATTTCTAATTTGTTTTCCGGAATATATGCTGCCTTTTCAATCATATGAGCACGGTGCATGGTTGATAATCTCAACTAGAAACTTCCAGTTTTATTGACCAAGAAAAATGAGGAGGATTCATAATGAGTGAGAAAACAGAGATTACTTTCATGCAAACAAGATTAATCCGGCTGGCTTCAGAAGAGTGGCATTTACCTGTTGAACAGATTATCCGCTTGTTTAAAGAAGCTGATGTTCTTGGATATATAGAAAAATGTTATGGAATTTTTCATTGTGAAGGCGATGAAGCTGTGCTTGAAGATATTACTGAATTTTTGCAAGGAAAGGGGATAGAGATTAGTGCTTGAGTTAAAAGATGGATTTGTTCTCTATCATGGAAGCTATTGTGAGGTAAAAGAGCCAGATCTTGCCAAATGTGCAAAGAGAAAAGATTTTGGGCAGGGATTTTATTTAACCACATCAAAGGAGCAGGCAGAAAGTTTTTTAAGAACCTCAATAGCCAAAGCAATGGCAACAGGAACAATTGAAGAGGGACAGCAGGCGATAAGGAAGCAGACGATTTCTGCATCAGGCAGTTGCTGCCCAATAAACTAAAAGATCAATATTGCTTCAAAAGTCGCAATACCAAAGATTTTGGTTATGTTTTTTACTGTACGATTATTAAAGAACAGGCACAGCGATGGGCTAAACGGTATGAAACAAAGGCTATTTCTATCTATGATGTACGGATGAACACTAACCTTAATATTAAGGAATTTAAAGAAATGTCTGAAGAATGGTTGGATTTTATTGTGGATTGCAGAAGTGGGAAAGATCACAATTATGATATTGTAATTGGTGCTATGGCAGATCTTTTCAACCCTCAAAGTCACTCTTTACAACCAACTAAAAATATGATACCCTATTCTTTGTGAACTGGGGGCACCACTTTTCGCAGAATATTTCAGGCGCCGGATGATACTGGGATTGTATCGTCCGGCGCTTTTTTGACGTTTATTATAAATATTCCGGACAGCAGCTGCACAAATAAAGAGGGAGGCTGTCGGGAAGAAGGTGTCAGACCAAAGAAAGGAGACTTGCACATTGGTAAGGATCAACGGAGAAGAGAAAGCGATTGCCGGAAGAAATCTTCTGGAATATTTAAAAACTTCAGGATTTGAGCCGGATAAGGTAGTCGTGGAACGAAATCTGGAGATTGTTCCCAGGGATGAACTTGGAAATGTGACAATTCAGGAAGAGGATTCCATTGAAGTGCTGAGATTTGTAGGCGGAGGCTGAAAAAGACAAAGAACAACCATGACGAAATAACGAGGAGAACAAAATGGAAGATAAACTGATATTAGGTGGGAAAGAATTTAAGAGCCGTTTTATTCTGGGCTCAGGAAAATATAATCTGAATCTGATCAAAGCTGCTGTAGAACAGGGTGGGGCAGAGATTATCACTCTTGCACTGCGCCGTGCAAATACAAGTGAAAGTGAAAATATACTGGACTATATCCCCAAAGGAGTTACACTGCTTCCTAACACTTCAGGTGCCAGAAATGCAGAGGAGGCTGTCAG
The DNA here is from genome assembly GCA_000285855.2 of Ruminococcus sp. JC304. Taxonomy (GTDB): domain Bacteria; phylum Bacillota; class Clostridia; order Lachnospirales; family Lachnospiraceae; genus Blautia_A; species Blautia_A difficilis. The sequence continues at coordinate 1,915,512 of HE978651.1, read as the reverse complement.
GATCGCGCGACTGAGCAGAGCAATGGGATGTGGTGACTTTGTTAAAATAGAGATCATGCGTGATGCAAAATATCTGTTCCCGGATAACCAGGAAACCATAAAGGCAACAGAAATTCTGGCAAAGGAAGGCTTTGTAGTGCTGCCGTATATGAATCCGGACCTGAATGTGGCGAGAGATCTGCAGAATGCAGGGGCAGCTGCTGTAATGCCTCTTGCTTCTCCTATTGGAAGCAATAAGGGACTGGCAACAAAAGCAATGATCCAGATCTTGATCGATGAAATTGATCTGCCGATCATCGTGGATGCAGGAATCGGAAAGCCTTCCCAGGCGTGTGAAGCAATGGAAATGGGAGCTGCTGCGATCATGGCCAATACAGCCATTGCCACTGCAGGAAATATACCGGATATGGCGGAAGCCTTTAAGCTTGCAATTCAGGCAGGAAGAAAAGCATATCTTACAGGAATGGGAAGAGTGCTTGCGAGAGGCGGAAGTGCGTCAGATCCGCTGACGGGCTTTTTGCGATAGGAGGGAAGAAAGTCATGAACGAAGAAAATCAGGTATATTTTGTAGACAGTGACAAGCTTCCGCCTGCAGCCCTGGAAAGAAAGCACCGTTTGGAACAGGATCCGTCCTTCCGTACAGACCATATGAAATATATGGACGGAATGCAGGTAATAGAATCGGATATCAAAGACAAGGTGCTGAAGGCTATGGATGAGTATGATTATGATCTGTATACAGCCAATGATGTTGAGAGAGCACTTTCTCATGAAACATGCACCATAGAGGATTTTAAGGCATTGTTATCTCCGGCGGCTGCACCCTATCTGGAACAGATGGCAAGAAAGGCAGAGGAACTGACAAAAAATCATTTTGGAAATACAGTTTATATTTTTACTCCTATTTATATTGCCAATTATTGTCAGAATTACTGTATTTATTGCGGCTTCAACTGCTACAACAATATACGCAGAAAAAAACTGACCTATGAAGAAATTGAACATGAGATGCAGGTCATTGCAGAGACAGGAATGGAAGAAATACTTATCCTTACCGGTGAGAGCAGGGCATATTCAGATGTTTCTTATATTGGAGAGGCGGTTAAGATCGCACGGAAATATTTCAAAAATATAGGGATCGAAATTTATCCGGTCAATGTAGAGGAATACAGATATCTCCATGAATGTGGTGTGGATTATGTAACTGTTTTTCAGGAAACCTATAATACAGATAAATACGAAACACTGCATCTGATGGGGCACAAGCGTGTATGGCCATATCGGTTTGATTCCCAGGAACGTGCATTGATGGGAGGAATGAGAGGTGCAGGCTTTTCTGCTCTTCTGGGACTGGATGATTTCCGGAAGGATGCACTGGCAACTGCCCTCCATGTATATTACATCAATCGAAAATATCCTCATGCAGAGCTTTCTTTAAGTTGTCCGCGTCTGCGTCCTATTGTAAATAATGATAAGATCAATCCCAGGGATGTGGGAGAGAAAGAGCTTTGTCAGGTATTATGTGCCTACAGGCTGTTTCTTCCGTTTGCAGGAATTACCGTATCCAGCCGGGAAAGTGCTGTTTTTCGAAATGGCATTACAAAAATCTGTGCTACGAAAGTATCAGCAGGGGTATCTACCGGCATTGGCGATCATGAAGAAAAATATGAGGGTAAGGAAGAGGCAGATGCAGGGGATGAACAGTTCGAGATCAATGATTCCCGGTCCTTTGCTTCTATGTACCAGGATATGGAACAGGGAGGTTTGCAGCCGGTTCTGAACGATTATTTATATGTATGACAAGACCATCTGACAGATGGGTTTAAAATTATAAGAACAGCAGGATAATCTGGCATTTAGCCGATGATACTGCTGTTTTTATTTTTATTTAGCAGAAAAGTTACTGAAATCTGGAGATTGGCTGTGAACAGTGACATTGGGACAAAAATATGGTATACTGATACCTATGATGTCAGAGAGAAAATAAGATGTTAAAATATATGGAAATACTTAATTGTAAGAGAGGACAATCATTTGAAGAATTTTGAAGAGTTAATGATAGAGGGAAAGAACCGGATGGAAGCCAGGAGGGATGAACTGATCAGGAAAAATCTGCTGTCGGATGAGTTTTGGGAATTAATTCAAAAGAATAAAAAACCCTTTGATCTGCTCATGTCTTATTATCAGTGTGCGATTATGGAGATTGAGACAAAATTCAAGGTATTGAACCAGGAATATTCTCTGGAATACGATAAAAACCCTATTGAAGGCATTAAAACAAGGATCAAATCCTATGACAGTCTGGTGCGTAAGATCAGGAGAAAAAATATTCCTATGTCTCTGGCTTCCATAGAAGAAAATATTAAAGACATTGCAGGTGTCCGGGTGATCTGTTCTTTCCCGGAGGATATCTATGAGCTGGCAGAAAGTTTCCTGAAGCAGGATGATATTGTGCTGATCGAGAAGAAAGACTATATAAAAAATCCTAAACCAAGTGGTTATCGCAGTCTTCATCTGATCGTACAGGTACCAATCTTTCTGCAAAAAAATAAAAAGATGGTAAATGTGGAGGTACAGTTCCGAACGATTGCTATGGATTTCTGGGCGAGTCTGGAGCATAAGCTGCGTTACAAAAAAGATATCCCCGAGGATCAGTCACAGCAGCTACAGGAAGAGCTTCTTGCCTGCGCTACCCAAAGTGCCCAGCTGGATGAACGGATGCAGGAGATCAGAAATCAGCTGGTCAGTAAATTCGGAGAGTAACTGAAAAAGTACAGACTGCTGAATATTTGCAAGGAAATATAAAATAAAAAAGAGTACGGTGAAAGGAAAATTATGGAAAATCAATCACAGACCCCACACAAAAGGCGCGTTCGCTACAAAGGAAAATATCCCAGAAAATTTGAGGAAAAGTATAAGGAGCTTCAGCCTGAGAAATATAAAGATACCATTGAACATGTGATCCAGAAGGGAAATACTCCGGCAGGAATGCATATCTCCATTATGGTACAGGAAATTCTTGATTTCCTGAAAATCCAACCGGGGGAAACCGGCTTTGATGCAACCTTAGGGTATGGCGGCCATACCAAAGCCATGCTCCAGTGTCTGGAGGGCAAAGGTCACATTTATGCTACAGATGTGGATCCTGAGGAATCTGCCAAAACAAAAAAACGTCTGGCAGAGCTGGGCTTTGGTGAGGATCTGCTTACTGTGCGCCTTCAGAATTTCTGCACAATTGATGAAATTGCCAGAGAGGTAGGAGGTTTTGATTTTATCCTGGCTGACCTGGGTGTTTCTTCTATGCAGATTGATAATCCCAAAAGAGGTTTTTCTTTTAAAGTGGATGGGCCGCTGGATTTGAGACTGAATCAGGAGAGCGGAATCAGTGCTGCCCAGCGTCTGGATACTATCACCAGAGATGAGCTGGCAGGGATGCTTTATGAGAATTCCGATGAACCTTACTGCGAAGAAATCGCTAAGGCTATCACAGATGAGATCCGCAAGGGAAACCGTATAGACACAACCACAAAGCTTCGCCAGATAATTGAGAAAACTCTGGATTTTCTTCCGGAAAAGGAGAAAAAGGATACCGTTAAAAAGACCTGTCAGAGAGTTTTTCAGGCACTGCGTATTGATGTAAACCATGAGTTTGAGGTCCTTTATGAATTTATGGAGAAGCTTCCGGATGCTTTGAAACCAGGCGGACGAGTGGCAATCCTTACCTTCCATTCCGGAGAGGACAAGCTGGTAAAGAAAGCTCTGAAGGAAGGATACAGAGAGGGAATTTACTCAGATTATGCAAAAGATGTGGTTCGTCCATCCGCCCAGGAATGTGCCCAGAATGGCAGGGCCAGATCTACAAAAATGCGTTGGGCAGTGAAGTGCTGACATAGAGAAAGTTCCTTATTTCATTTCAGGAACTTCCTCAATAGTTTTTCATAAATTTTTTTATATGGCTGGTATCTCATTGGCAGATCCAGCCATGTTTTTTTGTCTACAATACTCTTATAGTGGGAGAAAGTATGAAAACCGTCTTTGCCATGGTAGGAACCCATTCCACTTTCGCCAAAGCCGCCAAATCCCATCTCACTGGTTGCCAGATGGATGATAGTGTCGTTGACACATCCGCCTCCGAATCCGCAGCGGGAAGTAACTTTTTCCGCAGCTTCTTTGCTGGATGTGAAGATATATAATGCCAGAGGATGTGCCATGGAGTTGATTTTTTCGATGGATTCATCCAGAGAATCATAGGTTAGTACAGGAAGCACAGGACCGAAGATTTCCTCCTGCATTACTGCATCCCCGAAAGTTACATTGTCCATAACAGTAGGAGCAATCTGAAGAGTTCCCGGATTGCTTTCACCGCCGCAGACTACTTTGTCGGGATCGATTAGATTGCAGATACGAGTAAAGTGCTTTTCATTAATAATCTTTCCATAATTTCTATTATTCAGAGGTGCGGAACCAAACTGTTTTTTGATCTGTTTCTGGATCTGGCGGATCAGTTCATCCTTGATTTCTCTGTGGCAGTAAATATAATCAGGTGCTACGCAGGTCTGACCGCAGTTGAGATATTTTCCAAATACAATTCTTCTGGCTGCAAGTTTCAGGTTGGCACTTTTCTCTACGATGCAGGGACTTTTTCCGCCAAGCTCCAGGGTAACCGGAGTCAGATGTACAGATGCTTTTGCCATTACTTCCCTGCCAACATGCTGGCTTCCCGTAAAGAAAATATAGTCAAAATGTTCATTGAGAAGAGTGTTATTTTCCGCGCGTCCGCCGTTTACTACAGCCACATACTGGGAATCAAAACATTCGGTGATAATGGTTTCGATTACCCGGCTGGTGTGAGGAGAGTAGGCACTTGGTTTCAGTACAACTGTATTTCCGGCTGCAATCGCATCGATCAGCGGATCAATGGTAAGCAGGAAAGGATAATTCCATGGGCTCATAACCAGGACAACACCATAAGGAGATGGCTTTTTATAGCTTCTGGAAGCGAACTGGGCAAGGGGAGTCAGTACTGTTTTTTCTTTTGCATAGGAAGGTGTATGGCGGATCATGTAGCTGAGTTCTGAGAGCACAAGTCCCACTTCACACATATAGGATTCAAAGTTACTTTTTCCAAGGTCACGTTTCAGTGCTTCATTGATCAGTGGTTCATATTTCTGAATACAGGTCTTTAATTTTTTTAAGGCATCCAGCCTTTTTTCTACCGGTAAAGTGGCACCTGTGTAAAAATAGCTGCGTTGTTTCCGGAGGATTTCTTTAATTTCTGTTTCTGTCATAATACACAATCTCCTTTTTTTCAGAAGTCAGAGACATCAGCATGTAATAAAATTTCTCCAGTTCGGAGGCATCCATAAGCTTCGGCACAGGATACAGAGGATTGGCCTCTTTATCTGCATAATGGGCAAGCTTGGGGATGTCAGTTTCCTGAATTTCTTTTACAATATTTACGATTCCAAACCGCTCTTTCATCTCTTCAATTGCCTGGATAAAAAGCTCTGCTGCTTCATGGTCTGGTGTATTTTTGTCTGTAAGTCCTGCAGCAATGGCAAGTCTGTGGAGCTTTTTGTCAATGCAGGAACCATATTCCCTAAGCACCAGTGGCAGCAGAATGGCATTGGCAAGTCCATGGGGAACGTTGTACTGTCCGCCCAGGGAATGAGCCACTGCATGAACATATCCTACGTAGGATTTGGTAAAAGCACAGCCTGCGTAGAAGGAGGCGTGGAGCATATTTCGTCTTGCCTGAATATTATCGCCATGCTCATAGGCAATATCTATATTTTCAAAAATCAGTTTTACCGCTTTTAATGCATCCCTGCGTGTATCAATGGTGGTGGAATTGCCGATGTATGCCTCCACTGCGTGAGTCAGGGCATCCATACCTGTAGTTGCGGTGATAAATGGGGGCAGGCTTAAGGTAACCTTGGGATCCAGCACTGCATAGCGGGGAATCAGCGGGAAATCGTTGATGGCGTATTTATATCTGGTGTCTGCATCTGTGATTACAGCGGCGAGAGTGGTCTCACTTCCTGTTCCGGCAGTGGTTGGAACTGCCATGAGAAGGGGAAGTTTCTTATGCACCTTCAGGATTCCCTTCATCTGGGCCAGAGACTGATTGGGTTTGACTGCACAGGCGCCGACTGCCTTGGCACAGTCCATGCTGGAACCGCCGCCGAAACCGATGATGGCATCACAGCCTTCCTTACGGTAAAGTTCCAGGGCTTCGCGGACATTGACAGTAGTAGGATTGGCAACTGTTTTATCGTAAATGGTATAGGGGATGCCGGCCTCCTTTAAAGCTTTTTCCAGTCTTCTGGTAAGTCCAAGCTTCATGATACCACCATCTGTAATGACCAGAACATGAGTGCATTTGTGGCGCATGATGATTTCAGGGAGTTCCTTGACGCTTCCTGAGATTTTAGGTTTTCTGTAAGGTAAAAAGGGAATTGCAATGTGAAAAGCTTTCTGAAAAGCCCTGCAATATATTTTTCTGAGAGTGTTCATGGATAATTCCTTTCTTGGGGGCAGCCTGCTGTTTTGCAGACTGCCGGATAGCAGTTACTTCAGAAAAAATATAACAAGGTAAAAATGAAAAGTCAATATATTTTGATATTCAAAATTTATCTTTGGTAAAAGAGCTTAAAAATAGCAGAAGCAACTTTATACGAACATATCCATAAAATTTTACGAAACTACGAAAATCAGTTGACAATGGAGTAAGCTTATACTAACCTAAAGTTAGTGAAATATAACACTACTATAAAACAGTAGTGTTATATTAAAAAAATTTGCTCCATGGTAAGTGGATATGAGGGAGGAATGAAAAAAATGTTTCTGCAGATACAGGGTATTAAGAAGTCTTTTGGTGCAGGGGACAGCCGGGTGGATGTGCTGAAGGGGCTGGATCTTGACATTGAGAGAGGGGAGTTTTGTGTGCTTCTGGGGCCGTCCGGTTCCGGTAAGTCCACGCTTCTGAATATTATCGGTGGGATTGACAGTGCAGATGAGGGAAATCTGGTCATAGACGGGGAGTGTCTGGCAGATATGTCAGAGAAGAAGCTGTCTTTGTACAGACGTAAACATCTGGGATATATTTTTCAGATGTATAATCTGATCCCAAATCTTACAGTGCGGGAGAATATAGAGGTGGGAGCCTATCTCAGTGATAAGCCTCTGGATGTAGATGAATTGCTCCATACGCTGGGAATCTATGAACATCAGAGAAAGCTTCCCAATCAGCTTTCCGGCGGTCAGCAGCAGAGGACTGCTATCGGCCGTGCCATTGTAAAGAATCCGGACATTCTTCTCTGCGATGAGCCTACAGGAGCCCTGGATTATAATACTTCCAAGGAAATCCTGAAGCTGATCGAGACGGTAAATCAGAAATACGGCAACACCATCGTCATGGTAACGCACAACGATGCCATCAAAGATATGGCCGATCGTGTAGTCAAGCTTCGTGATGGCATGATCCGGAAAAATTACATGAATGAACATAAGATCCCGGCAGCAGAGTTGGACTGGTAAGGAGGCATATGATGAAAAATCCTTTACACAAACGTCTGCCCAGAGAACTGAAGGGGGAACTGGGAAAATATCTGGTGGTCTTTATTTTGATGGTATTGACCATAGGAATGGTTTCCGGATTTCTGGTGGCTGACGGAAGTATGATTGTTGCTTATAATGATGGATTTGAAAAATACAATATAGAAAACGGAAATTTCCGTACCAATCAACAGATATATAAAAGCCAGAAAGAAGAAATCCAGAATCTGGGAATAAAGCTGTATGAAAATTTCTATATTGAAGAGCCTTTGGATAATGGAAGTACCATGCGATTTTTCAAAAACAGGACAGAAATCAATGGAGTATGCCTGATGAAGGGAGAATTTCCCAAAGCAACAGGGGAAATTGCCATTGACCGTATGTATGCAGACAATAATGAACTGAAGGTGGGAGACACCTTGAAAAGCCAAAGCGGTAAGCAGACCTGGAAGATTACAGGGCTTGTGGCTCTGTCTGATTACAGCTGTCTTTTTCAGAATAATAATGATTCCATGTTTGATTCTGTGAAATTCGGAGTTTCTGTGGTAACACCGGAGGAGTTTGATACCCTGGATCAGGATAAGCTCCAGTACAATTATTCCTGGATCTATGACAAACAGCCCAAAACAGAAAAAAAGGAAAAGGACGTTTCAGAAGAACTGATGGAAAATATAGGGGAAATCGTTACCCTGGAAGCTTTTGTACCCAGATATCTGAATCAGGCCATCACCTTTACCGGGGATGATATGGGAAGTGACAAGGCTATGATGATCATATTGTTATACATTGTAATTGTCATTATGGCTTTTGTATTCGGGATTACCATCAGTAATACGATTCGCAGGGAAGCAGGGGTGATCGGTACACTCAGAGCTTCCGGCTATACCAGGAAAGAACTGATCCGGCACTATATGGCATTGCCTGTCCTTGTTACACTGTTGGGAGCTCTGGTGGGAAATATTCTGGGATATACAGTATTTAAGAATGTATGTGCAGGAATGTATTATGGCAGCTATAGCCTGCCTACCTATGTGACCGTATGGAGCGCAGAAGCTTTTCTGCTTACAACAGTAGTTCCGGTGATCATTATGCTAGTGGTGAATTATGGAGTTCTCCGACACAAATTGCGTCTTTCCCCGCTGAAATTCCTGCGCAGAGATCTTTCAGGCAGAAAGAGGAAAAAAGCAATTAATTTAAGCCCTGTTATAAAAATCTTTTCCAGATTTCGCCTTCGTGTGATTTTTCAGAATATGAGCAATTATCTGGTACTGTTTATCGGGATTATCTTTGCCAACCTGCTGCTGATGTTTGGATTGCTCCTTCCTTCGGCCTTATCTCATTATCAGGTAGAAATTCAGAACAATATGCTGGCAAAATATCAGTATATGCTTCAGGTTCCGGTAAGCGCAGCCAGTGGAAATAAATTTGACGGTCTGATCTCTCTGCTGGAGTTTTATATGGATTCCAGAACAGACAATGAAGATGCAGAGGAATTTTCTGCTTATTCCCTGAATACCCTGCCCGGAAAATATAAGAGTGAGGAAGTCCTGCTCTATGGGATCGAACCGGACAGCAGGTATGTAGCGATAGATTTTAATGATACAAAAGATACTTACGAAAGCAGTGAGAATACAACGGATACAAAAGATAAAAAAGATGAAGCAGGGAATAAAGTAAAAGCGGATAACAAAAATACAGCAAATGCAGAAAAAGAAAGCGCAGCAGTTTATATTTCAAGCGCATATGCGGATAAATTTCTGCTTCATGTGGGAGACACCATCACTCTGAAAGAAAAATATGAAAAAGAGAAATATTTATTTAAAATAGCAGGAGTTTATGATTATACAGCTGCTCTGTGCGTGTTTATGCCCCGCAGTGAGCTGAATGATATCTTTGATCTGGGAGAGGATTATTACAGTGGATATTTCTCAGATACTGAACTGACAGATATCAAGAGTCAGTACATAGGCTCTGTAGTTGATCTTGATGCACTGACCAAGATTTCCAGACAGCTGGATGTGTCTATGGGAAGTATGATGGGAATGGTAAATGGATTTGCTATTGTGATCTATATGGTACTGATTTATCTTCTTTCCAAGATCATTATCGAAAAAAATGCCCAGTCTATATCTATGGTAAAAATTCTGGGCTACACCAACGGCGAAATCAGCAGATTATATATTCTGTCCACATCTCTGGTAGTGGTGCTCTGTCTGCTTTTGAGTCTGCCACTGGAAACTGTGATTATGAAGGTGCTGTTCAGGGAGATGATGCTGTCCAGTATTTCCGGCTGGATCACGCTCTGGATCGATCCGATGATCTATCTACAGATGTTTGCGGCAGGAATTGTTACTTATGCAGTTGTGGCTCTGCTGGAGTTTCGAAGAATAAAAAAAGTGCCTATGGATGAGGCACTGAAGAATGTAGAATAATGGAAAAATACTGTGATATCAGATTATAAAACAGGTGCGGCAGGCAATGAAAAATTGTCTGCCATACCTGTTTTGGGGATAAAGCGGATCATCAAAGCCTATCAGGAAATATCATCCCTGGTAATATTTTTCGCCCATTCTCCCTTGCGGTAGTGTCCGATCACCCAGGGCCATTTCACAAATTCGTCTGTGCACAGCAGGAAATATACCCACAATACAGGCAGCTTCAGGACAAAGGCAGCCAGAAATCCCAGAGGCACTCCATACAGCCACATATCAATGGTATCGCAGATCAGGCCGAATTTTGTATCTCCCCCTGCCCGGAAAATCCCGGCGATCAGAGCTGTGTTTACTGCAGAGCCTGTAATATAGTAGCTGTTGATAAGAAGCATATATTTCAGGTAATGCATGGCAGTATCATTCAGAGAGGCAAATTGCATGATCAAAGGAGAAGCAGCCAATACAGCCAGACCACCGAAGATACTTGCAACCACAGTTGCCTTCAGCATGCGGGAAGCATATTCCTTTGACTGAGCAAGCTTTCCTTCGCCCATTGTTTTTCCAAGCATGATCGTACCTGCACTGGCAATCCCATAACAAAATACGGAACCGATATTGCGCACTACAGTTACCAGTGAGTTGGCAGCTACAGCGTCTGAACCCAGATGACCCAGGATCACAGAATACATGGCAAAGCCTACACCCCAGCTTACATCATTGCCAAGCGCAGGCAGGGATAGGCGAATAAAATCCTTCAGAAGGGATTTGCTGCGGACAAATATAAATCTGGGGTTCAGCCGCACATCTTTACTGAAGAAGGAAATAATAAAGCATCCCAGTAATTCCACAAGTCTTGAGGATGCAGTGGCAATGGCAACACCTGCAGCCCCAAGTTTGGGTGCGCCAAACAGCCCGAAGATAAAGACTGCATTAAGGATGATATTCAATACAAAGGCCAGGAGATTCAGGATCATACAGACAGTTACCCGTCCGATGCTGCGCAGGATAGACAGATATACTTCTGTAATACTCCAGCACAGATAGGTGATTCCCATGATCCGCAGATAGGAGGCTCCGATCCTGATAAGCTCAGGGTCTGAGGTGAAAATCTGCATCATTTTGTCCGGCATGGTAAAGGCAATCAGGGCCACCAGCAGAGAAATTACCAGGGAAAAACGCAGGGCAATTCCCTCGATAATATGGATGGCTTTCAGATCCTTTTTGCCAAAATACTGGGCACACAGAAGGGAAGCCCCGGTACCCACTCCGTAATATACCATAAAGAGTACATTGGAATAGTTGGCAGCCAGTGACACTGCGGAAATAGAAGACTGTCCTACGTAATTGAGCATGACAACATCGCAGGAACTTACTGCAGCGCTGAGCAGATTCTGGATAATAATAGGAATAGATAATTTCAGCAGCTGCCGATTGAAATTTGTATTGTCAATATTTGTACAGTTCATGTTGTTTCTCCTAAATAATTATGATTCCTGTAACTATCTGTGCACAAAAAAGCCATATCTGTTGAGAATGAACAGATATGGCTTTTAAAGCAGTTAGAGTTGTAAACTGTACAGCTCAGATTACAGGCAGGTAAGATCGATTCTGTAGTTATCGGCACCTTCGCCGTCAACAGTATAATATGCGGCTTTCTGGTCGATATTAATGTATACATTGATCTCTTTGCCGGAAATTTCCTTTGCGTCCATATCTTTTTTCACTGCTTCTTCAATAGCTGTCATAGTAACTGCACATCCAGGTAACTCGATGGTTGTTTCTGCGATTCTGGTTGTTTCGATTTTCTGAGCAACTTCCTTTACTGTTTTCTTTACTGCAGCCTTTGCTTCTTCTACAGTAGCCTTTGCTTCCTCAATAACAGGGGATTTTGCAATATCTGCAGCGGTAGCTTTTGCTTCTTCAATTACTTCCGGAGCTTTGTCGATAGCTTTTTCAACAGTTTCCTTTGCCAGCTCTGTAGCTTTTGCGGTAGCTTCTTTGATAGTAGCAGTTGTTTTTGCAGCAGTTGTTTTAGCGGCATTGGTTCTTGTAGTTGATTTTTTTCTCATAAGATTCCTCTCCTCGATTCTAACTGTGCGGTAACCATTCATCAGCCAGCCATTCTCTAAAGTCGCTGAACAGTTACGGTAGTGTCAATATTTTCCTGTCAACCGTACCACAAAAAACTCATATTGTCAAATTTTAACGGTAAAGAATCTGAACCTGTGTTATACTGGTGTTACTGGGAAAAAATACAACAATTAACAGGCTTTGACAGAGGTGCATATGAAAAAAAATGAAATCTATATCAAAAGTGGAACAGAATACAAAGATGTGACAAAAGAACTGCTGGAGCAGTGCGGCCTGGCAGAGCAGATTCCGGCTAAGGATCTGCAGATTGGGATCAAGCCCAACCTGGTCTCACCTACAGAAGCTTCCTGGGGAGCTACCACTCATCCGGAGATAGTGGCAGGTATCATTGAATATCTTCAGGAAAAAGGATTCTCTAAAATTGCCATACTGGAAGGCTCCTGGGTAGGAGACAAAACCACAGAAGCCTATGAACTTTGTGGTTACAGGGAACTTTCCGAAAAATATCAGGTTCCCTTCTGGGATATGCAGAAGGACACAGGCGTGGACAGAGATTGCGGCGGCATGGATCTGAAAATCTGCAGCAGTGTAGAGAAAATTGATTTCCTGATCAATGTTCCTGTTCTGAAAGGACATTGCCAGACAAAAATCACCTGTGCACTAAAAAATATGAAGGGTCTGATCCCCAATACGGAAAAGAGAAGATTTCATGCCCTTGGCCTCCATAAACCGATCGCTCACCTGAACATGGGAATCCGTCAGGATTTTATTGTAGTAGATAATATCTGTGGAGATCTTGATTTTGAGGACGGAGGTAATCCGGTAGTGATGAACCGTATCTGGGCAGGAATGGATCCGGTTCTCATAGATGCCTATGTATGTCAGGTCATGCATTATCAGACAAGTGATGTGCCATATGTAAAACTGGCAGAAGAGCTGGGAGCAGGAAGTGCAGACCTGTCACAGGCGGAAATTATTTTCTGCGAAGAAACTGCAAAAAAGACTCTGCCTAAATCCAGAAAAGTGGTGGAATTACAGGATGCAGTGGAAGAAGTGGAATCCTGCAGTGCCTGCTATGGCTATCTGATCCCGGCTCTGGAAATGTTAAAAAATGACGGACTTTTTGAAAAACTGGATACCAAGATATGCATCGGCCAGGGATACCGTGGCAAAACAGGAAAACTGGGTGTGGGTGCCTGCACCTGCAGGTTTGAGCATAATCTGAACGGATGCCCGCCTACAGAAAATCAGATTTATGAATTTCTGAAGGAATATATCGAGAATTTTTTACAGTAGACAGTTGCTTTTGATCTATGATAGAATCAAAATAGTGATCTGTTTCTGAAGATAATGAAAGAAAGGGTTCTATCATGCTGAAAATTAAAAATTATGTAAAGGTAAACAGTCTGGAAGAAGCCTATGAGCTGAACCAGAAAAAAACGGCGAAAATCCTGGGAGGAATGGTGTGGATGAAAATGGGAAACCGAAATCTGGCCACTGCCATTGACCTGTCCGGGCTGGGGCTGGATCAGATTACAGAGAATGAAGAGGAATTTGTGATCGGATGCATGACTTCTCTTCGTGACCTGGAGATAAATGAGGCTCTGAATACATATACCGGCGGAGCCATGAGGGAGAGTCTGCGTCATATTGTGGGAGTGCAGTTCCGTAACTGTGCCACTGTAGGCGGCAGTATTTACGGAAGATTTGGTTTCTCTGATGTACTGACCATGTTTCTTGGCATGGACAGCTATGTGGAGTTTTTCCATGGAGGACGTATCCCGCTGACTGAATTTGTGAATATGAAAAAGGACAATGACATTCTGGTAAATATGATTGTAAAAAAGGTCCCTCTTACAGTCTGCTATCTGAGTCAAAGAAATACGAAGACAGATTTTCCTGTACTCACCTGTACCGCATCTCTGGTCAACGGATGCCCCCGTACAGTCATCGGGGCAAGACCTGCCAAAGCCATGGTTGTGGAGGATACACAGGGGCTTTTGTCCGGCTTTGATACAATGAACAGAGAAGAAAAGACACAGGCCATCCACAGCTTTGCTGAATATGCGGCAAAGAACGTGCCTGTTTCCGGTAACATGAGAGCTTCTCAGGAATATCGTAGTCTGCTTGTGCAGGTTCTCACAAGAAGGGCCTGGGAGGCTGTAGGAGGTGTAAGTGATGAAAATTGAATTCTGGCTGAATGGAGTAAAGCGTCAGGAGGAAATCCAGCCGGATACCCTTCTGCTGGACTTTCTCAGAGAAAAGGGCTGCTATAGTGTAAAGAGAGGCTGTGAAACAGCAAACTGCGGATTGTGTACAGTACTGATGGATGAGAAACCGGTGCTTTCCTGTTCCACACTGGCTGCCCGTGCAGATGGTAAAAAGATTGTAACACTGGAGGGAATGCAGGAGGAAGCCAAAGAGCTGGGAAACTTTATTGCAAATGAAGGAGCAGAGCAGTGTGGTTTCTGCAATCCGGGATTTATTATGAATATCTTTGCCATGTTAAAGGAAATTGCAGATCCCACAGAGGAACAGATCAAGGAATATCTTTCCGGTAATCTGTGCCGCTGTTCCGGATTTGTTTCACAGACAAGAGGAATTCTGAAATTCCTTCAATATAAAAAAGCACAGGAGGAAGCATAAGATGAAATATGTAAATCAGCCTGTTCAAAAAATAGATGCCATGGCTCTGGTGACCGGAAAACCTGTATATACAGATGACCTGGCACCAAAGGACTGCCTTATCATCAAAATATTAAGAAGCCCCCATGCAAATGCCTGGGTGGAGGAGATAAAGACAGAAAATGCTGCAAAGGTAGCGGGAATTGCCTGTATCCTTACCTGGCAGGACGTACCTCAGAAGCGTTTTACCCTGGCAGGACAGACCGCTCCGGAGATGAGCCCGGATGACCGCCTGATCCTGGATCGCCATGTGCGTTTTGTGGGAGATGCGGTTGCCATTGTAGCAGGAGAGACAGAGGCCGCAGTAGACCTGGCATTAAAGAGAATTAAAGTAAAATATAAAGTAGAGACTCCTGTTCTGGATATTCATCAGGCAAAGGATAATGCGATTCTGGTCCATCCTGAGGATGACTGGAAATTGAAAATCCCCCTGGGAGGAGACAATAAACGAAACCTCTGTGCCCTGGCTGTTGAGGAAGAGGGAAATGTAGATGAAGTACTGGCAGAATGTAAATATACAGTAGAACAGACCTATCATACAAAAGCAAACCAGCAGACTATGATGGAGACCTTCCGCACAGCCTGTTATATGGATCATTTTGGCAGACTTACAGTTCTTTCTTCTACCCAGGTTCCCTTCCATGTGCGCAGGATCGTGGGCAGGGCACTGGACATCCCTGCATCGAAGGTTCGTGTGATCAAGCCCAGGATCGGAGGCGGTTTTGGAGCAAAGCAGAGCTCCATCAGCGACATTTATCCGGCTATTGTAACCTGGAAGACAGGCCGCCCTTCCAAGATCATTTTCTCCAGATACGAATCCATGATCTGCTCTTCTCCCCGCCATGAGATGGAGATCACAGTCCGTGTGGGAGCAGATGAGAAGGGTATTGTCAAGGCCATTGATGTGCATACTCTGTCCAACACCGGTGCTTACGGTGAACACAGCTCCACTACAGTAGGTTTAAGCGGACATAAGTCCATTGCCCTGTACAGACATACAGCAGCCTATCGTTTTTCCTTTGATGTAGTGTATACCAATATGCAGGCTGCAGGTGCATACAGAGGATATGGGGCTACACAGGGAATTTACGCAGTGGAGTCTGCAGTAAATGAACTGGCACATAAAATGGGAATGGATCCTGTAAAGATCAAGGAACTGAATATGCCTCTGGAGGGAGGACCTCTGCCTGGCTATCATGATGTTCCATATGCTCAGAGCTGTACCATGGACCGTTGTATGGCCAGAGCAAAGGAAATGATGAACTGGGATGCCAAATATCCATGCCGGGATATGGGTAACGGCAAAGTCCGTGGAGTAGGTGTGGCCATGGCAATGCAGGGTTCGTCAATTGCAGCGTTGGATGTAGGCGGTGCAGATATTAAGCTTAATGAGGATGGATCCTATACTCTGGCACTGGGCTGTTCAGATATGGGTACCGGCTGTGACACGATTCTGTCTCAGATCGCTGCAGAATGTCTGGAAACACCTATGAACAATATTGTGGTATTCAGTGTAGATACTGATATTTCACCTTATGATTCCGGATCCTATGCCTCTGCTACTACCTACACGACAGGAATGGCAGTAGTCAAAGCCTGCCAGGATCTGCGGGCCAAAATCTGTGAAGTGGGTGCTGAGATGCTGGAAGCAGATAAGTCAGAGGTGGATTTTGACGGTTCCTTTGTTTACTGCACAGAGGAAGAGAGCAGACGAGTTTCTCTGGAAGCCATAGCATTGAAGGGAACCTGCTTTAACAATACAGAACTCCAGGTAGTCAGACAGCATTCTTCCCCTCTTTCCCCTCCACCGTTTATGGTTGGTATGGCAGAGGTGGAAGTGGATACGGAGACCGGAAGTGTGGAATTACTGGATTATGTGGCAGTGGTTGACTGCGGTACACCGATCAATCCAAACCTTGCCCGTGTGCAGACTGAGGGAGGTCTGGTACAGGGAATCGGAATGGCCTTAAGCGAGGATGTACAGTACACAGAGAAGGGAAAAATCCGCAATAACTCCTTCATGCAGTACAAGATCCCTACCAGAGAGGACATTGGGGATATCCGAGTAGACTTTGAATGCAGCTATGAAAAGACAGGACCTTTTGGTGCCAAGTCTATCGGAGAGCTGGTAATCGATACTCCATGCCCGGCGATTGCAGAGGCAGTCTATAATGCTACAGGAGTGCGTGTAAGGGAGCTTCCTATCCTGCCTGAGAAAATTGCTATGGGCATTCTGAAAAAGAAAGGCTTGAAATAAATCATGCAGATGATGGTAAGGGGAGTACTGGCAGGCTTCTGGCTCATTTTTGTACCCACAGCCGCCGGAATTCCCTTTGTAAAGAAAAAGAAAGACTATACGCTGGGTGAAAGCTTTCTGGCAGGACTTCTGCTTATGCTGGCGGTAGCACAGCTTCTCATCCTGCCGGGGATTTTCCGAAAATTATCCTTACATCTGGTGACCCTTTTGTTTGCAGCAGTAATGGGACTCTGTGCAGCCTATGGCCTGTACGGGTTTGCCGGTAGTGCGGGGTCTTATGGAAAAAGACTGAGAAAATCCATTCCGGAAATCTCTCCCTGGATGTGGATCGCAGCAGGAGTGATACTGGTACAGATTGGTGTATGCGTATATTATGCCCATATGGATGCAGACGATGCCTTTTACGTGGCAACAGCCACGACCTCTGTGCATACAGATTCCATATTTGCATATAATCCTTATTCAGGGGCTGAATATGTAGTTTTGCCCAGAAGATATGTGCTCTCACCCTTTCCGGTGCTTTTGGCTGTGATCAGTCAGCTGTCGGGAGGTCTTCATCCGGCTGTGACTGCACATACCATTTATCCTGTGGTATTTCTGCTGGCTGCCTATCTGGTATACCGCCAGTTTGGCAGACTGTGGTTTGCAGAAAAAAGAAGAGAGCAGGGGCTGTTTCTGCTTTTTTGTGCTACAATCATCTGGTTTTCCGGATTTTCTGTATATACGGGAGGCAATTTTCTGCTGGTGCGTATCTGGCAGGGAAAAGCAGTACTGGCAGCAGTGATTTTACCCTTCCTTATCTATCTTGGACTTGCCCTGGTGCTGGAAGACCAGCCGGAATACCCGTGGCTTCTTCTGGCGATGGTCAATCTGGCAGCTTGCCATGTTTCCTCGATGGGGATTATGCTGGCCCCTGTTGTGACAGGCCTGTTTGTACTGCTGGCATTGGTGAAGAACCGTTCTCCCCGGAGATTTCTCTATGGGATTTTGTGCTGTATGCCATCCCTGCTTCTGGGCGGTGTATATTTATGCCTGTGAGCAGAGTAAATCCCGGGAATACAAAGGAACTGCTGCATGCAACAGCGGATAAAGGAGAACAGACACTATGGACAATGTAGTACATTATATAATTTTCTGGTGGGAGAAGTACTGGGGCAGCAGCTGGTACCCATATCTGTGGGCGGCAGCATTTTTATATCTTCTGATTTTTGAGAGAAAGAGAAAAAATGCAGGTTATCTGATTGCTTTTCAGTGTCTTTTGTGCTTTTTATATTTCTGTCCTGTGACAGCTGCCCTAATCCAGAAATGCATCGGAGGTCTGGTATACTGGAGAGTGATCTGGCTCTTTCCGGTAGTGCCTGCACTGGCGTTGGCGGTGACCTCTCTTTTGTCCAGGATCAGAAAAAAGGGCCTGCAGGCGGTTCTGGTAATTGCCTGTGTGGGGATTCTGGCTGTAAGCGGTACCAGTGTATGGAGTGCCGGCAATTATGTAAAGGTGTCCAATCATCAGAAGGTTCCGGAGGAAGCAGCGCAGGTCGCTAATATACTTCTGGCAGAGAGAAGTGCAGAGGATTCACTGATCGCTGCGGATAACAGTATTGCACCCTATCTGAGAGTATATGACCCTTCTCTTCAGCTTGCCTTCGGCAGAGATGGCAAGGGTGCCCGTTCCAGAAATGCCAGACATCTGTATACAAGAATGAGTGCAGAAGAGCCTGATTATAAGGTAATAGGAAAGAGGGCAAGGAAAGAGAAGGTCCAGCTTCTTGTACTGCAGCTTTCGCAGGAACAGAAGGAAGAAGCCTTTGCAGCTATGGAACATTACGGATATCAATGGGTGACGGCTGTAAATGATTATAATATTTTCTGCTTTCCTATTGCCAAATCCGGAAAAAGCTGATAAAGTAAATAAATAGAGAGTTGTCTGGTATCTCCCGACAGAGAGAATAGGCAGCTTCACATAACAATAGAATAATATGTAATGATAGAGGCGCGGGATTCATCAGTATGCCGGGGAATATGACATGACAGTCATCCGGTGAAAGGGGAGACCGCCGAAGGAATCTGGCCAGTCAGGAGGAGGATTCCTGGGATGCCGCAGAATATGCGTCGTACTGTCACCCGGGTGAAGCGCTATCAAAGTAACTTAAGCAGAATAGTTGCCATGAATGTGTTTCGTATGCATTCATGGCTTTTTTTCAGCCCTGAAAGGATTACCTTGTGGATCCGGAGGAATTTACATATTATCCAAAGGAAACAATTAAGAGGGAGGAAAAAATGAGAAACAATCTGAAAAAAGTATCACTTTTTCTGTCAATGGTCATGCTCTTTGTGCTGGCATCACCACTGACTGTACTTGCAGCAGAGGAATCAACAGCTGCATCTGCAAAATTTTACGGCACATTCTGGTCACTGGTACCGCCGCTGGTAGCGATCGCGCTGGCACTGATCACCAAAGAGGTATACAGCTCTTTGTTTGTGGGAATCCTGGTAGGAGCCCTGTTTTATTCAAATTTCAGTTTTGAGGGAACCGTTCTCCACGTTTTCCAGGGAGGGATGATCAGTGTACTTACAAGCTCTTATAATATGGGTATTTTGATTTTTCTGGTAATCCTGGGAGCAATGGTATGCCTGATGAACAGGGCAGGAGGTTCCGCAGCCTTTGGACGCTGGGCAAGTAAGAGAATCAAAACCAGAGCAGGAGCAGAGATCTCTACAATTATTCTGGGTGTACTGATCTTTATTGATGACTATTTTAACTGTCTGACAGTAGGAAGCGTTATGCGTCCGGTAACAGATAAGCATAACGTATCCCGTGCAAAGCTGGCATATCTTATTGATGCCACAGCAGCGCCGGTTTGTATCATTGCCCCGATTTCTTCATGGGCAGCAGCAGTCAGCGGTTTTGTAGAAGGAGAGGATGGAATTTCTCTTTTTGTACGTGCTATTCCATACAACTTTTATGCATTGCTTACCATTTTCATGATGGTTGCTATGGTATTGATGAAGGTGGAATTCGGCCCTATGGGAGTTCATGAGACCAATGCATTAAAGGGAGATATTTATACCACTGCCTCCCGTCCGTATGCCAATGCGGAGGAGGATGCAAATGGCAATCCAAGAGGAAAGGTGATCGACCTGTTGATTCCGATCATCTGCCTTGTAGTGTGCTGTGTTATCGGAATGATCTACACAGGCGGCTTTTTCAGCGGAGCTGATTTTGTAACTGCTTTTTCCCAGAGTGATGCTTCTGTAGGCCTGGTACTGGGAAGCTTCTTTGCTCTGATCATTACAATTGTCCTTTATATGATTCGCCGTGTTATGAATTTCAGAGATTGTCTGGCATGTCTGCCGGATGGATTTAAGGCAATGGTACCTGCGATTCTGATCCTGACCTTTGCATGGACACTGAAAGCAATGACAGACAGCCTGGGTGCATCTGAATTTGTGGCCGGAGTAGTAAAGGCTTCAGCAGGCGGATTTATGAATTTCCTGCCGGCAATTATCTTTGTGATCGGTGCAGTGATCGCTTTTGCTACAGGTACTTCCTGGGGAACCTTTGGTATCCTGATCCCTATTGTGGTAAATGTATTCTCAGGAACCAACCATGAGCTGATGATTATTTCTATTTCAGCATGTATGGCAGGTGCAGTATGCGGAGATCATTGTTCTCCTATTTCTGATACAACGATCATGGCTTCTGCAGGTGCCCAGTGTGATCATGTAAATCATGTGTCCACCCAGCTTCCTTATGCAATAGTGGCAGCAGTGGTGTCTTTCCTGTCTTATATAGTAGCGGGCTTTGTGCAGACACCATGGATCGCACTTCCGGTAGCTGTAATTCTGATGATCATTACCCTGGTTATTATCAGGATCAAATTTGATGATCTGAAAACAGAATAATCTGATCTGTCAGGAGGCGCTTTCAGCAGAAGGTGCCTCCTGATATAATAGGAGAGAAGTTGTTTGCGAAAATGTACAAATAGTCGGGAAGTTTCATGCATTTGAGTATATTCGCAAAAAAAACTTTACATTTATCGGGCTCTGTGATAAAATCATGATAACTGATTGAGAACATCTTTGACAAATAAAATTCAGATGATCAAATTATGTTACTTGCACCTGTAGCTCAGTGGATAGAGCAGTGGTTTCCGGTACCATGTGCGGGGGTTCGATTCCCTTCAGGTGTACTGCACGGGACGATGAACAGTTCCGATGCGTTGTATCATAAGGAGGACAAGAACTTGGATGATTTTAGAGAATGGTTATCAGATAACCTCCGGTATTTTATGCTGGGTGGAGCGATTCTGATAATTGTGCTTGTTCTGTTCTTTGGCGTTCGCGCCTGCGTTGGAAGTAATAAGGGGAATTCCGGCGATGGACAGAAGACGGCAACAAAGGACCAGGGAAATGTTCCTTCTTCTCCGACAAATGAAGGGGAGTCTGACGAGAAGAAAGAAGACGCCAATTCCATGGAAAAAGCAGATGCAGATATTACTGCATTAATTAAGAGCTATTACAAGGCTCTGGGGGAAAAAGATATTGCAACGCTGAAGACTCTGGAAGATGATTTTACACCATCAGATGAGTCAAAGGTCACAAACTTGAAGGATTATATCGAAGGGTATGAAGTAGGAGACGTATATACAAAGAAGGGCATGACAGAGGATTCCTATGTGGTTTACGCCTGCTTCTCATACATCTGTCAGAATATTGAAACAAAGGCGCCGGCGCTGACACAGTTCTATGTGTACAAAAACAGTGATGGCAGCTGGATAATTGATAATGATGCCATGCAGGATCCGGATATTTCCGCATACCTGGAGAAGCAGCTCTCAGACAGTGATGTGGCAGAGCTGGTGACAAAGGTACAGAATGAGCTGGATCAGGCACAGCAGAAGGATGAGGCACTGGCAGCATTCTTAAATGGTTTGGGTGATGAGTCTGATGTGTCTGTACAGGCACAGAATGGCACACTTCTCACTGTGGCAGAGGAATGTAATGTGCGTGCAGAAGCAAACACAGATTCTGAGATTCTTGGCGTAATTTCAGAAGGTGAGCAGGTTGAGAAGACAGGTACTGACGGGGAATGGGTTCAGATTGATTATGACGGTCAGACCGGATATATCAGAGGAGATCTTCTCACAGATGGATCAGAGTCAGATACTTCAGAGGATTCCGGTGATTCGGATTCAGAGGAATATGATTCGCAGGATTCAGGCTCCGGTGAGGAAGAACAGGAATAATAAAAAAATAATGGGTAAAAAATAAAAGCTGCAAAAATTATG
>HE978651.1:1877199-1892913 GCA_000285855.2 Ruminococcus sp. JC304 | reverse complement strand
GCTCCGGTGAGGAAGAACAGGAATAATAAAAAATAATGGGTAAAAAATAAAAGCTGCAAAATTATGCAGCTTTTATTTTTTTATGCTGGTATGTATCAGTTTGTAAATTCTCCGTATGTAATACCTGGGTTCAGCTCTTTGCCGTGGGCAGCTGCCAGTTCATGGACTGTAACTAACTGATACCCGTTCTCGATCAGCTGTGGAATGAGAATCTCTGCAGCATCTACAGAAGTGCTGTAGATATCATGCATCAGAATAATAGAACCATCCTGTACGTTATTCATTACTTCCTCTACTGTAGCCTGGACATCCTGGGTTTTCCAGTCCAGTGTATCAATGGACCACAGGATCATTGGTGTGCCTACGGTAGCTTTGACTGTGTCATTTACAGAACCGTAGGGAGGCCGTACCACAGTAGCGCCCTGTCCTGTAAGATTCACCAGCTCCTGATCTACCCTGGAAATCTGGGAACTGATATCAGAGGCAGATAAGGTGGCCAGATCTGTATGGTCATAGGTATGATTGCCCAGTTCACAGCCGAGAGCTTTCATCCGTTTGACTTCATCAGGAAAGCTTAGAATCTCCTTACCTACCATAAAGAAGGTGGCCTTTGCATTGTTGGCTTCCAGACAATCCAGAAGTCTGTCTGTAAAAGAGCTTGGGCCATCATCAAAGGTGAGGGCAATGGTTTTTGGGGTTGATTTTTTCTCTTTTTTTGATTTCTTGCCAGAAGAATCTGACTGCGCTGTGGCAGTGGATGGGTCATAGCCCTGGAGAGAACCGTCTGCATTTAAATGATAGGTTTTGCCGTCTACAGTAATATCACCTGTCTGCATGATCCCATCCAGATCCATATAATAACGCTTATTTTCCACATCAACCCATCCTGTCTGCATAATTCCTGCTTTATCAAAATAGTATTGCTTTCCATCTGTGTCTGTAAGCCAGCCTGTATAGGCTGTACCATCTACCAGAAAGATCCAGTCACTGCCGGAAGCTGTCCAGACTCCTTTTTTTGCCTCAGGAGAAACCTTGTTTCCTGTTTTCTGATCCTTGTCAGCAGAGGGATCCTCCTTTGCGCTGCTTTTTGCAGGAGTTGGAGTTATGGCTGCTTTTTTCGCTGTGTCTCCGGTATCTTTTGTACTTTTAGTTTCTTTGAGATCTTTTGTTTTTTCAGTGGTTTGTGTACTTTTGGTGTCTTTGGTATTTTCTGCTATGAGCACTCCGGTGCTGTTCTCGGAATGATCCCGGGACGGTGCTGCGGCAGAGCGTGTAAAAAGCCCTCCGGATAATATGCACACAAGGACAGCAGCTGTCACCAGCCAGCGGTTTGTCCGGAAAAAATGGCCCGACATAAAATGCCTCCTTTGTATTTTGTCTTTTGCCTTATTATCATAACGTATCTTGCGGAAAAAGACAACGGCGAAAAATTAATTGCTAAAATGTACAAATAACTATATAATAAAACAATGGACGAAAAAATCAGAATCAATAAATTTTTAAGTGATGCAGGAGTCTGTTCCCGCAGAGAGGCGGACAGAATGATCCTGGAAGGCAGGATCACAGTGAACGGGGAGGAAGCTGTGAGCGGCCAGAAGGTATCCGGGAAGGATGAAATCTGTATCGATCAGATTCCTGTAGAGAAAAATGAAAAAAAAGTACTTTTGTTATTTAACAAACCCAGAGGAATTGTCTGCAGTACAAAAAAGCAACGTCAGGAAACTACGGTAACAGAATACCTGAATTATCCCCTGCGGATCTATCCTGTGGGCAGACTGGACAAAGAATCCCAGGGCCTGCTCCTTCTCACCAATGAGGGAGACCTGGTAAATAAGATCATGCGCGCCGGAAACCGCCATGAAAAAGAATACTTTGTGACAGTAAATAAACCGGTAGATGAAAGCTTTATCCGCCGGATGAGTGCAGGAGTACCTATCTTGGATACAGTGACAAGACCCTGCCAGGTGGTGCAGACCGGAGCATGCAGCTTCCGGATTATACTCACCCAGGGCCTGAATCGCCAGATCAGACGGATGTGTCAGTATCTGGGCTATGAGGTAAAGAAACTCAAACGTCTCCGGATCATGAACCTGACTCTGGAGGGGATCCCGGAGGGACAGTACCGGGAGATCGCACCGGTAGAGTGGGAGGAGCTTCAGAGACTTCTTGCCTCTTCCACCAGTGAATCAGTAATGGAAACAGGAGGACATCATGGAAACAGCCGCAATGAATCGAATGAAAGAGCTGGTAAAAAAACTGGACAGAGCAGCCAGGGCTTATTACCAGGAGGACATAGAGCTCATCAGCAACAGAGAATACGATCAGATGTACGACGAGCTTCAGGCTCTGGAAAAGGAAACAGGAACCGTACTGGCAAACAGCCCCACCGCAAAGGTAGGGTATGAGGCGGTAGACCAGCTTCCTAAGGAAGAACATGAATCTCCCATGTTGTCTCTGGACAAGACCAAGGACAGGGAAGTACTTCGGGAATTTATAGGGGATCATGAGACCCTGCTTTCCTGGAAATTGGATGGACTGACGGTTGTTCTTACCTATGAAAATGGAGAACTGGCAAAGGCTGTCACCAGAGGAAATGGTGTGGTAGGCGAAGTAGTTACCAACAATGCACGGGTATTCCGGAATATTCCCTTAAAAATCCCTTATGCAGGCAGACTGGTGCTGCGTGGGGAGGCGATCATTACCTACTCTGATTTTGAACAGATCAATGAATCCATAGAGGATGTGGATGCCAGATATAAAAATCCGCGAAATCTGTGCAGCGGCTCTGTACGTCAACTGAATAACCAGATCACAGCCAGGAGAAATGTAAGGTTCTATGCTTTTGGCCTGGTAAGTGCGGAGAATGTAGATTTTCATAATTCCCGCGCAGAGCAGTTTGAATGGCTGAAAAACCAGGGATTTGAGGTGGTGGAATACCGCAAGGTAACGGCAGCTACCCTGGACCAGGCCATGGATTATTTTTCTACAGCGATCACAGAGAATGATTTTCCATCAGATGGTCTGGTGGCACTTTATGACAATATCGCATACGGAGATTCTCTGGGGCGTACTGCCAAATTTCCCAGAAATGCCTTTGCTTTTAAATGGGCAGATGAGATCCGGGAGACAAGGCTAGAGAAGATTGAATGGAGCCCGTCCCGCACAGGCCTGATCAATCCGGTGGCAGTTTTTGATCCTGTGGAGCTGGAGGGTACCACTGTGAGCAGAGCCAGTGTGCATAACATCAGCATTATGCGGGAACTGCAGCTGGGGATCGGAGACAGGATTACCGTGTATAAAGCAAATATGATCATCCCCCAGATTGCTGAAAATCTTACAAAGAGCGGAGAACTTCCCATTCCGGATACCTGTCCGGCCTGTGGACAGAGCACAGAGATCCGCAGGGTAAATGAGGTGGAATCCCTTTACTGCACCAACCCGGATTGCCCTGCCAAAAAGATTAAGGCCTTTGCTCTTTTTGCTAGCAGGGATGCCATGAATATTGATGGCCTTTCAGAAGCAACGCTGGAGAAATTTATTGCCAGAGGCTTTATCCATGATTTTGGTGATATTTTTGAGATCAGCAGACACAGAGAAGAAATCGTGACCATGGAGGGCTTTGGTGAGAAATCCTTCGAAAATCTTATGGCAAGTCTGGAAAAGGCCAGGGAAACAACTCTGGCAAAGGTAATCTACAGTCTGGGAATCGCCAATATCGGACTGGCCAATGCAAAGGTGATCTGCAGACATTTTGATGATGATCTGGAGAAAATCCGTCACGCAGAGGAAGAAGAAGTCAGCTCCATTGATACCATCGGCCCGGTGATTGCCAGAAGTCTGACAGAATACTTTGCAGACCCGGAGAACAACCGGAAGCTGGATCATCTTATGAGCCACCTTGCCATTAAGAAAGAAGAAAAAAAGGGAGAGCAGATTTTCCAGAATATGAATTTTGTTATTACCGGAAGTCTGGAGCATTTTGACAACCGGAATCAGGCAAAGGAACTGGTGGAGTCCCTTGGAGGCAAGGTTACTGGTTCTGTAACCAAAAAGACCAATTATCTGATCAACAATGATACCACTTCCAATTCTTCCAAGAATAAGAAGGCCAGGGAACTTGGAATCCCTGTAATATCCGAGGAAGAATTTTTGAAGCTTACAGGGCATTGAAATTTGACCCAAAAGGAAAGGAGACCATAAAATGCCGATTAAAATACAGAGTGATCTTCCAGTAAAAGAAATTCTGGAGAGAGAAAATATTTTCGTAATGGATGAGTCCAGGGCATCCCATCAGGATATCCGGCCTATCCAGATCCTGATTCTGAACCTGATGCCTCTGAAGGAGGAGACAGAGTTGCAGCTTCTGCGTTCTTTGTCCAATACCCCTCTTCAGGTAGATGTGACCTTTATGGCAGTACAGAGCCATGAGGCGAAAAATACCTCTGTGAGTCATCTGAATAAATTCTATCAGACTTTCCCGGAGCTGAAGGGAAATAAATACGATGGAATGATCATCACAGGTGCGCCGGTGGAACAGATGGAATTTGAAGAGGTAGACTACTGGAATGAACTGACAGAGATCATGGACTGGACAAATACCCATGTTACATCTACTATTTATCTGTGCTGGGCTGCTCAGGCAGGGCTCTATCACCACTATGGACTAAAGAAACGTAAACTGGACAAAAAAATGTTTGGCCTTTTCTGGCATAAGGTGATGAACCGCAAGATTCCGCTGGTACGCGGTTTTGACGATATGTTCCTGGCACCCCATTCCAGACATACGGAAGTTCCCATCGAGGATATTCATAACTGCAAAGAGCTGACAGTGCTTGCCGAGTCAGACGAAGCAGGGCTTTTCCTTGCAATGGCAGACGGTGGCCGCAAGATCTTTGTGATGGGACACCCGGAATATGACCGTGTGACACTGGACGGGGAATACAAACGTGATGTGAGTAAAAACCTGCCTATCGAGATACCGGAAAACTATTACAAAGACAACAACCCTGAGAATCGCCCGCTCCTTATGTGGCGAGCTCACGCAAATAACCTGTATACCAACTGGCTGAATTACTACGTCTACCAGTCAACTCCATTCGACCTGTACGGAACACCGGATTTCAGTGAGATCTAAATTAGATAGGATTTCTTGCAGTGCTTGAAATTATCAGAAGCAGTATGCTATACTAATAGAGATTATGGAAGCAGAGAGGAGCACATTATGAGCGGATTTTTTGGAGTAGCATCAAAAGAAGATTGCGTACTGGAACTTTTTTACGGAGTGGATTATCATTCCCATCTGGGTACCCGCCGTGGCGGTATGGCTGTATATGGAGAGCAGGGCTTTGACCGCGCCATCCATAACATTGAGAATACACCATTCCGTACGAAATTTGACGGAGAAGTGGGAACCATGAGGGGAAACATGGGAATTGGATGTATTTCCGATTATGAACCCCAGCCACTTCTGTTCAATTCCAGAATCGGAAGCTTTGCCCTTACTTTTGTGGGAAAGATTAACAATTATGATGAACTTTTGCAGTGGATGTATGATAACACCAAGGTACATTTCCAGGAAATGACCAACGGAACTGTCAATGTAACAGAGCTGATCGCAGCCATGATCTGCGAAAAAGATAATTTTGTAGAAGGAATCCAGTATGTACAGGAGCGGATTGATGGTTCCATGTCACTGCTTCTTATGACAAAAGACGGAATCTATGCAGCCCGTGACAAAATGGGCAGAACTCCTATTGAGATCGGTCACAAAGAAGGTTCTTATTGTCTGTCCTTTGAAAGCCATGCCTATATTAATCTGGGATATGAAGATTATAAGGAACTGGGACCCGGAGAGATCGTTTTTGTTACAGCAGACGGTGTGAAAACTCTGGTAGAACCGGGAAAGAAAATGAAAATCTGTTCTTTCCTCTGGGTTTATTATGGATACCCAACAGCATCTTACGAAGGCGTGAACGTAGAAGATATGCGTTACCGCTGTGGAAGTATGCTTGCGAAAAGAGACGGCGATTCCGTTCACCCGGACATTATAGCAGGTGTTCCGGACTCCGGTATTGCACATGCCATCGGCTATGCCAATGAATCCGGCATCCCTTATGCAAGACCATTTATTAAATATACACCTACCTGGCCAAGATCCTTTATGCCTACCAACCAGAACCAGCGTAACCTGATCGCCAGGATGAAGCTGATCCCTGTGCGCAAACTGATCAAGGACAAAAAACTTCTTCTTATTGATGATTCCATTGTGCGTGGAACTCAGCTCCGTGAGACAACAGAATTTCTCTATAGAAGCGGTGCAAAGGAAGTACATGTCCGCCCTGCCTGCCCTCCAATTATGTATGGCTGCAAATACCTGAATTTCTCCCGCTCCAAATCCGAAATGGAACTGATTGCCCGCCAAGTGATTGAGAAAAGAGAAGGTCCAAACTGTCCCCAGGAAATTCTGGATGAGTATGCAGACCCCCGTACAGAAAGATACGAGCAGATGGTACAGGATATCTGCAAGATGCAGAACTTTACAACTCTTCGCTATCACAGACTGGATGATCTTCTGGAAGCCATTGGAATTGAACCTTGCAAGGTATGTACATATTGCTTTAATGGTAAGGAATAAGACATCTGAGAATGTAAAACAGAATTTTTTGAGCGAAAAAAGTCGAACTATGTCGATTTATCAACCATTATGTCGTACGGTTTTCGTTGACAATCTGAGTATCTCTTTATAAAATAATAGATGTTAATACACATACACACAATATAACTGCGCTTATTCACAGCCGGGAATTCTTTTCCGGACAAGCGCAGTTACCAATTTTCTATGAAACTAAGGAGACCGAAATGAACACACAGGTTGTAAACCAACGCAAGGAGAACATTATGGATGAAAAAGCTGAAAAAATCATGGAACTGGCAAGAAAACTGGAGACAGAGGATGAATATATCTGTCAGGATAACAGAGATCTTCTGGAACTGGAACAAAGATATGAAAAGCTGGATATTCCCTATCAGATGCGCAGGGTGATCGATGATTACATAGCATGCATGCGCACCAGAGATGAGAGATTTGCCCAGCTGTGCTGTATGGCCGGATGCTGACTATAAGCAGTATTCAAAGAGAAACTGCCTGACAGCAGGAAAGGACAAAAGAATTATGGATATAGGTAATATGATGAAGGCCGCCGGTGCTTGGAATACTTTTAAGAGAAATCATCCCAAGTTCCCGGCATTCTGCAGGGCAGTATCCCAGAGAGGAATCAGAGAGGACAGTGTGCTGGAGATCGCCTTTGTTACTCCGGAGGGTGAAAGACTGGAGACAAATCTGAAAGTAAAGGCCAGTGATCTGGAACTGCTGGGCCAGTTTATGGATCTGACCCAGAAATAATAAAAGTAGCTGTATAGCTCTAAAGAGCAAACAGTAGTGGTGCCATGGATGCACCCTGAAAAAAGGCGGTATCCCGCCTTAATTCAGATGCTTTGGTAATTCAGTTACCGAGTAATTCACAAATATTTTAGAAATAATTTTTCGAAACGGATTGAATAAGCAATGGATATCTGCTATAGTGTATTCTGTTGGTTATAGATGATCGTCACTGTCAGTATACATGACAGGACAGATCCTTTACAGAAAGAAAAGAGGAAAACATTGCGTAAAAAATCACATATTTTACTTGCAAGATATCTCGCAGACCAGATGTCAGCAGCTTCCAGCCTGCAGTCCCACAGAAAAGCATTCTGTCTGGGAAGTATCCTTCCGGATATCAAACCATCCTTTATAACGAAACGACATGAGTATTTTACAACCTTTGACCAGGTGAAGGAGAGCATGCGCCGGCTGGCTGATACCACACCGGAGCAGAGCAACGAGAGAGTATACTGGCGGCGTTTCGGAGAAGTGATTCACTATATGGCGGATTATTTTACCTTTCCTCATAACAAAACATATACGGGCAGTTTTGCCCAGCACAATCATTATGAGAAGGTGCTGAAAAATGAACTCAAATCCTGCATACAGGGAGGCGAGGCCTGCAGATACCTGCAGCCGGCCATTCGATTTGATACCTTTGCCACGCTGATCGATTATATCGAATCAGCCCATGAACGGTATCTGAACAAGCTCCGCTGTGTGGAGGAGGATATCCGTTTTATCCTGAACATGTGCTTCCAGGTGATTCAGGGCCTGGTGCAGCTTGGTACAGGACGGCAATATCTTGCAGCATAAAAAACAGACAGCTTTCAGGGTAGAGAATGCCCGGGCTGTCTTTTTTTATCTGAAAAAATCTGAAAGAAATGTGAAGAAAAAATGAAATTTGAATAAAACTAAAAGATATCTTTTCTTCAAAGGTTGATTTACAAAAATGAATATGCTAGAATAAATCCGAATTAGTTGAACGTGATCGGACGTGATTGCGCTCATGAAGAAGTAGCGAAAGCGGATCTTTGGTCCGTTTACACATGCCGAAGATAACGGGGGAAATAACAGACATGTTCGCGAAAAGAAGGGAGCCTTTTAAATATATGAAGAATAAATACCTAATGAAGTTCCTGTGCCTGACTCTGGCATCCGGTATGACTTTGTCAGGACCGGTCTCAGTTATGGCAGCAGAGGAGACAGTGACCGCTTATTCCGATGATTTTTCATCCGGCGATGATGGAGTGGATATCGGTTCACCGGAGGCTCCGACACCGGAACCTCAGCCCGATCCTGTAACCCCGGAGCCTACAGTAACACCGGACACACCTGCCCCAGAGCCTACGGTAACGCCGGATACACCTGCCCCGGAGCCCACAGTGACACCGGACACACCTACACCGGCACCATCCGTCACACCACTTCCGGATACGCCTACACCGGCGCCATCTGTGACGCCGCTTCCGAATACACCTACACCGGCACCGCTGATCACAGACAATGCCAAGGCAGTGATCGACCGTATCAATGAGCTTCACCTTCAGACAATCACCCTGGAGAAGAAATCTCTGGTGCAGAGCGTACGTACTGCTTATGAAGCTCTGACTGAAGATGAGAAGAAAGAAGTATCCAACTATAACCTTCTGGTTGAGATGGAAGCCCGTATTCAGACTCTGGAAACAGAGAAGAAAAAGGAAGAAGAAAATAAAGCCAACGGGAAAAACGATTTTTCCGATAATAACAGCACCACAGCTACAGGTATTACCGGCACACCTGTATACTATGCATCCAATATCCATGCTGGTAAGGATTTCTATCTGGACAGTCTGAAGAAGAATTACAATCTCACCTTCTCTGACGATTTCTCAGCAGTTATGGACTCTATTGAGAAGGAATACAAGGAGAAAAACAAGCTTTCCGATGCCAGCGATCTGTCCGGATCCGGAATCAGCACATCTGCAGACAGCCTTCTGGTGAGAAACTGGCAGGATATCCTGGCAGTCTACATCTATCAGCAGAGCAAGGCAGGCAAAACAGAATTTACCCTGGATGGTTCCTGCAAGGAGGATCTGGCGAAGATTTTTGCAGAGATGAACCCGGTTGTCAGGGACAAGCAGAATATTACCCATGTTACATACGGTAACCGTAAGATCAATTACTATATTAAGAAGAATAAGATTTCCAAGAAGGACCGTAAGGTTCTGAAAAAATATGTGGAGACAGACTGTGAGCTTCTCTGCGCAGTAGTTACAGCAGCCAAGGGCTTTGTGCGTGAGAGCGTTGGGGATGATGTGTCCGAGGAACGTGTAAATGTAATCTCCTCAGCCTACTCTCTGGTAGGTAAGGTGGGATATTTCTGGGGCGGTAAATCCACAAAGATCGGCACTGACCCAAGCTGGGGCGCAGCTGAGAAGGTTTCTGCAGAAGGTAGCAAGAGTACAGGTACCATCCGTGCATACGGTCTGGACTGCAGCGGTTTTGTAACCTGGGCAGTAATCAATGGCTATCAGGATCAGACAATGCAGGCAGCAGTAGGAGACGGAACCTCTGACCAGTGGGAGAAGGCAAATGTAGTCACTGAGACAGATGCACAGCCCGGAGACCTGGTATTCCAGAAGGGACCGGAGGCAGGCAGCGATAACCACGTAGGTATTCTTTGCGGTAAAACAGATGCAGGAGACTGGATCGCAGTACACTGCTCCTCCAGCAAGAACGGAGTTACAGTAGGCGAGGCCTATAGCGCAAGCTTCCGTTACATCCGTCAGCCATCCTTCTATCCTACAGAGGCACAGCTTCAGGAAATGCAGAACAGCAGCACAGCCATCAGTTCAGGCAGTGATATCTTTACTGCAGATGTAAAGGTAAACAATACCCTGCAGGATGCTATTAAATCCAACACGATTTCTGACGGAACTGCTATACTGACATCCGGCACAGAGGAGGAAAAAACCTCCATCCTGCCTAAGACCATTGACCTCTCCAAGAGTGATGTGACAATATTTAAGGCGAAATAATGTCCGGTAGAGCATAAGCTAAAATATAAAAGACACTTAGGGAATTCAGCAAAAAGAGCTCTGGATTCCCTAAGTGTCTTTTTGTGTTTAAGTTACTGTTCGCTCCATTCACAGTAACTATAACTGTGCTAATTGTGGTAAAAATATTGACAAATTGTACTATTTTTGTTAACCTTAGGTATAAACTTGTTATACTTGTAATTACAGATATCTGCAGTACAGATATTACCCATAAATGAAAGTCAGCTGCCAGGCAGCTAATGTGGGAAAATACCGGAAAAGAGACTGAAAAATATGGCACTTAGACGTGAAAGAATGCGTCTGGGCGATCTGCTTATAAAGCAGAATGTCCTGACAGAGGAACAATTAAAAAAAGCCCTGCAGCTTCAGAAGGGAAGCGGCAAAAAGATCGGTGAGATTCTGGTAGAAAATGGATTTATCACTGAGGAAATGATCGCCCGTGCTCTTCAGATGCAGCTGGGACTGAAGGTAGTCCAGCTTACAGGTGTGACCATCCCCAAGGAGGTTCGGAACCTGGTCAGTGTGGATCTGATGAAGAAATACACCTGTATTCCTTTTGAACTGGATCCCTATAATGCCAATATCCTCCATCTGGCTATGGCAGATCCTATGGATATGGCTGCTATTGATGATATTTCCATTGTGACCAACCTTCAGGTGGAGCCTTACATCGCCACCACCAGAGATATTCTGGCTGCCATTGACCGCCATTACGGTGCGTCAGAGACTATGGATGCTGCCAGACGTTTCACCCAGGAGAGGGCACAGCTGCGAGGCAATATTGAGGAAAATGAAACAGATGCGGATGTCAGCGATGCACCGATTGTACAGCTGGTCCGTTCCCTGATCGAACAGGCAGTACGACAGAGAGCCAGTGATATCCATATTGAAGCACTGGAGTCCAAGGTACGTGTCCGCTACCGTATTGACGGTGCACTTTTTGAGAGAATGGTTTACGACAACAGCCTTCTGCCTGCTATTTCCACCCGTATTAAGATTATGGGAGGCATGGATATTTCAGAGAAGAGGAAACCTCAGGATGGTCGTATGTCTATTGTGGTAGACAGACAGGAGTATGATATCCGAATTTCCTCCATCCCTACCGTACACGGAGAGAAAATCGTTATGCGAATCTCCTCCAAGCTGAACCTTACCAGAAATAAGAAGGAACTGGGACTTGCCCCGGATGAGATGGCACGTTTTGACCATATGATGGCAAGCCCCTTTGGAATTATCTTTGTTACAGGACCTACCGGAAGCGGTAAGTCCACTACCCTGTACACAGCCCTCAGTGAGCTGAACAGGGAGGAAGTCAATATTGTTACAGTAGAGGACCCTGTAGAGGCAGATATTGAGGGAATCAACCAGATCCAGGTCAACAATAAGGTGGATCTGACCTTTGCCTCAGCCCTTCGTTCCATTCTCCGTCAGGACCCGGATATTATTATGATCGGTGAGATCCGTGACCAGGAGACAGCAGGGATTGCAGTACAGGCATCTATTACCGGACATCTGGTAGTATCCACCTTACATACCAATAATGCAGTGGGTACCCTGAACCGTATGGCAGACATGGGAGTGGAGAGATATCTGATCGCAGATTCTGTAGTGGGAGTAATCGCCCAGCGACTGGTGCGTAAGCTTTGCCCTCACTGTCGGAAAATGAGACCGGCCAGCGAGGAGGAGAAGCGTATCCTCAGACAGAATACAGACCAGGAAGTTAATATTTATGAGCCTGCAGGCTGTAAGCTGTGCAACAATACGGGCTTTTTCGGACGAATCGGTGTATTTGAGATTATGGAGGTCAATGAAGAAATCCGTAACCTGATTGCCGAGAACGGTACCACAGAGGAGCTGGAGGAGGCAGCCAAACGAAGTGGCATGCGCACACTCCGGCAAAATGGTATCCGCTATGTACTGGATGGAACTACTTCCATTGAGGAGATGCTAAAGGCATCTTACGAATAAGGGAATGCCTGTCTCACAGGCAGGAACCTGAATATAAGGACAAAAAAACATGTATGACTTAAATGAAATTTTGATACAGTCTGTAAAGGAGAGAGCTTCTGATATCCATTTCACCTCGGGACGGGCGCCCAGCTACCGTGTGGACGGTGTGCTGGCACCTATTATGGGGGAGAGACTGACTCCACAGATGCTGGAGGACATCCTTCTGCCCCTTATAGACAAAAGACACCGGGAGGAATTAGAGGAAACCGGACAGACAGACTTTGCCTACGCCATTTCCGGGGTAGGTCGTTTTCGCGTGAACGTTTTTAAGCAGAGAGGTACGCTAGCAGCAGTTATGCGAAGCCTGCCTTTCAATATTCCGGAGCCTGAGGATCTGGGAATCCCCAGAGAGGTTGTGGAAATGACCAGCAGAAAACGTGGCCTGGTACTGGTTACAGGACCTACCGGTAGCGGTAAATCCACCACACTGGCCTCCCTGATCCATGTGATCAACAGGACCTATCCTTACCACATCATCACTTTGGAGGATCCTATTGAATACCTCCACAGACATGACAAATCCGTGGTAAACCAGAGGGAGATCGGTAGCGATTCCACAGACTATGCTCAGGCACTGAGAGCCGCTCTCCGTGAGGACCCGGATGTGATCCTGGTAGGAGAGATGCGAGACCTGGAAACCATTTCCACTGCTATTACAGCGGCAGAAACCGGTCATCTGGTATTTTCCACCCTTCATACCATTGGTGCAGACAAAACCATTGACCGAATCATCGATGTATTTCCACCAAACCAACAGCAGCAGGTACGGATCCAGCTGGCTTCTGTATTGGAGTGTATTGTATCCCAGCAGCTGTTGAAAAAGGCAGATGGCAGCGGCCGTGTGGCAGCCCTGGAGGTGCTTTTTGCCAATAATGCGGTGAGAAACCTGATCAGGGAAAGTAAGACCTACCAGATTCCATCCATTATGCAGACCAACAAAAGAGCCGGAATGCAGACTATGGATGATGCCCTGTATGATCTGTTTATGCGGAAGGTGATCGATGCAGATACAGCAGTGACCTACGCTCAGGAGCCTGTAAGCATGAACAGAAAGGTAAATCTGGATGCCGGATCAGGCTTTGATACAGGCTTTAACGGACAGATATTTTAGTTTGTAAAAAAGTAACAAGGATGCAGATCTCCGGATCTGTGTGACTATAGATAAATGAGGTGAGAGCATGCCCGGTTTTTCCTACGTGGCAGTAGATAAAAGAGGCAAAGAGAAAAGGGGAAGCCTGGAGGCTGAGACCAGAGAGAGAGCATTGGAGCAGCTAAAGGCAGAGGGTCTGATTCCTGTTTCCGTCAGGGAGCAGGGGGCTTTGAACAAAGAGATTGACTTCTCTATTGGGAAAAAGGTTAAGCCCAGGGATCTGAGTGTTTTCTGCCGGCAGTTTGTCAGTATTACCCAGGCAGGTGTTCCTATGAAGGAAGCCTTGCAGATGTTAAGCGAGCAGACAGAGAATAAATGGCTGAAGCGTGCCATCTCTGAGGTGCTTCTGAATGTGGAAAAGGGTAATACCCTGGCGGATTCCATGAGAAGCCAGCCGGATATTTTTCCTCCTATGCTGGTGAATATGGTGGAGGCAGGTGAGCAGTCCGGTAGTCTGGAGATGGCTTTCTCCAGGATGGCAGTGCATTTTGAAAAAGAGGCAAAGTTGAAGGCTACCATTAAGAAGGCTACTATTTATCCTATTATTCTGGTAATCGCAGCCATTGGGGTAATCGCAGTTATGCTGTTGTTTGTAATCCCTATCTTTATTGATATGTTTGCGGATCTGGATATTGAGATGCCGGCGATTACTATGTTTGTTATGAACAGCAGTAAGTGGATGACTTCACACTGGTATGTGGTACTGGCGATTATTGTTGGGGTTGTGGCTGCTTATAAGCTGATCTACAGGACCACACAGGGGCGGCTGACCATTGACAGGATCAAGATGAAGATGCCTTTGTTTGGGAAGCTTACAGTGAAAACAGCCTGTTCTCAGTTTGCCAGAACTATGAGTACTTTGCTTATGTCGGGTATTTCTACTATTGATGCTTTGGAGACTACTTCGAAGATTGTCAATAATATTCATTATACCAATGCCATGCTGAAGGCCCGTGAGGAGGTTATGAAGGGTGTTCCTTTGTCAGAGCCTCTGGAGGCTTCCGGGATTTTTCCTCCTATGGTGTATCATATGACCGGGATCGGTGAGGAGACCGGTAATGTGGAGGAGATGCTGGAGAAGATGGCGGATTATTATGACGAAGAGGTGGAGATGACTACCCAGAGTGTGCTGGCGGCTATGGAGCCGATTATTATTTTGTTTATGGCGTTGATTATTGGGACGTTGGTGATTGCGGTGATTTGGCCGATTAAGTCGATGTATGATGGATTGGATAACCTGTAATAAAAGTCCCGGATTGCGGCAATATGACTGTTGTGCTTGCACATAAAGGCATATTGACATAAGACGGGCTAGCCTACATGAGCAAGTAGACCGATAGGTCGGATTGCGAATGTGGGCGGCGATTATGGAGTGACGTAGGCACGGAATAATCGACTTTTATGGATGTATGGAATAAATCGTATAAGGGACGCTCCTTACTGCATCTCTATGCAGATACGGCTTCGGGGACAGTCATGCTAGGCATTTGGAAATCTGCTAAAAGCATCACCCCAAAAGCCAAAACTCGCTGACGCTCAGACAGTTGGACTTTTGGGGTGATAACGCAGATTCCCAAATGCCAAGTATGACTAGGTCCCCTGCAGATATATCTGCATAGAGATGCAGTAAGGAGCTGTGCTTTGGTAATTATCTTAGGGATGTATCGCAGCTGGCATAGGGGCTGTGTTCATCATATATTTTTGAATCATGTTAATCAGGTTTTTCTTCAGATTAAAGGAGGCGCGTTGGAAAAAGCGGGATTGAGTGATTTTTCTGAATCAGACTGAGAATAACAAATTGAATTAGAATCTGGTTGTCGGGTGGACGCTCCGGGATATAGATGTATTTGTCTACGGCTTCGGAGCCAGTTATGCTAGGCATTTGTAAATCTGCTAAAAGCATTCCCCGAAAACCCCAAACTCATTGTTGTTAAACCGTGGGCTTTTCGGGGGATAACGTAGATTTTTAAAGGCTGGGTATAACTAAGACTCCTGTGAATATAGATGGCTACATCTATATTTCGGAGCTGGTATCGGCGATTGTGGATGTAGGCTGATTTGGATCAATTTTTTGTCTGGAAATTTAATTA
>HE978651.1:1857356-1876733 GCA_000285855.2 Ruminococcus sp. JC304 | reverse complement strand
CTTGACTTAATTATCCAGGCTATGTAACTTGAAAACTGAATAACGAGTTTATAAACATAACTCCCTCCCCTCTGGATGTTCCGGATGACCGGATTTTTCAGGGGGGGGGGTGAGAGCCCTATGGGGTTCTCGCTCGTTGAATCAATCATCGGATAGTGACATTCGTGGTGAAAGCAACAGGAGAGTTATGTATTCATCGAAAAGTTGAATATGTGAGTTGCTCTGTGTCTGCAGTCACCTGTTATTGTCAGGTCTGCCAGACCGTCCCGGGTCTTTCTCATGACATGGCTCTATCCGATAGAAATGAATGAATTTTGAAGGAGATTGAGTTATGTTTAAATTTCTGAAAGAAAAGAAGAAAGATAATAAGGGATTTACACTGGTTGAGCTGGTTGTTGTTGTTGCTATTCTTGCGATTCTGGTTGGTTTACTTGCACCACAGTATACGAAATATGTGGAGAGATCCAGAAAAGCAGCTGATGCATCTAATCTTGACAGTTTGGTAACTGCTGTTAAAGTTGCTACAGCTGATCAGACATATTCAGATATAATTCCGGCAGATAAGGATAGTATTGATATTGTTATTACGATGGATGCTACGAAAGGTACGACTGTAAAATACGATACTGCAGATATTACTGCAGCAAATCCTTCTAAAGGAGCAAAGGCTTTAGCAGATGCTTTTATAGAATATGCTGGAAATGAATGGAATAAAACAACATTAAAATCTAAAGCATGGTCCA
This sequence comes from Ruminococcus sp. JC304, assembly GCA_000285855.2. GTDB lineage: Bacteria > Bacillota > Clostridia > Lachnospirales > Lachnospiraceae > Blautia_A > Blautia_A difficilis. The sequence goes on along the minus strand of HE978651.1, from coordinate 1,875,990 downwards.
TTGGCGATGAAAACAATAAGGTTACAGCCATTTCTGCAACTTGTAAGGTTTACAAATCTGGTTCAGTTGAGGTTACATATAATCCAGAAAATGTAAAGAACTATGTTAAGGAAGGTAAATAATAGTTTGATTTTTCGATGAATACATAACAATTCTTTGTTATGCCTGAACAATGTTGCTATCTCGATATTATGAAAAATAAGGAGATAGTAATATGTTAAAAGTATTTAACAGAAAGAAAAAAGATAACAAAGGTTTTACATTGGTTGAGCTTGTAATTGTTATTGCTATTCTTGCCATTTTGGTTGGAATTCTTGCACCACAATATACAAAATATGTTGAAAAATCAAAGAAATCAGTAGATGTTAACAATATGGAAGAGCTTGTTAAAGCAGTTGAAGTATATGTAATTGATACTGCAACTAAGGATTCTTTAACTGCGGAGAATGGAGTGGTACTGAAGCTCGACAAGGACGGTGTAACTGTTGGAGGAAAGACTCCGTCTGGCACTGACAATAAACTGTTTTTTGATGCATTTAATGAATATGTGAAAAATTGGGATTCCATTGTTTTGAAGGGAAAACATTGGAAAGACAATTTTATTTCTGTCAAAGTAGGATTTGATGCACAAGGTGGAGTGACTTTATCAGAGTATACACCGGATGAATATGCAACATATGTTAAAACTGGTGATGCTGGTGCTAATCAAGGAAAATAAGATGTATTTTGAAAGGAATTAACCCTATGCTAACTTTCCTGGAACTCGTTCCATACATGATTGTTTTTATATTCGGAATTGTCATCGGCAGTTTCTTAAATGTCTGCATTTACCGGCTTCCTTTGGGGGAGTCGGTGGTGGTGGCGCCTTCGCACTGCATGGGTTGTGGTGGGAAGCTGCGGTGGTTTGATATGGTTCCGGTGGTTTCCTGGATCGTGTTGGGCGGGAAGTGTCGGTTTTGTAAGGCTAAGATTTCGGCGCAATATCCTATCATAGAGGGTGTCAATGGCATCCTCTATGTAGTGATTTGTGTTGTGAATGGGCTGAATGTTGTGAGTTTTGTTTATTGTCTGATGGGGTCTGCTCTGATTGTGTTGAGTGTGATTGACTGGAGGACTTTTGAGATTCCTTTTGGGATCAATGTTTTTTTGTTTGCGCTGGGCGTTGTGGCTACCGGGCTGGATGGGATGAGTGGTCTGGCTGGGCATTTGATTGGCATGGTTTGTGTCAGTGGGGTGCTGGGGATGATTTATCTGGTCAGTGGCGGTGCGGCTATTGGCGGCGGCGATGTGAAGATGATGTTTGCCTGTGGGCTGATTTTGGGATGGCAGCGGATTTTGCTGGCTTTTCTGGTTGGCTGTATTGTGGGTTCGGTGGTTCATATGATCCGCATTAAAGTACAGGGAGCCGGACGGGTTCTGGCTATGGGGCCTTACCTGGCTGTGGGTGTGATGCTGGCGGCTTTGTGGGGGAATAGCTGGATTGGTTGGTATCTGGGCTTACTGGGACTTTGACACATTGTTTTCAGTTGCAAAAATACATTTCCGTTGAATGAAGTGTATTTTTGCATTTGAAAATATATTATAGCTTCCGACAGGATTGCAGAAATGCGCAATAGAAATATGTCATGCGATGTATGATGCGTATCTCGTAGCAGGAATGTCGATGGCATTCTTGAAGTGAGTACTTGGATGGAGGAACTTAGGATGGCACGTTTTTTGAGTATTGAGGCTGAGAGTACACAGATCAGAGTGGGAGAGGTGGAGATTTCCGGACGTAAGAGACGGATGCTTCAGTGTTTTTGCGTATCTGTTCCCCAGGGGTCTGTGGAGGATGGGCAGATCCGAGATACCAAAGGTCTGGGAGAGCTTTTGAGGCAGCAGCTGAATGAGCGGGGGATCCGCACAAAGAAGGCTTGGTTTGTTACCGGTTCTACCAGGATTGCCAGCAGGGAGGTACAGATCCCGTTGGTAAAGAAAAGCCGGATCCAGAGTATTATTGAAGCAAATGCAACAGATTATTTTCCTATTGATGTGACCAAATATGTTATGTCCTATATAATTCTGGGGATCACCGGAGAGAAGGGCAAAAAGGGCGAGGAGGCTGAGCAGAAAAAGGCTGCTGACCAGGAGAGACAGTACAGGCTGATGGTGTATGCATCTCCCAAGGCAATTTCCACTGCCTATTATGAGTTTGCCCAGAGTGCGGGTCTGAATCTGGTGGGAATTACTTATACCGGAAATACGGTGTATCAGACTGTGCAGGAGGAATATACTTCCGGTGCCCATATTCTGATCAAGGTGGAGCTGGAGACTACAGGTATCAGTATTATCAGGGACGGTAAGCTCAGTTTCCAGAGAAATATTAATTATGGTATGGAGAGTGCAGTAGAGACGCTACGTAGCTTTCCCCAGTTCGGGGACAGGCTGGAGGTTCAGGATGCGCTGCAGCTTCTGTCAGAGAAAAAATGGATCTATCCTTCCCTGGACGGTCAGATCGGGGAGGAGCCTGATACTGTAAAAAGTGAAGTGACAGAGAGTCTTCGATATCTGGTGGGAAATATTTCCCGTATTATGGACTATTATATTTCCAGAAATGGGGATGTGAATTTTGAAAGTATTGCTCTGTGCGGCTTGGGCGGACAGGTACAGGGGCTGACAGAGCTTCTGACTCTGGAACTGGGGCAGAAGGTGGAGCTTCTTACAAAGATTACCAGATATTCCGTGCCTGATACAAACAAGAATGAGGGACTTTTCCTTTATATTGCAGTGATGGATCCTGTGAAATCCGGACTGAACCTGATGGAGAAAACCGGACGGAAGCAGAAGGAAGTGAAGGAAACCTTAAGTGGTGCCTGGGTAGTTTTTGGCGTAGGTGCTTTGGCGGCTGTGGCTCTGGCGGCTGCAGGAGTGGGGGCAAGGATTTACCAGACCCATGAGCAGGAAAGGCTGAACCAGAGAATTGCCGAGGAACAGAGCATCGAGGATGTGTATGCGGCTTATAATAATGCCAAATCCCAGTATGATAATTTCCAGAGCATGTATGCTTATACCAATACCCCAAATGAGGGACTGGTGGCCTTTATCCAGGAGATGGAGGAAAAAATGCCTTCCAGCATTACGGTGGAGACCTTTAGCTCTACAGGCAGTCAGGTAAGCTTTTCCATGAGAGTGGCCAGCAAGTCTGAGGCTGCCAATACACTGATCCAGCTGCGAACTTTTGACAGTCTTTCCTCTGTAACTACCACGGGAATTGATGAAGGTGAAGATGGAACAGTAACCATGTCTGTAACCTGTACATACAGAAATCCGGCATTGCTTGATGATGCAGAATAGGAGACAGAATTTATGAATCTTTCAATGCGCGATAAAAAAATACTACTGATGTTTCTGGGAGTGCTGCTTTTTGCCTTATCCTTCCTTTTCGTGTATAAGCCGCAGATGGAAGAGGCTGCCCAGATTTCCGCAAATAATGACAGTCTCCAGGAGAGACTGAGCCAGCTTCTGGATCTGGCCCAGAACCGGGAGCAGTATGTAAATGACACAGAGACCATGCAGGCAGAAATCGATGAGTACTGCAAGCAGTTTCCATATACTGTCCGTTCAGAGGACGGAATTGTGCTGGCTATGAATATGGAAAATTCCCTGGACATGACCATTTCCAATGTAAGCCTGGGAGAAAGAACCTTTGTATATTCTATGGATGGAGGCTCCAATGCAGATGGCGCAGAAGCTCCTCAGGAAACCATGATGGAGCAGGGCAATCAGAAAACCCAGGATCAGATTGACCAGATCGAGGGCACTGATTCCTCCCTGGGAAATGATGGCTATTCAACCATAGATTCCAGTAATTCCGTACAGTCCACCATTCAGGGAGATTCCACAGGAACTCCCGCACTGTACCGCACCCAGGATACGGTGCAGTTCAGCGGCACCTACAAAAGCCTGAAGGAGGCTGTTAAATATCTGGCAGACCAGAGCGGCAGGATGACACTGGACAATGTGAATGCTTCCTTTGATTCCTCCACAGGAAACCTTACAGGAACCATGACCATCAATATCTTCTCCATGACCGGCGGCAGCACCAGCTACTCCGCACCGGATGCAGGAAGCACAGTTTACGGAACCGACAACATTTTCGGAACTATAGAGAACACGAAAAAGAGCAAGAAGAGTAAGAAAAAGGCGGCAGAGACCGTAACTGCAGAGACCGAAGCACAGCAGAACCAGGAAGCGGCCCAGACACCGGCAGATGAGACAACAGATTCTACCCAGAGTGCAGAAACTGCAGCTCAGTAATATCATAGATGAGAGCACTTTAGAGGGGAAAGAAATCCCCTCTAAAGCTGTATATACAGGAATAGAAAAACGGGAAAGGAGTACAGCAGAATGGCCAGAAAAAAACTACACAAGGACAACACAGGAATGACTCTGCTGGAAGTGATCGTGGCAGTTAGTATCTTCTCCATCACCGCAATCGTACTCCTGCAGAGCTTCGTGACCTCAAGCAGGATCAATAAGAAGTCTAATACTTATCTGGAGGCAACCGCTACAGCACAGAATGTGATGGAAGAGATTAAGGCGAAAAGGTTCAAGGAGATTGCACTGGCGTTTAATTACCCGGTGGATCGACTGGGAAATAGCAGATTTTCTTTTTTACAGTCTCAGGTAGCCAATATTGGAAATTCTTTACAGATTAAAGAAGTAACCAGGCAAAATGGAACCGATGGAGGGGTTACATATTCTGATGTCCGTCAGTACAATGCTTCAGATAATGAAGATGATTCTAAAGTTACCGCATCTGTTATCTCACATGATGGTGGCAAAAGCTATAAATTCAATGCAAATAAGACGGGTAAATATTATTACACTATGACAAATGTGGAAACACTACATGATAAATTTGATGTTCTGGTAGAGTTTGATGGTAGCAGGGATTCTGGTTATAAGAAAAAGACAGCTACCAACAATAAATATGGAAAGAATGACTATCTCTCTCCTAATATTACAAAGCTGGATTCGAAAAAGAATGCATTCCTGATCATGGAAAAGAACTGGGATGAGAATGCTATGACAGAGTTGATAACAAAACAATGGAGTTACGCAAAAAAACAATGGGGATTTGCAAAAGAAAAATGGAAAAATGATCATCCTGATCAAGATGAGAATGAGTATGATAAAATTTGTCCTGAACCTCAGGCACTGAACGAGCAGGATGTTTATGCCCGCACAAAGCGTATCCTTAAAGTAAAGGTTGAGAACAGCAGTGGTGGAGGAATCGTTGTAAAGGCTAAATACATTTTATATACCTATAATTATGCAAAAAAGGGTGGATCTGAATATGAAAAGATGTCCATCTGTCCATGTGATGATAAAAGTCTGGAAAAAGTCTTGAAGGATGATTCAGAATTGCCCGATAAGGAGTGTTTCTGTACATATTCCAGCTCATATACTCCAATTTATGGCTCTGAGAATGAAGATGATCTGCAGAGTATTTATATTTTTTATTATCCAAATTATAACTCAACAAGTCAGACAAATCCGCTGGATGAAATTATTTTTGACAACACTCAGATTCAGGTAAAAGACGGTAGTGCGATGGTGAATTATCCTGTTAATCTTTATGTTACTAAGCAGAGAAATGAGGAGAATAATGAGCCTACTCAGGCACAGGAAATAGGATATAAAATGCGTCTGACTGTGAAAGAGGCGCCTACTAAACCCTGGACGGCAAACAAAGGATTATTCAGGGCTTCCACTACTTTGCTTACAAATCTGGACTATGACATCAGTAATGTGACAGATATTTCAAAAAGAACCAAAACATCACAGATGAAGCTTATATATCAGGATACAAATGGAAATAAAACCACAGATTATAGTGCTAAAACCATTCTTTCCTGTAATGGTTTGGACAACAGACTTGCAGAAGACAGAATTTACTCTGCTGTTGTGAAAGTATATAAGCAGGGAGCAGCTGATAGAGATTTTCCAGACAGTGATCTGATTGTAAGTCTGGATGGAGCTAAAGAAAATTAGACAATTATGGAAATGTAAGATAAAAAGCTTTACGGACAGCCAGGGAGGTACTATGCATAAAATAAAATTGGTACAAAACAGAAAAAAGAATCAGGGTTTTTCCCTGCTTACTGTAATTGTATCGGTAGCCTTTATTGGAATCATGGCCATGTTGGTTCTGTATATGGCACTGGCAAATTTTAATATGAAAGTAACTGATCTGAAAGGAAAGGACAGTTTTTATACTGCTGAACAGGCTCTGGAGGAAATCCGCACCGGACTTCAGGAGGATGTGGGAAATGCAATGTCTATTGCTTATACTAAAGTTCTGGAAACCTATTCTAAAAATGCTGATGTTACCGGAGATGTCACTTTAGATGAACTGAGACAGTCCAGCTTTAAGGAACTGTTTGTAAAAGAGCTGGTGAAACTTTTACAGAATGGTGAGAATTCCAATCAGTATAGCATTAAAAAATTAAATGGCTATCTGGATATGACAGATAGCAGCAGCCAGGGTCAGAATAAAATAGATTCCAATAAGGAAACCATGGTTGTGGTAAATCCGGTTGACAAGACACCGGACATGAAAAAAGATGTGAAAAATGGTGTGGTTCTGAAAAATCTGAAGGCTATCTATGTAGATTCTACAGGCAGGGCTTCAATTATTGAGACAGATATCAGACTTGGAATTCCAAAGGTTCAGTTTCCTACACCCTCTACTTTGCCGGATCTGATGCATATGAGTGTTGTTGCAAACAAGGGCATTGTATGTGAAAGTGGTGAAGCAGAGATACAGGGAAAGGTTTATGCCGGACTTTTGGATACATATAAAAATAGCAACAAAAATGATGGATCTGACTGTGTCAGTGTAGAGGTAAAGGATGGTGCAAAGCTTTCTGTAACATCAGGAGATCTGTTTGTATGTCAGGGAAATATTAATGTAGGAGTTAACTCTTCTTTTTCCAGCGGAAGTACAGTGTCCCTGTGGGCGCAGGGAGTAAATCTGAATACTTCTACAGTGGAACTTCTTGGCAAAACCTATATTGCAGATGATTTGACTGTTAATAAAGGAAATGGAAGCAAGGTGACTCTCAAAGGCGAGTATTATGGTTTTGGTAATCCTAGTAAATCCTCAAAAGACATTAATAAAAATCCAAACTGGATTGAGGATAAGAGTAAGAATCCGTTATACACTGAATATGGTCGTACTACTTCAGCATTGAGCAGTGCAATTACCATTAACGGCAAGAATACGATCATGGATTTATCTGGATTGCAGAAGATAATGCTGGCAGGAAAGAACTATATTGCAAGCAGTAAGATAGTTGGACAGCGACCAAATGGCAGCGATATTATGACCGGCGAAAGCCTGACAGTAAAGGGAACTCAGCTGGCATATCTGCTTCCGCCACAGCTTTTGGATAATGGGGAGAAGACAAATCCTATGACTTATAATGAGTATCTGGATTTAATTGGCGGAAAAAATGGTACAGGCAGTGTTACAATAAAGAATAATGTTCCGGTAGCAGAATGGGAAAACAAAACCCTTCAGGAGATTGGGGTAGACAGTACCAAACCTGTGCAGGAGGTTTTCTATAATGATAATTCTGCCGGTGATGGGGGTTATGTCTACTTTTACCTGAATTTTACAGACACCAGCAAGGCAGCTGCTTTCATGCAGAATTACTATTCAGACAGTAATGTAACTGCTGATGTGTCTGACACAGATACTAGCAAGAATAAGACTATGAAGCAAAAGATGGATGAATACCTCAGTTTCTATTTTGGTGATCAGGCAGGTGTGACAGTAAAGGATTCCCAGACCTATCTGCGTTACATTACTAATGGAAATATTCTTTCTTATTCTGGGCAGACAAAAACCGGAACCTTAAATAGCGCTACAGATACTAACCCGGGAACAGCACTGAATGATGAACAGGCAAGCTATCAACAGCAATGGTATGCGTTGAATCGCAGAATGATCATAAATTATGAACTTTTGAAAAAGGTTTACAAGGAAGATAAAGAAAACGTTGATCATGATGAAACTGACTGCTCCAGAAGTGTGTTTGATAACATGGTGAATGAAGCAGGGCTGAAGAATTTTGTTACAACGCACAGTGATGGGGAAAATAAATACAAATTTACATCTAATGAGGAAGATGGTGGTTTTACAGCTATTTTTGCCGATAATGAATCAGGTAATCCTGTTGAAATCAATACGGGTGACGAGGAAAAACTTCGCCTTGTTGTAGCTACCGGTGATGTTACCATAGAAGCCAATGTGAATTTTTATGGTATTATCATGGCAAAAGGTAAAATTACGATGAAATCAGGTGCAAAGTTAATTGCTGCACCTCTGGATGCGGCCAGAATTTTCCAGGCACAGTCTACAGCAGATGGGATTTCTCCCAAGGATCTGTTCTGGGATGGAGATAAATACGTGCTGGGTAACACCACAACCACAGACGATAATTCCGGTACAGAGACAAAACGCAATACAACCTATGATCTGGCAGAATGTATAACCTATGAAAACTGGAAAAAGAAATAAGGGAAACTGGAACTATTCAGCAGTCTGCTGTTTTGCGAAGCTGCTGAACGATTATAAGAAATTTTAGAAAACAGGCGGGCATGTTTATGAAGCAGAAGAACAATAAAGGTTTTACGCTAGTTGAATTAATTGTGGTGATTTCCATATTTACAATATTACTGGGAATCCTGGAACCTTCTGTCAGTTCAATATTCAGTTATCGGGCCAAACGTGCAGCAAACAGTATTGTGGCTGCGCTGGACAAGACAAAGACAGAAGCCATGAACCGTCTGGTAGGTGAAATGGTACTTGAAAGGACAGATGACGGTTATTATGTAAGCTATTATCTGGATCGGGGTAAGCAGAGTGGGGTAGTAGAAGAACAGGCTGAAAAAATTGCTCCGAAAAATACATTGATCAGTTATACAACAACAGAGAATACGACGGGAACTGAAATGCAGTTGGGAGAGAAACTGATTTTTACATTTAACAGGGAGGATGGCAGCTTCAGACCATTGCAGCAGGAGACTATTAGTTCTGATGAGATAACTAATTCATTAAATGTCCATAGAGATATTTCTTTTCCAGATAAAACGGGAAATTACTGTACAAGTATTACAGTAAAAGGTGGTTCCAGAACCAGCACAATAAAACTGGAAACAGGAACTGGAAGCTGTACAGTAACGGTTAGTTGAATGGTTTTAACTTTTCACAAAAAAATATCCTAAAGAATAAGTATGTATGCAGGTGACAGGAGAGATTCATATGAAGCAAAAAAACAAGGGTTTTACATTAATAGAACTGATTGTAACCATCGCAATTATAGCCATATTTTCAGGAGTAGTTCTGACTGTGGTTGGTACAGGGGCACACAGCTACCGAACTGCTTCAAGCAATGCGAAAGTGCAGATGGAAACCCAGGATGTTATGGATCAGATCCAAAATATTATTATAGATGTAAATCGCAGCGTTTACTATACCTATGGTGATGCCATGAACAGCAGTGTAGGTGATTTGGTATCAAATGACATTGATTCTAATGGAGATGCTTCTGGTACAGCTATGTCAAAGACTTTTATGGCATGCAGTGGGAAAGAAAGTTCAGATTCTGCTGGATCTGAAGATCAAGGATATGATTATTCCTGTGACATCATTATGTGGAATAAACAGGAACAGAAGCTTTATTATGCCTGCAGAACCTGGAAAGGAACAGAGTCTGTAAAAAATGGAACAACAGATGATTCCGGTGTTGATTCAGGTGCAGATGAAAATGGTACTCCAACAGTAAATGAATCATCTGCAAATGGAACTTCAGCAGGGGCTGGAAGTGAAACAGAGGTACTGGATATTACAGACAGCGATATGGAAGTAGCGGATGCCACATCTGATGGAGAAAATATGGGTACGACTGTGTCTACCAGAACAAGTGAAATTCAGAACAAGGTGGATAAGACTGTCCTTGCAGAAAACATTACAGATTTCCGTGTAGATGTATCTAAGGTGGTAAGTGAGCGAATTATACGTTTTCAGTTTACTGCGGATGTAAATGGAAAAGAGACCACTACTGTCCATACTGTAAATCTCCGAAACCAGATCCAGATATCCAAACCGGAAGATGGCTACGGCAAATCAGATGGAGATACCCCATGGATTCTGCTTACCAATTACCCAACCGAAATAGAACCCGGTAAATCTGTTACCGGATTCTCCAAACTTATGAATGGTAATATCGACCCAGACACTGTGAAATGGGTAGTAGAATCAGGAAAAGGAGTATTTACTGCAGGAATTACTGGCGCTGAAGATTCGGCAGTAACTTTAAAGGCCAGTGATGATGCGCAAGATGGGGATACGATTACTATTCATGTAGAAGCAAGGACTACGGATGGAAAGACAGTAACTTCGAAGTCTGGTATTATTAAAGTTGTAAATAAAAAAGTACCAGTAGGATTAGTGCCAAATTCAGAGCAGTTATTGTTAGGAATAGGTAATTCTTATGAATTAAGTGATTTGATAAAATGGAAAATTAAATATAGCGATGAATCTCAAAAAGAATTGTCAGAAAATCAAGGAGTTGCATGGGAATTAGAGAATTTACCAGAAGATAATGGTATATCCTTAGAAAAGACAAAAGGTAAGATTACCATTCCCAGAAATAATCTAGGAACTGATACATCAAATTCAGCATTTTCAATAAAGGCTACAATACAAACCAGTGATAAAACACTTACAGGTACAGTAACTGTTAAGCTGGCAAGGATTGATATTTTATCTTCTAAAGATGAATATAATGTTAGTGAGCTAAAACCACAGTATGAATATAAAGAAGGTGGAGTAGTAAAGAATCCGTCAAATTTAGTATTTAATTGTACACATAATAATGAAAAGGTAGAATTAGGAACTTATAAAACAGCAGACAATTTTGTTCAAGGTGATGTGGGAAACTGGACACTTAATGTTTCCGTTAAAGTTGGCGAAAAAAATGTAAGTGATCAGAAAAATTTTACCGTAAAATCAAAACCAATCGAATGTGAAATGGGAGGCAGAGATATTATTATTGCTGGTCAGCCATATTTGTGTTCTTATTGGACACATAATAATTTTCATCCTGAGTTTGCATTGAAGCAACATCAAACATGGAAGTTTGAGATTACCTGGCAGGTTACAGGTGAGTCGGATCCAAATACGGCATTTCCTGGTGGAGTAAAATCTATAGTAAATAATGATGTAAATTTAACTATCGGATCACAGGAACACGGATTTGTTCTTGAGGCATTTGTTAAAGTATTTGATAGGGATACAACAGTTGTTGCTGAAACTTATCATGCAAGTAAAAATATCAGGGTAATTACTCAATCAGATGTTATCATGGAAAACCCAATTGACACTGAAACAAATCAGGCAGTAGAAAACTATACTGTAATAAAAGGAAGAAGTTATACACGTCCATGGTCTGTTTATGTATGGCAATACAACCCTTCGACAGAAGAACATAGCAGGACAAAGCTTGAGAGTCTTACAGAAAAAAACATTACATGGGATTATGCAGAGGGATGGAATGATGAGGCCAAAGTGTGGACAGTTCCGTTGAAAACAAATATAAATAGTTTAACATTGATTATGCATGTAACAATTAGCGATAAAGAGGAAGATAGTGCCTTGGGAGGAAAAAATATAATGCCGCCAAATAACTGGTATAAATTTGATATCCCTAAAACTATTAATATAACGGATCCAGAAACTACGATAGAACTGTTAGATGATAATAAACAAAAAAGTTCTGAGATTTATCCAGATGATACAATTAAATTAACTGCATATACTAAAGAAAATGGTAAAGATTTTCAACCGGATCATTGGCGCTGGAAATGGGAATGTCTGGATATGGATACAAAACAATTAGTGAATGGTGTATTAAGTACTGTAAATAATAATTTGAATAATCAGTTTATATTTACCGTGCCATCTATGTCAAATCAGACAACAGAGAAACATTATAAAATAACAGCATCATTTGCATTATATGATAATGATATCGTTGAGAGAAAAGCCAGTTATATGGTTACTGTAAAGCCATATACTGTGACTGCTGAAATTATGGCAGTTAATAATAAAACATCTGTTTTTCCGGGAGATACAACACAATTGTATTTAAGGCTTAAAACAGAAAAAGGGATTATGGATGGAACGGCTACATGGACACCTGAAAATTGGAATCAGTTATCTTTCAATGGTAGAAGCAATTCTCAAGAATCTATATACGATGGAAAAGAAATTCCAATTACAGTAGCTGCAAATAATTCTGTAAGCCAGGTTACTGAGGCTTCAATTTCGGTAAATTACACTTTAAAATCAAGATTTTCATATCAGGGAAGTGTTTCAACAAAGCTTACGATTACACCATTGACACTGATTCTGGCTTCATCTTCAGATCAGATTTATTATGGTGATGATAACTCAGTGGATATTTCTGCTGATATTGTTGATGCCGAGAATGACCAACATGTTACAGATGAAGATGGTTATAGCATTGAATGGTCTTTAAGCCCGGCATTGAATGAGATTTATGAATTAAATTCAACTGTAGGTGCAAAGGTTCAATTGATGATGAAAAAAGCTCCGGATAAATCAATACCAGTTACTGTGACTGCGGTGGCAAAAAAATCAGAAAATATTGTATGTACGGCTTCAAAGATAATTACGGTGAATCCAAAAACTACAATAGAAAAAGCATACAATTGTCCGGCTGGCCTGGAACAGAAACTTGAATTTAATTCTGAACATCAGAAAAAAGAAATCCAAAGCATAAAAACCAGTTATCTGACTTCAACAGGAAATGAGCCGATAGAATGTAAGCAGGATGATTTAAAAATTCTTACTTTTGATTCTGAGAATATGAAAGTACAGATGAATAGCAGTGCAGAGAATTTTGCTTCATATAAATATGCAAAGATTTCCGCTGATTTGGGAGATGTATTGTATAATTTCTACATTTATCCTGTGCAGAATAATGTTTATGATTATGAACTCAATAAGGGAAGCGGGACTGCAATTGCTTATGTTCCAACAGATATAGACAGTATTAGGAAGCTTTGTTCTTTAGATAATGATGGATATACTTATACGTATGCCAGAACAGATAAAAAAAATAAGAATTTTGAACTTAGATTTAGTGTGTATTCAAAAACTGGAATTGGATCGTTCAATGGAAATTACATAGATTCATCAGCAAATAAATGGTTTATGAGACGCCAGGATAATACGAATGACTGGGTATTTTATCGTCTGGAGGGAAATCGTTGGTATCGTTTTCATAATGGTGATAGGAACGAACAAGATCTGAAAAAGAAAGCTCAAATAACCCGGTTTTATTGGAGATTAAATAGCAAGACACATTTATTTGATGATAAGGGTAATGAAACGACAGAAGTTTCAAACAGCTATTTTTGGAAAAAATGGAAATAGTGATTCCTTTGTGTTGAAGTTGTATTCTATGTTGTGAGAATATGAAAGGATTTTTTTATGAATAAAGAACTTGCAAGAATATTGATTATAGAAGTTTTTAGAAAAGGGAGATTTCCTTGCTGTTATTCTGTAAGTGGGAACTACACTGATGCAGAAATTGAGGATTGTATTGATCAACTTATTGATAATAACTACATAACCATATCGACTTATACAATATATAATGGAGATGGTTTTGCGCACCCTTGCGAATCAATAGCTGCTAAAGTTAATGAACAAAAATGTAGTGAATTATTTGATGATTAACCTGACATTGGGGGAGCCTGGCGGGGTCGCACCCCATGTCAGGCACAAAAGGCACTGGAATATTTGAGATTTGTTGGGAGGGATCGGTATGAGTGAGATATATACCTTTAATGGGAAAGATATCACGATGAACGTGTTCATTCAGATCCGGGCAGTCGTTGATATTATTAAAGAAGCAAGGAAGATTGATTTCATAGAGGCATTGGGACAGTTCTATCATTCCAATACCTATAAGACACTGCAGAACACGGAAAACGGTCTTTGGGCAGAGTCTCCGGAATATATTGCAGACTGTTTCTTCGAAAACCGCTATTAAAGCCGCTGGGTAAGGGCCTGGCGAGGGCGCACCCTCTGTCGTGAACTATCTGGTAGAGAACAGAGAAATCAACAGTCAGATTGATTACTCTACTGGTGGCAGACCATCTATTAAGTATACGAAGCATTGAGAAGTATAAAATGAAACAGCTCTGATTTTTTTCGAAAAGTTCAGAGCTGTTTTTTCAGCAGAATATCAGAAGAATTATTCTGCCGGTAATATTGTTATTATGGATTAACAACCGAGATTGAAATATTTGCAGATTGCATTAAATAACTCGGAGCAATTACTGAAATTAAAACACATAGATATTACGTCCTCCTTATTCTTATTATTTGTGTTAGCTAAGCACAAAAGAATAGTAACATTTATGAAACATCTTCTCAATAGGAGGTAGCTGGAAAATCTGGAATTAAGATGAAAACTTCCTTTTGATATTGTAGAGGAAAGCAAATTACACTATGAAATGATGCAGTATACGATAATCGATTAATTAAGTTAGAAAAATTCACTGTTCCGATTGTAAAAAATAAGCAGTGACAGCGGCCTGGCGGGGTCGCACCCCCTGTCGAGAAAATAAAGAAACGAAATTTGTTTTAAAAGTTCTCTAAAGAAAGTATAAAATCTAACTGAGCCACAGACTGGCACGCACCCAGTCTGTGGCTTTCTTCATTCCGTGGTTGACACGTCGGCCATCATTTGCTACACTAAAATTACATATCTGGGAAAGTTCTAAGGCCGTTCGGTCAATCTGATTCCACGTATGAAACTGAAATAAATATGGTGGAAACAGTACAACGGCACATATAAATTCTGTAGAAACGATGCTGTTTCCTCCATCATAAGGAAAGGAGCATGCAGATGCAGAATGAAAGAAAAAAACTGGAAGAGCTAAACCTGCTGGATGATTTTCTCTTCAATGCCATGATGACATATCCTGAAATGGGAGAGAAGTTTACACGAAAGATGCTAAAACTTCTGTTTGACAAGGAGTTTCGAAATCTGAAAGTGATTGCACAGAAATCCTATGGAGTCTTTTATGATATCAGATGCAATAAAGATGATGTCTGTCGTTTGCAATAATGGTAGATTATATTACTTGATTAAGATGGATACATTCGATAAGTGTGAAGCATTAATGCATTATGAAACAATATATAGTAAAACAGAAAGCGGAAGCGTTAAGGAATTTTTGAGAACTTGTAGTAAGATAGGGTTAAAGTTCATTTATGGAGGTGAATGATATATGATTAAGAGAGCATTTGTTCAACCAACATCTGAAGAGATAAAGGAAAGAAAGAAAATGTATAGAGAAGCTGCTTCGCTTGGAATTGATCTTATGGAATATGATGAATCTAGACAGTCATCTATAGAAAGACGTGATAGGAGAGAAGCAGTTGTGTTACTGGGAACAGGAAGAACTATACCTGAAGAACTGAGAGAGCGGTTGATTAAAAGGAAAACTAATAAGGAGATGGTCGGGGGCACTTCCCCAAAGAAGCCTGGCGAGGTCGAGGGCCTGGCGGGGTCGCACCCCCTGTCGGGAAAATAAAGAAACGAAATTTGTTTTAAAAGTTCTCTAAAGAAAGTATAAAATCTAACTGAGTCACAGACTGGTACCCACCCAGCCTGTGGCTTTCTGGTTTTTAGAAAAAATTAATTTGTTTTCTGATGTGTTCTGCGCTATTATGAAATTACGGCAGTTCATTCTGATACTGCTTTCTTATTTTCTGGCCGTTCGGCCGAAGTTTTTCAAAAAGTAGTATAATTTTAGAACAGGAGGTGCTATACTGAAAGTAGGAGGTACAACGATATCCCTACAAAAGATAAATACAGCAGTTGACTGGCATGCTGGTTTCCGGGCTGCTATGAATGTGGAACTGGATGAAGTATGGAGCAAACTTGAGGTCTGGCCGGAATATCTGCTGGGTTCCCGTCCTATGCGTGTAGACTTATTGATCAAGAAAGACCGGGACCTTGTCATTCACAAAAATATTGGACAGATTTTCCGTACCTATAATTTTTGGGAATATAAAGCTCCGGATGATTACATAAGCGTGGATGATTTTTACAAGGTTTATGCATATGCATGTAAGTATATAGCAGATACCGGAAGCACCGGGGAGGTTGCTCCTGGGGAGGTGACCATTACGTTTATATGCAATCATTATCCTGTGAAAATGCTGCAGTCAATTGCAGAAGACAGGGAGATTTATGCTGTGAAGAGAGAAGAGGGAATCTATGATTTACTCGGAGATCCTTTTCCCATGCAGTTGATCCTTATCTATGAACTTACAAAAGAGAAAAATTATTGGCTTCAAAGCCTGCGAAGTAATATAACAGATCCGGAAGAGATCAGAAACCTGGCAGAGCATTATGAGGAATATCAGGATGAAGTTCTGTATTCAGATATCATGAATGCTATTGTAAACGCAAACTGGAACATGTTTGAGGAGGAGAAAGCTATGTGTAAATGTGAAGCTCTACGGCGCTTATTTGAGCCGGACATACAGGCAGCAGCAGAGGCAGCGGCAAAAAACGCTACAGATAATATGCGAAAACAGGATATATCAATTTGCATTGGAAGGTTCAGAAAAATGCAGATTTCGCGTAATGAAGTGGTAAAGATTATTGCAGAGGATTATTCCATGAATGAGAAAGAAGCGCAGAATTGCGTGGATGAATGTTGGACTGCGTAGTATTATTAATGTTATTAAGGCCATAGATTACATAAGATAAGTAGTAAAGAGAACAAATGACAAAACGATTAAAGCAAAAACAAAAGATAAATATATTGAATATATAAAGAAACGAAAGATAAAAAATACATGAAGGAGGCGGAAGCGGAAAGGATAAAAGAAATATGCTGGAGAAAGTCTGGGATAAAGGCGAAGCATATTATAAAGGTTATATGCTTGGGGCAATAATAGCGGAAGTAGAGAGTTATAGAGAAGTAGTAACAATACTTAGGGCTTATAAGAAAAAAGACAGAGCAGCAATAGTGGATGAAATGCAGAAAATGTGTAAAACAGAAGAGCGTAGGGATTTCTTTAAGTTTATGGAAAAATACAGACATCTATCTGTTGAATATGCAGCAAAACATGTTCTGGAAGAGAGCGAATTTTTTCATTGCCGATAGAAGAAAGGAATAGATACATGGGAGAAAAAATCAGATTAAATCTGGTAATGACTTATCAGGTATCGTGGAAAGCAAATACGATCATGAATAATTTTATACAAAATTTTTACGATGCACTGGGTATGGACAAGTTTGCTGCCGGATTTCATTATGAGATGGAAAATACAACAATGACCATGTCTGCTGATGTAGATTTTGCACTGGACTGGCTTTTGTATCTTGGAACCTCCACGAAAAGGAAAGAAAACGCTTGCACAGCTGGTGGATTTGGAGAAGGTTATTAGCAGTTAAATATAAATTATAAAATTATATAAGCATATGTTGAGTTTTATAAGATATTAGAGCGGAATATTATTGAAAGGCGTTGATACTTTGAGTAAATATTATTCTATACATGAATTTTCAAAAATCATAGGCGTATCTGCCCAGACATTACGAAATTGGGATGCCAATGGAAAACTTCATCCGCATCATACTACAGTAAGTGGCTATAGATATTATTCTGATGCACAACTCAACTAGGTAATTATTGTGATTTGGTTTTGAGCTGATAGAATATATCGCTTCACTTTATAATTGTGAGATTGAGATCATTGATAATACTGAAAAATTCGAACAGCAGGAACTTGTTGAAAATCTGGTTCAGATAATCACAGTATTCAGTTGTAAATTACAAGGAAAACGAGCGAATAAAGCTAAGAAACTTATCCGTGAACTGATACAGGAGGAAACAGATGGTAAAAGCCATAAAAGTAATGTTGATACCAAACAATGTACAGAAAACTAAGATGTTTCAGTACGCAGGTGCTTCAAGATTTGCTTATAACTGGGCTTTGGCCAGGGAAATAGAGAACTATGAAAAAGGCGGCGGATTCCTTTCAGATGCAGAACTCAGAAAAGAATTTACGAAGCTTAGACATTCTGATGAATATGCATGGTTACTGAATATCTCAAATAATGTGACCAAACAGGCAATTAAAGATGCCTGTACTGCTTATAAGAACTTTTTCAGGGGTTTGCAAAAGTTCCCAAGATTCAAGTCAAAAAAGAAATCAATGCCGAAGTTCTATCAGGATAACGTTAAGATACGTTTCAGTAATACACATGTTAAATTTGAAGGCTTTTCTTCCAGCAGGAAAGCAAATAAACAAAAAATGAATTGGGTGAGACTTGCAGAACATGGAAGGATTCCGACAAATGCTAAATATATGAACCCGAGAATATCCTTTGACGGATTGAACTGGTGGATCAGCGTATGTGTAGAATTTCCTGACTGCCGGGAAACACTTAATGATGACGGAGTCGGCATAGACCTGGGAATCAAAGATCTGGCTGTCTGCTCTGATGGGACTAAGTATAA
>HE978651.1:1849642-1856185 GCA_000285855.2 Ruminococcus sp. JC304 | reverse complement strand
AAAACAATCCAAACACAAGATATCCTATATTTGTAGGAATATCGCCATTCCCGGTTACATTTGCTGCTGCGGAAAGTACAGCAACGGCTATCATAGAGAGTTGATCCCAGATCACAAATTCATGATTTCTCATAATAAACGGTATGCCTGCCACTACGATAAGAGTTATCAAAGCCCCCACTTTAGGAGCAATAGAAACAGCAATCCAAAAGGCAATCCATGGTATAAGCATTGTCATCATAGAAGGATTTTTCTTCTCAATCATGTTTGGAGATTTTTTCTCAGGATTTTTGACTGTAGATGTGCTTCCAAAGAATTTATCCCAATTGATCATCAAGGAGAAATCACCGGATACCGTATACATCTGTTTTCCCAATGCCTCTGCGCCACCAATTTCTCCACGAGAAATAGCTGACCATACAGAAAAAGGTGTATCGATGCGAGTAGTTGGAGAAAGGCTTCCATCTGTAAAAATCTGGCTTCCGGTCTTGTTAAGCCGAATCTGATACGTATGATCCAAATCGGTAAAATGTATCTCAAGTACGCGTTCTTTTCCGTCATAGGCGTCTTTATTGTAAAGAGCGGCCATTTGCCGGGTAAATACAAGATCCTCAGGTTCTTTCTCTCCGGTCCTTTTGTTAATACCCCAGCTGGCATCTGCCATTTTTTCAAATATATCTCTGGGATATAAAAGTGTATGGAGTACAGCATCTGTTTCTTTTGATATTGCTCCTGTCATTGAATATTCAGAGCCTGCACATTTTACTGCAGCAAGATATTCATTTGTTCTCACTGACAATTCCTTTACACGAAACAATTCTCCCTGACCGCAAAAAATGGTCGTATAATTTCCCCTGCCAAGGAAATGGTCAAACATCCGCAATACACTGTCATAATTTTCGTCAGCAGAATAAAAGCCACAGGTAGAGATTAATACGTGTCTCTTGCCTTCCATATCATATCTGGCATCATGACTGCCGCTTCCGTATCCGTCCTGCCTTGAACTCATAAAAGGAAGACTCATAGGAAGCTGACGATCGATCAAATTCTTTAACATACCGGGAACATTAAAATAGTACAGTGGAAAAGACCATAAAATTAGATCAGCACCAATCAGTTTTTTAATGACTGTTTGCATATCATCATTTATACAGCATCTCCCGGGTGTTTTCTGCCAGCATGCAAAGCATCCCTTACACGCACCTATATTCATTGAAGCTATATGGAGTTCATCAACAGATAACTCTTCTTTATTACTCGTACATCCGTTTTCCAATCCCTTAATAAAGCTGTATGCAAGCTTTAATGAATTACTTCTTTTGCCTTTTGGACTTCCGTTGATCAGAAGTATCTTCATCTTTATGCCCTCCATTCCTTTATTTTCTGATAATGAAAGTGTACCCTTTCATATGTGGATTGTCAACAGAACCAGAGGAAAACTGGCGGGGTCGCACCCCCTGTCGGGAAAATAATACTGGAGAAAATATTTGCAGAAGCATTTTGACAAAACACTCCCAGTCGGTTTATAATAAATTCTGTATGAAAATTTTTGCTGCTGGCTAATAAAAATATAGTAGTAAAAGCGGAGGAGAATCACATGAAACAAGAGAAAAAACAGCCTGGCAAGCTGAAGATGCTTGCTGGCTATTACAAACCATATAGGGGATTATTTTTTGCAGATCTGTTTTTTGCATTTCTAGGGGCGGCAGTTACCCTTGTTATTCCATTGATGGTCCGCTATATTATGAATTCGGTAAGCGAGTTATCAGCGGTGGAGGCTAAGACTATCATTCTGAAAATAGGTGTGGGAATGCTGCTGCTGATCCTGGTGCAGCTGGGAAGCCGCTATTTTATCACCTATTATGGTCACATGATGGGTGCTTATATTGAGCACGATATGCGAAATGAGATCTTCAGCCATTATCAGAAGCTTTCTTTTGCATTTTACGATAACCAGAAGGTAGGACAGCTGCTTTCCCGTATTACAAGTGACCTTTTTGACATTACAGAGCTTCTTCATCATGGACCGGAGGATATTATGATCTCCGTGATCAAGCTGTTCGGAGCGCTGATCATTCTTTTGAATGTAAAGCCGCAGATGGCGTTGCTGTGTTTTGCTGTTGTGATCATCATGTTGATCTACGCGCTGATCTACAATAAGAAAATGAAAAGTGCATTTAAAGAGAATCGTGTGCGCATGGGTGAGATCAATAGTCAGATCGAGGATAGCCTTTCCGGAATCAGGGTGGTAAAATCCTTTGGAAATGAGAAGCGTGAGATTGAGAAGTTCCGTAAAGGAAATGAGCGTTTCGTGGATTCTAAGCGTGTGACTTACCGCTATATGGCAGGCTATCATGCAGGAATGGATGCCTTTACTACATTGATCACGGTAACAGCACTTGTTTCTGGTGCTGTGTTCCTGGCATCTGGAAATTTAAGCGCTACAGACCTTGTGACATTTCTTTTGTATATCAATAATTTTACTGAGCCCGTTACGAAGCTGGTGAATTTTACTGAACAGTTTCAGAATGGTTACAGCGGTTATGATCGTTTCCTGGAAATGATGTCCATTGCACCGGATATTGAAGATGCACCGGATGCTGTGCCTCTGGAACATGTGGATGGAGATATTCGTTTTGAGAATGTATCATTCCATTATGAAGACCATAATGAGAAGGTGCTTTCTAATGTGAATCTGGAAGTAAAGTCTGGTGACTATGTTGCTCTTGTAGGTACCTCAGGCGCCGGAAAGACTACTCTTTGCAGTCTGATCCCCAGATTTTATGATGTGTCATCAGGAGCAATTTATCTGGATGGAAAAGATATCCGTAAGATCAAACTGAAGGATCTGCGTGATCACATAGGAATCGTGCAGCAGGATGTGTATCTGTTTGCCGGAAATATTATGGAAAATATTCGCTATGGACGTCCGGATGCTACAGACGAGGATGTTATCAGGGCGGCTAAGCTGGCAAATGCTCATGATTTTATTATGGAAATGCCGGATAATTATGGTACAGATATTGGGCAGCGTGGAGTGAAGCTCTCTGGAGGACAGAAACAGCGTCTTTCCATTGCCAGAGCTTTTCTGAAGAATCCGCCTATTCTGATTTTTGATGAGGCAACATCTGCGCTGGATAATGAGAGTGAGAAGGTGGTTCAGGAATCGCTGGAGCGTCTTGCAAAGGACAGAACTACTTTTGTAATTGCTCACAGACTTTCTACAATTCGCAATGCCAGAAGAATCCTTGTCCTTACAGAGGATGGAATTGCAGAAGAGGGAACTCATCAGGAACTGATGGATAAAGATGGCGTTTACGCAAAGCTGTGTAAAGCCGGCTTATAGGATACCAAGCGGGGTTGCACCCCCTGTCGGGAATTATTAAAAGCCACAGACTGGAGCCACTCACCCAGCCTGTGGCTTTTTTTTCTGAATCGTTCATCAGGCATCAGAAGAAGATAAAAATCTGTTTCCTGGCGATTGCACAGAAAAAGGTTCTTACAAATCCTTGTCCAGACGGTTATCTGTGTTTTTTTTAAAGATACAGGGCAATCGTATGGATCATTTTTTTCACATCCAGTGGTTTGGCCAGATGTGCGTTCATACCACAGTCCAGTGCATGGCGTACATCCTCTGCAAAAGCATTAGCGGTCAGTGCGATGATGGGAATGAAAGAAGCATCCGTCCTGTCAAGCTTCCGGATCTGGCGTGTGGCTTCGTATCCGTTCATCAGAGGCATCATAATATCCATAAGTATCACATCAAATGTCCCCTCAGGGTGAAGGGAGAAAAGTTTTACAGCTTCCCTGCCATTGGATACTGCAGTTACCACAGCACCTTCCTCTTCAAGGAGTACCTGTGCCACTTCTCTGTTTATTTCATTATCCTCCGCCAGCAGGATCTTTATGCCCTGAATGGAGTTTCGCTCAGCTTCTGGCTCAGAAGAGATATCCGTTTCTTCTGCCTTTTCAAATGGCAGAGTGATCACAAAAGTACTTCCGATACCCGGAGTACTGGAAATCTCAATGGTACCACCCATCTGTTCAAATAGCGCTTTGGCAATGCTCATACCCAGTCCGGTGCCATGATATACACTTCGGGCATCCGTATTCTCCTGAGTAAAGGGTTCAAAGATCTTCTCCAGATATTCTTTGCTGATGCCGATTCCCGTATCAGAGATCGTCCATCTGCAGACCAGCTTATGATCATGGGAAGGGAGAGCATGGATCTCCGTATGGATCGCCCCATTTTCTCTGTTGTATTTGATACAGTTACTGTAAATATTCATCATGGCACGACGGAGGTGCAGAGGGCTGCCGTATACAAAGGGATGTTCGTATATCTCCGGTGCGATATGAACGGTGAAATCAATGCCGTTTTTCTGTGCCTGCATATCAATCAGCATCTGTGTCTCTTTTTCATATCTGATCAGATCAAAAGGTTCATGGTTGAGTACAAGTCCACCCTCCTCGATCTTGGACATATCCAGCACATCATTGATAAGAGAGAGCAGATGACTGGCTGAAATGAATGCTTTTTCACGATTACTTTTCAGGAATCCAATATCATTTTCGTGCTTTTTATCAATTTCCAGCAGACCAATGATCCCATTCAGCGGCGTACGCATATCGTGGGACATACGGGAAAGGAAATTGGATTTCTCTGCATTGGCACGTTCGGCAGCATCAAGAGCTTCTTTGAGAAGCTTCTGGTGTCTGATCTCTGATTCCACCACATCGTCCACATTCAGAAATCCCAGAACAATGATACCGGAGTCTTCGTTTTTGATAAAGCGGAACTGATAGTAATGGATACCGTCCCTGTCATTTATCCGGTAATTTCCCTTGTATTCGGACCGACCGGACAAAACACCCATTACATTGCCCAGTTCCAGTGATTCTTCCAGCATTGTACGGTCATCAGGATGTACACGCTGCCGGATATAGTCTGAGAGGAAAAGATCATAGGGGTATGTATCCTTGTGTTTTTTATCCTGTTCAGGGACATCATGGTCTTCCTGCTTGATCACAGAGAGAGTTTTTTCTCTGGGGTTGATCAGGTATACATTCAGGTAATTGCTGCTCAGTGTCTGGACAATACTTACCTGTGTCTCATAGGCTTCCTGTGTTCTGGTGACATCCTCACCGTAGAGGATTGCCTCCAGATGGTTGTTGGAAGGGTTGAGCAGCAGTCTTGCCACATATTTGGAAATCCTGGTTATATTGTCATCGTAGAGGCAGCGGGAAACCCTGGTGACTTCCACCTGACCATCCTCGTAGCTTTTCATCAGGGAACTGCGGCAAAATGCGTTGATAAAATCGTTTCTGTCCTTTAATACCGGTATAAAAACAGCAGTCTCTGCAATAAAATGGTCAATGGAAGCGTTAGCATCCATCTTATAGGCCAGGGCAGAGGTGCCTCCGATCTTCAGAATCTTATCATCTGTAAGGTCGAGATGAAAGTAGCCGGCAGCATGGGTAATGGATGCCAGAAGAGAGTGGAGCTGATTTTCATAGATTTTGCGTGCTGTCACATCATTGTCTTCACAGGCCACTGCAATTACGAAATCCCGATAGTCATTGGCGTTTCCGTTTCTGGCAATGAGCAGATAATAGTAATGGATAGTATCTGTGACAACCCTGAAATGAAATTTGAAAGAAGCTTCCTGAGAAAGTCTTTCCAGCAGGGTTTCATAATTCAGGTGTCTGTACACATAGGAACGCTCATCCGGATGAACATATTTCTGGATGAGAAAATCAAATGATAGTTTATAGTCTGAATTATCTTTAATATCGAGGTCCGCAAAAGCAGCAGTAAATCTGGAACGATATACGGAGATTTTCCCGGTTTCCCGGTTCACGCCATAAACAGACATGTAGTCAGAAGCAAGCAGGTTGATGGCACCCAGCAGACGGAGAGAGTTCTCACCTGTGGGGATGGACTTTGACAGGCTTTCTCCTTCGGCTACTGTGCTGAATACAAGGGCATGTCCTCTGCTTCCATCGGAATGTACAGTTTCTACTGCATCAACTGTCTCATAAATATGACGAATCGGATCTAGGTAAGTCTTTGGCCCCTGTATCCCCAGTGCCACAGGGCAGGGCGGGCATGGAGAATCAAGCCCCATAAGTGCCTTATAGCATTTCACTCCCGGCTGGAGATTGGGGTACAGCTGTTTGGCAGTGTCGTTATAGCTTAGGATATTATAGTCTTTGTCTATGCTGTAATATCCGGATGAGTGTGTGTTCATAATTTTGTACTCCTGGTGTTTAGTGCTTAAAAGTATACCCTTTTTACCCCAAAATAGCAATGATAATGTGGGAATTCTTCCGCCAGCTGTTGGCGTAACCGAGACATGTTTATAAGGCAGAGTTTTCTTCTTATCTCTTGCCTCTTGCCATCTTTGCGGGATACCATTTTTCGAACCATACTGTAAAAAATCCCATCAAGATTGGAATTAAATTGTTTACAATGATAAGCAGATTTCCAAACCCGGCTCCTCTAAGCAGAAAGGTCCAGACTGCTGTCAGTACATATAACAA
>HE978651.1:1755104-1849114 GCA_000285855.2 Ruminococcus sp. JC304 | reverse complement strand
AGAACAATCCAAACACAAGATATCCTATATTTGTAGGAATATCTCCATTCCCGGTTATATTTGCTGCTGCGGAAAGTACAGCAACGGCTATCATAGAGAGTTGATCCCAGATCTCAAATTCATGATTTCTCATAATAAACGGTATGGCTGCCACTACGATAAGAGTTATCAAAGCCCCCACTTTAGGCGTGATAGAAACAGCAATCCAAAAGGCAATCCATGGTATAAGCATTGTCGTCATAGAAGGATTTTTCTTCTCAATCATGTTTGGAGATTTTTTCTCAGGATTTTTAACCGCAGATGTGTTTCCAAAGAATTTATCCCAATTTATCATTAAGGAGAAATCGCCGGATACCGTATACATCTGTTTTCCCAATGCTTCTGCGCCGCCAATTTCTCCACGAGAAATAGCTGACCATACAGAAAAAGGTGTATCGATGCGAGTAGTTGGAGAAAGGCTTCCATCTGTAAAAATCTGGCTTCCGGTCTGGTTAAGTTGAATTTGATACGTATGATCCAAATCGGTAAAATGTATCTCAAGTACGCGTTCTTTTCCGTCATAGGCATCTTTATTGTAAAGGGCAGCCATTTGCCGGGTAAATACAAGATCCTCAGGTTCTTTCTCGCCGGTCGTTTTGTTAATACCCCAGCTGGCATCTGCCATTTTTTCAAATACATCCCTGGGATATAAAAGTGTATGGAGCACAGCATCTGTTTCTTTCGATATTGCTCCTGTCATTGCATATTCAGTGCCTGCACATTTTACTGCAGCAAGATATTCATTTGTTCTCACTGACAATTCCTTTACACGAAACAATTCTCCCTGACCGCAAAAAATGGTCGTATAATTTCCCTTGCCAAGGAAATGGTCAAACATCCGCAATACACTGTCATAATTTTCGTCGGCAGAATAAAATCCACAGGTAGAGATTAATACGTGTCTCTTGCCTTCCATATCATATCTGGCATCATGACTGCCGCTTCCGTACCCGTCCTGCCTTGAACTCATAAAAGGAAGACTCATAGGAAGCTGACGATCGATCAAATTCTTTAACATACCGGGAACATTAAAATAGTACAGTGGAAAAGACCATAAAATTAGATCAGCACTAATCAGTTTTTTAATGACTGTTTGCATATCATCATTTATACAGCATCTCCCGGGTGTTTTCTGCCAGCATGCAAAGCATCCCTTACACGCACCTATATTCATTGAAGCTATATGCAGTTCATCAACAGATAACTCTTCTTTATTACTCGTACATCCGTTTTCTAATCCCTTAATAAAGCTGTATGCAAGCTTTAATGAATTACTTCTTTTGCCTTTTGGGCTTCCGTTGATCAGAAGTATCTTCATCTCTATGCCCTCCATTCCTTTATTTTCTGATAATGAAAGTGTACCCTTTCATATATGGATTGTCAATAAAACGATGTACTAGAGGGGGTATGAGATAAAGAAAGAATATTATTATTGTACTGTATGATGAGTAAGTGGTATAATAATACAAATTTATATTGCAGGAAAAATCTGCGCCTGGTGGGGCACACCCCCTGTCGGGAAAATAAAGAAAAGATAACTTATTAGGAAAGGACAAAAAATGAAAAAGAAAAAATTCAGAAAAAAAGGTCTGTTCACACTTTTACTCCTGTGCCTTTTTATTATGTCTGCCGGTGTGACAGTATCTGCTGCCACCAATCTGCTGACCTCTGTAAAACAGGCAAAAGAAGGAACCTGGAAGAGGGATACCGAAGGACGCAAATATGTCTATACTGACGGCCGCCATCCAAAATCCCGCTGGTTAAAAGTAAAAGGCAAATGCTACAGCTTTGACGCCCATGGCTATGTAGAAACAGGCTGGAAAGATTACAAAGGTGAAAGATATTATCTTTCCGAAGTGAAAGGAAAAGAAGGTCAGCTTCTCACAGGCTTACAGACGGTGAAAGGTAAAACCTATTACCTTTCCAAAACCAGTGGACAGTTATTGCACGGCTGGCAGATGATCAATGGAAAACGCTACTACTTCGGAAAGAAAACCGGAGCTATGAGTAAGAAGAAATGGATTGGAAGCCGCTATGTATCTGCTGACGGCTCTGTCACCAAGGTAAAACAGACTTCGAAATCCCGTCTGATCATTCTGGGGGACTGTCGTGTAGCTTCTATGCGTGACTGCAGAATCGGAAATGCTATTTATATCGGAAAAGTATCCATGGGATACAACTGGCTCAGATCTACGGCTGGACCAATGCTGGAATCTTATCTGGCCTCTTACCCGGAATCAACGGTTGTATTTGGCTTCGGACTGAACGATTATCTGTATCAGCAGGCAAACTATCTGACATATTATCGTTCCTTTATTGCCAGCCATCCCAGGGCAAATATTTATCTTATGTCCATCAATCCGGTGATTGGTGTCGGTGCTTACAACGTAAGTAATGCTACAATCCGTCCCTTTAATGATGCACTGAGAAATAATTTCCCGGATCATTATCTGGACTGCTTTAGCCATTTACAGAAAGTAGGCTATTATGCTGCTGACGGACAGCATTATAATACGGCTACTTACCGCAAGATCTATGATTATATTGTAAAAGCTACCGGCTGGGTTTCATAATCCCCCAAGGGGCTGTCTGAATAGGCAGCCTCTTTTTTGTTCCCCAATCAAGCGGGTAAAAATATCTTTAAGTAAAGTAGATACTTTACTTTATATTTTATAATATTCATGTTATAATGGATTTGTAAAGTCATTACTTTCATTTTTGCTGAATATTTTGAAAATATATAAATTTAATTAAAGGAGGTTTTTACTATGGAAATTGGAGGCTTTTTCCCCTATCAACCCGTTGGCTCTGAGCCAAACAACTATGTGGAGCATACCTGTCCTGATCTCGGGGACACCGCTCATCTAATGTCCGGCCGTTGTGCCATTTATTACTGCCTGAGGGATCTGATGTTAACAGATCAAAAGCGTGTGGCATATCTGCCTTCCTATGACTGCGAAACAGTTCTGGGCTGCTTTGTAAAAGCAGGATATGAAATTCATTATTATGATTTTGACAAAAATCTTTCCCCTGTATTTGAGGAAGAGATGATCCCTCAGATCAGTGTTCTCCTTGTCTGTGGATACTATGGCTATTCTACCTATAATGAGGACTTTGTCAAAAAATGTAAAGCCAGTGGCGTTTCTGTAATAGTGGATACCACCCATACAGCGTTTTCTCCACTGCCGGCCTGTCCGGATGCTGACTATATTGCCGTCAGTCTCCGAAAATGGATGGGTGTTGCCTCCGGTGGTCTTGCCATCAAGCGAAAGGGCACCTTTGGCGTAAAGCCTATTCCCATCAATAAAGAACAGTTTTCCCTTAGAGATCAGGCTCTTCAATCTCGAGAGAATTACGAGCATACCGGAAATGAGGACTATAATAAAGAAGGTAATGATGTTTTCTGGAAAGCGGAATTTATGCTTCGTGAAATTTTCGACATCCAGGAAGGGGATGAAGCTTCCCTTAAAACGATTCTTCATTATCCATTCCGGGATGCGATCCGTAAACGCCAGGAAAATTACCGCTATCTTCTGGAACACCTGCCGGAACGCGCCGATATCCGCCTGGTATTTCCTTATCTTTCAGATGATATCTGTCCTATGTTTTTCCCTTTCTTTGTGGAAAACAGGGACGCCCTTATCAAACATCTGGCAGACAGACACATTCCGCCTAAGGTATACTGGCCTGTACCACCTTTCGTAAAGGTTGAAGACTATCCAGGTGCCCAATATATTTATTCCCATATCATGTCTGTGAGCTGTGATGAGCGCTTTAACACGGACGATATGCAGAAAATCGTAGAGGCCTTTGAAAACTATTAAAGTAAAGCATTTTGGAAATATCCGCTTGATAAATCTAACCAGGCCACAGACTGGAAATCGTTACTGTGAACGGAGTGAACAGTAACTGGAAATTACCAGTCTGTGGCTTCTTCATTTTCCCAGGTTGACATCCCATCTGCCGTTTGCTACACTAAAACCACATATCTGACAAAGGAATGGGAAATATGAAGAAGAAAAAAATTATAATTTTATCTATTATGATAATTGTGGTTGCCTTACTCCTTGAAGCGAGCATTCTGAAATATGTTAATGACAGAAATGCCCATAGAACATCAAAGGTGCTTCTTGATCGTGTGATTACTGTGCTTGATAAAAATGATGAGAGCAGGAACGAGCTGATCGAATCGTTAAAGGATGATTATATTGTAAGGGCTAAAGCGGTGTCCTATATGATTGATTCCGATCCGGCGGTAGAATATGATGTGGATGAGTTACAGAAAATAGCAAAATTAATGGCTGTTGATGAGATACATCTGTTTGATGATCAGGGAACTATTTACAGTGGTTCTGCGCCCAAGTATTTTGGCTATAATTTTGATTCCGGTGCGCAGATGGAGTATTTTAAACCCATGCTTAAGAATAAATCGCTGACCATGTGCCAGGATGTTACTCCAAATACTGCAGAGGGAAAGAAAATGATGTATGCCATCACCTGGAATGAAGACGGAACCAAGATGCTCCAGGTGGGAATTGAGCCAAAGAGACTTCTCAAGGAAATAAAGCAGAATAACATTTCCAATGTAGTTGCCAGAATGCCGGTGTATAAAGGCATGGAAATTATAGTTGCAGATGCGGATAGACAGGTAATAGAAGGAGCTACGGACAGTAGCAAATTAGGGGAAAAACTGGAAGATGTGGGGATATCAGCGGATCATGTCAGTGATGACAGTGCGACTGTAACACAGATCAGAATGGATGGAAAGCGCTACAGATGCATGATGCGCCAGAATGATAACTATATTGTTATTGTAACTGTAGAGGATTCATTTTATCAGCAGGGCGGCATGATTGCTATTTTTATAGTAGGCGCATATTTGGTGCTGGCATCCTGTTGTATCACCTATATGTTTTCCAAAGTGATGAAAGAAAGACTGGAAAAAGAAAAACTGATATACACCTCAAATACGGATGAGCTTACCAGATGTTTAAACAGGCATGCATATGAAAATGATATGAAAAAGCTTAATCTTAGTGAGGAATGGGTATACATTTCTGCAGATCTGAACGGATTAAAACGGGCAAATGATACTTATGGGCATATGGCAGGAGATGAACTTATATGTGCAGCTGCAGATTGTATGAGAAACAGCTTTCATGAGTATGGAAAGGTATACAGAATCGGTGGAGATGAATTTGCAGTGATCATTACAGAGAATCCAAGCCAGGTGGAAGAGCTGATACATAGCTTCGACTCCAGTGTGGCAAACTGGCATGGAAAGTTTGTTGATTCAATGACTGTGTCATACGGATGGGTTTTCAGCACAGAGAGAAACTGGGATAGTGCATATGAAATTTCAAAAGCTGCAGATGCAAGAATGTATCAGAGTAAGGAACGCTACTATAAGGAAAGCGGTGCAGACAGAAGATAGGCAGGTTACAAAAAAGCCACAGACTGGTGTCAAGACCGGTCTGTGGCTTTTGTAGTTGAGTTGCTATTTTGGCAGTGTGTCTTTGTAGTCTGGATAGTCTTTGGCAATTATCTTTTCATATGCATCGTAGGCGGCTTCTAAAGAGTCATATTTTTTATCGGCAGAAAGATATTTAGCATAGTTTTTTGCCTGTAGTTCCCCTTGTGCAATTACCACATAGTTTGAGGTGGTTTTCCTTTTGGCGGTTTTTGTTTCGGAAATATAAAATTTTCCATCATTTGTGCTGATTATAACCGGAATTTTTTGACCTTCACCAATTGCAGTGGTATTTACGGAAGTCCAGAAAAGGTATTGATGTTTTGAGTTAGTTGCGTCACCATAATAAGCCCAGGTACCATTGTTCAGCAAGCTGTCATTTCCAATATGCTTTTTGATTTCAGGAACCATCGTTGAAGTAGTGCAGCTGGAATCAATTTCAAAGTTCTTATTCTTCACTAAAGTAGGAGTTTTTAAAAGTCCAGACTGGTTGAGGGGGCCCATTAAATCGGTTACTTCAGTATTAAAGGGATACGTCTTCCCAGCATTCTCCCCTCTCCAGTCAAACACAACGTTTCCATCCTCATCAAAATAGATCTCACAGCTTCCGCCCGCTTTGGGAACGCCTTTCCAGTTTACTGGGTCATTATTGGAATAGCCTGCGATGGAGACAGTTTTGGAGGACTGCCAGTCTTCGATTTTCTGTTTCAGTGGTACAGATTTCTTTATTGTAGTGGTACTTATTCCCTCCAGAGTGACTTCAGCCACTATTTCATCATATGCTGCACGAACATTGGTCAGATCCACAGACTCACGGCTTCGCTCTACATATTTCGTATAAGCCGGTGCCAGGATTCCGACCAGAACTGCCAGAACCGAAATCACCACAATCAGCTCTACCAGAGTAAAACCTTTATTTTTATTATGCATAGATTCACCTTACTAATTTTTAAGAATAACAAAATTGTCTCACAAGGAAGCAATTTGTGAATGGTCAAGTTAGATGCAAGACATTTTTTGCAATTATGTTGAGATAATAACACAGAATAAGCTCCTGTGCAATTGAAATTTTTTTAACCGAATTAAGTAAGTCCCCTGTTTCAATTGCGAATATCCGCCTGACCAATATTTCCGAAAAAAATTCCTTGTAACGCCTGACGAACCGTGTTAATATAAGCAAAAGCATATTTTCTTATTTCTTCAAATCCAAACCTTTATTTTCTATACAGATTCCAGATCTGTTCTTTCGGAAAAGTCATGCTTTTATTTTCATTATTTATTTTAAGCAGGAGTTTTCTAAAAGACAGAAGCTCCTGTACTTTTTTTATAAGGAAGTTATAGGATGCTGTATGTGAACTCAGAGAGGGCATAAGTCATAAGAAAGAAAACATATCATTGCGTAGTAGAGAGGGAAAAACATAAAATGCAGTTAGACAAGGAAAACATGAAAAAAATACGATATCTCATTGCCTTTGCCGTACTTTTGTATCTGGGTGTCCAGCATCTGGATATTGTGATCGGCACAGCTAAGGTACTTCTGGGCTTCCTCTTTCCATTTATTTTGGGATGCGGAATCGCCTTTATTCTGAATGTGCCTATGAAATTTATTGAAAAGCATCTCTTTGGCAAGGCTGTAAAGCTGCAGAAAAAGGCAGCCATGAAGCTTGCCAGACCGGTAAGTCTGGTGCTTTCCATCTGTTTCTTGGTCTGTGTGCTTATCATTGTTATGCTGGTAGTAGTGCCAGAGCTGGGTGCAACTCTGGTAAGTGTTGCCAAAAAGATAGAGGACAATATACCGGTGATCCAGAAGTGGATCGATACTACCTTTGGAAATAATCCGGAGATCATAAAATGGACCCAGTCTCTGGACATTGAGCCGGGCAAGATTATTAATTCTATGCTTGGAGTACTGAAAAGCGGTGTCGATAATTTTGTTTCTTCCACAGTATCCATTACCATGGGACTGCTGAGCACAGCTATGAATATATCCATTGGCTTTGTGTTTGCCTGCTATGTACTTCTTTCCAAGGAAAAGCTCCTTTGCCAGGTGAAAAAGGCTCTGTATGCTCTCTTACCGGAAAAGCCGGTGCGCTACCTGGCACATGTATGGAATCTGTCCAACCGGATTTTCTCCAGCTTTATTACAGGACAGTGTATTGAGGCTGTGATCCTGGGAAGCATGTTTTTTGTTTCTATGTCCATTTTCCGATTCCCTTATGCCATGCTGGTGGGAGTGCTGATCGGTTTTACAGCGTTGATCCCATTGTTTGGAGGAATTATCGGATGCTGGATTTCCTTTTTCCTGATCCTTATGGTAAGCCCCATGCAGGCGGTGCTGTTCCTGGGACTTTTCCTGATCCTTCAGCAGATTGAGGGAAATCTGATCTATCCTCATGTGGTGGGAGGCTCTGTGGGACTTCCGTCCATATGGGTGCTGGTGGCTGTTACCCTGGGCGGCAGCCTGATGGGACTTGTGGGTATGCTGATCTTTATCCCGACAGTGTCCGTGATCTATACCCTTTTCAGGGAGTGGGTATATGCCCGCCTGGACAAGAAGCATATGGTAACCTTATAACGTTTACATCAAGAAGTGGAGAATATACAGATGAAGATCAGGCATAAAAAATTAATTGCCTCCGGCATCGCCCTGTCCCTGGCCGGAGTCCTGGGAGCAGGTGCATTGCTGCAGACAAGTGTCTCCGTCCAGGCTTCCTATGCCATGATGCCCGGAATCGAGCAGATTGTAAAGGATACCTCTGAGGAGAAGCCATTTAAAATCCTGGAGATTGTGGACAATACAAATGAGGCGGAGATCGGCTACTATGTGTCAGGGCAGGAACCCTATGTGAAATTGTATGAATATAAATATACAGACAGTGATGAACAGGAACAGACCATGAAGTTCCAATCACTGGAAGAGGGATTGTCCAAGCTTCCCACATCGGAACTTCGCAAAGAATTTGCCGATGGTACGCAGACGACAAATATTAAGCAAATTCAGAATGTCTGCTATAAATCAGGAGGGGAAGGACAAGACTCTGATTATCCTCTTTCCTACAGCGAATACAGGGAAAAATATATTCTTTCACCTGATGAAAAGGCTACAGGATCCTGGGAAAACGACTGGAAAAAAATTGACTTTACGGATAGTACCGGGAAGTCCAAAAGCTACAAGGTACAGGTGAAGGGAAACTATCAGGAGAATACAGCCGGTACCGGTGACTACACCAAAAAGGAACAGCAGTATTATCCAATCCGGCAGGATGCAAATGATGCACAAAATAAGAATGAAAAGGTCAGGGAAAACATCCAGAACTTCTATTACACTGGCAGTGGAGAGGCAAATTCTCCCTATTTTCTGACATTTGAACCTGTAAGCAATGAAGTATTAAATGAAAATTTTAATGAGAATGGTGAGAAATTAGCCAATAATAGTATTCTGGCAGATTACAATTCTGCAGATGGAAATTATGGATATTATGAAAATGTATATGAGGATCTTACCGAAGAGATTGCGAATAATCTGACAGAGGGAGTATTTGAGTTTCCCGGTGAAAATTCTTCCGTAGATCTGAATGGTGCGAAAAAACTTCTGGATACTTCTGTGAAGAACGGTACTGCTTTTTCTTCTGGTGAGGATGAATTCATGAGTGTGGATGATACCACAGATCGGACGCAGGCAACCCAGCAGGATTCTGTTCCTGAGGTTCCTCAGGCAGAGGAAGGAAATGCAGATGCAGCCTTCTCAGATGGAGATTTTACATCCGGTGCAGATGCTGCCGAAACAGAGGACAGTTTTGACAGTACTGGCACAGGCGTTGACCCTCAGGAGTCTGCTGAACCGGATAATAATGTGTCTGCAGATGCAAATACAGTTTCAGAAGCCACAGCCGGTACAGACAGTGCAGAAGATTCCAGCGATAATGTAGAATCCAATCCGCTGATTCCTTATCAGTCAAATCTGAATGAACAAGGAACAAACGTGGATCCCACATCGGATCCCTCCAATCCGCTGGTTTATTACGGGGAAACAATTGATCAGTATCCTTTTTACAAATATACTATGATCAGTAATCTGAATGCTGTGAAGAAACAGGCAGAAACAAATACAGCGGCTATTCAGAATGGGACTTTTGATTTAAGTCAAACTGCTGTTTCTTTAACAGATAAAAGTAATCGAAAATGCAATGTTACTCTTGAGGACGGGCAGTACTGGTTTTGGATCTGGGAGGACGGTAATGTAGATAGAGCAGTCAAGTATCCTGTGTCCATAGTGACTTGCCGCCAGCCTGTATCCTATAATGATGTACATAAAATCCCAACGGAACTGGGAATTGGGAATTATTATTATAAGGTGTCAGCGGTATATTTCTGCTGTAAAAAGGATGAACCTGCGGCAGCAGAAGATACCCATGCTTATAAATATTATGGCTGGTATTCACCTTCCTATGCGGATGAAAGTAATCCGTATATCCATGAGGATAATCCTGATAAGGCAACATACTATGTCTCTGATGCTGAATATGAATTAACTCCGGGTACAGGAAATTATGATTTTATACCTGATGATAATGCCACAGAACAGACTGTAGAAGTAGATCATATGTATTACCAGGGGGGATATACAAACCATGACTGGTTTAAACAGTATGTATTCCATCTGGAACCGGGTGAAGCAGGAAGTGATGAGAGGAAACAGTTTGATGCCTTTAAAATCGAGGTAACTACTATAACTACACAAGAGTTTAATAGGCAATATGGAAGCGCTGATGAAACGGCATCTGCGGCATCCGGTGACAGTGAAGCTACGGAAACAACTGGTGACGGCGATAACACTGATTCCGATTATTCATCAGCAGATGATAGCGTAAACTCAGATGATACACAGGCAGGCAACTCTCAGACAGATGATATACAGTCGGATGATGTGCAGACAGACAACACCTCGGATGATCAGAATACCGACACTCAGGATACAAACGAAACCCAGTCAGAAGATCAGGCAGCAGCTCAGAATGAAGGAGATATTTCAGAAGTAGATCCAATGGTCAGCGAAGCCGGAGTTGAGCTGGTGTCCATTGAGAAAGAACTTACAGAAGCCACAGATGACAGTACATCCACAGATGAATTTCAGGATGGAACCGCAATCGATTCTCAGACTACAGAAGATTCTGCGCAGATAACAAATAATATATCTGATGAAGCAGATGCATCCTCACAGTTTACAGATAACTCAGCAGATGTCATAGATGATAACGGTGCATTTTCAGCAGGTGATACTGCTGCGTCAAATACATCCGGTAAGCTGGCGGAATATGGATTGATCTATGTTAATAGTTCCGACATCAATCAGGCCGCTGCAAAGGAAATGAGCAATATTCCTACGATTATTAATGCTGCGAAACTAACAGATAATTTAACAACAGCTCAATCTTTCGCGGCGTATATAAAAGGAACAGACCAGGATTCGGATGGACATTATGTGAATACTCTGGTATATGTTTTTAAAAATACTTTTGCAAAAACAAATGAGCCAACACATCAGTCCGATCTGATAAACGTTAATTTTCATACGAATTTTAATCCGGATGCAGATGGTGATTCTGGTTCAACAGCTTCAGAAAATGCAGTCCAAGGTTTTGAGGAAATACTGAAATATATTGAGAGCGAGAATAAATATCGCAAGCTGGGACAGACAACTGATTCCTCTGGGATTTCAGACGGTTCCGATGAACTTTCAGACGGGGAGACAGTAACACCAACACCTGCAAATGTAAAGATTCCATTACTGAAAACTGACATAAGTCAGGCAAGAGTAATTGAATATATTATTAACTATAATTATAAACGTCAGACAAAACTTAAAAGCACCATAAACGTTTTGGATATTGAACCTGCAAAGGTTGAGGACAGCCAGAAATTGCAGACATCCATGGTGGAATCATGGCTTGGGTATGGAAAAACAACTACGACGGGATGTGCGAATTCAGGGAATCCTGTTAACAATATGTTCGATGGAGATTCAGCCACATTTTGGCATAGTGATTGGAACAAAAATAACTGTCGAAACAAAAATCCTCAAGAATTACATCATATAGATGTAACATTCGGTAAACCAGTAACTTTAAGAGGATTTAAATACTTGCCACGTCCTCTTTATACAAATTCTGCAACCCGAAATGGCAGATTTGTTGAATTTAACGTATATCTTTATACACAGGATAATTGTCAGGGAGAGCCAATAAAGCAAAATAATCAACAATATTCTAAGTATACCTTTAATTATCAGAATGATCAAAAAGCTGAAGAAAAAATATGCAATTTTAATCAGTCTTATAGCAATGTAAAGAGTATAAAGATAGAAATTACGAAAGCAGGAGACAATAATAATGAAAATGAAAATTTTGCCTCCTGTGCCGAACTTTCATTTATCACCGATATGCCAGAAGTAAAGGTTACAACCATGACAGCCGCAGAATTTGTTGGTCATATTGATGATATTGGTTCCAAATATGATATGATCTATATCGGTGACCAGACAAATAGCAACCCGAATACAAAACTGCTGACAGGCGGCGGTAGTTTGCTCTATGCACATGTGGGTGAAGTAAGAGGTCCGGCTTCATCAAGCAATACGGATCTTCTTAAACTCCTTGGACAGCTTGATATTGATTATGATCAGAACTGGTCCCAAACGAACGAGAACGGTAAAATTATACGTCGTTTTGCACCTATTAATACATATAGGAAAGATGGAGCAGGATACTATCGAGGTTCAGGAAATGATATAACCAGCCAGATATGTAGTGAGTTGAAGGAATTTGTACAGAGTGGGTATCCTGTAATATTTGCATCAGGACTTATGGAAAATGATTCCAGATCCATTGATACGAGTAAAGTGGATAGTGCTTCTTATTATTATGAGTTTATGGAATATGCACTTAAATATGAAAATACATTTTCCTCTTTGGAGCTGCAGAGTGATACCTCTAAATTAGATTTTTTTGCCAATCTTGCGAAACCTGTGATTAATTTCACAGAGAAACCTAAAGAACCGCATAGAATTGATGAAACTGGAAATTATCCGAATCGTGGACTGATTGAGGATGGTCAGTTAAAATATGTTTTTTCAATTAAAAATGATTCGGATGCTGCACCTGCTGTAACAACCTATGACTGTAATCTGTATCTGGATCTAAACTTTGACGGAAATCTTTCGGACAGAGAGGAACAGTCTTCCTATATTCAGATCACAGATGAATCAGGTCAGGTAATATCTTCGATAAAGGACGATGGTGATAAAACGCATTATGAATTACGAGCGGGCAAAACATACACTTTGACCAGAAAACTTCCGGAAGCATATTTCAAAATTATTACCTGGAAGCTGGAGATTTCAAGTAACCGCAATCCCTATATCCATACCTCTGAAACCGGTTATGCAAAACAGGGCAGGAATGGAACACAGAAACAGACGATAAAGGTTCTTCAATTACAGGCTGATGCCGATGGAAACTATTGGGATTTGACAACAGGAAAATCTGAATTGAAAGATCGGCTGTTTCAGAGCAAGATAAAAAAATTGAATAATGATAACAATTTTGACTTTAATATTCAGATTGAATCTGTTTCTGTTACTAAGATCAACAATTTTCAAGCTGAAGATGATGACCATAAACTGAAAAAAATCCTGGATAATGGAAACGAAGTTTTAAATGGAGCTGCCGGTTCAGGTGGCTATGATATGTTGATCATCGGTTTTGCAGATGGATTTAATAATATTAATAATGACTGCCATCAGGTAGAGGATATTCTTGATTTTATTAAATCAGGTAAAAGTGTCCTCTTTTCTCATGACACTACGTCATATATTAATTATGATCAAGACGAGATGTATAAAAAAATTGCAACAACTGCGTATGAAATTGATGAAAATACGGATATACGAACGGAATCAGGCAGATTTAGAAAATGGGGTCTTGAATTAAACCGGTATCTTCGTTCAGTTGTTGGAATGGACAGATATGGAATCACATCAACAGAGATCATTAATTCTGGTACGGGTCAAACATTGTCGCAATTGCTGAAGCAGGGAAAGGAACTGAATGCAGATCAGGTTGATTTCAATACTTTAATGAAACTTGCCGGAGATGTAGCTTACCAAAACGGAGATCGTAATAAAACCTATGCCCAGACACAAGCCTATTCAAATGAGTATTTAAGCATAAATGTAGACACTAAGCGTGTGAAAAAAGCAGAAAAAATAAATGACGGAGCGATTACTCAGTATCCATATGAGATGGGAGACGATCCGATTACTTTGGCAGAAACTCATGGTCAATATTATCAACTGGGACTGGAACAGGATAGAGACATAAATGGAAATTCTGATGGTAAGAGTGATGTGGTAGTATGGTATACCCTGACGGACAATTATTATTCTGCTTCTCCAAGAGATGTGCGTAATAATTATTACTTTTATAGTAAGGGAAATGTTATTTATACAGGTGCCGGACATAAACCGTCAAAAAGAGGATATTTGGATGATACGGGTGAAAACGGTAATAAGAATGAGGCAGAAGTTAATCTGTTTATCAATGCAATTGTTGCAGCCGCAAATGTAACTGCCGTAGAGCCTAAGGCAGGTTTTGTAAAGAGTATGAATCCCAATGCGGGCACAGAGGCAATTAAATATTACATGACAGATCAGACTTTTGCATTGCCGGATAATGAAGTAAATGTGGTAAATAACAATATTGAGCTGTATCTTAACATAAAAGAATATAATATGGTAAGTGCAGACCTGAATAAATCTGATCTTGATAAGCAGGAAATGACAATCCAGTTCTATATTGAGGATGAAAGCGGTACAATACAGGAGAACAGTGGCATTAATAAAAACCTGACAGATATTACGCGACAGATTGGAAATATTAAGGAATATGGAGGCAGCAAAAAAGGAATAGATGTAGGAACTGATGGAATGTTCCACACTAAGAATAGTTCTGTATATTCGTTGAAATTAAACAATATAGAACAATATTTGAAAAGGCAAAATGCAGATGGCACATACATTTATAAAAATAATTGTAAAGTATATGCAAAAGTATCCAGTACAGTTTATCTTTATAACAAGCCAAATACACGAACTGTCTGGACCTCCGTTGACCTGAAGCAGCGCCAGCTCTTTGATCTGGACTAATGCGTAATAATTTTACAAACTATAGTCAAATTAAATTCTATAAAAATGCCTTGAAACTACTGAAGAAGCATGCTAGTATAAAACCAAAGCATATTTCTCTTAAGTTTCAGGGCATTTTGCCGTCTTATATTCTAAATTCATTTCAGAAATCCATGCTTTTAATTCCAATTCAATTAAAAAAGCAGGAGTTCTGAACAATTTGGAAAAGAGCAGTGTGTTCTTACACTCCTGCTGACACAGGAGGTATTGTCTATGACAAAAAGAAAGAACAAAAAAGTCACTGCAAACCGCAATTATAAGGATACCGTATTCCGAAAACTGTTTTCTGACAGAAGAAATCTGTTATCTCTGTATAATGCAATCAATGGAACAGCGTATACAGATGAAACGAAGCTGGAGATTGTTACACTGGAAAATGCAATCTATATGGGAATGAAGAATGATCTGGCGTTTATCATTGATACGAATCTTTTTCTGTATGAACACCAGTCAACCTACAATCCCAATATGCCATTGAGGGATTTGTTTTATATATCCAGCGAATATCAGAAATTAGTGGACAGGAAATCCCTGTATTCATCCATATTGCTGAAATTACCGGCACCGAATTTTATTGTATTCTATAATGGAAAGCGGAAAATGCCGGACAGATGGACGAACTGTCTGTCAGAATCCTATGAAAACCAGCAGGGAGATCCTAATTTGGAGTTAAAGGTAGTTACGATCAATATCAACAGGGACTGCAACAGGAAATTGATGGAGCAGTGCAGGATTCTTGGAGAATATGCGCAATATGTAGAAAAAGTACGTAAAAATGCGGAGACTATGAGCCTGGATACCGCTGTAAAAGAAGCAGTGGATGAATGTATTCAGAAAGGAATTCTGGCGGATTTTCTCAGAGTCAACCGCGCGGAGGTTATTGCCATGAGTATATTTGAGTATGACAAAGAGGAAGAAGAACAGAAACTGCAGGCAATTTATGAAAGGCAGGGTGAATTAAGAAAGGCAAAAAGCATAGCCATTTCGCTTGCGCAGGAAGGAGAATCCATAGAAAGAATAGCAAGAATCCTTGGTGAAACGGAAAAAACAATTAAAGAATGGCTGTAAAGTTTATATAATAAAATTGTAAACTTTACGATACAATGGTTTCATGGTATCATAATAGCAATGATACTGTGAAACCATTTTTCAATTTATAGGGGTAATTTATGACAAATCAGGAACGAAATGATTATTTTTATGTATGTGCATTGATTGAGTATATTTCCAGAGCTACCAGAAATCACAGAGGAGATGTTGTGAGGACGATTGGAAAAGAAGGAATTGAGAAATTATTATATGATGCACAGGTGAATCATTGTCTCAGCTTCGAGCAGGTAAGCGATGAAGTGATCGAGTATTATAAGATAAAAGAGGGAACCTTTGACACCATTTCTGACTGTCATTATGATGTTCCAAGCTATCTTGATATCGGAAAACTTTACAGTATTATGATAGAAGACTGTGCAAAGCCGGGAGAAGAGGTACAGGAACTTATGAATATCTTTCAGTCTTTTATAAGTGATGCTATCTCGAATTTTAATTCTGATCTTTATTATCAGAACCCTGACTACCTGGAATGGTCGTACCGTGAAGGGGAGCTTTTGGATTAAATTGCCAATTTCACCAAAAATCAGCTCCAGGTTTCGTAGATAATTTCGAATAAAGATATTTTGTAACTATTCAGCAGTCTACTATCCCGCGAGGTGTTTTGGCATGAATATGCCAAAATCCCGAGACATACAAGTCAAAATCCCATCGCCGAAGGCGATGGGATTTTGACTCGTAACTGTGAAGGTACTGAACAGTTACGATATTTTATTGTAAATTAATGGATTCTGTGTTAAGCTTAAGGAAAGCTGTGAGAAGGGATAAACGAGATGAAGAAGCGTCGTTTTCCGGTGTTTCGTCTGTTTCTGGCGGTGCTTGTGGTGGCTTTGGCTGCCGGTTCTGTAATGACCTGGGAGAGTGCTGTGCGTGATCCTGTGGAGGTGCGCAGGCTGAAGAAGCAGGAGGTGGAGACCACAGACCAGGGACACCAGGAATATTATTTTAATCTGCTGGACGATGATGAGAAGCGGGGCTATCGTGAGATCCTGAAGGGGGTCCGGGCCCATGAGGAGAATTTCTACCTGTCTCTGGGCGGAGATGACCAGATCGACAGAGTTTATCATGCAGTGCTGAAGGATCATCCGGAGATTTTCTGGATACATAACAGGGAAAAGGTGTTCAAGACCACTTATGAGGGCAGGGATTACTGCAGATTTTCCCCGGGCTATACTTATACAGAGGAGCAGTGCCGGGAGATCACCCAGGCAATGGAGGCTGCTTATCAGGAGATGGCTGCCCAGATCCCGGAGGGTGCGGATGATTACCAGAAGGTAATGACAGCTTATACGTATATTATTGATCATACAGTTTATGAGATTTCGGATGATGACCAGAGCATTGCCGGAGTTTTCTGGAAAAAAAAGGCAGTGTGTGCCGGTTATGCAGGTGCAGTCCAGTATCTGCTGGAGCGTCTGGAGATTCCCTGTATCTATGTGGAGGGGGATGCAGCAGGCAGCACCCAGGGACATGCCTGGAATATTGTAGAGCTGGACGGTCAGTACTATTATGTGGATGCCACCAATGGAGACCAGCCTGAGTTTCTGGAAGGAGATGCGGCTTCACTGGCTGAGCACAAGACCACGATCTATGATTATCTTTGTCCTTTTCCTCAGGAATATGAGAAAAATTATACACCATCGGAGGAATTTCAGGTTCCGGCATGTACAGCCTGGGACAAAAATTTCTACGTGATGAACGGTGCCTGCTTTGACAGCTATGACAGAGAATCTGTATATGCTCTGTGCAGGCTTAGAATAGACAACAATGCAGCTGTGGTGAGATTTAAGTTCAGCAATGCAGATGCCTATGAG
Organism: Ruminococcus sp. JC304; assembly: GCA_000285855.2. Classification (GTDB taxonomy): domain Bacteria; phylum Bacillota; class Clostridia; order Lachnospirales; family Lachnospiraceae; genus Blautia_A; species Blautia_A difficilis. Next base: position 1,831,443 of record HE978651.1, on the reverse strand, counting down.
GCAGCTTATGAGGATCTGATCACAGAGGAGAAAATACAGGAGATTGCCAGATATTATATGACAGTACATGGCCTGCAGGAAATTTCCTATCATTATGGTGTCATAGACGGAATGTATACCATGTATTATATGTTCTGATAGATGTTTTGAGAAAGTCCGGGATATGCAGAGCAAAAGTATATTGGCAGTTTCCGGAGATGACTGAAAAGGAGTGACAGAATATGACTTATTTTACAGATATTTTCAGCAGTATGCCTCAGCTGGGCGGAAGGCTGATGGGTTCTGATATGTTTACACAGTTTTATACCATAATTTTCGGAGTACTTCTGGTACTGGGGATTCTGAACTGTGTGTTTGGTTACCGCCTGATCCGGTTCTGGATGATGGTGGGAGGCTTCTTTGTGGGAGCTGTACTGGCCTTTATCTGTGTCCGGTCTATGGACATTCAGGATAAGACTGTCTGGGGAGCGGCAGTTATAGTGACGGGAATCATATTTGCAGTCATTGCATTTTTGATTTATAAAGCAGGTGTATTCCTGTTGGCAGCCGGTATTGGCTGGGCACTGAGTATTTATTTTATTCATCCTACCAGTTCGGCAGCATTTTTTGCCTGTATTCTCATCGGGATCGCACTTGGCACCCTGGCAGTGAAGTACTGCAGGGAGGTGCTGATCGTGGCCACAAGCCTGATCGGTGGTCTGATCGCAGGGGTTTCCCTGGGCAGACTGGGAGGTCTGGATGAGTTTCCATATGGGATTGGACTTAGTGCAGGCTTTGCTCTTCTGGGAATGTTGATCCAGTTTGCTATCAATAAACCTCATAGCGAGGATGAGGATGCAGAACCAGAGAACAGGGTGGAATCAGAATATCCGGAAAAAACTGGAGATTCTATGGATATGGAAAATGAAGGAGAAAAAGCGTATAGTCAGAGACGCAGAGGAAAAAATACGAGTGACAGATAGTCACAGCCCGTTATCGTAGAGATGAGTTTTGAAGAAGGAGGACGCGGATTATTTTAAGGGGCATAATCCGTACGTTGTTTTACATGACATATGCAGACGACAGGAAACAGATACAGGATTATTATAAAATGCTGTTGTTCCTGAATGAGTCTACAAGTGATTTTTTCTTCCTGTGGGATATCAGGGAGAAGAAATTTCATTTTGCACGAGAACTGAATATTGCCCGTGCGAGTGTGGGAGATGATGTTTATACATATACCATAGAGGATCTGCGGGCTGTGGCTTATCCCAATGATTGTAAGATGATTCTGCGACAACTGGGAAATGTTGCAGATGGCAATGAAGAGACCATGGATTTTGACTTCCGCTATCTGGACAGCTATGGCAAAAAGAATTGGATCAATGCCAGAGGTAAGGTGCTGAAGAACCATAAGCATCAGTCCTTTGTGATGATGGGCTGTCTCTCCAGGCGTGTTCTGGCTGAGAAGGTTGATATGCTTACCGGACTGCTGAATTACAATAAAATGCTGGATGATCTGAACAGTAAGATTGCCCGGGGATACCGTGGACATCTGATGGTTTTGGGAATTGACGGCTTCAGGGATGTGAATCAACGGATGGGCCGTGAGTATGGCAACCGTGTTCTGGTCCGCAGTGCGGAGATTCTGGAGAGCCTGAAAGGTGAGAGAAACACAGTTTACAGGTTGGATGGGGATCATTTTGCAGTGGATCTTGTGGGATACAATAGGAGGGATGCAGAGGATTTCTATGCTCTGGTGAAGGAGAAAACAGCGGCACTGTGTAGCTTTTCGGCAGGAATTGTCAGCTATCCTTTTGAAAAGGAAAAAGATGTAAATATATTGGTCAGCTATGCGGAAAATGCTCTGGGTCGTGCCAAAGAAGCGGGCAAAAACCGTATGGAGTATTTCTCTTCGGAGGATTATAACAAGACCTTGTCCAGGATTGAACTTCAGCAGGAGATGAGAGACAGCATCCGGAACAATTTTGAGGGATTTGAGCTTTATTATCAGCCTCAGGTGACATCCAATGAATATAAACTTCACGGTGCGGAGGCATTGCTGCGCTATCATTCCAGGAAATTTGGTTTTATGTCTCCGGTTGTGTTTATTCCGATCCTGGAGCAGAGCGGTATGATCATTCCTGTAGGTAAGTGGGTGATGCAGCAGGCATTTGTCCAGTGTGCCAGATGGAGGAAACTGCAGGAGGATTTCAGTATCAGTATCAACGCTTCCTATGTGCAGCTGAGAGAGGCTTCTATTGTAAATGATGTGGTGGAAGCTGCCAGAGAGGCAGGGCTTCCGGGCAGAAATATCACAGTGGAAGTTACAGAGAGTATGCAGCTGCAGGATTATAATTATTTTAATAATATATTCTCTAATTGGCGTAATAAGGAAATGCATGTTTCCATTGACGATTTTGGAACCGGATATTCTTCCCTGAGCTATCTCAAGAGTCTGGAGGTGGATGAGGTCAAGATCGACCGCTGTTTTATCCGTCAGATTCAGAAGAGTGCTTATAATTACCGGCTTCTCAGCAATATGCTGGAGCTTACCCACAGTGCCCGGATCCGGGTCTGCTGTGAGGGTGTAGAGGACGAGGAGGAGCTTCATTGTCTGGATACGCTTTTTCCTGAGTTGATCCAGGGTTTCCTTTTTGGCAGACCTATGTCGGCACAGGAGTTTGAGTATACCTGTCTAGTTCCCAACGATGCTTATATGCAGCTGATCCGACGCCTGACAGAGTATAATGAAAAGGAAAGACTGCATAAAGAGTGTACAGGCCAGACTGCAATTTCAGAACAGTTTGAGTACCGCAAAATCCTGGATCAGCTGGAGGAAATTGTGTATCTGGTGGATACGGAAAGCCAGGAAATATATTTCATGAATTCTGCAGCAAAGAAGCTGACCGGCGTTTATAATTATTTTGGAAGTAAATACAGTCAGATATTTGCAGGAGATGTAAGGAAAATTTCAGGCAACAGTATGGAGAAAGAGGAAAACGGCAGTTATCTGACTGAGAAAATGCTGTATGAGAAATACGGCCGTCTCCTCCGTGTGCGTGAAAAGGCGATGACATATAACGGCAGACCGGCAGTAATGGTAGTTGCCTGGCCTGTGGAAGAGGAGAATCGACAGCAGGACCGCAGACTGAAGGATGAACTGTATGGGCTGAACCAGACTCTGGAGCTGTATGAACTGGCTGTCACAAAGAAGCAACAGTCGGAACTGATCCAGGAAATTCTGGACTTTACGGGACATTTTTATCAGAGCAGCCGGGTTTGTCTGTTTTTGTATGATTCCGGCATGGATATCTGGCAGGATGTTTGTTCTTATCATGACAAGGGTGTGATGGACAAGAAGCGTTTCCTTAAGCTGTCCGGAGGGGACAATATGCGTCCCTGGGCGAAGCTCCTGGAGGAAAAGCATGCTGTGTTTATCAGAAGTGCAGAAGAACTGAAGGAAAAGGACCAGATCCTCTGGAATGGATTTATGCTTCAGGATATTTATAATTGTATGCTCTGCAGCATCTGTGATCAGAATCATAAGGTTGTGGGGCTGATCTCCGTGGATGATGCAGACTATTGCAGGGATGATCTGTTTCTGCTGAAAAAGGCAGCAAAGCTTTTGGAGAATGTTTTGTTCTGTCAGAAAGAAAAAACGGACATGATAGAGAGACTTCACAGATATGTAGAGAAAACACTGGATCATAATATTCTTTCCGCTACCCTTATGGGCTTGTGGAGCATCAAGATCAATAAAGATTCCGGACAGGCTGTTATGCTGGCAGATGACAATATGCACCGCCTTATTGAGGCGGACAAGAATGCATCACCTGCACAGTGCTATAAGAACTGGTTTGAGAATATCCATCCGGATTATCTCCATTATATTCATAATGTGTTGGAGACAATTATTACCACAGGCCAGACTGTGGAGGCTTCTTATCCATGGAAGCATTCGGAGAGAGGTTGGGTAAATGTGCGTTGTGTGGGAATTAAAACCTCTGAGACAGATAGGATCGTCACCATTGAGGGGTATCATCGCCTGATCGATGATATGCAGCAGATGAAGGCTGTGCCGGATTCCGGATATACAACTCAATAATATTGATAAGCGCCGGCTGCGTTTTGCCATATAGGTAAGCGGCAGAGTACGTATGACAACAGAAAGGAATGACAGGGAATGGCAAAGGAAGCTAAGACAAATGCAATGAGAATGCTGGACAGACAGAAGGTGAAGTATGAGACCTTTACCTATGAATGTGATGAATTTATAGACGGACTTCACAGTGCCGATAAGATAGGGGCACCTTATGACCAGTCTTTTAAAACTCTGGTGATGGAGGGCAAAAGCGGCGGCTATTTTGTGTTCGTAGTCCCCATTGAAAAGGAAGTAGACAGAAAGGCTGCTGCCAGAGCGGTAGGTGAGAAGACAGTGGACATGATCCATGTAAAGGATATCACCAAGATCACAGGCTATGTGAGAGGTGGCTGCAGCCCTTTGGGTATGAAGAAGCCATATCCTGTGGTATTTGACGCATCAGCAGGTAATTTCAGTGAGATTTATGTCAGTGGCGGCCGGATCGGACTTACCCTGAAGGTGCCACTGGAGGAACTTCTGAAGGTTACCGGGGGAAAACTGGCAGATATTACCATGAAGCAGGAGGACTGAGTGCCGGAGGCTGACAGTAAAGCTGGTTTCTGAGGGAAAGGGCTAAATCAGAATATATAAGGATATAAGAAAAGGTTCGCAGAAGAGTTCATAACTCCGGTGCGAACCTTTTTTGTGATGTTAGTTATCTTTAGTTATCGGAAGCGTCTTCCTCATTGATTTCGAATACGTGACGTTTCTTGGCCATTTCATCACTTGCCAGATATTCATCGTAGGTTGTGATCTTGTCGATCATGGTTCCGTTTGGAAGGATCTCCATAATACGGTTGGCTGTGGTCTGTACGAACTGGTGGTCATGGGAGGTGAAAAGGATCACACCCGGGAATTTGATCAGTCCGTTGTTCAGTGCGGTAATGCTCTCCATATCCAGATGGTTGGTTGGCTCATCCAGGATCAGGATGTTGGCACCGGAGATCATCATTTTGGAGAGGAGGCAGCGAACCTTCTCACCACCGGAAAGTACGCGGACACGTTTCACACCGTCCTCGCCCGGGAAGAGCATACGTCCCAGGAAGCCTCGTACATAGGTGGCATCCTTGATCTCTGAGTACTGGGTCAGCCAGTCTGTAATAGTCAGGTCGTTATCAAACTCTGCAGTGTTGTCTTTGGGGAAATAAGCCTGTGTTGTGGTTACACCCCATTTATAATTGCCTTCATCCGGTTCCATTTCGCCGGTAATGATCTTGAAGAAGGTTGTGATAGCCTGTTCGTTGGCACCTACAAAAGCAACCTTATCCTCGCGGCCCAGTGTGAAGGAGATATTGTCCAGAACCTTTACTCCGTCGATGGTTTTGGAAAGTCCCTCTACCATAAGTACTTCGTTACCGATCTCGCGGTTTGGACGGAAGTCGATATATGGATATTTACGGCTGGACGGACGCATATCATCCAGCTGGATTTTCTCCAGGGCACGCTTACGGGAGGTAGCCTGTTTGGATTTGGAAGCGTTGGCGCTGAAACGGGAGATGAACTCCTGGAGTTCCTTGATCTTTTCTTCCTTTTTCTTGTTGGCTTCCTTCATCTGTTTTACCAGCAGCTGGCTGGACTCAAACCAGAAGTCATAATTACCTGCATAGAGCTGGATCTTGCCATAGTCGATATCAGCGGTATGGGTACAGACTTTATTCAGGAAATAACGGTCATGGGAGACTACGATGACTGTATTGTCAAAGTTGATCAGGAATTCTTCAAGCCATTCAATGGCAGGCAGATCCAGATGGTTGGTAGGCTCATCCAGAAGCAGGATGTCCGGGTTGCCGAAAAGTGCCTGGGCAAGAAGTACCTTTACCTTCTGGCTTCCTGTCAGGTCAGCCATCTGTGAATAATGAAATTCTGTCTCAATACCAAGACCATTCAGGAGAGTAGCTGCATCGGATTCTGCTTCCCATCCGTTCATCTCTGCAAATTCGCCCTCCAGCTCACTGGCGCGGATGCCGTCCTCGTCTGTGAAGTCCTCTTTTGCATAGATCGCATCTTTTTCCTTCATGATTTCATAAAGTCTCTGGTTACCCATGATAACGGTGTCCAGAACTGTATAGGAATCATATTTGAAGTGGTCCTGCTGCAGGAAGGAGAGACGCTGTCCCGGTGTGATCACGATATCACCTTTGGTAGGCTCCAGCTGTCCGGAGAGGATTTTAAGGAAAGTAGATTTACCTGCTCCGTTGGCTCCGATGAGACCGTAGCAGTTTCCTTCTGTAAATTTGATATTTACGTCTTCAAAAAGGGCTTTCTTGCCCACACGTAAAGTAATATTGTTTGCTGAAATCATAGTTTACCTCTTTTTCATGAAATACTGTGATTGTGTTCTTTTATATAATAAAAATGCCTGCACCTGTTTTACCAGCACAGCCGCTTACCATTTTACATTAAAATAGGAAATTTGCAACAGTTTTTTGATTTTTTGTTTTCTTTTATTTACAAAAAAAATCTGCATTGGTATAATAAGGTTTGAAAATAATGAAATGCTGAGAGCAGAGAGGATATATAATGTTTATTACCAGAGAATGTGATTATGCAGTACGTGTGATCCGTGCGTTGCAGGGGGAGAGCAGGCTCAGTGTGCCTGAGATCTGTGAGAAGGAAGCGATTACAGCCCCCTTTGCTTATAAAATACTTAAGAAATTACAGAAAGCGAAGATTGTGAAAGGCTACCGCGGTGTTCATGGAGGCTATTCCCTGGACAGAGGTGCAGATGAACTGACCTTATATGATGTATATCAGGCCATAGATCCGGGAATGTTTATTATTGAGTGCCTGGATCCCCGGTATGACTGCGCGCGTGACGGGCAGGACGGAATTCCCTGTCTGGTGCACAGAGAGCTGGCAGACATCCAGTCCCGGCTGGTTGCCATGCTTAAGAGAAAAACCTTACTGCAGATTCTGGAGGAGGCGTAAGCCTCTTCTTTTTTGTTTTATGGGATAGTGTTATGTGAACAGTAACACAATTGTACCTCATAAGATACAAAAACTTCCAAAACCAATTGCACATTTCCTAAAGATTATGTTATAATTTACTGTGAAATTTAGGGCATAAATTATTTTGCCTTAAAAATAATACAATTTTCATCATACCTTTAAGGAGGAAAAACAAACTATGGCAAGAAAGATGAAAACCATGGATGGTAACCATGCAGCTGCTCATGCTTCATATGCATACTCAGATGTAGCCGCTATTTACCCAATCACTCCTTCATCTGTTATGGCGGAAGCAACAGATGAATGGGCAACCCAGGGAAGAAAGAACATTTTCGGACAGGAAGTTCAGGTAACTGAAATGCAGTCTGAGGCTGGTGCAGCAGGTGCTGTACACGGATCTCTGGCAGCTGGTGCTTTAACAACAACTTATACAGCATCTCAGGGTCTGTTACTTATGATCCCGAACCTTTACAAAATCGCCGGTGAGCAGTTACCTGCAGTATTCAACGTATCTGCACGTGCACTTGCTTCCCACGCACTTTCAATCTTTGGTGATCACTCCGACGTTATGGCCTGTCGTCAGACCGGATGCGCAATGCTTTGCGAATCTTCTGTACAGGAAGTTATGGACTTAACACCTGTTGCTCACCTTGCAGCAATCAAAGGTAAAGTTCCGTTCATCAACTTCTTCGATGGATTCCGTACATCTCACGAGATCCAGAAGATCGAGACATGGGATTATGAAGATCTTAAGGATATGGCAGATCTGGAAGCAATCGCGGAATTCCGTAACCATGCCCTTAACCCAAATCACCCATGCCAGAGAGGTTCCGCTCAGAACCCTGATATCTTCTTCCAGGCAAGAGAAGCATGTAACCCATACTACGATGCTCTTCCGGCAGTAGTTCAGGAATACATGGACAAAGTTAACGCTAAGATCGGTACAGATTATAAATTATTCAACTACTACGGAGCTGCTGATGCAGAACACGTAATCGTTGCTATGGGATCTGTAAACGATACAATCGAGGAGACAATCGACTACCTTGCAGCAGCAGGAAAGAAAGTCGGTGTTGTTAAAGTTCGTCTTTACAGACCATTCTGCGCACAGGCACTCATCGATGCAATTCCGGAATCTGTAAAACAGATCACAGTTCTTGACAGAACTAAAGAGCCGGGTGCACTTGGCGAGCCACTGTACCTTGACGTTGTAGCAGCATTAAAAGACAGCAAATTCGGCGGCGTAAAAGTATTCTCCGGACGTTATGGTTTAGGTTCCAAAGATACTACACCTGCACAGATCGTAGCTGTTTATGAGAACACTTCAAAAGAGAAATTCACAATCGGTATCGTTGATGATGTTACTAACCTTTCCCTTGAGACAGGTGCTCCGATCGTAACAACACCAGAAGGAACAACAAACTGTAAATTCTGGGGTCTGGGAGCTGATGGTACAGTAGGTGCAAACAAGAACTCCATCAAGATCATCGGTGACAATACAGACATGTACGCACAGGCTTACTTTGATTATGACTCCAAGAAGTCCGGTGGTGTTACAATGTCCCACTTACGTTTCGGTAAGAAACCGATCAAATCCACATACCTGATCCACAAAGCAAACTTCGTAGCATGCCACAATCCATCCTACGTAAACAAATACAACATGGTTCAGGAACTTGTTGACGGTGGTACATTCCTCCTTAACTGTGCTTGGGATATGGAAGGTCTTGAGAAACATTTACCAGGACAGGTAAAAGCTTTCATCGCTAACCACAATATCAAATTCTACACAATCGACGGTGTTAAGATCGGTATTGAAACAGGCATGGGACCAACACGTATCAACACAATCCTTCAGTCTGCATTCTTCAAACTTACAGGAATCATTCCGGAAGAGCAGGCAATCGACCTTATGAAGGCTGCTGCTAAGGCAACATACGGACGTAAGGGTGATGATGTGGTACAGAAGAACTGGGCAGCTATCGATGCAGGTGCTAAACAGGTTGTTGAGATCACAGTTCCGGAAAGCTGGAAAGATGCTGAGGACGAAGGTCTTCATATGACTCATGCAACAGAAGGACGTCAGGATGTTATTGATTTCGTTAACAATATCCAGGCTAAAGTTAATGCTCAGGAAGGTAACTCCTTACCTGTATCTGCATTCAAGGATTATGTAGACGGTACTACACCATCAGGCTCTGCTGCATATGAGAAACGTGGTATCGCAGTTAACGTTCCTGTATGGAATCCGGAAAACTGTATCCAGTGTAACAGATGTGCTTATGTCTGCCCACATGCAGTTATCCGTCCTGTAGCTCTGACAGCTGAAGAAGCAGCTAATGCTCCGGAAGGCATGAAGACATTAGACCTTACAGGTATGAAAGAATACAAATTCACAATGTCCGTATCCGCACTTGACTGTACAGGATGTGGTTCTTGTGTAAACGTTTGCCCAGGTAAGAAGGGTGCGAAAGCACTTGCTATGGAAAACCTTGAAGCAAGCGAAAACGAGCAGAAATACTTTGACTACACAGTGAAACTGCCGGTTAAAGAAGATGTTATCGCTAAATTCAAAGAAGCAACTGTTAAAGGCAGCCAGTTCAAACAGCCTCTGCTTGAGTTCTCAGGAGCTTGTGCAGGATGTGGTGAAACACCATACGCTAAACTGATCACTCAGCTGTTCGGTGACAGAATGTACATCGCAAACGCAACAGGATGTTCTTCTATCTGGGGTAACTCCTCACCATCTACACCATACACAGTAAACGCTAAAGGACAGGGTCCTGCATGGTCTAACTCTCTGTTCGAAGATAACGCTGAGTTTGGTTATGGTATGCTTCTTGCTCAGAGAGCAATCCGTGATGGCTTAAAAGCAAAAGTAGAAGACGTTGTTGCTAACGGAACAAACGAAGACGTGAAAGCAGCTGGTCAGGAATGGCTGGATACATTCTCTGTAGGTGCTACAAACGGCGCTGCTACAGACAAACTTGTTGCTGCTCTTGAAGCTTGCGGATGCGACAAAGCAAAAGAAATCCTTGCTCAGAAAGACTTCCTGGCTAAGAAATCCCAGTGGATCTTCGGTGGTGACGGATGGGCTTACGATATCGGATTCGGTGGTGTTGACCATGTTCTGGCTAGCGGACGTGACATCAACGTTATGGTATTCGATACAGAGGTTTATTCTAACACAGGTGGACAGTCTTCTAAATCTACACCTACAGGTGCTATCGCTCAGTTCGCTGCTGGCGGTAAAGAGACTAAGAAGAAAGATATGGCTTCCATCGCTATGAGCTATGGCTATGTATACGTTGCTCAGATCTCCATGGGTGCTGACTTCAACCAGACTGTAAAAGCTATTGCAGAGGCTGAGGCTTATCCGGGACCATCTCTGATTATCGCTTATGCTCCATGTATCAACCATGGTATTAAGAAAGGTATGGCAAAAGCTCAGACAGAGGAAGAATTAGCAGTTAAGGTTGGATACTGGCACAACTTCAGATTCAATCCTGCAGCAGAAGGAAACAAGTTCTCACTTGATTCCAAGGCTCCAAGCATGGAAGAGTATCAGGCATTCCTTGACGGTGAGGTTCGTTACAACTCTCTGAAACGTCAGAATCCTGAGAAGGCTGCAAGACTGTTTGCTAAGAATGAGGCTGAGGCTAAAGCCAGATTTGAATATCTGCAGAAGCTGATCGCTCTTCATAGTGCTGAATAATCTTTTCGGTTTTTGAACGACTGTAAACAAGTTTATAAATCATTAAAAAATAAATAGATAGAGCTATTTATAGTGTCCAGACGATATATGTGGGCCGCGGTACTTTTTGTATCGCGGTCCTTTTTATAAGGGACGTCAGAAAATGAAATAACTTCTGGGGCTCAGTTTCGGAACCACTGAATTTCTAAGCATTTGAAAAGCCACTAAAAGCATTCAGAAATCGCTCAAACTCGCCTGCGGCTCAGACAGTGAGCGATTTCTGAATAACGCGGCTTTCCAAATACTAAGAAATTCAATGAACCCTCAAAATTCGCCCCAGAAGTTATTTCATTTCCTGACTGGATACTGGCTGATTTAAATACTTTCGTTGTTCTTAAACAATAAAATAATGTTGGCTATAAATTTGACAAGTATTGGATATTTGTCTATAATCAGTGAGAACTTTATAACTCGGTTTAGAATGATAGAATATGAAGGAGCGGTTATGAGGAGATTTGTGAGCAGGGATAGTAAGAAGGATTTCTATTTATTATATACGCTTGTATTTGGGGTTATTGCGGGGTTTATTTATTATCAGTTCGCAGGGAATGGGAAGTCTTTGGTGTGGAGCCATGATGGGATTCCGCAGCATTTGAATTCGCTGGCTTATTATGGACGGTATTTGAGAGAGGTTCTTTATACAATTTTTGTGGAACATAAGTTATCACTGCCTATGTGGGATATGAATATCGGTTATGGCTCGGATATTCTTACTACCTTACATTATTATGTGATCGGCGATCCGCTGACCTTGCTGTCTGTGTTTGTACCTGCGGATAAGACGGAGATTCTGTATGAGGTTCTTATTTTCCTGAGGATTTATCTGGCGGGGATTTCATTTAGTATTTTTTGTTTTTATCATAAGAACCCAAAGCAGGCTACTTTTATGGGGACTTTGATCTACATATTTGCAGGATGGACCATTTATGCAGCCATGAAGCACCCTTACTTTTCCAATCCTATGATTTATCTGCCCCTGGTGCTGATGGGCATTGATAAGATCTACAAAAAAGAGAAGCCATGGCTTTTTATCTGGGCAACGGCTATTTCGGCGATGTCAAACTTTTACTTCTTTTATATGATCTGTATTTTTATGCTTCTCTACGCTGCTTTCCGCTATTTTGGGATTTTTCAGAAGAGAAGTGTCAGGGATGTTTTACAGTGGTTTGTAAAGTTTGTAGGTTATTATGGAGTGGCGCTGATGATCGCGGCTGTAATTTTTCTGCCGGTTGTCATGACACTCTTTGGCACAGAACGCTTTCAGGTGGAAAATTACGTGCCCCTTTTATATGATAAGATTTATTATGAAAAATATCTGGGTGATCTGATCGGTGAAAATATGATCCAGTGGGGAGTTGCCGGTTATTCGGCAGTTGCCATGGCAGGAGTATTTGTGCTGTTTTCCAGGAAAAGAAAGTACCTGGATCTGAAGCTTGGATTTATTATACTGAATCTGTTTTTGCTGATCCCGTTTGCCGGGCATGTGCTCAATGGCTTTTCCTATGTGTCCAATCGCTGGATCTGGGCCTATGGAATGATGATCGCATATATCTTTGTGAAAGCCTATCCGGAGCTTTTTACCCTTAAGGTAAGGGAGAAGAAAAAAATCTTTGTTATGACTGTGGTGTACTGTGTGCTGGCTTTATTTGCACAGTCAGCCCGGACGCAGAGAAATATGGCGGCAGTGATCGTTCTGGTTCTGGCTGTGTTTACAGTTACCTCCTTTGGCAATATTTTCCTTCAGGGAAAATATATGTGCGGCATGCTTTCCGGACTTTTGGTGGTCAGTATTCTGCTGAACGTGTCCTATCAGTATTCCTATGAAAAGGATTATCTGTCTGAGTTTGCAGGGGAAGAGGATGTAATGGACAAGCTGGAATCCAATACAGATAAGGCAGTATTGAATACCGGAGACCAAGGGGTGTACAGATACGACCAGTATGGTGCTCTTCCTTATGATAATACGTCCATGTATATGGGTACCAACAGCACAGCCTATTATTTCAGCCTGGCTAACGGAAGTATCAGTCAGTTTTTTAATGAGATGTATCTGAATACGCCCTGGGAGCAGCATTATGAGAATCTGGACAGCAGGACGATCCTTGACCGTCTGGCTGCAGTGAAATATTTTGTGATCAGCGGCAATAATTACAAATATCTGCCCTATGGATATAACCGGAAAAAAGGTTCAGCAGGTAAGGGAAACAAGGAGTGCAGGGCATATACAGGAGACAGCACACTGCCTCTGGGATATACCTATGACAGCTACATTCCCAGGTCTGAATATGAAAAAATGGACGTTGTGAAAAAGCAGCAGGCTCTTCTGGACGGAGTTGTGCTGGAGGATAGTTCCCTGCCAAAAGCTTCTACTTATTTTGACGATGAATCTATGGATTACAGAATAGAACCGGGAGAGGGATGTACGGTATCTGACGGCAAAATTTATGTAACCCGTGAGGGTGCCAGCCTGAAGCTGGCCTTTAACGGACTGGCGGAATGTGAGACTTATCTTATTGCAGATGACCTGGATTATGACAGCCTTTCTCCCAGACAGCTGATCGGCAAAAAGCAGTGGAACAGCCTGTCTGATTATGAGAAAAATAAAGTCTGGAATAAGGACAGTATGTGGCGTTATTGGAAGGAGACAAAGGAAGCGGCAATGTCAGTAGCCTCCGGTGATGTGCAGAAAAGTATTAAGATTTTTACAGATAAATACAATGCATACAGCGGACGGCATAATTTCCTGTGCAATCTGGGATATTCCAGAACCAACAGAAAAGTGATCACACTTACCTTTGAAAATACAGGAATTTATACATATGATAAGTTTCGGGTTGTGTGCCAGCCTGTACAGGGAATCCAGGAAAAGACACAGGAGCTTGGGGCAGAAACTCTTCAGAATATAAACCAGGAAGAGAACCAGATCACCGGAGAGATTACAGTTTCAGGCAAAAGGGCATTGGTTTTGGCAATTCCTTACAGCAAAGGCTTTACTGCTTATGTGGACGGGAAAAAGGCAGAGCTTAAGAAGGCCAATACCATGTATATGGCAGTGGAATTGGAAGAGGGACATCATACCATACAGCTTATTTATTGCACTCCCTACATAAAAACCGGAGCAGTACTTACTCTGGCGGGGCTCCTTTTATATTTTATATTGGTATATAGAAGCCGCAGAAAGAAAACCTGTAGGTAAGAATAGACAGCTAACAGATTTGGTGTATAATAATTTTTGAAAGACAGACGAGGAGATAAGATGAACAGATTATCAGTAGTGCTTCCGGCATATAATGAGGAACTGATGGTGGGAAAGACCTGCCGGGTATTGAGGGAGGTTCTCACAGAGGCAGAGATTCCTTACGAGCTGGTGGTAGTAAACGACGGTTCCGCAGATGGTACCTGGGCGGAGATTAAAAAAGCAGGGAAAAAGGACCCAAATGTAACAGGAGTTCATTTCTCCAGAAACTTTGGCAAGGAGGCAGCTGTTTTTGCAGGACTGGCCCAGGCCTCCGGTGATGTGATCGCTGTGATGGACTGTGATTTACAGCATCCTCCGGCAACACTGGTACAAATGTACCGCTTGTGGCAGGATGGGTATGAAGTGATCGAGGGCGTCAAATCAGACAGAGGAAAAGAGGGCGCTGTCCATAAAAAGTGTGCAGAATTTTTCTATGGCATTATGACCAAGGCAACAAAGGTGAATATGAAGGATGCCTCGGATTTTAAGATGATGGATCGAAAGGCGGTGGACAGCATTTTGTCTATGCCTGAGAGAAATATGTTTTTCAGGGCTACTTCCTCCTGGGTAGGATTTAAGACTACCAGTGTCAGGTTTGAGGTACAGGAGAGAGAGGCAGGGGTCTCCAAATGGTCTCCCTGGTCTCTGGTGAAATATGCGTTTACCAATATTGTGGCATTTACTACAGTTCCTCTGCAGTTTGTCACAGTAGGGGGATTGATCTGCTTTCTGTGTTCCCTGGCTTTGATGATCTATTCTCTGGTGCAATATTTTGGAGGACGGGCAGTAGAGGGATATACTACCCTGCTTCTGGTGCTTTTGCTTATAGGAAGTGCGGTAATGATCAGTCTTGGGATCATCGGATATTATATTGCCAAAATTTATGAGGAAGTGAAGCATCGTCCCCGTTATATTGTGTCAAAGATCATCCATGGAAGTGAAGAAGATTTGGAGCGTAGAAAATAAATGAAACAGTTGATAAAAAAATTATATGCAAGCTCAGTGGTGCGCTATGTGTTTTTTGGCGGATGTACTACACTGGTAAATCTGATCAGTTTTTATGTTTTAAGAAAGCTGAGGGTTGGGCTGAATATTGCCAATGTGATTTCCATTATACTGGCGATCCTTTTTGCTTATGTGGTGAATTCAAGGTTTGTTTTCCAGGATAAATGTGAAACTTTGGCAGATCACATCCGGCCCTTCTGCAAGTTTATCAGTGCCCGTCTTATGACCATGGTCATTGAGGTGGGAGGCGTCTGGTTGCTGGTAGCAAAGCTGGGAATGAATGATATGGTGGGCAAATTTGCCACACAGTTTATTGTGCTGATCCTGAATTATGTGTTCAGCAAATTCTTTGTTTTTACCACAGGAAAAAAGAATTTTAAGGAGAATTAGAGATATGAAAAATTATAGTACACTGGAGGAAACGCTTGCAGCGATCACACCTCTTGATGAGAAAGCAATAAAGACTGCTCAGAAGCGCTGGGACAGTATTGCAAAACCCCTCCATTCTCTGGGAAAGCTGGAGATACTTCTGGTCCAGATCGCGGGAATTACAGGAAATCCGGATATTGATTTTTCCAGAAGGGCACTGGTTGCCATGTGTGCGGATAACGGAGTTGTGGAAGAGGGAGTGACCCAGACAGGCCAGGAGGTTACGGCGATTGTGGCTGAAAATTTCCTTAAGGGTGATACCAGTGTCTGTGCCATGTGCAGGCAGTGTAATGTGCTGGTCTATCCTGTGGATACCGGGATGGTGACAGATACAAAGGTCCGTACAGACCTGAAAGTCATGAAGGGAACCCATAATATGACCAAGGGTCCGGCTATGACCAGAGAGGAAGCTATCCGGGGGATTATGGCCGGTGTAACGGCAGCGGCAGAGCTGAAAGCTGAGGGATATCAGATCCTGGCTACCGGTGAGATGGGAATCGGAAATACCACTACCAGCAGTGCTGTGGCTTCTGTGCTCCTGGATCAGCCTGTAGAAACCATGACGGGCAGAGGGGCAGGTCTTACCAGTGAAGGTCTTACCAGAAAGGTAGCTGCCATTAAAAAAGCCATTGAGCTGAACCGCCCGGATCCTGCAGATCCTGTGGATGTACTGGCCAAGGTAGGGGGACTGGATATTGCAGGAATGACAGGTGTGTTCCTGGGTGGTGCTGCCCTTCATATGCCTGTGGTGATGGATGGTTTTATTTCCTGTGTGGCAGCTTTGATCGCTATGAAGCTTTGTCCTACAGCAGGAGATTATATTCTGGCTTCCCATGTATCAAAGGAACCGGCTGCTCATCTGATCCTGGAGTCCATGGGAAAGGAAGCAATCCTTCACGCAGATATGTGTCTGGGAGAGGGAACCGGTGCAGTAACTCTGTTTCCGGTATTGGATATGGCTGCAGCAGTTTATCACTCCATGAGTACCTTTGAGGATATTCATGTGGAGCAGTATGAGGAGTTAAAATAATGTTGATTCTTGTTACAGGGGGCAGCGGAAGCGGGAAATCTGCTTTTGCAGAAGACCGTGTACTCTCTCTGGGGGAGGCGAAGCGGATCTATATCGCTACCATGCACCCTTTTGACCAGGAGAGCTTTAAAAGGATTGAACGTCATCGGAAAATGCGGGCAGGCAAGGGCTTTGATACAGTGGAATGCTATACAGGGCTGAAGGATGTAAAGATTTCCGAGGACAGTGTGGTATTACTGGAATGTATGTCCAACCTTACGGCAAATGAAATGTTTGAGGAAAATGGTGCCCATCAGAAAACGGTAGAAGAGATCCTGGCTGGTGTGCAAAGGCTGAAGGAGACGGCCAGGCATGTGGTGATTGTGACCAATGAGATTTTTTCAGATGGAGTTACATTTGAGGAAGAGATGAATATCTATCTGAAATATCTGGGGGAGATCAATCAGGCTGTGGCAAAAATGGCAGATGAGGCAGTAGAAGTGGTATACGGGATTCCGGTATACCTGAAGAAGATGGATAATAATAAATAATAATTGAGGAGTTTTATATATGAAATCCCTGTGGAATAATTTTAAGGTGGCATTTGCCATGTTTTCCAAAATTCCCATGCCCAGAGCTGACTGGACAAAGGAAAATATGAAATATATGTTTTGTTTCTTCCCTTTTATCGGCACTGTGATCGGTATATTGACAATAGCGGTGACCTGGCTGGGACTGCGGTTTGGATATGAACCGGGATTTGTAACAGTAGTGCTGGTGCTGATACCGGTACTGGTGACCGGTGGGATCCATGTGGATGGACTTCTGGATACCTCTGATGCCCTCAGCTCCTGGCAGGAACGGAGCCGGAGACTGGAAATCCTGAAAGACTCCCATGCAGGGGCTTTTGCAGTGATCACTGCAGTCGTGTATTTTCTTACCTGGTTGGGGGCTTTCAGTCAGCTTTATGGAAGGGGAAATCTTCATGCCATAGGAATCCTCAGTCTTGGATTTATGGTTTCCAGGTGTCTGTCAGGAATTGGGGTGATCACCTTTCCGAAGGCAAAAGCAGATGGCACAGTAGCGCAGTTTTCCAGAAATTCTTCGGATGTGGTATCCAGAAATGTATTGATCTTTTATCTGGTACTTCTTCTGGCAGGGATGATGTGGATCCACCCTGTATGGGGGCTGGCAGCCTTTGTGGCAGCTTTGCTGGTATTCTGGTATTATCATCATATGGCAATGAAATATTTCGGAGGAACCACAGGAGATCTGTCCGGCTTTTTCCTTTGCCTCTGTGAGGTGGGAATGGCTGTGGTACTGGCTGTGATTTCTAATTTCTAAAGAGGATGTGGGGTGCATAGAGTATGGAAATGATTATAGGTGGTGCATATCAGGGAAAAACAGAATATGCCAAAAAAGAATATCCGGATTTGATCTGGGGAGAGGGCAGCAGTCTGTCCAGAGAGGAATTGTTTGCTGCAGAAGGCGTCCTGAATTTTCATGAGTTTATCCGCAGAGAGATAAAAGCAGGCAGGGAAGTGTCTGATCTGGCAGAAGCTCTGATCCGTAAGAATCCGAAGGTGGTTCTGGTTTCTCAGGAGGTAGGATATGGAGTGGTTCCCATAGATGCCTTTGACAGAAAATACAGAGAAGCAGTAGGCCGGGTCTGTACCAGACTGGCTGCCTACAGCCACAAGGTTACGCGGGTGGCCTGCGGGATTGGAATGGTGATTAAGAATGATTAAATTATGGCTGATCCGTCATGGAATGACAGAGGGAAATAAGAATGCCAGATATATTGGTGTAACAGATGAGCCTCTTTGTCCGGAAGGAATAGAGGTTCTCCGAAAAATGGATTATCCCGGGCCGGAGGCTATTTACGTCAGCCCTCTGAAACGATGTGTGCAGACTGCGGCGATTCTTTTTCCGGAAGAGCCGGTACATATTATTGAAGAGCTGTCCGAATGCGATTTTGGGGAATTTGAGAATAAAAATTATAAGGAACTGGACGGAAATGCTAATTATCAGGCATGGGTGGACAGTAAGGGACTGCTGCCCTTCCCCGGAGGAGAGAGCAGAGAGGAAGCCAAAAGGAGAAATCTGACAGGCTTTGATAAGGCTGTTACCAGATGTATCCGCAGGGGAATTTCTCAGGCTGCGCTGGTAATTCATGGTGGTACCATTATGAATATTATGGAGGAATATGCTCAGATTCCCAGATCCTTTTATGAGTGGCATGTGAAAAATGGCGGCGGATATGAGGTAGAACTGGACGAGAATCTGTGGCAGAAGAACAGAAAAGAACTGATACTGAAATCATCGGTTATGGAGGGTTAATATGGATTTTCTGGCAGTAAGAGGCGGGGGTGACCTTGCCAGCGGTATTATTCACAGGCTTTTTGTCAGCGGATACAGGGTTCTGGTGCTGGAATGCCACAGGCCTACAGCAATCCGGAGAGAGGTGGCTTTCTGCGAGGCAGTGTATGACGGGACTGCTACTGTAGAAGGTGTGACAGCCAGAAAGGTGGATTCCTTCCGGGAATGTCAGGAGATCTGGAGTGCAGGGGAAATCCCTCTTATGGTCGACCCCCAGGGAAAAATCCTCAGGGAATACAGACCTGCAGCTCTGATCGATGGTATCCTTGCAAAACAGAATCTGGGAACGGACAGATCCATGGCTGACCTTACCATTGCCCTGGGACCGGGATTCTCTGCAGGAGAGGATGTAGACTATGTGGTAGAAACCATGCGCGGCCATAATCTGGGCAGGATCATCCGGGAAGGAAGTGCCCTGCCAAATACCGGGATTCCGGGAGTGATCGCAGGTTATGGAAAGGAAAGAGTGATCCATGCTCCTGCAGGGGGAGTGATCCGCTGTCAGTCCCAGATTGCAGATATTGTGGAAAAGGATCAGATCCTGGGATGGATCGGAGAGGTACCTGTAAAAGCCAGCCTTACAGGAGTGTTGAGAGGAATCATCCGGGATGGTGCCAGGATTCCGGAAGGAATGAAGATCGCAGATATTGATCCCCGTAAGGAGCAGAAGAAAAACTGCTATACCATTTCCGACAAGGCACGGTGTATTGCCGGCAGTGTGCTGGAAATCCTGTTGTCAGAGGGAGTGCTTCCTTATGGAAAATAAAGAGCTTCAGGGTGGACTCCTGGATTTGCTTAGGATTGATCTAAGAGACCATTCTGTGATTGCTGTGGTTGGCGGAGGCGGTAAGACCAGCTTGATCCATCGTTTGGAAAAGGAACTGGTGACAGCCGGTAAAAAGGTTATGATCACCACTACCACACACATGGAATATGAACCGGACAGCCCTTTTGTCAGGGTTGGCAAAGGAGAGGAAGCTTTGGATTCCAAGGTACAGGGCAAATGCCGGGAGCTTCTGGCAAACCATCATTCTGTGATCGCAGCAGGTTATGAGCCTGAAACCGGAAAATATTCTGCCATATCAGAAGCTGCCATAAGGCAGCTGGCTCGTTTTTGTGATGTGATACTTGTTGAGGCAGACGGTTCCAAACACAGACCTGTTAAGATTCCTGCAGAATGGGAACCTGTGATCCCGGAATGTGCAGATCTGGTGATCGGTGTCATTGGTCTGGATTGTCTGGGAAAAAGCATAGAACAGTGTGCTTTCCGCCAGGAATTGACTGCAGGGTTTTTGGGAAAATCTGAGACAGATGAGATTACAGAAGAAGACATTGTAAGAATAGGATCTTCTGCTGAGGGTCTGAAGAAAAATGTGGGAAACAGGGAGTATCGGGTGTATCTGAATAAAACTGACACTCTGAAGCCTGACAGGAACTCGGAAAATCTTCTGAGAAAATTCAGGGAACAAAAGATGATTGCTTCAGCCGGAAGTCTGAGAAGCTTTGGAGGGACAGTGCAGATATGAAGATCGGGATCATTATGCTGGCGGCTGGAAACAGCCGCCGTTTCGGATCTAATAAGCTGTTGTATGAGATTCAGGGAAAGCCTATGTTCTGCTATATTCTGGATACTTTATATGATGTGCAGAAAAACTGGGAACAGCTACCCGGGGAACCGGAATCCTGTCTGGAAGTCTCTGTAGTGACCCAATATGATTTTATTGCTGAACAGGCAGAAAAATATGGATTTAGAGTCTATCATAACCTGGCTCCTGAAAGGGGGATTTCTTCCTCGGTAAGAATCGGTCTGGAGGCAAATCAGGAGGCAGATGCAGCCCTTTTTTGTGTGGCAGACCAGCCCTGGCTGTCCGGCCAGACGATAGGCGGGCTTATTCATGCCTGTATAAGAGGAGAAAAAGGGATTGTCTGTGCTTCTGACGGAACTCATATGGGTAATCCCTGCATTTTCAGGAAAAAATATTTTGGAGAGCTTGGACGGCTGACCGGTGACAAAGGCGGAAAAAAGGTTGTTTTGTCCCATCTGGATGATGTGGAAATATATCAGGTGGCAGCAGACCGGGAATTGCTGGATATTGATTATAAAGTATGATAAAATAACGGACAAAGAGAAAAAGTTCTGAGAATGAATCAGAGATTCAGGAAAGTACAAGAGAGGAGTTAGGTATTATGGCAGTATTTCGATCATTTAAGGCCCTTCGCCCTGCAGCTGACAAAGCCAGGGCAGTGGCAGCCCTGCCATACGATGTGGTAAACAGAGAAGAAGCCAGGGCAATCGGGGAGAAAAATTCCCTTTCTTTTCTCCATGTGGACAGACCGGAGATGGATCTGGAGCCATCCATTGATCTGTATGATGAAAGAGTTTATGCAAAAGCCAGAGAGAATCTGGACAACCTGGAGAAAGAAGGGATTCTGGTCCAGGATGAGAATCCCTGCTATTATATTTATGAGCAGGTAAGAAAAGGCAGAACCCAGACAGGAATTGTAGGATGCAGTTCTATTGACGATTACATGAACGGAGTGGTCAAAAAGCATGAGTTGACCAGAGAGGACAAGGAACAGGACAGAATCCGCCACGTAGACAGCTGTAATGCCAACACTGGCCCTATTTTTCTGGCCTGCAGATATCCCCAGTCTCTGCTGGATCTTATGGAGGACTGGAAAAAGAGCCATCCGGCTGCCTGTGATTTCACAGAAGAGGATGAGATCACACACAGAGTATGGGTAATTGATGATGCAGAGGTAATCGGGAAAATCCATGAGGAATTTGCAGGAATTGATTCTCTGTACATTGCGGACGGACATCACAGAGCAGCATCTGCAGTGAAGGTTGGACGGAAGAGAAGAGAACAGAATCCCGGATATACAGGGGAAGAGGAATTTAACTATTTCCTGTCAGTAGTATTTCCTTATGACCAGCTTTGTATTCTTCCTTACAACAGAGTTGTCCATGACCTGAACGGACTGACAGTTAAGGCCTTTCTGGCAGCCCTGAAATTTAATTTTGAATTGATGCTTATGCCGGGCTTTCCCTGTAAGCCTGTGGAAAAGCATTGTATGGGTATGTATGTAGACGGCCAGTGGTATCATCTGAAAGCATGGCCGGATGTATATGAGGGCAAGGATGTAGTGACCCAGCTGGATGTTTCCATCCTTCAGGACAAAGTGCTGAATCCGATCCTGGGCATTCAGGATCCGCGCACAGACCAGCGTATTTCTTTTGTAGGCGGAAGTCACAAGGCAGCAGAGCTGGCACAGATGGCAGATAAGACCGGAGGCGTTGCCTTTGTCATGTATCCAACCTCCATGGAAGATCTGATGAAGATTGCAGACGAGAGCAGACTTATGCCACCAAAAAGCACCTGGTTCGAGCCAAAACTTCGCAGCGGATTGTTTATACATAAGTTATAATTTTAAAAGAAGAAGCCCTCGGTACGGGGCTTCTTCTTTTGAAATCATACTGAACATTACTGTGAACACAGGGAACAGTAACAACGGAATAAAAAAAGAGCTTCCGCAAACTCGGAAACCCTTAATTTTACTATATTTAGTCGGGGCAACAGGATTTGAACCTGCGACCTCACGGCCCCCAGCCGTGCGCGCTACCAAGCTACGCCATACCCCGCAACATTTGCTATTGTAACAAAAGTATAAACAGATTGCAAGTGTTTTTTTAAATTTGAGCAAAATTTTGGCAAATTCGGGTAAATTCAGGTAAATTCAGGAAGAGGTCTTGACAAAAACTCTTTTTGATGTTAACGTATTACTCAACAAAAATAAGCGAAATGCATAGATGAGGAATAGTACACAGTAACCTGAGCCCAGAGAGCTGCTGGCCGGTGAGAAGCAGCGGATGGAAATTGTGGAACTCGCCTTTGAGCAGCTGCCTGAAATCTTAATACAGGAGAGTAGGCGCAGACGGTGTCCACCGTTAAAGGGAGAGGATATAAGGATCTCAGATCCTGTATCCGGTGAGTGATGACGTAGTTCATAAATAAAGAGTGGTACCGCGTAAGATTTTGATGTCTTCCGTCTCTTGCAGATCATGCAGGGCGGGAGGCTTTTTTAGTTCCTGCGAAACAGACCGTGTAGCTATTTTTAAGACATAAGAAAGTGGAGGATAAAGAAAATGATGAAAGCAAGCAAGTATCAGAGACAGTATTTTATGCCCCCGGTGAAATCTATGAAATGGGCAGAGAAGGAATATGTGGAGAAAGCTCCTATCTGGTGTTCTGTTGATCTGCGTGATGGTAACCAGGCACTGGTCATTCCCATGAGCCTGGAACAGAAAATAGAGTTTTTTAAGCTTCTTGTGAAAATTGGTTTTAAAGAGATAGAGGTTGGTTTTCCGGCTGCCTCTGAGACAGAATATGAATTTCTGCGCACTCTGATCGAGCAGAATCTCATTCCTGAGGATGTGACCATCCAGGTATTAACCCAGGCCAGAGAGCATATTATCCGTAAAACCTTCGAGGCAGTCAAAGGTGCTCCGAAAGCAATCGTACATGTGTACAATTCCACCTCTGTTGCCCAGAGAGAACAGGTATTTAAGAAAACAAAGGAAGAGATTTTGAAGATTGCAGTGGATGGCGCTGCACTTCTGAAAAAGCTGGCAGATGAAACCGAAGGCAATTTCCAGTTTGAATACAGCCCGGAGAGCTTTACCGGAACAGAGCCGGAATATGCTCTGGAGGTATGTAACGCAGTTTTGGATGTATGGCAGCCTACAGCAGATAATAAATGTATTATCAACCTGCCTGTTACAGTAGAGCATTCCATGCCCCATGTATATGCCAGCCAGGTGGAATATATGTGTGACAATCTGAAATATCGTGAAAACGTGATCGTATCTCTGCATCCACACAATGACAGAGGATGTGGCGTAGCAGATTCTGAGATGGGACTGCTGGCAGGCGCAGACAGGATCGAGGGAACTTTATTTGGAAACGGTGAGCGTACCGGTAACGTGGATATTGTAACACTTGGTATGAATATGTATTCCCAGGGAGTGGATCCTAAGCTCGATTTCTCTGACATGCCTCATATCTGTGAAGTATATGAGGAGTGCACCGGCATGAAGGTTACAGAGAGAAGCCCGTACAGTGGTGCCCTGGTATTTGCAGCATTTTCAGGATCCCATCAGGATGCCATTGCCAAAGGTATGCACTGGAGAGATGACAAAGATCCGGATCACTGGAATGTACCGTATCTGCCCATCGATCCTACAGATGTGGGCAGAAACTACGATGCAGATGTCATCCGTATTAACAGCCAGTCCGGAAAGGGCGGTGTTGGTTATATTCTGGAGACCAAATACGGCCTGAACCTTCCTCCGAAAATGCGTGAGGCTATGGGTTATGCCACCAAGGCAGTATCTGATCATAAGCACAAAGAGCTTCATCCGGATGAGATCTTTGGTCTGTTTAAGTCAACCTTCGAGAATGTGGTTGAGCCATACAGTATCAATGAGGTACATTTCCAGCAGAAGGATGGAGGAATTACCACACATGTAACCTCAACCTTCCAGGGTGAGACCATTGTTACAGAAGCCTGCGGAAACGGACGTCTGGACGCAGTAAGCAATGCCCTGAAGAAAGCCTATGATCTGGAGTATTCTCTGGAAACCTATCAGGAGCATGCGCTGGAGTGCAGTTCCAGTTCCAAAGCTATCGCCTATGTGGGAATCAAGAAACCGGACGGAACCCTGGCATGGGGAGCAGGAGTGGATCCTGATATCATCCGTGCCTCCATTGACGCTCTGGTAACTGCTATCAACAATCGCTAATATCAGAATTGCAGGAGCTGCTTTGCAGCGGAGCAATTCGCAGATATCATAATAATAGAAAAGTTAAAAAGCGGGAATGACTGTACAGATAAAGGTACAGTCATTTCTGCTTTTTGCCGTAAATTGTATAAAAATAAAATCATAGGTCAAATCAATTGACATAAGACCAGGATGTCCCGTATACTATCGGCGTGGATGACACAAATCAAAAGAAATCTTATTATCTCACTTTACGTGAGAATTGCGCGGAAATATTAAAAGAAAGAGGTAAGATAATGAGAAACTATGAACAGTGGAATGGCTTTAAGGGTAATCGTTGGAAGGAGAAAATTGATGTTCGTAACTTTATCAGTATGAACTACACTCCATATGAAGGAGATGCTTCCTTCCTTGAAGAGCCTACAGAAGCTACTAATAAGCTTTGGGACAAACTGCAGGCACTTCAGAAAGAGGAGCGTGCAAAGGGCGGTGTCCTGGATATGGAGACAGAGGTTGTTACTTCTCTGACTGCGTACGGACCTGGATATATTGATGAGGAAACAAAGGATCTGGAGAAGGTTGTTGGTCTTCAGACAGACAAACCTCTGAAACGTGCTTTTATGCCATACGGCGGAATTAAAATGGCTGAAAAGGCGTGCGAAACTTATGGCTATCACGTAAGTGACAAGATCAAAGATGTTTTCTATAACTATGAATTCAAAACTCACAATCAGGGAGTATTTGATATCTATACACCAGAAATGAAGCTTGCCCGTCACAACAAGATCCTGACAGGTCTTCCGGATACTTATGGACGTGGACGTATTGTAGGTGACTACAGACGAGTGGCGCTGTATGGAATCGATGCCCTGATCGAAGGCAAGGAAAAAGATTTTGCAGCCTGCGACCGTCAGGGTATGAGACGCTATGATTTCCAGCTTCGTGAAGAAATCGCAGACCAGATCCGTGCACTGAAGGGCATGAAGGTTATGGCAGAAGCTTACGGCTATGACATTTCCCAGCCTGCAAAGGATGCAAGAGAAGCTTTCCAGTGGCTGTATTTCGGATATCTGGCAGCGATCAAGACTCAGAACGGTGCTGCAATGAGTGTTGGACGTATTTCTACTTTCCTTGATATCTATATTGAGAGAGATCTGGAAAACGGTACACTTACTGAAAAAGAAGCTCAGGAGCTTGTAGACCACATGGTAATGAAATTCCGTATGGTTAAATTTGCACGTATCCCATCTTACAATCAGTTATTCTCCGGTGACCCTGTATGGGCAACTCTGGAAGTAGCAGGTATGGGACAGGACGGACGTACCATGGTAACAAAGAATGACTTCCGTTTCCTTCATACACTGGAGGATATGGGTCCTGCTCCGGAACCAAACCTTACTGTACTTTATTCCTCAAGATTGCCGGAGAACTTCAAGAAATATGCAGCTGATATTTCTGTACTCACAAGCTCTATCCAGTATGAGAACGATGATGTTATGCGCCCGGTATGGGGAGATGACTACAGCATCTGCTGCTGTGTATCTGCTACTGAGACTGGTAAAGAGATGCAGTTCTTTGGTGCTCGTGCAAACCTTGCAAAATGCCTTCTTTATGCGATCAACGGTGGTGTGGATGAGAAGACTAAACAGCAGGTTGGACCAAACTATCAGCCTATTACTTCCGAATACCTTGACTATGACGAAGTAGTTGCAAAATATGATAAGATGATGGACTGGCTGGCTCATCTGTATGTTGGAACACTGAATATGATCCATTACATGCATGATAAATATTATTATGAGGCAGCAGAGATGGCTCTGATCGATACAAAGGTTGACCGTTCCTTTGCAACCGGTATTGCAGGCTTCTCTCATGTGGTTGATTCCCTTTCTGCTATCAAATATGCAAAGGTAAAAGCGATCCGTGATGAAGACGGAATCACCACAGACTTCCAGGTAGAGGGTGACTTCCCACGCTATGGTAATGATGATGACAGAGCAGATGAGATTGCTACTACTCTGCTTTCTACCTTCCTTGAGAAGCTGAAACACATCCATACCTATCGTGATTCCAAACCAACCACCTCTATCCTTACCATTACTTCTAACGTTGTTTATGGTAAAGCTACAGGTTCCCTTCCGGATGGAAGAAAAGCAGGAGAGCCTCTGGCACCTGGTGCAAACCCATCCTACGGTGCAGAGCAGAATGGCCTTCTGGCATCCCTGAACTCTGTTGCAAAGCTTGACTATGAGGATGCACTGGACGGAATCTCCAATACTCAGACTATCAATCCTGATGCACTGGGACATACTGAGGAAGAGCGTACAGAGAATCTTGTACACGTACTGGACGGATATTTTGACCAGGGTGCACATCACCTCAATGTAAACGTATTTGGAAAAGAAAAGCTTATCGATGCTATGGAACATCCGGAAAAAGAAGAGTATGCAAACTTCACAATCCGTGTTTCCGGTTATGCAGTTAAGTTTATTGACCTGACCAGAGAACAGCAGCTTGACGTAATCGCAAGAACCTGCCACGACAGGATGTAAAACTTATGGAAGGATATGTACATTCCCTGGAAAGTTTTGGCTCTGTGGACGGCCCCGGAGTACGGTATGTGATCTTTCTCAGCGGCTGTGCCATGCGCTGTCAGTTTTGCCATAATCCAGATACCTGGAATATGAAAGAGGGACAGGTCACTACAGCAGATGAACTGCTGAATAAGGCACTGCGTTACAAAGGCTATTGGGGAAACAAAGGCGGGATCACAGTCAGCGGAGGAGAACCACTGCTGCAGATGGATTTTCTCACAGAGCTTTTCCGTAAAGCGAAGCAGGCAGGAATCCATACAACCCTGGATACCAGTGCCAATCCCTACACAGAAAAGGAGCCCTGGCATTCCAAATGGCTGGAGCTGATGAAATATACAGATCTGGTGCTTCTGGACATCAAGCAGATCGATGAAAAGGAACACATAAAGCTTACAGGACATACCAACCGGAATATCCTTGCCATGGCACAGGAATTATCTGATATGGGGAAACCTGTATGGATCAGACATGTGCTTGTGCCGGGCGGAAGCGACAAGGATGAATATCTCCACAGACTGGCAGATTTTATCCATACACTTAAAAATGTAGAGCGTGTGGAGGTACTTCCTTATCACACTCTCGGAACGTTTAAGTGGGAAAAACTGGGAATTCCGTATCCCCTTGAAGGTGTAAAACCGCCCACACAGGAAAGAATCGATAATGCCCGCAAAATTTTAGGGGCAATATAAAGTATAATCATGCAAAAGGCTGTCTTCGGACAGCCTTTTTTGTCCCCCCAGGGGGCTTGTTGAGGAGGATTGTATTTGTTAAAATATTATGTTGTGGGAATTTTGACACATATCAGCCTGACATCATTACAAACGGAGGATACAGAAATTGGATAAGCTGCTGTCAGAAATTGAAAGCTACTGGAGTACCCGTGCAGAGGGATACTCTGAGGTGAATCATAAAGAATTAAATGGAATACAGAAGGAAGCGTGGCTGAAAACCCTGAAAAGACAGTTTCCTGAGAAAAAGAAAGAAGAGCTGAAAATCCTGGATATTGGTACAGGTCCGGGGTTCTTTCCCGTAATCCTTGCAGAGGCAGGATACAAGGTTACAGCTGTAGACTATACACAGGAAATGCTGGATACTGCAAAAAAGAATGCAGGCCAGCTCTGCGAAAAGATTGTTTTTTATAAAATGGATGCTCAGAATCTGCAGTTTGAAGATAATACCTTTGATGTGATTCTTTCCAGAAACCTTACCTGGAATCTGAAGGATCCCAAAGGTGCATACAGGGAGTGGCACCGGGTATTAAAGCCTGGTGGAAAGCTTCTGAATTTTGATGCAAACTGGTATGGCTATCTCTATGATGAGGAGAAGCGTCGGTCCTATGAAGAGGACAGAAAGATTGTAGAGAATGAAAATCTGGACGATCATTATCTCTGTACTGATATTGACAGAATGGAGAAGATTGCCCTGCAGATGCCTCTGTCTGCCATTGAACGGCCTGTCTGGGACAGAAATATTTTAAAAGAAATGGGATTTGGATCCGTTTCCATAGATCTGAATATCTGGGAGAGAGTATGGAGCCAGGAAGAGAAGCTGAACTATCATTCAACTCCTATGTTTATGATCTGCGCAGAAAAACAACAGGAAGATTTGCAGAAAGCAAAGGACCCGCTTTGGACAGAACCGGGAACAAAGAAGAGCGGTTTTCTGAAGCTGGCAGGGGGAGAATTTGCCCTTCCCTATACAGTGATCTGCGGCAGTAATCCCGGAAAAACAGTTCTGATCACCGCCTCTGTCCATGCCGGAGAGTATGTGGGAATCCAGGCAGCGGTAGAGCTTGCGGACCAGCTGAAACCAGAGAAGATGAATGGAAGGGTGATCCTTGTAAAAACTGTCTGCAGAAAGGAATTTGAAGAGCGAAGCGGCAGTATCTGTCCGGAAGATGACAAAAATCTTAACCGTGTTTTTCCGGGAAATCCGGAAGGAACCCGTATGGACCGTCTGGCTTATGCAGTTGTAGAAAAGCTGCAGAGTGTGGCGGATTATTACATAGATCTGCACAGTGGAGATTCCTTTGAAGAACTGACCCCTTATATTTATTATGCAGGAAAGTCTGTGCAGCAGGTAAGGGAAATATCTCAGAAAATGGCACAGCAGGCAGATGTTCCTTATATGGTCAAATCTAATGTGGGCTCAGGAGGAGCTTATAATTATGCAGCTTCCTGTGGGATTCCCAGTGTTCTGATCGAACGGGGACAGATGGGTGGCTGGACTGCAGAGGAAGTGAAATCTACAGGAAAGGATGTGCGGAATATTCTTTGTTTCCTGGGAGTTTATCAGGGACTGAGAAGCTACAGTACCTATTATCCTATGGAAATTGAAAATGTACGGTATCAGTCTGCAACTGTATCCGGTCTGTGGTATCCTGCTAAAAAGCCGGGAGATCTGGTGAAAACCGGAGAATATCTGGGCTGTACCAAAGATTATGAAGGAAAGATCCTGGAGAAAAGCTATTCCGATCTGAACGGTGTGATCCTTTATCAGATTGGAAGCCTTCAGGTGATCAAGGATGGACCTATGATCACTTATGGATCTTTTAGCAGAGAAGAGGACAGCCGCAAGGAGAAAATTACGGCTTACTGGACCAAACGCAGTGACAGCTTTAAGGAGCAGAGAAGGGCCGAGCTTCACAGCGATATGGCGGATAAATGGATGAGAGAGATTCTTAAGTATCTGCCAGAAGGGAAACTCAGAATCCTGGATGTGGGATGCGGTGCCGGATTTTTTACCATTCTTCTGGCTAAACTGGGACATGAGGTCACAGGAATAGATCTGACTCCTGATATGATCCGTCATTCCCGGGAGCTGGCTAAGGAGGAAAAGGTTTCCTGTACCTTTAAGATTATGGATGGGGAGAAACTGGACTTTAAAAGTGGTAGTTTTGATGTGGTTATTTCCAGAAATCTCACATGGACTTTACCGGATGCAGCGGGTGCATACAGGGAATGGATCCGGGTCTTGAGACCGGGTGGAATCCTTCTGAATGCAGATGCCAATTATGGCGCTGATAATTTTGCGGATACCTCGGGACTTCCTGCAAATCATGCCCATCATACAGTGGGAGATGCCATGATGCAGGAATGTGAGGAGATCAAGCGTCAGCTGCCCATCAGCTCTTATATCCGGCCGGCCTGGGATCTGGAGACTCTGGGAAGGCTTGAAATGGAAAAATTCTCCATCGATCTTGGGATCAGCAGCAGGATTTATCAGAAGAAAGATGAATTTTATAATCCTACTCCTATGTTTCTGGTGTGCGGGGAAAAACACAGTTGAACTGCTCCAAAAAGTTACGAAAATATTTCGAATATTTTATAAGGAATCCTGTAAAAAGGATTCCTTTTTTTTCGAACAAAGTATGGGAAAACTTGAAAAAACGCGAAAAATCAAGGTTGATTAAGATTGACTGTACAGAGGGAGGGGAGCTATAATCATTTGTGTAAAGGCTACAAATATTACAGGAATGTAAAAAAAGCTTGACAAAAATGTCTTTATTAAATATAATTTTCTTATAAATTACAAAAATGTTACAACTATATGTTGCGTTTTGGAATTAAGAAAAAAGAGGAATA
Source organism: Ruminococcus sp. JC304 (assembly GCA_000285855.2). Lineage (GTDB taxonomy): Bacteria > Bacillota > Clostridia > Lachnospirales > Lachnospiraceae > Blautia_A > Blautia_A difficilis. The sequence continues at coordinate 1,800,597 of HE978651.1, read as the reverse complement.
AAAGGTATGAAAGTTCAAAAAAGACAAGGTCAGCCCGGACGATCAGTGACAAGAAGAAAATCCGGAGATCCTGCTAAAAGCTTTATACTGGTTACGGCGTGTACCTGTGCTGCAGTTGTTCTGGCCGCCGGCGGAAGAATTGGAGATGACAGTAAGAAACAGGTATATGCAGCTTCCGGGAATGAAAATGAGACTTTTTCCTCCCAGTCAGTTGAATCAGGATCAGACATACTTCCTACAGGGATCGCAGGCGTAATGTCCGGGGTAAACAGTACAGTTACCAGACAGAAGTCTGTAGAGCGGATCGGTACTTCCTGTGAGCAGGTTATGGTAGGACAGCGTGTAAAGAAAATTGATGACAGTGTGGCAGAGTTTGATGTGAGCGCTTCCATGCAGAGCAAGATCAATGCTCTTGATGAGAAATATATCAGTTCTGCTCAGAAATCCACCATTATGTCCGATGAGGATTACGATACACTGCTCCGTATTGTGGAGGCAGAAGCGGGAACTGAGGACATTAAGGGACGGGTACTTGTGGCAAATGTGATCATGAATCGTGTGCAGAATGAAGAATTTCCTGATAATGTTACAGAAGTAGTGTGGGAATCCACAAATGGTGTTCCGCAGTTTTCTCCTACCTATGATGGAAGAATCTATGAGGTTGAGGTTACGGATGATACCAGAGAAGCAGTGCGTGAGGCACTGGAAGGTAAGGATTATTCTGAAGGTGCACTTTTCTTTATTCAGAAATCCGAGGCAGAATCCCACAATGTTACCTGGTTTGAAAAGGATCTGAAAAAGCTTTTCAAATATGGCGTACATGAATTTTATACATATCCGGATGAAGGGGACAAGTCCAAGCTTGTTGATCAGGTGGGAGCTTCCAATATTGTCCAGATGGCAAAAACAAACTGATGATATAAAAGACAGACTTTCCGTTGAGAGAGCTGTCTTTCTTTTTTTCTGTGAAAAATTACTATCTGTACAGAAATGGATGGCATATAAATGGGATATAATTTAGGATGGTATTTTGTTAAAGTATATGCTATAATGGGTTCAATTGACAAACGAAAAACTTTGGAAAGGCAGGATATACAATGCAGGTATTATACAAAAGCACACGAGGAAAAGAAGAGGCTGTAACAGCTTCCATGGCTATTTTAAAGGGACTTTCTGAGGATGGCGGTTTATTTGTGCCTACAGAGATTCCGAAGCTGGATGTCCCTATGGATAAACTGGCACAGATGAGTTATCAGGAGACTGCTTATGAGGTAATGAAGCGTTTCCTTACAGATTTCACAGAAGAGGAATTGAAAAACTGCATCAGCAGAGCCTATGACGATAAATTTGATACAAAGACAATCGCACCGCTTCATGAGGCAGACGGAGTATATTTCCTGGAGCTGTACCATGGAGCTACCATTGCATTCAAGGATATGGCTTTATCAATTCTTCCCCATCTTATGACTACAGCAGCAAAGAAAAATAATGTAAAAAATGAGATCGTGATCCTCACCGCAACATCAGGGGATACAGGAAAGGCTGCTATGGCAGGCTTTGCAGATGTACCGGGCACAAAGATCATTGTCTTTTATCCAAAGAATGGTGTAAGCCCTATTCAGGAGAAGCAGATGGTTACCCAGAAGGGAAATAATACCTACGTAGTGGGAATTACCGGCAATTTTGATGATGCCCAGACTGCTGTAAAGAAAATGTTTAATGACCAGAAGCTGGAAGGAGAGCTTGATCAGGCAGGTTATCAGTTCTCTTCGGCAAACTCTATTAATATCGGACGTCTGGTTCCGCAGATCGTATATTATGTATATGCATATGCATCCCTGGTCCGCGAAGGAAAGATCAAGGACGGACAGGAGATCAATATCACAGTGCCTACAGGAAACTTTGGAAATATCCTTGCTGCATATTATGCAAAGCAGATGGGTCTTCCTGTACATAAGCTGATCTGTGCGTCCAATGATAATAAAGTACTGTATGATTTCTTCCGTACAGGTACCTATGACAGAAAACGTGACTTTATCCTGACAACTTCTCCTTCCATGGATATCCTGATCTCCAGTAATCTGGAGCGCCTTATTTACCGTATTGCAGGTGCAGATGCAAAGAAATGTGCTGAGCTGATGCAGGCATTATCTGCAGGCGGAGAGTACACGATCACAGAGAAAATGAAATCCCAGTTGGGAGATTTCTACGGAAATTTCTGTACAGAAGAGGAAACAGCTGCAACCATCGCCGGAGTTTTCAAAAACAGTCATTATGTGATAGATACCCATACTGCAGTTGCTGCCGGTGTATATGACAAATATGTAAAGGAAACAGGAGATAAGCTTCCTGTAGTGATCGCTTCCACAGCCAGCCCTTATAAATTTACCAGAAGTGTTATGGATGCTCTTGGAGTTGATACAGAGGGCAAGGATGATTTTGCCCTGGCTGATGAGCTTTGTATCCTGTCCGGTGTGAAGATTCCGCAGGCAGTTGAGACCATCCGTACAGCTCCTGTTCTTCATGACAAAGTGGTGGATGCTCCTGATATGCCAAAAGCTGTGAAGGAAATTCTTGGAATCTTATAATTTGTGCATTTTATGTTGAAAAAAACTATATACTAGAGTATAATAAAACCATCTAAAATATCCTGAAATGTTCGAGGCCCCTTCTTTTTTTGAACCTACATCGACTTTAACGGGAATCCAACATTGTACCATGGATGTCAGGCCGTCATTATGCAGCGGAAGGCAGAAATGTTATTGAGGATACCCACCTAGCTACGGCTAGGCGTCAATGGGAAGGGAACGACATTTCGGGAGTTTCAAGAAAAGACAGAGCCGTGACCGGGCTCTTTTTTTCAGTAAAAAAGCAAATGAAAAGGCTTTTCGTGATTATATATTATATTGGGAGGTTGCAGGCAATGAGTGTAAGTGAAAGAAAATTTGGTGTATTGCCCACAGGAGAAACAGTTAAGATCTATCATCTGGAAAATGAATCCGGAGCATTTGTGGAAGTAACAGAGTTTGGGGCTCTTTTGGTGAAGCTGTGTGTACCGGACAGAGAGGGGAAGCTGACAGATGTAGTTCTGGGATATGATGACCTGGAATCTTATGAGGTGAATGGATGCTTTTTCGGAGCAGTGATCGGCAGAAGCGGTAACCGTATTGCCGGTGCAAGGTTTATGCTTGGAGACAGAGAGGTAAGACTTGCACAGAATGAAAATGACAATAATCTTCACAGCGGTCCGGATGGTTTTGAGAAGAAGCTGTGGAAAGTGGCTGAGATTTCTCAGGATAAAAACAGCATTGTATTTAACCGTATCAGCCCGGACGGAGAAAATGGTTTTCCGGGAGAATTTGATGTCTCTGTGAAGTATGAATTTACAGAAGAAAATGAATTAAAAATCCATTATCAGGGCGTATGCGATGAACCTACAGTAGGAAATATGACCAATCATTCTTATTTTAACCTGAGCGGAGAGGGAAGTGGCTCAGCCATGGATCAGTATCTGACCATTCATGCAAATTACTATACACCTGTAGCTGACAGCCATTCTATTCCTACGGGAGAATACGCACCGGTGGAGGGTACTCCTATGGATTTCAGAACTGCCAGACAGATGGGAGAGAGGATCAATGCAGATTTTGAACAGCTGAAATTCACCGGCGGATATGACCATAATTATGTGACTGACAATTATTCTAAGGGCAATCGCAGACTCATTGCCACTGCATACAGCAAAGAAACCGGAATTGCTATGGATGTAACTTCTGACTGTCCTTGTGTGCAGTTCTATGCAGCTAATTTTGTAGAGAACGAAAAGGGTAAAAACGGACATGTTTACAATCAGAGAGATGCCTTCTGTCTGGAAACACAGGTAGAGCCAAATGCTGTAAATGTGGAGGATTTCCATTCTCCTGTTCTTGCAGCCGGAGAGCATTACAACTCTGAAACCTCTTACAGGTTTTACATAAAAGAATAATATGAAGTGATTTGCCGGTAAACGGCAAGAAGGATCTCCCTGAATATAAATAGAATGGAGAGATATATGAAGAAGGAGAAAGAGAAGAAATCAGTGGTTTCACTTCTGCTTGGATTTATGAATCGTGTGTCAGGGGATCATGTAGGAGCATATGCCACACAGGCTGCCTATTTTTTGATTCTTTCCTTTATTCCCTGTATCCTTTTTCTGACAACACTGGTCAGATATACACCGGTTACTTATAATATGGTGCGTGATGCCATTGTTGCATTTGTTCCTGAGAATATCCAGAGTTTTGTTCTTGGAATCGTAGTGGATGTTTATAAGAGAAGTACAGCTATTGTACCTATTTCTGCCCTTGTAGCACTGTGGTCTGCGGGGAAAGGTATGCAGTCCCTGATCAATGGACTGAACACCATTTATCATGTAAAGGAAACTCGTAACTGGCTGATTACCAGGATTTATGCGGTTTTTTATACCTTTTCACTGGTGGTGGCACTGATCATCTGTCTGCTTATGCTTGTGCTTGGTAACCGGATCCAGGAGCTTGCGGCCATGTATATTCCTTTTGTGGGAAAGGTTCTGGGCAGGATATTAGGTGCCAGGACGGAACTTGTTTTTGCAGTGCTTTTTCTGGTATTTCTTTTGCTTTATAAGGTGCTTCCGAACCGGAAGGCAACCTTAAAAAGTCAGGTTCCCGGAGCTTTGATCATTGCAGTGGCCTGGTCTATATTTTCCTATGGATTTTCTCTTTATTTTGAGATTTTTCCGGGATTTTCCAATATGTACGGGAATCTGACCACGATTATCATGGTAATGATCTGGTTGTATTTCTGCATGAATCTGTTTTTGTACGGAGCAGAGATCAATGCATATTTTGAGAAGGATTTCCGTAAGGCCCATCGGTCTGTCAAAGGAATGATCGATCATGAGAGAGAGCGAAGACAGCAGGCAAAAGAGGCGGCAGATGAGAAAGCATCAACTGAGAAAGCAGAAAATGACTCTTGACATATTTTTCGGACTGTGGCATAGTAATACTGTTAATAAATGAAAAGGCACAGAAGGTGTTTTTAGGGATTTATTTTCCATCAGAGAGTGGAGGTCATCGGCTGAAAGCTTCCACGGGTTCAGATATTTCCTGAATTTCCCACCGGAGCTGCATTCCTGAATGTTCTGTTAGGATTGATGATGTGATCAGATATGATTGTTTAGTAGGGAATGACGTTGCTGCGCGTTAAGCAGACCGAGAGCCTGTATAAAGCAGGAAGCAGGGTGGTACCGCGGATATGCTCCGTCCCTTATATGAGGGACGGGGCTTTTGTTATGTTATAGGAAATTACTCCGTAATGTTCCTATAACATAACAAAGCCCTCCGGGCAGGATCGCACTGCGGCGGAGAGGAATTATGTCGCTGAAGCGACCCGTCGCAGGCGGAGAATCCTGCAAGCAGGATTCTTTCTTGTTTACGGATTTGCGACCCTTAATCAGGAAATTACGAATATTTTTATAAAGGAGAAAAGAATCATGGATATGAAAGAAAAACTTCAGGAACTGGCTGAAGCTGCCAAAAAACGGATTGATGAATCCGAGGGCCTGGATAAGTTAAACGAGGTACGTGTTGCATACCTTGGCAAAAAAGGAGAATTGACTGCTATTTTAAAAAGCATGAAGGATGTTGCTCCGGAGGAACGTCCGAAAGTCGGACAGCTGGTAAATGAGACCAGAACAAAGATAGAAGCTCTCCTGGATGAGTCAAAAGCAAAACTGGAGGAAGCTGTCCGTGAGGAAAAAATGAAACAGGAAGTTATTGACGTAACACTTCCTGCAAAGAAAGCGAAGATCGGACATCGTCATCCCAATACCATCGCGCTGGAAGAGGTTGAGCGTATTTTCGTAGGTATGGGCTATGAGGTTGTTGAAGGTCCGGAAGTTGAATATGCTGATTATAACTTTACAAAGCTTAACATTCCGGAAAACCATCCGGCACGTGACGAACAGGATACTTTCTTTATCACAGATTCCATTCTGCTTCGTTCCCAGACCTCCCCGGTACAGGCACGTACTATGGAAAAAGGCAAACTGCCTATCCGTATGATTGCACCGGGACGTGTGTTCCGTTCAGATGAGGTAGATGCTACGCATTCTCCGTCCTTCCATCAGATTGAAGGTTTGGTTATTGATAAGAATATTACATTTGCGGATCTGAAGGGAACTCTTCAGGAATTTGCCCAGGAGCTCTTCGGACCTGAGACAAAAACCAAATTCAGACCTCATCATTTCCCATTCACTGAGCCAAGTGCTGAGGTAGATGTATCCTGCTTCAAGTGTGGCGGTAAAGGCTGCCGTTTCTGTAAAGGCTCCGGATGGATTGAAATCCTTGGCTGTGGTATGGTACATCCAAATGTATTAAGCATGTGCGGAATTGATCCTGAGGAATATACAGGCTTTGCCTTCGGTGTAGGCCTGGAGCGAATTGCTCTTCTTAAATACGAAATCGATGACATGCGCCTGCTCTACGAAAACGACATTCGCTTTATAAAACAATTTTAGTGAGCGAAACGAAGTGGAGCGAGCGGCTTCCACGACAAGTGTCGTGGAAATTCCTTAAGTATAGGCTTATTTATTTTATATAAGAAAGAGGATTAGGAAAAATGAATACTTCATTATCTTGGATTAAAATGTATGTGCCGGATCTTGATGTGACAGCACAGGAATATACCGATGCCATGACCCTGACAGGTACAAAGGTAGAGGGCTTTGAGAAGCTGGATGCAGACCTGGACAAAATCGTCATTGGACAGATTAAAAAAATTGAAAGACATCCGGATGCAGATAAGCTGATCATCTGCCAGGTGGATGTAGGAACAGAGACGGTTCAGATTGTAACCGGTGCACCCAATGTAAAAGAAGGAGATAAGGTTCCTGTTGTTCTGGACGGCGGACGGGTAGCAGGCGGACATGACGGCAAGAAAACTCCGGGAGGAGTCCAGATCAAAAAGGGCAAGCTTCGCGGTGTGGATTCTTATGGTATGATGTGTTCTATTGAAGAACTGGGAAGTACCAAAGAGATGTACCCGGATGCACCGGAGTACGGAATTTATATTTTCCCGGAGGATGCAGTAGTAGGAGAAAGTGCGGTAAAGGCACTTGGACTGGATGATGTTGTCTTTGAATATGAGATCACATCTAACCGTGTAGACTGCTATGGAGTTCTTGGAATTGCCAGAGAAGCAGCGGCTACCTTTGATAAAAAATTCTGTCCTCCTGTTGTAGATTGTAAGGGCAATGAAGAAAAGGCATCTGATTATGTAAAGGTTACAGTGAAGAATCCGGAGCTTTGCCCACGTTACTGTGCAAGAGTTGTAAAAAATGTAAAGATCGAACCGTCCCCAAAATGGATGCAGAGATGTCTGGCTTCCAACGGAATCCGCCCTATCAATAATCTGGTTGATATCACCAATTATGTTATGGAAGAATTTGGCCAGCCAATGCATGCCTATGATCTGGATACCATTGAGAACAGAGAAATTGTTGTACGCTGTGCAGAAAAGGATGAAAAATTCGTCACACTGGATGGCCAGGAACGTGTCATGGATGATCAGGTGCTGATGATCTGTGACGGCAAAAAACCTGTAGGAATTGCCGGAATCATGGGCGGAGAGAATTCTATGATCACAGATGAGGTGAAAACAGTTCTCTTTGAGGCAGCATGCTTTGACGGCACCAATATCCGTCTTTCTTCCAAAAGGATTGGCCTCCGTACAGATGCTTCCGGTAAATTTGAGAAGGGTCTGGATCCAAACAATGCACAGGCTGCCATTGACAGAGCCTGCCAGCTCATGGAGGAACTGGGTGCAGGAGAGGTTGTGGGCGGAATGGTGGATGTCTGCAATAAAGTCAGCGAGCCGTCCAGAGTACCTTTTAAACCAGAGAAAATCAATGCACTTCTGGGAACCAGCCTTACCCCGGAAGAAATGCTTGGATTCCTGGCAAAGGTTGAGCTTACCTATGATGAGAAGACCAATGAGATCGTAGCACCTACCTTCCGTCAGGATATTCACTATGTGGCTGATGTAGCGGAAGAGATTGCCAGATTCTTCGGATATGACAAAATTCCCACCACATTGCCCAATGGGGAAGCTACAACAGGTAAACTGCCATTTAAGCTTCGTATTGAAGCTGTTGCAAGGGATATCGCAGAATACTGTGGTTTTTCTGAAGGCATGACTTATTCTTTTGAAAGCCCGAAGGTATTTGATAAATTAAGACTTCCGGCTGACAGTGAACTCCGCAGGGGAATTGTGATCAGCAATCCACTGGGTGAGGATTACAGTGTTATGAGAACAACTACCTTAAATGGTATGCTCAGTTCTCTGGCAACAAACTATAACAGAAGAAATAAAGATGTACGTCTCTATGAACTGGGAAATGTATACCGTCCAAAGGCATTGCCTCTTACTGAACTTCCGGAGGAAAGAATGCATTTTACCTTGGGAATGTATGGAAACGGTGACTTCTTTGATATGAAGGGTGTCTGCGAGGAATTCTTTGAAAAGGTAGGTATGCGTGAAAGAGTGGATTATGATCCTGACAGCAAAAAATCCTATCTCCATCCGGGCAGACAGGCAAATATGATTTATGGCGGTAAGGTTGTAGGTTATCTGGGAGAGGTTCATCCGCTGGTTGCAGATACTTATGGAATCGGTGACAAGGCCTATGTGGCAGTGATCGACATTCTTACAGTTCTGGAATTTGCAAGCTTTAATCACAAATATACAGGAATTGCCAAATATCCTGCTGTAACCCGTGACTTAAGTATGGTTGTTCCGAAAGCTGTACTGGCAGGACAGATCGAGCATGTACTGACACAGAGGGGTGGCAAGATCCTGGAAAGCTACCAGCTCTTCGATATATATGAAGGTAATCAGATCAAAGAAGGATATAAATCCATGGCATATTCTCTGGTGTTCCGTCATCATGACAAAACTCTGGAGGAGAGTGAGATCACAGCAGCAATGAAGAAAATCCTGAATGGACTGACAGAACTTGGAATCGAGTTGAGAAGCTAATGCTGATTTATGTATTAAGACATGGAATTACCCGGTGGAACAAATTAAAAAAGGTGCAGGGGGCTGTAGATATTCCCCTGGCACCGGAAGGAATTGAACTGGCAAAACGCACCGGGGAGGCATTGAAGGATGTTCCCTTTGATGTCTGTTTTACCAGTCCTCTGACCAGAGCCAGGGAGACTGCACATTATGTGCTGGGAGACAGAGAAATTCCTGTAATTCCTGATAAGAGGATTCAGGAGATTGATTTTGGTGTTCTGGAGGGAACACAGTTTAAGGATGCCGGAGGAAATATTATCAGTCCGGAGATGGATATTTTTTTCAATAAGCCGCTGGCTTTTGAGAGACCGGAGAACGGTGAGAATATTGCTGATATCCTGAAGCGTACCCGGGATTTCTGGATAGAAAAAACAACAGATCCGGTGCTGCAGGACAAAACCATTCTGGTTTCTTCCCACGGATGTGCTGTGAGAGCCCTGCTTCAGAATGTTTATCAGGATGAGGCACATTTCTGGCATGGCTGTGTACCGCCTAACTGTAGTGTTAATCTTGTGGAGGTAAAGGACGGCAAAGCCTGCCTTCTGGAAGAAGATAAGGTATACGCATAAACAGAAAATTTACAGAGAGCTTTTGAGTGAAAAAGAAGTTCTGGGCAGGTGCTGTCCAGGACTTTTTTGTGCAGTCTTACTTGTTCTTGATATGATGTTGTGATATGATGATTACAGATTTTTCATACCGGTTGTGTATGATAAATGTAACTGTGTATATGCGGAACAGTTACTGGTAAAAAATACTGAGGATTACAGGAGGTGTACCATGAGCAAAAAGGTTTTAAATCTGCTGGCATTTTTGGCGGTGCTGGCAGGATGTATTGCAATGACAGTTTTTACAGGTAAGGGTTCTGTCAGTACCATGATCTATAACTTTGTGTTTCTGGCGATCATGACAGTGCTTTACCTGGCTGGAATGCTGGGCGGAATGTTCAGGGTTGAAGGGATCGGACAGGCCCTTCACAGAGGAAAAGAGGAGCTGACAGGCATTTTCAAAACGCCCGGCAAGGTAAAAAATGAAAGCCTTGTCTACCTGAAAGGGATTTTTGATCACAAATATCTGGACGGAAGGCTGGATGACTTTGTGGATGGAATGAATCAGGCAAAAGAAGGTATTGGTGAGATCGAGGACTATATCAATGAAGATGATATTGATCTTCATGTACATAAGCGTATTCTGGAAATGATCCCGGATATTTTTACAAGTCTGGGTATTCTGGGAACCTTTATCGGTCTGGTATGGGGACTTAAGAACTTTGAACCCTCCAGCTACGAGACAATGACCAATTCTGTGTCTTCATTGGTGGCAGGTATTAAGGTTGCCTTCCTGACCTCTATCTATGGAATTGCTTTTGCTATTATTTATACCTCAGGGATGAAGAGTGTTTTCTCTGATATGAATGAGAAGCTTCAGGCGTTTCTGGAGAAATTCCATATTTATGTCCTGCCTACAGCAGAGAATGAATCCAGAAATCTTATGGTTGCCAGCCAGAAGCTTCAGGTAAAGGCTATGAAACAGATGGCAGAGCAGCTTTCTGCAGAAATGGCACAGAGCTTTGAAAAGGCCATTAATCCTACTTTCCAGAAGATGAATGAATCTCTGGATGTGCTGACAGAATCTGTGACCAGCTGCCAGCAGGATGTGATGCAGGAGATTCTCCGTTCTTTCCTGCGGGAGATGAACGGCTCCTTTAAGATGCAGTTTAAAGATTTTAATGATGCTCTGGCGCAGTTAAAGAAAGCCCAGAAGGAAAATACAGAATATACCACCAACCTGTATCATACTATGAGCGATCAGCTGAATTCTTCCTATGAGAGACAGAGTGAAACCATGAAGGACATGGTCAATGAACTTGGAAATGCCCAGGGACGTTATATGTCTACTGCTTCCAGGATCGCCCAGGATAATCAGGAGATCCAGAAAATGCAGCAGCAGGACTATCAGAGAGTGGCAGATTATCTCAAAGAGGCTGAGAAAACCTCTGCTAAATTCTGGGTAGCCTGCAACCAGACCATGCAGAGATATGTGGAGACAGCTTCCCAGGGAATGGAAAAGGTTTCTGCTGCCAGTCAGACAGGTACAGATGTGCTCAATGCAAACCGGCAGGTAATGGAAGAACTGGAAAAAAGACTGGCAGATTTTGCGTCCTGCCAGGATAAGACGTTACAGACCATGGAAGAGGTGCGCAGACTTCTGACAGATATTTCAGTTACAAAGGAAAATGGCAATATTTCTCTGGCAGGAGGACAGCAGAATCTGAATGCTTCCAGAATGGCTGACAGACAGTCTATTGATCGGTTATATGCTCTTATGAAGGAGCAGGGAGAAAAACAGGAGGCTCTCCTGGAAGAAATGAACAGAAACCTGAGGGAACTTTCCAAAACTCCTCAGAAAGGGAAATTCGGTTTATTCAGATAAGAAAAGGAGAAGACTATGCGCAAAAAGAAGAAATCAGAGGAAGGCGGATTTAATGTCTGGCGTTCCTATTCTGATATGATGGCCGGTGTATTGCTCCTTTTCGTCCTGATTATGTGCGTCACTCTTTTTCAGGCACAGAAAAGCTATAATGAGAGCATCAAGGAAAGAGATGACAAAATTGCCCTACAGGAGCAGTATACTGCGGAAATCCTTGCTCAGCAGAATGAGCTGGATGAAAAAGACAGCAAGCTAAGTTCTCAGGATGAACAGCTGGATAAACAGAAAAAGCAGCTGGAAGAGCTTGCGGCCAAGCTGAAAAAGCAGCAGGCTACTTTGAAGAAACAAAAAAGCGCCCTGGATGAAAAGACCACCCTTCTGTCCGAACAGCAGCAGAAGATTGATAATATTATTGGTGTAAAAGCAGACGTTATCGAAGCTTTACAGAAAGAATTTGAAAAAAACAATGTTAGTGTAAATATTGATTCCCAGACAGGAGCTCTGACTTTAAATGCCAGCGTACTGTTTGACTATGACCAGGCAGAGCTGACAGACGAAGGTAAGGCAGAGCTTTCCAATATTCTTCCCATTTACTGTAAGGTTCTTTTGCAGGATGAGTACAAGAAATATCTGGCAGAGATTATTATTGACGGCTATACAGATACAGACGGTGACTATACCTATAACCTGGAGCTGTCCCAGAGACGTTCCCTGGCAGTGGCAGAGTACCTTACTGAGATCCGTGAGGATTTCCTGAATGAGAATCAGATTTCAGATCTTCAGACCTATCTGACTGTAAACGGACATTCCAGTGCAAATCCCATTCTGGATGCCCAGGGAAATGTAAATAAGGATGCGTCCAGACGAGTGGAGGTAAAATTCCGCTTAAAAGATGAAGAGATGATCGATGAACTGAATCAGATCATGTCTTCAGATGAAAGTAATACAACAGATGAGGGCAATACAACAAAAGAAGAAACATCCAAAGACAAGAAATCCGCGGATGAATAGAAACTAAGGAGCGTTAAAATATATGTCTGTAAAAATCGGCAGAAATGATCCGTGCTGGTGCGGAAGCGGAAAAAAATACAAGAAATGCCATGAGGCGTTTGATGAGAAAATGGAGGCAATGAAGCGGGAGGGGTATGCAGTGATCGACCACAGCCTGATCAAAACCCCTGAGCAGATTGAAAAGATTAAAGAGAGCTGTAAGATCAACATTGCTGTACTTGATTATGTTGAGGAGCATATCCGTCCCGGAATTTCTACGGCGGAGATTAACAGATGGGTTCATGAGGAGACTGTCCGCCATGGAGGAATCCCGGCACCCCTTGATTACGAAGGCTTCCCCAAAAGCGTGTGTACCTCTGTTGATGATGTAGTATGCCACGGAATTCCCAATGAGGAGGAGATCCTTAAAGAGGGGGATATTATCAATGTGGATGTATCCACAATCTATAACGGATATTATTCTGATTCCTCCAGAATGTTCTGCATTGGCAAGGTAAGTCCTGAAAAGGAAAAGCTGGTAAAGGTGACAAAGGAATGCGTGGAGATCGGTATCTCCATGGTAAAGCCATGGACCCCTATCGGAAATATGGGCAGCGCAGTACATAAGCATGCAGTAGAAAATGGTTTTTCTGTGGTACGGGAGATCGGTGGCCACGGAGTAGGTGTGGAGTTCCATGAGGATCCATGGGTAAGCTATGTATCAGAAGAAAATACCGGCGTTCTCATGGTGCCGGGTATGATGTTTACAATCGAACCTATGGTTAATATGGGAAGCGATGAGATCTGGACAGATGAGCTGGATGAATGGACTGTGCGTACAGAGGATGGACTTCCCTCCGCACAGTGGGAGGTTACTGTTCTGGTCACAGAAACCGGTTGCGAAGTGATCTGTTGGTGAAAGGAAGTTAGGGGCAAAAAATATTTTGCCCCTAACTTGATATCCACGAATTGCTCCGCTGCGAAGCAGCTCCCGCAATTCTCAAACATTCGAAATCCGCTGATTTACTGCGTAAATCGCTACTTTCTCATGTTTGGCGGGCCCCAAATTCAAAAGTCTTATCGTGCAAGCACGAACGACTTTTTGAATTTTTGGCCCTGGTTATCAAAAGATTGTAAAAAAGGCTTGCAAACTGCATTGCTCTATAGTATAATCACAAATGTTGTGAAAAAAGATGGTCCTCTGTTACAAAAATTGTATTAAGAACATCCATATAAGAATAGGAGAAAATAAAATGAACGAAATTATCAAAAACATCGAAGCTGCTCAGCTGAAAGCTGAAGTACCGGAATTCAAAACTGGTGATACTGTAAGAGTACACGCGCTGATCAAAGAGGGTAACCGTGAGCGTGTTCAGATTTTTGAAGGAACAGTTCTTAAGAAACAGGGCGGAAGCAACAGAGCTACTTTCACTGTAAGAAAGAATTCTAACGGTGTAGGCGTTGAAAAAACATGGCCACTGCATTCCCCACATGTTGTTAAAGTAGAAGTTATCCGTCGTGGTAAAGTACGTCGTGCGAAACTGAACTACTTAAGAGACCGTGTAGGTAAAGCTGCTAAGGTTAAAGAGCTTGTTAAATAATTTCATGAATTAATTTGAAAGAAGGGACAATAACTTGTGTATTGTCCCTCTTTTTCGATGCTGAACATATATGCCCCTCTGAGAGTGGCATCGTTGTGAATGCAAGGGAACGGTCAGGAGATTTCAATAAATATGAAGAATTGGAAAAAAGAATCCAGATTTAAGGATAAGGCAGAGGATAAGCTGGAGGTCAGGCTGGAAAATGCCAAAACCCGCAGGATTGTTACATGGATATTTGAGATTCTGGTAACTTTGTTTTTTGCCATTGTAGTGGGAATCATGATGTTTCAGTCTGTGACTATGCAGGAAAGTGCCATGGAACCAACTCTGTCTGTAGGAGAACGTTTTTTAGTTAATAAAGGGATTTATAAAATATCTTCTCCCCAAAGAGGTGATATTATTGTTTTTAAAACCAATGGAAGTGACGATGCAGCTCTTCATATCAGCCGTGTGATCGGGCTTCCCGGCGAGACAGTACAGATTTCAGGAGGAAAAATCCTGATCAATGGTGCTGTCTATGAAAATGACGGTGATTTTCCTGAGATCAGCAATGGGGGACTTGCTTCCAGTGCGGTTTCGCTGGAAAGCGGTGAATATTTTGTGCTGGGTGACAACAGGAACAACAGTGAAGACAGCCGGTATGCTGATATCGGAAATGTAAAGAAAAAATATATTGTGGGTAAGTTATGGTTTACCATATCTCCCAGAAGTAAAATTGGATTTTTGAAAGGTTAGGTAAGTTATGAACGTACAGTGGTATCCTGGTCATATGACCAAAGCTAAAAGGCAGATGCAGGAAGATATCAAGCTGATCGATCTGATCATTGAGCTGGTTGATGCCCGTGTGCCTCTTTCCAGCAGAAACCCGGATATTGATGAACTTGGAAAAAACAAAGCCCGACTGATTTTGCTGAATAAAGCGGATCTGGCAGATGAAAGGCAGAATGAGGCCTGGAAGGCTTATTTTCAGAGCAAAGGCTTTTTTGTGGTAAAGATAGACTCCAGAAAGGGTTCCGGCATGAAGGCAATTCAGAACGTGATCCTGGAGGCGTGTAAAGAGAAAACAGAGAGAGACCGGAGACGCGGGATTAAAAACCGTCCGATCCGTGCCATGGTGGTAGGAATTCCAAATGTAGGCAAATCTACCTTTATTAATACTTTTGCAGGAAAAGCCTGTGCAAAAACAGGAAACAAACCAGGAGTTACCAAAGGAAAACAGTGGATCCGCCTGAATAAGGGGGTGGAGCTTCTGGATACTCCGGGAATTCTCTGGCCAAAATTTGAAGACCAGCAGGTGGGAATGCGCCTTGCCTGTGTGGGTTCTATCAAGGATGATATTTTGAATATGGAGGAACTTTCCCTTTGGCTGATCGATCATCTGAGAGAAAACTATCAGGGAACTCTCACAGAAAGATATCAGATCACAGAGCAGGGAACTTCTGTGGAAGTCCTGGAGCAGATTGCAAAAGCCAGAGGATGCCTGAAAAAGCAGGAAGAACTGGATTATGCAAAAGCAGCACTTCTTCTGTTTGACGATTTCCGTTCCGGTAAGCTGGGACGGATTACCTTGGAGTGGGTGAAAAATGAAAACGATCAGTGAAATAAAGTCTGAGTTTGCTGCGGCAGATATCAGTGAATATCCGTCTTTATACCAAAGGTATGAAGAGGATTCCAGAAGCGGCGTAAAAAAACTGATAGAGCAGTGCCATAAAAAAGAGGCAGCCCTGGAAGCTGAGAAACAGCGGACAGAAGCCATGAAGTATTATGAGCATAAATATGAGCATCTGGGCTGGCTTTGCGGGATTGATGAAGTAGGAAGAGGACCTCTGGCAGGTCCGGTGGTGGCTGCTGCGGTGATCCTGCCCACAGATAGTCAGATTCTCTATCTGAATGATTCCAAAAAACTTACAGCAGCCAAAAGAGAGGAGCTGTATGAGGTGATCATGCGGGAGGCTGTTGCAGTAGGCCTTGGAATGGCTGATCCGGAAAGGATTGATCAGATCAACATCCTTCAGGCAACCTATGAAGCTATGCGGGAAGCTGTGGGAAAGCTTTCGGTAATGCCTCAGCTGTTGCTGAATGATGCCGTTACGATTCCGGAGATTCAGATTCCCCAGGTGCCGATCATTAAAGGGGATGCAAAAAGTGTGTCTATTGCTGCGGCCAGCATTGTGGCTAAGGTGACCAGGGACCGGATGATGGAAGAATATGATAAAGTTTTTCCGGAGTATGGATTTGCATCCAACAAAGGCTATGGGGCGCAGGTACACATTGAGGCTCTGAAAAAATATGGTCCCTGTCCCATCCACAGAAGAACCTTTATTACTCATTTTGTATAATATTGCCTGATACAAAAGATACCTACAAAAAAGAGACCGGGAGTTTTACATGCAGAATAAGAGAAGAACAGGTGGCTGCTATGAGGCAGCAGCAGCTGCTTATCTGGAGAAGCAGGGACTTGTGATCCTGTGCAAGAATTATCGCTGCAGATCAGGTGAAATTGATCTGATCGCCAGGGATGGCAGGTATCTTGTGTTTATAGAGGTAAAATATCGGAATACCGCAGTTTCGGGAAGCGCACTGACTGCTGTAACTCCTGCCAAACAGCGGGTGATCAGCAGGGTGGCAGAGTACTTTCTTACAGTGGAATATCATAGTGTGGATTTGCTCTGCCGTTTTGATGTGATAGGAATTGACGGAAACCAGTTTACCTGGGTCAAAAATGCTTTTGACTGCTGGAGTTGAAGGAAATACTGCCGGTTGCCGGCTGTGGACGGAATTTAGGAGAAAAACAGATGGATAAAATGGTTGAAATAAAATGGCATGATAAAAATGCACAGAAAATGACGGTACATAATAAGAATGGTGTAGTATATCTGACCTATCCGGCTCTTGACTCTCAGGAGGAAATCATTCATGGATTCAGTACCAGATTGGGAGGGGTAAGCCAGGGGATTTACACCTCTATGAATTTAAGCTTTACCCGGGGAGATGAGGAAAAGGCAGTCAGAGAAAATTATGACAGACTGGCTGCTGCCATAGGCTTTTGCGCAGAAGATATTGTAACTTCTGATCAGACTCATACAGCCAATGTGCGAAAGGTTACAGCTGAAGACAGAGGAAAGGGAATTACCGGACCCAGAGATTATACAGATGTGGACGGTATGATCACAGATGTGCCGGGATTGATACTGGCCACCTTTTATGCAGACTGTGTTCCCCTGTATTTTGTAGATCCCAAACGGAGAGTAGTGGGGCTTTCCCATTCCGGATGGAGAGGAACTGTCCAGAAAATCGGAAATGTGACAGTCAGGAAAATGACAGAGGAGTACGGATGTGATCCTGAAGATATCCTGGCGGCAGTGGGGCCTTCCATCTGTCAGGATTGTTATGAGGTAAGTGAAGATGTAATAGAACGTGTGAAGGATGCTTTTGACAGAAAGTACTGGGATATATTGTTCTATGGAAAGGCAGATGGGAAATACCAGTTAAATCT
The DNA here is from genome assembly GCA_000285855.2 of Ruminococcus sp. JC304. Lineage (GTDB taxonomy): Bacteria > Bacillota > Clostridia > Lachnospirales > Lachnospiraceae > Blautia_A > Blautia_A difficilis. Next base: position 1,782,990 of record HE978651.1, on the reverse strand, counting down.
CTGGGAGGCTAATCGTATTGTCTTTCTGGAGTCTGGGATTCGGCCGGAGCATATATCCATGCCGAATCTTTGTACCTGCTGCAATCCGGAACTGCTTTTTTCCCACAGAGCCTCTCATGGAAAAAGAGGAAATCTGGGAGCCTTTTTGGGATTGAAGAAATAAAAGTAACGGCAGCAAACCGTAAAAAAATGTTTGCTGCCGTTATTTTTATTTTGCATTTATCTTTTCCATAAGAGACATGATTTTCTCATTGCTGGAACGTACTTTTTCTACAGATACATCATGATTGATGATATCCATAATACTTGCCAGATATTTACTCATATTTGCTTCAATGTAGTAAGGTCTATCCAGAAGTTCCGGAATGCGGTAATTCAGGTTGGTGGTGATCACACGGTCCATCCAGCCTTTTTCGTAATATTCATCGAATTTTGCAAGTCCGTCAGTGAAAAGGCCATAGGTGGTGCACACAAAAACACGTTTTGCATGGCGCTCTTTTAACTGCTTGGCCACATCCAGCATACTTCCGCCGGAGGAAATCATATCATCGATGACTACCACATCCTTGCCCTCAACAGAGTCACCAAGGAATTCGTGAGCAACAATAGGGTTCTTGCCGTTAACAATAACGGAGTAATCTCTTCTCTTGTAGAACATGCCCATATCCACGCCCAGGATATTTGAAAAATATACAGCACGGGACATAGCGCCCTCATCCGGGCTGATGATCATCAGATGATCATTGTCTACCTTCAGATCCGGCACGCCTTTGATCAGCGCCTTCAGGAACTGGTAGGTAGGGAAGAAATTATCAAATCCATTCAGAGGGATGGAGTTCTGTACACGGGGATCGTGGGCATCAAAGGTGATGATGTTGGATACACCCATGTCACTTAATTCCTTCAGTGCAAGTGCACAGTCCAGGGATTCTCTCTTGGTACGTCTGTGCTGGCGTCCCTCATAGAGAAATGGCATAATAACATTAATACGGTGTGCTTTACCTGTGGCTGCAGAGATGATCCTCTTCAGGTCCTGGAAATGATTATCCGGTGACATATGATTCTCATGTCCACATACAGTATAGGTTTCACTGTAATTGGTAACATCCACCATAATGAAAAGGTCGGTACCACGGACGGATTCCTTAATATAGCCTTTGCCCTCGCCGGTTCCGAAACGGGGACACTCACATTCAACCATGAAAGATTCCTCGCTGTAGCCCTGGGGAATAATACTGAGCTGTTTTTTTGCGATCAGTTCCTTACGGAATTTCACCAGTTTTCTGTCTACCTCCTGGGCAAGCTCCGGGCAGCCAAGGGCAGCAATACGAATAGGTGCTACAGGCATGGATTTTTCCAATAATTCTATGTTTGGCATAATATTCCTCCTAAGTAGTTTGAAAAAATATTTGATTCCAATATAATTTATAACATTTGACCTAAATCCAGTCAAGGAATTTATTGATTTTTTCTTATAAAATTGTTATGATAATGTAGCGGTATAATCGTGTATATCAATTTTGATATTTATGGAGTAGTATTGGAGTAATATTAATGAAAAAAAATATGCATGTGATTTCCAGAGTACTGCCCGGAAGTATCGGGGAGGAACTGGAACTGGTACCAGGGGATATGCTGGTATCCATTAATGGCCAGCCGGTGGAGGATGTTTTTGATTATAGATATCTGATGAATGATGAGATGGTAGAACTTCTGATCCGCAAAAAAAACGGTGAGGAATGGGAGCTTGAGGTTGAGAAGGATTATGAGGATGATCTGGGAGTAGAATTTGAGAACAGTCTTATGGATGATTACCGCTCCTGTTCCAACCATTGTATTTTCTGCTTTATTGATCAGATGCCGCCGAATATGCGGGAAACTTTATATTTCAAGGATGATGATTCCAGGCTTTCTTTTCTGCAGGGAAATTATGTGACTCTCACTAACATGAGCGAATATGACCTGGATCGCATTATAAAGTTTCATCTTTCCCCCATCAATGTGTCTTTTCAGACCATGAACCCGGAGCTCAGATGTAAAATGCTCCACAATCGTTTTGCAGGGGATGCACTGAAAAAGGTAGACAAGCTGTACCAGGGCGGTGTGACCATGAATGGGCAGATCGTTTTGTGCAAAGGAATTAATGACAGGGAAGAACTGGAATATAGTCTGGAGAAGCTTTCTGAATATGCACCGGTTCTTCAGAGCGTATCGATAGTGCCGGTGGGACTTTCCAGATACAGGGATGGTCTTTATCCTTTGGAGCCCTTTGACAGGGAAGATGCAGAGTACCTGATCGAACAGGTGGAGCGTTGGCAGAAGATTATGATGGAGCGCCATGGAATCCATTTTATCCACGCTTCAGATGAGTGGTACATCCTGGCAGGGAAAAAACTTCCGGAGGAGACCCGTTATGACGGATATCTGCAGCTGGAAAATGGTGTGGGCATGATGCGCCTTCTGGAAACAGAAGTGAAGGAGAGACTTGCCGGGCTGGAAGGTGATGACAGAGAGTTTACAGCCTCTGTGGCAACAGGAAAGCTTGCAGCTCCCTTTATTCAACAGTATATGGGGCTGATAAAGGAGAAATTTCCTAATATAAAAGTAAATGTCTACACCATCAGGAATGATTTTTTTGGTGAAAGAATTACAGTTTCAGGACTGATCACCGGTACAGATCTGAGAGAACAGCTGAAGGACAGGGAACTGGGAGAGAAAGTCCTGATCCCCTGTAATATGCTCAGAAGCGGCGAGGATGTTTTTCTGGATGACCTGACAGTGGATGACATAAGGGAAGCCTTGGGAACAGAGCTGGTGGTAGTAGATGAACCGGGAGCAGATCTTGTGGATTGCGTGATCAATCCCCCTGACCATAAAAAAATAAAAAGGAGACAAATATATGAGCAAACCAGTAGTAGCAATAGTGGGAAGGCCTAATGTAGGTAAATCCACCCTGTTTAATGCACTGGCAGGTGAGAAGATTTCCATTGTAAAGGATACACCGGGTGTAACCAGAGACAGGATTTATGCAGATGTAACCTGGCTGGACAAAACCTTTACCATGATCGATACAGGTGGTATTGAGCCGGACAGCAGTGACATTATCCTTTCTCAGATGAGGGAGCAGGCACAGATTGCCATTGATACGGCGGATGTAATAATTTTTATCACAGATGTGCATCAGGGACTGGTGGATGCAGATGCCAAGGTAGCGGATATGCTCCGCAGAAGCGGTAAGCCGGTAGTACTTGTGGTAAATAAGGTGGACAGTGTACAGAAATTTATGATGGATGTATACGAGTTTTATAATCTGGGAATCGGAGAGCCCATCCCTATTTCTGCAGCAAACCGTATGGGCCTGGGTGATATGCTGGATGAAGTAATCAAGGATTTCCCAGAGGATGCGGATACAGAGCAGGATGAGGATATTCCGAAAATTGCCATTGTGGGAAAACCAAATGTAGGAAAATCATCGCTGGTGAACAAGCTGTTGGGCGAGGACAGGGTAATCGTTTCAGATATTGCCGGTACTACCAGAGATGCGGTAGATACCAGAGTGAAGTGGCAGGGAAAGGATTATATCTTTATTGATACTGCCGGACTTCGCCGTAAGGGTAAGGTAAAAGAGGAGATTGAACGTTACAGTGTGATCCGTACAGTTACTGCAGTGGAGCGGGCAGATGTGGTCATTGTTATGATCGATGCTTCTGAGGGAGTTACCGAGCAGGATGCCAAAATCGCCGGAATTGCCCATGAGCGGGGCAAGGGTGTGATCATTGCAGTAAACAAGTGGGATGCTATTGAGAAAAATGACAAGACCATTTATAAACATACCAACCGTATCCGGGAGGTTCTGGCATATATGCCTTATGCGGAGCTTGTATTTATTTCTGCAAAAACAGGGCTCAGGATTTCCAGAATGTTTGAGACTATTGATGCGGTTATTGAAAATCAGACCCTGCGTATTCAGACTGGTGTTCTCAATGAAATCCTTTCTGAGGCAGTGGCTATGCAGCAGCCGCCTTCAGACAAGGGCAAACGTCTGAAGATCTACTACATGACCCAGGTGGCTGTCAAACCGCCTACCTTTGTGATTTTTGTCAATGACAAGGAACTGATGCATTTTTCATATACAAGATATCTGGAGAATAAAATCCGTGACGCTTTTGGATTTGCAGGAACATCGCTGAAATTTATTGTCCGCGAACGGGGTGAAAAGGAATAGATATGGAACGTATCATCTGTTTACTGATTGGATACGCGTGCGGACTTTTTCAAACAGCGTATATTATGGGAAAGATTTATCATACAGATATTCGCAAGCAGGGAAGCGGTAATCTGGGATCCACCAATGTAATGCGTACCCTGGGCAAAAAAGCGGGAGCCCTGAATCTGCTTTGTGACTGTCTGAAATGTGTGGCTGCGATCCTTATTGTCCGGGCACTGTTTGGGGACAGATATGCAGAGATTCTGCCTCTGTTGAGCCTGTATGCGGCAGCAGGATGTATTCTGGGGCATAATTTTCCTTTTTACCTTAATTTTAAAGGAGGAAAAGGAATTGCTGCCTCTGTAGGTCTGCTGGCTGCCTTTGACTGGCGGCTTCTGCTCATTTGTGCCGTTGTGTTTTTTACATTATTTTTTACCACACATTATGTTTCACTCTGCTCTATCAGTGCTTATGTGACTGCCTTTATTTTGATGGTAGTATTCGGGCAGAGAGGAGATTATCACATGGATCAGAGCCACATGCTGGAGCTTTATGTGGTAATGGCGTTTTTAACAGTTCTGGCGCTTTTCCGTCATAAAAAGAATATCCAACGGCTTCTGGACGGAACAGAAAGTCAGATTTATCTGGGAAAAAAGAAAAAGAATCAATAATTCCTGAGTAAGGGAAGGAAAAAGAGGTGTATTTATGGCTAGGATCAGTGTATTAGGTGCGGGAAGCTGGGGAACAGCACTGGCATTACTTCTTCATAATAATGGGCATGAGGTGATCTTATGGTCTGCCCTGGGAGAGGAAATTGATGTTCTGAGAGAAAAGCGGGAGAATGTAAGCAAACTTCCAGGAGTAAAGATACCAGAGGTAATTGATATTACCACAGATCTGGAACGGAGTCTGCGAGATGCAGATGTGGCGGTTCTTGCAGTTCCGTCTCCTTATATCAGGAGTACCTGTAAACGGATGGCTCCTTATATGAAAAAGGGCCAGAGAATTGTAAATGTTGCAAAGGGTGTGGAGGAGAAAACACTGATGACTCTCAGCGAGATCATTGAACAGGAGCTTCCCGGGGCAGAGGTATCTGTGCTTTCCGGACCCAGCCATGCGGAGGAAGTGGGCAAAGGGCTTCCTACTACCTGTGTGGTAAGTTCCCGCAGGAGAGAGACAGCAGAATACCTCCAGGGTATTTTCATGAGTCCGGTCTTTCGTGTATATACAACACCGGATATGCTTGGTGTAGAGCTTGGTGCAGCCTTGAAAAATGTAATTGCCCTTGCTGCAGGCACTGCAGATGGACTTGGATATGGAGATAACACAAAGGCAGCTCTGATCACAAGAGGGATTGCAGAGATTGCAAGGCTTGGAGTAAAAATGGGTGCCAGAATGGAGACCTTTTACGGCCTGTCCGGAATCGGTGATCTGATTGTTACCTGTGCAAGTGTTCACAGCCGTAACCGCAAAGCCGGGTATCTGATAGGAAAGGGATATTCCATGGAAGAAGCCATGACTGAGGTACAGATGATCGTAGAAGGCGTTTATTCCGCAAAAGCCGGTAAAGAACTGGCAGAGAAATATGAAGTGGAAATGCCTATCATTGCAGAGGTCAACAAAGTACTGTTTGAAGGAAAATCCGCCTCTGAAGCAGTGATCGATCTGATGGTCCGCGATAAAAAGGTTGAGACTCCTATGCTTCCCTGGAATGATGAAACAGAATAAATAAAAGAGTTCCTGAAATCCAAAACAGATTTCAGGAACTTTTTTAATAGAATTGTTCAGATTAAAAGATTACATCTCTAAGGTCTTCCGGGATATGGGAACTGTGAAAATCCTGGTTGAGAGTGTCCAGAATATCCATATCTTCCTGCTCAATAGTAAAATCAAAAATCTGGCTGTTACTTTGGATCCTGTCAGGGTGACTGGATTTGGGGATCACAGAGATACCTTTTTGTACTGCCCAGCGAAGTCCGATCTGTGCAGGAGTTCTGCCGTACTTGGTACCCAGGACACACATGACATCGTTATCCAGATAAGCTCCTCTTGCAAGGGGGGCATATGCCTGAATCTGAATGCCTCTGCTCTGGCAGTAATCAATCAGCTCTTTGGGATAGCATAAAGGGTGACACTCAATCTGGTTCACTGCAGGAACAACATCGGAAATTTTTGCCAGCTCCTCCAGGTGGCGGATCTCAAAATTGCTGACACCGATGGAAAGCGCCCTGCCGGACTGCTGGATTTTTTCCAGTTCTTTCCAGGTGCTCAGGTAACAGCCTGGAACTGGCCAGTGTATCAGATAAAGATCCACATAATCCAGTTTCAGCCGCTCCAGACTTCTGTCGAAGGCTCCCTGGATATCTCCGATGCGCTGGGCAGTATTCCAGACCTTAGTGGTTACGAAAAGCTCTCCTCTGGAAACTCCGCATCTGGCAATGCCGCGGCCTACATTTTCTTCATTTTTGTATGCCGAAGCAGTATCAATCAATCGATAACCGCTTTCTACTGCAGAAATAATCGAATTTTCTGCTTCGTTTTCTCCTGTTGCCTTATATACGCCAAGCCCTAATAAAGGCATTTCTCTGTTGGTATTCAGAAAAACTGTATTTTCCAAAATGATTCCTCCAATTCTTCTATATACTTAACACAACAATCTGATTAATTATACCATATATTTATAGAATATGTACATTGTTTTTATGATATTTTCGCGTTTTACATTGTTAACAAGATAACATGTTGGTTAAAGCGTTAACACACTTTGTAAAATAGACCATATATAAGCATTGAATTCAGAATTTTTTAGTAATTATTTACGTCAAATATCTTGCTAAAACTACCGGAAAGATGTATAATGACATTAAATTGATAATTTATTGTCATGAAGACTGCCCTGAAGTGCCCGTAAATGGAGGAACAGGAGAGTTTTCAGTATAGAAAGGGGCATTTATATGCATTTAATCAAAGATGAGAATGGTAATCTTGTCCAGCATGGACACGGACATACCCATGAGCATACTCATGCAGATGGAACTACCCATACTCATGAGCATTCACATGGAGAGGGACATGACCATGGACATACACATACAGATCATGGCTGTGAGACAGGACATTGCGGAAGCTGTCAGGAGGGAGACTGCAAGAATGAAACACTTGCACTGCTAACCTACATGCTTCAGCATAATGAGCATCATGCTCAGGAACTGGATCAGATGGCTGATAATCTGGCAAAGATGGGAATGGACGCTGCATGTAAGACAATCAAGGAAGCGGTGTCTGATTTCCAGAAAGGCAATATGCGTCTTGGACTTGCTCTGACACTTGTTAAAGATGAGATGAAATAGGAGGCGACAGCACATGTGTTTAGCAACAGTATTCAAGGAAAGTGATGATTCTGTTATTTTCAAAAACGTAGCAAGGATCGATGTGGACGGAAACAAACTGATTCTCCGTGATATTATGGGGGATGAGAGAGTTGTAGAGGGAAGCATCCTTATGGTTGATCTTGCAAACAGTATTGTAAAGCTGAAATGTGACTAGGCTTTTGAGAACAGTACAGAATCTGATTAAAAGTATTAAAGAAGAATTTAGGAGGCACCTGGTTTTATGGCACATGTTATTGCCGTCGCAGGAAAAGGCGGCGTAGGAAAAACAACATTATGCGGAATGCTGATCCAATATCTGTGTGAAATGGGTAAGGGACCGATTCTGGCAGTGGACGCTGATGCAAATTCAAATCTGAATGAGGTTCTGGGAGTAGAGGTTAAAACTACTTTAGGCGACGTACGTGAGGAAATCGCCCGCGCAGAGCTTGCAAAGGAAAGTCCGATCCCAAAGGGAATGTCTAAGGCAGATTATGCGGAGATGCGCTTCGAGGATGCCCTGGTAGAGGATGATGATTTTGATCTTCTGGTAATGGGCAGGACTCAGGGAAAGGGTTGTTATTGCTATGTAAATGGCCTTTTACAGACCCAGCTGGCCAAATATCAGAATAATTATCCTTACTTTGTAGTAGATAATGAGGCGGGAATGGAACATATCAGTAGAGGTGTCCTTCCCAGCATGCAGACAGCAATCCTTGTCAGTGACTGTTCACGGAGAGGTGTACAGGCAGTTGGCAGAATTGCAGAATTGATCAAAGAATGTGATATGCATCCGAAGACTGTAGGATTGATCATCAACAGAGCTCCCAAGGGAGAACTGAATGAGGGAATCAAAGAGGAAATCCAGAAACAGGGACTTACACTCTTGGGAGTAGTTCCTCAGGATGAAGCAGTATATGAATATGACTGCGAAGGCCGTCCTACAAGTATGCTTCCGGAAGACAATCCTGTCAAGAAGGCGCTGAGAGCCATAGTTGACAAACTGGATTTATAGGAAATATGCTCCTGGCTGTGCGGAAATGTACAGTCAAGGGCTGTCAGCGTATTACTGCTTTGAATTTTTTTATGTTAAAATAACCCATGGGTGGGGATGGGTTCCTGCCAATGGGATTATTAAAAATATATTACGTGCATATAAAATGCGCAAACCAGAATTAAAGGAGGTCTATAATGAGTGAATTCAAATTAACTACAGTGGAAGAGTTTGAAGAGGCTACTGCCAGACTTTTGGAGACAGGTGCAAAGGTTGGAGCTGACGCATGGCAGTTCCGTGTAAAGAACCAGACTCCACATTGTAAATTCGGTGAGCAGGGTGTCTGCTGTCGTATCTGTTCTATGGGACCATGTCGTATTACCCCTAAAGCACCAAGAGGTGTCTGTGGATGTGACGCCCATGGTATCGTAGGAAGAAACTTCCTGAAATTTACAGCAGGCGGTGCAGCTACTCACTCTGATCACGGTCGTGAAATCTGCCACACATTATATTGTGCAAAAGACGGTGGAAACTATCAGGTAAAAGATCCTGAGAAACTGATCCGTATTGCCAAAGAATGGGGCGTAGAGACAGAAGGGAAAGATATCTATGATCTGGCTCATGAAATGGCTGAGACAGGATTGATGGAATATGGTAAACCATTTGGATATCAGAGATTCCTTGACAGAATGCCAGCAGGACAGAAAGAGAAACTGATTGAAAATGAAATTGCACCACGTGCGATCGACCGTGAGGTTTCTACTTCTTTACATATGGCTCATATGGGATGTTCTTCTCTTCCGGAAGCTCTTGTAAAACAGTCTATCCGCTGCGGTCTTGCTGATGGATGGGGCGGTTCCATGATGGGAACAGAGTTTTCTGACGTATTATTCGGAACTCCGAAACCAATTGACACTGAAGCTAACCTTGGTGTAATGGTTGAAGAGAACGTAAATATCGTTGTACACGGACATGATCCGAGCCTTTCTGAGATGATTTGTGAATATGCAGACAGTAAGGAAATGATCGATTATGCAAAATCTGTAGGAGCAAAAGGAATCACTGTTTCCGGTGTATGCTGTACTTCAAACGAAGTAGCTATGCGTCGCGGTGTTCCGATGGCCGGTAACTTCCTGCAGCAGGAGAATGTAGTACTGACAGGTGCCTGCGAAGCAATCGTAGTAGACGTTCAGTGTATCTTCCCTGCATTAGGACCTTTAAGCAAATGCTTCCATACTAAATTTATCACAACTTCTCCGATTGCTCAGATGCCGGATGCTGAATTTATCAGATTCAATGCTGAGACAGCAGGAGAGAATGCGAAAGCGATCGTTAAGATGGCTATTGATAACTTCAAGAACAGAAAGCCTGAACTTGTACATATCCCACAGCTGAAACAGAAAGCTACAGTTGGATATTCCGTAGAAGCAATCGTTAAGGTTCTTGACAGTGTTACAAACTCTCAGGTTGATGAGACAGGAACAACCAAACCATTACTTGAGTGCATCACTTCCGGTGTTATCCGTGGTGCTGTTGCTATGGTCGGATGTAACAATCCTAGGATCCGTCCTGACTATGCACATATTGAATTGATGAAGAAATGTATCGCCAACGATATCGTTATCATTGCATCAGGATGTTCAGCACAGGCAGCTGCAAAAGCAGGTCTTATGGACAAATCTGCCAAAGATCTCTGCGGCGCAGGTCTGAAACGTGTTTGTGAACTGGCTGATATCCCACCGGTACTCCATATGGGATCATGCGTAGATATTTCCCGTATGATGATCCTTGCTGCTGAACTTGCAAAAGATTCAGGTCTTCAGATCAATCAGCTTCCTGTAGTTGGATGTGCACCGGAATGGATGTCTGAAAAAGCTGTATCCATCGGTAACTATGTAGTAGGTACCGGTATTGATACATTCCTTGGTGTTGATCCATATGTTTCCGGTTCTTCAGAAATGTGCGAACTTCTTACAGAAGGAACCAGAAAATGGACAGGTGCTGCTTATACAGTAGAAAAAGACATTGATAAATTAGTTGATCTTATGATCGAGAGAATTGAAGAAAAGAGAACAGCATTAGGAATCTGATCTGCTGTGATCTGAAAACGAAATAAAAGGTGGATGACGTAAAATGAAAATAGCAGTTACAGGAAAAGGCGGCGTAGGCAAAACCACTTTTGCAGCAACGCTGGCCAGGTTGTATGCAGCAGAGGGCAGACCGGTTCTTGCAGCAGACGTGGACCCGGATGCGAATCTTGGTCTGGCTTTGGGTTTTGATGAAGAAACTCTGGATTCTATTGTACCGATTTCCAAGATGCGTAAGCTGGTGGAAGAACGTACAGGTGCTACAGCAGGAAATCAGTTCTATCATCTGAATCCGAAAGTAGACGATATTCCGGAGAAATATGGTAAGGTCTGTAATGGCGTACGCCTCCTTGTCCTGGGAACTGTCGAGACAGGCGGCGGCGGATGTGTATGTCCGGAGCATGTAATGCTGAAACGTATTATTAACAATCTGGTACTGAGAAGAGAAGATGTAGTAATTCTTGATATGGAAGCCGGCCTGGAACATCTCGGCAGAGGAACCACAGAAGGGGTTGACGCATTTATCGTAGTGATCGAACCGGGTGCAAGAAGCGTTCAGACATACAAGAATGTGAAACGTCTGGCAAAGGATCTGGGAGTATCTCAGGTAAAGGTTGTTGCGAACAAGGTACGCAACGAGGATGACGAGAACTTTATCAGAGAACGGATTCCACAGGAAGATCTTTTAGGAATGATTCATTACAATACAGAGGTAATTGATGCGGACAGACAGGGCAAGTCCCCCTATGATTTCAGCAAAACAGTTACCGATGAGATCATTAAGATAAAAGAAAAAATAGATCGTCAATAATCTCATATATTAGGAGGTAAACAAAAGTGACTTTATTTGAAAGTGTTTTTGCGGGAAACGACGCGGTTTATGGACTGACAGAGGGTGCCATTAACCAGGCAATTGAAAAATACGGCGCTGACAAAGCAGTCAGCTTTCCTGATACAGCATATTCCTTACCATGCTACTATGCAGTAACAGGAACAAAGGTTGGAACTCTTGCAGAGTTAAAAGATGCTCTTGCAGTAGTAAAAACTCTTATGACAAGAGAGAAGAGAACAAATGACGTATTTATGTCAGGTGTTGCTACAGCTCTCTGCGCAGAATTTATCGAAGTTCTGAAATATATCGACGGAGCAGTTCCTTATGAAGCTCCTTGCTACGGACATCTTGCAGATGCAGTGATCCGTGAACTTGGTGTACCGCTTGTAACAGGCGATATCCCAGGTGTAGCAGTTATCCTTGGAAAAGCTCCTTCCGCTCAGGAAGCAGCAGACCTTGTTAAATCCTATCAGTCTCAGGGTATCCTGATTACTCTGGTTGGTGACGTTATTGACCAGTTAGAGGAAGTTGGATACAAGACAGGTGCTAACGTACGTGTTATCCCGCTTGGAAAAGATGTTACAGCAGTTATCCATGTAGTATCTGTTGCACTTCGTGCAGCTCTTATCTTCGGTAACGTGAAACCAGGTGATGCTGCAACTCTGATGGATTACACAATGAAACGTGTACCTGCATTTGTTAATGCATTTGCACCGTTAAATGATGTGATCGTAGCTTGTGGTGCAGGCGCTATCGCTCTTGGATTCCCGGTTATCACAAACCAGGAAGATGTTGCAAGAGTACCGAAGAGCCTTATCTGCCAGAAAGACATCTCCAAATGGAATGCAACTTCTCTGGAAGCTCGTGACATCAAGATCAAAATTACAAACATTGATATCCCTGTTGCTTTCGCATCTGCATTCGAAGGTGAGATCATCCGTCGTAAAGATATGCAGGTTGAATTTGATGGTTCCCGTGTAGACTGTGCAGAGCTTGTACATACATGTGAACCCAGCGAAGTAGAAGACCACAAGATTACTGTTGTTGGTCCGGAAGTAGACGATATGGAACTTGGCAGCAAGAACAGCATTGCATATGTTGTTAAAGTTGCCGGCAAGAACATGCAGCCTGACTTTGAACCGGTTATCGAGCGTAAGTTCCATAACTACATCAACTGTATTGAAGGTGTATACCATACAGGACAGAGAGATATGCAGAGAATCCGTATCAGTAAGGACGCATTTGCTGCAGGCTTCAAGATCAAACATATCGGTGAAGTTCTCTATACACAGGTTAAGAACGAATTTGACGCAGTTGTTGATAAATGTGAAGTTACTATTTATACAGATCCTGCTGAGTGTACAAGAATCCGTCATGAAGTTGCTATCCCGATTTTCGAGAAACGTGATGACCGTCTGAATACTCTGACAGACGAATCTGTAGATGTATATTACAGCTGTATCCTCTGCCAGGCATTCTCCCCGTCTCACGTATGTGTTGTTACACCTGAGAGACTTGGACTTTGCGGTGCCGTTTCATGGCTGGATGCAAAAGCTACCAACGAGCTGGATCCAAACGGACCTTGCCAGGTAATCACAAAAGAAAGACCTATTGATGAGAACCTTGGTTCTTATGAAGACGTAGATGAAGCTGTTAAGAAATTCTCCCAGGGTGCATTAGAGCACGTTACACTGTACTCTATCATGCAGGATCCTATGACATCATGCGGATGCTTCGAGTGTATCTGCGGTATCGAGCCATTCTCCAATGGTGTTGTTATCGCTAACCGTGAGTATGCAGGCATGACACCTCTTGGAATGACATTCTCAGAAATGGCATCCATGACAGGTGGTGGTGTTCAGACACCTGGTTTCATGGGACATGGTAAACATTTCATCAGCTCCAAGAAGTTCATGAAGGCAGAAGGTGGTATCGAGCGTATCGTATGGATGCCAAAAGAACTGAAAGAGTTTGTTGCTGAGCGTCTTAACAACACAGCAAAAGAACTCTACGGAATTGACAACTTTACAGATATGATCGGTGATGAAACAATTGCTACTGATCCGGAAACACTGGTTGGTTTCCTTACAGAAAAAGGCCATCCGGCATTAGCTCTTGATCCGATGATGTAAAGTCTGGTGGTTTCCCCGGAGGTTTTATGCGAGTCATGCGGAGGCTTGATATAAGCCTCCGGGTTTAAACGCTAAACAGCGTATATATAAAAACCATAGTATATTATGTTCAAAGACGGACAATATTGTGATCCTGTGAAAGTACAGCACTTATATTTCGTAAAGATAAGGTATGGATGTAATATATGCTGCCCGGTAATATGTGCGGAGTGTATGACCGGTCAGCGATAAATGTATGATCAGCTGCTGTATTTATAGATGCAGTATAAAGATTGTTGCATTTTTAACAAAACATAACATCCTGCTCTTGTCAATAAGTATGATAATGTTGTATACTACATTCGACATAATGTGTAAGTCTGCGAAAAGATACATACACACAGTAATTTTTTAAGGAGGCCAAAAAAATGCCGTTTAATCAGAAACTTCAGAAATTCAATGCAAAGATTAATACAGTCACCATTGGCAGCGGAGATAAGACTGTAACAATCGGCGGAGATTCTACTTATCCATTTTATTCTTTTGATGCACCATCAGAAAACACACCTAAAATCGGTGTGGAGATCTCTGATATGGGTCTTGAGAATGTTGTATCCGAAGGTATCAAAGCATACTATGACGGAGCTTCCACAATTGGAGAAATGGCTAAAAAAGCAGCAGCTATGGAAGGTGCTGATTTTGTAGCGCTTATCCTTGAAGGCGGAGATCCGAACGGTGTAAACAAATCTGTTGATGAACTTATTGCAGTTGTAAAAGACGTTGCAGATTCCATTGATACACCATTAGTAGTAGAAGGATGCAAGAACGTAGAAAAAGACGCTGAACTTCTTCCAAAAGTAGCTGAAGCTCTTCAGGGAAGAAATGTATTGATCCTTTCTGAAAAAGAAGAAAACTACAAAGCAATCGGTGCTGCAGCAGGACTTGCTTACGATCAGATCGTAGGTGCAGAATCTGCCGTAGATATCAACCTTGCTAAACAGCTTAACGTTGTAACTACTCAGTTAGGCGTTAACGCACAGAAGATCGTTATGAATATCGGCAGTGCTGCTGCCGGATATGGATATGAGTACGTTGTATCTACAATGGATCGTATCAAAGGTGCAGCTTTATCTCAGAATGATAACATGCTGCAGATGCCTATCATTACACCGGTATCCGCTGAGACATGGGGCGTAAAAGAAGCTACAGCTTCTGAAGCTGACATGCCTGAATGGGGACCGGAAGAAGAGCGTGGAATCGATATGGAAGTTATGACAGCTGCTGCTGACCTTGCAGCCGGATCTGATGCAGTCATCTTAAGACATCCGGAAGCTGTTGCAACTATTTCCAGAATGATCAAAGCACTTGCGTAATTGAATAGGAGGAACAAATAAAATGGCACTGAATGGTATTCAGATCTTTAAATTAACACCAAAGAAAAACTGTAAGGAATGCGGATGCCCAACATGTATGGCTTTCTCTATGAAGGTTGCTCAGGGCGCTATGAAAATCGAACAATGTCCGCATATGTCTGAGGATGCTTTAGCATCTCTTTCCGAGGCAACTGCTCCGCCAATGAAGACAATCAAAATTGGTACTGGTGCAGAAGAGCACACTCTGGGTGGAGAAACAGTATTATTCAGACATGAAAAAACATTTGTAAGCAAGCCAAGATATGCAGTAGCTCTGTGCACATGCATGGATGATGCTACAGTAGAGGCGAAACTTGCAGAGATCCCGAAGGTAGATTATGACCGTATCGGTGAAAGAATGTATGCTGAACTTGTATATGTAAACTGTGGCGAAGGTGCAGATGCAGCTAAATATACAGCACTTGTAGAAAAAGCAGCAGGTCTTGGAAGAACTTTAGTTCTTGAATGCAAAGATCCTGAAATTGCTAAAGCCGCTCTTGCAGTATGCAAAGACAGCAAACCGGTCTTAAACGGTGCAGATGCTTCCAACTATGAAGCAATGAACGCAGTTGCTACAGAAGCAGGTGTTGTTCTCGGTGTATCCGGAAAAGACTTAAATGAATTATATGATACAACAGCAGCTCTTGAAAAACTTGGAAACAAGAACCTTGTTCTTGATACAACAGGCGCTGACATCAAAGAAACCTTTGCAAACACTGTACAGGTTCGTCGTGCAGCTCTGAAAGATCAGGACAGAACATTTGGTTATCCATCTATCGTAAACCTTGTTAAGATCGCAAAAGGTGACCTTCACTTACAGGCAGCTTTAGCATCTATGTTTACAATGAAATATGGTTCCATCATCGTTATGGAGCAGATGACATATGCAGAAGCTCTTCCGTTATATGGCCTGCGTCAGAACGTTTACACTGACCCACAGAAGCCAATGAAAGTTGAGCCAGGCATCTATCCGTTAAATGGTGCTGATGAGAATTCTGTAGTAGTTACTACTGTAGACTTCGCTCTTACATATTTCGTTGTATCCGGCGAGCTGGAGCGTTCTGGTGTTCCACTTAACCTGGTAATCAATGATGCAGGCGGACTTTCCGTACTGACATCCTGGGCAGCTGGTAAATTCTCCGGCAACAGCATTTCTTCTTACATCAAAGAAAATGTTGAGCCTAAGGTGAAATCCAGAAAGCTTATTATCCCAGGTAAGGTAGCAGTTCTTAAGGGTGACCTTGAAGCAAAACTTCCTGGATGGGAAATCATCGTTGGACCAAGAGAAGCTGTACAGCTTGTTAAATTCTTAAAGGATATGCAGGCAGACGGTCAGATCTAATCGGTGTGAGATGCCGGACCGGTCATGGATCCGGTCTGGCATTTAATAAGAAGCATACAGGTTATATCCTGTGTAAATAAATAAAAAGGAGAACACGGTTATGGCAAAATTTGTAACAATCGGAGAAAGACTTTCCACTACTGCACCTGCAGTAAACAAAGCATTTACAGAAAGAGATCCAGAGCCGATCATCAAAAGAGCAAAACAGCAGCTTGATGCTGGTGCTACTTACCTTGATGTAAACATCGGACCTGCTGAGAACGATGGAGAAGATCTGATGAAATGGGCAGTACAGCTCCTTCAGTCAGAGTTTGACAATGTTCCGCTTGCACTGGATACAACAAACAAGAAAGCTATTGAAGCTGGTATCTCTGTATACAACAGAGCAAAAGGAAAACCGATCGTTAACTCTGCTGATGCTGGTGACAGAATCACAAACATCGACCTTGCAGCAGCAAACGATGCCATCTGTATCGCACTTTGCTCTTCCGGTATGGTAGCAGCAGACAATGATGAACGTATGATGCATTGCCAGAACATGCTTGAAAGAGGTATGTCTCTTGGTATGGAAGCTGAAGATCTCTGGTTTGACCCGTTATTCCTGGTTGTAAAAGGAATGCAGGAAAAACAGATGGAAGTTCTTGAAGCAATCAAAATGTTCTCTGAAATGGGACTGAACTCCACAGGTGGTCTTTCTAACAACAGTAACGGTATGCCAAAACATATCCGTCCGATCATGGACTCTGCTCTTGTAGCAATGGCTATGATGAATGGTCTTACATCTGCGATCGTTAACCCTAACGATCTTCGTCTGATGGAAACTATTAAATCCTGTGATGTATTCAAAGGTAATACACTGTATGCAGATTCCTATCTGGAAATCTAATCAGTATTATCTGAAAAGCGTATTTAAGTGAATACATAATTATGGGGGCTGAAGGCTTCGGTCTTCAGCCCTTGTTTTATTACAGGCTATTAACGACTATGAGAAAGGTGGTTGCCGAATGTTTAAGGTAACATTTTCATTCGAAGATGGCAGTGTGGTAGAAGCGTTTGCCAATGCGGGGGATAATTTACTTGAGGTAGCTCGTGGAGCCAACGTGGCCATCGATGCACCATGTTCCGGAAACGGAGCCTGCGGAAAATGCCGTGTCCAGTTAAAGAGCGGAGAACTGGAAAGCAAAAAGACATTACATATTTCTGATGAGGAATATCAGGAAGGATGGCGCCTTGCCTGCTGCAGCAAAATCAGTGCAGATGTAAATGTGCTGGTACCTGATATTGCATCTGCCTATAAGAGCAGAATGAAAGTAGCTGATTTAAGCTCTAAAGAGGAAATAGCCATTTTTGAAAATGCCAAAAGAGATGTAGAGCTTGCAGGCATCGAATTGAAGAACAGTCTGGAAGTTGTGGATGTCACAATGGATTCTCCGTCTCTGGATGATACAATGCCGGATAATGAGAGACTTACCCGGGCACTGCGGAAGTATCTGAATATCAGCAGAGTCAGAATCCCTTATGCAGTTCTGAAAAAGCTTCCGGATGTATTGAGAGAGAGTAATTTTTCAGTAAAATGTGTGATCCGCGCTACTTCTGACGATATGTTTGTGTATGATATCTTCGGTAAAGACGAAGATGTAGTAATCGGTGGTCTGGCAATTGATATTGGTACAACAACTGTTTCCGCTGTACTGATCAATATGGAAAACGGTGAAATTCTGGCAAAGAGTTCTGCCGGAAACGGACAGATCCGTTTTGGTGCAGACGTTATTAACCGAATTGTAGAATCACAAAAACCAGGCGGCCAGCAAAAGCTGCAGGATGCTGTGATCAAAGAAACCATCAATCCGATGATCAACGAGATGTGCAAAAGTGCCAAATTCCCGAAAAACCGCATATACAGAATGTGCGTGGCATCTAATACAACTATGAATCATCTGTTTGCAGGAATTAATTCTGATCCATTACGTACAGAACCATATATCCCTGCATTCTTTAAGACCAATTCCCTCTTTGCTTCTGATGTGGGAATTGATATTAATAAAGACGCTCATATTATTATGGCGCCGAATATCGGAAGCTATGTAGGCGGCGATATTACAGCCGGAACCCTGGTCAGCCAGATCTGGAACAGGCCGGAGTTTTCACTGTTTATCGACCTTGGTACAAACGGAGAGCTTGTATTTGGAAACTCAGACTTTATGATGAGCTGTGCATGTTCTGCAGGTCCTGCCTTTGAAGGTGGTGACATTAGCTGTGGTATGCGTGCCACAGATGGAGCCATCGAAGCATGTACCATTGACAAAGAGACTATGGAGCCCACCTACAAGATCGTAGGTGATCCGGGAACCAAACCTGTAGGTTTATGCGGATCCGGTATCATCGATGTGATCAGTGAACTTTATATCTGCGGAATCATCAACCCCAAGGGTAAATTTATCCGTGAAGGAAAGAGAATCAAACATGACAAATACGGAATGGGCAGCTATATCCTTGCATTTGAGGAAGAGGCAGGTTCTGTAAAAGATGTTGAGATCACAGAAGTTGATATTGATAACTTCATCCGTGCCAAAGGTGCCATCTTCTCAGCAATCCGTACAATGCTTACTTCTCTGGACTTCGATGTGAGCATGATCGATGATGTGTATGTTGCAGGCGGTATCGGAAGCGGTATCAACATGCAGAATGCAGTCAACATCGGTATGTTCCCGGATATCCCCATTGAGAAATTCCACTACATTGGTAACTCCTCTCTGACAGGTGCCTATCTGATGCTTCTGTCAACACCTGCAGAGAAGAAGACTTATGAACTTGCTTCCAATATGACATATATGGAACTTTCTACAGTGCCGATCTATATGGATGAATTTGTAGGTGCATGTTTCATTCCTCATACAGATACCAGTATGTTCCCGACAGTAATGGAAGAGATTCAGAACCGCTGATATTTATACGGCATACGGCAGGTTACCGGGAGTGAACCGTAACGATTGCCGCGCTTGAATGAATAAAAAGTAACAGGGCAGGCAAGTATCTTTTGTCTGTCCTGTCTGTGGAGACTTAGAATGGCTTTTAGCTTAAATGATTTAAATTATGAAAAAGACAGTAAGGAAAGAATGCCATGGGAGCATTATACTCAGGAGTTTGCGGCTGCAGATCCGAAGGAAATTGCTTCAAGGCTGTCCATACCTTACGATGAAGAAACAAAAAAACTGACTTTAACTTTTCTTGGAACACAGTATCAGATCACATGGCCGGATTTTGAAGTAACACATACTCCGGATGATAAGGGCTTTTATCCACTGGAGAACATGATCTATGCCAGAATCCTGACCATCCGTTTTCTTTTAAACGGTGTGAAATCTGAGAGCTCCGGAAAATTTAAGACATACCGTGAGATGCCATGGGGAGAAGTATATTTAAGACAGTTTGACGGCAGATGCATCAAACGTCTGGCATTTTCCTATGGAAATCGTCTGGGAGATTTTAAAGCGATCATGGAGCATATCAAAGCTGTTTCAGTGAAACATGGAGATATTGCGTATGAGCTGGAAATTTTCCCGGAGTATAAAATACAGATGATCCTCTGGGAAGGGGATGAGGAATTTCCACCTTCCTCACAGATCCTTTTTTCAGATAATTTCCCTGTTTCTTTCCAGGCAGAGGATATGGCAGTTATGGGAGATGTGATCATTGGTTCTCTGAAAGCATATCTGAAATGTGTTCAGAAATGACAAATGATATCAGGATTATGGAAACTGCGAATAATCCACAAATATCAGAGTCAAATAAATAAATATAAACAGAAAGAGGGAGAAAAAAATGGGATTTTCAACAAGTACATGTACAGAATTCGTTGAAGTTCTGGCATCTAAGGCTCCGGTTCCGGGCGGCGGTGGTGCATCTGCACTGGTTGGTGCTGTAGGAACTGCTCTTGGCAATATGGTAGGAAGCCTTACTGTAGGAAAAAAGAAATATGCGGATGTTGAAGAAGAAATGTATGAATTAAAGGCAAAATGTGATCAGCTTCAGAAGGATTTCCTTCGTCTGATCGAACGTGATGCTGAAGTATTCGAACCATTATCCAAAGCATATGGAATGCCAAAAGAGACAGAGGAAGAAAAAGCTGAGAAAGCAAGAGTCATGGAGATCGTATTAAAAGATGCTTGCTCCGTTCCTATGGAAATCATGGAGAAATGCTGTGAAGCGATCGAGCTGATCGTAGAATTCGGCGCAAAGGGCTCCAAGCTTGCTATCAGTGATGCCGGTGTTGGTGCAGCTTTCTGTAAGGCAGCATTACAGGGTGCCAGCCTGAACGTATACATCAATACAAAATCCATGGCTGACAGAGAGTATGCAGAAGAATTAAACAGAAAAGCAGATGCCATGCTTGAAAAATATACAAAGATCGCAGATGACACATTTAACAGCGTACTTGGCAGACTGAAATAATAGTTTTTGAAAAATGAGTGCAATTTGGGAGGAAACAATCAATGGCTAAGCAGTTATTAGGTAAAGAAGTAACAGCAGCATTAAACGAAAAAATCAAAGCAAATGTAGCAGAGCTTCAGGGAAAAGGAGTAAATCCTACCCTCTGCATCATCCGTGTTGGTGAGAACCCAAGCGATATCTCCTATGAAAGAGGAGCAACAAAACGCTGCGAAACTTTAGGTGTTGCATGTGAAAAAATCTTACTTCCGGAGGACGTTGCCCAGGAAGAACTTCTTGCAACTATCGATAAAGTAAACAAAGATGACAGCATTCACGGTGTATTATTATTCCGTCCGCTTCCAAAACATCTGGATCAGGCAGTGATCGAGAATGCACTTGCTCCTGAAAAAGACGTTGACTGTATGACAGACCTTTCCATGTCCGGTGTATTCACAGGCAAGAAAATCGGTTTCCCGCCATGTACACCACAGGCTTGTATGGAAATCCTTGATCATTACGGAATCGACTGTACAGGCAAAAAGGCAGTAGTGATCGGAAGAAGCCTTGTTGTTGGTAAACCTGCAGCAATGATGCTGGTTAAGAAAAACGCAACTGTTACAATCTGCCATACAAGAACTGTAGATATGCCGTCTGTAGCACGTGAAGCAGATATCATTATTGTAGCAGCAGGCCGTGCAGGTGTTGTTGGTGCTGAATATGTAAAAGAAGGCCAGACAATCATCGATGTAGGTATCAACGTAAATGCAGAAGGCAAGCTTTGCGGTGATGTTGACTACGCAGCAGTAGAGCCGATCGTAGATGCTATTACACCTGTACCTGGCGGTGTTGGAAGTGTTACAACTTCTGTACTGGTTGGTCATGTAGTAGAAGCTGCAATGAGAAAGGTAAACGCATAAGATGAAAAAAGTGCCGGGAAAATATTTCTGGCTGCTTATGACAATGACAGGTGCCCTGATGTTCGGGGCACCTGCTTTCGTAAGTGCCGGGCAGGATCAGACACTATCAGATAACAGTCAGGAACCGGATCATTCAGGGGAAGGACAGATATCAAAGCCTGAATATCTGGAGGAATCCTCAGATACAGTGATTTCCAATGAAAATCCCACAGATAACACCTATGGGTATTATACGATTATGGGTGGAACCACTGTAACAGCAGATACCATGTGTTCTCTGTATAATGAGCAGGGTATTCCTTATCCTGAGGAGGCACTGGGGGCAGGTGGGGCACCGGAT
This sequence comes from Ruminococcus sp. JC304, assembly GCA_000285855.2. Classification (GTDB taxonomy): domain Bacteria; phylum Bacillota; class Clostridia; order Lachnospirales; family Lachnospiraceae; genus Blautia_A; species Blautia_A difficilis. The sequence goes on along the minus strand of HE978651.1, from coordinate 1,760,949 downwards.
ATTGAGACCTTCTGTAATATTATCATTGAGGAAGCCAATGCTGAAAATGTCCGTGGTGAGGTGGTATTTGCACAATCCATGTTGGAAACCGGATGGCTGTCTTATGGTGGCGATTCTGAAATTACCCAGTTTAATTTTGCAGGACTGGGAACAACCGGAAACGGAGTGAAGGGAAATTCTTTTCCTGATGTCCGTACAGGACTGCGGGCACAGGTACAGCATCTGAAGGCTTATGCATCCTCCGAAGCTTTAAATCAGGAATGCATAGATGAGCGCTTTGACTATGTAACCAGAGAAACTGCTCCTTATGTGGAGTGGCTGGGTATCCAGGAAAATCCCTATGGCGGCGGCTGGGCAGCAGGAAAAGATTATGGCAGTAAATTAAGAAAAATACTGTCTTCTGTAAGTGAAATGTGATAAACATAATGCTATGATAAATAGAAACAACAGAAGAATGATTATAAGTATAAAAACAGGCAGAAGGACTTTCCGGTAAGGAAATTCCTTCTGCCTGTTTTATTTTGGCTATGGAATGTAAAATGCTGTCAGCTGGCATTTACAGACCAAGCTTGATCATTTTTACAATCGTATCCTGATCAAATTTACTGCTGTCAATGGAAAGATGATACTGGGACAGATCTGTCCATTTTCTGTCAGTAAAATATTCATAGTAGGTGCGACGTTCCTTGTCTACTTTCTTGACCAGCTTCTGAACACTTTTTTCTTCACGGCCTGTACGTTCTATTACGGTCTGGACACGGTAATCATAAGGAGCATAAATAAATACACTGAGACAATTATCCTGCAGGATATGATTGGCACATCTGCCTACAATGACACAATCCTCCTTCTGGGCTGCCTCCAGGATGATCTTACGCTGCAGATCAAAGAGTACATCATTCATGGGAACAAAATGAAATTCACTGTCCAGCTGCAGTTCATGGTCAATAGGAAAACGCCATTGGCTGCCCCTTTTTTCATCCACCTTTTCAAGCAGGTCGTGTGGGATATTTTCTTTTTTTGCAGCAATATCGATCAGCTCTCTATCATAAAAAGCAAATCCCAGCTCATCTGCTAAAGCCCTGCCGATCAGTCGACCATTACTGCCAAGCATTCTGTTGATGGTAATCACACGTTTATTCATAGTCAAACCCTCCTTTGTGAAGTTTTTTGCATGTGAATATTATAACACTACTATCTGAAAAATTCCAGTATAATATATAAATATCAAATAATTATTTCTGAATATTTGTATATAATACACAAAAAATGGGACTGGCTATTTTTATGACAGTAAGGTATAATGTATCAGGTAACATGAAATAAATGTTTGTGAAGGCAGGAATAAATATGAATGACAGGTTGATTACCAGTGGATTATTTGAATTACAGGATGAGGGCTATCGGGTATTCCAGGCAAAATTAATGCCCAATATTCCCTGTGACAGGATCATCGGCGTACGCACCCCAGATCTGCGAAGTTATGCCAAAAAAATATTTCAAATGCCGGAAGCAAAAGAATTTATACAAAAACTGCCTCATGATTATTATGAAGAAAATAACCTTCATGGTGCTTTGTTGTCTTTGCTTTATCCTGAAGATATAGAGACTTTTTTGGCAGAGTTGGAGCGTTTTTTGCCCTATGTAGATAACTGGGCAACCTGTGATATGCTGTCCCCTAAAATCTTCAGAAAACATTTGCCTTATATATATGAAAGGATAAAAAAATGGCTTCAAAGTGATCATGAATATACCGTCCGATTTGGAATCGTGACTTTACTTGGCTTCTATCTGGATGATGCATTTGACCCGGAAATGCTTTCACTTGTTGCAAACATAGAGTCCGAAAAATTTTATGTAAAAATGGCAGTTGCATGGTATTTCAGCATTGCGTTGGTGAAGCAGTATGAGATAACCCTTCCTTACATACAAAAGCAGACCCTGGAGCCATGGACCCATAATAAAGCAATCCAGAAAGCACTGGAGAGCAGGAGAATTTCGCCTGAAAAAAAAGAGTATCTGAGAAATCTGAAAATAAAATTATAAGGAGATCATTATTTTGGAAAGAAAAACAAACGCAGACAGAAAAAGTCTGCAGCTGTATGCTATTACAGACAGTCACTGGCTAAATGGACGCACTCTGTATTCCGTAGTAAAAGAAAGTCTGGAGGGCGGTGTAACCTTTTTACAGCTTCGGGAAAAAGAACTGGATGAAGAACATTTTCTGGAAGAAGCCAGAGAACTGCAGAAGCTTTGCAGGGAATATCAGGTTCCCTTTGTAATAAATGATAATGTGGATATTGCTGCTGCCATCAACGCAGATGGTGTTCACGTGGGACAGAGCGATATGGAGGCAGGTGATGTACGGGCCAAGCTGGGGCCGGATAAAATTATCGGGGTTACAGCCAAGACCGTAGAGCAGGCAGTTCTTGCCCAGGAGCGAGGCGCCGATTACCTGGGAGTAGGAGCTGTATTTCACACAGATTCCAAGGCAGATGCCAAGGAAATATCTTTTGATACATTGAAGGATATCTGCAAGGCGGTTTCCATTCCGGTTATTGCCATTGGCGGCATTACTGAGGAAAATGTAAGAGAACTGGCAGGAAGCGGCATCTGTGGAATTGCGGTGATCAGTGCTATTTACGCCCAAAGAGATATTAAAAAAGCAGCAGAAAACCTGAAAAATGAAACCTGCAGGATGCTTGCAGCAGAGATAACAGAAGAGAAGAATAATTAAAGGCAGGAAAGATAAAAATGAGAAAAACAGCTTTAACAATTGCAGGAAGTGATTCCAGCGGAGGTGCCGGTATCCAGGCAGATATTAAGACCATGATGGCAAACGGTGTCTATGCCATGAGTGCGATTACTGCACTGACAGCTCAGAATACCACAGGTGTATCTGCTATTTTCAATGCAACACCGGAGTTTCTGGAACAGGAGCTGGACAGTGTGTTTACAGATATTTTTCCTGATGCAGTGAAAATCGGAATGGTATCAGATCGTGAACTGATTTCTGTAATAGCCCGGAAATTGAAAGAGTATCAGGCTCGGAATATTGTAGTAGACCCTGTTATGGTAGCAACCAGTGGGGCAAGACTGATCAGTGAGGATGCGGTTGATACTCTAAAACAGGAGCTATTTCCCCTGGCTGCTGTTTTGACTCCGAATATCCCGGAGGCAGAAGTGCTTACCGGCATGAAAATCTGTACTGGGGAAGATATGATTGAAGCAGCCAGGCAGATTGCACAGCAGTATCAGTGTGCTGTTTTATGTAAAGGTGGGCATCAGCTAAATGATGCCAATGATCTGCTGTACTTTAAAGACGGCTATCGTTGGTTTGAGGGAAAACGTATTGATAATCCCAATACACATGGAACCGGATGTACCCTTTCCTCCGCTATTGCAGCCAATCTGGCTAAGGGTTATGATCTGCCAACCTCTGTAGAACGGGCAAAGGACTACATTTCAGGTGCTCTGTCTGCCATGCTGGATCTGGGTGCCGGAAGCGGACCTATGGATCATGGCTTTGCAATTACAGGCAAATACGTACAGTGATGAATTTCTGTGATAGATGTGGGATTATGAGTAGTTTTTTAAAAAAACGCTTTACAAACCACATAAAACCATATATAATAAGCTTGTAAATAAGAAAAAGACAATTTATACTTAATAAAACAAAGCAAAACCACATTAAATAACAGTATAAAACAACAACATCAAAACAGGTCAATTATTATATGATGGATGAAGAGCGGAGGAATGGATCATGAAAATTTTAGATTCAAAATTTGTACGGGGATTTATCAAAATGGCAAACGATGGCTACCTGCAGGGCTGGCATGAGAGAAATGGTGGTAATCTGAGTTATCGTCTGAAACCAGAGGAAGTTGAGATGATTCGTCCCCGTCTGAATGAGAGCGGAGAATGGAAACCTATTGGAACAGAAGTACCGGGACTGGCAGGAGAGTTTTTCCTGGTAACGGGAAGCGGCAAATATTTCCGAAATATTATTGAGGATCCGGAGGTATGCCTGGCTATTATTGAACTGGATGATAAGGGTGTTAATTACAGAGTACGCTGGGGACTGGTAGAAGGCGGCAGGCCTACCAGTGAGTTACCTACCCATCTGATGAATCATGAGGTGAAAAAGAAACTGACAAACGGCAGACATCGTGTTATCTATCATGCCCATACAACGAATACCATTGCCCTGACTTTTGTGCTGCCTCTGGATGATAAAGTATTTACCAGAGAACTGTGGGAATCTGCCACAGAGTGTCCGGTAGTATTTCCTGATGGTGTAGGTGTAGTAGGATGGATGGTACCGGGCGGACGGGAGATTGCGGTAAAGACAGCTGAGTTAATGAAGAAATATGATGTTGTTATCTGGGCACATCATGGAATGTTCTGTTCCGGTGAGGACTTTGATCTTACCTTTGGTCTGCTTCATACAGTAGAGAAATCTGCAGAGATCCTGGTAAAGATTTTGTCCATGTCACCAACAAAACTCCAGACTATCACACCTGATAATTTCCGTGCACTGGCCAGGGACTTTAAGGTTACATTACCGGAAGAATTTCTGTATGAAAAAGACACAAACAAAATAAATGCCTGAAAATAAAACCGATGGCTTTGACTGTTGTTTTTCAATCATCACCATCGGTTTTCTTTCGTCAGTTCCTCAACTATGAGGTTCTTATCTGATTAGTACTGTCCACCCTGAGAACCACTGGACATCTGTCTTTCCTGGGCTTCGATCATCTTTTTCATAATATTATCAGAACAACTCTCCCTGAATTTCCAGGTTGATGGGAGATGATCTGATTTTTCAACAGAAAATTATAGTAGTATTTTGATGTAATAATCTCTTTCTGATCTTCATTATAGTACAGAAACCCTGAAAATACAAGGTTTAAAAAAGAGACAGAAAAGAGACGGGGAGCAGTTCATCCGCGGAGTAAAAACCATAATCCTTCTGACAAACATGTAGGTATTGCGTTTCATACATTGATTGCAGTATTGTAAAATGCTATACTACAGACATCAATTAAAGTATGATGGAGGCATGGATGAAAACTTATGAATATGGAAAATCGGACATTGTTCTGATCCAGCCTGTCGGGAAGCACGAACTTTCATGGATAGAAAACGAGGTAAGGGAAATACATAGGTTAACTTCCGCGGATTTCAAATATATCGCAGTGGAAATTGATGACTGGAACGATGAGCTTTCGCCGTGGAAGGCACCGGCTGTATTTAAGGATGCCTGTTTTGGTGGAGGCGCAGTTAAAACGCTGGAGAAAATACTGACGCTTTGTTCAGATAAGAAAAAATACTATATTGGCGGTTATTCTTTGGCAGGACTGTTTTCCTTATGGACAGCATACCAAACCGATGTGTTTACAGGAATTGCTGCGATATCTCCGTCCGTCTGGTTTCCTGGATTTATTGATTATATGAGGGAACATGAAATTAAGAGCAAAACTGTTTATCTGAGTCTGGGTGACAAAGAGGAAAAGACGAGAAATCCGGTTATGGCACAGGTCGGAAACTGCATCCGGAGCGGGTATGATTGGCTTAAGAAATGCGGCGTAGATTGTACATTGGAATGGAATTCGGGTAATCATTACCGGGAGCCGGATATGAGAACAGCAAAAGCATTTGCCTGGATATTAAATCAGGAGAAAAAATATAATTTAAAACCGGAGGGTATTTAAATGGGAAAAATGATCGATTCGAGAAAGTCTATTCACAGGGGACTATGAACGTAATGGAAATCTGATCGAAGTGAGGACGCTTGCTTAAGTGTTGATCACATGCAAAATATAAAGGCATCAGTCGATAA
>HE978651.1:1722099-1753848 GCA_000285855.2 Ruminococcus sp. JC304 | reverse complement strand
TAAGCTGGCTGGTGCCTTTTGTAGATAAAATAATTCTATTCGGATTAAAAATATGAACCGGATTTTCTTTTTTGTAATATTTATTATTCAGAAAATTTATCACTGTAACGAATATGCATATCTTCCCAATCCATGAACAATACATAAAATACTCTTCCGTATTGCTGGCTTTTTACGATTCTTCCATGGTCAAGTACAGAAAGGTAAGTTCCGTCAGCTTTTTGAAGATGAAAGTGAATATAGTCATTTTCATTGCCGCTGTCGATCTGTTTCCAGATGCTTGTTTCTATCTGTTGCTGCTCATCTTTGCGGATCAGATTGTGGAACCTTTTTTGAGTAAGTCTGAATAGTTCCTCCATGCTTTTATAACCAGTCATATGAAAAAATTCATGACTTTTATGTGACAAATACTATTGACTGTGATATCATGAAAATAATATAATCGAAAATGACTTTTGCGGAAACGAAAGTATCTTCATTTTTTATTTACAAATATGTTTTTTGATGGAATTGTATGTTTGCCAAATTGATAATTAGTATTAGTGATGTCAATGTTGCGTGTACTTCGGAAGTAGGAGAACGGTTCGATGTATATATCGGCTGTTCTTTTTTTGTTTTCGGGCATTAAAACGGTAATGTTTTTCTTGTGTACAGTAGAGCGCTATAGTATAATAAAACCAGTTTTTTTGTATATGTGTAAAAGCTATAATTATAATAAGGAAATCGGCAAACCAGATGAAAGTCTGGGACGCAAAGCTACAGGGCCTGTAAAATGGCAGCCAGTTGCATGAAATGATGTGCACTGTCTGTCTGACAGTGCTTTTTATGTTATAGGAAATTACTTCGTAATGTTCCTATAACATAAAAAAGCCCTCCGGGCAGGATCGCACTGCGACGGAGAGGAATTATGTCGCTGAAGCGACCCATCGCAGGCGGAGAATCCTGCAAGCAGGATTCTCCGCCTGCGGTGTTATTTCATAGACGTAACAATAATGACTTTATCAGGAAAGAATGAGGAAAATAAAAGTATGAAAAAGGCAAAACATTGTCTGATTGCAGTGGTGTCAGGTGTACTTGTAGCAACTGCTGTCTTGTCTGGATGTGGACAGTCAAAGAAAGAAGTATCTAAAAATGATGATCATCTTACCGTTTATCTGTGGGAAAATCGTTTGATGAAAAATATTGCACCCTATATCCATGAACAGTTTCCTGATCAGGATATTGAATTTATTATTGGTAACAATGATACCGATTTATACAGTTATTTTAAAGAACATGATGAATTACCGGATATCATAACAGTACGTCGATTCTCTGGAACAGATGCACAGGACTTACAGCCTTATCTTATGGATTTTGCTTCTTATGATGTTGTTTCCAAGTACTATTCTTATGCGGTGCAATATTATAAGAATGAGGAGGATGAAATTCAGTGGCTGCCAATCTGTGGTATTCCGCAGACGATCATTGCCAACAAAACACTGTTTGATCAGTATGGCGTAAAGATCCCAGAAAATTATGCGGAATATGTACAGGCCTGTCAGCAGTTTTATGATAATGGCATAAAACCGTATTCCATGGATCTTGGTGAAGACTGGTCTAATAATGAAATCATCCAGGCGGCGGCAATCGGTGAGTTTACAAGCCTGGATGGTATTGAATGGCGAAACGGTGCAGAAACTGCAGTGGATGAAGTAAAGTTTGATGATGCATTATGGAAACGTATTTTTTCAGAAACCAGTCAGTTTCTTAAAGACTCGTACTTTGGTAAAGAAGATATCAATATTGACATCAATACAGGAACCCAGATGTTTGCGGAGGGAAAATCAGCAATGTTTCATGGACATCCGACGGTTATGCAGCAGCTGCAGAAACAGATGGATGCGGAGCTGATCCGTATTCCTTACTTTTCACAGACATCGGATGAATCCTATGTGTACATGACTCCGTCATTAAACATTGCATTTAACAAAAACCTGGAAAAAGACCGGGAGAAACTGGATACTGCACTGGATGTGCTGGATTGTATGATTTCAGAAGAGGGGCAAAAGCTGATTGCAGATGGAAGCGGTGTTATTTCATTGAATACAGATGTTCCAACCATGATGCAGGATGTGCCTGGACTGGAAGAGGAAATTAAAAATAATGCTGTTTATATCCGATATTCCGCTCAAAAATCATTTGATGCAAGTCTTGAGGCTGTTCACGGATTACTGTCAGGGGAAATGGATGAAACACAGGCTTATGATACTTTTCGTAGTGTAATGAATCGTAAAGATCCAGAAGAAAAAGCAACGGTGAATTTTGAAAATGAATATTCCATTTCACTGAACGATAGAAATGGCCGTGATGCAGCATCTTCCATTTTAACTACGATCAGAGAAGAAAATGATGCACAGCTGGCTCTGGCACCATATTATTATTTCACTTCTTCTATGTACAAAGGAGAATGCACCAGTAGCCGGGTTGGCATGATGACTGCGAAGAGTTCGGATACAGCATTATATGTTGCAAAAATCAATGGTAAACAGGTTTGTGAACTCGTGGAAAATTATCTCGCCGATGCGGATGAGAATTTTTACGTAACCAATAAATACGAATTACCAATTGCATCCGGTATGAAAATGATCGTCAATCAAGAGGAAAGTGAATTTTCGTTAAAGGACTTGACAGTTAATGATAAGAAAATAGATAAAGAAAAGGAATACTCTATTCTTCTTACAGACACCACAATGTCTGTATTGAAAAAAATAAATCCGAAATGTGAAATTGAGCAGCTTAAAGAGACAACATTATCAAGTGCATGGATCGAAGCAATGTCAAAAGGACAGCAGCCGTCAGCACCGGAAGACTATATAGAGGTTGAACAGTAAAAGTGGAGATAGAACAAACGATAAATAAAAGAAAAAAATAACAAGGCTGTTGCTTATACTACTTATTATTCTTTTAAGCTTAGTTTGTATAAAGTATTTTATAAGTAAGTCTAGCAAGTATATCAGCGAAAATGGAAAAAGCAGTATGAGAGCTGTTGTTGAACAGATACAGCAGACCTATGATCTTCAAGTGAGTGGATACTACAGCCAGCTACAGTTGGTTGAGGAATTTTTACTTCATGAAAGGGAGCTGTCTCTTGAAACGGATGTGAACAAAAGTTTCTTTGAAGCATGGGAAAAAGAATCGGAAAGTACCCTTATATTCCTTCAGGAAAATGGTCAGGCAATATCAGCAGGTGGAACAAAAATGCGGATTGATATGCCCAGTAAACTTCTGCTGGACTTAAAGAATGGATACAATATTGGAAAACTGGTGCGTCTTGATTATGATCAGAAGAAAAAAGACGGTTATCTGGTTGCGATTCCATGTCAGGAATACACTATCGATGGGAAAACTTATACGGCAATTGGAACGGTGTACGATCATTCGAAACTGGATTCCATGTTAAAACTGAAAGGTTATGATGGGAAAGCATATTTGTTCATGCTGGATAATGACGGAAATATTACGTATACGAACCAGGGTGGTGATAAATACCTGCGTAATTATTCTTTGTTAAAACATTTAAAAGGGGAACAGGCTATTACAGAAGAAGAGGCTGATTTGTTGAAAAAGAAGTTTGATAACAGAGAATCCGGAGTTGCACTTTTGGGAAAACAGAACCCCTATTATCTGGGGTATTGCCCGATAGAAAGCAACAACACCATTTTGGTATGCATTGTGGCAAAGGGAGTTGTTGACAATGTGCTGAGGGATTACCAGAAAACGGTGTTGTTTACAACAATACTCATGGCAGGTTTTATATTTTTGCTTTTTGCCGGATTATTCTACAGTATTTCCAGACTTAGTCTTGCAGATCAAAAAGCAGAATATGAAAAAAGAAATAATGAACTTCATTTACAAACAATGAAGGAAATGGAAGTAGTCAATCAAAAACTGAAAAAGGCAAAGAACGTTGCAACAGAGGCTTTACAGACAGCTGAAAATGCAAATAAGGCGAAAACGGATTTCCTGTCTAATATGTCACATGATATTCGTACACCTATGAATGCAATCATTGGTATTACATCTTTGATCAGACATGATGCAGGTAATAAAGCAAAAGTTATAGAGTATGCAGATAAAATAGATATTTCATCACAGCATCTGTTAGGAATTATTAATGATGTTTTGGATATGAGTAAGATTGAGGCAGGAAAAACAGTCTTCAAGTATTCTGACTTTTCTATTCTGGATTTTATGCAGGAACTCGACACTATATTTCATTCTCAAATATATGAAAAGCAGCAGACCCTTACAATCATAAAAGAAAATATTCAGCATGAGTGGGTGAATGGGGATCAGGTTCACCTGATGCAGATTTTCAGCAACCTGCTTTCCAATGCAGTGAAGTATACCCAGGAAGGTGGGAAAATTCAGTTCTTTGTAGAAGAATGTGAGACAAAGTCATCTGTCTATGCAAAGTACCGCTTTTTAGTCTGTGACAATGGTATGGGAATGTCGTCAGATTTCAAGGATACAATTTTTGATGCGTTTACCCGTGCGGAAAGTTCCCTTACAAACAAAATACAGGGAACCGGACTTGGAATGGCGATTACTAAGAACCTGGTTGAGGCAATGGGAGGTACCATTGATGTGGAAAGTGAACTGGGACAGGGAAGCTGTTTTGAGATTCTCATGGATCTGAAAATTGCAGAGGATAGAACGGCCGCTCTGGCAGCACAAGAAGAAACAGATGAGCAGGATGGAAATATCCTTCAGGGAATGAGATTCCTGTGTGCAGAGGATAATGAGCTGAACGCAGAGATCCTGACAGAACTGTTAAAGATTGAAGGTGCGGAATGTACTATCTGTGAAAATGGCGAAGAGATTTTGAAAGCATTTGAACAGTCTGCTCCAGGGGATTATGACATGATCTTGATGGATGTGCAGATGCCTGTTATGAATGGTTATGAGGCAACGAAAGCAATCCGCAGAAGTTCTCATAAACTGGCAAAGACGATTCCTATCATTGCCATGACTGCCAATGCATTTTCAGAGGACATTCAGCATTCTCTGGCAGCCGGTATGAATGCGCATGTTTCAAAACCGGTTGAGATGAAGGTGCTGGAAAAGACAATCAGAAGCATAAAATCTGGTGGGGGGGGTACCGAACCGCAGGTCACTGAATAGTGACAAATGGATTTGATGCGGCAGTGCAATTTTATTAAACCAGGAGGTTGACAAGGAGATGTATAGAGAAATATATTTGACAGACAGACAGACAGACAGGAGATTTAATATGATTTCGAGAGCAAAGAAATATGTGGCAGTGTTCCTGGCTTTTGTATGCGTGTGTATGATATTTTCTCCCCAGACTGCATATGCAGCCGAAGACAGTTCGCAGCATGAAACTGTCAAAGTCGGTTTCTTTGCCATGGATGGTTATCATGTGATGGATGAAGAAGGCAACCGCAGTGGGTATGGCTATGATTTTCTTCGGCTGATGGCCCGTTATTGGGATGTAGATTACGAATATGTCGGATATGATAAGAGCTGGGATGATATGCAGCAGATGCTTGAAAATGGCGAGATTGATATGGTAACATCTCCCCGCAAAACACCGGAAAGAGAAGAAAAGTTTGATTTTTCACGTCCGATCGGAACCAATAATGGGATTCTGACCGTCCGCAGTGACAACAGCACGATTGTGGATGGCAATTACAGTACTTACAACGGTATGCGTGTGGCGCTTTTGAACGGAAACACCCGGAATGAAGAGTTTGCGGATTTTGCAGACGACAAAGGATTTACATATGTTCCATCTTATTTTGATACGACCACAGAAATGGATGAAGCCCTTCAGAGCGAAAAAGTTGATGCGATTGTTACCAGTTCTCTGAGAAAAACAAACAATGAGCGAATCGTGGAGAAATTTGGCAGCAGCGATTTCTATGTCATTGTTAAAAAGGGCAATACAGAATTGCTGAATGAGATCAATTATGCAATCGACCAGATGAATGCAGTTGAGGGTGACTGGAAAACGACACTTTCTAATAAAAATTATGAAAGCATAGAAACTAAGAATCTGGAATATACGGAGAAAGAAAAAAGTATTATTTCACAGTATTCCAAGGACAACCCGCTGCATGTTCTGTGTGATCCGACCCGTTATCCATATTCTTATAATGAAAATGGTGAGATGAAGGGTATTATCCCGGATTACTTCCGGAAAATTGCAGACTATGCCGGGATTTCCTATGAGTTTCTTACACCTGCCACCAGAGATGAGTATATTGCTTATCAGAAAAATAAGGAAACCACAGATATGAGCATCGATGCGCGCCTGGAAACAGATAACTATGCTGAGACGAAAAAATGGGGGATTACTGCACCTTTCATTACGATGCAACTGGCAAGGGTGACACGGCGTGACTTTGATGGAAAAATTAATGTTGTTGCTACTGTTGACCAGACAGCATCTAATTCAATTGAAGATGCAATGGCACCCGGTGCAGAAAAACTGATGTGCAGTACCCGACAGGAAATGATGGAAGCTGTCCGTGAGGGTAAAGTAGATGCTGCCTTCGTCTACTATTACATGGCACAGGCGTTTGTGAACAGTGACACTACGGGCACCATGACATATACTCTGCTGGAACAGCCTACATTCACCTACCGCATGGTAATTTCATCAACTGAGAACCATGCGCTGGCTGGTATTCTGACGAAAGCAATGTATGCCATGCCCCAAAATCTTGTTGAAGATCTTGCAGTACAGTATACCACATACAAAGCAACAGAGCTGACATTAGTTGACTGGATACGTCTGCATCCTGTTGTTACTGTTTGGGTTCTTCTTATTTTTGGATGGCTGCTGACTACTATGGCTGTGACAATGGGGCGTCTCAGTGCAAGAAAAAAAGCTCAGAAGGCGGCCCAGGAGAAAGCTGAGAAAATGGCGGAATTGGCAGAGCATGCACAGGCTGCAGACAAGGCAAAAACAGCATTTCTGTCACATATGTCCCATGATATGAGGACACCGATGAATGCAATCATAGGATTTACCGGTATTGCAATGAAAAACAATCCGTCAGACAAAGTGAAAAATTGTCTGGAAAAGATTGACGAAAGCTCAGCGCATTTACTGTCGCTGATCAATGATATATTAGATCTGACCCGCATCGAAAGTGGAAAAGTGAATTACAATCCGGTACCGGCGGATGTGAAAAACATTACAGATTCTGCATTGGATATTACAAAAGGTTTTCTTACGAACAGGGATATCAACTTTAAGATTCAGCGTGAAGAAGCAAAGATTCCAAATGTACTTGTGGATCCTGCACGCCTGCGTGATGTGCTGGTCAATATTCTGAGCAATGCCGTGAAATTCACTCCGGATGGAGGGACGATTACCTTTGAAGCCCGGTGTCAGGAAAAGGGCGGGGATGGATATATAAATATGCGTTACCGCATTTCGGATACTGGTATTGGCATGAGTGAGGAATTTACAAAAGAAGTTTTTGAGGAATTTGCACAGGAAGATTCCGGTGTGAGAACGCAGTACCATGGAGTTGGACTGGGGATGGCTATCGTAAAGAAGTATGTAGATATGATGGGTGGAACCATTTCCGTGCAGAGTAAAAAGCATGAGGGAACCACATTTACTGTGGATATTCCTTTGGAAATTACAGATAAGGAATGTAATAAGTCAGACACAGGTATTTCTGAAAAGGTGAATCTTACAGGTGTGAATGTCCTTCTTGCAGAGGATAATGAACTAAATGCAGAGATTGCTGCCGTGCAGTTGGAAGAGTTCGGGATGAATGTAGAAAGAGCTGTGGATGGAAAGAATGCTGTTGAGATTTTCAGAAATCATCCGAAAGGTACATTTGATGTAATCCTGATGGATGTCATGATGCCTGAAATGAATGGTTATGAAGCGACAAAAGCAATCAGGGCAATGAATGACAGACCGGATGGAAAAAACATTCCTATTATAGCAATGACAGCTAATTCATTTGCAGAAGATGTTCAGGCATCACTGGATGCAGGAATGAACGCACATTTGTCAAAGCCGATTGTGATTGATGAAGTTATAAAAACGATTATAAGGTATGTATATAATTGATTAGCAGAGGTTCATGAATTAGTGGAATACAATTGACAGGAGGACTAAAATATGACAATGCGAGAGTTATATACAGTTAAAACAGGCATTGGAAAAAGTACCAGAAGTATATGAGATGACGATTGAAGGAATAAAGAAGGGACTGTAGCATTAAGTGATGCGACATAACTTTCTGTCTTGGATCAAGTGCTTGGAACATCATAAAAAACGAGTGGATAAAGGTAATAAAAAATATGGATAAAAGACAAAAAATCCTGATTGTAGATGATTCAAAATTAAACAGGGACATATTGAAGGAGATTCTTGGAGATGCTTATAACTATCTGGAAGCTGAAAATGGTAATCAGGCAATCCAGATGATAGGAGAAAATATTGGAATTGATCTGATGCTTTTGGATATCAATATGCCACAGATGAATGGTTTTGAAGTCTTGAAAATAGTGAAAAGAAGCCAGTGTATTGCTGAAACTCCTGTAATCATAATATCTTCTGAAGATGCTGTTGATACTATGCGTAAAGCATATGAGCTGGGAATCACAGATTATATCACACGACCGTTTGATTCTGTGATTGTAAAGAAAAGAGTTCAGAATACTTTGGGCCTCTATATGAACCAAAAGCATCTGATAAATGTGGTTTATAATCAGGTTTACGAAAAAGAAGAAAATAATAATATCATGATCCGGATTATGAGTAATATATTGGGATCCCGTAACAGCGAGAGCAGAGAACACATCCTGCATATTAAAACAGCAACGGAGATGATGCTGAGACAACTGGTAAAAGTAACAGATGCTTATCCTTTGACAGAGGCAGATATTGCTTTGATTACAACTGCTTCTTCCCTTCATGATATTGGTAAGATTCGTATTCCGGAAGGAATATTGAATAAACCAGGTAGACTTACCGATGAAGAATTTAAGATTATGAAAACCCATAGTGAGCTTGGTGCAGCTATAATTAAGGATATGGACTTTCCACAAGATCATCCACTGGTACATACCGCATGGGAAATCTGCAGGTGGCACCATGAAAGATGGGACGGAAAGGGCTATCCGGATGGCTTAAAAGGTGAAGAAATACCAATCTCCGCGCAGGTGGTATCGATTGTTGATGTTTATGATGCACTCACCAGTGAAAGGTGTTACAAGAAAGCATTTGATCATGATACAGCGATTCAAATGATCCTGGATGGGCAATGCGGTCAGTTTAATCCCATCCTCCTTAAGTGTTTGAAAGAACTGAGTACTCAGCTTTCAAAAATGCTTGGTAAAGAGATGGATGATAATAAATATTATCATGAAGCACAGAGACTTTCGAATGAAATACTCAGTGATAAATCCTTACCGAACCAGATTTATACACAGAGTCTTATCAAGGTCATGCAGGAGAAAATTGATTTCTTTAAATCGAACAGTGGCATAAATTCGATTGATTACAATGCAAGTTCGGGCCAATTAACTATAATAAATGAAAAACAGAAGATAATATACCAGAGAGATGATTCGGGAATTGATGTATTCAAAGTGTTTGAAGTGAGTGAAGAAGATATTCAAAATATCATAGATTTGTTGGAACAGACCTCAATAAAGAATAAAGAAATTTCATTACAGATAAAAGCAAGGCTTGAAAACAAAAGACAAATGTATAATCTGAAACTGCACACATTGTGGACTCCATTAAAAAAAGATGGCTATATTGGAATTATTGGATATTTTGATACTGTAAAATAGAAAAATGCAAATTTAGGATAATGAGCTAAATCTGGAAATTGCAAAAATGCTGCTGGAAGATGAAAAGATGGTTGTGACTACGGCAGAAAATGGCGAGGAGGCTGTGGATATTGTTTCCCAGTCAGTTCCGGGCAGATTTGATTTTATTTTTATGGATATTATGATGCCGGTAATGGATGGATTAGAAGCAACCAGACAGAATAAGGACATTGAACCGTAAAGATACAAAAGAGATACCAATCATTGCGATGACAGCGAATGCATTTCAGGATGATATCAGGGACTGCATAGATGCCGGCATGAATGGACACATTGCAAAACCCATTGATATTGAGAAAATGGAAGCGGTCATTCTTTCTGTATTGGAAAAACAGGAAAGCTTACAGAATGGGAAGAACAACAGCATAAATGGATAATAAATATGTATTTCTATTTCCTGTTCTATTCAGGCATTTTTCATTGAAATTGCAATCACCTGGACATCTATTGCAGTATCGGTTGCGGGAATAATGACAGATAAAAAATAAGATTCGGTAGGATTTTTTGCGTTTTTTATTCAGGCTTCTTGATATTATCATTATTCCTTTCGCTTTTGGACACTTACAGGGTTCGAAATTAACTGTGGGTGTCTTTTTTTTTCGCTGCTGCTTTGTGATAGTTGGCTTTTTTCGTCTCAAAAACAGTTATCTTTGAATCAGTTATAATAATTTTATAAAATTCACCATATTACCGCTGGATAGTTCTATGTCAAATTGCACATTATAACAAATAGAACAGGAGGCATGCTTATGACATTGGAACAGGTTGTATTGACAATGATTAATGACAAGATGCTGGATCATGGACGGATTTCCCCAAAACTGCACGGTAATATCCAGAAAGATATTGTAACCCTGAGTACATCCAATACTGCAAAATTCTTCTGCGAAGGTTACGAAAAGTAAGAAGTAGCGAAGCGGATTGCGAATGTCCGCTTTACATAATATATAAAACAGGTGTAAGACATGGCAAATACGAAAAAAAGATGGACAGCCGATGAAATCGAAATATTAAGAAAGTACTATCCCACAGAAGGAGATCAGGTCTGTGAAAGATTATCCGGAAGAACTGCAAAAAGTTGCAGGGTCCAGGCATCAAAAATGGAAATATCCAAAAACATTTCTTCTTCAGCAATTGTACAGAATGATGTTAAATATGTCAGATTATGGACAGAAGCAGAGGATAAAATACTGAGAGAGTATTATGCTGTGGAGGGCAGTAAGGTACGTTATCGCTTAAATCAGAGATCTGCAGAATCCTGCAGAGGAAGAGCTGCTGCATTAGGACTTACTTATTCCGGGGCAAACAGAAAATGGAGCAGCAGCGAAGATGAAATTCTGAGGAATTATTATCCGACAGAAGGTGCTGAAGTTCAGAAAAGACTGGAGGGAAGATCCAAAGAGGCATGTAGTAAAAGAGCTGCCAAATTAGGTCTCTGCATACAGGGAAGAAAAGAATGGACTGCAGAAGAAGATGAAATTATAAGAACATATTACAAAGCGGAAGGCAGGAAAGTAGCAGAACGATTGGAAGGGAGAACTCTGACTGCCTGTCAGTCCAGAGCTAAGTACTTAAATGTCAGATCAGATAATAACAGACTTCCGTGGACACAGGAAGAGGATGCGATCATTACCCGATATTATGAAGAAAAAGGTGCCGGATATGTGCATACTCTCATGCCTGAAAGATCTCTTCAGGCATGCAAATACAGAGCAATGATTCTGGGATTAAGCAGGAAAACCATTGATCCATGGACAAAAGCCGAAGAGAAGATATTGAAAAAATACTACCCGGTTGAGGGCGGCAATGTTTATAAACGTCTGAATAACCGTACCAGAAATGCCTGCATCAGCAAGGCCGCCCAATTACATCTGCAATATGGACTGCCTATGTATAAAGGACCTGTATTGGATGAATGGATCATACTGGCAGTGAAACAGGGGATCACAAAAGTAAGGCAATCTATGACATATAGTGAGATAACCTTTAAACCCGGAAAACTCCCTGAACTGCATCTGAGACTGGAATGTGATGAAACCGGGAAATTCAGGGTTTATGAGGATTCTGTTCTTTTGGATGAAAAAGAATATGACAGACAGCAGATTGAGAATCTTGCGGATACAATGGGGCTTCAGATAGAAAGAAACAAAATTACTTTAGACAGCAGCGAAAAAGAGATAGAAGACGATATTTTCAGACTGATAGCAGGATGTTACCTGATTTATTTCCTGCATTTTTATGAAAGCAAAGAAAACAGACGATAGAATGCACGATTATTTTTACTGTGTGATTCTGAGATACCTCTATAGTCTCAACCCTTTAATATCTTTAATGCGTGATAAAATTATATTGCAGCTGCAGCTGATAATGCCGGGCAGTGTATCAATGACATTGTGCAGGAACTGTTCCATTTCATCACCTGATGAAGCAACTGCATGTACATGAAGCTTGTCTCTTCCTGTGACACGGTAAATCTGTGTGACTGTATCATTTTTGTACAATATATCTGTCACCTGCGCCAGGTACCCCGGTTTTGTTTCAATTTCAAAATAGCATGATACAGCCCCACTGATTTTTTGAGGATTAATAATTGTTGTATATTCTTCAATCACACCTCTTTTCTCCAAAGCCTGGATCCGGGCTTTTACTGCCACTCTGGAAATACCGGTTTCTTCACCGATATCAGAGTAGGAGATACGTGCATTTTCTACAAGTAATCGTATAATTTGCTGATCCATCTCATCTAAACCGTCCAGGTACATAAGTTTCCTCCTTTAATTATTAAACATCATATCATTTTTATTACCAAAAGTAAACAGCTGCTTGACTTATTTACTGTAACTGCATATAATTGTTGCGTAACGAAATCTAAAACTTACATTTTGAAAATACGATTGTGGTTTCGGATAAAAAGCAGGAATTTATGGAGGAAAATGAGAATGTCAAAAGATGAGTATTTAATCACAGATGCCCCTCTTAAAGCACTGACTGTTTTTGCAATGCCTATGATTCTGGGCAGCTTCTTTCAACAAGTATATAATATGGCTGATTCCATTATCGTCGGTCAGTTTGTGGGATCCTCTGCACTTGCGGCAGTTGGAGCCTGTGCTGCTTTGACTAATGTATTCATCTGTGTAGCATTGGGTGCAGGTGTAGGAGCCGGTGTACTTGTGAGCCGCTATTTTGGAGCCCAAGATTATAGAAAAATGAAAACAATTGTGTCAACATCATTGATTAGTTTTCTGATTCTGAGTATATTTCTGGGGGTTTTTGGCTTTGGCTTTTCTCATTTTATGATGAGCTTATTACAAACACCTGCTGACATACTGGATGAAGCAGTACTGTATCTGCGTGTTTATTTTGTGGGATTTCCCTTTCTGTTTATGTACAATATCCTTTCAACGATGTTCAACTCCATCGGTGAATCTAAGATTCCGCTGGGGCTTTTGATATTTTCTTCTGTTTTGAATATTGTTATGGATCTTTGGATGGTGGCTGGTTTAGGGCTGGGGGTGTTCGGTGCTGCCCTCGCAACTCTCATTGCGCAGGGAATTTCCGCAGTGTTTTCGCTTTTGATTTTCTTTAGCCGGATGCGTCGATATAAAAGCCGTTTCAACTGGTTTGACAGGCAGGAGTTACATTCCATGCTTCGGATTGCAGTACCATCGGTTCTTCAGCAGTCTACCGTGTCGATTGGTATGATGATCGTACAGGCAGTTGTAAATCCATTCGGTACACAGGCACTGGCAGGTTATGCGGCAACCATGAGAGTAGAGAATGTTTTTTCACTGATATTTGTATCCATTGGCAATGCGGTTTCGCCCTATGTTTCCCAGAATCTTGGGGCAAAGAAAATTGAACGTATCAAAAAAGGATATCGCGCTGCACTGGTGTTAGATCTGTGTTTCGCAGTCCTTGCTTTCATAGTCATTGAAACACTGCACACTCCAATTTCTTCCTTATTCCTGGGAAAAGATGGAACTGCTCTGGCATATCAGGTATCCGGGGATTATATGAAATGGCTGGGATATTTCTTTATTTTTATGGGTATTAAGATGGCAACAGATGGAGTTCTCCGTGGACTTGGAATCATGCGCCCGTTTCTTATTGCCAATATGGTAAACCTTGCCATTCGGCTGTCAGTGGCTTTGATCTTTGCACCGCGTTATGGGATTGCATTTGTCTGGCTTGCTGTACCGGCCGGCTGGCTTGCGAATTTTCTGATCTCCTATGGGGCACTTAGAAAATCATGGCCGGTTGATTTTTCTTATAGACATGATATAGTATGAGTGCTATAATAAAAAAAGATTTTTTTATGGCATTTATTGGTAAACCGGTTGAAAAGTCGGGACGCAAAGCCAGAAGGAGCTAAAGTCAGACTGAAATCTGGCCATGCCAGCCGGTTGCATCATGCCTCAGTAATAATAAAAGGTAAATGTTAAATGGTATTATGGAAAAAGTTCCTGTAAAATTTTTTACAAGGAACTTTTTTTGTTTCAAGCGGATATTCATAACCTCCGCAGTGGATTTACCTGATTTGGTTTAAGGGACAATAGAAAAGAACAGCAGAAATGGAGACAAGATGAAAGGAAAAAAAGTGATTGCAGGAATTCTGCTTGTGGGAATTATAGGGGCATCCCTGGCAGGGTGCAAAAACACAAATACCACTAAAAAAGAAAGAGAAAAGCCCGTTATCACCCTGGGCAGTGACAGTTATCCGCCATACAATTATCTGAATGAAGATGGAATCCCCACAGGAATTGATGTGGAACTGGCTACAGAAGCTTTCAGAAGAATGGGCTATCAGGTGGATGTTGTCCAGATCAACTGGGAGGAGAAAAAAGAGCTGGTAGAAAGCGGAGAGATCGACTGTATTATGGGCTGTTTTTCCATGGAAGGACGCCTTGATGATTACCGCTGGGCGGGACCTTACATAGCAAGCCGCCAGGTAGTTGCTGTAAATGAGAGCAGTGATATCTATAAACTAAGTGACCTGGAGGGAAAGAACCTTGCCGTCCAGTCCACAACCAAACCGGAAGGCATCTTTCTGAACCGGACAGATGAGAGAATCCCCAAACTGGGAAATCTGATCAGTCTTGGGCACAGGGAACTGATCTATACCTTTCTGGGAAAAGGATATGTGGATGCAGTTGCTGCACATGAGGAATCCATTGTCCAGTACATGAAAGATTATGACGCAAGCTTCCGTATCCTGGAAGAGCCACTGATGGTCGTCGGGATAGGTGTTGCTTTTGCAAAAGAGGATGACAGGAGAATCTGTGAGCAGATGGATCAGACGCTGGAAGAAATGGGGCAGGATGGCACCTCCCTGAAAATCATTAAAAAATATCTGGATGATCCCCAGAAGTATCTGGAGGTGGATGATCTTGGATATTAAGAAAAAGAAAAAAGAAAAACGAATCCAGCTGTTCGGTGGTCTGATTGGAATCTGTGTGGCATTAGTTTCTCTGTTTTATTTCTTTCATACGGAGAAAGCGGAAGCAGAGAAAAGAATGGTAGAGACTGTAAATTATGTCAAAGTGCAGTGTTCCACCTACACCCATTATAATGAATCTTCGGAATCCAAAAGTCTCCTCCGTGCGATTGAAAGTGCCAGACAGATGAGTACGAATATCGATATGGAAATAGAAAACGGCGGTCATCTGAGCCAGGAGTTCCTGAAAGAAAATCTTCAGACTCTCTGGGTGGATGGTATCCTTGTGCTGGATGCAGTTGGAAAGACGGACTGCGAATACAGCATGGATGAGTCTCTGACCGGTGAGATTACGGCATATCTGCAAAAGGACATTATCATGGATTTTGCCGGATATGAAGAAAGATCTTATTCGGAACGGTTTACCAGGGAAGACGGATCCTATATTGATATTGCAGCCTGTGCCAGAAAAGATGCACCGGGTATTGTGGCAATCTACTATTACACACCTCCTGAATTTGCCAGAAACTATACACTGACGATACAAGGGCTTTTAAATGGTTATAGTATCCAGAAAGATGGAACGGTTATTGTTGCAGACGATGGGATTGTTGTTGCCAGCAATGATGAGAGTCTGCTGGGGCAGAATACAGCCGACAACGAAGTTGTTCAGGCAATGAAAAAGCATACAGACAGTCAGCATATCTATCATTTGAGGAAGGAAGGAACCGGATGTTATGGAATCATGCTGAAGCAGCGTGATTATTATATCTACGCATATCTTCCGGATACAGAAGTATTCCGTAACCTGCCGCTAAGTGTAACAGCTGTCGTTTTTCTTTATTTACTCATATTCGGTATATTCTGCTTCTGGGGATACAGAGCGGATCTGGCACACCGGAAACAGGAACAGGAAAAAGATGAAAAATATAAAGCAGAACTTCTGAGAGCAGCAAAAAAAGCAGAAGCAGCCAATGAGGCAAAAACCGAGTTTCTACAGCGAATGAGCCATGATATCCGGACACCGATCAATGGAATCTGCGGCATGATCGATGTGGCAGACCATTATGCAGAGGATATGAAGAAACAGACGGAATGCAGGGCAAAGATCAAAGAGGCATCTCATCTGTTGCTGGAACTGATAAACGAGGTTCTGGACATGAGCAAGCTGGAGTCAGATGAAGTGATTCTGGAAGAAATCCCATTTAATCTGAACAGTATTTCTGAGGAAATACTGGGTGTGATCGAACAGATGGCTGCAGAGCAGAATATCCGGATCCTTTGGGAAGAAAAAGAAGTTACACACTGGAATCTTATCGGAAGTCCGGTGCATGTAAAACGGGTTCTGATGAATATTCTGTCCAATGCGGTGAAATATAACAAAGAAAACGGATATGTCTATATCAGCTGTCGGGAAATCCCATCGAAACAGACAGCAATGACCACATTGGAATTTGTCTGCAGAGATACCGGGATTGGAATGACAGAGGCATTCCAGAAACGCATTTTTGAACCATTTGCACAGGAACATGCAGGAAGCCGCACAAAATTCGCCGGAACAGGACTGGGAATGCCAATTACAAAAAAACTGGTGGAGAAAATGGGCGGAACCATTTCCTTTGAAAGTAAAGAAGGCACAGGGACTACATTTGTGATCCGGATTCCATTCCGGATTGACACAGATAGGAAAGACAGGACTGAAGCTGAAGAAAAAACGGAAACATCTATCCAGGGGCTCCATGTTCTTCTGACAGAGGATAATGAGCTGAATATGGAGATTGCAGAATTTGTGCTTCAGAATGAAGGCACTGTGGTGACCAAAGCATGGAATGGACAGGAGGCTGTTGACATATTCAGAAAAAGCAGTCCTGGAGAATTTGATGTCATTCTTATGGATATTATGATGCCTGTCATGAATGGATATGAAGCAGCAAAGATGATCCGCTCTCTGGACAGAGAGGATGCAAAAGTGATACCGATCATTGCAATGACAGCAAATGCGTTCATTGAGGACAGAATGAGAGCAAAGGAAGCGGGAATGGATGAACATATTGCCAAGCCTGTTGATGGGAAATTATTAGTAAAAGTAATCAATGAGTTAGTAAAACACAATCAGAGGGAGCAGTTATAATGAAAAAGAAAAAATGGAACAAGTTAGTTTCTGTACTTTTGGTGATGGTGACGGTTATGTCACTTCTGTCTGGCTGTGGCAGGAAAAGTACGGAAAAAGAAGATGCAGAAACCATCACCGTGTATTTATGGACTACAAAGCTGTATGAAAAATATGCGCCATACATCCAGGAACAGCTTCCGGATATCAACGTTGAATTTGTAGTAGGCAATAATGATCTGGATTTCTATCGTTTTCTGGATGAAAACGGCGGATTACCGGATATTATAACCTGCTGCAGGTTTTCCCTCCATGATGCAAGTCCCCTGAAGGACAGCCTGATGGACCTTTCCACAACCAATGAGGCAGGTGCTGTCTATGATACATACCTTAACAGTTTCAGAAATCAGGATGGCAGCGTAAACTGGCTTCCTGTGTGTGCAGATACCCATGGCTTTGTAGTGAACAAAGACCTTTTTGAAAAGTATGATATTCCTCTTCCAACGGATTATGAAAGCTTCGTTTCTGCCTGCCAGGCGTTTGATGAGGTGGGTATCCGTGGGTTTACTGCAGACTATTACTATGATTATACCTGTATGGAAACACTGCAGGGTCTGTCTGCATCAGAGCTGTCTTCTGTGGATGGACGTAAGTGGCGTACCACCTACAGTGACCCGGATAATACAAAGAGAGAAGGTCTGGACAGTACCGTCTGGCCGGAGGCTTTTGAACGTATGGAGCAGTTTATTCAGGATACAGGGCTGAGCCAGGATGATCTGGATATGAATTATGATGATGTGATTGAGATGTACAAAAGTGGTAAGCTGGCCATGTACTTCGGCAGTTCTTCCGGCGTAAAAATGTTCCAGGATCAGGGGATTAACACAACATTCCTGCCATTCTTTCAGCAGAATGGCGAAAAGTGGCTGATGACCACGCCATATTTCCAGATAGCTTTAAACCGTGACCTGACCAAGGATGAAACACGCCGGCAGAAAGCAATGAAGGTACTGAACACAATGCTTTCAGAGGATGCGCAGAACCGGATCATTTATGATGGACAGGATCTGTTAAGCTACAGCCAGGATGTGGGTCTCAAGCTTACAGAATATCTGAAGGATGTGAAACCTGTGATTGAAGAAAACCATATGTATATCCGTATTGCGTCAAATGACTTTTTCTCCATTTCCAGGGATGTGGTGTCTAAGATGATTTCAGGAGAATATAATGCAGAGCAGGCTTATCAGTCATTTAATTCCCAGCTTCTTGAAGAAAAAACCACTTCTGAGGATATTGTGCTGGATTCAAAGAAAACTTATTCCAATCGCTTCCATACCAGCGGAGGCAATGAAGCCTATTCTGTTATGGCAAACACTTTGCGCGGTATTTATGGGACGGATGTGCTGATTGCAACAGGAAACAGCTTTACAGGAAATGTACTGAAGGCCGGTTATACAGAAAAAATGGCGGGCAACATGATCATGCCAAACGATCTTTTCGCTTACAGCAGCGGAATGAGTGGGGCAGAACTGAAGGAAACGGTCAGAAACTTCGTAGAAGGCTGCCAGGGAGGCTTTATCCCCTTTAATCGAGGCTCTCTGCCTGTGTTCAGTGGTATTTCTGTAGAAATTAAGGAAACGGATGATGGTTATACATTGAGTAAAGTTACAAAGAATGGAAAACAGATTCAGGACAAGGATACTTTTACTGTGACCTGCCTTGCAGAACCACAATATATGGAAGCTTATGCGGCAGAGGAAAATATTGCATTTGATGGAGGGGATACCTCTGTGGAAGATACCTGGACAACATATGTTTCAGATGGTAATGCCATTCTTGCAGAGCCTGAAGACTATATTACTCTGAGGTGAGAAGCATGGATGTTAAGAATCATAATATAAACAGAAAGAAACGGGTTGTGAGAAAACGATGGAATACAGCAGTTCTTATTGTTCTATTCATTGGAATCCTTTTGACTGTTTTCCGATATTTGGAGTTTGTATCGAAGACTGTTTATGAGGAAAGTGTTTCTCACCTGACAGAAATTTTTCATCAGTCTGATAATATGTTGAGTGAGCTGACAAATAAGAATCTGACTTATCTCCATATATGGGGGGAATATCTGCAGAACACTTCCGATGAAAGTGAAATTCGTGAGTATATAGAGAAAGCACAGGAAGATGCAGGCTTTTTAGATTTTTATTTCCTGTCAGCGGACGGAAACTATAAGATGGTAACAGGTAAAACCGGTTATCTGGGATTACAGGAAAATATTGAAGATGAGATCCGGCAGGGAAATGATGTGATAACCAATGCAACAGTTCCCGGAAAATCCCAGCTCCTTGTTTTTGCCACTCCCAAGCCTCATGGAAGTTATCAGGGCTTTGAATATGATGCAATTGCCATTGCCTATGAAAACTCCGATATCGTAAATGTGCTGAATATTTCTGCTTTTAATGGAAATGCCCAGAGTTATGTGGTTCATCCGGATGGTCGTGTTGTTGTGGATCATTCCTCTGAGTCATGGGGAGAGGTGTATAATTTCTTTGGGATTCTGAGAGAGCATTCCAATATGTCTGAAAAAGAGATCCTTAAACTTTCAGAAGAGTTTAAGGAAGGACATACAGATGCAATGTTGATAAATCTGGATGGAAAGGATTACTATCTGGTCTATGAGAAATCCAAACCTCAGGACTGGATCTTTCTGGGACTTGTCCAGGCTGATATCGTTAATGCCAGTATGAATGTTCTGCAGCGTAGCACTATGCTGCTTGTAAGTGCAGTAGCGGTGTGTATTGCCGGTCTTTTTATTGGAATTATTCTCTGGAAAAACAGGGTAAACCTGAAGAGAAAGGATACGGAGATCCTTTACAGGGACGAGCTGTTTCAAAAGCTGTCAATGAGTGTGGATGATGTTTTCCTGATGCTGGATGCCAAAACATATAAAGCAGATTACGTCAGTCCCAATGTGGAAAAATTGCTGGGTATTACAGTAGAACAGATCCGTAAAGATATTTGTGTCCTGGGAAAACTGCATCCCGGGGATGTTGAAGATCCGGAGAAGAATTATCTGGAAGAAATCCAGGTTCATGAGCAGCAGGAATGGGATTTTGAATATGTTCATCAGAAAACAGGAGAACACCGCTGGTTTCATAATGTTGCAATGGGCAGCGAGGTAAACGGGAAAAAGAAATATATCCTGGTTATGTCAGATCGTACCTCTGACAGAAAAATGAATCAGGCGCTTTCTGAGGCGGTCCGCGCTGCGGAGACTGCAAACAAGGCAAAGAGCACCTTCCTTTCCAATATGTCTCACGATATCCGGACACCAATGAATGCGATCATTGGTTTTACCACACTGGCTGTAAGCAACATTGATGATAAAGAAAGGGTACGGGATTATCTGGGTAAGATTCTTTCCTCCAGTAATCATCTGCTCTCACTGATCAATGATATCCTGGATATGAGCCGTATTGAGAGCGGAAAGATTCATCTGGAAGAAACGGAAGTCAGTCTGTCAGAGGTTCTTCATGATCTGAAAACTATTATCAGCGGACAGATCCATGCGAAACAGCTGGAACTTTACATGGATGTCATGGATGTTACCAATGAGGATGTTTATTGTGACAAGACACGACTGAATCAGGTACTGCTGAATCTTTTGTCCAATGCGATCAAGTTTACTCCTGCAGGCGGAACCGTTTCTGTCCGGCTGAGAGAGTATCCGGGGACGCAGAGAGGCTGTGAACTGTACGAAATCCGGGTAAAGGATAACGGAATCGGCATGAGTCAGAAATTTGTACAGAAGATCTTTTCTCCTTTTGAGAGAGAGCGGACTTCCACTGTAAGCAGGACTCAGGGTACTGGGCTGGGCATGGCCATTACCAAAAACATCGTGGATATGATGGGCGGAACCATTGAGGTTCAGACAGAACAGGGAAAAGGTACTGAATTTATTATCCGTCTGCCATTGCGGATCCAGCCTGAGAGTCACCGTATAGAGAAAATCGCAGAACTGGAAGGTCTGAAGGCATTGGTCGTAGACGATGATTTTAATACCTGTGACAGTGTGACTAAGATGCTTGTAAAGGTTGGAATGCGTTCGGAATGGACACTTTCCGGTAAGGAGGCTGTTCTCCGTGCACGGCAGTCTGTGGAAATGGGGGATGCATTCCACGCTTATATCATTGACTGGCGTTTGCCGGATATGAACGGCATTGAAGTTACCCGTCAGATCCGTAGTCTTGGTGACGATACGCCGATCATTATCCTGACTGCTTATGACTGGTCAGATATTGAAGTGGAAGCCAGGGCAGCAGGGGTGACTGCATTCTGTGCAAAACCTATGTTTATGTCAGATATCAGAGAGACTCTGATGGCTGCAATCGGCCAGAAGCAGGCTGAGGCAGAGGATAATGTTCTTCCGGCAGCAGATTCAGATTTCAGAGGCAGGCGCATACTGCTTGTGGAAGATAATGAACTGAACAGTGAAATTGCAGTAGCGCTCCTTAGTGAATATGGTTTTCGGGTTGATACAGCGGAAGATGGAGCAGAGGCTGTGGAGAAAGTTAAGAATTCAACACAAGGTGATTATGACCTGGTGCTTATGGATGTGCAGATGCCTGTAATGAATGGATATGAGGCTACTGAGCAGATCCGTTCACTGGATGATCCTTCACTGGCGGGAATCACGATCCTTGCCATGACTGCCAATGCTTTTGACGAAGACAGAAAGAAAGCACTGGCATGTGGTATGAATGGATTTTTATCCAAGCCAATAGTTATAGAGGAATTGATCAATACCTTGCAAAATATTCTGACGGATTAGTAAAACAAAAACCTGCTAAGAAAAGTTAAAAACTTTTTAGCAGGTTTTTATTTTTTTAAGAAATTTCTAAGCGGCCATTGAAAAGTCCGAAAATGAGTAGTATTCTAATTATATCAATATATAATGTTTTCGTAGAACCGAAAGCAAAATCAGATGAATACAAAGGAGGATTTTCATCATGAACATGAAGAAGAAAATGAAACGTTTTGCAAAGATACTGGTTGCCTCTCTGGTTGTTGCAGGCTTTTGTCCAACAGGGATTCCCACACCAATAAACTCAGTTGTTGAGGTACAGGCTGCCACAAAAGCAAAGGTACCCACCTGTGCAGCCAAACAAACAGTACGTGTAGTGGGGGCTTTTGGAGGACCTAACGGAAATGGTGGAGCGAAAACTATTTTGGATATTCCGGAATGCTATATCTTCATTAGAAACCTGAGTTCTAATGCCAAAATAACAAATATCAAATCTTCCAACAAAAAAATTAGGGCAACCAAAAGAGAAGGTTTAAATGCTCTGGAACTTTCTTCTACTCTTATGCCTTTTGATGAGACTGATCTTGCCGGAGCTTCTTCCACAATTTCATTCCGGGTAACCCAGAATGGAAAGCAGTATAAGCTGTCCTGTAAGATTAAAGTAGCTGAGAAAAAATCTCCGTTTTCTAAATTTACGGTTGGATCCAAAAATTACGCATCTTATTTTAACGGATATATGTATATTCAGGAAAAACAAATAAAGGGCAAGAAAAAAATATATGTTAAAATGGCTCCTGGGTATGTATTAGATTCCATAAATATGGTTTCTTCTAAAAATGGAAAATATACAAACAAGAAAATCAAAAATGGCTCCACAGTTAACCTTACATCTTGCGACCAGATTTCCGTATCTTATCATACGACTAAGAAACCTGTTAACTACAAAGCTCCTTCTAAGTGGTTTGGACAGGTGGAGTCACCTCTGCATAATTATAATTCATTAATATTCCAGTAATACCCCCCATTCATTGCTAAAAGGTTTGGCTGTGATATTTCATCCGCTTGACTCGAGCAGAAAAAAGAAGGCGTAAATTCATATTCGGATTTACGCCTTCTTTGTATAATATTATTTAATAATAGTTTCTCTGTATATTGGTATCACTCCAGAATTGTTTGTGAATACTCAAAAATAAGTCAAGCGGATATTCGCAATCCGCTTTGCTATTTGCGGGAATGCAGATTATAAATTTTGAATAGTTCCATTCAAAATTGCAAAGGATAGCATATAGGAAAGGAGGTAGTCTTATGACCTTGGAACAGGTTGTCCTGACAATGATTAATGACAAAATGCTGGATAATGGACAGATTTCCGAAAAACTGCACAGCAGTATTCAGAAGGACATCTTTTCTTTGCTTGCATCTGACACTGCAGCCATGAAGAGGGAAGAACAGATAAACAGTTCATACCAATACCATGAACGAATCAGTTAATCGAATCAAGTAAGTCCCCTGCTTCAATTGCGAATATCCGATTGACTTGGAAAGGAACAAAATGGACATCTATGCAACCCGCGAGGAACTGAAATTACGGCAGAAAAGCATCTTTGATCTGGAACTGAAGGTTGCGTATTATGCACGTGTCAGTACGGACAAGGAGGAACAGAAAACCTCTATTGAGCATCAGTGGACTTTTTTTGAGCAGTTAATTTCGGGGGTGAAAAATTGGAAATTTATAGATGGTTATATAGATGAAGGAATCTCCGGCATTACTGTAACCCACAGAGAAGAATTTCAGAGAATGCTCCAGGATGCAAAGGATGGAAAAATTGACCTCATCATTACCAAAGAGATTACCCGTTTTGCCCGAAATGTATTAGATAGTATACGATATACAAGAGAACTGCTGGACTGCGGAACAGCCGTATGGTTTCAGAACGACAACATCAATACATTGGATGAGGATTCTGAACTCAGACTGTCAATCATGTCTGGTATTGCACAGGAAGAAAGCAGAAAGCTTTCAAGCCGAGTACGTTTTGGTCATGCCAGATCCATACAGAATGGTGTGGTTCTTGGCAATTCCCATATTTACGGATGGGACAAGCGAAATGGGAAATTGTTTTTAAATCCTGAAGAAGCAAAAATGGTTCAGCTTATCTTTGAAAAATATGCCCTGGGAAATTGGTCTACCCATTCGCTGGAACAATTTTTATGGGAATGCGGTTACAGAAATTACAAAGGAGGAAGAATTAACAGCCATGTGATTGCCAATATTATCCGAAACCCTAAATATAAGGGATATTATGTTGGCGGAAAAGTAAAAATAGTTGACCTTTTTACTAAGAAGCAGAAGTTTCTGCCTGAAAATGAATGGATAATGTATAAAGACGATGGCACCCATGTCCCGGCAATCGTAGATGAAAAACTGTGGGAAAATGCCAACAGGATTTTGGAAGAAAGAAGTAAAAATATTAAATCAAAAAAAACTTCCTATAAGCAGAACAACCTTTTTACAGGGCTTATCCATTGTACCGAAGATGGGGCTGCATATTGGCTGAAAGTCAGAACTGTCCGTGAAAAAGATGCAAAGACATGGGTATGCAGTCATCGTATAAAACATGGGGCAATTTCCTGTAAATCCAAACCGATAAAAGAGGAGCTCCTACTTAAAATGATATCGGAAGTTTATAATGATATGGCTCAAAGCAATAAAAATATACTGCACAAATATCTGGAGCTTTATGAGAAAGAGCTTAACAAATCAGAAGGAACAGAAGAAAAAATACACAGCCTGCAGCATGAAATAACAGCACTGGAACAGAAGAGAGATAAGTTGTTGGATTACAATATGGGCGGCTATATTTCAGATGCAGAATTTCTCAGCAGAAACCAGGCTTTTACACAGCAGATTGCGAAAAAAAAGGAGGATCTGGAACAACTGAAAAATACAAAGCCCTTATCTAAAGCAGAATTGCTGGATCAGATGGATAAGATATTAGATTATGCAAAAGAATATTCTTACGTAAAAACCAAGGATATAACCAGATCTATGATTGAAAACACCATTCATAAGATAGAAATCACTCCCATAAATGAAAAGAAAGCAGAGGTGTTGATCGTATTTAAAAGCGGAAGTCTGTATAGCTCTGATGCTGTCATTCCGGCACTGGAACAGGAAAAAGCTTATATTACCGAGACTGGGTATGAGTATGTTATGCATTCAGGAATTATTATGTAAATAATGTAGCAGGTGTAAAATATGGCAAATACTAAAAAAAGATGGACAACCGAAGAAATTGAAATATTAAAAAAGCATTATCCCACAGAAGGTGATGCCGTCTTTAAAAGACTGCCTGGAAGAACTGCTAAAAGCTGCAGGATTCAGGCATCAAAAATGAAAATATCCAAAAACATTTCTTCTGCTATTATACAGGATGATCGTAAGTATATCAGATTATGGACAAAGGCAGAAGATGAAATACTCAGGGAATATTATGCAGAAGAGGGCAGTAATGTACGTTGCCGTTTGAATCAAAGATCTGCGGAATCCTGCAGAGGAAGAGCAGCTTCATTAGGACTTGTTTATTCCGGGGCAAACAGAAAATGGAGCAGCAGAGAAGATGAAATTCTAAAGAAGTATTATTCAACAGAAGGGTCTGAAATTCAAAAAAGACTGCATGAAAGAACCAAAGAGGCATGTAATAAAAGAGCCGCCAAATTAGGTCTCCGTATGCAGGGAAGAAAAAAATGGACTGCAGAAGAGGATGAAATTATAAAAACATATTATAAAGCTGAAGGGGGAAAAGTGGCAGAGAGATTAGAGGGAAGAACACTGAGCGCCTGTCAGTCCAGAGCAAAGTATTTAAACGTCAGATCAGACAATAACAGAATTCCGTGGACTCAGGAAGAAGACGATATCATTATCCGATATTATGAAGAAAAAGGAGCCGAATATGTGCATAGGCTTATTCCTGAAAGATCTCCTCAGGCATGCAGATACAGAGCAATGACTCTTGGTTTAAGTACAAAAAACAATGAGCCATGGACAAAAGCCGAAGAGAAAATACTGAAGAAATATTATCCAGCTGAGGGCAGCAATGTTTACAAGCGTTTCAATGGTCGAACCAGAAACGCATGCATCAGCAAGTCGGCACAATTACATCTGCAATATGGTCCCACTATGTATAAAGGACCTGCCTTAGATGAATGGATCATCTCCGCAGTAAAACAGGGAATCACAAAAATAAACCAATCTATGACATACAGTGAAATTATCCTTAAATCCGGAGAACTCCCTGAGCTACATCTGAAAATGGAATATGATAAAACCGGAGAATTGAAAATTTATGAGGATTCTATCCTTTCAAATGAAAAAAAGTACCACATACAGCAGGTTGAAAAGCTTGCAGATACAATGAAACTACAGATAAAAGAAAACAAAATGATTGTAAATAGCAGTGAAAAAAACGCTGGAGATGATGTTATCAGACTGATAATAGGATGTTATCTGGTTTATTTCTCCTATGGTGGCTAAAAAATAAAGAAAAAGGCATGGCTTTTATATTACCTTGATAATCATTTTTCCAAATGATACAATTATGCATAAGGGAAAAATACTGATTTTTCAGTTGGAAAGCAGGTAAGAAAAATGTATTTGATAAAGACAATAAAAAATGACATAACAAAAATAACAGATGTACAGGCAATCGTAAATGCAGCAAACAATTCACTTCTCGGAGGCGGTGGCGTAGACGGTGCAATTCACAGAGCTGCTGGTCCAAGGCTGCTTGCCGAATGCCGAACACTTCACGGATGTGAGACTGGAGAAGCAAAGATTACAAAGGCATATAACCTGCCCTGTAAGTATGTGGTCCATACTGTAGGACCTATATGGAATGGTGGTAAAAACAGGGAAGAAGAGCTTCTTTCAAGCTGTTATTTTAACTCCATGAAATTGGCAAGTGAGAATGGAATCAGGTCTATTGCATTCCCTTCCATATCAACAGGCGTATACAGATTTCCGGTCGAACTGGCAGCAAAGATAGCGGTAAATACCGTAAATAAATTTTTGCAGGATCATCCGGACAAATTTGACCTGGTAGAATGGGTGCTTTTTGATTCTCACACAGAATCGGTTTATAAGGCTGAGGTGGAACGGATAAAGAAGCTATGTAAATGAAAAATAGTCAAAAAGAGTTTCAGATGATAAGTCTGGAACTTTTTTTATTGTTTAAAAATGAAGGTACTGTAATTTTATCGGAGGTCTGGTTTTGCAGGAAGCTTATAATATCTTCTAGCATATAATGTTAAATTAATAACATTAAATATAAGTAAAATAATAAAAAACAATAAATATATATAGAAAAACAGTAAATAATATAGGAATAAATAATAAAATACACCAAAATACAAAAAGATATAAAAAACTATTGCGTTATAAATTTAACAATGATATAATGCAAGCGAACAGAAGAGATGAGTGCCTTCTGCAGTAACATGTAAACAGACATAATTTATAAAGGAGATAACGCAATGGCAAGATTTACATTACCAAGAGACATTTATCATGGAAAAGGATGCCTCGAAGAATTAAAGAATTTAAAAGGAACGAAAGCAGTTCTTGTTGTGGGCGGCGGCTCAATGAAACGTCAGGGATTTCTGGATAAGGCAATTAATTATTTAAAAGAAGGCGGAATGGAAGTTCAGCTGATCGAAGGTGTGGAACCTGATCCATCAGTAGAAACTGTAATGAAAGGCGCAAAAGTAATGCAGGAATTCCAGCCGGACTGGATCGTAGCTATGGGCGGTGGATCCCCAATTGATGCAGCGAAAGCAATGTGGACATTCTATGAATATCCGAATACAAAATTTGAAGATATTATCACACCATTTGGTTTTCCTGAATTACGACAGAAAGCAAAATTTGCAGCAATTCCGTCTACATCAGGAACAGCTACAGAAGTTACAGCTTTTTCAGTAATCACAGACTATAATACAGGAATTAAATATCCTCTGGCAGATTTTAATATCACTCCGGACGTAGCAATTGTTGATCCGGAACTGGTTGAGGGACTTCCGGTAAAACAGGTAGCATATACAGGTATGGATGCATTAACACATGCAATTGAAGCATATGTTTCTACACTCCACTGTCCATATACAGATCCGCTTGCACTGCAGGCCATTGAGATGGTTCTGGCATATCTGCCGGCATCTTATAATAAGAACATGGCAGCACGTGAGCAGATGCACTATGCACAGTGTCTGGCAGGAATGGCATTTTCCAATGCTCTACTTGGTATTGTTCATTCTATGGCACATAAGACAGGTGCAGCATTCTCCACTGGACATATTCCCCATGGATGTGCAAATGCAATTTATCTTCCTTATGTGATCAGATACAATGCAAAAAATCCTGCAGCAGCAGAACGTTATGCTGAGATTGCAAGAAGAATGGGACTGGAAGGAACCTGCCAGCAGGCTCTGATCAATAGTCTCTGCGAGAAGATTGACGAGTTTAATGTAAGATTGAATATTCCAAAAACACTGAAAGACTTTGGAATCCAGGAAGAAGAATTTAAAGAAAAAGTTGCCAAAATTGCAGAACTTGCAGTTGGTGATGCATGCACAGGTTCTAACCCAAGGGCAATTGATCCTGCAAATATGGAGAAACTTCTTACATGCACTTATTATGGAACAGAGGTTGATTTTTAATTTTTAATTAATAAAGAAAATACAAAAAGTTACAGAAAAGACATTTTGTCCTGTCAGAAGGATGGAATGTCTTTTTGCCATCAAAATCACACACTTATTTTTTATATAATTTTTAGCTTGCATCTATGTAAAATTGATATCAGAAAATTCCCTCTTTTTATGTTGACATTACTAAAAGCAAGACTATAATGAAAACCGAAAAAAGAATCTGACACGATTGGAAAGGGGAAGTTAATTATGAGTACAGTTTTGCCAAGAGAAGAAGCAGTAGAAACAATTTTTTCTAAAATTTTGGCTTCGCCGGAAGCATCCGGACGATTAAGCGGAGTTTTTTATGACCATATAGATGACGACCATCGTCTGACAGATAATGACAGAGATCATTTCCTGCAGGTATTGTTTCATGCGTACCAGAACGGTGATATCAGTGCACTGCTGTTGGAATTATGCGGCAGAAGTATGTTTGACCTGTTAAGGGAGGCTTATCTGATCCCGAAGAAATTCCACGGAAAAGCAGGAGAGAACCCGGTGCTCCTTACAGATGCAGCCGGAGAACTTCTTCCCGGGGAAAAGGTTTCAGCCAGAGAATATGCAAAATTCAAGGAAACATATGAACATCATGAATGTGCCCCCAGATCTGCGCTGTATCTTGCAGATGGTTATGATCTTGTCCGTACCTATACAGAAGGTCTGAACATTACAGAAGAAAAAGATAACCGTAAACGTGGTGTCCTGGCTCTTTATGCACTTCCCGATACCTGTAAACTGGGTCTGACAGAAGCACAGGCATATGCCGTTGTATGGGATGCTTTCCAGAAGATTCAGGAAGAAGCCCCAAGAGCCATGGTATACTACGGACAGGAAACAGGTCTGAAGAAAGAGAATCCGGATAAACCCTATGATGAAATTGGAATTCTTCTTCCTATCCATGAATTTGAGAAAAAAATGCTGCAGCATTTAGACGAGATTGACGGAATCGTACTGGCATGCAGAGAAAAAATAATGGAAAAAGCAGGAAATGACAGTCTGCTGCTCTAAAAATAAGGAAGTGAGTAAAATGCCGCAGGAAGTGATCAAAAAAAATCATATGGATGTTGCCTGGCATGAATACACGGATGAAAATGGAGAAAATATACCTGTTTCAGATGCCAGTATTGCAGAGAAAGCATCTATTATCGGACGTGTGGGGATTATGTTTCTCTCATGTGGTACCGGTGCCTGGAGAGTAAGAAGTTCCATGAACGCATTAGCAGAAGCACTTGGCATTACATGTACAGCAGATATTGGTCTGATGTCTATTGAATATACATGCTATGACGGAGAAGAAGGCTTTACCCAGTCACTGTGCCTGACCAATACCGGAGTAAATACCTTAAAGTTAAACCGTTTGGAACACTTTATCCGGAACTTTGAAACAGAAGGAAAACAAATGTCAGGAGAACAACTGCATACTTTCCTTGATAATATTGAAAAAACACATGGTCTCTATTCCCCGCCTGCATTGGGACTTGCAGCAGCAATCGCATGCTGTGGATTTACCTTTCTGCTGGGAGGCGGTCCCATCGAGATGTTCTGTGCATTTGTGGGTGCAGGGATCGGAAACTACCTGCGCTGTAAACTGACAAAACATCATTTTACATTATTCTTATGTATTGTATCCTCGGTATCCCTGGCGTGTTTTGCATATGCAGGTATGCTCAAACTTGGAGAAATACTGTTTGGGATTTCTGTTCAGCATGAGGCCGGATATATCTGTGCCATGCTGTTCATCATACCGGGATTTCCATTCATTACCAGTGGTATTGACCTTGCCAAACTGGATATGCGTTCCGGAATGGAACGTCTGATGTATGCTTTGATCGTCATTCTGGTAGCAACTATGTCAGCGTGGATCATGGCCCTGATCCTGCATCTGAAACCAGTAGATTTTATGAAACTGTCATTATCTACAGAACAGTGGATCTTATTCCGAATCCTTGCCAGCTTTTGCGGAGTATTTGGATTCTCCATTATGTTTAACAGCCCGGTGCATCTGGCAGTTGCAGCAGCCGAGATAGGAGCAGTGGCCAATACCCTAAGACTGGAACTGGTGGATCTTGCAAATATCCCGCCTGCAGCAGCCGCATTTATTGGTGCACTTACTGCGGGACTTCTGGCATCTCTGCTGAAGAATAGAGTTGGATATCCCAGGATATCTGTAACAGTTCCGTCAATCGTCATCATGGTTCCGGGTCTGTATTTGTACAGAGGATTTTACAATCTTGGAATCATGTCGTTATCAGCAGCTGCATCCTGGTTTGCATCTGCAATCCTTATTATTGCCGCACTGCCGCTGGGACTGATTTTTGCACGTATTCTGACAGACAAGGGGTTCAGATACTGTACTTGATAAGCTACGAATATCCTAGAAATTTTTGATATCAATTGACAATGTAATACTGCGTTTCTTGAATTCTTTCATCTGTCTGTAAAGAAAAAACTGCTGATTGTTGCAATCATCCTGATATATGC
The DNA here is from genome assembly GCA_000285855.2 of Ruminococcus sp. JC304. Taxonomy (GTDB): domain Bacteria; phylum Bacillota; class Clostridia; order Lachnospirales; family Lachnospiraceae; genus Blautia_A; species Blautia_A difficilis. The sequence goes on along the minus strand of HE978651.1, from coordinate 1,722,402 downwards.
GGCATTTTTAATTTTTAACATAATATGTAGCAAGAATTCTCCTTCCGCTATAGGTGGGAGATGAATTGCAAAAAAAGCAGAAAAGAACACTTGTTCTGCAACGTGATTCATGGTATAATAGAATCAGTCGATAAGGTAAAAGATCAAAAAAGGACTGTTTTTATGGAAAAAATAGATCACAATGCACATTCAGTATATTTGATGTATTATCATCTGATCATGGTGGTAAAATATCGAAGAAAAGTTATCAATGACCCAATTTCAGAAAGAGCAAAAGAAATATGGAAATATATTGCACCCCGA
>HE978651.1:1675445-1721594 GCA_000285855.2 Ruminococcus sp. JC304 | reverse complement strand
GTCAGAGTTTCTGCCTTTTGACGGCAGGAGGCGCACCAGTTGAAGTAATCCGTCAATACATCGAAACCCAGGGAGAGAAAAAACATTGAACATAGCATATCGTTTCCGGATCTATCCAACAGAAGAACAGAAGATACTTCTGGGAAAAACATTTGGCTGCTGCCGTTTTCTGTATAACCAGATGCTTAATGACAAGATCCGGGAGTATAAAAAGACGAAAAAACTGTTAAAAAATACACCAGCCATGTATAAAAAGGAGTATTCATTTCTGAAAGAAGTAGATTCGCTGGCACTGGCAAATGTTCAGCTTCATTTGGAGAAAGCATATAAGAATTTTTTCCGTGATCCCAAGGCTGGATTTCCACGTTTCAAGTCAAAACATCATTCCAAAAACAGCTACACAACAAATGTAGTCAACGGAAATATTCTGGTAGAAGATAATCGGATCCGGCTTCCCAAATTAAAATGGATCTCCATGAAAAAACACAGGGAGCCTGCAGAAAACTGCTGTCTGAAATCAGTGACAGTCAGTATGGAGCCGTCCGGAAAGTATTTTGCAAGTCTGCTGTATGAAGGATACAGCTGCGAAAACCAAGCAGCAGATGAAGATTACAGCAATGCCAAAATACTGGGGATTGATTATGCGATGCAGGGGATGGCAGTGTTTTCAGAAGAGATTGAACTTGAAAAAGCAGGATTCTTCAGAAGAAATGAAAAAAGGCTGGCAAGGGAGCAGCGTAAACTGTCGAGATGTGTAAAAGAAAGCCGCAATTATGTGCGGCAGAAAAAGAAAGTTGCCAGGTGCCATGAAAAAATACGAAACCAGAGAAAGGATTATCTGCATAAACTGAGCCGCAGGATTACAGACCAGTACGATATAGCCGCGGTAGAAGATATTAATATGAAAGCAATGAGCCAGTGCCTGCATTTTGGAAAAAGTGTACAGGATAATGGATACGGGATGTTCCGGAATATGCTGGATTATAAGCTTGCCTGGAAGGGAAAGAAATTAGTAAAGATAGACCGCTTTTTCCCTTCAAGCAAAAAATGCAGTAAATGCGGAAAGATAAAAAAAGAGCTGGGATTATCCGAAAGAGTATACCGCTGCACGTGTGGAAATGAGATGGACAGAGATCGAAATGCAGCGATCAATATCCGTGAAGAGGCAAGAAGGATGCTGGCAGTATAAACTGTCCATATCCGGACAATAAGTAAGAAAATACGCCCGTGTCCGGGCAAAAAGAATCGCGGGGCACGCGAGGATAGCTTGTAGATACTTGGCTCAGTAGAGTCATTGAGCAAGAAGCCCCCACTTCAAAATCTGGGATTTAAGTGGTGGGAGCATGTCACGGGAAAGAAAAACTGTGAAACATACGTTGCTTTTTCTAACCTTAAATACCGGGGGATTAATGAAAAATACAGAACAATCCTGGAACAAAAAGATATAACCACAGGACAAATAGAGATATACTATGCTCATAATGGTGAAACAGAAGAGCAGAAACTGCAATTACTTTCTTCCAAAAGCAACTTTGGCAGCGGAAGAAGCAATTATGGAGCAAATCTTCTATATAATGAAGATGCCTTAAATGAGATTACTCTTGAGTTCACAGTCCCAGGAAAATATAAGATAGACAATATAGATATTTACACTCAGGCAATGGCTGGACTTTGTATGTAGATGGCAAAAAACAGGAGACAAATAAAGCCAACAGAATGTTTCTGGGTGCAAGGATCAGCAAAGGACAGCATCAGATAGAATTAAAACATTTCTCCCCTGGCATGAAAGCCGGATGTACAGCCTCTGTGTTGGGATTGCTGGTTGTTCTGATACTATTTTCTTCACCATATATCCGCCAACACTGCCGTTCTGTTTGGAAGTGAGGTTTCCGTTGTAGCCATCAGTAAGCGGTACACCCAGTTCGTTTGCAACCTCGAATTTGAAACGGTCTAATGCACCCTTTGCTTCCGGTACAGCTGCCTGGTTAGAAGATTTTGTGTTTGACATATTCATTTCCTCCTTGGTTGTTATTGCTTGTTTAGTGTTACGATGTTAGTATATGACGACGGAGAAATAATACTCTGGAAGTTTTCGTATATGGTGGAATTCTATGGAAAACTCTATAAAAATCGTTGATTTATTAATAAATCATGAATTTTGTATATTTTTGAAGTTTTAATTGAACTCTATTTAGTAATTTGTTATAATGCATGTAGAAATTAATAAAAGAAACGGAGAGGAGAGACTATGAACTTAGGTATAATCGCACATAACAGCAAAAAAGTACTGATCGAAGATTTTTGCATTGCGTATAAAAATATACTTGCCAAACATGAAGTCTATGCAACCGGTACCACTGGTCGAAGAATTGAAGAAGCGACAAGCCTTCATGTGCATAAATTCCTAGCCGGCAGCATAGGTGGAGATAAACAGTTTATGGAAATGGTAGAGAGACAGGATCTGGACATGGTAATCCTGTTCTACAATCCTGTAATGATTGACCCCAAAGAACCGGACATTATGAGTATCGTCAAAAGATGCGACCAGTATAATATTCCTGTAGCTACCAACATTGCTACAGCAGAGCTTCTTATTTTAGGACTTGCCCGTGGAGACCTGGATTGGAGATTGAATCTGAAATGAGAGTGATCGCAGGGAAAGCCAGAAGATTAAATTTAAAAACAGTTCCGGGAATGGATACCAGACCAACCACAGACCGGATCAAGGAAACCTTATTTAATATTTTACAGCCCCAGCTTTTGGACTGCCGGTTTCTGGATTTATTTTCCGGAAGCGGCGGAATAGGCATTGAGGCATTGAGCCGGGGAGCCTCTTATGCAGTGTTTGTAGAGAAAAATCCCAAAGCCTGTTCCTGCATCAGGGAAAATCTTTCATTTACAAAACTTGCTGAAAATGGTAAACTGCTGAACATGGACGTGCTGCAGGCACTTCGTTCTCTTGAGGGTAAGGGCGCTTTTGATATTATTTTCATGGATCCCCCTTATAATCAGGAGCTTGAGCGTCAGGTACTTGAATATCTGCGTGATAGTACTGTTGTGGATGAGAATACACTTATTATTGTGGAAGCAGATCTGCACACAGATTTTGCTTATCTGGAATCTCTTGGATACAGGCAGCTTCGTTCCAAAGAATATAAAACAAACAAGCATGTATTTCTGGAGCGTGTGTAAATATGCTCCGGAGGATGTATGGTTTTCATACATTCTGTGCGGAGGAAAGTGAGTGTAAAATACATGAAGACAGCAGTATATCCGGGCAGCTTTGATCCGGCCACCTACGGCCATCTGGATGTAATCCAGCGTGCAGCCCTCTCTTTTGACAGAGTAATCGTGGGCGTTTTGCATAATTCTTCAAAAAGTCCGTTGTTTTCTGTGGAAGAACGTGTTAATATATTAGAAAAGGCGACAAAAGATATCCCTAATGTTGAAATAAAAGCATTTGAGGGTCTTTCTGTTAATTTCGCCAGAGAAAACCATGCTCAGGTGATCATCCGTGGGCTTCGGGCAGTAACTGATTTTGAATATGAACTTCAGATGGCTCAGACCAATCGTGTACTTGCTCCGGATGTTGACACAGTGTTTCTGACTACCAGCCTGGAATATGCATATTTAAGTTCTACTATTATGAAAGAAGTGGCATATTTTAATGGCGATCTGAGTAAATTTGCACCTAAGGAAATAACGGATGCAGTCAAGAAGAAGCTTCTTGCAGACAAATAGAGAAAATAAGGAGAGAGTACAATGAGCAGCAGAATTGAACAGATTATCGGTGAGATCGAGGAATATGTGGACAGCTGTAAATTCCAGCCATTATCCACTACCAAGATCGTAGTAAATAAAGAGGAAATTGAGGAGCTTTTGAGAGAACTCCGCCTGAAAACACCTGATGAGATCAAACGTTATCAGAAGATCATCAATAACAAGGATGCCATTCTTGAAGACGCACAGAGCAAAGCAGATGCACTGATTGCAGATGCCCAGGCAAAGGCTCAGGAGCTTGTAACACAGCATGAGATCATGCAGAAAGCATATGCCCAGGCAAATGATACCATCAATGCAGCTAACAAACAGGCTCAGGAGATTCTGGATTCTGCTACACAGGATGCAAACAGCATTCGTCTCAGTGCGATCACTTATACAGATGATATGATGGCAAATATCGGCAGCGTACTCAACACAACACTTGAGGATGCCGGTGCAAAATATAAATCCTTTATCGATGCTCTGCAGAGCTGTCTGGAAGTTGTAAACCACAACCGTCAGGAGCTGGCACCGCAGACCGCACAGGCAGCAGCGATCACAGGTTCTTATCATGATGACAGTGACAAGGATGATGACGTTCTGTTAGACGATCTGGGAGAGAACTAATTCAGATAGCAGAGCATGAGAATTCCGGAAAGCAATCCACTGATACATTTTGCTGAAAGGTAAGGGATCAGACTCAGATCCTTATGGAGAATGCTTCTGGTCTGGGCCAGAATGCACAGTCCGCCAAAGCCGGTGGCTGTGACAGACAGGACACAGCGTAAAGTCCAGGGGATATCAGCGGAAGCAAACAGAGAGAGGCCTGTGGTGATTTCCGTAATTCCCAGAAGTATGTATTGAATCAGGGCCGGAAAAGGTCTGTAATATCGGATACATCCTGTGAGAATAGAAAACAGAAGAATATAACCGCCCAGGCGGGTAATTGTTTCAAATCCGTTCATAATAGAGACATCAAGAATGACTCCCGGTGAGTCGGCTTCGGATGTCTCTTTTTTTTCATAACAGGTATCTGGCTTGGCTTTTTTTGTGACATTGGAAGGAAAAATTTTATGATTCCGGAAAACTGCAAACCGAAAAATAACCATAGCAGCCATATTCCCGGAAAACAAAATGAAAAAAAGTACAGGAACAGGAATCCTGTTATTCAGGCACAAATGTCCCAGATAGGTGATGATAAATGCAGGACTTGCACTACTGCAAAAGGTTGTAAGATAGAGTGCCTCTGTTCTGCTGATCCTGCCGGTCTCATACAGATCAGAAGCAAGCCTGGCAGCCATTGGATAACCGCAGACCATTCCAAGGATAAAAACATAGCCACCGTAGACATCTGTTCCCAGGAAGAAACGGAATGCAGGTTTCAGAGGTGATAGGATTTTTTCGATTCCCTTTGTATGGATCAGCATACCTGTCAGAATCATAAAGGGTAGAAGGGTAGGAAGCAGAGTGTTCAGCCACAACGTCATTCCTGCTTTAGCAGAAGCCAGCCCCTCTCCAGGGTGAAGCAGCAGAAACACAAGGAGGAGCCCGGTTCCGGCAGTAAGTAGAATTTGTCTCATAAGCAACCCTTTTTTTGTAAAACATATGCTGTACAATAATAAAAAATTCGCATCAGGAAAATTTGGAGGTAATATTATGGCAGTATTAGAAAACTGTGAGCCTAAAAACGTATTTCATTATTTTGAAGAAATCTGTAAGATTCCCCATGGCTCAGGGAACACAAAACAGATCAGTGATTATCTGGTACAGTTCGCAAAGGATCGTGGACTGAAGTATATCCAGGATGAAATGAATAATGTGGTAATCTACAAGCCCGGAACCCCGGGATATGAGAATGCACCTACTGTAATTCTCCAGGGTCATATGGATATGGTCTGTGAAAAACGTCCGGATGTAGTTCATGACTTTACAAAGGATGGTCTGAAGCTTTCTGTAGAGGGAGATTATATCTCTGCAAACGGAACTACCCTGGGTGGAGATGACGGTGTTGCTGTGGCATATGGACTGGCAATTCTGGACAGTGATACCATTGCCCATCCGCCTCTGGAAGTATTTATCACTGTAGATGAAGAAATCGGTCTGCTGGGAGCAGTGGGATTTGACTGTAGTGTGCTGAAAGGCCGCAGATTCATTAATCTGGATTCTGAAGCTGAGGGAAGTCTGTGGATCAGCTGCGCAGGCGGAATGTCCGGAATCAGTCACATTCCGGTTGCCAGAGTTGATGCCAGGGGTGAGAAAATTGCAGTGAAAATTACCGGACTTATGGGCGGACACTCAGGTGCAGAAATTGATAAGAACCGTGCCAATGCCAATAAATTACTGGGAGCTTTCCTCTATGGACTGAGAAAAACAACAGATTATGAGCTGATCTCCGTACAGGGCGGACAGAAGGATAATGCCATTACAAGAGAAGCGGAAGCAGAGCTTCTGATCGAAGCTGAGGAACTGGAAAATGTAAAAGCCTATGCTGCAGAAATCCAGAAAGCATGGCGTGAAGAATATACAGGAACAGATGAGGAAATTACAGTACTCCTTACAGATGAAGGAGCACAGGAGGCAAGGGTTCTTCATCCTACCAGCAGGGAAAAGGTTGTATTTTATCTGATGAATGTTCCTTTTGGTATTCAGAAGATGAGCGGAACCATCTCCGGACTGGTGGAGACTTCCTCTAATATAGGTATTTTAGTTACTTCTGAAGATGAAGTAACTGCAAGCTCCAGTATCCGCAGTTCTGTAGAGGCTGCCGGAAAGAACCTCTCTGATAAACTGGAATATCTGACAGAATTTCTGGGTGGAGAATATGAGATCAAGGGTGCATATCCTGCATGGGAATACCGTAAGGATTCTCCTCTCCGCGATAAAATGGTAGAGGTTTATGAGCAGATGTATGGGGAGAAGCCGAAGGTGGTGGCAATCCATGCAGGGCTGGAGTGTGGACTCTTCTATAAAAAGATGGAAGGACTGGACTGTGTATCCCTGGGACCGGATATTATTGATATTCATACTTCTGAGGAGAAGCTGGGTATTTCTTCTACACGGCGAGTATGGAACTATCTGATAAAGGTGCTGGAGGCACTGAAAGACTGATTGTAAGGGGCATCCTGCTGTCACATGTTGGTGATGGCAGGGTGCTTTTTTGCGGGTATGGGGACGCATGAACCGCAGAAACTCTTCTGGCTCAGTTTCCGGGAGCAAGTAACTCTAAGTCCCGGAAAATCCGCTAAAACCATTCGCAAATTGCGCAAACTCGCTGACGCTCAAACAGTGCGGCAATTTGCTCATAACGCGTATTTCCCGAAACTAAGAGTTACTACGCTCCCTCCAAAAATCGCCAGAAGAGTTTCTGAGGTTCATGCTGTGCAAACAATGAAGCATAATATGCCAGTAGCAAATATAAATGCACTGTGCCAATAATTAGAGAATACTATAAACACACATTTCCAGTTCCCGTCTTGAAGTGCCAGCAGGAGAAACGTAGGGTGGGGGACGATTTTGGAGGATGCTAAGTGTTACTGTTCACTGGTAATATCCCGCGAGGTGTTTTTTTGTGAGCGAAGGTCACAGAAAACCCGAGACATACCGCGCGAATTTATGCGATTAGCATAAATTCTGTGCATCGCGAAGCGTGTTACTGGGCACGGAGTGAACAGTAACTGCTTAGTGATACTTGGTTCGGGGAAATCGGCGTTGTTCAAAATTGGGACACTGTCTGAGCGAAGCGAGTTTGGCCCAATTTTGAACGTACTTAGCCGATTTTCCCAAACCTAGCATCACTTAGCGTCCGGAAACCGAGTCCCCCACCCTATATTTCTCCTGCGTCCCCATTTTCAAAATACAGTTCTATTTTCACCTTCCTACGCATAGTATATATCAGAATGCCCCACCTGGTACCAAAGGCTTTTCGAAAAAAATTATAAACTATTCAGATTCAGAAGATATTTTTGAAATTCTATGTTATAATAAAAAAATGTATGAAATGCAAGGAGCGATTTAAGATGGAAATACAGTTATGGAGAAGCATTTTATGCCCTTATGAGCTGGCTGTGAGAGAGCTGGAAGTGAAATTTAACCATATTATTGATGAATGCAAGGAAAATGATATCTACTGTCCCATTGAGCAGGTTGAGGGCAGAGTGAAGAGTGTCAGCAGTATTCTGGAGAAAATGCAGCGTAAGCAGATTCCCATGGAACGCATGGAAGAGGAAGTTGAGGATATTGCCGGTGTGCGCATTATCTGTCAGTTTGAGGAGGATATTGAAACAGTAGCCTCTCTGATCCAGAAGCGCAGCGATATGACCATAAAGAGTGAGAAGAATTATCTGAAGCATATTAAACAGAGTGGATACCGGAGCTATCATTTGATCATTTATTATACCGTTGATACGGTAAAGGGGCCGAAGAAGCTGCAGGCGGAGATTCAGATCCGTACAATGGCTATGAATTTCTGGGCTACCATTGAGCATTCCCTGCAATATAAATATAAAGGGGATATGCCGGAGCATGTGGCAGAGCGTCTGAGCAAGGCTGCAGATGCTATTAACGCCCTGGACCGGGAGATGTCTTCTGTGCGTAATGAGATTATGGATGCCCAGAATTCATCTCAGCTGCAGTCCAATCTGGTGAAGGATATTCTGATCAATATTGAGAACTTGTATAAGATTGCTAATAAGCGGGAAATCATGAAGATTCAGGATGAGTTCCTGCGAGTGTTCCGTACCAAGGATCTGCAGCAGCTGGAGCGTTTCCACAGGCAGCTGGATATTATTTCTGAGGGTTACAGGGCACAGGCAGTTTATCATCATGTATAAACCGTTCTCAGGGCAGATCAGATAAAAATCATAAGTATACATACGAGGAAATATAAATGCAGGATTTTTTACCCGTAACAAGGAAAGAAATGAAAGAGAGAGGATGGGAACAGGCAGACTTTGTCTATGTGACAGGGGATGCCTACGTGGACCATCCTTCTTTCGGTACGGCAATTATCAGCCGGCTGTTGGAAAGCAGGGGATATAAGGTAGGGATCATCAGTCAGCCGGACTGGAGAAAAAAGGAAAGTATCCAGGTCTTTGGGGAACCCAGGCTGGGATTTCTGGTTTCTGCCGGAAATATGGATTCCATGGTGAACCATTATACGGTATCCAAAAAGCACAGACAGAAGGATTCTTACTCACCTGGAGGTAAGATGGGGCTGAGACCGGATCGTGCTGTGATCGTTTACAGCAATCTGATCCGTCAGACCTACAAAAAAACGCCCATTATCCTGGGCGGTATTGAAGCAAGCCTTCGCAGGCTTGCCCACTATGATTACTGGGAAAACAAGGTTAAGCACAGCGTACTTCTGGATTCAGGTGCTGATCTGATTTCCTATGGAATGGGAGAGCACTCTATTGTGGAGATCGCAGATTCCCTGGAAAGTGGAATTCCTGTAGAGGAGATTACCTATATTCCAGGAACTGTTTTTAAATGCAAAGATCTGGGCAGAGTGTATGAACCTATTCTGCTTCCTTCCTTTGATGAAGTGAAGGAGGATAAGAAAACCTATGCAGAAAGTTTTGCTGTCCAGTATGAGAATACAGATCCTTTCACAGCCAGACCACTGGCAGAATTTTATGGAAGCAGAGGCTATATTGTGCAGAATCCTCCGGCAAAGCCTCTGACCCAGACAGAGATGGATGATGTATATGCCCTTCCCTACACAGAGCGGATTCATCCTATGTATGAAAAACTGGGCGGTATTCCTGCTCTGGAGGAGATTAAATTCAGCCTGACAAGCAACAGAGGATGCTTCGGAGGCTGTAATTTCTGTGCTCTTACCTTTCATCAAGGACGGATTCTCCAGACCCGAAGCCATGAGTCACTGATCCGGGAAGCTGAGAGAATGACAAAGGATCCGGAATTTAAGGGATATATCCATGATGTGGGAGGTCCTACTGCAGATTTTCGCCAGACCTCCTGCCAGAAACAGCTGACAAAGGGCGTGTGCAAAAATAAACAGTGTCTTTTCCCTGAACCCTGCAAAAACCTTACTGTGGATCATTCGGATTATGTTTCACTTCTCCGTAAGCTGCGAAAGCTTTCCGGAGTAAAGAAAGTATTTATCCGTTCCGGAGTACGTTTTGATTATGTAGTGGCAGACAGGGATAAGACCTTCCTGAGAGAGCTGGTAGAGCATCATGTAAGCGGCCAGCTGAGAGTGGCACCGGAACATGTTTCCGACCAGGTGCTGAAATATATGGGAAAGCCCAGCCACAGCGTCTATGAGAAATTTCTTCATGAATATGATGCAGCCAATAAAAAGACCGGAAAACAGCAGTACGCAGTTCCCTATTTTATGTCTTCCCACCCGGGCTGTACCATGAAGGAAGCTGTGAAGCTGGCAGAATATGTGAGAGACCTAGGATTTACACCGGAGCAGGTACAGGATTTTTATCCAACCCCATCCACCCTTTCTACCTGTATGTATTACACAGGAATCCATCCTCTCACAGGGGAGAAGGTTTATGTACCCAGAAATCCTCATGAGAAAGCCATACAGAGAGCTCTCATGCAGTACAAAAATCCTGAGAACAGGGAACTGGTGCTGGAAGGATTGAAAATAGCAGGCAGAATGGATCTGGTAGGCTACGGACCGAAATGTCTGATACGTCCTATCCGGGAACACAGTAAAAATACATCTTCCGAAAGCCGTTCTGACAAAAACCGCAGATCTTCCGGAAAAACCAAGGCTGCAGACAGAAAGAACAGAAGCGGTGGGAAACAAGCCAATGTCAGAACACAAACCAACACTAGAAAGAACACTGCAGAAAAAAAGAAAACCAGGGGAGGCAGGAGATGACTCAAAATACAAAAGGCAGACAGAATACCTCAGAAAAGAAAGTGAAAAAAGGAGCTTTCGGATATTTTCAAAGTGAAAAGAAGCGAAAGCTGATCATTACAGCTATTCTTTTTGCTGTACCTCTTTTTATCTTTTTTACATCATGGATCTATTTCAAAACCAGAATGACCATCTGGACAGTGGTTACGGTAGTGGGATGTCTCCCTGCCTGTAAATCTCTGGTGGGGCTGATCATGATCCTGAAATGCAGACCTATGGACAGAAAGCTTTATGAACAGATCCGGGAACACCAGGGAGAGCTGGACATGGCCTATGAGATGTATATGACCTTTTATGAAAAAAGTGCCTATATTGATGCACTGGCAGTCTGCGGAAATACAGTAGTTGCCTACAGCAGTGACCCAAAGATCCATGCGTCCTATATGGAGGAAAACTGTCAGAAGGTTGTTCGTAAAAACGGATACAAGGCTACTGTAAAGATTTTCACAGATCTCAGACCTTTTCTGGAAAGACTGGATTCTATGAATGCACATAAGGATACCCTGGAAGAGGGAATCAAATTTACTCCGGATGAGAAATATCCCGAGCTTTCCAGAAATGAACTGATCCGACAGACCATCCTTGCACTTTGTCTGTAAAAACAGATTATATAAGAAGAAAGTTATTATATATGAAAGAATTAATTATAAAGGAAAACGAAGCCGGACAACGCTTTGACAAATATCTGGCAAAGGTGCTGAAGGAAGCACCCAAAAGCTTTTTTTACAAAATGCTCCGTAAGAAAAATATCACCTTGAACGGCAAAAAGGCTACCGGAAATGAAAAGCTCCTGGAGGGGGATACTGTTAAATTTTTTCTCAGTGATGAAACCTTTGAGAAATTTGCAGGAAATACCCAGGTGCCCAGAGCCTATTGCCATCTGGATGTAGTATATGAGGACAAGGACATTATTATCATCAACAAACCGGCAGGTATGCTGTCCCAGCCTGCAGATGACGGACAGCCTTCACTGGTAGAATATGTGACCGGCTATCTGCTGAAAAAGGGAGAGCTTACTGAGGAACAGTTAAAGACCTTCCGTCCATCTGTATGCAACAGGCTGGACCGCAATACCAGCGGGCTGGTGTGCGCCGGCAAAAGCCTGGCAGGTCTTCAGTTCCTTTCCGGGATTTTTCATGACAGAAGTCTCCATAAATATTATCTCTGCCTGGTAAAAGGCAGACTTGAAAAAGAGGAACATATAAAAGGCTATCTGCATAAAAATCAAAAAACAAATAAAGTGACAGTGTCAGAAAAACAGTTTGAGGATTCTCTGCCTATAGAGACAGGGTACCGTCCTTTGGGGAGTAACGGGCGGGTAACCCTGCTGGAAGTAGAACTGATCACAGGAAGGACTCATCAGATCCGTGCCCACCTGGGAAGCATCGGACATCCCCTTCTGGGAGATGCCAAATACGGGGACAGGGATTTTAACAGAGCTTACACAAAATTTGGAGTCAAAAATCAGCTGCTTCATGCATACAGGCTGGAGATACCACAGACAGGACAGACCTTTTTGGCAAAAGTACCACAGCTGTTTGAAAACATATTAAATGAGGAGCATTTAGAGGGGAGCTATTATGAAAGTCTGGAAATTCGTGTGGGAGTATGCCAGGATGATCCTCCTGGTAGTGGTGATCGTAACTGTGGTCAATAATGTAGTTCTGATCAATGCCAAAATTCCATCACCTTCTATGGAGAAAACCATTATGACCGGTGACAGGATCTTTGGATTCCGCCTGGCTTATGGTATCAATATAGATTTCTTTGGACATAACTATACAAAGAAATTTAGGGATCCGGAAAGATTTGACATCGTGATCTTTAAGTATCCCGATGATGAGAGCAAGCTTTACATCAAGAGAGTGATCGGTCTGCCCGGGGAAAAGGTACAGATCCTGGATGGAAAGGTATATATTAACGATTCCCGGACACCGCTGGATGACAGCTTTGTACCAGAAACACCCAAGGGAAATTTCGGACCATATCAGGTACCGGAGAACAGCTATTTTGTCCTGGGGGACAACCGGAATCATTCCAAGGATTCCCGGCTCTGGAAGACCAGCAACTATGTAACCTGGGATGAGCTTGTGGGAAAGGCATTTTTCCGTTATTATCCTTCCCTGAAGGTTCTTGGGAAACCTGCAGAAAAAAATACATAAGATCACGAGGAAAAACCATTGGCAACCTGGAACAGCAGAGGCTTGCGCGGCTCCACTCTGGAGGAGCTGGTAAACCGGACAAATGAACAATACAGGGAAAAGGGGCTGGCACTGATCCAGAAAATCCCTACTCCCATTACCCCTGTCCGCATGGACAAGGAAAACAGGCACATCACCCTGGCATATTTTGAACAGCGCAGTACCGTGGATTATATTGGAGCAGTACAGGGAATCCCTGTCTGCTTTGATGCCAAGGAATGCTGTACGGATACCTTTCCGCTGGCAAATATCCATTCTCATCAGGTAGAGTTCATGCAGAGCTTTGAGAAGCAGGGAGGGGTGGCTTTTTTTCTTATCTTTTTCAGTCATGAAAATCTTTTCTATTATCTGCCCCTGCGGGATCTGATGGTTTTCTGGCAGAGGATGGAGGATGGGGGTAGAAAAAGCTTTCGCAGAGAAGAATTATCCCCGGAATATTATCTGGAAAAAAGAGGGGGATTTCTGGTTCCCTATCTGGAGGGCCTGCAGAAAGATCTGGATCACAGAGACTGATTGACGTTACTGTGAACGGAGTGAACAGTAACAGACTGACTGACCATAAAAAAATAATAATATAGAAAATAGTAATAACAAAATACAGGATTGACATTTTCAGAATAAACCAGTATAATTTTATCTAGTTTATGCATCACTGTAGTAACATGGTAGCATGCTAAAGCAAAATGGAAGACAAGGAGGATCACGCAATGGAGCGTATTTTTCATACACCAGAGGGTGTAAGGGATATTTACAATGGTGAATGCAGCCAGAAGAGGAAGGTACAGGAGAGGATCCACCGTGTTTTCCATCAGTATGGCTACGAAGATATAGAGACACCTACCTTTGAATATTTTGAGGTTTTCAGCCGGGAGGTGGGAACTATTCCATCCAGAGAGCTGTATAAATTTTTTGACAGGGAGGGCAATACCCTGGTGCTGAGACCGGACTTTACCCCTTCCGTATCCAGAGCCTGTGCCACTTACTTTTCACCGGACCAGGAGCCGGTAAGTTTGTGCTATACAGGCAATACCTTTATCAACAATTCCAGCTACAGAGGCAGATTAAAGGAAACCACCCAGATGGGTGTGGAGCGTATTGGTGATGAATCTGCAGATGCAGATGCAGAGCTTCTGGCAATGACAGTGGAGTGCCTGCTGGCTGCAGGTCTGACTGAGTTTCAGATCAGTGTGGGACAGGTGGATTATTTCAAATCCCTTCTGAAGGAGGCAGAGCTTAATGCAGAAGCCGAGGAACGTCTACGTTCCCTGATCTCCCAGAAAAATGCCTTTGGTGTGGAGGAGTTTGTAGAAGAACAGAAATTAAAGGAAAGCATAGCAAAAGCTTTTGTGGAGATCCCACAGATGTTTGGTTCCACAGAGGTTCTGGATAAAGCCAGAAAGCTGACCAACAATGCAAGGGCTCTGGAGGCAGTAGCCAGACTCCGTGAGATTTATGAAATTCTGAAGATTTACGGATATGAAAAATATGTTTCCTTTGATTTCGGCATGCTGAGCAAGTATCAGTATTATACAGGTATTATTTTCCAGGCCTATACCTATGGAACCGGAGAGCCTATGATCAAAGGAGGACGTTACAACGGGCTGATGAAGCATTTTGGAAAACCTGCCGCATCCATTGGCTTTGCCATTGAGGTAGACAACCTGCTTCTGGCTCTTTCCAGCCAGAAGATCATTTCCGAAAAAGAAGAAAAACGGTCAGTAATCCAATATGGACCGGCAGACCGGACCGAAGCCATTGCAAAAGCCCAGAAGCTCCGTGCAGAAGGACACAGCGTGGCATTACGCTTGAAAAAGGAGGCCAGATAAATGAGATACCTGACATTTGCCCTTACAAAGGGCAGACTTGCCAATAAAACAATGGATGTACTTGAAAAAGCCGGAATCACCTGTGAGGAGATCCGGGACAAGGATACCCGTAAGCTGATTTTTGTAAACGAAGAACTGAAAATGAAATTTTTCCTGGCTAAGGGTCCGGATGTACCTACCTATGTAGAGTACGGTGCAGCTGACATCGGAATTGTGGGAAAGGATACCCTTCTGGAGGAAGGCCGCAAGCTGTATGAGGTTATGGATCTGGGCTTTGGCAAATGCAGAATGTGTGTCTGCGGTCCGGAAAGTGCCAGGGAGGTACTGGAGAATAACCAGCTGATCCGTGTGGCAACCAAATATCCAAATATTGCCAAGGATTATTTTTATAATAAGAAACATCAGACTGTAGACATTATCAAATTAAATGGTTCTATTGAACTGGCACCTATCGTAGGCCTGTCCGAAGTGATCGTAGACATTGTAGAGACAGGAAGCACCCTCAGGGAAAACGGTCTGAAGGTACTGGAGGAGGTATGCCCTCTGTCAGCCAGAATGGTAGTAAACCAAGTAAGCATGAAAATGGAAAATGAGAGAATCCGCAAGCTGATCCACGACTTGCGTAAAGTCCTGCAGGAGGAAAATAAAAATGCGTAAAGTAACATTAACCAAAGAATCCACCAGAGATATCCTGGAAAATCTGCTGAAAAGAAGCCCTAATAATTACGGGAAATTTGAATCTGCAGTAGCAGAAATCCTGGAAAAGGTAAAAAGTGAAGGGGACGAGGCTCTTTTCACCTATACAAAGCAGTTTGATAAGGTAGAAATCAATAAGGACACCATCCGCGTTACAGAAGAAGAAATCAAGGAAGCTTATGACACCATTGATCCCTCACTGCTGGATGTGATCCGCAAGGCACTGGTAAATATCCGTACCTACCATGAAAAACAGATCCAGAACAGCTGGTTTACAAGTACTACAAACGGAACCATGCTGGGACAGAAGGTAACTCCCTTAAACCGCGTAGGTGTCTATGTTCCAGGCGGAAAAGCAGTTTATCCTTCCTCTGTACTGATGAATATTGTGCCTGCCAAGGTTGCAGGAGTACCCCATATTGTAATGACCACCCCTCCGGGAAAGGACGGCAAAGTATGTGCTTCCACACTGGTAGCAGCAAGAGAGGCCGGAGCAGATGAGATCTACAAGGTAGGCGGAGCCCAGGCAGTGGGAGCTCTGGCTTATGGTACAGAAAGCATTCCAAAGGTAGACAAGATCGTAGGCCCTGGAAATATTTTCGTAGCCCTGGCAAAGAAAGCAGTATATGGCTATGTAAGCATTGACTCTATTGCAGGTCCAAGTGAGATCCTGGTGCTGGCCGATGAAACTGCCAACCCACGCTATGTGGCAGCAGACCTTCTTTCCCAGGCTGAGCATGACGAGCTGGCCTGCGCCATCCTGATCACTACCAGCCGGGAATTTGCAGACAAGGTTGACCAGGAGGTAAAGGGCTTTGTAGAAGTTCTCTCCAGAAAAGAGATCATCCAGAAGTCCCTGGATAACTTCGGCTACATCCTGATCGCAGAGGATATGGATGAGGCTATTGAGGCAGCCAATGAGATTGCACCGGAGCATATGGAGATTGTTACAGCCAACCCCTTTGAGGATATGATGAAGGTTAAGAATGCAGGAGCTATTTTTATCGGAGAATACAGCTCTGAGCCTCTGGGAGATTATTTTGCAGGGCCAAACCACGTACTTCCTACCAACGGAACTGCCAAATTCTTCTCCGCCCTTTCTGTAGATGACTTTATCAAGAAATCCAGCATTGTTTATTATTCCAAAGCTGCACTGAGGGACATCCACAAGGATATTGTCCAGTTTGCAACATCTGAACAGCTGACTGCACATGCAAACTCCATTGCAGTACGTTTTGAGGAAGAAGAGAACTAATCAGAAGGAGACATACAATGGCCAGAGAAGCTTCGGTAGAAAGAAATACAAAAGAAACACAAATTAAATTAACGATCAGCCTGGACGGAACCGGACGTTCTCATATTGAGACAGGCGTAGGATTTTTTGACCACATGCTGGACGGCTTTACCAGACACGGACTTTTTGACCTGAACGTAAAAGTAAAGGGAGATCTGCAGGTAGATGACCACCACACCATTGAGGACACCGGAATTGTACTGGGAACAGCATTAAAAGAGGCAATCGGTGACAAAAAAGGCATAAAACGCTACGGAAGCTGCATCCTTCCTATGGATGAATCCCTGGTGCTCTGCGCCATTGACCTGTCCGGCAGACCCTATTTTGCCTGGGATGCAGAGTTTACCGCTGACCGGATCGGAGATATGTCTACAGAAATGGTGAAGGAGTTTTTCTACGCTGTTTCCTATTCCTGCGGCATGAACCTGCACATCAAAGTCTTAAGCGGTGGCAACAATCATCATGTGGCAGAAGCCATGTTCAAAAGCTTCGCCAAAGCATTAGACGCAGCTACCTCCTATGACCCACGTATCACAGATGTACTTTCCACAAAGGGAAGTCTGACATAAAGGAGGCATATATGAATAAAAAAATCACCCCGGCACAGCAGTCCGGAGAAAAAAGTCTTACCTGGGCAGACTTCAAGCTGAACAGCGACGGAATGGTACCAGTGATCGCACAGGACTATGAGACTGGTGAAGTACTGATGTTGGCCTATATGAATGAAGAGGCCTACAATACCACTGTGGAAACAGGAAAAATGACCTACTGGAGCAGAAGCCGCAATGAACTGTGGACCAAGGGTCTGACCTCCGGACATCTCCAATATGTGAAATCCCTTACCCTGGACTGTGACAACGACACCATCCTGGCAAAAGTAGACCAGGTGGGAGCTGCCTGTCACACCGGAAACAGAACCTGCTTTTTCAAACCACTGTACCAAAGGTAAGCTTTCTGAAGATTTTCGACATTATACTCCCAATATCCGGAAAAATGTCTGAAAAATACAAAACGATTTTTGCTAATTTTCGTCTTATTCTTGACAATCTTTAAAATTTGTGGTAAAAAAAGAGTATCCGAATTGAATATGTGCAAGAGTTATAACGTTAAGGTTGCATCCTAATGGATGTGCAAAAGGGAATCCGGTGAGAATCCGGAACGATACCGTCACTGTGTAAGGGAGCTGTTTTTCAGAACCACTGGTTTACCGGGAAGGGAGAAGCAGCGATGAACGAAGTCAGGAGATCTGCCTTAGCGTGGAATTTGAGGTCTGCGGTTTACAGTACCTTTGTTCTCATGACTTACATAGTTCTTATCGTATCCTGCCGGATCCTTATGTTAGATGCGGTATTTACGAAATCCGATACAAACCGTGTATAATGAGAAAAGTAACAGCTGCGGAGATGTGGCTGTTTTTCTTTGCATACATCCGTCCGGAAATATTTAATTATTAAAAGAGGATAAACACCATGAAAAGAAAATCTATGTTAGCCTTATTGTTAGCAGTATCAATGACTTGCTCTATGACAGCAGCTACCGGCACAGTTGCATTTGCAGAGGACGCAGCTACAGAAGAATCCGCAGATGACGCAGAAGCTACAGATGACGCAGAAGCTACAGATGATACAGCAGCTGATGACGCAGAAGCTACAGATGACGCTTCCGCAGATGCTGACGCTTCTTCCGATGATCAGAAGGCAGCTGATGAGGTTGGTGCACTGATCGATAAAATCTATGTTCAGGAAAGAACAGACACAACAGATGATGACTGTAAGGCAGCCAAAGAAGCATGGGATAAGCTGACAGATGCCCAGAAGGAACTGGTAACAGGTGAAAATGCAGATCCTGACTACTTCGGACGTGACACAGGAGATGCTTCCAAAGATGATCCTCGCAACCAGGATGAAATCGGTGAAAACGAGCTTTTAGTAGTAAGCTTTGGTACATCCTTTAACGACAGCCGTGCAGAGGATATCAAAGGCATTGAAGATGCTCTGGCAGCAGCATATCCGGACTGGTCTGTAAGAAGAGCTTTCACAGCACAGATCATCATCAACCATGTACAGGCAAGAGATAACGAAGTGATCGACAACATGCAGCAGGCACTGGACCGTGCAGTAGCTAACGGCGTTAAGAACCTGGTTGTACAGCCTACTCATCTGATGCATGGTGCTGAGTATGATGAAATGACAGAAGCAATTGATGAATACAAAGATAAATTTGAATCTGTAGCAATCGCTGAGCCAATGCTTGGTGAAGTTGGCGATGACGCTACCGTGATCAACGATGACAAAAAAGCAGTTGCCCAGGCAATTACAGATGAAGCTTGCAAGGTAGCCGGATTCGATGATATGAAGGCAGCCGCAGATGCTGGTACAGCATTTGTATTCATGGGACATGGTACTTCCCATACAGCAAACGTAACCTACGACCAGATGCAGACACAGATGAATGATCTTGGATTCACAAACGCTTTCATCGGTACTGTTGAAGGTGAACCGGAAGATACCGCATGCGATAAAGTAATCGAAAAGGTAAAAGAAGCAGGATTCAAGAATGTAATCATTCGTCCTCTGATGGTTGTTGCAGGTGACCATGCAAACAACGATATGGCCGGCGATGATGAAGATTCCTGGAAGAGCCAGTTTGTAGCATCTGGAGATTTCGACAGTGTTGACTGCCAGATCGAAGGACTTGGAAGAATTGCAGCAGTAGAAGATCTGTATGTAGCTCATACAAAAGCAGCAATCGACTCCCTGGGAGCAACAGATGATGCAGCTGCAGATGAGAACGCTGAAGCAACAGATGATGAAACTGCATCAGAAAATGAAGCAGCAGATCAAACAGCAACAGAAGAAGCAGATGCTGAATAATCAAATTAAATAAAATCAGGCCTGCCGGATAACTGGTACAGGCAACAGAATCTGCCCGGATACTTGCAATAGTTTCCGGGCAGATGTATTATGTAGATATTAAGTCTGGAATAGATACATTTCGTTACTGTTCACTGGTAATATCCCGCGAGGTGTTTTTTGTGAGCGAAGATCACAGAAAACCCGAGACATACCGCGCGAATTTATGCGATTTGCATAAATTCTGTGCATCGCGAAGCGTGTTGCTGGGAACGAAGTGAACAGTAACATACATTTTACCCAGACATTTTATGTAACAGACAGGTAACAGAAAGGAAGACATTATTATGAAAAGACGTTCATTCGTATTATTTTTATCTGCGCTGACCATGTCAGCCGCTTTAATCGGTACCAGCCCTGTACTGGCAGAAACAAAAGAAACCACAGAAGCAGCGGACGGCAAGGATGCAGATGCCAAAGACGCAGATACCAAGGACAGTGATGCCAAGGATACTGCAGACTCCGCAACTCTGGAGGATGGGGGTTACACAGCTGAGTTTGATACAGACAGCAGCATGTTCCATGTAAATGAAGCCAATGACCAAAAGGGAACCCTTACTGTAAAAGACGGAAAAATGACCATCCATGTGAGCCTGGTATCCAAAAAGATCGTCAACCTCTTTGCAGGAACTGCAGAAGATGCTGCCAAAGACGGAGCCGAAATCCTTGATCCTACCACAGATACTGTAAAATACAGCGACGGAATGACAGAAGAAGTATACGGCTTCGATATCCCTGTACCTGCCATTGATAAGGAGTTTGACGTTGCCATTCTTGGAGAAAAAGGAAAATGGTATGACCACAAGGTCAGCGTCAAAGATCCTGTAAAGGATGACTCTGCAGAAAGCAGCGATGCCGAAGATTCCAAAAAAGAGGATGCAGGTAAGAAAATAGCAGATCTGGGTGTTGAGGACGGAGACTATACTGCAGAGGTAACTCTCACAGGCGGCTCCGGCAGAGCCACCGTGGATTCTCCTGCAGCCATCACCATCAAGGGCGACAAGGCTACAGCTACCATCGTATGGAGCAGCCCGAACTATGACTATATGATAGTGGATGACCAGAAATACGAACCTGTAAACAAGGACGGCAATTCCACCTTCGAGATCCCGGTAAGTGCTTTCGATACAGAGCTGGCAGTAACTGCCGATACCACAGCCATGAGCACCCCTCATGAGATCGACTATACCCTGAACTTTGATTCCTCTACATTAAAGGAAGCAGATAAGAAAGCAGAAAAGTAAAAATCATCAAAAATAAACGAAAGCAAGAAATACAGAATCATTATGAAAAAATATCTACTATACCTATTCACAGCCATTACTCTGCTCTGTGCCTGTACCTTCACCGTACAGGCTGCAGCAGAGGATAAGACCCCGGCAGAGCTCCCGGGTCTGACCTATGACCACAGTATGGAGCTCAGCTATGCCCAGGAATTCAGTGTAGACTATTATAACGACGGATATACACTGATCACCATTGTGGATGAGGGACAGTACCTGCTGGTACCAGAGGGCAAAGAAGCCCCTGAGGGACTGGACAAAAACATAACAGTACTGCAGCAGCCACTGGACAATATTTATCTGGTAGCAACCTCAGCCATGGATCTTTTCCGGGCTATTGACGGCATCGACAATATCCATCTTTCAGGCACCAAGGAAAATGGCTGGTATATCCAGGAAGCCAAAGATGCCATGGAAGCCGGCCATATGATCTATGCGGGCAAATACAATGCCCCGGATTACGAACTGATCCTGAACGAAGGCTGTGATCTGGCTATTGAGTCCACTATGATCCATCACAACCCGGAAGTACAGGAGAAGCTGGAACAGTTCGGCATCCCTGTAATGGTAGAGCGCTCCAGCTATGAGCCCCACCCTCTGGGCAGAACAGAATGGATGAAGCTTTACGCAGTCCTTCTGGGCAAGGAAGATGTGGCAGAAAAAGCCTTCAAGGAGCAGACAGACAAGCTGGACAAGGTTCTCTCCTCCGATGACAAGGACACAGGCAAAACCGTAGCCTTCTTTTACATCAACTCCACAGGTGCAGTCAATGTGCGCAAAAGCAATGACTATGTATCTGAGATGATCCACCTGGCAGGAGGTACCTATGTGCCTGATACCGGCGAGAGTGACAATGCCCTGTCCACTATGAACATGCAGATGGAGGAATTTTACGCCAAGGCAAAGGATGCAGATTATATTATCTACAACAGCACCATTGACGGAGAACTGACCTCTATCAGTGAGCTGCTGGCAAAAAGCGAGCTGCTGGCAGATTTCAAGGCAGTAAAGGACGGCAATGTATGGTGTACCGGCAAAAACCTTTTCCAGGAAACCACAGGGCTGGGAACTATGATCGAGGACATTCACACCATCCTCACCTCAAAGGATGATTCACTGGATGAATTAAACTATATGCATAAACTTAAATAATTGCAGGAGTAAAAAACCTATGAACGACAGAAAACGCACAGCCCGGTACGGCTTTGCCTTTATTATCCTGGCAGTGCTGCTGGTGATCCTTTTCATATGGAACGTAAATGCCGGCAGCATCCCACTGTCAGTGGGAGAGATCCTGAATATCATATTCAGGCATCAGGGAACAGATACCGCTTACAATATTATATGGGAAATCCGTCTGCCCAGGATCCTGGCTGTCATTATCCTGGGAGGAGCCCTGTCCGTATCCGGATTTCTCCTGCAGACCTTTTTCAATAATCCCATAGCCGGCCCCTTTGTACTGGGAATCTCCTCAGGAGCCAAGCTGGTAGTGGCAATGCTTATGATCTTTTTCCTTAGCAGAGGCATTTCCATGGGATCCGCATCCATGATCGTTGCAGCCTTTATCGGCTCCATGATCTCCATGGGCTTTGTCCTGCTGGTGGCAAAGAAGGTCCACAACATGTCCATGCTGGTCATCAGCGGTGTTATGATCGGATACATCTGTTCTGCCATCACGGATTTCGTAGTCACCTTTGCAGATGACTCCAATATTGTCAATCTCCATAACTGGTCACTGGGAAGCTTCTCCGGTATGTCCTGGGGAAATGTGAAAGTTATGGCGGCAGTAGTAATCCTGGCCATGATCATCGTATTTTTCATGTCAAAGCCCATCAGCGCTTATCAGCTGGGGGAAGTCTATGCCCAGAATATGGGAGTGAATATTAAACTTTTCCGCATTGGACTGATCCTTTTATCCAGCGTACTGTCCGCCTGTGTCACAGCCTTTGCAGGTCCTATTTCCTTTGTGGGAATCGCAGTGCCCCATATTGTGAAAAGCCTGTTAAAAACAGCCAAACCGTTGTTAGTGATCCCTGCATGCTTTATGGGCGGTGCAGTATTCTGTCTGTTCTGTGACCTGATCGCCAGAACAGTATTTGCACCTACAGAGCTCAGCATCAGCTCCGTAACCGCAGTGTTCGGTGCACCGGTGGTTATTTACATTATGATTCACAGACAGAAGAGGATATAAGACTATGGAAAATACAAATAAATCCTATTTTTTTCATACTGACCAGCTTACTGTAGGTTATGAGGGCAAGCCTCTGATCAGAGAGATCAATATCCAGCTGAACAAAGGGGAAATCCTTACACTCATAGGTCCTAACGGTGCCGGCAAATCTACGATCCTCAAAAGTATTACCAGACAGCTGGCAACCATCAGCGGTACTGTCTATCTGGAACAGCAGCAAATGGCCAGTATGTCCAACAAAGAGGTATCCAAAAAGCTGGCTGTAGTTCTCACAGAACGTATGCGGCCGGAGCTTATGACCTGCGAGGATATTGTTGCAACCGGACGTTATCCTTATACAGGCACTCTGGGAATTCTTTCTGCCTCAGATAAAGAGAAGGTCAGAGCAGCTATGGAGACCGTCCATGCCTGGGATCTGAAGGACAGGGATTTCACAGCCATCAGCGACGGCCAGCGTCAGAGGATCCTTCTGGCCAGGGCAATCTGTCAGGAGCCGGAGATCATTGTACTGGATGAGCCCACTTCCTTCCTGGACATCCGTCACAAGCTGGAGCTTCTCACCATCCTGAAAAAAATGGTGCTGGAAAACCAGCTTACTGTGATCAT
The DNA here is from genome assembly GCA_000285855.2 of Ruminococcus sp. JC304. Lineage (GTDB taxonomy): Bacteria > Bacillota > Clostridia > Lachnospirales > Lachnospiraceae > Blautia_A > Blautia_A difficilis. The sequence goes on along the minus strand of HE978651.1, from coordinate 1,697,925 downwards.
GTCCCTCCATGAACTGGATCTGGCTCAGAAAATCTCTGACAAAGTGATCTGCGTACACGGGGAATATATAGAAAAATATGGTACACCGGAAGAAATTTTCACTTCCCAATATATCCGCAAGCTCTACGGAATCACCAAGGGAAGCTACAATGCCTCCTTCGGCTGTGTGGAGATGGAGCCGCCTGCAGGCAGCCCCCGGGTATTTGTCATCGGAGGAAATGGCAGCGGCATCCCTGTATACCGCAGACTGCAGCGCTTGGGAATCCCCTTTGCGGCAGGAGTACTTCATACCAATGATGCAGACTATCAGGTGGCCAGCGCACTGGCAGGAACCGTAGTGGCAGAGAAGCCCTTTGAGATCATTTCTGATGAAAACTTTGAAAAGGCTCTACAAATTATGGAAGAGTGTGAAGCAGTACTTTGCCCACTTACAGACTTCGGAACAATGAATGAAAAGAATAAAAAACTGCTTGCAAAAGCCAAAGAAACAGGTAAGCTCCGGGAATCCTGAAGGACTCCGGAGCTTTTTTCTTGCTTTTTGTACTTCAGAGTGATAAAATAAATTGATTTTCATACGGAAAACAGGAGGAATGAAAAATGTGTGGAATTGTAGGATATACAGGTAACAGTCAGGCTGCGCCAATTCTGCTCCATGGTCTCTCCAAGCTGGAATACAGAGGCTATGACTCAGCAGGTATGGCAGTCCGTGACGGTGACAAAAATACAGAAATCATTAAAGCAAAGGGCAGACTGAAGGTTCTGGCAGAGAAGACTAACGATGGAGAATCCGTACCCGGTACCTGCGGAATCGGACATACCAGATGGGCCACTCACGGAGAACCCTCTGAGATCAACGCCCATCCCCATATGAGTGATGATGGCAATGTAGTAGCTGTCCACAACGGAATCATCGAGAACTATCAGGAACTGAAGGATAAGCTTATCCGCAAAGGCTATGAGTTCTATTCCTCTACAGACACAGAGGTAGCAGTCAAGCTGGTAGACTATTATTACAAAAAATATCTGGGCACACCGGTAGATGCCATCAACCATGCCATGGTCCGCATCCGCGGCTCCTACGCACTGGCTATTATGTTCAGGGACTATCCCGGAGAAATCTATGTGGCCCGTAAGGACAGCCCTATGATCCTGGGTGTAGAGGAGGGAGCATCCTACATCGCCTCCGATGTGCCGGCTATCCTGAAATACACCAGAAACGTATATTATATCGGAAACATGGAAATGGCCCGTGTACAGAAAGGTAACATCACCTTCTACAACCTGGACGGAGATGAGATCCAGAAAGAGAAAAAGACCATTGAGTGGGATGCAGAGGCAGCAGAAAAGGCAGGCTTTGAGCATTTCATGATGAAAGAGATCCACGAACAGCCCAAGGCAGTCCGGGATACCCTGAATTCTGTCTTAAAGGACGGAGCTATCGATCTGTCAGAGGTGGGCCTTACAGATGAGGATATCCAGAAGATCAGCCAGATTTATATTGTAGCCTGTGGTTCTGCCTATCATGTGGGAATGGCAGCTCAGTATGTAATCGAAGACCTGGCCAGAATCCCGGTACGTGTAGAGCTGGCATCCGAATTCCGCTACAGAAATCCCATCCTGGATCCTAACGGCCTGGTGATCATTGTCAGCCAGTCCGGAGAGACTGCAGACAGCCTGGCAGCACTCCGTGAATCCAAAAAACACGGTCTGCGAACCCTGGGAATTGTCAACGTAGTGGGTTCCTCCATTGCCAGAGAGGCAGACAACGTATTCTACACTCTGGCAGGCCCGGAAATCTCCGTAGCCACCACCAAGGCCTACAGCACCCAGCTGATCGCAGCCTACGCACTGGCTATCCAGTTCGGTAAGGTAAGAGGAGAGCTTGACGAGGAAAAATATCAGGAACTGATCACAGAATTACAGACCATCCCGGACAAGATCAGCAAGATCCTGGAGGATGACAGAGAGCGGATCCAGTGGTTTGCAGCCAAACAGGCCAATGCAAAGGATGCCTTTTTCATCGGCAGAGGCATTGACTATGCCATCAGTATGGAGGGCAGTCTGAAAATGAAGGAAGTCAGCTATGTACATACAGAGGCCTATGCAGCAGGAGAGCTGAAGCACGGAACCATCTCCCTCATCGAGGAGGGAACCCTGGTGATCGGTATCCTGACCCAGAACCACCTGTATGAAAAAACCATCTCCAACATGGTAGAATGCAAGAGCCGCGGCGCCTACCTTATGGGACTGACCACCTTCGGCCACTACAATATCGAAGACACTGCAGACTTCACCGTCTACATCCCCAAGACAGACGAACACTTCGCCACCTCACTGGCAGTGATCCCCTTACAGCTCCTGGGCTACTACGTCAGCGTAGCCAAAGGCCTGGATGTGGACAAACCGAGAAACCTGGCTAAGAGTGTGACGGTGGAGTAATAATTAACGCGAACGTAGACAATAATAATAAATATTTCTGCAAAAGTTCACAAATTTTCCACAAAAGGTTGCATTATCATATAAATATGATTATAATACAACATGAAATGACAGGAATCGTTCTGAAAAGATTCCTGTCCATATCCTGAAATCTATGTTCTTTAAATCGTCGCTTTGCCGCGTTTAAAGGTATGGATGGACATATCTTGAACAAAAGATTCGCCTGCCCTCTGGCAGACGAAATGGCGAAGCATACCCAAAATGGAGGAAAACTGTTTATGTGGTATGTGATGCAGGTGCGCACAGGCACCGAAGAAAACATCCGCTGCCAATGTCAGCGGACCATAGACAGACGCATTCTAGAGCGCTGTTTTATCCCCTACTATCAACAGAAAAAACGATTTCAAGGCCAATGGCATATTCAGGAAAGAATCCTCTTTCCCGGATATGTCTTTTTAATTGCCGAAAATCTGGAACCCCTTATGGAAAACCTGAAACATGTCATAGGCATGACCCGAATCATCGGCACAGGAGAGACCATCGTCCCACTTACAGACCAGGAAGTGGAGCTGCTTATTCGCATGGGCGGAGACAAAGAACAGCTAGTGCGGCTCTCCCAGGGAATCATCGAAGGCGACCAGGTACATATCACAAGCGGCCCCCTCCAGGGAATGGAAGGAGCCATCCGGAAAATTGACAGACACAAGCGGATCGCAGTGCTGTCACTGGATATGTTCGGGAGGACGGTGGATATGAAGGTAGGGCTGGAGATCATTGAGAAAAATAAAGATAGAAACACAGAGGCATGCCTGCAGGAAATGTAATCCTGCGGGGGTGCCTTTTGTCATGCAATAAATTCAGAGAACAGACAATTCAGGCAACAAATATTCCGCATAAGCGGGGAGGAAGGAAAGACGTAAGAAAGAGAAAATTTTTATTTGTAGTTTCGTTAATACTTTCATATCGTATAGCTATAGTAATTCGAAACTGCATATAAAAAAGTGAAATTACTATGAAGGAGAAAGATACACGTATGAAAAACAAGACCAGGAAACTAGAACACTGGCAGGTAGTTACACTATTATTGATGCTTTATGATTTTACAGCAGTAGCATTATCCTATTGTCTGGCCCTATGGATACGGTTTGACTGCAAATTCAGCAGAATAGAAACAAGATATTTACAGGCCTATGGCAAAAGCATCCTAATCTATGGATTATTCTGCGTTGTTGTGTTCTGGTTTCTGCGCCTGTACAAAAGCATCTGGCGCTTTGCCAGCTATTCAGAGCTGCTGAGAGTAGTAGCAGCAACCCTGATCACCGGAGCTGTTTACATCACAGGAATGGCAACCTGTGTAGGGAGGATGCCAGTTTCCTACTACCTGATCGGCATTTCCATTCAGTTCTGCCTGACCCTGGGAATCCGGTTTTCCTATCGCTTTGTCCTGCTTCTGAGAGGAAGAACAAACAAGGGGGCAGATGAAAAGAAGGTAATGCTCATAGGTGCGGGGGCAGCAGGCCAGATGATCTTCCGGGATATTAAAAGCGCCCGGGAAACCAACGAAAAAGTAGCCTGCTTTATTGATGACAATCCCAACAAATGGGGCAGATACATAGACAATGTTCCCGTATTCGGCGGCAGAGAGAACATCATGGAAGCAGTAGCAAAGTTTGAAATCGAGAAAATTTATGCCGCTATTCCAAGCGCAAAACCGGAGGACAAAAGAGAAATCCTCAGAATCTGTAATGAGACAGGCTGTGAATTGATGAACCTTCCGGGAATGTATCAGCTTTATACCGGTGAAGTATCCGTAAGCAAGATGAAACCTGTTCAGATTGAAGATTTGCTTGGAAGAGACCCGATTAAGACGGATATGGATGAAGTATTCCAGTATATCACAGGAAAAGTGGTTCTGGTTACAGGTGTTGGTTCTATCGGATCTGAGCTTGCAAGACAGATTGCGGCACATAATCCGAAACATCTGATTTTGTTCGATATTTATGAAAACAATGCTTATGACATTCAGCAGGAATTACGGAAGAAATATCCGGATCTGAAACTGGATACCATTATCGGATCTGTTCGTGACAGTAGAAAGATATTCAAAGTATTCGATGAATACAGACCGGAGATCGTATATCACGCAGCGGCGCACAAGCATGTACCTCTTATGGAAGACAGCCCATGCGAAGCAATCAAAAACAATGCGATGGGAACTTATAAGACTGCATATGCAGCGATGGCACATGGATGTAAGAGATTTGTACTGATCAGTACAGATAAAGCAGTAAACCCAACCAACATTATGGGTGCGTCCAAGCGTTTGTGTGAAATGATCATTCAGGCTTTTGACTATAAGATTAAAGAAGGAAAAGCGAATGAGATTCCGCAGCTTTTCACTCATGGTATGGATGACGTGATCGTGGATCCGAAAGTGGCAGAAGGATTAAAGAACGCCCAGACGGAATTCGTGGCAGTTCGATTTGGAAATGTATTAGGAAGTAACGGATCGGTTATTCCGCTCTTTAAGAAACAGATTGAAGCGGGTGGACCGGTTACAGTTACGCATCCAGATATTATCAGATATTTTATGACGATTCCGGAGGCGGTGAGTCTGGTGCTGCTGGCAGGTACATATGCGAAGGGCGGAGAGATTTTCGTACTGGATATGGGCGAGCCGGTGAAGATTGATACGTTGGCTAGGAATCTGATTAGGTTGTCGGGGTATAAGCCGGATGTGGATATTAAAATCGTTTATAGTGGGTTGAGACCTGGAGAGAAGCTGTATGAGGAGAAACTGATGGCGGAGGAAGGGCTGAAGAAGACCAAGAATGATCTGATACATATTGGGTGCCCGATTCCGTTTGATGTGGAGGAGTTTTTGGAAGAACTGGATGGGCTGCTGGAGGCGGCTTATAAGAATAAGGATGATGTGAAGGAGAGAGTGCAGAAGGTGGTGGCTACGTATCATCCGGCTTAAGTTTTAAGACCAACACCTAGAAGAATTATGGTGTTCTGAAAACTGTTTGGAATGTTACCAGTGATTTCACAGATGCGAAGGAGAAAAAATGTTTAGAGAAAATAATAACTTTGAAAAATTTGAGTCTAAGGTATGGCTAAGCAGTCCGACTATGCATGGTCCGGAAATTGAATATGTAAAAGAAGCATATGAGACAAACTGGATGTCTACTGTAGGAAAAAATATTAATGAAGTAGAAAGATTGGCTTGTGAATATATTGGTTGTAAATATGCGGTTGCCCTGTCAGCAGGAACTGCCTCTTTGCATCTGGCTATGAAATTAGCAGGAATTGAATGTTATGGAATGCCAAAAGTTGGACATGGGGCACTAGAAGGAAAAAAAGTGTTCTGCTCTGATATGACCTTTGACGCAACAGTAAATCCCGTTGTTTACGAGGGGGGAGAACCGGTATTCATTGATACAGAATATGATACTTGGAATATGGATCCGGTAGCTTTGGAAAAAGCATTTGAAATCTATCCGGATACCAAAGTAGTAGTTGTAGCTCATCTCTATGGTACACCAGGTAAGGTAGATGAACTAAATGCGGTTATCAAAAAACATGGTGCATTTTTGGTAGAAGATGCAGCAGAATCTATGGGAGCTACATATAAGGGAAGACAGACAGGAACATTTGGAAAGTATAATACGATTTCTTTCAATGGAAATAAAATTATTACCGGAAGTGCCGGCGGCTGTTTCCTGACGGACGATGAAGAAGCTGCAAATAAGGTTCGTAAGTGGTCTACACAGGCAAGAGAGAATGCTGCTTGGTATCAGCATGAAGAATTAGGTTACAACTACCGAATGAGCAATATAGTGGCAGGTGTTGTACGTGGACAGTTTCCGTATTTGAATGAGCATATTGCGCAGAAAAAAGCGATTTATGAAAGATATAAAGAAGGATTAAAGGGACTTCCGGTGTCTATGAATCCAATAGACTTTGAGAATTCTGAGCCAAACTATTGGTTGTCTTGCATGATTATTGATCAGGATGCTATGTGCAGGCAGGTTCGTGGAGAACAGGATGTTTGTTATATAAAGGAGACTGGGAAAACTTGTCCGACAGAGGTTTTGGAGGCAATTGCTTCTATTAATGCGGAAGGAAGACCGATTTGGAAACCGATGCATATGCAGCCGATTTATCGGTTGAATCCATTTATTATCAGAGATGGAAACGGACGTGCCGGATCAAATGCTTATATTTCTGGAGAGTCAGTAGATGTTGGAATGGATATTTTTACAAGAGGGTTGTGTTTGCCGAGTGATAATAAGATGACACCAGAGCAGCAAGATAGAATTATTGAAATAATTCGAAAATGTTTTGAATAATGGATAATAAGGAAGTAGTTATGTCAAAGAAAAAGACAATAGGTGTTATTACAGGTATAGCAGTTGGAACTACAGTGGTTGCTGCGCGTATCATGAAGAAGAAAGCTAAAAAAACCACTTACAAAGTAGAAAATATTGATTCTGTACCAGTAAGAAAAAGAGGATTCTATGAAAAATATATAAAGAGAGTTTGCGATGTGATTTGTGCAACTGGTGCTATTGTATGTTTTAGTCCTTTATATATTTGTGTGGCTGTATTGGTTAAATTGAAATTGGGAAGTCCTGTTCTTTTTACGCAGGATCGACCGGGACTTATAGATAAAGATGGGAAAGAAACCATATTTAAAATGTATAAGTTTCGTACTATGACAGATGAACGGGATGAAAACGGAGATTTACTTCCTGATGAAGTGCGACTTACTAAATTTGGTAAGTGGTTGAGAAATACATCATTAGATGAACTTCCGGAAGCCTTTAATATTTTGAATGGAACCATGTCAGTGATTGGACCAAGACCTCAGTTGGTAAGAGATATGGTGTTTATGACTTCGGAACAGAGAATGCGCCATACAGCAAAGCCAGGTTTAAGCGGACTAGCACAAGTCAATGGACGCAATGCGATTTTCTGGGAAAATAAAATGGAATGGGATCTTAAATATATCAAAAAAGTTTCATTGCATGAAGATATTAAGATTATTTTTAAAACTGTAGAAAAAGCTTTTATAAAACAAGAGGGAATTACAGAAGAAAATATGGCAACAGCTGAGAATTTAGGCGATTATCTTTTAAAGAACGAAAGAATTACTTCTGAAGAATATAATCAAAAGCAGTTAGAGGCAAAGAAAATTTTGAACAGAACCAAAGATAAAAAGATAAGAGATGAAAAAAGAATTACTGCAGTAGAAACTGGTGCAAAAAATAAAAAATATTCTGTTTTAATGTCTCTTTATAAAAAAGAAAAACCTGAATACCTTAAACTAGCATTAGATTCTATGTTAAATCAAACTGTTATACCGGATGAGATTGTACTTGTAGAAGATGGTCCATTAACGGATGAACTTTATGCAGTATTGAATGAGTATCCAATGCTTCATAGAGTAAAAAATGAAACAAATCTTGGCCTTGGGCTGGCGCTTAATGTTGGATTAAAGGAATGTCGTAATGAGCTTGTTGCACGTATGGACACGGATGACTGTTCAAAACCTGATCGTTGTGAGAAACAGCTGGCTCGTTTTGCAGAAAAACCATATTTAGCAATTGTTGGTTCACATATTGACGAATTTGTGGGTGATATTTCAAATGTAGTCTCGCAGAGAATTGTGCCAACATCATCAGATGAAATATATAATTATGCAAAAAAACGTTCAGCATTTAATCATCCGGCTGTAATGTATAGTAAGACCGCGGTATTGGAAAATGATGGTTACGCTGACCTTAAAAGAAATCAAGATGTTGACCTTTTTGGACGGATGCAGTTTGAAGGTTATAAGGCTGAAAATATAGATGAGGCACTTTTATGGTTTAGAAGCTCTGATGAATTGGCAAAAAGAAGAAAAAGTTGGCAGAATACATGGAGTTATATTGCAACGATAAGGAAGTTCTGGAAAATGGGTTATGCTTCGTTTTATGATTATGTAATGATAGGTATTGCACAGACAGGAATGTATTTAATGCCAATAAAAATACAGAATTATATTTATAAGAAATTTCTAAGAAAATAACGGGGATTTTCATATGGGAGTAATAATTATGGGTATTGAACAGAAAATCAACTATCAATTAAATAAATATCCTGCAGTTAAAAAAGTCATTAAACGAGCTTATCAAACGGGTATGTATGCAATATCTAAAAAGATTAAATCTGAGGGGAATATCACAAGAATATCACCGGATGATTTGCAGCATGAATATTTTTTCGGGTATTATGACAAATCTCCATGGGATATTTCTGATAGATATATATTATGTATGAAGGCTAATGATACATGGTCAGATGTATCCCCGCGGGAAAAAGCAGATATACTTTTAATTGATACATTTAAACCGGAAACAGATAGAAACAGAGTTAAAAAGGTTGCAGAAACTAGAGCATGGAATGTTCAGCAGGCGTGTATGCTTCAGTGGTTGGGACCAGATTTCAGTAGTAGGATTCTTTACAATGATTATAGAGATGGAAAATATGTTTCGATAATTCTTACTCTTAAAACAATGGAAGAAAAAGTTATTCCTGCTGCAGTATACAGTGTTTCGTCAAATGGTAAGTTTGCTTTAACTCTTGATTTTAGCCGCTTATATGAGTTGCGTCCAGGATACGGATATTATAATGTGCCTGAAAAGACAAATGGTGTGGCACTTCCAGATTCAACAGCAATTTGGAAAGTAGATCTTGAAACAGGAGAAGTAACAGATTTGTTAAAATACACAGATTTTGCAAACTTCCAGCCACGTCCAGAAATGAAAGAAACAGGAACTGTACATAAAGTAAATCACATTATGTTAAGTCCAAATGGAAAACGGTTTATGGTGTTATATCGTTGGTTTAATGGTCAGAGAAAATATACGCGGCTTATTACATGTAATGTTGATGGAACCGATATGTATGTTCTTTCTGATGACGATATGGTTAGTCATTGTTTCTGGAAAAATAACTCATCTATTTTAGCGTTTGAAAACAAGAAAAAAGGCGGCCCTGGATATTATTTAATGAAAGATAAGACGGATAAATATATGCATTGCTGGCCACAGTTTTCTAATGATGGGCATCCAAGTTATTCACCTGATGGGAAACATATTGTAACAGATTCATATCCTGACAGAGCACGAATTGCCAGCATTAACTTAATGGATGGAAATGAAAGAAAAAAAGAGAATACAACAATTGCCAGAGTATTCGCACCATTCAAATATGATAATGATACAAGATGCGATCTTCATCCAAGATGGAATCATGCAGGAGACAAGATTTGTTTCGATAGTGTTTTTGAGGGACATAGAGGATTGTATGTAATAGAACTGAACAATCTAAAAAGTGAAAAACAAGATAGGATATCTGTTGTAGTAGCAACATATAATGGCTCTCGCTATTTAGAAAAACAATTAAACTCTATTGCAACTCAAACGGTGCTACCTGATGAAATAGTAATCTGCGATGATTGCTCAACGGATAATACCATTGAAATTGCGGAATCCTTTGCCACTAGAATGAAAGATATGGTTTCTGTAAAAATATATCAGAATAAGGAGAATTTAAAATTTACGTGGAACTTTCTCACAGGTGTTTCTAATTGTACAGGTGATATCATTTTTCTCTGTGATCAGGATGATGAATGGGACAAAAGAAAAATTGAGGTAATGGCAAATATTATGAAAGATAATGCTTCCATTTTCTCATTAAGTTGTGCCTTTGATTTAATTAACGAAGAAGGACGTCCACTGTTTAATAAATATTCGCGTAAGCAAAAATTAGATGGTAGTATAGAGAACGTTTCTTGGAAAGAATTTATTAAAACAACAAATTATCCCGGTATGTCTATGGCAATCAGAAGGCAAGTACATGATTGGGCGATAAAAACTGTGTATGGAGAAGTACCGGCACATGATTGGCTTTATAATGAGGTTGCATCAAAAAAGTCAGGAATGTATAAAGTAAATATGGTATTGACCCACTATCGGCAGCATTCGAATAATGTGGTTGGGACTGTTACCAACAGCAAAAAAGAATCACTGAAAAATAGCAGGATGCATTCTGTTGATTTTTATGAGGCTACACATAAGTTTTTATTGAAAAAATATAAATCTGATAAAAGCGTTCGGAATAAAATGGAAAAATTGTTAATTATTGATGGCAAACGACGCGATTATTTGTCTAAAAATAGTATTATATCTTGCTTTTTTACTTGTATAGAAAGTGCGAATAACCTTCCTTTTAGAACATTCTTAGGAGACGGGTTGGCGATTATAAAGAATTGGTTTTAAGGGGGCGTTATTATGGAAACAGTAGTTGTGATGATGTCAACCTATAATGGAGGGAAATATTTGCGAGAACAGATAGATAGCATTTTGCAACAAAAGGGTGTGAATGTTTTTTTGCTTGTAAGAGATGATGACTCGGATGATAACACAGTGGAAATATTAAATGATTATGCTAATAGGCATAATAACGTGAGTTATTATACTGGAAATAATCTGAAATCTTGTGGCTCATTTTTGAATTTACTTAAAGAAGCTCCAGTAGCTTCGTATTATGCATTTAGTGACCAAGATGATGTATGGTTAGAAAATAAGTTGATCACAGCTGTTAATATGATGAAGCAAGAGAACGCCACAGTACCGCTCCTTTACTATTCAAATTTGATGATAGTCGATGAAAATCTATCTCAAAAGGGTATGTATTTTAGTGAGCCGCTGACCTTAGCTAATAAATACAGCCCTTTGGTTGAAAACACGTGTACGGGTTGCACAATGGTATTTAATAAGCAGCTTAGAGATTTAATTATTGTTGATACAGAGATTGGCTGTACCATGCACGATGCCTGGATAAATATGGTATGTAGCTTGTTTGGCAAGTGCATATACGATAATGATGGGTATATTTTATATCGACAACATGGTAATAATGTGATTGGCTCTTCTGTAAAAACAAACAAGTGGCACACTTTATTATCAAGAATTAAGAGAATATTTAATAGAGACTTACAGCCTAGATTAAAAAATGTAACAAGTCTCTATAAAATATATGGTGATAGATTAAGCAAAGCAGATTTGGAGAAAATAAGTTTGATAGTAAGGTATAAGAAAGATTGGTTTTCCAGATTAAGACTTCTAGCGGATAAAGATTTACGACCAGAGAATACTTCAAAATTGAGATTTGCATTTCATATACTTTTAGGAACAGTGTAATAAATTAAAAGGAGATATTCCAATAACATTTGGCATATATTTGGGCACGTTGCTAGTTACTATAATTGGTTGCCATCTATATAGAAATTATATATATGATAATAAAAATTTGACTATATCACTCGGAAGTAGAGTTCATTGGACGTTTAGAAATAGAGCGTTCATCGCTAGCATAATGGTTATATTGCCACCTCTTTTATTGGTTTCTCTTAGATATGGTATTGGTGGTGATTATTTTAATTATAAGATTTTTTATGAACAGTTTTTATACTCGGATATTCTTAATTTGAGCCATTAACAGAAGCGTTAATGAAGCTGAATGATATGGTATTTCATGACTATCAGTGGTTCATTGCAGTTGTTACTATTATTACTTATGTTTTATCAATAATATGGGTTTTAAAAAATTCAGATCTTGAATATTGTTCGCTGTAAATAAAACAAATGGAAATGTACTACTATTGAGTAGTCGAAAATACAGGTAAGAATAAAAAATCACAGTTTCTGAACGCATTAAATTATGAAATAAAAATGAAAGGAAATATGTTGTTTTTTGCTTCTAACAACATTATACAAGTTTTAAATGTCAAAAAATATTTTACCATCAAAAATATACACTACTTCTGAGGTGGAGAATTTATTTTTTAAGCGCAACTATCGTTATTTCTCTATTTGCATAACTCCTTGGCATTTAGCAGGAATATCAGCATATATAAATTATTGCGAAAAACAATTCAATTCCCAATGCAAAGCGTTGATTGTTGTGTTACCGCATCCCCAAACGGGTTATTGTCTTGGCGAAAGTGAAATAAGTGAAAAAATAAAAATCCCCGTAGATGTTGTATATAGTATTCATAACTATAACTTGTTTAGATTAAAAACAATAATTCGGACACTACAAAAAGTCAAAAAATACAGATCTTCTCCTATTGAAGACGTGTATTTATTATCTACTCCTATTCCTTTTATCTATGATGAGATGAAGTGGTTTTTAGATACAGGAGAACGGCATAAGTTAATCCTTATAGATGAAGGAGTGTCGGGATATTTATCTCCTTATGGATGGATGAGGCATTCATATAGTGAGGAACATAATTCTTTTAATGCATTTAAGGTGTTTATTAGGCAGATAACATCTAAATTGCTCTTGAAAATTATGAATACGGACATCCAATACTGGATGTTATACGATAGTGATGCTAATGTGAATGACAATGTGGCGAAGTATTATCAATGTCAATTTTTAAATAATAAGGAGAAAATATATATACAAGATGACTATATTTTATATGTTTCTCAACCGGCTATCAATAAGCAAGAAGAAATAGAAACAGCCAAGGTTATTGATTTATTATTAAGTTTATGCATAAAAAATCACATTATGTTGATGATAAAACCTCATCCAAGAGATAGCACTAATAAGTGGTCTGGTAGGCAGGGATATAAACTATTTCCAGAAAGCGGAGCAATAGAAGAAATTTATCCTCGGGTTATTAATAAACCTAAATGCGTTATAGGTACAAGATCGACAGCGTTATTAACACTGAATTCTTTTTATAAAGCAAACTGTATATCGCTATTGCCGCTAGTTTTAGAAAATGAAAAAAGAAAAAGTACATATGATGAAGCGTTTTATATTAAACATTTTGCCAATCAAATAACAATGATTTCATCCACTGAAGATTTAAAAGGAATTTTTACGAAAATGTGAGTTATATGATTTGCTTTTTAATGATTTAAAAATATTAGGGAGGGGAGACTTTGAGAGTTAAAAAAAAGGACGTGCTATATTTATTTATCGTAATTTTTGTTACAATATTGGCTTTTGGTATTGATGATTTAGGTATACTCAAAATATTATGTTGCATCTGTTTTATAGCATGTACCCTTGTTCGAGAAAAAGGCGAGGGAATATCTTTATATACGATATTTATTTTTATGATGTTCTTTTTTGCAGGAATAGTTGTTTTTGCTGATGTTGTTGGAATTTATGACATTTCTGTGTTTACTAAATACGGAAAAATGTTTGATTATACAGATGATCTTGTGAATTGTTCTTTGAGGACCATGATTATATACTTAGATGCAGCTATGATTGTTAAAGTCTTGTGGCCGAATAGTAAAAATGATAATTCGATTAAACAGCTTAATTGCAGGTCTTATATCGATGGAGGACTAGTTCGTATTTTAAGACTAGTATTTTATATTTTATTTATTCCGTCTGTATTTAAATCAATAATCGAAGTCGTTGCAACAAGTCAGTATGGGTATATTGCTACGATTCATTTGAGAACAATGTCAGTTGGATATTCTATTCTTGATCAATTAGATTTTTTATTTGAATTAGTAGGAGTATTAGTACTATATTGTTCAAAAGATAAAAAAGAATTCTTGAAAATTGCTATAATCTATTCTATTCCGCAGGCTCTTACAATTTTAACAGGACAAAGAGGACCAGGTATTATTTTGATTGTAGTTCTCGTTTGGATGTATAGTAAATACTTTGGAAAAATTGACAGAAAACTATTACTTGGTATGGTAGTATCAGGTGTTTTGCTTATGACTTTGATAGGAATTACGAGGTGGGGAGGTGAAAAAAAAGTAAATGGATTTTGGGATGCAATACAGAATTTTTTTCTAGGACAAGGGGAGTGTATTAATGTTTTAAATTTAACAATACAATTCAAAGATAAATTTATTAATAAAGTTCCGTTTTTGTTTGGATATTTTACGGATATCTTTTCAACTGGAAATAATTATACAATTGAAGCAATTACAAATAAGAACTATTTAGCTTTTCATGTTGCATATCTTGCTTTTCCATCCGCTTACTTTGCAGGATATACAATGGGGACAAGTTTAATTGCTGAGACGTATGAACTGGCAAGTGGAAACTACTTTATAATACTGCTGCTAGGGATGAGCTTTTCTTGTATATGTAGAATGTTTGAGAATCATCTTTTCGATTCGCCCCTTTGGTTTGCAATTGGATTTAAATATATTATGTATTACCTCTATTCCCCTAGATATTCTGTCGGTAAGATTATATCGATAGAAACTCTTTACACATTTATATTTATGATGATAGTTATGGCATTTAATAATCTTATAATTAAAAATAAAAAAGCTCCCCAAAAAAATATTCTGATTTGATTAAGTTTTAAGCATGGCTGAAATTATCGTTAATGGATAGTTATCTGTTAACAGATATTAAGATAACGTAATTTATGTGGAATATGTAGTAATTAACGAAGATGAATAAGCTTTATTGGGAGTGAATAGGCTACAAAAATAAAACAAATAGTTTAAGAAAGGAAAATTAAAATGTATAATAAACCGTTCGTAATCGCAGAGGCAGGATGTAACCATATGGGTAATATGGAGATTGCCCATGAATTAATCAACACAGCTGCTATTTTTTGTAAAGCAGATGCTATTAAATTTCAGAAGCGTTGTCCGAAGGAACTTTTGACTCCTGAGCAATACAATGCACCTCATCCTAATCCTGTAAACTCTTATGGATCAACATATGGTGCTCATCGTGAATTTTTAGAGTTTACTGTAGAACAACATGCACAACTGAAAAAATGGTGTGAAGAGGTTGGAATTGTTTATTCTACTTCTGTTTGGGACATGACTAGTGCAAAGGAAATTGCATCACTAAAACCGCTATTTATTAAAATTCCTTCTGCATGTAATACTCATTTTGAGATGCTTGAATGGCTCTGTAAGAACTATGATGGTGAGATTCAGCTTTCTTTTGGTATGACCAGCCACGAAGAAGAAGAAGAAATTGTTCAGCTTTTTGAGAAGAATGGTCGTGCAAAAGATCTCGTGCTTTTCAACTGTACATCTGGATATCCTGTCCCTTTTAAAGATGTTTGTCTGCTTGAAATCAAACGTATGAGAGAACAGTATGAGAATCGAGTAAAAGCCATTGGTTTCTCAGGTCATCACCTTGGTATTGCGGTTGATACTGCGGCATATACTCTTGGTGCAAGTATTATCGAACGCCATTATACACTTGACCGTACATGGAAGGGAACTGATCATGCTGCATCTCTTGAACCAGATGGAATTCGTCGTTTGGTCAGAAACTTGAATGCAGTTCATGATGCACTGACATATAAGAAAACAGAAATTCTTCCTATTGAGCAAGCTCAAAGAGATAAGCTGAAATATAGGAAACATTAAGAAGGATAGGAAATGGGCTATTGCTGCTTCTTAGCAGTATGCTATTCTCATTTATAAGGTTCGACAAAATGTTTTTAAAATTTTGTTATCAATCCTGAAGATACAATTTATAATGCACTTAAATTAATAAATGGAAATAAAAATGATTTTTATTGTTGCTGGAGAAGATGACATGCATATATATGAAGATATTTATGGAAGAATATAAAGGATATGAGGTATAGAAATGAATGTTGCGTTTATTCCGGTTAGGGGTGGGAGCAAATCCATTCCATTAAAGAATATTAAGCCAATTAGTGGAAAACCATTAGTATATTGGACTGTTAAGGCTGCATGTAGTTGTAAATACATAGATAAAGTATATGTTGCAACTGATAGTGATAAAATTAGAGAAACAGTTGAGTCTTTTGGAAACGGAGTTGAAGCTGAGTTATTTTCAAAAGCAACCGTAATAGAACGCTCAGCAGAATCTGCATCTGATACGGCTTCAACAGAATTTGCGATGCTTGAATTCGCTTCTAATTATAAATTTGATAATATCGTTTTGATTCAAGCTACTTCTCCACTTCTTGTTAGCAATGACCTTGACCGTGGATTTGAAGTTTTTAACGAAGAAGGAACTGACAGCGTTCTGTCTGTAGTAAGGCAGAAAAGATTCCATTGGGATAATGATGAAAATGGCTATGCTTATCCGACTAACTATGATGCGTTTAATAGACCACGTCGTCAGGAGTTTGACGGATACTTGGTAGAGAATGGAGCATTTTATATTTCATCAAAAGCTGATTTGATTAAATCTCAAAATCGTGTGTCAGGAAACATTAAAGCAGTTGAAATGAATGAAGACACATTCTTTGAAATTGATGAGCCTAGTGATTGGGTCATTATTGAAGCCCTCATGAAAAAGAATGGAATTGTTGCTCCAAAGCAAATACCAGAAATCAAGATGTTTCTTACGGATTGCGATGGATGCCTGACTGACGGTGGAATGTATTATTCTGAAAGCGGTGATGAACTTAAGAAATTTAATACTCGTGATGGCATGGGATTTGCGTTGCTAAGACAGAAAGGCATTATTACTGGAATTGTAACAAGTGAAAGTGTTGATTTGAATCGAAGAAGAGCAAAGAAACTTAAGTTAAATATTCTTGAAGTGGGTTGTAAAGATAAGTTGAGCGCAATAAAGAGTATTTGCGATGACTGGAGAATTGCTTTAGAAAATGTATGCTATATTGGTGATGATATCAATGATATTGAGGCAGTAAAAGCTGTGGGTTACGGATGCTGTCCTGCAGATGCTATGCCTGAAGTAAAGAAGGTTGCAAGATATGTGACAAAAGCTAATGGTGGCGAAGGCGTGATTCGCGAAATAGTAGAACAAATTATGGAAGGCTGATAGCGTGAATGGGGATTTAAAAAAAATACTTTCAAATACTTTGTGGATGATTTTTGATAAAGTATTTCTTTTAGTTCTTAACTTGATAGTTACTGTAAAAATTGCCAATTATTTTGGTGCTGTGGAATATGGTAATTATCAGTATGCCGTTAGCGTAGTTGCAATATTAGAAATATTTGTAACCTTTGTTGATGGACGTGTTATTAAAAAGAGATATATTACAAATAATCCAGATAATTTAGTTTTTAATGCTACGATATGCAGGGGTATTTTCTCTGGTGGTGCAGTGCTAATTGGTTTGATTTTTATTTTTGCGGCCAGGCGAGGTGTTCAGTTTTCCCTAATGTTTTCAATCTTATTGATTAACTCAATATTAGTTAATTTAAGATTCGGAATGGTAAACAGATTTGAGTATTTACTTAAATCAAAGAAAACCGTAATTGCGGCAGACACTTCAGCATTACTGAGCTCTGTTTTACAATTGGTTGCAGTACAATTTCAGTGTTCAATTATCATGATATCTGTTATCGCTGCTATTTCTTCTGGGATGAATTTATGCATTGTCGCTATACAATATAAAAATGATTTTGCTAATAGGACAAAGTTATATTTTGATAAAAAACTTATCAAAGATTTAATTAAGGAAAGCACACCATTAGCAATAGCGGCTTCATGTGCAATAATTTATACTCGATGTGATTCTGTTATGCTTGGAAGCATGATGACAGCGGCTGAAGTTGGAATTTATTCCATTTCGATAAAATTAATATCTGTAGTACAAATAGTAATATCACCAATAAGAGAATCAGTATATCCAAAGTTAATTTCATTATATGCGAAAGATAAGAAGGAGTATGCTAGACGCTATATACAAATTTCTGGTTTGTTGACATGGATATACATTGGTGGGGTATTATTATCATTTATAGTTTTGCCATACGCATTACGACTTTTGAAGCCAGAATATGCAGAAGCATTTCCAGTGTATAGAATACATGTTATAGGTACATTCTTTATGTATAATGCAGCCTTAAGAGCTGGTCATTATACATTGATTAACAGAGGAAGCATATTAACTTATTCCCAAATGGTCAGCGTTATTGTAAACATAGTAATGAATATCGTTGGAATTAAATATTTTGGAATGTATGGTGCTGCATTGGCTACAGTAGTTACACAGGGCTTATCTTTGTTTGTTTCAAATTTGGTATTTGGAAAAGATGGACGAGAGGTATTTATTTGGCAAATCAAAGCATTAAATCCTCTTTCGATGTTTGGATGTTGATTAAACAATCTTATTCCTAGTGTAGCTAGGGATACTGACTCACTTTTATTCAGTGCTGAAAGTAGCTGTCTAGGCTGACTTCTATCAAACGAAGTGATGCCTTGACAGCTACTTTGGACTATGATAGTGGATTAAAATTTAATGTAAAAGTGGGTCGCTTTTACTTGATAATCAACAGAAATTGCTTTGGAAAGTCGGAGGTATAAATGAGAGAGAAAAATGTAATATTAAAAAACAAAGTTATTTTTGTAACCGGAGCCGCTGGTTTTATCGGATCTAATCTTGTTAAGGAACTTCTTTGCGAAGTGCAGCCGGTACATATTGTTGGCATTGACAATATGAACGACTACTATGATGTTTCCATTAAGGAATATCGTTTAAGACAGATTGAGAAACTGGTGGAAGAACATCCTGAATCTACATGGAAGTTTGTTAAGGGTTCTATTGCAGATAAGGTACTGGTTGATTCACTTTTTGAAGAATATAGGCCGGGTGTCGTAGTGAATCTGGCGGCACAGGCTGGGGTTCGTTATTCTATTACAAATCCGGATGTATATATCCAGTCGAATCTGATTGGCTTTTACAATATTCTTGAAGCCTGCCGCCATTCTTATGATAATGGACAGACAGGTGTGGAGCATCTGGTATATGCGTCCAGTTCTTCGGTTTATGGTACGAATAAGAAAGTTCCATATTCTACAGAGGATAATGTGGATAATCCGGTTTCTCTTTATGCAGCGACCAAGAAATCGAATGAGCTGATGGCTCATGCATATTCCAAACTTTATAATATTCCGTCAACCGGACTTCGTTTCTTTACGGTATATGGACCGGCAGGTCGTCCGGATATGGCGTATTTTGGTTTTACAAATAAGCTTCGTAATAATGAAACTATCCAGATTTTTAATTATGGAAACTGCAAGCGTGATTTTACATATGTGGATGATATTGTAGAAGGTGTCAAGCGTGTGATGCAGGCAGCTCCAGAGAAGAAGGTGGGAGAGGATGGTTTACCGGTTCCTCCGTATGCGGTCTATAATATTGGAAACAGTCATCCTGAGAACTTGCTGGAGTTTGTAGATATTTTACAGCAGGAACTGATTCGGGCAGGGGTTCTTCCGGAAGATTATGATTTTGAGGCACATAAGAAATTAGTTCCTATGCAGCCAGGGGATGTACCTGTGACATATGCAGATACAACTGCGCTGGAAGAAGATTTTGGCTTCAGACCATCTACTTCTTTGCGTGATGGATTGAGAAAGTTTGCCGAATGGTATAAAGAGTTTTACATGTAGAAGAGGAGTTTTGACGTATGAAGATAGCAGTAGCAGGTACAGGATATGTAGGCTTATCGCTTGCAACACTTTTAGCACAGAATCATGAAGTAACAGCTGTAGATATTATTCCGGAGAAAGTAGAACTGATCAATCAGAGAAAATCTCCGATCCAGGATGAGTATATTGAGAAATATCTGGCGGAGAAGGATTTGAATCTTACGGCTACTGTGGATGCAGAGACAGCATATAAGGATGCGGATTTTGTGGTGATCGCAGCGCCTACCAATTACGACAGCAAGAAGAATTTCTTTGACACTTCTGCAGTAGAGGCGGTTATCAAATTGGTGATCCAGTATAATCCGGATGCTGTTATGGTTATCAAGTCTACAATTCCGGTAGGCTATACAGCGAGCGTGAGAGAGAAGTTCCACTGTGATAATATTATTTTCAGCCCTGAATTTTTAAGGGAATCGAAGGCATTGTATGACAATTTGTATCCATCCAGAATTATTGTTGGAACAGATGTGCAGAATGCAAGACTTGTAAAAGCTGCGAATACTTTTGCGGGACTTTTGCAGGAGGGGGCTATTAAGGAAAATATTGATACTTTGATCATGGGATTTACAGAGGCTGAGGCTGTGAAGCTGTTTGCGAATACATATCTGGCTTTGCGTGTGTCTTATTTTAATGAACTGGATACTTATGCAGAGATGAAAGGTTTGAATACGCAGCAGATCATCAATGGCGTATGTCTGGATCCGCGTATTGGTTCCCATTATAATAATCCGTCTTTTGGATATGGCGGATATTGTCTGCCGAAGGATACGAAGCAGCTTCTGGCTAATTATGCGGATGTACCTCAGAACATGATGTCCGCGATCGTGGAGTCGAACAGAACACGTAAGGATTATATTGCAGAGCGTGTGCTGGAAATGACAGGGGCTTATGGAGCGAATGATGATTATGATGCAAGTAAAGAGAAGGAAGTTGTGGTTGGTGTTTATCGTCTGACGATGAAATCAAATTCTGATAACTTTCGCCAGTCTTCTATCCAGGGAGTTATGAAGCGTATTAAGGCGAAAGGTGCAACGGTGGTTATTTATGAGCCGACACTGGAGGATGGAAGTACGTTCTTTGGAAGCAGAGTGGTGAATAATCTGGAGAAGTTTAAAGAGCTGAGTCAGGCTATTATTGCGAATAGATATGACAGCTGTCTGGATGATGTGAAGGAAAAGGTGTATACTAGGGATTTGTATGGTAGGGATTAAAAGATGTTGAGAGAGGTATTGCAATTTATTCATGAACTAATATTGCAATTTTGTGAATCTCCGGTTTCATCACCCATTACGTGGTGCTTAGGAATTATCTGGATAATAAAATCAATATATGCTCTATACAAAATGAAAGTAAAAACGGATGAGTTGATTGCTGAGAGAGAATCAAAAGAGGTTTCAGAGGCTATCAAGGATCTGGATATTTTAGTTGAGAAAAGCAAAGAAGAAAATCAGGATATTAGAACGTTAATGTTTGAAAATTTAAGAGAATTGAGGGGATTCTATGTTATCTGTAAGCAGCAAATTAGAAAATCTTTCTCAGCAGCCATGTTCTCATGCTTTGCCGGATTTGTCCTTTTTGTTTTGGCAGTTATTATATTTTTGTTAGGTGGAAATAATTCTGCATCACTTATGGCTGGCCTATCTGGAGCAATAGTAGAAATCGTGTCTGGTCTTTACTTTTGGATGTATAGAGAAACTTCTAAGCAACTTGGAAAGTACCACAAACGATTAGCAGCAACCGAGAAATATTTAATTGCTTTGCAGATTATTGAAATGTTGCCAGAAGAAAATAGAAGTGAACAATATGGAAAATTAATAGATTATATTTTTGAAAATGCAAATAAGCGATAAAATTTACGGGGAGAAAAAAGATAACGTGTGTGGAATAGTGGGTTTTACCGGGAGACAGCAGGCTGTGCCTGCTTACAGAAAAACGGTGTATACAGTAGAAAATCCCGGCAATGCCGGGACTTTGTCTACAGTCTGAGCATGAGAGAAAGCCCCAATGCTATAATAATACGGTGTTAGTTTTAAAATAAGTAATTAAATCTTTTATCGCTTTTTTGGTACAGACAAATTCGAACCAATCTATTTGAGCATGAATATCTTTTGAGCGAGAATCTGAAAGAATGATAACAGAATCACCGTTTTTTAGTTTCGTAGATAAAGGAAGTTCCTGTTTTGAACCATTAATGCAAACTGATTTTGCGCATAAGCCGATATCTGTATGTAAATAAAAGGCAAAGTCAAGAGCACTTGCACCTTCTTCTATAAGGTGAGAGCGATTTTTTTTATCATAGATAAGAAGTTTGGATGTTTGTTGCTGAAACATTTTTTCCTGTCGAAAGTGAATATTTGCAGTTGCCCCGAATCCATAAGTATCTTTCAGATAGGAATTTTTACTTTTTAAGAAAAGCCGATATTTATTAAAAGAGGAGTCTTCCATTAAAAAATAAATATCTGATTTATCTGAGATATATCGATAGTCCAGAAGCCGGACGTTTTGGAGTCTTAAAACAGCTTTATAAAATTCTATAGATGAATCTAATTCCATTTTGTTGTCGTCATCGTTGCGAAATTGC
>HE978651.1:1630666-1674008 GCA_000285855.2 Ruminococcus sp. JC304 | reverse complement strand
AGGTACGAACAAAATGAATAAACTAGGCCTTAAAGTTCTCTGAAAAATTCATAAAGGCTGTTTTGACCAACATATTGAGGCGAAAATAGTTATTTATCGTTTTCCCAATCCGCTGAAGGGTGTTCCAGACCTAAATATAATTTTGCAGGGATGGTGGTAAAGAAATTCCAGAAATACAATTTACATGTTTTCTATTTTCTTTTCCACAACTACTATAAGTCTGCTGCCAGCCTAAACGAAATAGGTGCAGCGTGGACACTGAAACAAAAATGGAATAGAATTCTTCTTCCTGATTTCTCTTTTACATAAATTTCCGGTTGTATTGATCCTTCTCAAATTGATATTAAACTTGATGAAAATACAGATGAGTTAAAACATCGACTGTGGGAATTGAAAGATCATGTTGTTGAAGAGTTTTGACTGAGAGTGGTTAGTGCTACCCGGTGAGAAAAGGCCCTGAATTTATTGATGTGATCCAGAAAATACTTCCAACTAACGAACATTTACAGAACGTTGAACATACGCTAACTCTGGGTGCTAAAAGGAATAGTATAACTATATATACCTGTTGTTGATGTACGATGTCTCTTCCGATGGAATAATAATGGTGGTGTCTACATTAGGATACACATCTTATCAGGCTGGAAAATATAATATGGAGCGTAATCAGAATCCACGAAAACTGGCACTCTCGGAGGATGCTGTGAATCGATTGATAGTTAAAGGTTATATTAAGAGAACCGGGAGGAAAAATTAAATTTATCAGGTTACAGCTGAAGGATATAATATCACTGACACTTTTAGGAAACAAAGCGATTTAAATTCATCTAAGAAATCAACTGAAATATTGTTGGAATTTGACGAACAAATATGAGTGCAGTGAATCATTCAAAGTATGTAATGGTAAAGATCAAAAAAATTTTGCTTTATGTGGAGAACGAAAAACAGCATAATTTTACGAAAAATGTTGATTTAATTTTAAAAATTGGTATAATGTAATACAAGAATAAAAGCGGATATCTTAAATCGTCGCATTGTCGCGTTTAATGGGAGAAGTGGACAGATTACCTTATATATTCACTTGAAACATAGTGAAATGGTATTTTGTCCGCTTTTTTTATGTTTTCGCACTTTGGAACAAAATGATTTTCTGCTATTTTGTAGAAATACTGTGAGCTATAACTTGTTAGAATTCTTAAATATGCTGGATAACAGATACCCTTTGGATAACAGATTCGCAACTTTGGTGAAATACTTGGAGTAATTTACTTCATATCTGGTTTTCAGAGTTACAAAAGCTGTTCTTTTCTCTATATCGTTGGATGCTTTATTCAGACTTCTGTCAGTGTGATATTTTTTTGCTTTCCTTATTGAGTTCCATTACATGTTTTGAAAAATAGGGAACATTTTTTCCTTTTTCAGAGATATTTAAGCAATTCCATTAGGAATGTGATAAGATAAACGTAAATTTAACGAAATGATAAGATATCAAAGAAAGAGGGATATTATGAATATAATTGCACTGTTCTTAATAGAGTTTATAGGTGTTTCAAGTATTGTGGGCATCTTTATAGATATCATTACAGGTCGTTGGGAACGGGCGAAGGTAATAGGAATTTTATGTATTGTTGTTTTGGGGATTGCGTACATATATGTAACATATTTTAAGTGATTTTTGATATAACATTTATACGAAAGAAGAATTCAATGAGGTATCTATAAGTTATGATAAAGAAATATGAACCACGTTTTTCGCCGATATCTTTAATATATTTGTTGGTAACAGGTGCTATTTTGGGGATAGTCATAGTCAAGTCAGCTTCAGCTTTCGAAATACTAAAAGAATTTATAGTTACGCTTGTCGAAAATTTTGATATCCATTTGTCAATGAATAGTGTAATAGAGGTTACAGACGGGGATGGATTTGAATTTGTATTTTTTGTGTTATGCATGTTACAGGTTACGTTTATTTCGCGCATAGTTGGGAAACTTATAGAGGATGAAACTTATTTAGACAAGATTTTCATGTTTTTGGGAAGCACATGTCTGTCTTGCTTTTTGAGTATATCATATAGTTTATATCCTATAAAATTGTTAGAAAGTGCATTTGGTTATGTTACTATTGGAATTTGGGTTGGAGTAAATTTAATATATGGTCTTGCGAAAGCTGTTCAGGGAGTGGCTGAATATAAATGGGGAGCATATATATTTGTATTTAGATGTGTGTTGTATTTCTTTATAAACCCTTTTATGTTGGGATTTCTGTGTGTGCTATTTTCCACATTATTGGGAGTTCAGTTGTATGCATGGCTATATGATGCTATTTTGTATAAGAATATAGTTCTATTGGTTATAACAGTTCTTCTTGTATCATATCCGCTGAATAAACTCTGTGGAAAATTAATGGATTTGTTACTTGATATAGTTATGGTAGCGTACGTGGGTGTTGCGGATATATTTTATGGCATCTTTTCCACAACACTGATTGTAGGATGGTTTGTATTAATGATTTTTAAAACAGGGTATACAGACATCACGTTTATGATTGATGATGAAAAGTACAGATACGAAGCTATACAGACGATTAACAGAGGAATAGAAAAAGATCTCTGGTGGGGCTATTTTTCAGATGGAACCTTAGTAATAGATGGCGAAGATGTAAGAATGAAAGATTACAATTTTAATAATTCTCCTTGGTATAAGTATCGTGACGAAATAAGCAGAATTGTAGTTTTGGATGGAATAAAATATATAGGCAGTTGTAGCTTTTGTGGTATGTATAACGTTAAGGAAATATATATTTCAAAAGACGTTAATGAGATTTCTAATCTGGTATTTTTAGACTGCAAATCGTTGAAAACAATAAATGTTGATAAGGAAAATAAAGTTTATTCCAGTGTAGACGGTATACTTTTTGACAAAAGCCAAACCATGTTATTGACATGCCCAGAGGCAAAAAAAAGCATTGAAATCCCTGCGTCAGTAATGCAGATAGAGGAAAATTTTACATATAATTATATGCTAGAAACAATTAATGTCAGTGAGGATAATAAATATTTTTCGTCTAAGAATGGTGTTTTGTATAATAAGGCAGGCACGCGATTGATTAGATGCCCTATTGGAAAAAAAGGAGAATATTCTATAGACAATAATACGAAGAAAATAGAAACTTCTGCATTTAAGTATTGCAAGGAACTGGAGAATATTATTTTATCTAATAAATTGAAAGAAATTGGAGATTCAGCATTTTCTGGCTGTAAAAAGCTTAAGAAAATGCTGATTCCTAAATCTGTAAAAAATATAGAAAGTTATGCTTTTATGGATTGCGAAAACTTGGAAGAGGTAGTATTTGAGGGAAAACTTGAAGAAATAGGATATGATGTATTCTTACGTTCAAATTCTCGGATTCTGGGGTTGAATTTGCCGTTGAAGAAAAGTGGAGTACATGTACATTCTTATTAAATAACCTTTTTTCAGTTGACTATATCAGGGAGGATGGGGTATGCCTGAAGAAAGTTCCGACTCTATGAAGTACTAACACAAAATTTATTGTAGTTTCTTAAACGCATCAAAACGCTGTATCCATTGGAGACCAGATCCTCATATAATTCTTTTAAGTAATATCCACGATCAAAAATGAGCAGAGCATTATCTGGTCATCAATTATCTGGTCAAGAAAGACATGATAAATAGAATGAAAGGATGAAGTCTGTCTATGAAAAGGAGAATCAAAATTTTATGTATCATAATTCCTGTTTGTTTATGCGCTTTATTAATTATTGCAAATTTGATACAGTATTTTCATTTCTATAGAGTGTTAAATGAAATTTATGAAACATGTAAGAAAATTCCTGATAGTATGATGGATTGGCACTTATGGAATATACCAATAATTTGGAAACGGATAGTCTGCTAACTACAGGACTTACAGTTATCAGTATTGCCATAACAATGTGGATTGGATTAAATATTTATAACGCAGTTAACAGACAAGATGTTGAAAAAAAGTTAGATGATTATGAGAAAAGTATAAAAAAGATGCAAAATGATTATAATAAAAATATGGAAACAGTATTGCAAAATCGTAATGCAAATTTAAAGATAACTTTGGATAATTTTGATAAAAAGATTGATGATTCAGACAAAAAAAGAGAGAAAAAAACACAATATCTTACCAGAAAAGCAGAGTTTGCAAACTTGCTTTATTTAACAGGAGAACGCTACTGTGCATCTAATTTTTTTGCAACCCTTTTTTGGAAAACAAAAACAGAATATAACAATATTGATAGTGTTATTAAGTGTGAAAGAAAATATATTCAATGTTGTATAAGTTATGAAAATAATGATTTGGTGAAAGCAAATATATTAGCACGTGAGCTTATTGAGCAATATAAGGAGTTAATGGGTGGAGATTTGTATATGAGTTGGAATGAGGCAGATCCGATGAAAAATTTCCTGAAAATGCGTTTATCAGATGCTTTGTTTTATAAAAATATGACTACACATAATTTTGATATGAAAGAGGCACAGGAGAGTGTACAATATTATAATGAGATTATAAAGCATCTACATAAAATTAAAGAGTGGGATAGAGAAATAAAAGCTTATTTTTATAATTCGCAGGGATATACATTGTATCACATGAGTAAGTATACATCAGGTGAAAAAAGAATGAAATATCTAAATCAAGCCCAGAAAAAATTAGAGGATGCAGTTATAAATGTAACTTATAAGGGAAGATATAAAAGAAATCTTGGACTTATTTATCAGGCTAAGGGGCAGTACAAAGAAGCTCGTGAAACATATAAAGAAGCTTTTGCAAAGGATCCAAGTGATTATAAGGCATATAATACCGTTGCAGCGTTGGATTTAAAAGAATTTGATAAAGAAGCTGGTATAGATAATAGAGACAAAACTCTACTTGATAAAATAGTTTTCAAGGATGAAATACGGCAGAAATGGCAATCTGTTTTAGATGATGACATAAAATACTGTAAGAGTGCTGAAAGAATATGTTTTTCTTTTGTTGACACCCATTATAATATGGCAAAGGCCTATCTTTATAAATACATATGCGAAAGAAGAGCAAATCCAGACTTATTGAATTTAGCAAAAGAGCAGATTAGCATTGCAAATAATCTAGATCCTGATGCACCCGGTACAATGTTTATAAGACGAAATATTTATGAAGCAGATGGAAAATTTGAAGAAGCATATAAATGCGTAGATGAGAGATTAATCAAAGAAAATGATAGGAACGACAAATTAAGAAAAAGATACAAAGAAAAAATAAATAAGATCTCATGAAGTCAAGAGTTTACAATTTGGAGGTCATGCGTCCAGCTAAGGGTATATAGTCAGGGGGGGATGGAAGCCTCACCAAATAAGTTGCTAACTACAGCATTTGAAGCGAGTCTTGAGTCTGTCACGGTAACGTTGCAGGCTAAGCGTATTGGATGAACTCAGAAAAATGGAAGTTTTTCCTAAGAAGAATTAAAGAAACTACTTCTATGATCAGAATATCTTCCGGAACACTGACTGCCGGACTAAACTAAAAAAATAATACCAAGCCATCTGATATAGGAACTGGCAGACAGTCAGAAACAATATCAGATGGCTTTTATAAAATGTCAAATACAGAAGAACTTTTGAACTCATGTATCAGCCCCGGCAAGTATATTTGCCGGGGCGTAAAAAAGTTATTAGAATTGATAAGGGTAAGAAAATCCATTTATAGTAGCAAATGGGAACAACTAATTTATGAAAACAATGATTATATCGAAGTGATTCTAAAAGACGTTTGGGCATCATTTTAATTATAAAAAATGTTTGCGTCATATTATACGAGAGGGATAGAAAAATGTATAACCCAGATAAGGACTATCAATATATGCTTGATAAATTAAATTCAATTCGCAAGCAAAAGAATATGTCTAAATATGCTTTGGCAAAAGCAACAGGAATGTCATCTTCGAGTATGAGCAATTTATTGAATGGAAAAACAAAGCCATACTTGTATAATATGTTATTGATCTGCAATGCAATGCATATTTCCATGGAAGAATTACTACAAAATAAAAATTATAATTGTGAAAACGAGGAAGCTCTTATTAGTGCTTATCGAAACATGACACCACAGAAACAGCAAATGCTTCAAGTATTTACAGATATGCTATTGAAATACGATGGAATCGTGTGAATAATGGAGTTATACAGCTATATGCCATTCGATATAGAGAAAGAATGAAAATGCTCAATTTGTGATAAAATGTATAAAAAGTTATCATCTAAATTCCCAAAATCGCAACTGGCATATTCTAATAAAATACAGTGTCTTGAAATATAGAAATAGCGCATCAAAACAAAGTTATTGGGATTGTTTTTGGTGCTTTTTTCATTTTTCATAAAATGCTATAGTGAGATAAAGATGGGGGAAAGAGACTATGATAGAAATTAATGATGGATTTTTATTAAAACAATTACTGGAATTTTGCGACAATATACTAAATGAAAACGAATTAGCTGAGTTCAAAAAAGATGATAAGAGTTTCCCTTTTTCTCATCCGCTTGATTATGAAGTAAAAACTCAGATAGATGTACTGATGAAGAAAGGTACAAGACAAAGAGATGGAGATAAGCTGATTGCTGAATTATCTTATGAAATGAATGGTGAAATTGACAAATTATGGAATATGTTAATAGAAAAAGCCATAATTTGTCTTCGTTACTTTGATAAAAGAGAGCCTTTTATGAATAACGGAAAATTGCCATATGTATATGGCATGGATTCTTTAAAGGAATATCATAACAAGTATATTGATTTTGAGGGTGTATTATACGGAAGTGATGCATATTATAGAGATCACGTTTTTCATGTGATCAGGGTATGGTTATTAGGAATATATTTATTACTAAACAATAATTCATATATTACGGGGAAGAAGGGCCGTCTTATTGATGTCATACATTTCGAAGGAGACAATGAAAACACGCCATGTCCCACAGATAAAGATGCAAAAGATTCTTGTTTGATCAAGAAAGATGGGAAGTACTATAAAATTAGAACTAATGGTAGCGACCGTTTTATGGTTTCAGCTAACAGTTTCAGTGGAGATATTAATATTCTTGAAAAAATCAGCATGTGGACTTTGATGGCACTATGCCATGATTTAGGATATCCACTTGAAAAATCAAGAAAGATTTTAGCAAAAACAGAAAATATGATGGAGTCATTTGTAGCTCAACCCAATATTAATGGTGATTTGAGATTTGACGGAACGAGAGACTCTAATAACAAAGATATTATACTGTTTACAAGTAAAAAAATGAAAGTCGTAGAAAATGAAAACGGGACTGCTTTATACAAAGCCAGTGTACAGGAAAAATATAAATTTAAATATATGCTTTCATTGGAAGCTTTTGCACATGGTGTCATCAGTTCAATCATAATATATAAAAAATTGAATTATTTTAAAGAAACGGATAATAATTCAGATGCTAATTATGTATTTCAGGAAGAGGATGCAAGGCAGTTTTATATACGGCGTGATATTTTAAGGGCTATGGCATCACATACCTGTCAGGATATCTATCACATAGATGTAGCAACTTTTCCCATGCTGCTTTTTGTATGTGATGAACTACAGGAGTGGGGAAGAAAATCATGGAAAAGCATGTATAAAGGTGTGACAAATAATGCAGTACAGTTATCTATAAATACATTTAATTCAAACAAAATAGAATATGAAGAACAAATAGATATGTCCAATGCAGGAGAGCAGCAATTACTAGACAATATTAAGCGTATTTTAAAATATCAGTATATGCTATATCAAACTACATTTAGAGATGGACAATATACAGCAAGTAGACACTTCGATTATACAAAACATATTCATATTAAGATCAGCGAAGAATACAAAAGCATCCAACAAATTGATATTGATTTTAGTATCAATCATGGCTCTTCAGATAATACTTTTACTTTATTATTAAAAGATTCTGGAGACAGTGATACGACATCAGAAGCTCAAAGCTTGACAAAAGGTTTATCTGACTTGTTAGAGCCATATAAATCAAACCGCAAATATGGTAATTGTACAATGAATGACGAGAGAGAGGAAAAAAGATAATGAAACAAATTTCTATAGAAATCATACATAAATGTCCTAATAATTGTCTGCATTGTTCTTCCTGTTCTGATTTAACCTGTACAATGAAACTTGATACTGGTAAAATTTTCAACATTATTGATAGTGCCAAAATATTAAATACAGAAATAATAAGTATCTCTGGAGGTGAGCCCTTTTTGCATGAAGGTTTGCTGGATATTGTTAAATATGCAAAATCTCAGGGAATAAAAATATATCTGTACACAAGCGGTATAATAATAACATCGGCAAATAAAATTGGTAGTATAGAAGATAAAACATTTAAAGCTTTAAAAGATATGAATGTTGACAAGATTATATTTGATTTACCTGCAATTGATGAAAAGATATATGATGAATTTATGGGGACTACAGGATATCAGAAATACGCATTAGAAAGTATTCGTTTGTGTAAAAAGCAGGATATTTTTACAGAAATTCATTTTGTACCTACTAAAATCAATGTCGACCAAATAGATGACATAATAATGTTTGCCCAGAATGAGAAAATCAATGTGGTTAATTTTTTAGGATTGGTTCCTCATGGAAGAGCCAGGAAATATGCTGATAAATTATACCTGAATACTCAGGAAAACATCAAATTAAAAAACAAATTACATCTGTTAGAGAGTGAAAACATCAGAGTTGGAATTCCTTTACAGGATATTAGCAGTGACTATAATTGTTATGCTGGAAAATCAAAATTATGTATAAGATATGATGGCAGAGTTTTTGGTTGTGAAGCATTTAAACATGTTCAATTATTTGATGATAATGGAAATATTGTACATCCGGATTCTGTATATGAAAAGGATTTAGTTGATATATATTATGATTCGTTATATTTAAAAACAGAAAGAGATTTTGTTGAAAAACAAATGTGCGACGGTAATTGTCAGGAAAAATGTCCGATACAGAAAATGATGAGAAAATTGACAGGTTTTTAAAATGCTGCAGGATAAAAGAATTTATATTCAAACGTCAAAAGTACTGAAAAACAGAACAATTGATATTATCTGTAGAGGTGTTCTTATTAAGAATGCCTCTGTTTTAAACAAATATTATAAAAAAGAAACTATTATAAAAGCTTGTAAAGATGGGTGTCCTAACTTTGGCAAAAAATGGAGCTGCCCACCATTATCAAAGGATTGTCATGAGTTATTGGATAAATACAGCAAGGCAATTTTAATAAGTTTATCCACCAGTATGAATAATTACATGGATATTAAAAATAAGTATATTGCTATTAAAGCAGCAAACATTACTTTGAAAAATCTTATAGAAAAAACAGCCAGAAAAATTGAAACAAAAACAAAGGGATATGCATTATTAAGTGGAAGTTGCAGACTATGTAAATCTTGTGCATGCAAAAATGGTCAACAATGTAAACACCCAGATCAAATGCGCTATAGTATAGAAGCAAGTTACCTGAATGTGCAGGAAATGTGCGAAGAATTAATGGGATTAGAACTTCTATGGTATAAAAAAAAGAGATTGCCGGAATATACAAGCACTGTTGCTGCAATCTTGTTTAATTATGCGGTTGACATAGAATTAATATCACAAATAATAGAAGACGAGATTAGGAATTATTAGATGCTGGAAATAAAAAAATTTATTAGAGTGTTATAGACAAGAAATAAATAAGATTACGCTTTAGGAAAGGAAAATAAAAATATGCAGCGTTATATTGTGTCAGAACAGATTCTTGGAGCTATGCTCAGTGATTTTTTCTTGAACAAAAGACCTGAGATAAATGAAATTAAACTGTCTGAATTAAATTTTACAATAAGGAGTATTAGTTATCAAGTACAGGAACAGTGTGAGGCAATTGTTGATTTTTCTGGAAAAGATATATATTGTTTTATCAATAATAATGAAAAATACTTCTGTTTAGATGAGGATCGAATTATTTTGTCACAATATACGGAACAAAAAAGACAATCTGATTATAACGGTATACAAGATTTATTTGATACGAAATTTATTGCAGGCTTACCAGAAGATATTGTTTCTGTTGTTAATGAAAACCTAATGGCTATCTAAGAAGTATAAATATATACACAAGGAGATTCTATTATGGAGTACAAATGGATAAAGGATACTGTTCATGGATATATAAAAATAGAAAAAGATTTTTTGAAAATTGTAAATACACCGGAATTTCAGCGATTGAAATGGATTGAACAGGGAAGCTTTAGAGTTTTATATCCATCTGCACGACACGATCGATTTATTCATTCATTGGGCGTGTTTGGAATTGCACGTGAGTGTTTTGATGCACTTATGGAAAATCTCAAAAAAGATTTAAAATTGGAGTTAGATATTTCTCAAATTGAAAAGTGGAAATATACTTTTTTATATGCTGCGTTACTCCACGATATTGGCCATGCGCCATTTTCTCATACTTTTGAATCTTTTTTCGCAGGCCAACATGGAATAAATGCAAAGACTCTGCTTTTATCAAACATTCAAGATGCGATTAAAAATTAAATAAGGATACAGATCAACCTTGCGATATAGAAAAACTTGATAAAAGCGAAGTTGATCTATTAAATGCTTTTGCTACTGCGGAAGGAATTGATGAGACACAGATAGAAGGCTTTATCAGTGATTTTTTAATTGAAAAGGGTGGTATTAAACCGAAAATTCATGAGATTCTTAGCGCAACGATTCTTCTTGAAAAATATAAAGAATTTACGACTGGAACATCACTTTATGGAAAAGTTGATTTAAATACAGCTGCAAGAATGGTTATAGGCTGTACTTACTATCGTTTTGATTCGGACGAGGATCTGTATGGAATCGAAAATGTTTTAATAAGATTATTAAATTCAAGTATTCTGGATGTAGATAAATTAGATTATATTATCAGAGACACAAAGATGTCCGGGTATGACAATGTGAGTCTTGATATAAAAAGATTATTAAGATCTGTGACCGCAATAAAAAATGAAGAAGGAATATATCCAGCATATGATAAAAAGGTCTTAAGTACAATCGACAATTTATTTAAAGCCAAGCAACAGGAAAATATGTGGATGATTTCTCATCCTGTGGTAGAATATGAAAAAAGATTGATTATGGCATGTGTACAGGAATATGATAACAGTAATGAATTATACATTGAGAAAGTTTTCACTAAAGAGGCATTAACCCAAGCCGGCATATGCTATAATGATTTGCAATACAGATTATTGTCAGATATTGATATACTGTGTGATATAAAAACTCTTTGGAATAATTCCGAGCAATCAGTTGTTAATGAATATTTTAATGCCAACATGAGAAAACATCCCATTTGGAAGTCATTATATGATTATAGATTCATATGGCAAAAAAACAGTAAAGGATATTCATTAGAAGAAATTCACGACTTTTTTTATCCATTAATTAATCACTTACATAATAATAATATTTTTACATTTGATGAAAATGTATATAAAGAAATTTTACAAAGCAATAAGGAAAAAATAATTTCTGCGGCAAATATTTTTAAAAAGTTAGTAACAGATTTCAAAATGGATTTCTCATTTTCTATATTGGATATGAAGAATGATTTTTTGTCCAGCGTAAATGAAAAAAATATATATATTTTTTTTGATAGCGGCATTTCGGATAAAAATTATGATACATATTATGGCTTGATAAATGAGAATTCAGATGATAATGATGCAACAGTAACTAACGCAGAAAATAATTTTTTTTATATCTATTCCAAAACAAAATTTACTCCAGAGATTTTAAAAAACTTTGTTTGTTTGACAATTGAAGAAATCACCAAGAATAAAAAGAAACTTAATAATCAAAAGAGAAAGGCTAGAGCATAGTTGAGAGAAGGTGCAATGTATGATAAAAGAATATATGAAACAATATGGACTCACTAAGCCCGATAGATTTGAATTTGCAAAAAGAAATTTAATAATAGGAAAAAATGGAACTGGAAAGACCCGCTTTTTAAAGGCATATCGTGATGCCTGTAAGAACCAAGATAAAGATGTAATTTATATATATTTTCCTACGTTATCTGCAAAATATGAGGAAAGCTTTGAGGAAGTTAATGTTGAAAATGCACTGTATGATATTGTAACTGATGCAGAAGATATGTCATATGATGAATTTGTGAAATCTTTTCAATATACTGGAGTCTCTCTGGTAGAATCTTATATTCAGGAATTAAATGCAAGAGGTGTTCGTAAAAAGGAAAAAGCTGATCAGCAGCTAATCCGCATAAAAGAAAATATTGAAGAATTTCTTGGCATGGAATTAATTGTTGATCAGAAAGAACAGGACGCAGATTTGAAATTTTCTGATGGAAGGAGAAAGAAATTAAGATTGGCATTAACAGAAATGTCACCTGGAGAAATTAATTTATTTTATATGTCGCTGTTTTTGGCAATTACTTCAGAAAAGAGAAAATATATTTTAATTATGGATGAACCAGAGATGCATATCCATCCATCTGTTTTAATTAAATTTTATAGAAAAATAAAGAATTTATCCTGTATGGATGAGGTATGGATTGCAACGCATTCTCCACTATTATTGCAAGAGTTTCAATTTGAAGAAATTATTTTAATGGTAAATGGTGCAATACAGCGTAGAAATAGTCATTTGTATGAAAATGTAATGAGCGAAATGTTGGGTGAAGGACAGAAAACAATTGTTGAGATGTTTCGTTCCTTGGATGAATGGAATTTTTGTAATTTTATTGCAGAGTGTTTTGAAAACCCAACCGTTATTTCTAAGGTTAATAAATCGGATGAACAGGCAGTAAAATTTATGGAGTATTGCATATCATTAAAACAAAATGATTTGTGTATTCTTGACTGGGGTGCTGGAAGCGGCAGGCTTGGCAGGTGTATGCGTCTTATAGATGAAAATAATCTGCATAAATTCAAATATACATATGAGATATATGAACCACACATTGAAGATTTTGAAAGGGATAAGGAATTTGTTACATACAGAAAAATTACTGAGATAAAGAAAAAGTATAACTGTGTAGTTCTCATGAATGTATTACATGAACTTGGAATAAACGAATGGATAACTCTTTTTGAACAAATAAAAAATTGTCTGAATCCGGATGGAATGTTAATTTTTGCCGAAGCAAAAGTACTAAGAATAGGAGAACAGCCTCATTGCAAAAATGGATATATTGTATTTGGAGAAAAGCAAATTCGAATTTTGTTTGGAAAAGAAGGATATAACTCTCAAATGGCTATATTACATACAGACCTAGAGCAAAATGAGAAATCAGAATTTATTATAATACCAGCCGTAGAATTAGATAATATTTCTCAAGATAATATCAAAGAAGCATTAAATAGTTTGAAAACTGAAACATTTGAAACTTTAAAAAATATGAATGAAGAAAGGATAAAATGTGTTCAAGAAAATATGACCCCTTCTTTTACTTATAGAAAATATGCATTTATAGCACAGCAGTATATTAATACTAAGATGGCTATAGAAAAATATTATCCTAAAATTATAGTACAGGAAAGTGAACAAGAATCTATACAACAAGCGAAAAACGATTCAAATACAAAGCGCTTTTCAAGAAATCCGCATTCATTGAGATAAATTGTTTAGTATATTGTTATGAAGTAAGATTGTTTCCCGCATTTATTATGGAAAAATAAACTTTCCTCAAGGAGTTTGAACAAAATTATTATGAAATATATAATGCCTTTTCTTGAAAATTCGATTGTTATTGCATGGATTGCACCGATTGTGACAACATTGATGACAACTATAATAATTAAGAAGATTTCCCTGATAAATGATAGTAAAGTAATAAGCACGGCAAATCAAAATTGTATAAATACCATTCTTTTATCCGCAAAGAAGGATTTAGAAATAGATATAGAATTTATACATAGTGTACGAAGTGCTCTTGCTTTAGAGTTAGGGGTACCTGAAAGAAAGCTATATTCAGATAGTGTATTGAGGGATGTATTAGTAAACCATTTAGCAAAAGATACAAGTATATCTTCTAACGACAGACTTTACCTTATAAATAAAACATTGCTAGTATTCAATAATGAAATTTCAGGAAAATCAGAAAATGGAAAAACGATAACGGTAAGCAAAAAACATAGAAAGTATTTATTAGTTATAATAATTATTAGCTTTGCAGTAAGTATAATAATATATGTATCAAATCCAGCTAAAGCCAGTGACCCTAATTCTATACAAGCATTTTTTCTAGGATGTATGCAACCAATGACAACATTGGGGATCATGGGCATCGCCTTAACCTCTTTGGGATTAGAAATAACGATAAAGAAAGAACAAAAATTTAAAAAGACTTAATAGCATTTTTCTCAATTGCTATTAAGTCTTTTATATTGCCTAAAAATATCTGACAGTCCCAAATTCCATAAATATGGCATCATCTATACTCGAAAGCATATGAGGAATCGAAAAATATGAACAAGAAATATATGAAAGAAATATCCGAAGCTCTGGCCGAAAAGCATGCTGTTTTGATGGTTGGTGCAGGGTTTTCAAAAAATGCGGAAAAGATATCTGTTGTAGATAAGTATTTTATGAACTGGAACGAATTGTCTGATCTATTTTACAAGCAACTTTATGATGATTCTCAAAGTCCCGGAAAAGCATATAACAGTTCACTGCGACTGGCGCAGGAAGTTGAGATTATGTTTGGACGGCCGAAATTGGAGAAGAACATAAAGGAAGCAGTGCCTGATCTGGATTATGCTCCGTCAGATTTGTATGTAAAGTTGATGGAACTGCCATGGAGGGATGTATTTACCACTAATTATGATACTTTGCTGGAGCGCGCAGCTGATAAGGTCAGCACCCGCAGATATCATGTTGTGCACTGTCAGGAGGATCTGGTAAACAGCAATCAATATCCCAGGATTGTTAAGCTTCATGGTTCTTTTCCCTCACATCGTCCGTTCATTATTACGGAAGAGGATTATAGAACATATCCTGTACGTTTTGCTGCAATGGTAAATACCGTTCAGCAGGCAATGCTGGAAAATGTGTTCTGTATGATAGGTTTTTCCTGTGAGGATCCTAATTTTATTAAATGGATAGGGTGGATCCATGATAATCTTGGCAAAAGCAGTTCGCAGATGATCTACATGGTATCCGTTACCCATATCCCGGAATCTAAGAGAAAGCTGCTTTTTGACCGAAATATTATTGTACTTGATCTGGAAGACCTATGGCCTGAAAAGAGCATTGAGGAACGAGTGGGCAATTTTCTGAAAGAATTAAATTCTGATGTAGAAGGAAACCGAAAAAAAAGCAACTGGTTTGATTATCAGAAATTAGATGTAGACACCCGTTCAAAAATAAAGAAAAAGACAGCTTGTATGAAACAACTGAATACTTCTTATCCGGGATGGATTTTTCTTCCCTGGAAAATGAAATCAAAAGTTGATTATGCTTTAAAACAGTTTACAAATATGGACGGTTTGGAAAATCTCCCATATGAAGACCAGCTGGATTATATCTATGAGCTTGTCCGCTTTATGGATATTGCGGGTAGACCATTGTTATCTCAGTATGTGGAGAGATTCTGGGAAATTGTGAATATAGAAGCAGAAGAGCCCACAGAGAAACAGAAGAAATCCCAATGTTTTTTCAAAAAGCAGGAAATATATCTGCAGCTACTACGTGCATTCAGAGAACAGGCACAATGGAAATTGTATGATGAGTGTTATGAAAAAATAGAAAAAGAAAAACTGGATTATGACCGCAGACAGTTTTTATATGCATGTGATTGCTGGAAGTATCTTTTCCGATTTGAGGCAAAAGAGCTGACCGGTATGTTAGAGAACTGGAAGCTTTTAAGCGGAGATGCTTACTGGGCTCTGATAAAAGCGAATATGTATGTATTTATTGGTGAGACCACAAAGGCTGGGAGACTGTTGTCCGGTGCATTGATCCAGGTAAGGAAGCAGTTGATCAAGGAAAATGACAACGAATATTTAGTTTCTGTTGAAGAAAGTATTGTGTCATTGATCAATTATATTCGACAGGGAAACTGGAAAATATCATCCGATGATCTGGAACGCTGCTTAAATGACAATGTTCTCTCCTGGTGGAATGAAAATGATAAATATTGCTATCATTTAAACGAAATTAACGAACCGAAGGAACGCTTTGAAGAAAACGATAATTTTGATCTATCTACTACCTTTACCATGAATTTTGGTGAGAATAATCAAAATATTTTTTATGCATTGGAATATTGGAGATTTCTGGAGCTGACCGGGCATCCATTTCGGGTAAATAGCGTAAGCAATACAAAAGGATTGTTTCCTTCCCTGCGCTATTTGGCCAACTACTATTCCCACTGGTCACTGATGCAGATATTGATTGCGAGAGATAGTAAACATGTAGATGTTTTGTTTGGCAGAGCCAGTTTAGCTGAATTGCCCCAGGAAAATGCAGATGCTATTACAACGGATTATCTGACTTTCTGGAATACCGTAAGCCAGAATATAAAAAGCAAAAATTCATTTTGGAGCAGATCCATTTATGATCAGTCTGCAGCCATACTTCCCATTATTCTTTCCCGTTTATGTTATAAATGCTCAGAATCTATGCTTGACCAATTATATGACAAAGCTGTGGAACTGTGCCTGAGTGATGCTTCAATCATGTTTAAAGAAGTGGGAAATTTATTCAAGGGTATATTTAGTGCATATTCCGTTGAAAAGCAAAATGAAAAATTGGAAAAACTTCTGCAGCTGCCAATGGGAAGAGATCAAACGACAGGGTATTATGATCCGGTTTTTCTGGTAGATATACCAAATGAAAAGCAAAACCTTGATTTGAAAATATACAACAGAACTATGTACCAGATCAGGCAATGGGTTGAGGACCCTGATAAGGACAGCGAAGCAGCAATGAATCGTCTGCGTAATTTAGATAAATTAATTCTGCTGAATGATGAAGACAGAAACTACCTGTGCCGGATAATAGAAAACTCTCAGGATATATATGATAAATGGTGGTTATATCGGTTTGACCCTCAGAAATACAGTGAAAAGAAAAACGAAGTGTATGAGGACACACTGAAGAAAATAGAAAAAGATTCAAACCTAAAAGGGTTGGCATTTAATCAACATCACTATGAATGTCTGATAGATGTTATAAAGGAATTTTCTATTCAAACAATTGATATAGAAAGATTGTTCCGCATGTTAAAGGATCTGGTAACAGCCAACAGAAAATGGAACAACCTGGGGTATTATGTTGTAAAATTGCGAATTTCTCAGAGCTTTTTTATTGCATTGGAATGTCTGTTTTTACAGGATAAATCTGAAAGTGAACTGTCCCGGGCAGAATATGAAGCAATTACTGATTATTTTACAGAATTAAAGGACGGCTATAGTCATCCCGCAGCAATTGATATGGTAGAGGCAGTATTTGTCAAAAAAGAGAAGTCCGTACTTGATGACTTTCAACAGGAATTATGGCTATGTGATGAAAATGACCTGGAGCTTTTTATTGATTTCTATAATGAAGTGTATCAGCATCAGTTTCATATTCGGGATAATGTAACATTATCCCAATATTCGGAAATCCTTTTTTCAGTAATTGTATACAGAACAATGAGTAATGAATTATATCAAAGCCAGGCTGTCTGGAGACTTTGTGAATCACTGATTGCTGTTCAAATACCTCTAGACTGGAAACTTAAGCCTTTATTGAACAGTTTGACAAAATGCCAGGAAGAAACTCAGATCCGGAAAACAGATTCAGAGAGACGGGCAATTTATAAGCTGCAGTGCCGGATGATTGGGTGCAGAATTGCCAGAGAACTCTACAGAAGAAATATTCGGGTTAATATAATCGGAGCCTGGAAACAGGTCAGTGAATGTAAAGATGAATTTACTGAGATCAGGAATATTCATTTTGACAAAAACCCGTAATGATTCAATATCTTTACAGGAATTACAAAAATAAATATTTTTAAACAAGGAGAATAACAAAAATGGGATTATTTATTTACAGATAAAACACTTATGATCACCGGAGGTACAGGTTCCTTCGGAAATGCGGTTTTGAACCGTTTCTTGAAAACTGATATCGGGGAGATTCGTATTTTTTCCCGTGATGAGAAGAAGCAGGATGATATGCGTCATGATTTCCAGGCCAGGATGCCGGAGGTTGCGGATAAGATTAAGTTTTACATAGGAGATGTGCGCAGTCTGGAATCTGTCAAGGGCGCCATGCATGGGGTGGATTATATTTTCCATGCAGCTGCATTGAAGCAGGTTCCTTCCTGTGAGTTTTTCCCTATGGAGGCTGTGCGTACCAATGTAATCGGCACCGATAATGTTCTCACAGCTGCTATTGAGGAGGGAGTGGAGAGTGTAATCTGCCTTTCTACAGATAAGGCTGCTTATCCGATCAATGCCATGGGTATCAGTAAGGCAGTGGAAGAGAAGGTGGCTGTTGCCAGATCCAGGATGTCAGGCAAGACAAAGATTTGCTGTACTCGTTATGGAAATGTAATGTGCAGCCGCGGTTCTGTTATTCCTCTGTGGATCGAACAGATTAAACAGGGAAATCCTATTACTCTCACAGAACCATCCATGACCCGTTTTATCATGTCACTGGAGGAGGCTGTGGATCTGGTTCTTTTTGCTTTTGAGCATGGAGAGAATGGAGATCTGTTGATTCAGAAGGCTCCTGCATGCACAATCCAGACTCAGGCAGAGGCTGTTTGTGAATTGTTTGGAGGAAATAAAGAGGAGATCAAGGTGATCGGTATCCGTCACGGTGAGAAGATGTATGAAACTCTGCTTACCAATGAGGAATGTGCCAAGGCTGTGGATATGGGGAACTTTTACCGTGTACCTGCAGATAACCGTGGCCTGAACTATGACAAATATTTCAAAGAGGGTGACGAGAAACGTAATATTCTGACAGAATTTAACTCCAATAACACCCGCCGCCTGAACCTGGAAGAGACTAAGGCAAAGATTGCATCTCTGTCTTATATTCAGGAAGAACTGGCAAAAATGAATAGTAAATAATGTGAGGGCTGTGTAATGGGTAAATATGAAAATGTGAAATGGAAAGAGAATGGTAAATTGAAGCTTCTGATCATTGTGGGAACCAGACCGGAGATCATCCGTCTGGCGGCAGTGATCAATAAAACCCGGAAATATTTTGATGTGATCCTGGCGCATACCGGACAGAATTATGATTATAATCTGAACGGTGTA
Source organism: Ruminococcus sp. JC304 (assembly GCA_000285855.2). GTDB lineage: Bacteria > Bacillota > Clostridia > Lachnospirales > Lachnospiraceae > Blautia_A > Blautia_A difficilis. The sequence goes on along the minus strand of HE978651.1, from coordinate 1,654,630 downwards.
TTTTTTAAGGATCTGAAGCTGGAGGATCCGGAGGTTTATCTTAATGCTGTAGGTGAGGATCTGGGTGAAACCTGTGGGAATATTATTGCACAGAGTTATAAACTGATGGCAGAGATTAAGCCAGATGCAGTGCTGGTTCTGGGAGATACCAACTCCTGTTTATCGGTTATTGGTGCCAAGCGTCTGCATATCCCGATTTTCCATATGGAGGCAGGTAACCGCTGTAAGGATGAGTGTCTGCCGGAGGAAACCAACCGCCGTATTGTAGATATTATTTCAGATGTAAATATGGCTTATTCTGAGCATGCCCGCCGTTATCTGGCAGATTGCGGACTTCCCAAAGAGCGTACCTATGTAACAGGTTCTCCTATGGCAGAGGTTCTGCACAACAATCTGGCTGAGATCGAATCTTCTGATATTCACAGCAGACTTGGACTGGAAAAAGGAAGATATATTCTTCTTTCTGCGCACAGGGAAGAAAATATTGATACGGAGAAAAATTTCCTTAGTTTGTTCAGTGCCATTAACAAGATGGCTGAGAAATATGATATGCCCATTCTGTATTCCTGCCATCCCCGTTCTCGCAAGAGAATCGAGTCAACTGGCTTCAAATTGGATTCCAGAGTGATTCAGCATGAGCCATTAGGCTTTCATGATTATAATTGTCTGCAGATGAATGCCTTTGCAGTGGTTTCTGATTCAGGAACTCTTCCGGAAGAGAGCAGCTTTTTTACCTCTGTGGGACATCCGTTCCCTGCTGTCTGTATTCGTACTTCTACAGAACGTCCTGAGGCACTGGATAAAGCCTGCTTTATTTTGTCCGGTATTGATGAGAAGGGGCTTCTGCAGTCTGTAGATACAGCAGTTGAGATGAACCGGGCCGGTGATTACGGTATTCCGGTACCGGATTATATTGAGGAAAATGTAAGCTCAAAGGTTGTGAAAATCATCCAGAGCTATACAGGTGTAGTCAACAAAATGGTCTGGAGAAAAGAGTCTGAGTAAGACTGACAGAAAGGGTTGGAAAATAATGAATATACTGGTGACAGGCGCAAAGGGCATGGTAGGGACAGCTCTTGTCAATAATTTAAAGAATATCAGAGACAATAAAAACAGAACAAGACCGGGAATTTCCATAGGTGAAATCTATGAGTATGATCTGGATTCTTCAGTAAAAGCGCTGGATGAGTATTGTAAGTCTGCGGATTTTGTGTTCAATCTGGCAGGGGTCAACCGTCCTGAGAATCCGGAGGATTTCATGAAGGGAAATTTCGGTTTTGCTTCCCAGCTTCTGGATACTTTAAAAAAATATAACAATAAGGCTCCCATCATGTTGTCTTCCTCTATTCAGGCAACTTTGGCAGGACGGTTTGGCAATTCAGAATATGGACGTTCCAAGAAGGCAGGAGAGGAGCTGTTTTTTCAGTACGGGCAGGAAACCGGGGCGAAGGTTGCTGTTTACCGTTTCCCCAATCTGATGGGACATTCCAGACCGAAGTATAATTCTGCTGTATCTACCTTCTGCTGGGCAGTGGCTAATGATGAAACTTTTACTGTGAATGACAGGTCTACTGAACTGGAGCTGTTGTATATTGATGATCTGGTGGAAGGAATGTTTGATCTGCTGGAGGGAAGAGAGCAGCACTGTGAATTTGACGGTGTGGAGACTGTTCTGAAAGAAGACGGGAAGTATTGTTGTGTGCCGGTGACTCACAAGGTAACATTAGGTGAGATTGTGGATCTGCTGGAGCAGTTTAAGCAACAGCCAGTAAACTTGATGATGCCGAAAATGCCGGCGGGTTCTTTTGCAAAGAAGCTTTTTTCCCTGTATCTTTCCTATCTTCCTACAGACAAGTTTAAATATGCCATGAAAATGAACTGTGATGACAGAGGTTCTTTTACTGAGCTGGTACATACTCAGGATTGCGGCCAGGTTTCCATTAATATCAGTAAACCGGGAATCACCAAGGGCCAGCACTGGCATAATTCCAAGTGGGAACAGTTTATTGTAGTGCATGGACATGGCCTGATCCAGGAGAGGAATATCAATACCGGAGAGACTGTGGAATTTGAGGTAAGTGGAGATAAGATCGAAGCTATCTACATGATTCCCGGATGGACTCATAATATTATTAATTTGTCCCATACCGAAGATCTGGTTACGGTTATGACCTGCAATGAAGTGTTTGATCCGGAACGACCGGATACCTTCTTTGAGATAGTATAGGAACAAATGAGCAAGTAAATCGCATTGCAGTAATTCATAGTGCAGTAATTCGTACCACAGAATTTCAAGGGATTTCAAGATTTGGTTTTCTAAAATTACACAGCAAGAAGACTGGCATAGAGGTGAGGGAATTCTTGCTACGGTTGTTAAAATGTAACGAACAATATATACGATTCGCTATTAACGAGCCGATTTATATGATAGACGCATATCGACAAGAAAACGCATTATGTTACAAACTTCTTGAAAGCAAAAGTTTTTAGTATCAATTCTATAAACTTGATTTTTTTAGAGGTTTATGTTATATTTTTAAGCGAAAGGCGGTGTTTCCTTTATGCAAAAAACAATATTACGAAAACGTGATCTCTATCTGAATCGGATTATTGCATTTCAAGATACAGAAATGATTAAAGTCATGACTGGTATCCGACGTTGCGGAAAGTCTAGCTTAATGAAGCTGATGGCAGAGCATTTGCGGGATACTGGAGTGACCGATGACCAGATTATTGAAATGAACTTTGAGTCTATGGGCATTCCGGATATGGATGCAAGAGGATTCTATGAATACGTCAAAGCACGCATTTGCCCTAATAAACGGACATACCTCTTCTTTGATGAGGTACAGAAAGTGCATGGTTGGGAAAATGCAGTAAACTCTTTCCGAGTAGATTTCGATTGCGATATATATATCACAGGATCCAATGCTTATCTGCTTTCTTCTGAACTTTCCACTTATCTATCTGGACGATATGTGGAAATTAAAGTCTTGCCACTATCTTTTAGAGAATTTCTGGACTTTCATGGCTATATCCTGACGGAACGGAAGTCACCTGCAGGTGGTTTCAGAAAGCGGATTACAGATGCAGAGGGAGAAACATATGATGTAAAAGAACTTTTTGATGCTTACGCCAGATTTGGTGGTATGCCTATGCTTGCTGATGTAGGATTAGAAATTGACCGGGTGACAGTTGCGTTAGACGGTGTTTATTCTGCTACTGTTATCAATGACATTCTGGAACGGGAAAAGCGCAAGGGACAGCGAAATATTACTGACCCGGTGCTTCTGAAAAAAATCATCTTGTTTTTGGCGGACAATATTGGCAATAACACTTCTGCCACCTCTATTGGAAACACCTTAGTCAATGAGGGACTTTTGGAAAATGGAACCCGAAAAACAAAGCCTGCCGTACAGACGATTCAGGCGTATATCGAAGCTTTGACAGAAGCCTATATTTTCTATGAAATCAAACGATTTGATATAAAGGGCAAGGAGTATCTGCGCACCCTGGGCAAATACTATATTGTTGATATTGGGTTGCGAAATTATCTGTTGGGCTATCGTGATGGTGACAGCGGACATATTTTGGAGAATATCATCTACTTTGAACTGTTACGCCGTGGTTATGATGTTTCTATTGGAAAAATCGACAATCAGGAAGTCGATTTTATTGCTACGAAAGTAGACGAGAAAAAATATATCCAGGTTACCGAATCAATGAATGCCCCGGAAACGAGAGAGCGAGAGCTTGCACCGCTGCGTAAGATTCGTGATAGCTATGAAAAGATAGTGATTGCCTTGGAATGCAATCTTACTCAAACACAAGACGGAATCAAAATCATTAGAGCACTTGACTTTCTTTTGGAATAACAGGCGGCTCTATCACACATAATCTTCTTTTGTCATACAAATTATATCTGTATAGAAAACAGCAAACGGAAAGAGATATTATTCTGGTTGGAGCAAAATTAGAAAAGTGAAAGTGAAATAAGATTTTTCCCTGTCAGCCGGTATATGACAATCATACCGACTTGGCAGGGATTTTTGTACGGAAATAAATATGTAAATTCTTTTGACTTTTTTGACAGCGGTCGATAAGGCCGCTGTTTTCTACTGTTTGCAGAAATTAAAACCATTTTGCATTTTAAAGGTTTATTTATGGTATGCGTTATTTACGAAGATTGCTATAGTTTGTTCACTCCTGTTTTACATTGAAGGCTTTCATTCCCGGATATACTGCGCTTGCACCGAGTTCTTCTTCGATGCGGAGAAGCTGATTGTATTTTGCAACACGTTCAGATCTGCTTGGAGCGCCGGTCTTAATCTGGCAGGTATTCAGTGCTACTGCAAGATCTGCAATTGTTGTATCTGCTGTCTCGCCGGAACGATGAGAAGAAATTGCGGTGTAGCCTGCTTTGTGGGCCATCTTGATTGCTTCCAGTGTTTCGGATACGGAACCGATCTGGTTTAATTTGATCAGGATCGCATTACCTGCACCAAGGCTGATACCTTTTGCAAGCCTTTCTGTATTTGTAACAAACAGGTCGTCACCGACAAGCTGTACTTTGTCACCCAGTCTGGCTGTAAGTTTCTGCCATCCTTCCCAGTCTTCTTCATCCAGACCGTCTTCGATGGAGATGATTGGATATTTCTCACATAATTTAGCCCAGTGTTCGATGAGTTCCTCAGATGTATATTCTGTGCCGTCTTTTGGAAGTTTGTAGTAGCCTTTTCCCTTTTCACTTTTCCATTCGGAGGAAGCAGCATCCATGGCAATTCGGAAGTCTTTGCCTGGTTCATATCCAGCTTTCTTCACTGCCTCGAGGATTGTCTCGATTGCTTCTTCATCGGATTTCAGTGCAGGTGCGAAACCACCTTCGTCACCTACTGATGTGGCAAGTCCGCGCTCTTTCAAAATAGAAGCAAGTGCGTGGAATACTTCTGCACACCATCTTAAGCATTCTTTGAAGGAAGGTGCTCCAACTGGCATGATCATGAATTCCTGCACATCCAGACCGGATGATAATGCATGGCATCCGCCGTTTACAATGTTCATCATTGGTACAGGGAGACGGTTTCCAGATACTCCGCCAAGGAAACGATACAGCGGAATTTCAAGAGAAGCTGCCGCTGCTCTGCAGCATGCGATAGATACTGCAAGGATTGCATTTGCTCCAAGTTTGGATTTGTCTTTTGTTCCGTCTGCTGCAATCATAGCTGCATCTACTGCATAGATATCGCCTGCATCAAGACCTTCGATCGCTTCGTTGATTGTTGTGTTGATGTTCTCTACTGCTTTCTGTACGCCTTTTCCAAGATAGCGAGCTTTATCTCCATCTCTCAGTTCCAGAGCTTCGAATTCTCCTGTGGAAGCACCGCTTGGAGCTGTTCCTCTTGCAACAGTGCCGTCCATCAGATATACTTCTGCTTCTACTGTTGGGTTTCCTCTGGAATCCAGAATTTCTCTTCCAATTACTTTCTCAATTTCTAAGTACATGATAAATCCCCTTTCTGGTTTTGCATTTGAACTCCTGGTACACCCAACAGGGATGTACCGGGGGATCATATGATCCATTGTTCCGAAGGTTTCAGCAGGTCTTCGGATGGAGTTCAAATGATTAATTCACGCTAGAGTTTATGATATCTAACTCTTGTGGTTAGTATATTCTAACTTCTACTGAAATGCAAGAGGGTAATTGGGGAGATATTGAGAAAGTATTTCAGAAAACACATGTATATTTATGGCTTATGTACCATAATATTGCGAATATCTGCTTGACCAGTGAACTCTTCAATTTTGGACTACACGGGTGAAAAAATTTCTTTTCGAATGTTGTCCAATATAGTATAATAATTTCCACAAACTTTTGAGGAGAAATTGGTATGAAGAAAAAACTATTGGCGTATTTTGAGTTTGCATCCACCAGTGTTTTATCTGGTTCTGTCATCATAAGCTATGGACAGGATGATGTAAAAAAGAAAATAAAAGGTTAACCGAATCAAGCAAGTCATAGATATAGAGACATTCGATTTAGGTGAAAAAAACTGGAAGTTCACATGATAATTTGATAAATTTTGACAGAACAAAATTCGACGAGCGTGCATATATTAAACATGAAATAAGCACGCTCATTTGATTTTGCTTGACTATCGTGCTTATTTCGATTACAATATAAGCACGGAAGGATGGTGATTCTATGGATGAGATGACAAGATTAATTCAATATCATGATTACCTTACGCCGAGAATTGCGGAAAAATCTGGAATTTCAAAATTTAAGTTTTACAAATATGTTCGAGAATACGGATTGGAGCCGGTCAGCCGTGGTATGTATTCTGCGAAATCAGATTGGGTTGATGAGTTATATGTGCTTCACAAAAGATGCCCGAATGCTGTTTTTTCACATGATGAAGCTTTTTATTATTATGGTCTGACAGACAGAGAACCGTTTGTCCACACATTTACCATATACAGCGGCTATAATGCGCATCGACTTACAGCGGATGGAAGTTGTAAAGTATATACGGTAAAAAAGGAATTACTGGATGTCGGAAAGATCATTGTGAAAGACAATGACGGAAATATGATTCCAATGTATGATCTGGAACGGACGATTTGTGACCTGATAAGAAGCAGGAGCAGTATTGAAGCACAGGATTTCAACTCTGTTCTGAAGACATATGTTTCCAGAAAAGATAAAGATCTGAACCGACTTATGGAATATGCAAAGCTGTTCCGGGTCGACAATGTGATTCGCAGATATATGGGGGTATTATTGTAAAATGCAGCTGACACCAGAACAGGTTAAGGGAAGAATTAAGAACGTAGCAAACCTTTCAAGAGGTCTTTTGAATACCAGAATGAGAGATTTCTACGATATCAATACACTGCTTTCTATTTACGAGCAAGACATCGATGCTGATATACTGAAAAAGGCATTTGATGCAACCTGTAAGAAAAGAAACACCGAAAATCTGAAAGAGGAAGCACCCAAAATTATAGCTTCCGTCAGTGATGACGTGCAGTTACATACACTTTGGAAATCTTATCAGAAGAAATATCCGTATGCAACTGATATCAGCTATGAGGATATAGTAGAAAGTACACAGCTCCTGTGGAGCAAAATTCAATAATTGGCAGTAACCCCGTTGGAGTAATCTGACGGGGTATTTTGTAAGTGCCTCAAAACAAGGCGGGACACACATGGGTTAGACTTTATAAAGTGCCGACCCTATGACAAGAAAACAAAAGTACATGAATGCATGATCGAGAGGTAGCAGAATAAAAATGAGTCAAATCCAGAATTATAAAAATAATCTTTTAAATTTAATAAAAGTAGTCAATTCACAGAGTGAACGATATGACAGGATTGAATCAATATCTGTTTTGAAGATTAATGAGCAATTGGGAGAATGGCTTGATCTTATAAAAAAATTAAGAAACTGGCCGACCAATTATAAATATTATAGCATGGATTTACTATCTGATTTTGCTGAAAGATATCAAAAAGAGAATCAAAGTGGAAAAACAATCACAGTTCAGACTTTATTTGAACAGGGGTGGTTGTTGCGGCATAAGGATACCTGGTCATTTACGGTTTATGAAGGGAAATTTGACCAGATAAAGTTTAAGGATCTGGGAAGTGATAATTCTGAAATCTTATTTCTTAAGAAATTGAAAAATAGTCTGAAAGCTGGAAATAAAGAAAATTTTTCAGAAACAGATAGAAAGAAAATAAGCAAAAATGGGGCAATGATATTTGCTGTATGGTGGGATTCTATTTGTCAAAAAGGAAACGAAGAAGAAAAGAAAGTATGGTTTTACTGGTGGGATGTATTGAATATATATGGTGTGTATCAATATACGACACATAAAAAAGAACTGTATTGCAGTTGCATGGAGTACATAGATGCAATTGGGGATTCTACATGGTCACAATATCATAAAATAATTTATCATAAATTCGTTCTTGAAAATTGGCAGCTGAGAAACAAAATATATACAATGGAAAGTTTTGAGTTTCCTGAACGTCCTCTGAAAAATGTACTATATTTTAACAGGAGAGGGGACATGTTCCATTCTTTATATGATATTTGGAAACTAGAACAAAGATGTTTTATGTTATGCAGACGAGCATATGCAGATATGGATAAAGAGGAAAGGAAAAAATGCTGCGAATATATGCGAATTCCCTGTTTGCATTTTATGGTTGATGATTTGGCTGCGTATCCAATGGTGCTGACAGATTGTATGGAAGATCCTCAGCTGTTTGCAAGTATATCTGTGGGGTTATGGCTGAAGCTTGATAACATTGAAAGAAAAGAGCCACGGTTAAAGAAAGTTCTTCTGGAGAGGGTAAATGAAAATATCTTTTTTATTTTAAAAGATGGTATTTTGCGACAACAAACAGAAGATTGGAAAACGGCATTGAAAGATATGCTATGGTATATGCTTACAGAGAGTGCTGACTATAGCAGGACTGTGAGTGGACAACAACGAGCTGTGAGTGAACTGTATAGCAATTGGAAACAGTGGTATTCTGGAGAAAAAGAAGTTCAAAAGAGGTGCAATAAATATATTTTAGATTATCTAAGAAATAGTTATGATGATAGTTCAAATGGTGTAGATAAAATGCGTATAGGAGCAGGATATCTGATTTGGACAGATATGTATGGCGGTGAAAATGCAGGAGAAAAGCTACTGGAATTTTACAAAAAATATATTCTGGATTGTATGGGAAATAAGGTACTTGTTTCGACTATAAGTTGGGGATTTTTTGAGGAAAACTGGCACTGGAGAATGCTGGAGTATGTTGCAGATAGCGGATCGGAGGCAATTAAAGCGTTTAGTGAAATTTTATCTCCTGAGAAATATGTGTCTGAAGTCTACAGAATGAAAGGAAAGTCTCCTTTACTATTTGTGGGAAAGGCGGGCTTAATACATTTGTATCTTCTCGCAGAGTTTATTCAGAAAAAGGATGAATTGTTGAGTAAAAAGAATCAACGGGAATTGGAAGAAAGGTTTATAGATTGCTTTATTGGGTATCAGATTTCAGACTGTGATCCCTTTGAGGTTGAACATATAAGAATTTTGAATGCAGAAATATTGCTGACAAAATATATGGATGCCATATGCTTGGTAAGCGAAGATAATGAAACGCGTTTTATAAAATTTTTGCAAACCCAATCTCCGGAAAAGATAATTTTTTACATTAAAAATATAAAGAAAATAACTTTGTATGAGCAACTGATAAAGATTTTAAAAGAAAAACTAGACGAGGATTTTACAGAAGATATTTTATTCATACCATCTATGCAGAAATTGATAGATACAATGCTAAGCTTGTGCTATACAGATGAGAAATTTAAAACAATTTTTGCAAAAAAAATTGTTGAGTTATATGAACAGCTTAAAACAAGTATGAATAAAAGAAATAGGGCTTTTGTAAAGCAGTATAAAGATTGGATGAAAGCAACGGAAATTCAACTGTTGTTTATTCGTGATAATATATCAGCAGTTTTGGAACTTCCAGATGAAACTGTAAATTTATTTTATAAGGCACTTATATATCTGGAAAGGGAAGCTGTAGATGAGATAAAAAGAGCTGAAAAAATATATTCAATTCTCTTGAAGAGTAATCCAGGTAATTATGCTGTTAATGCAAATTTGTTTATTTCAGAAGTTAGAGTATGTGTTCAATCTTCTGGCAAGGAGCGCAAAAAGTATTACATTCTTGCGAAAGAAAGTCTTTTGGAAATTAAACAGCGGTTTAATTTGGAGAAGATTGATTCATTGTTGATATATGCAAATGCATTGTATCTTTTTGAAGAAATGAGAGAATATGGAGAATTATGGAAAATCTGCGAGGAAATGCCATACAAATTTTGGATGGATATTTCTTGTGCGCGCTATATTATTTCTGCATATATTCAAAGTAACAGTTTTGATAAAGCCTATAAATTAGTAAATTCTTTACAAAGTTATTATGGTATGACAGATGAGCTTAAAAAGTTGAAACGTCAGATCGAAGATAAAAAAATACCAGAAATGAAGGAACCTGCCGGTGTCCAGTATGAAAGTGATAATGTTATGGCTATAATAGAAGCGGTAAAAAATGCTCACTGCCTGACTGTGATTGATACTGCTAAGTTATACTTTCGTGGAAAACAGGTGAAAAATCTGGTGAAGTCTCATTTGCTGTGCCTGATGCTGGAGACAACGTCTTTGGTATCACAATATTGTGATTATTTAAGAGTAAACGGAAAAGCAGCATCAGAAGATAGTTATAATAAAATGATTATGATCTTGTTTAATCAAAAATATGAGGAACTTTATGATTATAGAATGAGGGATCAGACTCAGGAGGGTACTGCTACAGATCAATTGCAGAATGAAAGACAAAGTGTTGGACATGTAGATCTTTGGATTAATCATAATTCAGCATCTATGAGCGTTGTTGAGGGAATTAAGATTACATCAATCAATAGAGCAAACTTGATAAAGCATATAGGCAAAATTTTCGGCTATAGCTATATTCAGGCACCTGCCCATTTCCTGGTAATTTATGCGGATGTTAATGATATTGATAAGACTTGGAAGCGGTATAATGCGTTTTTAAAAGAGTTAAAAGATTCATCTGAACTTTATTGGAAAATCAGCAAATTAATACCAAGAGAGGAGATTGAGGTAATTCAGAATAACATAAGGATGGAAAAATATGTTTGCATGACAGAACATCATTATGGAGACAGATATGTTAATATTTACCATATTATGATAGACATAAAAAAGTATCCAGAAAAACTTCAAGCAAAAACAGTTCGAAATAAAAGATAATTGGAACCAAGAATACACGAGTCCCATACTGAAGATCTGGTTACGGTTATGACCTGCAATGAAATCTTTGATCTGAAACGACCGGATACGTTTTTTGAAAAAGCATGACACTGAACAACTTTGATGAGTTTTCTATGCTGAGTGCGGGCAGTCTTGCACCCTATGTCGGTTTTACTGAAGAGGAAGTGCAGAAACTGGCAGAAGAATATCATCAGAATTTCTGTCATCTCATAAAGCGTAACAGAGATTGTTTCTCAAAATATCCAATTACGTAAAAAATTTCTTTTCGAATGTTGTCCAATATAGTATAATAATTTCCACAAACTTTTGAGAGGGGAAATTAGTATGAAGAAAAAACTATTGGCGTATTTTCTTGTATTTGCGTTTGCATCCACCAGTGTTTTATCTGGTTCTGTCATAAGCTATGGACAGAATGATGCTGAGGTTTCAGATTCAGTGAATGAAATGGAGGAATTCAGTGATGGCAGTACATCTGAATTAAATCTGTCAGATGATATGGTAATTCCGAATGCGGGAGAGTCTGCATATGCTTACAGTGACACAGCCACTTCTAACGGAATTACATTAAAAGTCGAATGGAATGCTCCCGTATTAGGGCAGCCCACTGTATTTCATGTTTCCGCAGAAGGCGGCAGTGGCAATTATTTATTTCGTATGGACGCGCCATCCTATTCTGATCCGGGAGTATTTCAGTATGAATCTGTTGCTGATCCCAGTCGAGGTGAGTGGCTGAACTATACCTCTGCCTGCAGTTCTCACGACTTTACTTTTACAATGACTGCTTCCGGTACTTATAATTTCAGATTTTATCTTATGGATAAAAATGCCGGCCTTTATTATTTACGTTCCAATACATTTATTTCTGTTTCTGATACTAATTATCCCAGTGTAAATTCAATTATATCATCAGCCGTTGCACAATGCAGCAGTCAGACAGATGGATCAGATTACCAAAAAGCACTGTGGCTCCACGACTGGCTCCTGCAGCAGCTGGATTATGATAATTCACTGAAATATTCTTCAGCAGAAAGTGCTTTAACACGGGGACTGGGTACCTGCCAGGCTTATGAAAGTGCTTATTCACGATTATTGACAGCAGCAGGCATTGAAAATGCAGAAACAAGAGATACCTATGATGGTCATACATGGAATGCCATGAAGCTTGACGGACAGTGGTATCAGGTGGATTGTACCTGGAATGATTCTACGGATCAGTGGTATAATTTTGACCAGACCCGGTTGTATTTTGGTCTTTCTGATGAGCTTATGGCTATTGCACATCCCGGACATAGTAAAATTTATACCCAAAGTGGTTATAGTACCCGTTCCACAAGTCTGGCAGACAATTATTTTGTCAGATCAGGAGATGCTGAACTCTGGGCCAAAGCCTATATTACCCGAATCCAGGAAAATCTGAATGCCGGAAAAACCACATTTACCATTGCTGCTGATAATGCCACTTATCCGCCAAGTATATCCGGCATCCAGAACGGAATCATTGCTTATGCGCTAAATCGCATGGATTGGACTGTGAATGGTAAGAAGGTTACTGTACAGGCATCCGGGGAAGCCAAGCAGTTTACATTTACCATCGAAGGACTTGCCGCTCCGGTTCCGACTGCGACACCGGTTCCAACTGCAACCCCGATTCCAACTGCAACTCCGGTTCCAACGGCAACTCCAGTTCCTACGGCTACCCCGGTTCCTACCGCAACTCCGGTTCCTACGGCTACCCCGGTTCCTACCGCAACTCCAGTTCCTACGGCTACCCCAGTTCCAACGGCAACTCCAGTTCCTACGGCTACCCCAGTTCCAACGGCAGCTCCAAAACCAACTACAATTCCAAAACCAACTGCAGCTCCAAAGCCAACTGCGACTCCAAAACCAACTGTAGCACCAAAGCCAACTGCAGCTCCAAAACCAACTGTAGCACCAAAGCCAACTGCAGCTCCAGTTCCTACTACAGCTGCCCCAAAACCAACTGCAACCCCGATGCCAACTGCAACCCCAAAACCAACTGCAACTCCGGCAGTATCTCCGCTTCCTTCTGGTACTCCGAAACCTACAGTTACACCGGCTCCTTCTGCCAGTAAGCCTTCCAAACCTGTACTAACCGGTATTTCCAGCAAATCCAAAAACAAACTGATCCTTACATGGAAAAAACAAAAAGATGCCAAAGGTTATGAAATTTACAGAAAAACCGGTAAAAAAGGTTCATACAAAAAAATCAAAGTGATAAAGAAGGGTTCTACAGTAACATATACAAATTCCAAATTAAAGAAAGGTAAAACCTATTATTACAAGATACGTTCATATAAGTATGATACAAACGGCAAAAAAATATACAGCAGCTGGTCTTCGGTAAAAGGTAAAACCAGTAAATAACTATTGATACATTTTTTGCTATATTGATAAACAAAGCTGATTAAACAGCTTCTTGATAATTGGGAACTCTATGGAAGAAAAGAAAATATATAAAACCCGCAAGCTGAGGACAGAACCAACAGAGGAACATCTGTGGGAGGTGGTTCTGCTCTATCAGAAAGTGAAATTTAAAACCTACTCCGGATTACCATTTTCTTATGAAGTACGAAAAGGAAGAAATGGACAATACACGAAAGAACTATGGATTGACCGTCGGGAGAAGAGTAAGAGTCTGGCATGGAGTTCTGTGCGCCTTGCCCTTCATAATATAAGAGAGATGGGAGCGGTCGTTGACCGTCCCAAATCTCTGGGTGATATCCGAGGTGTGACTTACATCTATGGAATGTTTTACCGGTTTGGTCTGATTGATGTACCGGATGATGTAAAAGAGAAAATGAAAAGCTAATTCAGATTTACGGATCAATATATCAGATGGGGATTAACTCCCATCTGATATATTTTTTTACCGAATCAAGCAAATAACAGCGCAAACTGTAAACCGGCTAAATAAAAAAGTTGACAATTGAATCTTCGTGTTTTAAAATAGTAAACCATAAAATATATGGAGGTTTACAAATGACTAAAACAAAAAGCATGATCTATTGCGGTCTTTTTACGGCATTGATTGCAGCAGGTGCGTTTATTAAAATCCCTGTACCTGTGGTTCCGTTTACACTGCAGTACCTGTTCACTATGCTTGCCGGACTGTTCCTGGGATCCAGAAGGGGCATGATTTCTGTGGTTGCCTATATGCTGTTGGGGCTGGCAGGACTTCCGATTTTTTCGGAAGGCGGTGGGATCTGGTATATTTTCAAGCCAAGCTTCGGCTATATTATAGGGTTCTGCCTGGGAACATACGTGACAGGACTTATTGCAGAACGCCTTAAACAGAAGACCATTTTTCGTTATTTACTTGCAAATCTGGCAGGTCTGATGATTGTCTATACCTGTGGAATGGTTTATTACTATGTGATCTGTAATTATGTGATCGATACACCGATTGGAATCTGGCCGCTGATTCTTTATTGTTTTCTTCTTGCAGTACCCGGTGACATTGCATTAAGTGTTCTGGGAGCTGTTATTGCAAAGCGTGTCAGACCGGTAGTGCTTCAATATCTTTTTGATTCAAAATCAAATGTCAGACTGGAAAGGGAGGAGCTTGCAAAATGAATCCACTTATTTTAGCACAGGAAATTATTGATGGACGCAGAATTACAAGGGAAGATGATCTTTCTTTTTTTCTTACCTGTGATTTAGATGAATTATGTGAAGGAGCAGACCGTATCCGCGAAGCGTATATCGGTGATAAGGTAGATCTCTGTTCCATTATCAATGGCCGCAGCGGCAGGTGCCCGGAGGACTGCAAATATTGTGCCCAGTCAGTACACCACCATACTTCCTGCGAAATCTATGATTTTCTTCCGGAGGAAAAGATTCTGGAAGCATGTAAAATGAATGAAGAGGAGGGCGTTGACCGTTTTTCCATTGTCACTGCAGGAAAGGCTCTGACCGGAAAAGAATTTGATCAGGCTATCCACGCCTATGAAACCATGCATAAGGAATGCAATATCGATCTCTGTGCTTCCATGGGATTTCTTTCTTCCGAACAGCTGCACCGTCTTCATGAAGCCGGAGTAACCAGCTACCATCATAATATTGAGACTTCACGGAGAAATTTTCCTAATATATGTACGACACATACATACGATATGAAGATTGAAACCCTGAAAAAGGTAAAGGCCGAAGGAATGTGTGCATGTTCCGGTGGCATCATAGGAATGGGAGAGACCTGGGAGGATCGTCTGGATATGGCAGTCAGCCTTGCGGAGCTTGGGATTGATTCTATTCCCATCAATGCATTGATGCCCATTCCGGGAACACCTTTAGAACATCTTGATCAGCTTTCAGAGCAGGATATCCTCCGGACAATCGCCTTTTTCCGTTATATTAATCCTGAGGCTAATATCCGTCTTGCTGCCGGACGGGCACTTCTTACCAATGATGGGGAAAACGCTTTTAAATCCGGTGCCTCCGCTACAATAACAGGGAATATGCTGACTACTGTTGCCTGCGCAACCATCCGCAGTGACCGAAAAATGCTCTCTGATATGGGCAGAAATGTAACACCAGAATATTGGAAGGAAGTGGAAGAATCATGAGTAAAGCGGTATTTATTACAGGAACAGGAACGGATATGGGCAAAACCTATCTCTCAGGACTGATCGTAAAAAAACTGGCACAGGCAGGGAAAAATCCGGCTTATTACAAAGCTGCAATGAGTGGAAATGACCGGCGTGCAGACGGAAGTCTGATCCCGGGCGATGCACTTTTTGTTAAAGAGATGTCTGGTATTTCCCAGTCCCTGGATGATATGTGTCCCTATGTATATGAAAATGCCTGGTCTCCTCATCTTGCTTCAAGAGTTGAGGGTAATCCGGTGGATCTTGATGTTGTGCGAAGAGGATTTTTGAAGGCAGCAAATGATTATGAATATATTACCATGGAAGGAAGTGGCGGTATCCTCTGTCCGCTCTGTTTTGATGAACGCAAAATCCAGCTTGAAGATGTGATAAGAGAGTTTGAGCTTTCCAGTATTCTGGTGGCAGATGCAGGGCTTGGTACAATAAACAGTGTTGTATTGACTGCCGAGTATATGAAATCCCATTCCCTTCCAATCAAAGGTATTATTTTTAACCATTACCATCCCGGAAATATTATGGAAGAGGATAATATTGCTATGTGCCAATATATGACTGGCCTTCCGGTTATTGCAAAAGTACAGGATAACGCGGAGAATCTGGAGATAGATGCAGATGCGCTTGCAGAATTTTATGATGAGGTGAAGATCAAATGATATGGTATCCCTATGAACAAATGAAAACAATGAAAGCTCCCTATAAAATTCTAGATGCGGAGGGTGCACATCTTTATACAAAAGATCAGAAGCTGATAGACTCTATATCTTCCTGGTGGTGTATGATTCATGGATATAAGCATCCGGAACTGACAGAAGCGATCAAGGAACAGGCAGACCGTTTTTGTCATGTAATGCTTGGGGGACTGACACATGAGCCGGTGGAAAAGCTTTCTGCGAAGCTGCAGGAATTTCTGCCCGGAGATCTGGATTATTGCTTTTTTTCAGATTCAGGAAGTGTTGCAGTGGAGGTTTCACTTAAAATGGCCCTTCAATACAACACCAATCAGGGAAGAAAGCGCCCATTAGTGCTGGCTCTTGAACATGCATATCACGGGGATACCTTTAAGGCAATGGAAGTTGGCGATGACGAGGATTATCATTTCGCTTTTGACAAAAAAGAGGGTGTTGTCCATATTCCCACTGAGATCCCGGCTTTGGAAGAGGCATTTGAACAGTATCATGACCGTCTGAACTGCT
The DNA here is from genome assembly GCA_000285855.2 of Ruminococcus sp. JC304. Lineage (GTDB taxonomy): Bacteria > Bacillota > Clostridia > Lachnospirales > Lachnospiraceae > Blautia_A > Blautia_A difficilis. Next base: position 1,637,949 of record HE978651.1, on the reverse strand, counting down.
TTATTGTGGAGCCTCTTTTACAGGGAGCAGGAGGAATGCGGATGTATGATATTTCATTCCTGAAGAGAGCAAGAGAGTTGTGTGACCAGTATGATGTTCTTTTGATTTTTGACGAGGTTGCAACCGGGTTTGGCCGCACAGGTAATCGCTTTGTGGCAGATCTTGTTCTGCCGGATATCCTGGTTCTTGGAAAGGCCCTTACCGGAGGGTATATTGGTCATGCTGTCACTGTGGCAAATCATAAGGTATTTGATGCCTTTTACAGCGATGATGATAGACTTGCCTTAATGCATGGTCCTACTTTTATGGGAAACCCGCTGGCATGTGCTGTGGCTTTGAAGGGGATTGAGATTTTTGAGCGTGAAGATTATATGAGTAAAATCCGTCATATTGAACAGGTTTCACGTGGTGAGATGGAAGTATTCACAGACCCAAGAATCAAAGAAGTCCGGATCATGGGTGGCTGTGTGTGCGTGGAGGTTCATGATTCCAGGAATCTGGAAGGCTTCCAGCAGTTTGCTTATGAACGTGGTGTGTTCAGCAGGCCATTTTTGAACTATATGTACTCTATGGTTCCATATGTGATCAGTGACGAAGAGCTTATAAAAATTTTTGATGTGATGAAGGAATGGTTTACTCTGGAGCATATTTGAGGCACTAACGAAATTCAAGCGGATATTCGCACTCCGTCTAAAAATCCATACTTTTTCTTTTTTTACTCTCTATAAAATTATTTATAAAAAACAGAAATTTCGCTGACAAAATCTGTAAGAAATACTATAATATGTGTATGTTCTAGACTTGTATTCATGGTTTATGAAAGGAGAGTGTAGTATGAGAAACAAACATGTATGGATGAATAAGATTTGGGTTATGATGATTTGCGGAGTAATGGCCATTGATCCTATTGTTGTCTGTGCTGCGGATTTTACTGATGAAATTAGGGCAGAGACAGACACTCCGGAAGTTAAAGACAACCTGACGGATCCGGAAATCCAGATGGAGATTCCAACACAATCACCGGAGGAGTTTTCAACCGGAGCAGATGAGGATTCTTTTTCTGCGGGATATGATGAATGGGATGATGATTTTGAGGAAGATGATGAAATAGATCCGAATGAAGTATTTACCGGCACATGTGGACCACATGCAACCTGGACCATACATAATCATGTCCTAACCATAGAGGGAAGCGGTGAAATAGATGGTTACTATGTTCTCCGTGACTGGTTCACCGATGAGATTACAGAGGTGAAAGAATGTCCATGGAAACAATATGCAGACACTGTTGAGGAATTATATATAAAAGATGGAATCACCGCTACCGGACTGAATTCATTTATGGATTTAAAGAATTTGCGGAAAGCAGAATTAGCAGATTCTGTTACATTAATTGGAAACAGTACTTTTGCTAATGATAAGTCCTTGGTTGACCTAAAGCTTGGAAATTCGATAAAATCAATTTGTGACAATGCTTTCTATGGTACCGGTATTACAAAATTGATACTGCCTGCCAGTGTAAAGGAACTGGGAGGAATTGCTTTTAACGGCTTATGGAGCCTGCAGTCAATAGAAATACCGGACAACGGAAAATATAAATCTGTGGATGGCATTCTTTATACGGATAAGGGAAAAACAATGGTTCTGTTTCCAGCCGGCAGACAGGGAGAATATGTAATTCCATCCAACGTAACCACGATTGCCTCAGATGCTTTTACAAACACACGTCTAAGCAAAATCACAGTCTCTGCTACCGTAAAAAACCTGGGAGAGAATGCCTTCAGCTTCAGCGATGATTTACAGTCTATTATCTTTATGGGCGGCACAGCAATCATTCCGGACAGTTGCTGCTATTATGACAGAGCTCTGACTTCTGTTACAATTATGGATGGAGTTACTACAATTAAGGACGATGCATTTACGCGCTGTGATGCCCTGAAAAGTATTACTTTGCCGAAAACAGTATCCGATATCAGAAATGCCTTTGACAGCCGGGTACAGGTTACTATTTTAAATTCCAATTTAACTCAGACAGACGATGGCGCTTATATTTGTGCTGCAAAAATAAATGTCAGTGCCAGAGAAGTATACAGCGAAGCATTTAAGGTTCTGAATCTGGTAAATAAAGAACGGGCAAAAAAGGGACTTTCTCCTCTGAAAATGGATTCCAGTCTTCTTGATACTGCTATGTTCCGAGGCTTTGAAAATGCATTGTACTGGTCTCATACCAGGCCAAACGGAAGTATGTGTACTTCTGCTAATTTGCTGATGTTTGGTGAGAATATTGCCTGCGGTTCCTCTACTGCAGAGGGAGTTATGAATTTGTGGATGAATTCAGATGGCCACAGAGCCAATATTCTATCCACTAATTATAAAACCATAGGTATTGGCTGTGTATATTTCAATCATACCTATTACTGGGTGCAATGTTTTGGAATAGATTTAAGTACAAAAGCAGACCAAAAGTCTTATTCCGATAAAAATACCAGTCGCACTGTATTGGTAAAAGTAGATCCTGAATATTATAGGGCTTCTCTGTCTATTTCCAAAACTGTATTGAAAAAAGGACAGACTGCTAAAGTAAAAGCACTGTGGGACGGTTCTTTGTTGTCCAATAATTCCGGTGTAGTATTTGAATCTTCCAATCCTGCAGTCTGTACTATAAAAAATGGTGTCCTGACTGCCAAAGGTGTGGGGACAGCTACTATCACAATGAGCTTTGGAAAAAATCCGGCAACTGCTGTTCGAAAAAAAGTACAAGTAATCAAATCCTCTACACCTCAGTTAAAAGTTACTTTTAATCCAAACGGAGGATGGGTCGACACAGGATCTAAAAAAGTTTATAAAAATTGTAAAATCGGAAAACTTCCTGTACCATATAGATGGGGGTACACCTTTAAGGGTTGGTATACTGCCAAAACAAAAGGGAAAAAAGTCAGTACCTCTACAAAAATAACAAAGCAACAGACCTTATATGCACGTTGGAAAAAAGATAAATAACTCAAAATAAAAACTACTGTATAAAGCTGAAAAAAATTCGGCTTATATACAGTAGTTTTTTGTGTTTTAGATTTCCTGCAGTTTGTCAATCATCTCCTGGATCTCAGCCCGGGAGAATCCGCCAAAGCTGCACAGAGAGCGAAGTGGCATGGAATCTGTCATTGCTGCTACCATTTCTTCAGTGATAGCTTCAGCAGCAGATTGGGAAGCTGTGTCTGAACCGCCGTTCATTGTAGCCAGATATCTGGAAGTCAGTTCTTTTGCTGCTTCTTTTGTGTTTGGATTATTGAAAAGCTCCCCCAGTGTTGTGTTCATATGAATATGCATGGGAATTACCTGGCTGCTGGAGAGTTCAATGGTTTCAGAGAGACGGATATCTCTGGAGGACGCACCGATCAGGATCTCATATTTGCCGCTTGCTGCATACCAGTCATGTAATTGGGTGTTGTACCATGCAAAGCTGCGCTTATCCAGTTCCATAGTAACTGTTTTGGTTTCGCCGGGAGCAAGCTGGACTTTTTCAAAGCCTTTCAGTTCTTTTTCAGGACGGATCGTGGATGCTGTCATGTCTTTCACATAGAGCTGGACAGCTTCTTTTCCTGCAATGTTTCCTGTATTTGTTACATCTACAGAAACGGTGATGGTATCTTTTTCTGTTGGAGTTGTGTTGGAAATCTGCAGATTGCTGTATGCAAAAGTAGTATAGGAGAGTCCGTATCCAAATGGATAGGCAACTTCCATCTGTTTGGTGTCATAATAACGATATCCTACAAATACACCTTCACGGTATTCCACTTTATCGCCGCCACCGAAGTTCAGGTAGGATGGATTATCAGCCAGTTTCACCGGGATGGTCTCAGCCAGTTTACCGCTTGGATTTACAATACCATAGAGGATATTTGCAACAGCAGCTCCGCCTGCCTGTCCGCCAAGGTAAGCTTCCAGAATACCTTTCACATTATTGATCCATGGCATTTCCACAGGAGAACCATTGTGAAGAACGATCACAGTATTTGGCTGAACTTCCAGAATCTCAGCAATAAGACGGTTCTGGCATTCTGGCAGCCTCATATGAGAACGGTCATATCCTTCAGACTCAAAACTATCCGGAAGTCCGGCGAAGATCACAACCTTATCAGCAGCTTTTGCAGCCTGAAGAGCTTCAGCAGCCAGCTTTTCATCATACAAATCTTTATCAGCAGGGAAGCCTTCTGCGTAAATAACCTTTGCATCAGCAGGAACAGATTCCAGTGCATTGGTAATTTTAAAGCAGTTAATATGAGAGCTTCCGCCGCCCTGGAAACGAGGTTTTTTGGCAAAACCACCTACAAAAGCTACTTTCTCAGAGGTCTTCAGAGGCAGGATCTGGTCTGCGTTTTTCAAAAGGACCATAGATTCTTCCGCAATACGGCGTGCCTCTTCATGGTCTTTTTCCATGGTAAATTCCTGTGGTGTGCGGTGGTCGGCATATTTGTAAATAATATTCAGGATACGTTCTACAGCCTGATCCAGAACATCTTCCTTCAGAGTGCCGTTCTTTACGGCTTCCATGATCAGAGCATCATTTGTTCCGTTGGAGCCTGGCATCTCCAGCTCCAGTCCGGCCTCCAGGCCCTTCACACGGTCATTGACAGCACCCCAGTCAGACATAACATATCCTTCAAATCCCCAGTCATTGCGGAGAACATCGGTAAGAAGCCATTTGTTCTCGGAAGCAAAAGTACCGTTAATCTGATTGTAGGAGCACATAAAGGTATATGGCTGAGCCTTTTTTACTGCAGTTTCAAATGCAGGAAAATAAATTTCGCGGAGTGTTCTTTCATCTGCTTCAGAAGAATTGCTCATGCGGTGATATTCCTGATTGTTAGCTGCAAAATGCTTGATAGAAGTTCCTACATGCTGGGACTGTACACCATTGATAAATGCAGCAGCGATTTCACCTGCAAGGTATGGATCTTCCGAATAGTATTCAAAGTTTCTTCCACAGAGTGGAGAACGTTTAATATTGACAGCCGGTCCTAAGACAACAGATACGTCATTTGCCTGTGCTTCTCTGCCAATAGTTTCGCCCATGGCTTTTATTAAGTTACGGTCAAAAGAGCAGGCACTTAAAGCTGCAGGAGGGAAACAGACTGCTTTGATACTGTCGTTCATTCCAAGATGATCTCCTTTGTCATCCTGCTTACGAAGCCCGTGAGGACCGTCACTTACCATTACCTCCGGGATTCCAAGTCTTTCCACACTTTTCAGATGCCAGAAATCAAGCCCTGAGCACATGCCTGCTTTTTCTTCCAGAGTCATCTGGCTGATGATTTTCTTTAAATCACGATTCATAATAAATTCCTCCATAAGTTTATTCATATATGTGAAATAAATTGTTTGTGTTGCCTTTATCTGGACTATATCACCTGTAAATGATAAAATATAGTAAAATATTGCTATAAATAATAAAATATTGCTGTATACGCGAGAGAATAAAGATGCAGAAGAAAAATAAAGAATATAACGAAAGAGAACAACAGATTGCAGAGAATAGAAGCAGGAATACTCTATTTGAGAGACGTGAGAATTTACAGAAACATGAATCATATGCCAGTGAGCGTCGGCAGTATGATGCTATCAGGAATGGCCAGACAGACAGAATACAGTCTGTTTTTCAGCTCACACCAGATGGAACCCCTGGAATCCTGTCCAGAAATGAACTGCGAAACAGTAAAAATATGTTTATAGCAGGAATTACGCTGTTTACCAGAGCTGCCATTGAAGGTGGTGTACCTGAAGAAACTGCTTATGCATTAAGCGATGGTTATATTCAGACAGTAGAAGAGTGCACCAGTAAATCTTCCATAGAAAAGTTATCACAAAAAGCAGCCCTGAGATTTGCCCAGGAAGTGCAAAAGTCCGGAATGAGACATTACAGCAGAGAAATTGAAGCGGCAGTAAAATATATTCATCTTCATCTGCATGTTCCCGTTACACTGGAAGAAACTGCAGAGGCAGCAGGGATCAGTGCCAGTTATTTATCCAGATTGTTTAAAAAAGAAACAGGAATGCTTTTTGTTGACTATATTCAGAAAGAACGGATAGAAGCTGCCTGCAATATGCTGACCTATTCAGATTATACAGCAGCACAGATCAGTGAATATCTTTGCTTTTCCACACAGAGTTATTTTATAAAAATTTTCAAAAAATATACAGGTACCACACCTGCAAAATATAAAAAATATAAAGTTCAGGATTGGAAATAATATTCATATTCCCGTGTGCCTGTTTTCGTCAAGTTGTTTCCTGTTTTCTGTTTTGCCAGATGTATTATAAAAAAGGGATTGACAAATAAAAGCGAAGATTGTATAGTATCCCTATCAAATCAATATGAAAACAAGGAAATAAAAATCAGATAAGAAGGTGACAAGACATGAAACAAATCCTATGTTTCGGTGATTCTAATACATACGGTTTAATCCCGGGAACATCCAATCAGAGATATGGATGGGGCACCCGCTGGACCAGCATTCTGGATGACAGAGTAAGAGAGAAAGGTTACCGTGTAATCGAAGAAGGTCTCTGCGGAAGAACCACAGTATTTGATGATCCATTCCGCACAGAAAGAAGAGGAACAGAAATGCTCCCGGCAATCCTTGAAAGCCATAGACCGGTAGACACCATTGTTCTTATGCTTGGTACCAATGACTGTAAGAGCGTATACAGCGCAACTCCGGAGGTGATCGGACAGGGCATTGAACAGCTTCTTGATCAGATCAAGGCTGTAAATCCGGATGCTAAAATATTGCTGGTATCTCCCATCTACCTTGGAGAGAGAATCTGGGAAGAGGATTTTGATCCGGAATTCGATAAGAATTCTATTGAAGTGTCACGGAATCTGCCCCGGGTGTATGAGAAAATTGCCAGAAGAAGAAATGTTTCATACCTTCCGGCTTCGGAATTTGCCCGGCCCGGTGAAGCAGATCAGGAGCATCTGGATGAGTTGGGACATAGCAGACTTGCAAATGCAATTTATGAAAAGCTTGCAGGATGATGCCTGAAATGTTATGATAGTTCATAGTTGCGCAGATGTAACGCTTTACCTAAGTCAAGTAATTTCCTGTTTCAACCACAAAAAGCAGTAAATTTTAATATTTATCTGACTTATAAAAAGGAATAAGCGGCATCAGCGCCCCAACCGTTAATTATAACGGTAAATCATAATATATAGAAGGAGAATAACGTAACCATGGATTTTGAGTTTATCCGCGAGCAGAATATGGGGATTGAGGTTCTTTGTG
>HE978651.1:1499940-1629804 GCA_000285855.2 Ruminococcus sp. JC304 | reverse complement strand
TTTATTTGGATAAATCCTTATTTTTACTGCCCGGTTTATCTTTCTCACCCTGACTCTCTATATACTGATGGATTGTTTCAACAGGTGCTATATTTCAAAGATTTCTTTTGTTCTCTCTGACATCTTATCGTCCAGCATCTTTCTGCTATATTTCATAACCAGAATCAAACAAAAACACTGAATGAGAATTATTATCTAAACTCATTATGTACACTCACTTATTGCTTATTCGACCGTCCAAATTTCAAGAGCATATTGTTCTTTTTCTATTATAATATATTTATTGTATCAGAACAAGTGTTTTTGCGATCTTTTATGAATTTGAGCAGACATGCTCGAATTAAAATTTTTAAGGCATGGAGGAAAAGGACATGAAGAAAAAATTATTAGCAGTTTTATTAGCAACAGGTGTAGCAGCAACAACACTGCTTAGCGGAAGTATTCTTGTAAGTGCAGCAGATGACGGCGGAAACACTGCACAGGCCCGTACTCTGGATGAGATCAAAAAAGACGGAAAGATTAAGATCGGTGTATTCAGTGACAAGAACCCATTCGGATATGTAGATGAAAACGGTGAGGTTCAGGGTTATGATGTTTACTTTGGTAAAAGACTTGCAAAAGACCTTCTGGGAAGCGAAGATGATGTAGAATTTACATATGTAGAAGCTGCAAGCCGTGTAGAATATCTGCAGTCTGCAAAGGTTGATGTGATCCTTGCAAACTTCACAGTAACAGATGAAAGAGCAGAAAAGGTAGATTTCGCCCTTCCATATATGAAAGTAGCTCTCGGCGTTGTTTCTCCTGATGATGCACTGATCACAGATGTAAAAGATCTGGAAGGTAAGAAGCTGATCGTGGTAAAGGGAACAACAGCAGAAACATACTTCACAGAAAACTATCCGGATATTGAACTTGTAAAATTTGACGAATATCAGGAAGCATATGATGCCCTTCTTGACGGAAGAGGAGATGCCTTCTCCACAGATAACACAGAGGTACTTGCATGGGCACAGCAGAACAAAGGCTTTTCTGTAGGAATCGAATCTCTGGGTGATATTGATACAATCGCTCCTGCAGTACAGAAAGGAAATACAGATCTTCTGAACGCGATCAATAATGAAATCAAATCTCTGGCAGACGAACAGTTCTTCCACAAAGACTTTGAAGAAACTCTGAAACCGGTATATGGCGATAACATTAATCCTGAAGACCTTGTTGTGGAAGGTGGCGTTGTAGACAGTGAAGATTCTGCAGCAGAAGATGCAGAGGAAGCGGATACAACAGATGCAGAAGCAGCATCCGATGATACAAAAGACGCAGAAACTGCAGATGCTGAATAATAGGGACAAGTATAAAATACAATAAAATGGACCATAATTCCTATTCTCACAAGTATTGAGTTATAAATAAAATGAGACGCACTTTACAGGAGTTTATTCCTGTGGAGTGCGTCTTGTTTTATTATCCTTGAAATATTATTAAGTATCCTATGGATTAATCTGTGGTTCTATGTTAATATAGTAATATTTATCGAATATTCTCCTGTTTTCTTTTTTTACCAAACAGGGAAATATTCAAATGATACTTATGGAGGAGAACATGGTATACAAAAGAAGACGGAATGATGGATTTACGCTTGTAGAGCTGATCGTGGTTATTTCAATCCTTGCAGTACTTGTAGGAATTTTATCTCCCGCCTACACAAAATATGTGGAGAGAAGCCGGGAGGCAACGGATCTGGCCAATGCCAAATCCGCTTATTCAGAGCTGATGATAACTGTGGCTGAAAAAGATGAAGTTCCGGCACCCATTATATTTGATTTAAAGCAAAAGGTATCCAACTGGCAAAGCCCCCTTCCGCTCTCAGTCGGAGGAGCTGCCTACAATGGTAAAGAGACTGCGAACTGGTTCGGAACACCTGGAAGCAATGGATTCTGCGTGGTTTCCTATGATAAGAGTAAGGGAGTGATTTTTAAATGGACGGATAAGGCACCTTGTGGTGGAAGTCTGAATGTTGTTAATGCTGATGATAATAGGAATGCTTATAGTATGCTTACCAAGGCATATAATGGGAGTAATACAGGAGATATGCAAACTAGTAAAGCATATTTTTCAAATCAATCCTTTAAAATTAATAATAAGGTTATTGAGGGCATACGTATATACTATGCCGATTCCGCGGCTTTTAAGGATGCACTTAAATCCTATACGCCTATGCAGGCATCCTATAAGGAAAGTCCATTTTATAGGCTACAAACTGAGGTTAGTGATACCTCAAATAAGAATGGCTTCTCCTACTACACCTACGGCCCCAATGGTTCCATCAAGGAGTTTACCTATGTAGACACAACTCACGTTTACCGTTCCTACGATGGCGGTTCAACCTGGTACGACATTACCCCGTCTTCGTCATCGTCATCAAAACCTTAAATCCATTCCACACCATATCCATCCCCGGGAATCTCCCGGAGATGGATATTTTTTCATCTTAGCCTGTATTAACTTGCTATTTGCCCTGTGAAATGGTAAAATCTAAATATCTTACAGTTTGTGACAAAAATATAAAAAAACTGAAAACAAAGGGGAGGAAGCGATGGAAGAGAGAAATAACAGACTGTTGAATGCAAAGCTGAATAAGTATATTATTCCGGGGATTATGATGTCTCTGGCACTTCAGTTGGGAAATATCGTAGATACCATATTTGTAAGTAATCTGATCGGGGTAGAAGCAATGTCTGCAGTTACCCTGAGTCTGCCGGTGGAGACAATTGTTCAGCTGACCGGATACTGCCTGGGTATCGGCGGTTCCATAGCCGTGGGAAACATGCTTGGCAAGCGAGACAAGGAGGGCGCGTCAAAGCTATTTTCCTCCACCTTTATCGTAACACTTGTAGTGGGAATCATAATTGCAATCTGTGCCATTCCTGCTGCCGGTCCCATTGCCAGGCTTCTGGTATCCGGTGACGGTGTGCTGACCCATTATACCAGAGATTACATTCGTGTAAGCATGCTGGGTGCACCGGTAATCGGTATCGGCCTGATGATGGTCAACTACCTTGGGGTAGAGAATCACCCGGAGCTGGCATCTGCTTATCTGATTGCCGCCAATGTGATCAACCTTGTACTGGACTATATTTTCCTTAGGTACACTCCTATGGGGATCACAGGTGCATCCTTATCAACTGTACTTGGTTTCCTGTTTGCCATGGGAATTTTCCTGATCTATATCCGTTCTGACAAACGAAATCTCCGTCTGATGGGGCTGAAATTCAGTGAGTTTGGAATAACAAAGGAAGCTATTATTACAGGCGTTCCCATGCTAATTTTTATGGCAGCCAATTTTGTGAAAGCACTTGGCCTGAATACCATTATCATGAATCAGCTGGGCGAGGAAGGTATGGCAGTATTTACTGTCTGCGACAATGTACTGCTGATCGTTGAGATGCTTACAGGGGGAATCATCGGTGTGATCCCAAATGTGGCAGGAATCCTTTTTGGAGAGAAGGACTACGTGGGCATCCGGGTTCTTTGCAAAAAAATGCTGAAATACAGCTACATCCTGCTGGCTGTGATCTTTGTCCTTATTATGCTGTTTACCGAAGAGATCACCATTCTGTTCGGAAGCGGTGGTGGAGAGCTGGGCAGCCATATGGTCCAGGCGCTGCGCATCTTTGCTTTATGTGTGATCCCTTACCTGTGGAATAAGTTTATTATCAGCTATTACGAATCCATTGAGGAGACAGCCATTGCAAGCTTTGCCACATTCCTGGAGAATGCAGTGGTAGTTCTGCCTGCAACTCTGGTGGGAATCCTTGTATGGAAACAGATTGACGGCATCGGAATCGATGGAATTGCAGTTGGATTTGTTGCCACTGAGATCATAACTGTAATTGCAACTTATATTTTCAGAAAAATCAAGCATAAAAATACAAGCTTTTATATTGTTCCTGACAAAAATCCGGGAATTAATCTGGATTTTTCCATTAAGAGTACCATGGAGGAAGCAGAAACAGTTCATAAGAAAATCATAGAGTTCTGCCAGGAACAGGGAGCTTCCAAAAGCAAGGCAAATCTTGCCGCAGTGTGTGCTGAGGAAATGACTGTAAATATTATCCGATTCGGGGGAAAAACCTCCAACTGGATCGACATTAACCTTTGTCTGGAGGATGATCTCTGTAGACTGAGGATCAGAGATAACGGTGTGAATTTCAATCCTCTGGAATATCAGTATGACAGTGAAGATTTTGACATACATGGGATTGAACTTGTCAAGAAAGTATCAAAATCCATGGACTATATCCGTGCAATTGATATGAATAATACCATAATATCTTTTTAGGAGGTACATGAAAATGAAAAATATGAATGAAAGGAGCAATTTTGTTTTTGAGTTTCGACCGGTAACAGAATTGTTCGAAAAACAGGTGAAGCTTCATCCTGAAAAATGTGCGGTTGTCTCCGGCAAGGAGAGCTTTACCTATGCACAGCTCAATGAACGGGCCAACAGAATTGCCAATTCCCTTGTGGAAAAAGGTGTCAGGCGAGAAATCATCGTAGGTGTGGTCCTTGAGAGATGCTGTGATTTCTATGCAGTGCGACAGGGTATCCTGAAATCCGGAGGAGCCTTTGCAGTTGCTACGCCGGATTATCCGGATGACAGAATCCAGTACATTTTTGAAGACTCAGGAGCTCCTTTTATTATCACAACCAAGGAGATCGCAGAGGAACGAAAGGAACTGTTTGCAAAGCTTCCCTGTACAATACTGCTCCTGGAGGAACTGCTTGAGAATGAGAATACGGACAATCCCCAGGTAAAAATCGGAGAGCATGACCTTTGTTATTGTATCTATACTTCCGGTTCCACAGGCAAACCAAAGGGTGTTCTGATCGAGCATATCAACCTTTCCAACTTTGTAAATCCGGATCCGAAAAATGCAGAAACCTATGGCTATGTAAGCAGAGGAAGTGTGTCTCTTTCTATGGCAGCTATGACCTTTGACGTATCTGTGCTGGAGGAATTTCTGCCTCTGACCAACGGAATGACTGCAGTGATCGCCTCTGATGAGGAAATTCTGAACCCTCTTATGCTGGGCGAACTGATACTCAAAAATAAAGTAGACATTATGACCACAACCCCTACTTATCTGTCCAATATGATCGATCTGCCTCAGCTTGAAAAAGCAGTTTCTCAGATTAAGGTATTTGATGTAGGTGCAGAGGCTTTTCCGCCGGCTCTGTATGACAAGATCCGCAGAGTAAATCCGGATGCCTACATTATGAACGGTTATGGACCTACAGAAACTACTATCAGCTGTACTATGAAGGTGATCACTGACAGTAAAAATATTACTATCGGTGTTCCTAACGGTAATGTTAAGGTCTATATTGTGGACAAGGAGAACCACGTTGTTCCTGACGGCGAGACAGGAGAGCTTGTGATCGCAGGCCTTGGAGTGGGCAGAGGCTATATGAATCTGCCGGAAAAGACAGCTGCTGTCTTTATTGACCTGAACGGAGAGAGAGCCTACAAAACCGGTGACCTTGCAAGGATCAATCCTGAAGGTGAGATTGAGTTTTTCGGAAGAATGGATAACCAGATCAAGCTTCGCGGACTGAGAATTGAGCTTGGGGAGATTGAAGAGGTAATCAATTCTTATGAGGGAATTATTACCAGCATTACCGTACCTGTGGATAATAAGTATCTCTGCTGTTATTTTATTGCAGACCGTGAGATCAGTCCTGAGGAGCTTTCCGATTATGCTGCAGAATCCCTGGCACATTATATGGTTCCTGAGGTATTTATCCAGCTGGAGAAAATGCCCATAACCCAGAACGGTAAGATTGACAAAAAAGCACTTCCAAAACCGGTTGCCCAGCCAAAGAACCTGAAAGAGCCTGAGACCGTAATGCAGAAGAAGATTTTCCAGATCGTTGCAAAGGTTGTAGAGAATGACTTCTTCGGTATTGACACAAGCTTTTATAAGGCAGGCCTGTCTTCCATAAGTGCCATGAAACTGTGTATTCTCATCTCCGATGAATTCGGAGTTACAGTGAAAACCAGTGACCTCCACGAAAACAATACAGTGGAGAAGCTGGAAAAATATATTATGCTGGCACCTAAGATCAGAACCTATGAAAAAAGAGAGGTTTATCCTCTTACAGGTTCCCAGAAGGGAATTTTTGCAGAGTGTATGAAAAATCCAGAAAGCACTGTATATAATATTCCTTTCCTCTTTGATCTGGAGCCTGCCATTGATGTACAGAAGCTGTCAGATGCCATCACCAGTACAGTAAGTGCACATTCTTATCTGCTCACAAGGGTGTATCTGAATGACAGAGGTGAAATGGTACAGAAGCCTTACAATGAGACCTTTGTACCTGAGGTGATCCAGACCACAAATGAGCAGTTTGAGAAACTGAAGGCTCAGCTTGTGCGCCCCTTTAAGCTTGAAAAGGGATGTCTGCTCAGGGCAGCGATCTATATTACTGAAGACAGGAAATATCTCTTTACAGACTTCCACCATATCCTTGCAGACGGTAACTCCTATGATATTATTTTTGAAGATATCAACCGTGCCTATATGGGTGAGAAGCTGAAAAAGGAATCCTATACTGGCTTTGATGCTGCACTGGATGAAGAGCAGCAAATGAAAGAGGGTAAATATAAGAAAGCTGAGAAATACTATGACAGTATTTTTGAGGGAGTCGAAACAGAATCCCTTCCACTTCCTGACAGAAACGATGAGATCCCTGAGAGAGGTTATCTGTCAAAAGAGATAGACACAAGGGAATCTGTGATCCTTTCCGTCTGTGAAAAGCTGGGTGTTACCCCTAATATTTTATTTACAGGTCTGTTCGGCGTTCTCATGACCAGATACTCCAATTCTGAGGACAGTCTTTTTGCCACCATCTATAATGGCAGAAATGACTCCAGACTTGAAAATACTGTTTGTATGCTTGTAAAGACCCTGCCTGTTTATTGCTCCTGTGATCCAAAGGCTACCATACAGACCTATATGACAGAGCTTTCCGAACAGCTTCTGTCCTCCATGGCCAATGATATTTTCCCATTCTCTGACATCTGTGCAAAATACGGTTTCAGTTCCGACCTTGTTTTTGCATACCAGGCAGAGCTCAGTGACGATTATCCTATCGGTGATACCATTGCCAGAGGCCATGATCTTTCCCCGGATATGTCTAAAATGCCTTTGCTTATCCAGGTAAGAGAGTATGACCACAAATATGTACTGACTGCAGAATACCGCAGCGATAAGTATAGTGAGGAATTTGTGAAGGGAATTCTGGATGCCTATGAGGCAGCAATGGATTCCATGCTGAAGGCAAAATATATTTCTGAAATTTCCATTTTGTCCGGAAATGCTGCAGATAAAATCGCAGAGTTTAACCATACCGCCCAGGAATATGACAGAAGCCAAACGATCTCTGATATGTTTGACGAAATGGTGGAGACCATTCCGGATCATACTGCAGTTGTATTTAAAGACAGAAAATATACCTATAAAGAACTGGATGAGATCAGCGACAGACTTGGAAAATATATTGTATCCCAGGGCATCGGCACTGAGGATGTTGTATCTATCCTCATCCCTCGCTGTGAATATATGGCCATTGCACCTATGGGCGTGATCAAAGCCGGAGCCGCTTATCAGCCTCTGGACCCCACTTACCCCAAGGATCGTCTCATGTACATGCTGGAGGATTCTGCTGCCAAGCTTCTCATCGCAGACAGAGAGCTTTTACATCTGGTAGACGGCTATCAGGGACCTGTGTTATTTACAGATGAGATCCCGGGACTTGCTGATATAGAGGCTGAGCTTAAAAAACCTCAGTTACATGACCTGTTTATCCTTCTGTACACCTCAGGTTCCACAGGTGTGCCAAAGGGCTGTATGCTTGAATATGGAAATATCACTGCATTCTGCCGCTGGTACAGAAAGTATTATGGTATAGATTCTGATTCCAGGATAGCAGCCTATGCATCCTTTGGCTTTGATGCTTCCATGATGGATATTTACGGAGCCATTACAAATGGTGCACAGCTTCATATTATTCCGGAAGAGATCCGTCTGGATTTCATGGGACTTCAGAGTTATTTTGATGAGAACGGTATTACCCATTCCTTTATGACCACACAGGTAGGAAGACAGTTTGCACTTGAAATGGAATGCAAGAGTCTGAAATACCTTTCCGTAGGAGGAGAAAAGCTTGTTCCATGTGAACCGCCAAAGGGTTATACCTTTATAAATGCTTATGGCCCTACAGAGACTACCATTTTCATTACTTTGTTTGAGGTGGATAAGTATTATCCTAATGTTCCTATCGGAAAAGCACTGGATAATGCCAAGCTTTATATTGCAGACAAGTTCGGACATATGCTTCCCCCAGGTGCATGCGGAGAGCTGATGATCACCGGATGGCAGGTTTCAAGAGGATACCTTAATAAGCCTGAGAAAACAGCTGAGGTCTACACAAAGAATATATACGATGATACTCCGGGTTATGAGGTAATGTACCACTCCGGTGATGTGGCCAGATATCTTCCTGACGGAAATATCCAGATCATTGGCAGAAAGGATTCCCAGGTTAAGATCAGAGGTTTCCGAATTGAGCTTTCAGAAGTGGAAGAAGTGATCAGAAGATATCCCGGTATCAAGGATGCCACTGTGGTTGCCTTTGATGAGCAGGGTGGCGGCAAATATATTGCTGCATATGTGGTATCTGACAGCGAAGTAGATATTAATGCTTTAAATAACTTTATCAAGGAGACAAAGCCTCCATATATGGTTCCTGCTGTTACCATGCAGATTGACAAGATCCCGCTGAACCAGAACCAGAAGGTAAACAAGAAGGCTCTCCCAATGCCTGAGAGAAAGGCAGCAGAGATCATCAAGCCACAAAACGAAGTGCAGCAGAAATTATTTGACTGTATTGCAGAGGTTCTGGGTTATACAGAATTTGGAATCACCACAGATATTTATGAAGCAGGACTGACCTCCATCACAGCCATCCGGCTGAATATTCTGATCTCAAAGGCCTTTGACATTGTTGTGAAAACATCGGATGTAAAGAATCACCCGACCATCCAGATGCTGGAGGACTTTGTAAAGACTGCAGGCAAGGAGACAAAGAGGGAAGTACAGGAAAGTTATCCTCTCACCAACACACAGGAGGGAATTTTCATTGAATGTACTGCAAATATGGGTTCAACCATCTACAATATCCCTTATCTGCTGAAACTTGACAAAAAGGTAGATCTGGATAAACTTGCAGCAGCCATTGACAGTACAGTGGAAGCCCATCCTTATCTGAAAACAAAGCTTTTCATGGACGATAATGGCAATGTGCTTCAGAAACGGAATGATGATCTTGTATACAAAACACAGATCCTAAACGGAATGAATAAAGAGACACTGGTCCGTCCGTACATGCTGTTTAATGAGAAGCTTTTCCGGTTTGAAATCTACAGAACCTGTGAAGGTAATTATCTGTTCCTTGACCTTCATCATATTGTTGCTGACGGTACCTCCCTTGCCATTATCATGAATGACATTAACAGGGCCTACAGCGGTGAGAAGCTGGAACCGGAGACCTATACCTCCTATGATCTTGCTCTGGACAACAGGGATGCCCTTGCCGGAGATATTTATAAAAACGCAGAAAGCTATTACAGATCTGTATTTGAAAACGCAGGAGGAAGCATCAGCTTCTATCCGGATAAGAGCGGAGCAGTTCCCACAGCTGAGCTTTACCGCAGGGAAACAGCAGAAATCTCCGTACAGAGTGTAAAGGAATTCTGCAAAAAGCATGGAATTACAGAGAACGTATTCTTTATTTCTGCCTTTGGTATTACATTGGGCAAATATAACTTTAAGAAGGATGCTGTATTTACCACCATTTACCACGGAAGAAATGATTCCAGACTTTCGGAAACAGTGGGTATGCTTGTAAAAACTCTTCCTGTTTACTGTAATTTTGCAGGAAGCACAGAGCAGTGTCTCACTGAGGTTCAGAAACAGCTGATCAATTCCATGAACAATGATATTTATCCGTTCTCACAGATCAGTCATGAGTTTAATATTAAGGCAGATGCCATGGTTGTGTACCAGGGTGATAATTTTGAATTTGACAATGTGGGCGGAGAATATGCACAGGAAGAGCCTGTCCGCCTGAATATGGCAAAAGCCCCGGTATCCATCAGTATCTCCATTGAGAAGAATAAATTTGTCTTTGACATTGAATACCGAGGCGATATGTACCAGGAAGAAACCATAAAATATCTGGCAGATAATCTGGAGCTTATTGCTGAGGGACTCCTGAATGAATGTGACCCTGCAGATATCAGACTGATGTTTGAGGAAGAAACAGAAATGGAGAATATTCCTGAGCATGCAGGAAAGACCTTTGTGGATCTGTTCCGGGAGGCAGCAGCAAAATATCCGGACAGACCGGCTGTAAGGGATGAATTTGGTGACTTTACTTACAGAGAACTGGATAAAATGTCTGACTACGTTGCACAGAGGCTTACTGAAAATGGATTTGGTCCGGAGCAGGCGACCGGTATCCTGTGCGGCAGGACAAAGGAATATGCTATCGCTTATGTAGGTGTTATGAAAGCAGGCGGAGCCTATGTTCCTCTGGATCCGGAATACCCCCAGAGCAGAATTGAGTACATGTTAACGGATTCAGGAGCAGAGAATCTTCTTGTGATCGATCAGTACAGAGATCTGGTAGATTTCTATAAGGGAAATGTGATCAGTCTGGATTCTGTGGAAGCAGAAGCAAAGGATTTTGAACTTACTGCCAAACTTACCGCTCCCAAACCTGAGAACCTTGCGTATATGATCTATACCTCAGGATCCACAGGAAAACCGAAAGGTGTTATGCTGGAACACAGAAACCTGATGAACCTGATCGAATATATCACACAGAACAGAGGCCTTACACCGAATGACATTACTGCAGAGTTTGCAAGCTTCTGCTTTGATGCGTCCGTGATCGATCTCTTTGCTCCTCTTACTGCAGGTGCGATCTTATACATCTTACCTGAGGGTATCCGAAAGGATGCAATCGCCATAAGCAAATATATAAAAGAAGCAGGGATCACCACAGCAACCTTCCCTACACAGATGGGTGAGCTGGTGGCAGAGCTTCTGGAGGATGCACCGGCCCTTAGATTTGTCACATTGGGCGGAGAGAAATTCAAGCATTACAGAAACCGTACTTATCAGATGATCAATGGCTACGGTCCTACAGAAAATACAGTATCTTCCACAGAGTTCAGGGTGGATAAGCAGTATGATAATATTCCGATCGGAAAATCCCAGAGAAATGTCCGCAGTTACATTGTGGATGAGGCTCTGAACAGACTTCCGGTGGGAGCTTCCGGCGAGCTTTGCCATGCAGGACGTCAGATTGCCAGAGGATATCATAATCTTCCGGAAAAGACTGCCTCTGTATTTGTGGAGAATCCATTCTCCGTATGCGAGGAGGACAGAAGACTTTACAGAACCGGTGATATGGTCCGCATGAAGGGTGACGGAAATATTGAATACATAGGCAGAATTGACTCCCAGGTGAAGATAAGGGGATACCGTGTTGAGCTTGGTGAGATCGAGGGAGCCCTTCTTAAACATGAATTGGTACAGAATGCAGCTGTTACAGTGATCGAAAAGAGCGGAAACAAATATATCACTGCTTATTATACAGGGGAAAGCATTCCGGATGAAGATTTAAAAACCTTCCTGGAGCCGCTACTTCCGGATTACATGATGCCATCCTTCTTTGTTCACCTTGAAGCAATGCCGGTGACACCAGGAGGTAAAATCGACAAAAAAGCATTGCCAATGCCGGAGATAACCACAAATACTGCCAGCTATGTAGAGCCGGTTACTGCAGCTCAGAGAACACTTTGTAAGATTTTTGAGAAAGCGCTGGGAATCGAAAGGGTAGGTATTGAAGACAACTTCTTTGAGCTTGGAGGATCTTCTCTTACTGCATCCAAGGTTGCTGTTATGTGTCTCTCAAAGAATATTTCGCTGGTATATGCGGATATTTTCAAATATCCTACTGTACGGGAGCTGGCAGCTCTGATTGATAATGACGGAATTACAGAGACTGCCCAGAGTAAGAATGAATTTTCAGATTATAACTATAACAAGATCCAGAACGTGATCAGTGCAAATACGGAAGAAAATGCAGACAGGGTCACAAAGGAAGAGCTGGGAGATATTATGATCACAGGTGCCACAGGTTTCCTGGGAATCCATGTTCTCAAGGCATTCCTTGACAATTATGACGGTAAGGTTTACTGTCTGGTGCGCAAGGGCAAATATGAATCACCGGAAAAACGAATGATGAATATGCTGATGTACTATTTCGACAATCCATGCAAGGAACTGTTTGAAAATCGTATTATCTGTGTAGATGGGGATATTACTTCCAAAGAACAGGTGGCAGGATTCTCAACATACAAATTTAGTACCATCGTTAACTGTGCTGCCTGCGTAAAGCATTTCGCTGCAGATGATGTACTGGAAAGAATTAACGTGCAGGGTGTGGAAAATCTTATTGATTTCTGTAAGAATAACGGCCGCAGGCTGATCCAGATTTCCACAGTTTCTGTTGCAGGAGAAGGTTCTGACGGTGTTCCGCCAATGTCCAGAGTTTTCTGTGAGAATGACCTGTACATCGGACAGAATATTACCAACGAATATATCCGCACCAAATTCCTGGCAGAAAGAGCAGTTCTGGAAGCAGTTTCTGAGGGGCTTGACGGTAAAGTAGTACGTGTAGGTAATCTGATGAGCCGAAACTCTGACGGTGAGTTCCAGATCAACTTCATTACCAACGGATTCCTGCGCAGCCTGAGAGGTTATACAGCTGTAGGCAAATTCCCAATGGGAGGCATGCATGAGGTGGCAGAATTTTCACCTATTGATTCCACTGCACTGGCAGTTCTGAGACTGGCGCAGACAGACCGGAGATTTACTGTATTCCATGCCTGCAACAGCCACCATATTTATATGGCAGACCTGATCTATGCAATGCGTAATTATGGATTTAAGATTGATATTGTAAGAGATGAAGAGTTTGAGGCAGCAGTAAAAGAATTTGCAAAGACCGGACAGGACTCCGATGCGGTTTCCGGACTGATTGCCTATACCTCACATAATGAAAATGAGATTTACACCATTGATTACAGCAACCGGTTTACAGCACAGGTTCTGTACAGACTGGATTATAAATGGCCGGTTACAGATGACAGATATCTGGAAAATGCAATTGCAGCACTTGACAGACTTACATTTTTTGATTGATACAAAAAGGAGATAATTATAATGGAAATTATTACAAAAACAGAAGGTAACAAAGCAACTATGGAAATCAGCGGATGGCTTGACACTCAGACAGCTCCTCAGTTAGGAGATGCGCTGTCCGGACTTGATGACAGCATTACAAGTCTGGTCTTTGATTTTGCAAAGCTGGAGTATATTTCATCTGCAGGCTTACGTCAGGTGATCGTAGCTTACAAAAAAATGGCCTCAAAGGATGGATTTAAGATCATCAATGTTTCTGATGAGGTTTATGATGTGTTCAGCCTTACCGGATTTGACAGCAAGATCGATATTCAGAAAAAGTAACCGCAAAACCTGTTACAGGCTGCAGATTTTCTGCAGTCTGTAATGAAAAATGGGTTACCCAAAAACGGTAACCGGATAGGAGGGCCTATGGGGATACCTGCTGCCACACAACAGGAACAATATCTGGAACTATCCTGTAATTTAGCGGAACTTGGAAAAATAAAAGAATGTATTTTTCAGATAGCCTGCAAAAGCAACCAGGAAATCAACAAGAAAATTTATCTTGCCTGTGAGGAGATCTTTGTGAATATTGTCAGCTATTCCGGCGCAGATCATGCCCGGTTTTTCTGCAGCAGAAATGCAGATAAGATAACTGTTATTTTCACAGACAACGGAAGGCTTTTTAATCCCCTTGAAAGCAGGCCGGAGAAAGATTTTAATGATTTCGATGAAGGCGGGATGGGAATCATGCTTGTAAAGGAGCTGTGTTCTGCCATCAGTTACAGCAATGCTGACGGAAAAAATAATCTCAGGATGGAATTTACAGATCACTGATATGTTAAAATTATACAGAATCAATATTAATCATTTTAAAGATCCTCTGGAGGATAAAAGGCTCCTGCAGCTGGTAGACGACAGCCGCAGGCAAAAAGTCCTCCGGTATCTGATGCCTGAGGACAGAAAGAGAAGTCTGGGTGCCGGGATCATTATCCGAAAGATACTCAACGAGAACGGTCTTTGTGAAGACTGTCTGAAGTATTCAGAAAATGGAAAGCCGGTTGCGGATGATGTTTTTTTTAATGTTTCCCATGGAGGAGATTATGTTGTGGGAGTAGCCTCAGACTGTGAGGTCGGATGCGATATTGAGAAGAATGGGAATGCTCTCCTTGAAGTTGCAGAGCGTTATTTCTATTTGTCGGAGCTTGAATATATAAGATCTGCAGCTGATAAAAGCAGGGCTTTTTTTACCCTCTGGACATTAAAAGAAAGCTATATGAAAATGACAGGACGGGGAATGAGCCTTCCCCTGGATTCCTTTGAGGTTGTTCCCCAGGGAGAGGAATTTCTCCTGGGAAAATCTGTAGAAAAAGGATGCTTTTTCAAAACAGCAGAGTTTGACAGTCATATTTTTTCCGTCAGCAGGGAATTACCTTTTACTCTCGATCCGACGGATTTTTATGAGATTCTTCTGTAGATGGGAGTTATCATCTAATTGCCATGTTTGTCATAGACAAATGTGGCAATTTGTTTTATGCCAGGCAGCGAACTGGAAGCACATTACGAAAGATAATCCAATCAGTTGTTTCAAAGCCTTTGTTACAGCACTTGATGCGATAAAAAATATCTTGTAAAGCACTATTAGTGTTATAATATAAAAGAGTTTCCAAAATAAAGACATGGTAAAGGAAAATAAAAGAAATATGTTAATAAAATGTTGATTTATTATGATGATTAAAAATTATAAAAGGCGGTACAGATTATGGCAGATCAGAAGCTAATTGATGAAATAGGGAAATATATAGATAAGCCTATATTATTCACGGCTATGCCGTGAAAGTGGCTGAAAGCCAGATAGTTACTGTGCTTTAACTGAATATTGCTTTTCACCTATCAAGTGAATGAAAAAAGAGCATCCACTTGTGATATAATTAAGGTGTCGAATCTCAAATAATACCAACAAAAGGAGCCCTTTATGAGTATTGTAAACACCTTATCATTAGAAAGCAATAGGCAGATTAAAATAAATTTCGATGGAGGAGATTTATCCTCCGATGCAGGCTTGCTTCTCATCAAAGAATTCATAAGCAAACTTGGTCTTGATAAGCTTTTAGGCAAAGCTTTCAAGACCAATGACTCTGCATTATTCAGATATCATACAGATCAGGAAGGCCTGCTCCAGATGATATATATGAGCATTGCTGGTTATTTCGAAGATGATGCTTCTGATGAACTTACCAATGATCCTGTATTCAAGTCTATACTTGAAAAAGATGCTCTTGCATCACAGCCTACGGTATCGAGATTCTTTAACCGTATGGACGAAGATACTTTAAACCAGTTTCTTACGGTTAACAGAGTGCTTCGGAAGAAAATTTATAGCATTCAGATGCCAGAGGCTGTGATTCTGGATCTGGATTCCCTGATCTTTATAAGCAATGCGAAGAAAACGGCACAAGCTATGTGATCCGTCTGAAGGAGAATGGCATTCTCCGTGAAAAAGCATCCGATCTTGTAGACGAGCTTGATGATATCACCGTGAATAATAAAGCCGATTATGCAGTAACTTATGGCGAATTCATGTATAAAGCAGGTTCATGACCTTATGAAGGGCGCGTGGTATGCAAGGTGGAAAAGCCGGAAAACCAAATGGTTTACATGTACACATTTGTTGTCACAAATATGGATTCCACACCAGAATCGTAAATGCCAACAGGCTTCAGGTACACGCTCTTGCGTATAACATATTTAATTGGTTTAGACGATTGGCGTTATCAGCAAATATGAAAAAGCAACGTATTGATACCGTCCGTTTAAAACTGCTGAAGATTGCTGCAAAAGTAGTTCGTTCAGCAAGATATATCACATTCAAACTGTGTAGCAGCTGCCCTTATAAGAATGAATTCTATGAGACACTTTCAAATATCGGCAAGCTGAATGTACAGCTGGAATAGCAACTATTAACGAACCTTGATAGCTTAATAACTGCTCCGAACTTTGCGACAGGGGATTTTATACCCTTTTGACAGGTTCATTGAGTGATGTTATGGCTGCATGGATCAATTTTTAGATTCATGGTACAGTTATCAGTTCAGATACTGTTCCGTGAATAATTCAGGTTAAAAAATATGAGAAATAAGATTTTGACAAATGAAGTAATGAAACTTAAGCAAGGGGAGGAAAACTATATGGATTATAAATATATTGTAGCTGTAATATCAGAATATTTGAAAGAAAAAAAGCAAATAAATGAATTAGAACGAGATATATTTTCAACGATAGAGATCTATATGAAAATACCATTTGATAGAAATGAGGGAAAAAGTAAAGTTCTTGAAAATAATGTCAAGCATATAGATGTTTGTGGGCTTATCCCATGTGCACCGGGAAGAATAAATAAACCTTTTAATCAAGCAGCTGATGAAGATATAAGATCCAATTTAGCTTTTCAAATAGAAGCAATGGCGATAAAAGACGGATTAGCTCCATTGCTTGAAAAGTGGAAGAATATGTAAATGTTTGCTACAAACTATAGCTTTATTATCGAAAATGAACAACAATAGAAAATTGAAAACTATCACAAGTAAAGATATTTTTCAACAAGAGAAAGTGCAACAATTCAGCCTTTCGTTATCTGGTAAAATAGCAATAAATACAGCAATTATGACATCGTATGAAATTGCAGAAAAGTTAAATGAGTTATCACGAGATGAATAAAATTTCATTAACAAAAATCGAAGGATTGAGGTGATTGTTAATTGCAGTTAAAAAATATCAAACTCACAAATTATAGATGCTTTAAAGAAGCCACGATTGATTTTGACGATCATATCACATTAATAGTTGGTAAGAATGGAGTAGGTAAAACAGCGATATTAGATGCGGTAGCCGTTTCAGTTAGCACATTTCTATTGGGAATAGATGGATGTGCCGGAAGAAGTATCTTAAAAGATGATGCTAGATATGAGTTCTATGATTTAAATGGAACAATTGATTCACAACATCAATTCCCGGTAAGTATTGAGAGCATTGGTGTTTGCCTGGATCAGCAAAAGGTGAAATGGATTCGTTCTTTGAATTCTGAAAGTGGCAAAACAACCATCAAAAATGCAGGAGAACTGACAGGACTTGCGAAGAAAGCACAGAATCAGATTATGACAGGAGATAAATCTCTGATTCTTCCGTTGATTTCTTATTACGGAACCGGACGTTTATATGCACAGAAGAAAGAAAAGAGAAACCTGAAAACTTTAACGGAATTTAAACGTCAGGTTGGCTACGTGGATTGTATGGCTGCAGAGTCAAATGAAAAGCTGATGTTGAACTGGTTTCAGATGCAGACGCTGAAAAGCCTTCAGAAACAGCAGAAGACAGGGATACTGGACAGACCATTACTTCTGAGAACAGTTGAAAAAGCAATTTGTAGAAGTTTTGAGAGAATTAGCGGTGCACGAAATGCCAGCCTTATCTTTGATCTTGATACCCATAGATTGGTATTGGAATTTGAATCCGCAGATGGAAATGTGCAGAAATTTGCAATGGATGAAATGAGCGATGGATATAAGAACACACTTAGCATGATTGGTGATATTGCCTATCGTATGGCAGTGTTGAATCCTACACTTGGTGAGCAGGTGCTGGAAAAAACACCTGGCGTTGTACTGATTGATGAAATTGATTTACATTTACATCCGCAGTGGCAACAGACTATCTTAAGCGATCTCCATACGATTTTCCCAGAGGTTCAGTTTATTGTCAGTTCTCATGCACCTGCAGTTATCAATTCTGTTCCAAGGGAGCAGATCCGGATTCTGGATCATGGAGAAATATATATGCCTGCAGCACAGACCTAT
This sequence comes from Ruminococcus sp. JC304, assembly GCA_000285855.2. Taxonomy (GTDB): domain Bacteria; phylum Bacillota; class Clostridia; order Lachnospirales; family Lachnospiraceae; genus Blautia_A; species Blautia_A difficilis. The sequence continues at coordinate 1,611,632 of HE978651.1, read as the reverse complement.
GGAAGAGATGCAAATTCCATATTACGTGAGGTTATGAATGTATCAGAACGTCCGGTTGGCATTAAGCAGCGTATGGACTTGTTTTATGCATACATGGATGAAAACAACTACAAAGATGCAGACAAAGTTTTAAAAGAGATTGAGGCAATCGTTGGTACAACAGATCCGGATATTGCAGCTGCAAGGACATCTCTGGATTTAGAAAGAATATTGGGGGAATAGTTTATGATTGTTATAAAAAGAGGAAAAGAACCCCATAGTCTATTGAAATTCCGCAAAGAAAACCCGGATGCAGATTATGAGTCCGATATGCCAACAGATGTATTAAAAGACATCCGGGAACAGATGTGGGAAGAACAGAGATGTCTGTGTGCATATTGTATGAAAAAGATTAAAAATCCAAGTGTTGTAAGAATTGAACATTGCAAGCCAAGGCATCCACAGAACGAACAGGAACATGATAAAAAGGCGACACTGGATTTTAAATGGATGCTTGGCGTGTGCTATGGAAACAGTCTGGTAAGAGGTGTGAAGCCAGAAGATAAAACCTGTGATGCACACAGGGGCAATACAGAGCTTACCGTGAATCCGTTTGATGAATTGTCTGTCAGAAAGATTAAGTATAGAGCGGATGGAAGCATTTTCTCGGATGATGTGGATATCAATAAAGACGTGACGGAAACATTGAATTTGAATTGCCAGGCACTTTCTTTACCACAGACAAGAAAAAATGTTTTGATGGCAGAGAAGAGTAGAATCATGAGAAAGTGCAAAGGCAAATCACAAGATGCATTTGTGCGTGAACTGGAACGCACTTATGCAAGTCTTGTGCAGGAAAGAAATCTGACGCCATATTGTGGAATTATCATTTCCTGGCTTGAGAGCAAATTGAAGATATCATAGAATGATAGATATAAAAGAAAACTGGTAGATAGATAAAAAGGTAAGAAAGGTAAATTTGTGAAAACTATTATAAGCAACTCAGTAGTGCAAGGTATATTTATCGCAGTCGTTGCGTCAGCAATCATATTTATTGCAAAATATTTGTTTCAGTTGATTAATCCGATCAGAAATAGTAAAGTTTTTTCTTCGTTTAAGTATGATGAACAAATATTAGAAGATGGAACTTATGTGTTGGAAGAAAGTAAAGAATATAAAGAATTTTTTCGTGGAACGGTTGCACATTGTATTTATAGGAATATATCCTCGTATAATATAGCTGTAAATAAGACTTTGGTAGTTATAGATAAAATATCTTCAAGAGGTTATAAAAGAGTAGACATGATTTGTCATTATGCAAATAGATTGATGCATTTTTATATAATTAATAATGGCAATATTGATTGTTATGATCTGAATGTAAAAATTTTTTCTAAAGGTTGCACAGAAAATGACCTTAAGGAATTATTGGGTGAGAAATTCTATGAAAATTATAATATATCCGAACTTAAGTCGGGTGAAATACTCAAACTTGGATCTTGGAAACCCAATAAAGATTGTTTTATAAAAAAATACATAGAAGATAACTGGTTAGTTTTTTGGGGAACTGTATATAGTGAGGGAAAAGAATTGATTTCAGAGTTGTACTTGGGTACACTTCTAATTTCAGGAGATAAATTCGATTATAGTTTTTGCCAAGGTGGTACAGCAGATGTTGAAAGTGGTGCAATTCTTCTGGAAAATATGGAGAAAGAACCGCAAATGTTTGAACTTAATCTTCAGCATTCATTGGGTGCGAACAGTGACAAACACCTTCAGATAGCGATTTATCCAAAAGAATCCTGTCGGATTAAGTATCATTTTGAAATTTATACAGATACTTTGGTAAAAAAATGTAAATCAGATATTGGACAAGCTCATATAGATGTTCCGATATACAATACGGATGGAAAATTTTTCTTTACATTAAGAAAGTGGTTAATGGATAATAAAATTGAACATTATTATTTGAACGATAATAGAATATTGCAGAAACAAGTTTTATCATTTCCACCAAAATAAAATTAGATCCTCAAACATGGGTATTCGAGGGATATAAATCCTACTGAAGATGAAGTCTTAGCGAAAAAAAATATCACTAAAGTATAAGAAAAAATACGGAATTGCAACTGCTGATTATTGAAAAGCTTGTAAATAACGAGCAATCAATTGGTTGTACTATTTGAGAGGTGTAACTTATGAGAAAAGCATCCTATACAGATAGAAAATTAACTGTTAAAGAACAAGCCATAGCAGAAAAATATTTTGACCTAGTTAAAGCTTTTTTGTACAAAAAATATTATATTTACTATGATCAGATGATAGATGATATCTCTTTTGCATATATTCAAGCTATAAAAAAATATACTGACTATGAGAGATTGCATTGTTATAAAATAGAAACAATTATCTATAAATCTCTGGAGGGAGCAGCAGCGAACTATTTTAGAAAAAGGAATTGTTTAAAGAGAAAACCGCAAAGAGACATCATAAGTTATGATGATAAAAAAATTGAATGTTCAAAAGTTGTTACTCAGATTGAAAAAGCTCATTCATACAATATAGAAAAATTAGCAATCAGCAACTTAATGTTATATGATATTTTCTGTAAAATACAAATTGAGCGACAAAAAAGGATCATAATAATGCTTATTGAGGGTTATAAAAAAGTTGAAATACAAAGATATTTTGATATTACGTATTATCGTTTACAAAAGGAGATAGAAAATATCCGTAAAATAGTAAATGAAATGTATTCAGATAATTAAAATAATATTGGAGAAAGCATGGATTTAAATAATATACAGGACCAATTAAACACCGAATTTGCCAAATCAGATACTCGAATTGTATTTTGGTTTGATGATAAAGGCGAGTACGAAGATGAAATATCAGAATTACAATTATATAATGCCAAATTACATATTCTGGATGGAACAAACTGGTTTTATTCCAAATGGTTATTAAATGAATCAGATACAGAGAACAAGTATCTTGTATATGCACCATTTCCAAAACCAAGTGATGCAGAAAAGAAAATAGTGAAAAATTCTCTCAGTCTTTTGAAAAATGCTTTTGATGGCAAGGGAGAAAGAGAGCAGATGAGAAATTATAGATGCAGAGAAACGGCAGAAACTATAAAGACTTAAAACAAAAACAGAAGAGTGCAATGGTGTCACCTGGAAAACTAATCCCTTGAAATCCCCCACCATTCCGTATATAATAGGAATATTGTGGGGGATTTTCCCTGCTTAACACAATGTGATACAATAACCTTTGAAAGGAATACTATGAGAACTCTAGCTTTAAGCGATGAAATTTTAATGAAGGTTGACAAGGCAGCCCGCTATATCGGCGGGGAAGTCAACTCTGTAATGAAAGATAAGAACAACGTAGATATCCGCTTTGCCATGTGCTTCCCGGATGTTTATGAGATCGGTATGTCTAATCTGGGCATGATGATCCTCTACAACATGTTTAATGAGCGTGAAGATGTCTGGTGTGAGCGCGTCTTTTCTCCGTGGATGGATCTGGATAAGATCATGCGTGAGGAACATGTTCCACTTTTTGCCCTGGAATCCCAGGAGCCTGTAAAGGAATTTGATTTCCTTGGCATTACTCTTGGATATGAGATGTGTTATACCAATGTACTTCAGGTACTGGATCTGAGCCATGTTTCACTTCTGGCAAAAGATCGTAAGGAAGATGACCCTATCGTAATCGGTGGCGGTGCCTGTGCATATAATCCGGAACCCATCGCAGATTTTTTTGATATGTTTTATATTGGTGAGGGTGAGACTGTCTATGATGCTCTGTTTGATGCCTATAAGGCAAATAAGGCAGCAGGCGGCTCCAGAGCAGACTTCCTGTTTGCAGCTTCCCAGATCCCCGGAATTTATGTTCCCTCTTTATACAATGTAACCTACAAAAAAGACGGCACCATTGCCTCCTTTACACCGGCAAAAGAAGGGGTACCGGAAAAAGTCTGTAAGCAGCTGATTACCGATGTTACTAAGGATTACCGCGCCATCAAAGCTCCTGTAGTTCCATTTATCAAGGCTACTCAGGATCGTGTCACCCTGGAGATCCAACGTGGCTGTATCCGTGGCTGCCGTTTCTGCCAGGCAGGTATGATCTATCGCCCTACCAGAGAGCGCAACGTAGAGAATTTAAAGGCAAGTGCCAGAGAAATGCTTCAGAATACAGGACATGAGGAGATTTCTTTAAGCTCTCTAAGCTCCAGTGATTACTCTGAGCTGAAGGAGCTGGTCAACTTCCTGATCGAAGAATTCCATGGCAATGCTGTCAATATCTCTCTGCCATCCCTTCGTATTGATGCCTTTGCGCTGGATGTTATGAGCAAGGTACAGGATGTAAAGAAGAGCAGCCTTACCTTCGCACCGGAAGCAGGCTCTCAGCGTCTGCGTAACGTTATCAATAAAGGTCTGACAGAAGAAGTAATTCTTCACGGTGCAGGAGAAGCATTTAAGGGCGGATGGAACCAGGTAAAGCTTTATTTTATGCTTGGTCTTCCGACTGAAACTGAAGAAGATATGAAGGGCATTGCTCATCTTGCACAGAAGATCGCAGAAACCTATTACGAAGAAGTTCCAAAGGAACAGCGAAAAGGTAAGGTTCAGGTAAATGTAAGTACTTCCTTCTTTGTACCAAAGCCATTCACTCCATTCCAGTGGGCAGGCATGTACAGGGAGGAAGATTTCGTAGAGAAAGCAAAGGTCGTAAAAAACGAGATCCGCGCACAGGTAAACCAGAGAAGTATCCGCTACAGCTGGCATGAGCCGGATGTTACGATCCTTGAGGGCTTCCTTGCAAGAGGTGACCGCCGCTGTGCACAGGTGATCCTGAAAGCTTATGAGAAGGGCGCGATCTATGATGCCTGGTCAGAAAGCTTTGACTATCATATATGGAAAGAAGCTTTTGCAGAAACCAATACAGACATTGATTTCTATACACTCCGGGAACGTTCTACAGAGGAGATCCTTCCATGGGATTTCATTGATGCGGGAGTGACCAAAAAATTCCTGATCCATGAATGGGAACAGGCAAAGAAAGAAACTGTAACACCAAACTGCCGTCAGAAATGTTCCGGCTGTGGTGCTATGCGTTATGGCGGAGGTGTATGTTATGAAGGTAAGAATTAAATTCAGTAAAGAGGGTCCTGTTAAATTTGTGGGACATCTGGATACCATGCGTTATTTCCAGAAAGCCATCCGCAGGGCGAATCTTCCTGTTGCTTTTTCCGGAGGTTTCAGTCCTCACATGATCATGTCCTTTGCAGCACCTCTGGGTGTTGGTACTGAGAGTCTGGGAGAGTACTTCGATCTGGAGCTGACAGAGACAGTTCCTACCTCAGAGATTACCAGACGTCTGGACGCCGTGATGGTGGAAGGTGTCCGTGTGATCAGTACCCGTCAGGTAGAAGATGGCAAAGCAGGTAAGGCCATGTCTCTGGTGGCTGCTGCTGATTATTATGTAGAATTCCGTCCGGGCAAAGAACCGGAGATTTCCTGGAAAGATAAGATTAATGATTTCCTGGCACAGCCGGAGATCAAGGTTATGAAAAAAACCAAACGCAGTGAAAAGGAAATAGATATCCGTCCCTTTATTTATAAAATGGAACTTCAGGGAGACAAGATCTTTATGATGCTTGCTTCTGCAAGTGCCAATTATACAAAGCCGGAACTTGTAACTGATACCTTTTTCGCATGGCTCGGTGCAGAGCTTCCGGACTTTGCCTACACGATCAAACGTCTGGAAGTATATGCAGATAAGGGTACAGAGGATAACCACAAATTCGTTACTCTGGAATCATTAGGAGAAGAAGTTGAATAAGCTTATTATTACGAAAATGGAAATCTGCCAGGTTCCCTGTTATGTATGTGCCCGGGAAGAGGATGGCAGGGTCATGGAGCTTCGCTTTGAACCCATAGATCATAAATCTACCCTGGGAAACATTTATGTAGGACAGGTAGAAAATATTGCGGCCAACATCGGAGCTGCTTTTGTTCAGATTTCTGCAGGGGAACGCTGTTATCTGCAGCTGTCTGATGTTCAGGATGCCATCTATGCCTCTGTCAAAAAGGAAGACAGGCCTATAAAACCGGGAGATGAAATTCTGGTTCAGATCAACAGAGAAGCTATGAAGGGAAAGCTTCCTGCTGTGACTACCAATCTGAATTTTACAGGAAAATATCTGGTTCTCACCACAGGAGATAAGAAATTCGGACTTTCTAATAAGCTTTCCAATGATGACCGAAGCAGACTCAGCAAATGGATGGATGAAGAGATTCACCGTCCGGATAAAGAATATGGTCTTATCGTGCGTACCAATGCAGCAGATGCATCCAAGGAGGAGCTTCTGCGGGAGCTGGAATATCTTAAATCACTGTACCGAAAAGTAGCTGTTGCCGGAAAATCCCGTACCTGCTTTAGCTGTATTTATAAAACAGAACCCATTTATATTTCTGCAGTCAGGGACATTAACAGCCGAAGCCTGGAAGAGATCCTGACAGATGTACCGGAGATTTTTCAGGAAATTTCCGGTTATCTGAAGGAAAACAGCCCGGAAGAAACAACCAAAATCCGTCTTTATGAGGATAAACTGCTTCCTTTGTATAAGCTTCACCGTCTGGAGACTGCCTTGGAAGAGATCAGACACGAAAAGGTCTGGCTGAAAAGCGGTGGCTTCCTGGTAATACAACAGACTGAGGCTTTTGTATCTATTGATGTAAACAGTGGAAAATTCACTGGCAAAAAGAAAATGCAGGAGACTTACCGTAAGATCAATCTGGAGGCAGCAGGAGAAATTGCCAGACAGCTGCAGCTTCGCAATCTGTCCGGCCTTATACTGATTGATTTTATTAATATGGAAAATCCGGATCATCAGGATGAACTGTTCCATGTTCTGCAGAAGCATCTGCGGCGGGATCCTGTAAAAGCAAAGGCTGTGGATATCACACCTCTGCATATTCTGGAAATGACCAGAAAAAAGGTACGCAAACCTGTAATAGAAGAGCTTAGAGAATTGCGATAAGCAGAAGTCTTTGTTTCTGGTTTGCAATAATATGATTATGTAAATCTATTCTTTGCAAAAAATATTAAAAAAGAAATATTAAAAAAAAGGAAAAAACATATTGACAAATCATTTTTTGTCCGATATTATTAATGAGATGCCGCACAGAGAGGTTTAAGTGCCATAAGGCCACCATATCTGGCGAGTAAAGATTATAGGAGGTGCCACAGATGTACGCAATTATTGCAACAGGTGGTAAACAGTACAAAGTTGCTGAAGGCGACGTAATCAGAGTTGAGAAACTCGGTGTTGAAGCTGGTGAAACCGTTACTTTTGATAATGTTATTGCAGTAAGCAATGACGGATTCAAAGCAGGTGAGGATGTTAAAGGTGCCAGTGTTACCGCTACTGTAGTTGAAAACGGTAAAGCAAAGAAAGTTATCGTTTACAAGTACAAGAGAAAAACTGGATATCACAAGAAAAACGGTCACAGACAGCAGTACACTAAAGTAAAAATCGAAAAGATTAACGGTTAATCTGGTGTCATTATGATTACAATTACAGTTAAGAAGAGAAAAGGTACTTATCTGGAACTGATATCAAAGGGACATGCAGGATATGCAGAGGAAGGACAGGATATTGTCTGTGCCGCTGTATCTGTGCTGATCATCAACACAGTGAATTCCCTGGAGGCTTTTACAGACGATAAGTTTGAAGCCAAAGAGGATGATGGTTATGTTTCTATCCGATTTACAGCTCCGGTTACGGAGAAGGGTAAACTTCTCATGGATTCCCTTATCCTCGGATTAACAGAAATTGAGCATAGTTATAACAATCGATATTTGACAGTAAAAGTCAAGGAGGTGTAACAACATGATGAAAATGAACCTTCAGTTATTCGCACATAAAAAGGGAGTTGGTTCTACAAAGAACGGTCGTGACTCCGAATCTAAAAGATTAGGTGCGAAGAGAGCAGACGGACAGTTTGTAAAAGCTGGAAATATTCTTTACAGACAGCGCGGAACTAAGATCCATGCTGGTGAAAACGTAGGATGCGGTAAAGATTATACTTTATTCGCACTCAAAGACGGCGTTGTAAGATTTACCAGAAAAGGACGCGATAAGAAACAGGTTTCTATCGTTCCAGTAGAAGCAGAATAATCTGGTTAGGCGAGAGGCTTCAAATCTGTCAGGGTTTGAAGCCTTTCTTTAAATTTAAAAGATGAGGTGTGTCAAATGTTTGCAGACAGAGCGAAAATTTTTATCCGCTCCGGTAAAGGCGGCGACGGCCATGTAAGTTTCCGCAGAGAATTATATGTTCCCAATGGCGGACCTGACGGCGGTGACGGCGGCCGTGGCGGAGATGTCATATTTGAGGTAGATGAAGGCCAGAACACCCTTGGCGACTACCGACACAAAAGAAAATATAAAGCTCAGGACGGTGAAGAAGGCGGCAAGAAGCGCTGCCATGGTGCCGACGGAGCAGATGTGGTATTAAAGGTTCCGGAAGGAACTGTGATCATGGACGCTGCATCCGGTAAGGTAATTGCAGATATGTCCGGTGAAAATAAAAGGCAGATCGTATTAAAGGGCGGCAGAGGCGGCAAAGGGAACCAGCACTATGCCACAGCGACCATGCAGGTTCCAAAGTATGCACAGCCCGGACAGCCGGCCCAGGAGCTGGAGGTTCTTCTGGAACTGAAGGTAATTGCTGACGTTGGTCTGGTAGGATTTCCAAATGTAGGAAAGTCCACCTTCCTTTCCAGAGTCACCAATGCCCAGCCTAAAATTGCCAATTATCATTTCACCACCCTGAGTCCGAATCTGGGTGTAGTAGATACAGAAAACGGTGGCTTTGTCATCGCAGATATTCCCGGACTGATCGAGGGTGCATCTGAGGGTGTGGGGCTTGGCCATGAATTCCTGCGCCATATTGAGCGTACCCGGGTAATCATCCATATTGTAGATGCAGCTTCCACAGAGGGACGTGATCCTATTGACGATATTTACAAGATCAATAAAGAGCTGGAAGCCTATAATCCTGAAATCGCTTCCAGACCGCAGGTAATCGCAGCGAACAAAATCGACTGTATTTTTACAGAAGATGGGGAAGAAAGCCCCATTGATAAGCTGAAAAAAGAATTTGAACCAAAGGGCATTCAGGTATATGCCATTTCCGCTGTAAGTGGTCAGGGTGTACGTGAACTCCTCTTCCATGTAAAAGAACTGTTGGATAACTGTAAGCAAGAACCTATCGTATTTGAACAGGAATTTTTCCCGGAAGATATGCTTATGTCCGAGAACCTTCCTTATACAGTGGAGCAGGATGCCGAGGATCCTACCATCTTTATTGTAGAAGGACCAAAGATCGAAAAGATGCTTGGTTATACAAACCTGGATTCCGAAAAAGGCTTTGCTTTCTTCCAGCGTTTTCTTAAGGAAGGCGGTATTCTGGATGAACTTGAAAAGGCAGGTATCCAGGAGGGAGATACCGTCCGTATGTACGGATTTGACTTTGACTATTATAAATAAGTTTTTCAAACAGAGGACATTAAAATATGATAACAAGTAAGCAAAGAGCATATTTAAAGGGTCTGGCAATGACTATGGACCCAATCCTTCAGCTTGGCAAGGGAGGACTTACTCCTGAGAACACTGCTTCTGTAGATGAAGCACTTGCAGCGAGAGAGCTGATCAAGATCAATGTTCTTCAGAATTGCCTGGAAGATTCCAGACAGATGGCTGAGACTCTTGCAGAGCGTACCCGTTCTCAGGTGGTACAGGTAATTGGCAGAAAAATTGTACTGTACCGTGAAGGAAAAGACGACAAAAAGAAAATTGTATTGCCAAAGAAATAATAAATGGAGAATTTTATGTCTGACAGCAGAAAAAGAGTAGGAATTATGGGCGGCACCTTTGATCCCATACATCTGGGTCATCTGATCCTTGGGGAAAAAGCCTATGAACAACTCCATCTGGACAAGGTTCTTTTTATGCCCAGCGGAAACCCGCCGCACAAAAGGAACCGACAGGGAAGGGCCACAGATGATCAGCGTGTGGAAATGGTCAGGAAGGCAATCTGTGGAAATCCGCATTTTGAGCTTTCTCTGACAGAAATGCATGAAAATGGTTATACTTATACCTATCATACCCTGGAGATGATGAAAAAGCAGAATCCGGATACAGATTATTATTTCATTATCGGAGCAGATTCTCTCTATGACTTTGACTCCTGGATGAATCCTGACAGAATCTGTCAGAACTGTATCTTGGTAGTAGCTGTCAGAAACCATACCTCAGTTGCGGAGCTGGACAGAGAAATGGAACGTCTTTCCCTTAAATATAAGGGGACATTTCTGAGACTGGATACTATGAATATTGATATCTCCAGTGAAACCATCCGCGACTGGATCAAGGAGAAAAAAAGCATTCGATATTATGTGGCGGATCAGGTGATTTCTTATATTGAAGAAAATCATATTTACAGTCCGGTCAAAGAGAAAGGATGATTTTCCAATGGCAGAATACGACTTTATAAAAATGGAGAAGAAGCTTGCCAAATATCTGGACGAAGACCGTTACGCCCACACCATGGGAGTAATGTACACCTGCGCAGCACTGGCTATGGTACACGGCTGTGATCTGATCCAGGCACAGACTGCAGGCCTTCTTCATGATTGTGCAAAATGCATTCCCAATAAAAAGAAATTAAAAATGTGCAGCCAGCACAAGATCCCGGTAACTGAATTCGAACAGACTCACCCCTTTCTGCTTCATGCAAAGCTGGGAGCCTATGTGGCAAAAGCAAAGTACGGGGTGACTGACCAGGAGATTCTTTCTTCTATCACCTGGCACACTACAGGCAAACCGGATATGACCTTATTAGAAAAAATTGTATATATTGCAGATTATATTGAGCCCAAGCGTGACAAGGCACCAAATCTGACCTTCGTCCGTAAACTGGCTTTTCAGGATCTGGATGAATGCATGTATGAAATCCTGAAGGATTCTCTTGCCTACCTGGAGGAAAATCCCAAGGATGTTGACACTACAACCAAGGAAGCCTTCTTATATTATAAAGATTTGCATATAAAAAGAGTTTCCCAGACAGAAAAGGAGATCAACTGATGAGCAGAGAACTGGAAATGGCAAAGCTTGCCTGCCGCGCTCTTGACGAGAAAAAGGGTAAGGATATTAAGGTAATTGATATCCATGAAGTATCCGTGATCGCAGATTATTTTGTAATTGCCAGCGCTTCCAACCAGAATCAGGTACAGGCAATGGTAGACAATGTAGATGAGACTCTGGGCAGAGCCGGATTTGAGGCAAAACAGATTGAGGGAACCCGCAATTCCAGCTGGGTACTTATGGATTACGGCGATATGATCGTTCATGTATTTGACGAAGAAAACCGTCTTTTCTACGACCTGGAAAGAATCTGGAGAGATGGAAAAGAACTGGATATCAGCGAATTTCTGGAGAAATAAAAAAGCAGGAGATATACCCACAGAACTCTGTGACCGTATATCTCCTTTTTTCATAAATAAAATAACCTTATTTGTAAAGTCTGAACACTCCAAACACCTTGCCCAGAATCTCCAGTCCCTCATGGATCAGGATAGGGTCCATAGTATCATTCTCCGGCTGAAGACGATAGTAGCCTTTTTCCTTGTAAAAAGTCTTCACTGTAGCTCCGTCTTCCATCAGTGCCACTACAATATCCCCGCTTTCTGCAGTAGACTGCTTGCGGACAAGAACCTGGTCTCCGTCAAATATTCCGGCATTTATCATACTTTCGCCTTTTACCTTCAGCATGAAGCTCTGCTCATTTGGCATAAACTCTGCAGGAACAGGAAAATATCCTTCAATATTCTCCACCGCAAGAAGAGGCTGTCCGGCAGCTACAGTACCCACGATCGGTACATTTACCACCTCACGGCGTACCAGATTGAAATTGTCATCAATGATCTCTATCGCACGGGGTTTGGTAGCATCTCTGCGGATGTATCCGTTTTTCTCCAGAGCTTCCAGATGTGAATGCACGGAGGATGTTGACTTAAGGCCTACTGCCTCACAGATTTCACGTACTGCCGGAGGAAAGCCTCTGTTCAGGATTTCATTTTTGATATAATCAAGAATCTCCTGCTGTTTCTGTGTAATTCTGCCATATGCCATAACAGTTGTACCTCCCGAATCTTTTATAATTTATAATTATAACACATCCTGTGCTTAAACGCAAACGGATATTCGGAAAATACGTTCTACTCTTGTTTTTATATAGATATGATGTTACAATATTTTGGAATGAATTTTTTAAAGGAGGCAGCCCTTTGCCTGATAATCATAAAAAACAAAAAAAAGCGCCGGGAATCCTTGCCAGATTCAGCAAAATATTTGGCCTGAATATCGGAACCATTATGTTTGGAGTACTGTTTGTATATATGGCTTTCAGTGCGATTCTGTATCTGACTACTCCCCATATTGAATCCTACCAGGTAACCTCCGGCCCTTTATCAAGAAATGAAACCTATACCGGTCTTGCAGTGAGAGAGGAATCTGTCTGCAAGGCTTCCTCATCCGGATATATCACCTATTATGCCAGAGAAGGAAGTAAGATCAATGCAAACGGAGCTGTATACGGAATCAGCAGCACGAAATCCGCTTCCTCCACCTCCCAGCTTTCCCAGGATGAGCTTTCCAGTATAAGAAATGATATGATGAGCTTTTCCAAAAGCTTTAATTCCAGTAAATTTAACAATACCTATAGTTTCAAATATGATCTGAAGGGAAATATCCTTCAGTATGCAGAAAGCGCAGCTTCTACGGCACCTCTGACCTCTGATGAAACGGATACAGACCAGGATTCATCCGATAACGCTGCAGACACTGTGGAACAGGTCACCAGCTATGTCGGAGATGAATCTATAAACAAGGCAGAATCTGACGGGATCATCCTGTACTCTGTGGATAATTATGAGGGCAAGACTGTAGATACTGTCACTGCAGAGGACTTTGACCAGAATTCCTACCATGAAACAGATTTAAAAACTTCAGATTCTGTTAAGTCAGGAGATGATATTTACACGATCATTACGGATGAACGCTGGAGTCTTTTAATCCCCTTAAGTGACAAACAGGCAGAGAAATTAAAGGATCGGTCTGTCATCCGTGTAAAGTTTCTGAAGGATGATATGACTCAGACCGGTGATTTTTCTATTATTACCATTGATGGCGGCAAATACGGACAGATCGATTTCAGCAAGGGACTGATCCGTTATGCATCTGACCGTTTTCTGGATATTGAGCTTGTAACCAATACAGTGGTAGGATTAAAAATCCCCCTTTCCTCCATTGTGACCAAGGACTTCTATGTGATCCCGGACAAGATGGCAGCTACTGATCCCAAAACCGGCAATACAGGTTTTATAATGGAAGAGAAGACAAAATCAGGAAAATATGCTTCTGTCTTTAAGGATGTAAGTATTTATGCAAAAATTGAGGATCCGGTCACAGATCAGACCAAGGAATCCTCGGAAACCACCTATACCTATTATGTAGACAAAAGCGCTTTCAAAGAAGGTGATGCCATTGTAAATCAGGAAACAGGTGAGCGCTATATCATAGGAGAAACAGATACTCTGGAAGGTGTGTACTGCATCAATAAAGGCTATGCTGTTTTCCGCCGTATTGAGGTACTTGACCAGAATGAGGAATACGCTATTGTTTCCAGAAATACCGCCTATGGTCTCTATAGATATGATCATATCGTAAAAAACGCAGATAAAGTAAAAGAAGAAGATATTTTGTATTAAAGCCATTAGCTTAAAAATAAGAGGAGGCAGTAAAATGTTAGCAGATAATTTGGCAACTGTGCAGAAAAATATAGAACAGGCCTGCCTGAAAGCAGGACGTGACCCCAAAGAGGTAACCCTTGTAGCAGTAAGTAAAACAAAGCCTGTGGAAATGCTTCAGGAGGCTTATGATGCAGGTGCCCGTGTGTTTGGCGAAAATAAGGTACAGGAGATCATGGATAAATATGACAGACTGCCCTCAGATATCCAGTGGCACATGATCGGTCATCTGCAGCGCAATAAAGTAAAATATATTATTGATAAGGTTGCAATGATCCATTCCGTGGATTCTGTGCGTCTGGCTCAGACCATTGAGCAGGAAGCTGCAAAAAAAGATCTTTGTATGCCGGTACTCATCGAAGTAAATGTAGCGGAAGAAGAGAGTAAATTTGGTCTGAAAACCTCTGAAGTCCTTCCTTTTATAGAAGAAATTGCTTCTTACCCCCACCTGAAGGTAATGGGACTTATGACAATTGCTCCTTTTGTCTCAGATCCCGAGGAAAACAGAGAAGTTTTTCGCAAATTAAGGAAATTAAGTGTTGACATCAGGGAAAAAAACATTAATAATATTACTATGAGTGTTCTGAGCATGGGAATGACCAATGACTATCAGATCGCTGCTGAGGAAGGATCAACAATGGTGCGTGTGGGAACAGGTATCTTTGGTGAAAGAGATTACTCAATAAAAGAAGAATAAAGAAGATTGGAGATTAAAATGGGCGTTTTAGATAAATTTTTAGATGCCATCAAATTAAACGATGATTATGATGACGATGGATTTCTGGACGATGATCTGTTAGAAGGAGAGGATGACGAGGATTTCCTGGATGATGATTTTGAGGATAAACCAAAGAAGAAATTCTTTGATAAATTCACCAAAAAGAAGGATTCCTCTGAGGACGAAGACTTTGATGATTTCGATGAGAAACCACTGAAATCAGAATCCAAACAGACATCTTCCCTTAAACAGCCAACCGCTTCCGCTGCAACGAAAGCTCCGGCCAGACAGGAACGTGCAGAACGCCAGACACGTCCGGCAGCATCTTCCAAGATTACTCCTATGAGAAGCAGCCGTAAAGCTTCCCAGGGACCAAATATGGAGGTGTGCGTGATCAAACCATCTTCTATGGAGGATACCCGTGAAATCGCAGATACACTGGTAGACAACTCTACTGTAATTTTAAATCTGGAAGGAATCGATGTGGAACTGGCACAGAGAATCATTGATTTCACATCAGGAGCCTGCTATTCTCTGGGCGGAAGCCTTCAGAAAGTATCCAGCTACATTTTTGTACTTGGACCTTATAATGTAGACATCACCGGTGATCTCCAGAATATACTGGGAGGAGCTGCACCTTCTGTGCGCGCAGGCTATTGATCTCCCATGGAGAAGAATGACTTCTTTTTAAAGAGGATCCGTGAACTGGCTGATCTTTCTTACCAGAGAGATATTGTGACTTTTTCGGATTTTCTTAATCTGAATGAACAGAATATGGTTAATAGTCTCCGGCAGCAATTTCCGCAGATCATTGTGGAATCCTCCGGTGGCTATGCGAATGCGGAGCGTCAGATGGTGGCTTTTCATCCTGATGCTCTTGCTTTTACCTGGGAATATCCTATAGACTGCCTGAAGATTGAACCAAAATCCCTGAAATTTTCAGAAGAACTGACCCACAGAGATTATCTGGGTGCCCTGCTGAATCTGGGCGTGGACAGAGCCATGATTGGGGATATCCTGGTTCAGGAAAAGGCTGCCTGGTTTTTCTGTAATAAAAAAATGACGGATTTTTTTCTTAAAAATCTGTGCCGTGTCCGTCATACCAATATTCTGATCACTATTGTAGATAAGCAGGAGGAACTGCCTTCCCCCAAAATGGAAACCATTCATGGTACCTGTGCCTCTGTCCGTCTGGATTCTCTCATTGCACTGGCTTTTAAAGCATCCAGAAGCAGTATGGTGTCTTATATTGAAGGGGGACAGGTTTTTGTAAATGGAAAGCTGATCACCTCCAATGGTTATGAACCCAGAGAGGGAGATATTATCTCAGTCAGAGGGAAGGGACGTTTTATCTATGAGGGCACGTCCCACCAGACCAGAAAAGGACGGAGCAGTATACAGTTAAGTTTATATATTTAAATGACAGGAGGGTATTGAAATGGCAGAACAGAAATTACTTGTAAAACGTGAGGGAGATTTTCATTATCCAATCTATTTTGAAAAAGATTTTTCCAGACTGGCACAGGCTGTAAGGGAAGAAGGATTGTCTGGACATAAAATTTGTGTTGTCACTGACAGTCACGTAGAGCCTTTGTATCTGAAGTCTGTAATGGATTCTCTGCAGGAGGTTTCTTCCCAGATATTTTCCTTTGTCTTTGAAGCAGGGGAAAAAAATAAGAATCTGGACACAGTACAGGAACTATATCGTTCTCTTATTGAACATGAAATGGACCGCAAGGGGCTCCTGGTTGCTTTAGGAGGTGGTGTGGTAGGTGATCTGACCGGCTTTGGTGCAGCTACCTATCTCAGAGGGATTGATTTTATCCAGGTTCCAACCACCCTTCTTTCCCAGGTTGACAGTAGTGTGGGCGGAAAAACCGGTGTGGATTTCCAGCAGTATAAAAATATGGTTGGAGCTTTTCATCAGCCCCGTCTTGTCTATATGAATCTGTCTGCTTTAAATACACTTCCCAAAAAAGAATTTGCCTGTGGAATGGGTGAAATCCTGAAAACCGGTCTCATCTGTGACGGAGAATTTTTCCGATTCATCTGTGCAAATCAAAAAACAATCCAGGAGCTGGATTATACCCTTCTGTCCCAAATGATCCGCAGATGCTGCGAAATCAAAGCAGGAGTGGTAGAACGTGATCCCAAAGAGCAGGGTGAGAGAGCTCTTCTGAATCTTGGACACACAGTTGGACATGCTGTAGAGAAATTAAAGAATTTCCAGCTGCTCCATGGTCAGTGTGTAGGGATCGGTCTGATCGCAGCTGCATATCTTTCCATGCAGAGAGGGCTTCTGACTCAGGAAGAATATAATGAAATCCGTAAAGGCTGTGAAGCCTTTCATCTGCCCCTTACTGTAGATTCTCTGAATGCCGAGGAAATTCTGGCAGCCACAAAGAAGGACAAAAAAATGGAAGCCGGACATATTAAATTTATCCTGATGGATGGAATCGGTAAAAGTTTTATTGACAAAACCGTGACGGATATGGAACTTTTAGGCGCCATCCGGGAGATCCTGTCATGAAAAGAGAAGGAGCTTCAGATCTCCCTTTTCCTGCCTGGACAGGTGTGATCCTGACTCTGCTTCTTATCCTGATGGATCAAGGGACAAAGCTTCTGGCACTGTCACAGTTAAAGGGAAATCCGGATATCATTTTGATCCCAGGTGTTTTACAGCTGAAATATCTGGAAAACAGGGGAATGGCCTTTGGAATGCTTCAGGGAAAGATTCCGCTGCTGATAACTTTATGTCTTCTGTTTTTCTGTGTATTTTTGTATATTTATATTAAAATCCCCAAAACACGGTATTATCTCCCTCTCATCTGTACAGCCCTTGTGCTGGCGGCAGGTGCTGTTGGGAATCTGATCGACAGAGTATTCCGCGGTTATGTGATCGATTTTATTTACTTTTCACTGATTGATTTTCCTGTATTTAATATGGCAGATATTTATGTGGTATGCAGCGGCATATTTTTGGTTTTTTGCGTATGTTTCAAATATAAAGATGAAAGCGATTTTCGTTTTCTGAATAGAAAAAATTAGGAGCAGAAATGGAAATTCTTAATTATGTAGTTTCAGACGGTCAGTCCGGTATCCGGATTGACCGATATCTTTCCGATTCAAACGAAGACCTTTCCCGTTCTTACATTCAAAAGCTTCTGAAAGAACAAAAGGTTACAGTTCAGGGAACTTTTGTCAAGGCAAACTATAAGGTACAGGCAGGAGATGTGATCACTGTGGAAGTGCCGGATATGACAGAGCCTGACATTCTTCCGGAGGACATTCCTCTGGATATCCTTTATGAAGATGAAGATGTTCTTGTAGTTAACAAGCCAAAGGGAATGGTAGTGCATCCCAGTGCAGGGCATACTACAGGGACACTGGTAAACGCCATCATGGCACACTGTAAGGAGAATCTGTCCGGTATCAATGGTGTCCTGCGTCCGGGAATCGTCCACAGGATCGATAAGGATACTACAGGGGCACTTCTGGTCTGCAAAAATGATAATGCCCACAGAGATCTTGCCCTACAGTTAAAGGAGCACTCTATCAAACGTCGTTACCGTGCGATTGTAGCAGGTGTGATCAAAGAGGAGGAAGGAACCATCGAGGGCCCTATCGGGCGCCATCCGGTTGACCGGAAAAAAATGGCGATCAATTACAAAAACGGAAAAGAAGCTGTCACTCATTACAGGGTACTAGAGCGTTTTCCCAATGCCACTTATGTGGAATGCCGTCTGGAAACAGGGCGTACCCATCAGATCCGTGTCCACATGACAAGTATAGGGCATCCCCTGCTTGGTGATGAAGTATATGGCTCAGGCAGGAATCCTTACCATCTCCAGGGTCAGACCCTTCATGCCATGATTTTGGGATTTGTGCATCCTTCTACAGGGGAATATATGGAGTTTACAGCACCTTTACCAGAATATTTTGAGAAGCTTTTGGAAAAATTGCGAAAATAGTTTGCTTTTTTAACAATATATTGTATAATATATTTACAACAAGCTAGGTGACAGAAGGGAGTGTAGTATTATGAATAGTACAAGTTCAATTATCACAATCGGTCGTGAATATGGAAGCGGCGGAAGACAGATTGGTCAGGAAGTTGCCAAATATTTCGGAATTAAATGCTATGATAAGGAGCTTCTCGAACATGCAGCCAATGAGAGTGGTATCTGCAAGGAGCTTTTTGAAAATCATGATGAAAAACCAACCAACAGCTTTCTGTATTCTCTTGTAATGGATACATATTCCTTTGGTTATTCCTCAGCAGGCTTTACAGATATGCCAATGAACCATAAGGTTTTCCTGGCCCAGTTTGATGCCATCAAGAAACTGGCTTCCGAGGGTCCTTGCGTAATGGTGGGACGATGTGCAGATTATGCTCTGGCTGAATATAAGGATTGCTTCAGTGTATTTGTACATGCAGATATGGACTGGCGAATCAGCCGTTTATCTCAGAAGCACAATAAAACAGCCAAAGAAGCCAAGGACATGATCAACAAAACCGATAAGAGCCGTTCCAGCTATTATAATTATTATACTAATAAAAAGTGGAGCGCTGCATCCAGCTATAATCTGTGTGTAGACAGCAGTAAGCTGGGAATCGATGGAGCAGCAAAAGCCATTATCCAGGCTGTACAGATTTTTGATTCCACAAAAAAATAACTATTAAAAAGTCCTCTGCTAATGCAGGGGATTTTTTTGTTCTGTATTTTTATTAAAATTCTATTAAATGCAGAGACTTTTATTAAAATAAATGTTATAATCGTAACAGTTTATAAAGGAGGACAATATGAAATTTCGTTGGGATAACAAATATCTGCACTGGGGTGTAACCGCTTTTATGGTAATTGCCGCCAGTATGCTGTTTTATTATGGGATTTTCCATATGAAAACGCTGATCACCGGAATCAAAACATTTCTGGGAATCATGGCACCTATTGTATATGGTGTGATCCTTGCCTATGTTCTGAGCCCACTGATCAATTTAATGGAGAAAAAGCTTATTTATCCACAGCTTGATAAAAGAGAGATCCATTTACAGAAAAAGGGCAGGAAGGCTGTCCGCTGGGCATGTGTTCTGGTTTCCATGCTTGCCTTCTGGATCCTTATCTATGCTTTGATCATGATGGTGCTTCCACAGCTGATCCGAAGCTCCATGAATATTATTTACAGCTTTCCTTATTATGTAAAGGTCATTGAGAAATGGCTGAATTCTTTTGTACAACATGGATGGAAGCTGAATTCTGAAACCATCGATATGATGAATCAGTATTCTGCCAAACTGCAGGAGTATCTCACGACCAATATTCTTCCACAGATGCAGAATATGCTGAAAAATGTTTCTGATGGGATCTTTGATGTACTGATCTTCATGAAAAACTTTCTCATCGGTGCCATTGTGGCTCTCTATGTGCTTGCAGACAAGGAGAAGTTTGTTGCTAAGAGTAAAATGTTTGTATATGCCATTTTGCCTTCCAAATGGGCAAACACGCTGATCCATGCCATGCGTTTCACAGACAAAACCTTTGGCGGTTTTCTCTATGGCAAACTGGTGGATTCTGCCATCATCGGTATTTTATGTTATATTGGAATGCTTTTACTGGATATGCCTTATCCGATTCTGATCAGTGTGATCATTGGTGTGACTAATGTGATTCCTTTTTTTGGACCATACATCGGGGCAATCCCCTGCATTTTTCTGATTTTAGTGGTTGACCCCCTGAAAGGTATCTACTTTGCAATTTTCATCCTGCTTCTTCAGCAGTTTGACGGAAATATCCTTGGTCCAAAGATCCTGGGCGAAACCACCGGTCTGTCCAGCTTCATGGTCATTGTAGCCATTCTCATAGGCGGAGGACTGTTCGGAATTCCGGGTATGATTGCAGGAGTACCGGTATTTGCAGTGCTTTATGCAATGATATGGAGATTGATCAGTCATTCCCTTGACGATAAAAAAATGCCTCTTGAGGAGGAATCCTATGTAGATATCGATTGTCTGGACACGGAAACCGGCGAAGCGATCCCCCTGAAAAAACAGGAGAGACACCACATTTCACCGGAAAAGCTGGAGGCCCAGAAAAATAATTTCTTTATGAAAATCTGGAATCCTTTATGCAGGATCGTGTGTATTATCTGGGAATATATCAAAAAGCTTGTAAACTCCCTGTGGCTTTATATAAAGAAATTATTTCTGCAGATAAAAGATAAGATAAAAAATAATAAAAACACATCAGGAAAATAGTTACAGATATTATATAAGAAAGATATTATAAAAGATATGAGGGGAAATCAAAAATGAAATTACTGATACAGAGGGTAAACCATGCGCAGGTATGCGTAGATGGGGAAATTGTAGGCAAAATCGGAAAGGGCTTCCTGGTTTTTGTAGGAGTCGGTCAGAATGACACCAGAGAAATTGCTGACAAATATCTGAAAAAAATGCTGGGACTTCGAATCTTTGAAGACCAGAACGGAAAGACAAATCTGTCCTTGAAGGATGTTAACGGAGAGCTTTTGATGGTATCCCAATTTACCCTGTATGCCAATTGCAGACATGGCAACAGACCTGGCTTTACAGATGCCGGTGCTCCGGATATGGCCAATGAACTGTATGAATATATGCTGGATGAAGCTACAAAACAGGTTCCTGTGGTAGAACATGGCATCTTTGGTGCAGATATGAAAATATCTCTTGAGAACGATGGTCCGTTTACCATTATCCTGGATGAATCACTTCTCTGATAAGATAGCAATAATCAGTTCTGGCATCTTTTTGTATAGAATATAATGGGGGATTTATACTAAGATGAAGCAAAAAACAAACAACAGGAAGCAGTGTCTGGTAATATTAGTGCTGGCTATGCTCATACTGACATTATCCGGCACCGGATTGATGACAACTGCAGTCCGCACAGAAGCTGCCCAGAAAAAGACCGGTTTTATTAAGAAAAACGGTTCCTGGTATTACTATGATCAGAAAGGAAAACTGGCAAAGGGCTGGTATAAAACATCTTCAGGTCATATGTATTATTTTGGAAAAACCGGTGCAGCAAAGGCCGGAATCCTGTCTATTTCCGGAAAGAAATACTGCTTCAATGAGAAAGGTAAAATGCTTACCACCTGGCAGACCGTCAATGGAAAGAATTATTTTTTTGATGAGAAAAAGGGATATATGTACACTGGCTGGATCACTACAACTGCCGGAAATAAATATTATTTCTGGAAGGATGGTGTGATCCGTTCCGGTTTCCGAAAAGTAGGAAATAAGATCTATTGTTTCTCAGACAAGGGAAAAATGCTGAAAAACTGCTTTGCAAAAAAAGGAAAGGCTACTTATTATCTGAAATCCAATGGAACCCTGGCTAAGGGACGTCTTAAGATCAAGAAAAACTGGTATTCCTTCCACCGTGAAACCGGCGAACTTGTACGGAAGGGATGGTACAAGGAGACAGATGGCTCCTATTATTATGCCGCATCCAATGGAAGATTGGTGAAGGGTTTTTATAAGCCGGATTCTTATTATCGGTATTTCCGTTCTTCTGACTGTAAATTAGTGACAGGATGGCAGGAAATTGACGGTTATAAATATTATTTTAAAGAAAAAAATGGCATCCGTTATGACAATTGTTTCCTAAAGGATAAATCCGGAAACAGATATTATTTTGACTCAAATGGCAGACTGGTTGTCAAAAAATGGGTCAAAAAATCCGGTTCCTATTATTATTCCCAGGCAGACGGTACACTGGCCTCCGGATGGCTTACACTGGGGGAAAACAAATATTATCTGAATCTTTCTACCTGTGTAAGGGAAACAGGCTGGATCACTGTTAACGGAGAAAAATACTATCTGGATCCTACCACAGGCATTTTAGTCAAAAATCAATGGGTAGGTACTGATTACGTAGGAGAGGACGGAGCAATAATACCAGAGTATCACAAAGTATCATTCCGCTGGCCTTTGAAATCCACTTACAATTATATCAGCAGTTATTTCGGCAACAGAGAATCACCTGGAGGTATCGGGTCCACCAACCATAAGGGTATCGATATTCCGGCACCTACAGGTACACCGATCTACGCGGCAGACAGTGGTACCGTAATCACAATGCAAAAACCGGCAGAAAGCGGAGGTGCAGGCTATTATACCAAGATCGATCACGGGAAAGGTCTGGTCACAGAATACATGCATCAATCTAAATTTCATCCAAAGGTCAAGGTCGGCGCCAAAGTAACCAAAGGACAAATCATTGGATACGTTGGCAGTACCGGCAACAGTACCGGACCACATTTACATTTTGGTGTAATTGCAAACGGTACAAATCAAGATCCGTTAAATTACATAAAGCGTCCCTCATAAAAGGGATGCTTTACTACATATAACAGACTGATTTAAAGGTTTATCTGTAATTTATCTTAATCTATTTGAAAAACCGGCGTTTGTCGTATAGATTGAGCACCCACTTCTACAGGAGCAAATAAGCAAATGAATAACCAAAACGATTATAATGACAACAAAAAAGTTACCTATCATGAACAAACAGATATTTCTAATATCCTGAAGCTTCGTGAAGTTCTGAAAACTCTTCCTCCTTTCTGCAGGGATTATTTCAGGGCTATGGATCCGGTTACCACAACCAATACCAGAATTTCCTATGCCTATGACATACGGATCTTTTTCCAGTTTTTATTGGATGAAAACCCTGCCTTTAAAAATTACTCTTTAAAGGATTTTACTGTTGATGTCCTGGATCAGTTAAAGGCGGTTGATATTGAGGAATATCTGGAATATCTGAAGGTCTACAAAAATGGTGACAAAACCGAAACCAATGGGGAACGCGGAATGAAACGTAAGCTTTCTGCTTTAAGAAGCTTTTACGCCTATTATTTTAAACATGAATTTATAAAAACAAATCCAACTGTTCTTGTGGATGTACCAAAGATCCATGATAAAAGCATCATTCGGCTGGATGCTGATGAGGTTGCTCTTCTGCTGGATTACATAGAGCACTGCGGCGATGATCTTACCGGACAGAAAAAGGCTTATTATGAAAAAACAAAAGAACGGGATCTGGCTATTGTTACTCTCCTGCTCGGCACAGGAATACGTGTATCTGAATGTGTAGGACTGGATGTGGAGGATATTGATTTTAAAAATAATGGTATCAAAATCACCCGAAAAGGAGGAAATGAAATGGTTATATATTTTGGTACAGAGGTCGAGCACGCTCTGCGCCGGTATCTGGAAGTCCGCGAGGGAGTGATTCCTATGTCAGGACATGAACATGCTCTCTTCTACTCTACCCAGCGAAGACGCATCGGCATTCAGGCTGTAGAGAATCTTGTCAAAAAATATGCACGCGCAGTCACCACCACCAAGAAAATCACCCCCCATAAGCTGCGAAGCACCTATGGCACTGCTCTCTACCAGGAAACCGGTGATATATATCTTGTAGCCGACGTATTGGGCCATAGAGACGTTAATACAACAAAGAAGCATTATGCAGCCATGGATGACGCAAGACGCCGTAAAGCGGCTTCTGCAGTCCATTTACGTGAAGATTAAAAAGGAGCAGATCAGAAATTTACTGATCTGCCCCAATTTTTATTCTCTGGATTAATCATTCATCAAAATTTGTCTCAAAAACGCCTTCTGGAGTTCGCATTGTCAGAACACCAAGATTAAACTCATCGTCCATCACTGTAATATGATATTCAAAAATAACATCATCATCAAACTTGGACAATAAAACATAAGAACCATTTTCCTTCCCGTCTATCTGATCACAGATATCGTTGTATACCGCCTCGCCGGAGATACTTCTGGGATATCCTGCTTCTATAATTTTTTTCTCAATTGCCTGATATAATTCTTCCATTTTTGTCAACCTCTTTCTGTGCCACAAAAAGGATATCTGGCACATTATATGGAGATATCCTTTTCGCATTTCGTTATGTAATTTTAAAATTCAATAAGAGTCATTTCCTGGTTGTCATTATTATAAAGCCACGATAACTTTCTCATGGAATACTTCAGGAAGTTCTTCTTTGTCTAAAGACATACTGATTATAAAAGTAACGTTAAACTGAGTTCCAATGGATTCTAACTGCTCAAGGGTACTTGTAACATCCTTACCCTCCAGCTTGGCTACCTTCAGAAAACTGTCAAGATAAATCTGCTCGAGATCATGATCCTGCGAAAGAATACCACAGATAAATCCTACAAATTCATCTGCATTCTTAATCGGGAAGCCGGATACATCGATCAGACGAACCTTATTATTCAGTTCATACATGTGCTTGGTGCTTTTGTCCAAATAAACAATGCTACCATTCGCTTCTTTAACCGCTCCATTCACTTTGTCTAAAAGTACTTTTGTTTTGCCTTTACCTTTCTTTCCTACAATCAGTTCAACCATCCTGTTTTCCTCCTTAGACACATATAATATTAATTATTACTAAATTCCTCAATTAATATGTTTCAATTATAGTGCATATTATCATAAAATTCAAGGGGTTATTTACTTTTTTTGTGAAATTTTATTAATTTATGACAATTACTTAATTTTACTGTATTTTCGGAGATAAAATTCTCTAACTGTTGATATTCTGGAGCAGCGAATTCATCTGCTGATACAAGAGCTCCTTGCTGGATGCTCCCAGCACAATAGATACAAAAGGTTTTCCAAAAGCATTCTGGGTTATGATCGCCAGACAGTTACCTGCAGAAGCAGTGGTTCCTGTCTTTCCGCCCAGAACCGTTACATCTTTGGGAGGGGTTGCCTCACCGGTCAGATAATGGTCTGTAGCTTCCAGACTGACACTGTGGGACTCTCCGTCAGCGCCTGTATAAGTAACAGTATACGACGGCATCTGGGTAATCTGAGTGAATTCCTTATAATTCATAGCTTCATTCAGCATCAGATAAATATCATATGGTGTTGTATAATGATTTTCATCCTGAAGTCCATGAGGATTAGTAAAATGAGTTCCCGTACATCCCAGCTGTCTGGCATAGCTGTTCATCATCTCCACAAAATTCTCTGTGGTACCGCCAACATATTCTGCGATTGCAGAAGCTGCATCATTCCCGGAATAAACCAGAAGACAATGGAGCAGCTGATCCAGGGTAACCTGATCTCCGGCCACAAATCCACATACCTGGGAGCCAGCCTCCAAAGTAACATTCTCCTGTGTGATCGTAACTGTATCATCCAGCTTTCCGCTTTTTAATGCAAGCATAGCTGTCATGATTTTTGTAATGCTGGCGGGATAGATTTTGTCATAGATCCCATTGGCATATAATACCTTATGATTACTCAGATTAAACAGAAGTCCCTTCTGTCCCTCCTCCAGAGAGGCATTTTTAATACGGTCTACACTGCCCTTGGAAGAAACACAAAGCTTCTGTGCAAAGGGCCGGGCCTTCATATTTTCTTTTCCTGCCAGACTGCTGGTAAATACTTCAGAAGCCTGAAAAGCTTTCACCGGTTTGCCCAGATAAGTACCATTCAATAAGCGGATAGCAAAAAATGCTCCTGCCGCTATAAATACCATAAGCAAAAGCAACAATATGGTATGCCCTATAGGCTTACGCCTTCTCTGCTTTTGTCTGGAAGGTCTCTGTGATCTGGGAAGTGCAGTTGTCTGTACCTGGGAAGCTGTCCCGGAATGTGACACATGGACACTTCTCTCATTTTTATATGGCCTGGCCGATTTTTTTTCATTTTTATTCCCGGCAGATGATTTTCCAAACATCATAAGTAGTCCTCTTTCCTGTCAAGCTCTTTCTTCATAATTTCTTTATTATATGCACTGCTCTGAAGTCCAACATTAAGTACAAGGCCCATACCAATATACAAACTGACCAGAGAGGTAAGTCCATAGCTTACAAAGGGAAGAGGTGTTCCTGTATTCGGCGCCATTCCCGTAGCAACACATATATTGATAAAGCTTTGCAAGGCGATCAGCCCCCCTATTCCACAGCACAGGATTTTACCGGACAGGTCCTTGGCCCTCAGGCTCATGCGGATACATTCAAAAGAGATTGCCAGAAGCAGCAGGACAATCGTTGTACATCCAATAAATCCATACTCTTCCCCTGCAACAGCAAAAATAAAGTCTGTCTGGTTTTCGGAGACAAAATTACCTTCATTCACAGATGCTGTACTGTCATCTCCGCTTATCCTCTTTCCAACCAGTTCTCCGGATGCTATGGCTGTCTTGGAGTTCTTCTGCTGTTCAATATTATCAGAATACTCTTCATTTTCCGGATATAAGAAAGACATAATACGTGACCTCTGATAATCCTTCAGCAGCTTCTGATCCGGCTGCACCACAATAGACAGAAAGATGATCAGAAGGGGAACGGAAATCAACAGTGCTCCTCCGATAATTTTATAACTTAGACCTGCAATATATATCATCATACAGAAGATCACGATAACAGTAAGGGTATTTTTTAAATCCGGCTGTTCCAGGATAAGTATAAGAGGAACAGCCAGTAATCCTGCAGAAGCAGCCAGCGTCTTCAGAGTGTTCAGATTTTCCTCATGATCCATGAAAAATTTTGCAAAAAAGACGATCAAAATAATTTTGGACAACTCTGTAGGCTGAAAACGAAAAGAACCGATTCCGATCCATCGGGCAGCTCCATTAGCACTGGAGCCTGCAATTCGCACTACAATCAGCATGATGATATTAAATCCATACATAAACCACTGGAAATTCATAATCCAGGAATAATCCATCAAAGATAAGATCACCATAATGATCAGTCCGAGAATCACTCCTACAAACTGTTTGGACTTAAGATTTTCTGCTGCAGTTCCTACCAGTGTAACACCGATAAGGCTGATGGCCAGCAGAAATATAATAAGTCTGAAATTGTAAAATCGTAATTTATACTGCTTTAACATTTTATCTGTCCTTTTTATCCAGAACAGGAACATACACATAGAGCACAGCCGGCTCCTGGGTGATTTTTAACTTTACCTGTTCTTCCTCTATGGTTAAATATTTCTTTACTGTGTGTATCAGATCACTTTTCAGCATCTGCATCATTTGCGGAGAGCAGTCAATCCTCTCAGACAACAGAAGAAGCTTCATTCTGTCCCTGGCATATCCGGCGGAGCGTTTCTTATCTCTGAAAAAAGCTTTCACACGGAATCCCTCCTTACAGATATTTTATTTCCGAAACATGTTACCGATTTTCCTGAAGAAACTCTTTCTCTCAGCAATGTTCATAAACGGTACATTTTCACCTATAATACGCTGACAGATATTTCTATACTCTTCTTCCGCCTGGGAAGATTTTCCTGAAAGAGGTTCCCCCTGGTTGGTGGCTATCACGATCTGTTCATCATCCAGAATGGTTCCGATCAGATCCACAGCAAGGATTTCCGTCACATCCTCCACAGACATCATATCTCCCCTGGCGATCATATCCGGCCGGAGCCGGTTAATGATCAGCTGTATATCCCTGATATCATTTGCTTCCAGAAGTCCTATGATGCGGTCTGCATCTCTGATGGCAGATACTTCCGGTGTCGTTACAACCAATGCCCTGTCCGCCCCTGCTATGGCATTCTTAAAGCCCTGCTCAATTCCCGCAGGACAATCCAGCAGGATATAATCAAACTCTTCCCGCAGATCATCTGTAAGCTTGATCATCTGTTCCGGAGAAACGGCACTTTTATCCTTGGTCTGTGCAGATGGCAGCAGAAAAAGATTGGGATGACGTTTGTCCTTGATCAGAGCCTGACGCAGGCGGCAGTTTCCACCAATCACATCTACCAGATTATAAACAATCCGGTTCTCAAGTCCAAGGACAACATCCAGATTGCGCAGACCGATATCCGTATCAACCACTACAACCTTTCTGCCAAGCATGGCAAGACCTGTTCCAATGTTAGCGACAGTGGTGGTTTTTCCCACTCCGCCTTTCCCGGAAGTAATTACAATGGCTTCACTCATAGTTTGTTTTCCTCCTGATCGATAGGCTTCCATACTCCTGGTATTTTTCTTTTGATGCTTAGTCGTTTGAAGTATCACTGGTATCACTGGAAGCAACACCTGTAAGGATGTTTCCTTCATCAGTCAGTTCAAAAATGTATTTAAAAATATCAGCTGCTGCCAGACACGCATTTCCTGATGTATAACCATTTTCAATACGCACGGCAATTGCATACTGAGGATCAGTGGAAGGAGCATATCCCACAAACATACCATGGTTGGGATGGTAAACACCATCCACCTCGGCAGTACCTGTTTTTCCGGAAACATCCATTCCCAGACCATCGAACTGTTTATGAGTCTGAACCACACGGTACATTCCGTCATGGATATCCGCCCATACACTGGAATCCACATCCAAAGTATTGATCACATCAGGCTCATATTCTTTCAGGATATTTCCCCTGGAATCTGTCAGTTTACCCAGAAGTGTCAGATCATATACAGTTCCACTGGTGGCAATCGCTGTGGCATATCTTGCCAGCTGACTGGTAGTATAGGCATTGGTACCCTGTCCGATATAAGAGGGTACAGCCAGGGAATCTGACACATGGGGAGAAGATTCTGTGATCTCTATTCCGGTCTTCTTATCCAGGCCGATCAAAGATGCATATTTCTGAAGAACTGCAAGACTCCGGTTCTCAGAGAAATTACCTTCCCCATCCTGTCCCAGCTTAAAACCAACCATATTGAAATAATAGTTACAGGACTGTTCAATGGCCTCCCTGATCTCGATGGGACCATGTCCGTTAATATTCCAACAGTTGATCGGTGGAGTTACCAGGTCAAAGGAACCTGTACATTCAATATAAGTACTGTCATCGATCACACCCTCTGACATACCTGCAATTGTTGACAAAATCTTAAAGGTAGAACCGGGAGCTGTGGTCTGCTGTGTTGCTTTATTGAAAAAGGGACTGGACTGATCCATAGAAAGCTTGGCATAATAATCAGTATCCATATCATTTACCAGCAGATTGTTGTTATAACCCGGATAAGAAACACAGGCCAGCACATCTCCGGTTTTTACATCTGTGATCACTGCAGAAGCAGAACATGGCTCCAGTGCCAGCTGCGCCGGCTCGATTTCCAGAGTATATATTTTATTGACCATGAAATCATAGGCGGTCATTGCACCTGATGCCAGAGAATCATACATTCCGTCATCCTTTGAGAGAATTCCCTGGTCATAGAGTACCAGACAGATTTCTCTGCCGGAAATAGTATCCTCCTGGAGCATATACTTATACAGCAGTTTGGAAAAGCTGTTATCTGTCTTCAGGTAGGTAATGATATAATCTGTAAGAGCCTTATATGCCTCCTCAGAATCCAGATATTCTCCCTCAGAGGAAATCTTGGAAATATCAATCCAGTTCTGTCCTGTTGCATAGGTCAGGTAATCCTTCAGACTGATGCTTTCATCCTGACTCCATGCCTTATAAGTAGCGTCAGCAGTATCAATAGCATTTTTTGAGATCACACCCAAAGTATCCCGCAGCAGATCATTACAGATATAAGTGAGATATTCCTGAACCTGATCATTCTCATCCTTTAGAGCAGGAGGATTCTCCTCTGTCAGTCTGTTTGTTATTATATCAAATACCTGCTGCTGTTTTTGCTGAAATTTGGCATATAAATTTTTTTCTGTATCAGAGGCTGTATCCTCACTGAATTTCCGGATATCGATCACACTGTTGGAAATCAGTGCATTGTATACATCATAGATGGGAATTTTAATCTGTGCCGCATTATTAACGCTATAGTCATAGGTTTTTGTGGCTTCTATCTTGGAAAGAAGAATACCAGCAACCCTTTGCTTTAGGATCTGATAGATAGCTGACTGCCATTTACTGTCCACCGTCAGGTATACATCATTTCCTGCCACAGGCTCCACACGTGTGGAATCATCAATTTTCAGGACCTTACCAAGATTGTCTACTGTGACAGTCTCCTCACCATCTGTACCCTGCAAAGTCGTTTCCATATATTTTTCAATACCAACCTTACCTACAATGGCATCATTGGTATATTCCGGATTCTTCTTACGCAATTCCGTCAATTCCTCTGAAGAAGCACGTCCTGTATATCCCAGGATCGGTCCCAGACTTGGATCATCAATATACTTACGGACAGAATCCTCTACAATATCAATTCCCTGAAGCTCTGTCTGATTTTCCTTAATCGCTGCCACAGACTGCTCACTTACATTGGTGGCAATGGTTACAGCCATATATTTCTTGAAACTGTTGGTACTCAGCTCATAGCGCATGATCGCCAGATCCAGGATCTCCTGTTTGGAAAGCTCCTCAGGAAGATCATAAGCTTCCAGCTCCTCCTTGGTATAGGCATCTTCTCCGTACAGGGCAATAGAAAACCCACTTTTTCCGGTAAGATATTCCATCATTTCATCTGCAGTTGCAGATTTTTGTTTCTCAGTCAGGTTATCGATCAGAGCCTGTCCATAAATATCAGCCCTGAAACGATCCAGGGTAAAGCCCTCATCCACATCAAAAACATAATTGCCGCTGTCATCCAGCACAATATGGAAATCACGGCTAATGGAATCTCCGTTATGTTCCAGGATCTTGAGAACCCGGTAGGCAACACCGTTCAGGGTAAGGTTCTTTTGCCTGGTGGTATCATAAGTTCCGTTATCCTCAAAAGTCACAGAATAAGCCAGAACATTGGAAGCCAGTTCCTCTCCGTTTCTGTCAAAAATATTTCCGCGGGTGCTGTTGATGGCTCGTTTTTTTGTAATACGGGATTCAAATTTGCTGATATAATCCTGCCCCTGAATGATCTGCAGTTCAAAAAGCTGCTTCACCAGGATACCAGACATGAGAACAAACACCACAATAAGTATGGTTGTCCTTTTTATTCGTATTTTCTTTATAAATCTTTTTATTTTAGTACCCAAATAGACTCACTTTCTTTCTTTAACGGACTCATCAGGTGATAATTGATATAGTAAAAAACCCGATAAACAATCAGTGTCAGAATAATCGTATAAAATGTTTCCGGCAAAATGATCCTGCTGAGATAGGTTCCAAGTCCAAGTCTGCCGCGAAGCAAAAACTGCAATGCATACACAGCCAGTCCATACAGGATATCACCTGCACCGGCCAGAAATATAGGAACCTTTACATCATCATCATAACAGATCCTATGTGCATATCCGCTTAAAAAACCAATATACATATAAATCAGTGCATAGAACCCAAAAACAGATCCATAAAACATATCCACCAGAAAGCCACAGAAAAATCCCGTCCACATTCCGCTTTTTCTGCCTCTCATCAGACCCATGGAAATGCACAGGATCAGGATCAGATTAGGAGTGATCGATCCAATGGCAATCCTGGATATGACTGTACTCTGGAGAAGGAAACATATGAGAATGGTAAAAAACAGAGTAATCTTACTCTTCATTAACAGAATCCCCCTTATTCACTGTGATTACCAGCACATCCTTCAGATGAGCGAAATCTACCGGTGTAACGATGGTTCCATTCTTTGTCAGGTTATTGCTGTCCTGGGAAATCTCACTGATATATCCGATAAACAGTCCCTCCACATATTTCTCGCTGATATTGGAGGTGACAATACGTTCTCCCACAGTAACCTTATTATCCTGGTCATACAGCTGGCTGAAGCTTAGCTTTCCCTCATCGATCAGTTCAAGATCTCCCTCAACCACACAATTATCCTGTGTACTCACAGTCATTGCACTGACATTACTGCTGTCGTCAATAATGGAGCGCACAGTTGCCCAGTGAGCACCCACCTCTGTGACGATCCCCACCAGTCCTTTTCCGGCAATAACATTATTATCTATCCGGATTCCGTCTGAAGTTCCCTTATTAATCATAAAAGTATCATACCAGTTACCAGGATCCTTGGAAATGATCCTGGCAGCAACCTTAGGATATTCTGTATACTGCTGATCCAGGTCATACAACTGTTCCAGTCTTACCAGCTCTGTCTGATCTTGGATCAGTTTATTATTCTGTTCTGTCAGGCTGTCCACCTGGGACTGAAGTTTCTTATTTTCCGCAAGGATCTCCTCTTTATCCTTCATCCGGTCTGAAATCCCTTTGAAAACAGAACTGATATGATTAATACTGTTTTCAAAGGGAACAATGATCATCCCTGCTGCCTCCTGAAGAGGTACTGTAGTTACCCCTGATGCAAAGGTGGCTACAATACAGCTGGCACAGAAAATAGTCATAATTGCCAACAGATGTTTGCTTTTTAAGTGAATTCTGATTCGTACTTTCTTTTTCAGGTTTTTCATGATATACCCCTAAAAATTTATAATTTTCTCTGCTTCACAGGTATTGCCCATTTACGCAGTTCTTTGTTCTTAATGATCTTTTCCAGACCGGAAACTGCTGATTTCTCATAGAGATCCGACATATTAAAGGTAAAACCAGTATAGCTTGCCAGATATTTGTCCAAATAAGGAAGCCTGGTGCTGCCTCCGGTAATATAAATTCCCTGTTTCGCAATATGATAGGAAATCTGAGGAGGAATACGCTCCAGAAAGGTCTTCATTTCGGAAGCGATCTCATTTACACAGTTCATGATCCCGTCATTTACCACATAAGAAGAAATCACCTCTTCTCTGGGAAGTCCGGAAATACAGTCAATACCAACTACCTTACGCACACCCTTTCTCTGGTCGCTGAGCCGTCCCATAACCATTTTCAGTCTTTTGGCTGTACGTGTTCCCAGCTGAAGATTGTACCGCTTGCGGATCTCCGTGCATATGGATTCATTCATCTGTCTGCCCCCGATAGGTATCTTTTTGCTGATAATAATCCTTCCTCCGGTGATAATGGACATCTCTGTACTCTGTGCACCCATATTTACAACCATATTTCCGGTGGGATCATCCAGATCCACTCCCATGGCCAACGCATCTGCAATGGGAGATTCTACCATATAGACACGGTTTTTACGCAGCCAGTATCCATTGGCCACATTAAAATATGCCCGTTTCTCAACAGCTGTCATATCCAGAGGAACTGTAAAAAACATTACAGATCCTACCCCCAGAATGTGATCGATCCTGCGTATCATACTGTACAGCACGATCTCCTGCAGTTCCAGATTGGCGATCATTCCAAATGACATGGGCGAACACACTGCAACCTCTGCCGGAGACTTCTCAAACATCTCATAGGCTTCGTTGCCCACAGCAATGATCTTATGCCCTCTGGATGCGATCATGTTTTTTTCCATATAACTTTTGTTTTTAAATAATGAATAGACCTTTACAGAGCTGCTGCCCAGATCTATTCCGTATGTTTTCTCAAACAGCATATATCTGCCCCTTTATCCTGTACATTCATCCCACAGACCGGTTTCCCTGAAACTGCAGTATCTCTGGTCTCCGATCACAATGTGGTCCAGAAGATGTATGCCCAGTAATTCCCCTGCCTGATAAATCCTGGCAGTGATCTCCATGTCCTCCTGGCTGGGAGTAGGATCCCCGCTGGGATGATTATGGATCAGGATCAGGCTGACTGCATGATAACGCAATGCCTCCAGGTAAATTTCTCTGGGTGTAACCAGTGAACCGGTTACCGTTCCTCTGGTCAACACCTTATCTCCAAGAAAATGTCCTTTCACATCAGACATCATGCAAAGTACAAGCTCCTGTTCCTCATGGCGCAGCTGCTCCATATAATAAGCAGCAATAGAGGATGGATCATTCATTACCAGCTGCGGCCTGGCGGCTGTTCTGGCAATCCGTCTGGAAAGTTCTCCGATGCATTTCAGCTGTACCGCTTTTACCTGTCCGATCCCATGAATCCTCATCAGATCCTGCAGAGATACATGGATCAGTCCTGCCAGCCCGCAATAGGCGGAATCTTCCATAAAATGTAAAATCTCCTGTGCCAATGCCAGAGAATTCTTTCCCTGGGTACCGCTTCGCAGAATCACTGCCAGCAGCTCACAGTCACTTAATGTATTTTCACCCTGTTTGAAACATTTCTCATAAGGGCGTTGTTCTTCCGGTAAATTCTTAATAATATGATTCATAAATTCGCCAATACCGCTCTCTTAAATGCAGACGGCAAATCGCAACCTATATTCTAGCATAAAAAAGGGGAGATGTACACTCTCCCCTAGAAATTTCTATATTTTTTAGAAATGGTTTCTGCAATTTTAATCCCATCCATAGCTGCACTGGTGATCCCTCCTGCATATCCTGCGCCTTCGCCACAGGGATAAACTCCCTGTATATTGGACAGAAGTTCACTGTCACGGGTAATGCGGACCGGTGATGAAGTACGGCTCTCGACTCCGCTGAGTAATGCATCCTCCCTGTCAAAACCTGTGATCCTTTTTCCGAAAGAACGGACTCCCTCTTCAATAGAATCTCCCACTGCCTTTGGAAGAACAGAACGCACATTGGCAAGCACATATTCTCCCTTCATACAGGGAACCACTTCTCCCAGAGCAGTACTGGACTGATTTTTACAGTAATCTCCAAACAGCTGTACCGGAATTTTGCCCTGACCAAGCTCCCATGCCTTCCGTTCCAGCTCGCGCTGAAATTCTACACCCCGTAAAGGACCTTCTCCCCCAAAGTCTTCAGGAGTTACTGTGACAATCATAGCACTGTTTGCGTTTCGGGAATCCCTGGCCTGATAGCTCATACCATTGACTGCCAGTCTGCCTGGTTCCGAGGAAGCATTGACTACATATCCTCCGGGACACATACAGAAGGAATAAACCCCTCTTCCGTTTTCACACTTATGAGTTACCTTGTAGGCAGCAGCACCCAGAAATTCATTTTCCTCCTCACCATAAAGATCCATATTGATCATGGACTGGGGATGCTCAATACGCAGACCCACAGCAAAAGCTTTGGGTTCCATATAAAGTCCGCGGCGGTAAAGCATTTCAAAGGTATCTCTGGCACTGTGTCCCACTGCCAGCACACATACCTGGGCAGGAATGATTTCCCTGTCATTTACCTGAATCTCCTTTAACGCGCCCTTCTCAAAATGGAGATCTGTAACCTTGGCGCGAAAACGGAAACTTCCTCCCATTGCTTCAATATCACGGCGCATTTTCTCCACGATCCCAATTAATACATCCGTACCCAGATGAGGCTTCTGCTGATAAAGGATCTCCTCCGGTGCCCCAGCCTCCACAAAACGCTTCAGAACCTCATGATTCCTTCCATAAGGATCTTTGACCAGAGTATTTAATTTACCGTCAGAAAAGGTTCCTGCTCCGCCCTCTCCGAACTGCACATTGGAATCCGGATCAAGAATACCGTTTTTCCAGAAATTTTCTACTGTTTTCTGCCTTTTGTCTGCTTCCTCTCCTCTCTCCAGGATCAGGGGCTTATAGCCTGCCTTTGCCAGATACCAGCCGCAGAAAAGTCCGGCCGGACCACTGCCGATCACAACCGGCGGACAGGAAAGTGGCTCCTGCCCAGGTTCCGGAAATACATAAGGCTTCTCTTTCGTTAACATAATATTGTTATTGTTAACTTTTTTTACAATTTTCTGTTCGTCCTTAATTTTTACATCAATGGTATATACAAACATTTTGTCATTTTTATGTCTGCAGTCCAGAGACTGTTTTCTGATCTCATAAGAAAAGGAAGCTGACGGACTTTTCAGAACCTTTCCGATTTTTTTTTCAAGCTGTTCCTTTGTATGGGAAACAGGAAGCTTAAGCTGTGAAATTCGAATCATAATCCATTCTCCTTAAATGTCTGCAGCTGCATGTACACCGGCTGCTGCTCCGCTGCTCCATGCCCACTGAAGATTATAACCGCCGCAAGTTCCGTCTATATCCAGAAGCTCTCCTGTAATATACAGGTTCCTGCATTTACGTGATTCCATAGTACGGGAATGAATCTCCCTGGTATCCACCCCTCCGGAACATACCTGGGCCTGGGCAAAAGAAAGACTGTCTGTTACTGTAAGGGTCAGGCTTTTGACCGCCCTCACCAGATCCTTCTGTCCGGCAAAAATCCGGATCAGCTTTTCCGGAAATAATCCAATAAGAAGCTCTCTGTCATTTTTATAGGGGCAGGTTCTTTTTCGTTTTAAAAGTAGCTCCCGGAATTCATCTGCAGACAGTTCTGGCATAAAATCTATGATGATTTCTGCATCACGGCCCTCTTTTATATTCCGTACTGCATATCTGCTAATCTGAAACACCGGAATCCCTGAAACTCCATAATCAGTAAGCTGCAGTTCTCCCTGCTCTGTAACAACAGGCTTCCCCTCTGAAAAAAGGGTAATTTTCCCCTCTGTACGCACCCCTGACCAGGTTTTAAAGAAATTCCCCTTACATTTCAGTGCAGTAAGTGCCGGCCATACAGGGACTATATGGTGTCCCAGCCTTTTGGCCAGTTCATAACCGCTTCCGTCAGAGCCGGAAATTGCGGAGGCTCTGGAACCATTTGCCAGGATCAGGACATCTCCTTCGTAGTGCCATCCCTCTGTCAACACACGAAAACCATCTGTTTTCTTTTGGACAGATACCACTTTTTCATTTGTCTTTATCTTCACTCCCAGATTTGCTGCCTCCATACACAGAACCTCAGTCACACTCTGTGCCTGGCCGCTTCTGGGATAAAGATAGCCTTTTCTGTCCAGAGGATAAATTCCCAGCTCTTTGAAAAACTCTATGGTATCAGACACAGAAAACTGTGAAAGAGCCTCCTGCACAAACTCAGGATGTTCCCCTCTGTATGCATTTTCAGGCATTGCCAGATTTGTATAATTACATCTGCCATTTCCTGTAGCATTGATTTTTTTTCCCGGTTTTTCATTCTGTTCCAGAATGGTCACAGCAGCCCCATTTCTGGCAGCCATGATTCCGGCCATCAGTCCGGAAGCCCCTGCTCCCACAATGATTACATGTTTTTTCTTCATAATGATCTGCTCCCGGCCCTTTCAGGCCACAT
The DNA here is from genome assembly GCA_000285855.2 of Ruminococcus sp. JC304. Classification (GTDB taxonomy): domain Bacteria; phylum Bacillota; class Clostridia; order Lachnospirales; family Lachnospiraceae; genus Blautia_A; species Blautia_A difficilis. The sequence continues at coordinate 1,574,082 of HE978651.1, read as the reverse complement.
AATTAGAGAGTAACCAGTTTTTTATCAACAAGCTTCTGCAGAGACATCAATACCCCAAGCTTTGCATGCTCCCAGGTAAGTCCTCCCTGGAAATACACTGCATAAGGAGGTTTCATAGGCCCATCTGCGGAAAGCTCGATGGAAGAACCCTGTACAAAAGCACCTGCTGCCATAATAACCTGGCTGTCATATCCGGGCATATCCCACGGCTCCGGATCCACATAGCTGTCCACAGGTGCTGCTGCCTGGATTCCCTTGCAGAAAGCAATCAGTCCTTCCGGTGTACCAAGGCTTACTGCCTGGATAATATCCTGACGTTCTTCTGTAGAATCAGGAATTACAGGGAATCCTAATTTTTCATAAATATTTGCTGCAAATACAGCACCCTTTAATGCACCTTTGGTAACCATTGGTGCAAGGAAAAATCCCTGGAAAAAGGAACGGTTAACTCCAAGAGTTGCACCTACTTCACTGCCAAGTCCGGGACAGGTCATTCTGTAAGAAGCATTTTCCACGCACTCCTTAGTACCTGCAATATAACCGCCGATCGGTGCAAGTCCGCCGCCCGGGTTCTTGATCAGAGAACCTACGATCATATCTGCACCAACATCACTTGGCTCAATGGTATCTACGAACTCGCCATAGCAATTGTCTACCATACAGATCACATCTGGTTTGATACTCTTAACGAAAGCAATCAGTTCTCCGATCTGCTTTACGGAAAATGAGGGGCGTGTCTGGTATCCTTTGGAACGCTGGATCTCTACGAGCCGGGTTTTCTCATTGATTGCCTTGCGGATACTGTCATAGTCAAAGGTTCCATCTTCCAGAAGTTCTACCTGCCGATAAGTTACACCATATTCTGCAAGAGAGCCTTTTGACGGACGGATACCGATGACTTCTTCCAGAGTATCGTATGGTTTTCCGGCAGGTGCCAGAAGTTCATCCCCCGGACGGAGATTTCCGAATAAGGCGATTGCCAGTGCATGAGTTCCACATGTGATCTGCGGACGTACCAGACATGCTTCTGTGTGGAAGGTGTCTGCATAAACCTTTTCAAGAGTTTCACGGCCAATATCATCATATCCATAACCGGAAGAGCTGCCGAAGCATTCTGCGCTTACCTTGTTCTTCTGCATGGCAAGGAGAACCTTCATCTGGTTATATTCTGCAGTTTTATCAAATTTTTCAAATCTTTCTTTCAGGGATTCCTCAATCTTATGACCAAAGTCATAAACCTCTGAAGAAATTCCAAGCTGTGCGTACATTTCTTTCATAACTTGTTTCGTCCTCATTTCTGTTTACATTATTATTATCTTTATTTTATCTCTGAATTTCACTTATTCTGTATCAGTGATTTTTAAGAAGAATTCGGTTATAGAATTCCTTTGCTTTTGCATATCTTTATCATCTCATCAAGGATTCTGTCTTCTTTATAGTCAAACTCATCCTTGTTCATCCAGATGGTATCCTTCTCCCTGCGAAACCAGGTCAGCTGGCGTTTTGCAAAATGTCTGGTATCTCTTTTCAGGATCCTGATTGCTTCCTCTAAGGGATACTCGCCATCCAGATATGCAAGGATTTCTTTATATCCAAGTCCCTGCATGGAAACCATTCCTCTGTGGTATCCCATATCTTTTAACTTCTGCACTTCCTCAAGGAGTCCCTCTTTTAACATCTCATCAATACGGTCATCAATCCGTTTATAAAGAAGTTCCCTTGGTACATTCAGCACAAAATATGCCAGATTATAAGGGGTTTCATGTTCCTTCTGCTCCTGATTATGTGCGGAGATCGGCGACTGGTTCTGATGATAAAATTCCAGTGCCCGGATCACACGTTTCACATTATTGGCGTGGATTTCCCCGGCACTGACAGGATCAACATCCAAAAGCATCTGATGCAGGTATTCATTTCCCTTCTCTGCAGCAAGCTGTTCCAGTTCCTGACGGTATCCGTTTTCCTGCTCTGCCTGAGTAAAATCAATATCCTTTGTAATAGCCTGTATATAAAATCCTGTTCCACCTACCAGGATCGGGATCTTACCCTTTGCATAAATCTCTTCCATGGCAGCTTTTGCCATCTGCTGGAATTTCACGATATGAAATTCTTCCTCAGGCAGCAGTTCATCTACCAGATAATGCTTTACTCCCTGCATCTCCTCCGGCCGGATCTTAGCCGAGCCAATATCCATATATTTGTAGACCTGCATGGAATCAGCGGAAATGATCTCTCCGTTTACTGCTTTCGCAAGTGTAATGGATAGATGGGTTTTTCCTGCTGCCGTTGGTCCTGTAAGAACGATCAGTGGCTTTTTCATAATAGCTCCTTATATCAACTAAACAATACGTTTAAATTTCTTTTCCAGTTCTGTTTTAGTCATGGAAATAATCGTCGGTCTTCCATGAGGACAGTGATAGGGGTTCTCCAGTGTGAGCAGTTCATCGATCAATGCATTTGCCTCACGGTCGGACATCCGGTGATTTCCCTTTACCGCAGCCTTACATGCCATGGTGGCCAGTCTGGAAGCAAAGATTCCCAGTGGATCCTTATCCTTCTCAGAAGCAAGATTGTCAAGCATTTCCAGAAAAAGTTCTTCCTCCTCAAGACCATACAGATTGGCCGGGACTGCATTGATACAGTATTCCTTACCGCCAAACGGCTCAATCTCAAATCCAAAATCCTGGAAATACTTACGGTTAGCCTTAAGAAGAGCCTCTTCCTGAAGATTCAGGGATACGATCAGCGGCGGGCTGAGGTACTGGGATTCTATTGTCTGCTCACGAAACCTTTTTACGAAACGTTCATAATAAACCTTTTCATGTGCCGCATGCTGGTCGATAATAAAAAATTTATCCTCAAACTGCACAAGCCAGTAAGTATCAAAAATCTGTCCGATCAGCTGATGACGGTTTCGGGATTCAGGAGCAAGAAGTTTCTCCTCAAATAATTCCAGCTGCTGTGGCCTGATCTCTTCTGATATGACATTTTTGTTTTGTTCTATCTGTTTTCTGTTTCCTTCTGAATCCACAGCAGTCTTCAAATATTCTGCAGTTTTCTGTTCTGCAATTTCCTGCTTTGTCTCTGAAAATACCGGTTGTTCTTCATTCTTTTTATCACTCAGTGTTCCCTCAAAAAACCGTTCCTCTGCCTTTGTAAGAGGATCCCTGGTCTGATAAATCTGCTGTTCACGCACTGCCTGTTCTGCCATTGTGACAGTTCCCCTTGGAAGTGCAGCATGCTCAGAAACTCTGCAAGCTGTATTTACATTCTGTGTACGATACTCCGGAATTTCAGCCCGGCGTCTGGTTTCAAATGGCTCCGGTACATCCCCCGGTTTCACCACAGACGACAGTTTCTTTACCGGTTCTTCTTTTCCAAAAGGTACTGTCTGGATCATTTCTCTTGTAGTAAGAGCCTTGTGGACTGTCTCATAAACTGCATCATAAACTTCCGTTCCTCTTGCAAAACGTACCTCCATCTTGCTTGGATGTACATTCACATCCAGATCATTTCCCTCCATCTGGATATGAAGAGAAACAAAGGGAAACTTATGCTGCATGAGAAATCCCTTATAGGCATCTTCAATTCCCTTTGCAATGATCCTGTTTTTTACAAAACGTCCGTTAATATAGTAATTCTCAAAAGTACGGTTGCCTCTGGAAATCTCCGGTTTTCCCACAAAACCCTCAATCTTCATGAAATCATTCTCGTAGGATACTTCAAGAAGTGCTTTGGTAATATCTCTTCCATATATATTATAGATCACATCTTTTATATTGTAATTACCGGATGTGTGAAGCTTCACCTGTTTATTCTGGATATATTTAAAAGAAATCTCAGGATGGGACAATGCCAGCTGTTCCATCAAAGTGCTGACATAATTTCCCTCCGTAGTATCTGATTTCAGGAACTTGCTTCTTGCAGGTGTATTATAAAAAAGGTTTCTCACCAAGAAAGTAGTCCCTTCCGGTGCTCCCATATCCTCTAAAGACTCCTGTACACCTCCATTGATCACATAGCGGACTCCGCTTAATGCAGATGGGGTCTTTGTGATCAGTTCCACCTGCGCAACAGCGGCAATACTGGACAAAGCCTCACCGCGAAATCCAAGAGACGCAATGTGTTCCAGATCCTCAACCTTCTCAATCTTACTGGTGGCATGACGCAAAAATGCCAGGGGTACCTGATCTCTTTCCATACCCCCGCCATTATCTGTGATACGTATCATCTTTTTGCCGCCGTCTGTGATCTCCACTGTTACAGCAGTTGCTCCTGCATCAATTGCATTCTCCACAAGCTCCTTCACAATGGAGGACGGACGTTCCACTACCTCACCGGCAGCGATCTTATCTATGGTCTGCTGATCTAATACTGCAATTTTTCTCAACTTTTATCACCATCTGTTCTTAATCTTGTTTTGCAGGTTATAAAGTGTGTTCATTGCCTCGATAGGAGTCATGTTTCCCATATCAAGACCCTTGATTTCTTCTATGATGTCATCATCTTTAACGGTATCAAACAGGGACATCTGTGCCATATCCATCTGATCGTATACAGGCTTTTTCTTTTTCGCAGACGTCAGGTCTTTTACTGCTGCCGTAATATCCGCATCACTGAGCTCCTCTACCAGTTCCTTTGCTCTCTGGATCACAGAATCCGGAACACCGGCAAGCTTGGCAACCTGGATACCATAACTTTTGTCTGCGCCGCCCTGAACAATCTTGCGCAGAAATACAATATCGTCCCCTTTTTCCTTGACGGCGATACAGTAGTTATTGACTCCCGGAATCTTGCCCTCCAGTTCAGTAAGCTCATGGTAATGAGTAGCAAATAATGTTTTGGCACCGCAGAGCTTCGTATTGCTGATATGCTCGATCACCGCCCAGGCAATGGCAAGGCCGTCAAAGGTACTGGTACCACGTCCGATCTCGTCCAGGATCAGAAGACTTCTGGAAGTGGCATTTCTCAGAATATTCGCAACTTCTGTCATTTCCACCATAAAGGTACTCTGACCGCTTGCCAGATCATCCGATGCACCAACACGGGTAAAGATTCTGTCAACAATTCCGATGTTTGCTTTTTCAGCAGGGACAAAGCTTCCAATCTGTGCCATCAGTACGATCAGGGCAGTTTGTCTCATGTAGGTAGACTTACCTGCCATATTTGGACCTGTGATAATGGACACCCTTTTTTTATGGTTGTCCAGATATGTATCATTTGCAATAAACATATCGTTCTCAATCATCTGCTCTACAACCGGATGACGGCCATTCTTGATGTCAATCACACCTGTTGTGTTTGTTTTTGGACGCACAAAATGATTTCGTTCTGCAACCAGTGCAAGAGAAGCAAACACATCTAATGCGGCTACTGCCTTGGCTGTTTTCTGAATACGCACAACCTCTTTACCGACAGTATCACGCACATTACAGAATAATTCATATTCCAGCGCATAAAGCTTGTCCTCTGCACCAAGGATTAAATCTTCCAATTCCTTCAATTCCTGTGTAATATAACGTTCTGCATTAGAAAGTGTCTGCTTACGAATATAGTTGTCAGGTACCTGGTCTTTAAATGTATTGGTAACCTCCAGTGAATAACCAAATACACGATTATATTTAATCTTCATTGTCTTGATACCGGTACGCTCACGTTCCCTTGCTTCCAGTTCGGAAAGCCATTTTTTGCCATCTGTTCTGGAACGGCGGAATTTATCTACATCTTCATTATAACCTTCTTTGATAATACCGCCATCCTTCTGTGCAAGAGGCGGATCTTCCACGATGGCACGTTTAATCAGATTTGTTACATCTTCCAGAGAGTCCATATCTTCATAAATTTTCTGAAGCAGGGGAGTCTTAAATTCTTTTAATACCTGTTTTATATATGGAAGCATTTCCAGTGAAGAAGCAAAAGCGATCAGATCCCGCGGATTAGCTGACTTATAACTGATACGGCTGATCAGTCGTTCCAAATCATAGACAGGTCCCAGATATTCCCTGATCTCGTCGCGAAGCATTCCATTTTTATTTAACTCTTCCAACGCCTCAAGACGTTCCTCTATCTCATCTCTGTCGATCAATGGCTGTTCTACATAACTGCGAAGTGTTCTGGCACCCATGGCAGTCTTTGTCTTATCCAGTACCCAGAGAAGAGAACCTCTTTTCTGTTTTTCACGTAATGTTTCTACAAGTTCAAGATTCCTGCGGCTGGAGCTGTCGATCAGCATATACTTTTCTGCTGCATAGGGACGGATCGTCGCCATATGGGACAGCGCGGTTTTCTGTGTTTCCTTCAGATAAAGGAAAAGTGCTCCTGCAGCAATGATCCCGCAGTCATAATCACCAACGCCCAATCCCTCCAGAGAACCTACATGAAAATGATCTTTTAGTGTGCGGCGGCACAACTCGTCATCGAAATACCAGGAATCCAATGAAAAAACACAAATCCCAAGACGGTTCTGCAAGTCATCTGTATCTATATTAGACATATAAAAAGAATCATTACAGATAATCTCTGCAGGAACAAATTTATTGATCTCATCAAGAAGTTTCTGAGGTTTGTCCACCTCAGTAAGGAAACAGTCACCTGTTGTAATGTCTGCAATAGCGCATCCGAAATGTTCTTCCATAGACACAATAGACATCAGGTAATTATTCTTTGTCTCATCAAGAGCAGCAGCATCCAGTGTGGTTCCTGGGGTTACGATCCTTACAACCTCACGCTTTACCAGTCCTTTGGCTTTTTTAGGATCCTCTACCTGCTCACAGATTGCTACCTTATGTCCTCTCTCGATCAGACGATTAATATAAGTCTCCGCAGCATGATAAGGGACACCACACATGGGTGCCCTCTCCTCTAATCCGCAGTCTTTTCCTGTAAGGGTAATCTCCAGTTCCCTGGTGACAAGCAATGCATCATCAAAAAACATTTCATAAAAATCTCCCAGACGGTAGAATAAAATGCAGTCTTTATATTGTTCCTTTGTCTTGCAGTATTCCTGCATCATCGGACTCATTGCCATTTAATTGTTATCTCCTATCTTCATAACAGCTCACTACTGTTTTTTATCTCGTATATATTGTATTTTTGACATCTTAAGATTTTAACATGAATAAATAGAAGATGCAAGAACTACATTGTTTCCGATTGATTTTTTACTTTTGCAGATGCTATAATTATAGTATTCTCATATATGGAAATCTATCAGAATAGTCTTTGATTTTTATAAAAATCGTACAATTCTGTAAAAAAGAGAGGGAATCTTATGCGTATCCAGAAACTTCACATTAAAAACTTCCGATACATTCGCAGTCTTGAAATCTGTGATATAGAAAATGCCTTAATACTGGTTGGAAAAAATAACGTGGGAAAAACAGCAGTTCTCAGCGCACTCTGCGCAGTAGGCGGGCAATACGAGATTGCAGAAACTGATTTTAATGAAAAAAAACAAAATATAGAGATTGATATCACTCTTGAAATCACACAGGAAGACCTGGAACTTCTTCACAGACTCCGTAAAGTCAGTTCCTACCGGAGAATGGAAATCTGGATGAGGGAATTTCAGAAAAAGCTCCCATCCTATAAAGGTAATATGCTGACATTTTCTTACATTGCTAATTACAATGGGCGTATCCGATTGTCGGATGGATATCACAAAAACAATCCTGCCATTCGAGAAGTTTTTCCAAAGATATATTATCTGGACAGTCAACGTGATCTGAACGGAATTCAGGATAGTCTCTTATCATTTATGGAAGATGATCTGCTGAATCAGATGCGCGCTGACTGCTGCCTTTTTGACCGTTCCAAGAAATGCAATCACTGTTTTTCCTGTATCGGACTGATTAATCAAAAAATGCCGTCTCAGCTAAATGCTTTTGAGACTGAGAAACTTTTAGAATATAAATTGTACCAACTGAATCTTGACAGTTTTTCTCAGCGAGTCAACGAAAACTTTCATAAAAACGGCGGTACCTCCGGAACCATCTGTTATGAATTGACCTGCAATACAGACAGGATTTTTCAGGTAAATGCATATCTGGAGTCAAAAGAGTCGCACGTACCGGAACATATTTCTTCTCTGGGAAAAGGAATGCGCAGTATTTATATGCTTTCTCTGCTGGAATCCTATCTGGAGGATGAAGAACGTGTCCCTGGAATGATTCTTATGGAAGATCCGGAGATTTTCCTGCACCCTACCTTACAGAAGAAATCCAGTGAAATTCTGTACAGACTTTCCAGAAAAAGCCAGGTTATTTTTACAACACATTCCCCAAATCTGCTGTTCCAGTTTAACAGCAGGCAGATTCGTCAGATGGTTTTGGATGAGGATGGATATTCAGTGATCCGAAGCCATACAAATCTTTCTGCGATCCTGGATGATCTGGGATTTACTGCCAGTGACCTTCTGAATGTCAGCTTTGTCTTTATTGTGGAAGGTAAACAGGACAAAAGCCGGCTGCCACTGCTTCTGGAAAAATATTATTCTGAAATTTACGATCAGAAAGGAAATTTGTCAAGGATTTCCATTATTTCTACTAACAGCTGCACTAACATAAAAACTTATGCCAATCTTAAATATATCAATCAGACATATCTGCGTGATAATTTCCTGATGATCCGGGATGGGGATGGTAAAGATGCAGAAGAACTGGCTTCTTCCCTGTGCAGGTATTATGAGGCTCGTAACCGTGAGGATATGGACAGACTGCCGCGTGTGACTCGAGAAAATGTTCTGATCCTGAAGTATTATTCCTTTGAGAATTATTTCCTGGATCCGAAGATAATGGAAAAAATCGGAGTGATAAAAAGTGAGGATGATTTCTACGAAATCCTGTTGAAAAAGTGGAATGAATATCTATACAAATTAAAAAGCGGTCAGCATCTCACAGAAATGATCGGCCATGCTCTCAAAAATACTACAGATATCAGAGAACATATGGAAGAAATCCGTATCTGTCTCCGCGGACATAATTTATATGATATCTTTTACGGAAGATTCCGTAAAAACGAAACTGAAATCCTCAAATCTTATATAGAGGAGGCTCCAAGGGATACTTTTAAAGATATTCTGGATGCAATTGACCGTTTTGTTTATTTTGAGAACAGAAAAAATAATTCATGAAGAGGGATGCCACGCATGGCATCCCCTTTTCATCAGGAAACTGTCATTACTTTTCCCATAAACAGTATTTCGTCATTGCTCCTGTCATAGATCAGGAAGGCAAAAGGACGAGTGAGTTCCACATTTTTGATAACTGGTTCTTTCTCCTCTACAGCTGACATACATTCCATGATAACTGCTGTCACCGCTGCTGCTTTCGTGCCGTTTTCATCCAGTTCCAGTTTTGTTTTCTGCAGTATCGTATCTACATTTACATTTTTGTCTGCAATACCGGAGAAATCAGCGTTGCTGGAAAATATATTATCAAGCCCCAGGCTTGAGAGTATGTCATTTAGGATGGCGGTAGTCTCAAAATCAAGTTTTGGCATCTTACATTGTACTTCGTCATACTCTGGTTGAGATTTCAGAAGTCCACCAATATCCAGATCCTCAAGTGTAAAATCGCCTTCATCGACAGGCAGGATTCCGACAAAACTCAGTCCGTTTGCATACTCCCTGTCAAATGCTGTTGCCTTATCATTTTCATAATACCTGTCTCCGGCACAGGTCATGTATTTTGTCTTTTCATTGTTTCCAAACTTCTCTTCTGTATCAGAAACATTCCAGGGTTCTCCACTCCATCCGGACTCAAAATATAGTGAATTAGTTAAGCACAGTCCGGTAGCATCATTGATCAGATCCGGGGTTATGATTTTCGGGATCAGCCCTTCCGTATTTTTGTCACACCAGGAATTAATGATACCGCATGTTTTCTCTGCAGCGGAAAAATCTACATTTTCCACTTCAGCCCCAAAACCGTTCGTTACTGAATTTTTAAATTCTTCCTGTAATGTCAGATTATTATCCACCCAGACTGCATCTGCAATCTTTAATTTTGACTTATATCCGTAACTCTCATCTTCAGTATTATATTCTTTAATCTTGTTCAGATATTCCTTTGCATAAGATGCAAAATCATCGGTTCCCAGGTAATTACATAGAACTTCTTTTGTCTCTCCTTTTGCACCTTCTGCGATCATGCCCAGCGCAAAATTAAGGCTTGTGGGACTGAACATAATATTTTCCCCATTGACTGCCGCAGAGATTTGGTCTGTCATTTTTACGGAATTCTGTAATGTCACGGCTTTGTCGATACTGGCTCCTTTATTACCGGACACCGTGTCTTCATTGCTGCTTTGGATTTCACTGGCTTTTGCGGAACCGGCATATATGCCGACAGCTGGCAGTGCGACAGTCATAGCTGCCAGTATTCCGATTAAGAGTTGTTTTCTTATCATAAGGCATTTCCTCCTCTGGCATTTTCTTTAGTTTAACATATTTTTCTTTCGGTTTTGTAATCTGTGGAAAATAGAATACCGTGAACATTGCATCATCTGCCCTGTGATAAAGCTTATTCCATAAGTTTATTCCTTCTGTTCTATCTTTATTTTTTCTTCGCTGGTGCAGGATCAGTAAGCTCAGGAATCGCACCTCCTGCGATTGCCCATAGATAAAGGCTGGCAACGGTACCATAAGGGGAATATCTTTTTCGGTATCGTTCAAACTTAGCCTTATCTATTCATAGATAAAAAGTTAATTAACTTTGGTGTTTCTATCGGACAAATCATTTTTATGCCAGGTGTGGCGATTCAGTTTTTTATTGTATCCCTATGTATTGGTCAGAGCTTTGGCACAGAGATAACCATCGTCTGGATCATAACCTCCATTATAACCAGTACGATTCTGGCAATTGCAACACCGCCAATCCCCGGCGGAGGTTTATCCTGTTATACCATTTTATTTACACAATTAGGTATCCCTTCTGCAGGAATTGCATTAGTGATCAGTATAGAGTTACTTATGGATGCATTTTTAACAGCCTGCAATCTTGCGTTTCTGCAGACAGAGCTTGTACTTTCAGCAAAAAAACTAAACTTGCTGGATGAAGCAAAACTGCGGAAATAATTTTCCTGCCATCTACTATTCTATATGCTTTTACGATATATTTATAGAAAGTGCCTTTCTTCAGATTTTTATGTGTCCATGTACGTCCGTTTGTAATAGTGGCAAGCTTTTTGTATTTGTATGTCTTTGTACTTGTATTGCAGCGGTTTCCATATACCAAATATCCGTCCACACCATCAAGTTTACTCCATTCTAAGGTTATGGAAGTTTTCGTCTGGTTTACAGAACGGACTTTTAAGCGTCCGAACCCTTTTGTTTTGTTAATTACAGGCTCATCAGGGATCTTCACTGTGATTGTTATTGAAGCTGTGTTTTTTCCATCTTCTGTCGTTACTGTAATTATTGCCGTTCCATTTCCGATTGCTGTTACTTTACCATTCTCATCTACAGCAGCGATCATTTCATTGTCAGACTTCCAGATCAGCTTCTGGGCATCCGCGTTCTCAGGTTCGATCTTAACTTTCAGTTCTGTGGATTCACCAATCTTCGTCAGAGTTTCCTTCTCTGCTTCAATCGTGATCTTCTCAATTTCTACCGGAATCTTTACAGTTACAGCTACCGTTGCGGTATAATTGCCGCTTACGGATGTTACAGTGATCGTTGCTGTACCATTTCCAACTGCGGTTACTTTACCCTTTTCGTCTACAGTTACCACGCTTTCGTCACTGGACTTCCATGTTACCCGCGTATTATCTGCATAAGATGGAATTACCTCAGCGGTAAGCTGTGCAGTTTCATCTTTCCTGGTAAGAGTAAGTGTGTCCGGAGATACTTTAATACCTGTTACTGGGTAACTTGGGATATAGATTGCCGGGATTGTTGCCGTTTCTTTGTATCCACAAACCTTACAGGTTCTTTCCTTCTCTCCTTCCACTCCGATTGATGCCTGCTTTATTACTGTCCAGCCATCAAATTGATGTGCTTCCTGTGCTGTATCCTCATTTCCAATGCTGCAGTGCTTCCAGTGATTTGTTTTATCAGACTGCCAGGAATAAGAATGTTCAAACGCAGGAATTACAATAGATGCTGTTTCTTTAGATGTCGCTCTTGCTTGACTTGTAGCTGTTACCTCCACCTTATAGGTTCCCGCCTCAGAGACTGCAAGAGTTCCTCCTGTCTGACCATCCAGAGTCTGATTATCTTTATACCATTGATAGCTGTACGTAATGCCTTTATCGTCAAGCACATGCGTTGCCTTTGCCGTTAAAACAATTTTAGAAGACGGACAGCCTTTTTCTTTATCCGCTGAAACTTGGACTATTGGCTTTACCAGAGCCCATACTTCCCGTATTATTATATTGTCTGTGATCTCAGAATCAGGATCCCAGGTAGTATTGCCACTTTCATTGCGCCATCCAGTTCTTTCGTAACCAAGTATCACTGCCGCTTCAGGAATATCTTTGGGACTCACTTTTTCTCCCTTTATAAGATAAATACTTTTTTCTGGATTAAGCTTAGGAAAATCAGTAATGTCAGCAAAAGCCCTCAATCTAACATTAACTTTAACTACCCATTTTAAAGTTGCTCCTTTTTTTACCAGCTCCCTGTTACTGCCTTCTTTAGAACAAAAGTGTGACTGATAATTCCCGGCTATAGATTCATTAGCATATATAACTGCTGGCGTATCTGGATCGTCACCATATATAGGACCTATTAAAATAGGTTTGTTTACCTTAAATGAATCATCCACATAAATAAGCGGACTATAATTTTTGCTGTCTGTAGCACAATAATCATCGGCAAGTGTTACGCTTCCCGTTATTTTCGGACTGCGTCTAAGATACAGATCTGCGAAACCGGTTTTTTCAGTCAGATTCGGATCCCACCCCATCAAGACGATTGCATTTTCTTCTTCATTCTCTCCTGTTCCACTGTAATTATTTGTTATCGTTCCACCGGAAATTTTCACATCAGAAAACCTTTTTTCTTTATCGGGCGATACTATCTTTTTACTATTTCCTTTTTCTTTATAATATTGGTTGTCATGGTTGTCAGAGAGGGAAAAGTGCCGCAATATCAAGGCTTTCGGGATTTTTGCCCGACAACCAGACCGACAACCGGCTCGACAACCGAAGCGACAACTGGCTTTTATTTTTGCTTCAACCATTCTTCCGGAAGCCCTAACTGTTCCATTTCCTCTGTCGGGATTTCTTGAAAACCATCCATGCTGTTGTCAGGCTCGTTGTCGTTCCTGATACGCTCCCAGCCTTTTTGTCTGCGGTAAGGCTCTGGAAAATACCTCGGATTGCTAAACGCCCTCCAGCCTGTGACAGCGTTATTCATAATGTCGTTGATCTCTCGCAGCTCCCATTGTTTCGGTTCGTCATAATCATGCCCCAGTGCTTCCTTGTAAAGCTGCTTAGAGCAGACTATGCTGCCGGAATAGCGTTCCAAATAGTCTAAAATCTGTCCTGCCTTTGTGTCCTCCGGCATAAAGTCCTTTTGGTGGGCTTTCAGATAAGCGTTCATAGCCGGACTGAATCTCAGACGAAAATTGCCACTTCTGTAAATCTCCATAGCTTCTGCCCACATCTGATTGATATACTCTCTGGAAGCCTGTTCATCTGCCAAAATATGAACCTCAGCCCTTTCAGGATAGACCATAACCGGAACGAAGCGGCGGTTGCCTGTTCGGTCAAGGGGAAGAAAGTCAAGGGTATTAGAAGAACCTCCAAACACACATTGTCTTTTTCTGTCTGCCGGATGTGTTTCATAGGGTATCTTATAGGTTTCCTTTTGGCGGCTCAGAAAGGACTTGATTTCTTCAATGCTCTTAGCGTTGGCGGTTGCAATCATTTCCGACATTTCAATAATCCAATGCCCCTGCATTTTGCGGTACACATTTTCATCATCCAGCTTTTTCAAGTCATCAGAGAACCAGTCATCATTGACCGCAAGCAAACGGAAGAAAGAGGACTTTCCGGCTCCCTGACCGCCCACAAGACAGAGCATAACCTCAAATTTGCACCCCGGCTTAAAAGCTCGTGAGATAGCACCCAGCAGAAACAACTTCAATGCTTCATAGGTGTAATCATCTGTATCAGAAGTGCCTTAGAGTTCCATATTCAATTTTGGGTGCAAAAAAGCAGGAGACCTTTTCAGATTTCCTGCTTCTTCTAAATGATAATTATTTCGTCTAATTACTGAAAATCGGGAATTTCCTCACAAAATTCCTCGTTATAATAAGGCACGCCATCTTTGATACCCATAGTGATTTTTGAATCTAAATCCAAATAGTATCCCTCATACTGATAATCTGCCACTTCTTCTGATTCCTCTATCAATTTCTTCAGAGTTTCAGCAGCTTGCAAACTCTCAGCATTGTTCAGACCACCAATCGCCGGTCCGCTGCTTCCCTCATACACTTCCAAGTAAATTTTTTCAGAAGACTCCGACTCAACAAATAGAATATAAGAGTAAGCGTCTTCAAAATTCTGTGTTTCATAATTGGGTTCTCCAAATAATGCACGCAGTCTGCCATAGGCGATTACAGGTTCTAAATCTAAGTTTGTAAGATTGCTGCTGTTTTCCGGTATACTTGTCAGGCTTGTGTCTTTCTTGAAATCAGATATTGTCATAGCATTTTCTCCTTCCGATACATTGTTCCCTAATGCACAACCGCTTAAGCATAGTGAAACAAGTAACACCAATGTTAATAATTTTTTCATGATAGCCGTTACCTCTTTAAGATTCTCAAATAGTGTATCTCCATTATACTTCATCAACCTAAAGAATGGAAGATATTTTCTTGCTCCCTAAAGCAAAAGCACCTGTCATTTTCAAAGTGAAAACAGCAAGTGCCTTAGAGTTCCATATCCTGTTTTTTGCTTTTCGCCGGAATTGTCCGGCTGACTTCACGCTCTGCAATTTCTTTCTTCTTGCGGCTTAACTGCTCTATAATGGAACTTTTGGCTTTCTTCTTGATTTGCTCCGTTCCGGCTTTTTTGACCTCCGGTTTCATCAGCGTGGTTTGAATTTTCTGAATGGTTGATTTCATAGCGTTTGTGATTCTGGCAATCACGCCATCCAATCGTTTCGTTGCATACTCGATTTCTTTCTTTGAAGCCTTACGCTCAGGGGAGAGAACCCATGTCTTAGACTGCTCCACCAGCTTAATATCCTCCTTGTGCGTTTCCAGTTTCACAGTATCAGCAACGACCTCAACCGCCTTGTCATAGGCAATATCGGCAACCTCATCCACCAGAGCTTCCACATCTTCAATCTTCATCGTGAGTTCTTCCAATTTTTGCTCCTGTGCTGTCAGTTGCTCCTTTTGCTTGAAAAGAATATAGTCCTGTTTTTCCAGATCTGCACGACCACCATATTCCGGTTCTTCTTCCAGTTGTAAGCCATGCTTTTTCGCCACATCAAACAGCAGCACTCGGCAAGCTGAATCGAAAGTCATCTTGCGGTTGTTTTTTCTTCCGATTGGCTTCTCCGGTTCTGGCAGTTCAAACCCCAGTGCTTCCAAAGCCTTTTCCTGTTGTGGGGCAATCTCCCCATATTGATTTTCACAGTCGAACACATGACGCTCGTGAATATGAGGGGTGCTTTCATCCAAGTGCAGCGCCCAATTCAGGATATGGACATGAGAGCCGAAACGCTCATTTACGATTTCCATAAATTCTGTGACGATCTCAATGAGCAATTCCGGCGGAACATGATTATCAAGCGTTCCAATCTGATAGACCGTTTCCTCTGGACAGGTCTTTTTGCTTTTGAGCAAATCTCCGGTTTCCTTATTCCTTTCAGGGTGTCTGTTCTTCACATTTCTTTCGTTCTGTCCTGTCACAAAATCACGATACCGCTGATGATAAAAAAGCTGTTCCACATCTTCAAAAGTGGCAGACAGCTCATTTTCCTTTTCGGGATTTTTGAAATTGCGGAAGCCATTGTAACAGTCCCAATAGAGATTTTGTTTGGCTCGTTCTTCATCAATGTGTTCGCTGTTGGCAATGTCAAAACTGCGGTCATTGTGCTTCGGATTATAAACGCCATTCTTTCCGGCTCGTCCATTGTGTCTTGTTAATTTCACATGAGTTCCTCCTTTTCTTTTTGATTTCCCCGACAGGGGAGAAGGGCAGCGAAGCTGATTCCTTGCGGCTTTCTGCGTCAAGTAATACCTAGTATTAAGTGGCGAAACGCCACTTAACTGGGCAAGGCTGCCGCCCTTGACCTGCACAGGGATATTGCATTCCCTGTACCCATGCACAAAGGGTTGCACCCTCCGTACTCCCGCCCGAACAAACTGACTTCGCCCCGTCCCAAGCTCTGTCAGTTCCTTCGGTTTTACAAAACAGTCCACCGGACTATTTTGCAAAAAGAAAACCGACGCATGATCGCTTTACGCTCAATACATCGGTTTCTTCACCTGACCTTAACGGTCATATTCAGTTGTGGCAGATTAGCCAATTTGAAAAATTACTCTGGCACATCTACTGAGTAGCTCAGACAATCGCCTCTTTTATTGCTTTTCAAATCGTTATAATACCACATATACATCGTTCTACCATATTCTTCATATTCTATAATCCCATCTGGCTTTTGACCTTCTACTTCTAATGAGTAAATTTCTTTATCATGTGCATAGCCAAAAACGAATCTGGTATCCGGATAATTTGGATTTAAGTCTTGTTGAATATCACTTATTGTTAAAGATAAATGGATAAATTTTTTGAAGTCTCCCCCATAAGTGGTATCTGGTGTAGTGGTAGCTGGTGTAGCATTTACAAACGCATATTGTGTACTTTCATTTTCTATCTTTTTTTTGCAGCGTACAATCACAAAACCTTGAACGGGATCGTTATCACTTCCTGCCCGATAGAAAACCGTATCATACTGTTTGCCATTCCATATATGCAATATTTCATCAACATGATTAAGAAAATCTTCTGGAGCTGATAAATTTTCATGTTCTGCTTTTAAGGGGGAATTCAAAATAGCTTCTTCGATAGAGTTATAATATGTAAGTTTAGAATCGTCTTTGCCATTATCTGTCAACTTAAACTCAATATACTCATTTCCTTTGTTTTCTTCTTCCGGAACATAAGTATAACGACCATTTTCAATATGGTCATCATAATCAACAAACAGTCCAATACATATCAGCGCTGCAAAAATTAAAAAAACTATTCCTATAATGATTAGCAATATTTTCAAAAATTTTTTCATACAAAAGTCCACCTTCTTGCTTCATTTCAGTAAATTATATCATACCGATATGAACAATTCAATTCACGCTCTATCAAGTAGTTTTTTACTTACCTATAACGCACATTTCCGCAAAATCCATAGTCTCCGATACTTTCCTCACGGGTGATATACAGTCGGAATTCTGTCAGCTCATGAAATAAGAAAAACCGACGCATGATCGCTTTACGCTCAATACATCGGTTTCTTCATCTGACCTTGACGGTCATATTCAGTTGTCTAACATCGTACTGTTATAAAATCTATGTCATTTACGATTTTTCTTATGCTGATTTGCCCAGTAAGATTTTACAGGGATTCTTCTTCTTTTTATGTCCTCCATAAATTCTTCTTTGTCAATATTACTATCAATGGTAAATAATTTTTCTCCATTTACATATACACGCACAGAACCTTTCTTTCTCTCGCAATAGGTAATATCTTCAAAGTGAAAAGTTCTCTTTCTGCCAAAAGTTGAACGCCATGTGATTTCATCTCCGTTCACTTCCAGTTTCCACATAATCATATTCAATGAGCCGATTAAAGAAACAATAAAGAAAATGCTAAAAACGAGTGGTGGAAACAAATCATCTTGTTGAATAGCACTGGCTACCGTAGCTCCCCCAAAAAGAAACACCGCCAATACAAAAAACATAGTAAGTACTTTTTCGGTTTTTATTATATAATGCGTCCTTATTATTCCCTTTTTCTGTTCTTCCTCTCGTTCTTTAGCTCTCTTTTGTTGAAGATTTACAAGATATGTCAAAAGAAGAAGTACAACTAAATAGGGACCTATTTGTGTAATTATATTCAAACACATTCGTAAAAAACCATTCATTTTTTGCCCTCCATAGTTCCAGCTATATAAAAATGATTGTTTGAAATCGAGTATTAAAAACCTCAATTTTTCATATCTCATTATACTTCATCAACTTAAAGAATGGAAGAAAAAATTTTGTGTACAGAGTTCCTGTTCAAGCCTTGTAACGCACAATTCTGCAAAATCCATAGTCCCCGATACTTTCCTCACAGGCGATAGGCAACGGTCAAAACATCAGGTCTGCACCTGACATTTTAACCGCATATCAGCCCTGATTATCACATTATCCCTGCTGGCTGTTCAGCCCATGCTTTTTCGCATATTCACTGGCTTTCTGTCTGCGTTCCTCACTGTAAGGCGGCAGGAAACGGATAGACAGACGGGACTTTGCCAGCTCATAAGAAACACCGCCTTGAACATTGGATTTTTCCAGTCGGCAAAGGTCAGGGTACTTCTTAGCAAAAGCAGCCAACCTCTTTTTCAATCCGGCGTTGTGGGTGTAGATATTTGCCTTGTCCTCGCCCTCATTAAAGAGAACGATTGTTTCTTTCTCAATCTTCGTCAGTCTCGTCATAGCAGCCTTCCCTATGGTTTTTCAACACACGCAGCTTGCAGTAAAAGCAGCGATACCACCTTTCAACACCCTCAGCACTCAGCTTGACGGAAAGCATATAAAACAGCTTCTTCGCCACTGGATCGGGTGCAAGGGCAGCTACCATACGCAAACGCTCGACAGTTGCTTTCAGGTTCGGACAGCCAAAGGCATAAAGGGCTTCCATTTCATTCCGGTTCATCTTCATTGTGTTTTCCTCCTTAAAGTTTGATAAATGAAAAGCGACAGACACTTCATAAGGAAATACCTGTCGCTTCGTTTACGATACAAATTTGTTGGTTTTGGACTTGATAAAATCAGCAGTAAATCATTTCCTGTCTGATGATTTCTTCGGCTCGGTTACGGATAGAGTTCATGGACTGTACCCACAACATCTGATTGTCTGCTTTCATGGTTTCGGTCACGCCCTCGGCTTGTTTCATCTGCTCAATGATAAGGCTGCACCTTTCCGTTGCCTGTTCGTTCAGATCAGCAAGGTAAGTATGCAGTTCGCCGGATAAACAGAGGGCAGAGAACCTTGCAGGGCGGTACTGCTCCAAATATGTCCTGTGCAGTCTGCCCCACATACCGATAGGGCGGTGTTCCTCCGGTAGCTTCAAGTCCGGCACATAGTAATCACCCACAAGAACATAGTCCAGACCGTTGCTTTCGTCATGGATTCGTGATTTCAATTCTGTCATGCTATTTTTTCTCCTTTCACTTTTTGCCGATTTGATTTGCTTGTGGCGTTCTGTTCAACACACACATTGCTATCAGAACTTTTTTCTTCTGCTATACGCTCATGCTCCGCAAATTCTTTTGATTTCTCACGAATCTTTTTCATGGTTAAATGTATTTTTAAATTCTACCTTGCAAGAGTAAATTCTATACCTGCAGAAATTACTTCTACATGGTTTTTTCCTTCTTCTTTTTATAGAGGAATCCCCTTTTATCTACCATGAGTGCAGACATGCACAGTTTACGCTTTCATCTCGGTAATTGAATTGCCGAGGATTCCCGCTTTTTATCCTAAGAAAGAGAACCTATTTCTTTGTCTTGAATTTCTTCATTGTGGAATATGGACTGTAAACTCTGGATTTATTCTTGGAGGTCTTATTCCAGGAACGTACTGCCACATACCAGGTACCTTTCTTTACGTTTGTAAAGGTTACAGTTACGGTATTTTTGCCTTCTGTACGTTTCAGATATTTCTTAACCGGATATTTCTCACCTGCGGAAGTCTTATATTTGTTTCCAAGCAGGATTTCATAACCTGTGGCATTTTTGCATTTTGTGTAAGTAACAGTCACAGTGTTTCCTTCTACAGTAATATTCTTGATCTTTGGCTGCTGTGGTGTGACAACAGTGATCTTGATCTTCTTGATCTTTGTCCAGGAACCATAGACCTTATTGCCCTGTGCATCCAGAACCCAGCTTCGGGCTGCCACATACCAGGTACCTTTTGAAAGATATCTGAAAGATGCCTGTGGCTTGCCGGATGAGGAAACTGTTTTGCTGAACTTTCCGGTTTTGAGCATATCTGATTTCTTGCTGATCACGAAGTCATAACCCTGAGCGCCGGCACATCCTTTGGAAAGTCTGACAGTGAGCTTGTTTCTGTCAATGGAATAGCTGGAAATCTTTGTGTTTGCAGGTCGCAGGTATGCACCGTTTTCATCTGTGATACTTCCGTCTGTGTGAATGACTCTGCCATTGAGAGATTCTGTACCAAATGCTATGAAATAATCCTGTCCTTTGGAAAGCGTAAAGTCGGCATATGGAATACTGCGCTCAAATGCACCGCCTACAGTTACAGTCTGGATACACTGCAGAACCCCATTCTCAACATCATACCAGAACAGATTTGCCATAAGTCCTGCACAGGAGGCATCTGCCTTTACGGAAAGCACAGCCGGGAAATCGAAAGCTCCGCTTCTTCCAAGATGGAAACCGAAATCATTCTGGTTTGTGGAGATCAGGCTGTATAATGCTGCCGGGATATATTCTGCTGTGTTTGTAACAGAAAGATCGGTATCTGCAGGTGTTTCTGCTGTAATGGAAGTACCGTTAATCTTCCAGATGAAACCATTCTCCATATCAAGATTCAGGGAAATATCTTTTCCTTTTATCCCGGATAAAACGGAAGCAGGAAGTGTCCTGGCACCATTCATGATAATGGAGATGGTATCTTTTTCTTTGGATGTCTTGATCAGATCATTAACAGCATCCCAGCCTTTCTTCTGGAAACTTCCCTCAATGTAAGGTTCCCCGTCACCAAGTTTACCGAGGTTTTTTGTATCCTGATGTTTGCATCGTTTACAGGTGTAAGTAATGATTCCGTCAGTTTCTGTAGTTGGTTCTGTAGTGATAACGCCGTTGTCATAGTCATGGCCATATGCAGGAATCGTGGAGCCGTAATAGATGGTTCTCTTGCAGTCGTTACAATAGGTGTCCCCGCTATATCCACTGGAAATACAGGATGGAGAGGAATAGTAGCGTCCAACTGTATTTTTGTGTTCGCATTCCTTTCTGGTGATTGTGTAAGTGATAGATTCTTTTTCGTAATTCCCCTTATCGTTGCCATTGTAAACTGCGGTAGCTGTAATGGGTTCTCCAACTTGTAATTCCTGATCAAGCTTAACATCGTTATCCCATTTCCAGTCAGTCGAAAAAGGGTTGGTAATGTCGCTGATCTTTTTACAGGACCATGGAACGGATATAGTAGTTTCATTAGGATCTGCTCCTGGTGCTACAGGGGCTTTTTCAATAGTAAATGTCCATTTTGGACTTACTAATCCTTTATGTGCAAAATAGGATTTACTTGCCTCTATCTCAGCCTTTACGGTATATGTGCCTGCATTTACAGGAACACCTTGGAACGGTTGAGTGTTCTCATTGATATCATTGTAGTTACCTTTATAATATACCAATGAGATTTTTCTGTTATTTTCATGTGTAGGTTTAAATTTAAACTCCAATGAGGCTTCTTTAGGCTGACCATCGTAAATAAGATTTACAGGGGACTTAAATATAAAATCATTAACAACTTGAGCAGCTTTAAATGTGTTGGTAACGGTGTCGAATGAATAATTCCGTGTTCGAGATTCTGAACTGTTTTCTGGGTCAAGTATAATCAAATAGCTGTTTGTAGAATTGCTTTCGAGCTTGGGTAGCCAAACATACAGATTAGTGTCATCAGGGTCGAGAGAGGAATGGTTTACAGGCTTCCAATTTACACTAGAACCTGTTCCAGTTTTGATTGTTACGTTCGCATTTTCGGGATTTTCAATAGTACAACAGTAAACCTCTTTCCCTTCGTTTGTTGGGGAACCGGATACAGAAGAGGCTTTTACCGAGCCGCCATTAATGGTAATATTTTTGCAAGAACCTCCATATTCATAGCCGCCACCAATTCCGTCACCATTCGTAGAACTAGCAGTTACAGAACTACTATTAATGGTAATATCACTGCCACTGCCAGCGCCGTAACCGCCGCCACCAATTCCGGCACCATCCGTAGAACTAGCAGTTACAAAACTACTATTAATGGTAATATCACTGCCAGCGCGTTGCTTGCTGCCACCAATTCCAGCACCATACTTAGAACTAGCAATTACAGAACAACTATCAATAATAATATTACTGCAAGAGCCGGAGCCGTAAAAGCCGCCACCAATTCCGGCGCCATCCCCATCGATACTACGAGCATTTAAGATTCCTGCAGTAGCGTCTGAATTATTGGTTTTTATTATAAGCTGAGCTTTGTTATCTTTCTGTAAACCGGCATACCAGTTATTCTTTGTTATAAGACTATTTGTGCCTGTTAAATGGATAGTGACTGCAGCCTTCACATTTCCCTTTATTTGCAGTGCCGAACCAGCAATTGTATTGATACTTACGTTATTAAGATAAATGTTGATTTCGTCTTTCGCCAAAATATTTTCTCCATCAACCACAATTCTATTTCCTGTTTCCTGGCTACATATGAATTTGTGATTTCCTGCCGACTTTATAGTATAAACTCCTTTCGTAACCTTATCGTTATCAGCTAAATCAACAATTTCTTCAGCTTGTTCATTTTCCGCAGCAGCCATTGCCTCATCGGGGGCATCATTAAATTCAGGAATCTCTTCTGAACTGAATACAGATAGTTCCTCATCTGTCTCTCCTGCCGCTTCCTGCTCTTCATTGGTAAAAATCTCCGGAGTTTCTTCCTCAGACACTACATCCGGATTTCCGGAAGTAAATTCTTCTGCAAATATGGTCTGGGGGGGCATATTTGTAGAACACAGTGCAAGTGCCAGCATCCCGGCTAATAATTTTTTCCTCATACTTTTCACCTTTTCCTTTCTTTATACATGATTTTCTGCATCCTGACTCTTTTGTCCTTTTTTTCTGAATTTGATACATAATGCGGTAATCACGACTGCCACCGTAAAGGAAATGACAGCCACCAACACATAACCGCCTGCGTCCTCATGAAACAGGATTGCGCCGTACATTCCCGTGATGTCTATTGGCTGGCTGTGCATTATCCCCATTGTTCCCACGAGAGACAGGAATAACAGGGTACACAGAACAGACAGCCGGCAGACTGTGCGCCGCTCCTGGCGGCGGTGGTATTCATGCATTCGTTTTTTTACCAATTCGATACGCTTTTCTGTATCATACATGCCTTCCAACCTCCTTTCACAAAAAAGTCCTAAAAAGTCTTTCACTTATATAGGTACAAAAAAAGCGAAAAACTCTCACCTGAAAATTAAATTTTTTCAAAAAAATTTGAGAGCTGCCGAAACAGCTCCCAAAAGCGGAAAATCAGGTTATATTATTGTATCGAACTGCGGAAAATCAGTTTTCCCGCTGCCAGGATCAGTACAGGCAGCAGATAAGCAATATACTGTGCTGCACCGCCGTAGGCGATCAGGAGATTATAAATTGCATGAAAGGTGATTGCCGCTCCCAGCAGGCCGCAGGTTCCGGCAATCTTCAGCCATGTTCTTTGCCACACATATGCAAGGCCGCCGCCGACAATGGCTCCACAGATCACATGCATGGCTCCAGTCCCAATACCACGGAAGAAAATAAAAGAAAAATGTCCGGCTCCGTTTTGGATCAGATAGCAGACATTCTCAAATGTGGCAAAGGAAAGGGCTGTGATCACAGCGGCATTTTTGATTCGCTCCGCTTTTGGCTCAAATATCAGCAGATAAAAGAGCAATGGCAGAAGTTTCATCACTTCCTCCACCACCGGGGCGATCTCTGTGGTAGCTGCAAAGGTGTCCGCTCTGTAAAGTGCAGCGAAAAAGGTGTTGATGTATGCGGAAAGCAGACATGCACCCATCCCGGCAAAGCAAAACAGAAAGAATTTTCTCTGCCGCTTTCCCATACACAGCGCGGCAATCAGCAGGGGCGAAGCCATGCAAAGAAATACATTTTCAATATATGTCATGCCTGCACCGCCTTTCTTGTGGCTGGCAGCAGCGCAAACAGGCTGCCTGTAAGCAGAAGATCAAACCAGCAATAGGGAGCGGAAATGGAATAGCCCGGCCACAGGCAGCCAGAGATCCAAAGGACATACTCCACCGCCACATAGCACAGTACCCCAATGTGGAAATACCGCATCTTACACGCTGTTCCCGTCTGTATCTGTGCATAAGCAAGACCCCGGATGGAATGATAAGAAACAACGATCATCATGCCACACCAGAGCAGATTGGAGAGAACATCCCCAAAGGTGCAGTAAAACACACAAAGCGGAATGCCAATCAAAGGGGCAATCAGGGCTTTTCCTGTCAAAAATCTTCTTTCCCCGGCAGAAGAAAGGGTGTATTGCAGAAGATAAAGGAAAATCACACTGGCTACCCAGCCGAACTCTGACACATAAAAGACCTGCGGCGTTTCAGAAAACAGAAGCAGATACAGCGTCCAGTAAAGAGAGCCAAGGGCAAAGCAGCCGTAAAAACAGGTCAGCAGGAAACAGGTCTGTTTTCGATCTTTCAGATACCAGATACCACTCAGACAAAAGCCCAGCAGGGTGACAGCGAATTGAAAAAGATTACTGATCAGCTCCATCCCCATTGTCCCCCTTTTGTTCCTCCGTCTGCTCCTCTTTGTTCAGCTGGCGGATGCGGAAGCACAGAATAGTCACGCAAACGCCGAGGATAAAAGCCAACAGTCCGATTACCATATATCCCAGTGCGGTGCCGCCGCCTAAAATTGTTGCTGCCGTTTCAAATCCGGAAGAAGTACCGGGCGCAATCTGTCCGGCAATACCTGGCATGACAAAGGAAACCCCAACGATCACTGCAAGGCATGCCGCTATGCAGAATGCGGAGACAATCTGTCTATGCCACAGTCTCTGCCGTCGTTCTTTTTCCCCAATACGCCGTTTTACCTCAGCAATTCGTTCCTCATTTTTCAACATCTGTAATACCCTCCCGTTGCAATAATCCGCGTAAACGCTCTTTTCCCCGGTACACCATATTTGTAATCTGCTTCACGCTTTTTCCCATGACCTTAGCAGCCTGTTGGTAGCTCATACCCTCAAAATAGGTCAGATAAAGAGCTTCCCGATAATCTGAATTTAACTCGTCCATGCAGAGATGCAGGATCTGATTTCGTTCCTTTGTGCGGATGACCTCCTCCACCAGTGTCTGCGCCTCCGGTTCTCTGGTCAGGTCGTCAAGACTGAAGATAATCCGCCGTCTGCTTTTGTGGCGTAAAGCCATGTGCCGCGCCGCTTTATAGAGATAAGCCTTAAAACATCCATCCCGGATGCGGGGCTTTTTCGTAAACAGCCAGGAAAAGGTTTCCATCATTAAGTCCTCCGCTTCGTGGACGTCATGCAGATAACCATCGATGTATAAGGTCAATGGGTCGCCGTATTTTTTTATCAATAGTTCAAGTCCTGTCTCGTCACCGCTCAGATATTGCCCATAAAGCTCTTCATCAGTAGCCATACCGTTCAATTCCTTTCCCCATATTACTCCTCTGTTGTCAGGTGTAATCTCCTGGCTTCTTTCCTTCGTTCTTTTAATAAGCATAGTATACTTTTGTTTACAAAATACGTCAATTGTTTATAGCAATTGTACAAAATAATGAGAGCCACGGTCTGCACTCTGATTTAGAATACAAGACGTGGCTCTCCTGATCATAACCAAGCTCTGATAATTCATCAGAATAGGCATCCATTTTATTCCTGTGTGATGCCGGTTACTTCATAGCCGGCTTCTTTGATTACTTCGCGGATCTTATCCTCGTCCAGTTTCTCCGGAGCATGGATCACTGTGGTTCCCTTTTCATGGGAGGAAACTACATCTTCCACTCCAAATGCCTCTTTTACTGCCTTTGTCACATGTGCTTCACAATGTCCACACATCATTCCTGTTACGTTTACTGTGATTGTTGTCATTTCTTTGTTCTCCTTGTTTTCTTTTATATTTTCCTGATCTTTTGGATCATGAATTTCACTGTTGCAAAAGTCTGTATTCTCTGCTTTCAGACTTCTGTTTTCTGTTACATTTTTCATTTTTGTATTATCTGAAATATAATGGATTTCTTCCACATTCTGTTTTATTTTTCTGTCTCTGGAAGCATCATGTACCTTAAAGAAATTCAGTCTCAGTGCATTGGTTACCACACAGAAACTGGAAAGACTCATGGCTGCCGCACCAAACATGGGGTTCAGTGTCCATCCGAAAATCGGGATCCATACACCGGCTGCCAGTGGAATACCGATCACATTGTAGAAAAATGCCCAGAAAAGATTCTCATGGATATTTCTCAGTGTCGCCCGGCTTAAACGTATGGCAGCAGGTACATCACTGAGCCGGCTCTTCATTAATACCACATCTGCGGCATCAATGGCAACATCTGTTCCGGCACCGATTGCAATTCCGATGTCTGCTCTGGTAAGTGCAGGGGCATCATTGATTCCGTCTCCCACCATGGCAACTTTTCCCTGTTCCTTCAGAGAACGGATCACACTCTCCTTGCCATCCGGAAGAACACCTGCAATTACATCGTCCACTCCGGCCTGTGCTCCGATTGCTTTTGCTGTGCGTTCATTATCACCGGTAAGCATTACTACCCGGATTCCCATGTTCTGCAGTTCTTTTATTGCCTGAGGGCTGTCTTCTTTGATAACATCTGCCACTGCGATCATACCGAGAAACTTTCCGCCTTTTGCAAAAAGAAGTGGTGTTTTTCCTTCTTCTGCAAGTTTTTCCGTCTGTTTCATCAGTTCCGGTGATACAGAGGTTTCATTGCTGATAAATTTCATATTTCCGCCTGTAAGCACGTCACTGTTTAATACTGCACGAAGGCCGTTTCCCGGAAGAGCCTGAAAATCAGAAACCTCCTGCAAGACAGTCTTTTTCTCCTCTGCTCTGGCAATAATAGCTTTCGCAAGAGGATGTTCACTCTTCTTCTCAAGTGCATAGGCACAGCCTAAAAGTTCTTCCTCTGAGATTCCCTCTGCAGGGACCATATCTGTCACCTGCGGTTCACCCTTTGTGATAGTTCCTGTCTTATCTAATGCAACAATCTGGATCTTACCTGCTTCCTCCAGGGATACTGCTGTTTTAAACAGGATTCCATTTTTGGCCCCTATTCCGTTTCCCACCATGATGGCAACCGGTGTGGCAAGTCCAAGGGCACAGGGACAACTGATGACCAGAACAGAAATACCTCTGGCAAGTGCATATCCAAAGTCTTTTCCTGCCAGCAGCCAGACAATGGTGGTGACAACCGCAATACTGATAACTGCCGGAACAAAAACTCCGGAAACCCTGTCTGCGATTTTGGCAATAGGTGCTTTTGTTGCAGCCGCATCACTGACCATCTTAATAATCTGGGAAAGAGTAGTGTCCTCGCCTACCCGGGTGGCCTCACATCGGATAAACCCGGACTGGTTTACAGTTGCAGCAGAGACTACATCTCCCGGATTCTTGTCAACAGGAATACTCTCCCCTGTAAGTGCAGCCTCATTGACAGCACTGTTTCCCTCAAGGATCACTCCGTCCACCGGAATGTTCTCACCGGGACGTACCACAAAAACATCACCTTTTCGGACCTGTTCAATGGGCACCGTAACTTCCTGTCCGTCCCGGACAACAACTGCTGTCTTAGGTGCCAGCTTCATCAGACCTTTCAGCGCATCTGTTGTCTTTCCCTTAGATCGAGCTTCCAGCATTTTTCCAACTGTGATCAGGGTAAGGATCATGGCTGCAGATTCAAAATAGAACTCCATCATGTAATTCATAACTGCTGCCGAATCTCCGTCCACCTGTGCTCTTGTCATTGCAAAAAGTACATAAACACTCCACAAAAAGGATGCCATGGAGCCAAGTGCTACCAGGGTATCCATATTTGGTGCACGATGCCACAGACTCTTAAATCCGCTGATGAAAAATTTCTGGTTAATGACCATAATGATCCCGGCAAGAAGAAGCTGAACCAGTCCCATGGCAATATGATTATCATGAAACCATGCCGGAAGGGGCCAGCCCCACATCATATGTCCCATGGAAAAATACATCAGTACCAACAGAAAGCCTACAGATGCGATCAGCCTTCGTTTCAGTGCCGGTGTTTCATGGTCTTCCAGTGCTTCCTCTGCCGCAGAAGCAGATATCTGTTCCCCGGATGTTCCCTTTAAAGATGCTCCGTATCCTGCGTCCTGTACAGCCTTAATAATCGCATCTGTACCGGCAGTTCCCTCCACTCCCATGGAGTTGGTCAGCAGACTGACCGAACAGGATGTCACACCCGGAACCCTGGATACGGCCTTCTCCACTCTGCTGCTACAGGCTGCACAACTCATTCCGGTTACATTGTATTGTTCCATTTCTATTCCTCCTCATAACTTTCTGGCTTACGATCCCTGATCTGATATCTGCAGATTGCTCCCTGCTTTACAGCTTCCACAGTTTTTACTTCATCAGTTTCTGCAAAGTAACCACCAGCTCATCGATCGTCTCATCTTTTCCCTGGCGGATATCTCTTGCCACGCAGGTACGGATATGCTGAGCCAGAAGCTCCTTGTTAAAGGCATTTACTGCAGCATTCACTGCGGCTGACTGGATCAGGATATCATTACAGTAAGCATCGTTCTCCAGCATCCGGATGATTCCGCGGATCTGTCCTTCCACGCGCTTCAGGCGATTGACCAGCTTTTTACGTTCTTCCTCTGAACGGGCAGTGTGTTTTTCGCAGCAGGGACAGACCTTCTTCATACCTTCCTCCTGTATTTCCATACTATCTACATTTCTGTTTTCCCATTTCTCCGCCATAAACTGCTCCTTTTCCCTGACTTCCTTTTCTCTTTTTTGTTACTGTTCACTCCGTTCTCAGCAACACGCTTCGCGGGATATTACCAGTGAACAGTAACCTTTTTTGTATTAGCTGAGGGGTATCTGTGCTTTTACTACATACCCCTCATGGGTATTCTTATATTTTGTACTATATACCCTTGCAGGGTATTTGTCAATTGTTTTTTTGTAAAGCGGACATTCGCTCCGCGCACTTGAAACGGTGGAATACTTATCTGCGTTAAAAAAAGCTTCTGCAAAATACATCGCCGACGGAATATATTCTGCAAAAGCTTTCATTTTTTATACTCTATGAACAAGTCCTCATTTGCCCGTGTACTTTCTTTCTCACAAAGTAGAAGCAACATACTTGCATCAGTATGGTAAGGATCCAGGATACAGGGTAGGAAATAAACAGTACGGACAGAGATCTGTGAGATGGAAAGATTCCAAAGATCCATACAATTCTGGTTCCCACAGTACCGATGATGGACAGGATCATAGGCACTCCAGAATGCCCCATTCCACGAAGTGCCCCCGGAAACAGGTCCATTAGTCCGCAAAGAAAATAGGGAACTGTGGCAAAGGTCATAATCTCCATTCCTGCATGGATCACATCCGGTTCTCTGGTATAGATCTGCAGGATCTCAGGTCCAAAAAAGTAAGCGCAGCATCCCAGAGTCAGAGAACATACCACAGACAAAATAATACAGTCCACAAGAACCCTGTCCATGCGTTTCCATTTCCGGACACCGTAATTCTGGCTGGTAAAGCTCATACATGCCTGGGTAATGGAATTTACAGAGACATACAAAAATCCAAATACATTATTGGCAGCTGTATATCCTGCCATAGCCACAGAGCCAAAGGAGTTGACAGAGGACTGAAGGAGCGCATTGGAAAAATTGATCACTGTACTCTGGATGCCCGCAGGAACCCCTACCTGGAAAATCTGTTTCAGGTATTCTTTCTTTATGGAAAGCCTGGAAAAGCGCAGCTGATAGCTTCCCTCCGACATATAAAGGCACCGTAAAACCAACACACAGGAGACAAACTGTGAGAATACTGTAGCAATGGCAACCCCAGCCACATCCATATGGAAGTACACAACCAGGATCACATTCAGCACTGCATTGATCACACCGGAAACTACCAGAAAAAATAATGGCCTTCTGGTATCTCCCACAGCGCGGAGAATGGCTGCGCCATAATTATAAAGCATAAAAAAGGGCATTCCCAGAAAATAAATCCGCATATACAGGGCAGACTGACTGATTACATCCTCCGGAGTTCCCATAAGCTCCAGGGAAAATCTGGCAAACATCAGTCCCAGGATTCCCATAAGAACCCCACTGATCAGAGCTACCGTAACAGAAGTGTGGACTGTCTCTGACATCTCCTTCGATTTTCCGGCAGCATAAAATCTGGCAGCAAGTACATTGGCTCCCAGGGAAATGCCAATAAATAAATTAGTAAAAATATTGATCAGTGCAGTAGTAGATCCTACAGCAGCCAGCGCCTGACTTCCACTGAACCTGCCCACTACCACAATATCCACAGCATTAAACAGAAGCTGCAGGATTCCGGACAGCATTAAAGGCAATGAAAAAGAGATCAGCTTGTCCATGATCGTTCCATTGCACATATCTATCTCATATTTATTATGTTTCACGTTTCTTTCATTCCTTTCTCAGTTACAGTAACCAGTTTATCCGTTGAAAAGCCCGGATTTCCGGACTATGCCGGAAATCCAGGCCATATTTATCTGTTTATTCCTCAACCAGAGTACCAAAATAATAAAATCCCTTACAGGTATCCAGTCGTACCTTTACATATTTTCCAAGAAGATCTCTGCAGCCTGGGAAATGAACCAGCAGATTATATTCCGTTCTGCCTGTATAGATTCCCTTTTCCTTACTCTCCTCTTCCACCAGGATCTCCTGCACCGTACCCTGGAAGCGGGAAGAAGCCTGACACCCCTTTTCCTGTACCAGGGAAAGCAGACGGTCAAAACGATCCTTTACCACATCCTCAGGAATCTGGTTCTCCATTTTTGCAGCAGGAGTACCACTTCTCTTGGAATAAATAAAAGTAAAGGCTGTATCAAAATCACATTTATCTACCACATCCAGTGTGTCCCGGAAGTCCTCTTCTGTCTCCCCGGGGAAGCCTACGATAATATCCGTAGTAAGGGAAATATCCGGGATGGCTGTACGGATCTTCTGCACCAGCTCCAGGTATTTCTCCTTGTCATAGCGCCGGTTCATGATCTTTAAGATACGGCTGCTTCCGGACTGCATAGGCAGATGAAGATGATGGCATACCTTTTTGCTTTTTGCCATAGTTTCAATCAGTTCCTCTGACAGATCCTTGGGATGAGAGGTCATGAAACGGATTCTCTTTAACCCCTCAATTTCCTCTACCTGCTGCAGAAGCTGGGCAAAGGTAATAGGATTCTCCAATGTCTTGCCATAGGAGTTTACATTCTGTCCCAGGAGCATAACCTCTGTCACACCGTCTGCCACCAGCTCTCTGATCTCCTGAAGGATAGCTTCCGGCTCACGGCTTTTCTCCCGTCCGCGGACATAAGGAACAATACAATAGCTGCAGAAATTGTTGCAGCCAAACATAATATTTACACCTGTTTTGAAGGAATATTTACGGTCTGCCGGCATCCCCTCTACGATCTCGTCAGATTCCTTCCATACGTCAATGATCTGCCCCTCCGTATTTAAGCTTCTGTAAAAAAGCTCCGGGAATTTATGAAAATTATGAGTACCAAATACCAGATCAACAAAGGAATAATCCTTATGGATCTTCTCGATTACTTCCGGCTCCTGCATCATACAGCCAAACAGTACGATCTTCATTTCTTTTTTCTGTTTCTTAATGCTCTTCAGATGTCCCAGATGTCCGTATATCTTCAGATTTGCATTCTCACGGACAGTACAGGTATTATAGATCACCACATCTGCATCCTCTTCCCTGGAAACCTCTTCATAGCCCATTTTCTTCACAATACCGGCAACGGTCTCTGTCTGAAGTGAATTCATCTGACAGCCGGCATTCTGGATAAAAAAGGCAGGCTGATGATCATATCTCGCTCCGACCAGTTCCTTACATTTTTCGATATATTCTAACTGTATTTTACTTTCCTGTGTATTAATCACTGTATATTTCCTCGTCCTTTCACAAGCTCTGTTCT
The DNA here is from genome assembly GCA_000285855.2 of Ruminococcus sp. JC304. Taxonomy (GTDB): domain Bacteria; phylum Bacillota; class Clostridia; order Lachnospirales; family Lachnospiraceae; genus Blautia_A; species Blautia_A difficilis. The sequence goes on along the minus strand of HE978651.1, from coordinate 1,541,892 downwards.
ATACTTATTACAAATTTACGCTTTTCTTATCATACAGAATTTAGAGACATATGTCAAACAAAAAAAGCATCAAAAAGGCAGGCCCGAAAGCCTGCCTCTTTCATTCTCACGACCGTCTGAACCGGTCAATGATTACATTTCTTTTTTACGTCTTCTCACCAGTACATAACCGCCTGCCAGAATAGATGCTGCTGCCAGTGCCAGCATAGTGCCAACCGGTGATTCATCCCCTGTGGAAACTGCTGACTTGGAAGCAGATCCGCTTGTTCCATTCGCATAAGTAGTCGGTGTCAGATCTGAGCTTTCCTCTGTTGTTCCGTCTCCGCCATAAGTACCGCCTGAGCCGGTAACGCCAGGAGTAACAGATGTCTGAGCCAGAGGAGCTGCCTTGAACTGATATCTTACAGATTCAATAATACCGCTCTGTGCCTGCCATTCTGTTCCGCTGTATACCTCTTTCTGGAAGAATACATAAATATCATAGGTTGTCTCTGCATCCTTGTAAATACCTTTGGCAGCGCCGATCTTCCAGGTGGTATGCATATCCTTGGAGGATGGGTTTGCTGACATGCTCCAGTACTGCGGTACCCATCTTACATCACCCTCATGAGGATCTGCATTATCTGTACCTGCACCGATCGCCCTGAAATCATAGAAGGTTCCAGGATAGAAAGTAAGTGCGTTTTCAAAGCCCTGAACCTTACTTTCTGTAACTGCCGGTGTCTTCGGTATTGGAGTAGGTGTTACAGGAGCCTCTGGGCGTTTCTGTGCGCTGTTGTCAACCTTTACAGATTTATAGTTTTTAGAATCCTTTTCACTGATCACAGTTACATAGATATCTACATCATATTCCGGAAGGTCTGTCAATGTAACAGTTGTGCTCTTATCAGCCTTGATCTTCTGACCACTTACATTGATCTCAGGAGCTTTATCTCCTCTCTTCACCCAGTCTACCTGGTAAAGTCCATTAATATTCGTATGGAATTTAATCTCATAGCTACTGTGTCCGGTCCATTTTCCACTTTCAATTTTGATCGCAGCCTTTGCTTCCGGTTTCTCGGAAGGAGTTGGAGTTACCGTTACCGTAGGATCTACCAATGCACCGTCTTCCCCAATGGTAAAGGTCTGTCCCTCATAGGTAAGCTGAGGCAGAACGTCTGTCAGTGTCACATCTGTTACAGAAGCATCCATTGTGACAACCTGTGTTCCTGCTTTTGCATCCTTTACCTGCACGCTGATCGTAGAACCTGTCATCGCACCAATCACGTTGATTTTGGCATCTTCTCCTGCCAGAACCAGGTTGCTGACAGCATCATTCTGATCCTTATTTTCTGTTACAGATACAGTGCCCTTTACATTTACTGCACTTTCACTGTAGATACCACCGCCAAGTGTGGCGGTATTGCCTGTGATCGTTCCGCCCTGAAGATATACGGCAGCGCCGGAGGCTGCATTGACAGCTCCACCCTGTGCTGCAGTGTTACCTGTGACAGTTCCGCCCAAAAGGTAGAAAGCCGCACCGGAAGCCACATTGACAGCTCCACCATTCACATCTGTGGAAGTATTGGCATTTCCGGAAAGTGTTGTACCATCAGAAATTCCAAATGTACCGCTCTGGACATCAACCATAGGTGCTGTCACAGCTGTTGTACCGTCCCCTGTTCCATCTACTGTGATGGAACCTGTTCCTGTTGCGTTGCCATCAGTATCAGTTAAAGTACCGCCGGCAATCTGGAAAGTACCGCCGGATACTGTGAAAAGACTTCCTGCAAATCCTGCAGCACGTTTGATCTTAATATTCTCTGCCGCAGCGACCAGCATAATATTTTTGTTAGCCGGAACATCAATGGTCTCCCCAAGCTCAATCTCGTTGCTGATCTTGATGTATGTAGGATCATTGGCTTCAGCAGTACTGTCAGGTACTGCTGCAAATGCTTCCTTCAGCGTTGCATATTCAGTATCGCCGATCATGATTTTTTTACTTCCTGTTTCTTCTGCAGCCGGTACCTCAGTAGGGTCTGCTTCCGGTGTTTCCGGAGTCTCTGCAGGAGTCTCCTCTGACGGTGTTCCGTCAGGAGTTTCTACCGGAGTCTCTGTAGGCTCTTCTGCAGGTGTTCCGGAGTCTCTGCAGGTGTTTCAGTAGCTCCCGGATCCTCTGCAGGTGCATCTGTACCTTCCTCTGCTGCCAGCTCTCCCTCTGCTTCTGCCTGTGCAGCTACTGTATCTGCTGCTGCAAATGTAGCGGAAGGAGCCATTCCCATAGATAATGCTCCAGCCATCAAAATGGCAAATAATTGTTTTCTCCTCATTTTATGTCCTCCATAAATAAGTCTTTTATTTCATTTTTGCTATTCAAAACTAATTTTGAGTATAGCACACCTTTTGCAAAAAATCAAACTTACGGACGAATTTGTCCGTTTCCATAGATAATATATTTGGTAGTGGTAAGTGCCAGTAATCCCATAGGTCCCCTTGCATGTAATTTCTGGGTACTGATACCGATCTCCGCACCAAAGCCAAACTCAAACCCATCTGTAAATCTGGTGGAAGCATTCACATACACTGCCGCAGCATCTACCTGATCCAGAAATTTCTGGGCATGCTCATAATTATTGGTAATGATTGCCTCAGAATGGCCGGTATTATATTGATTAATATGACTGATTGCTTCTTCTACAGAGGAAACTACCTTCAGGGAAAGAATATAATCCAAATACTCTCTGCCCCAGTCTTCCTCTGTTGCATGTACAGCTCCGGGGATCAGCTCACAGGCTACTTCATCTGCCCGGATCTCCACCTGTTTCTCCTGCAGGCGTCTGGCCAGAACAGGCAGAAACTCATCTTTTACTTTCTCATGGACCAGTACAGACTCACAGGCATTGCACACACCTACACGCTGAGTCTTGGCATTCATAATAATATCTGCTGCCATCTGCAGATCAGCAGTTTCGTCTACGTAAGTATGGCAGTTACCTGTACCGGTCTCGATCACAGGAATCGTACTATTCTCAACTACTGCTTTGATCAATCCTCTGCCGCCTCTGGGGATCAGCACATCCACATACTGATTCATTTTCATAAATTCTGCTGTGGTTTCTCTGGAAGTGTCCGTGATCAACTGGATGGCATCCTCTGTGATTCCCTGCTCCTGCAATACCTCACGGATACATTTTACAATGGCCTCATTAGAATGAATAGCATCGCTTCCACCTTTTAAGATCACCACATTTCCGGTTTTAAAGCAAAGGGCAAAGGCATCTGCTGTTACATTTGGCCTGGCCTCATAAATAATTCCGATCACACCTAAAGGCACTCTTTTCTGTCCGATCATCAGACCGTTGGGACGCTTCTTCATCCCCAGAACCTCACCTACAGGATCCTCCAGCGCCGCCACCTGTCGAAGTCCTTCTGCCATCCCCCGGATCCGGTCACCGGTAAGAAGCAGTCTGTCCACCAGAGCCTCCGGCATATTATTTTTTCTGCCGTTTTCCACATCCAGGGCATTGGCTGCTGTCAGAGTATCTGCATTCTCTGTCAGTGCCTCTGCAACCTTAAGAAGCACCTCATTTTTCTCATTTGCAGAAAGATTTCTCACAAGAACTTCCGCATTCCTGGCATTTTTTCCAAGAGTATTCAGCATTTCATTCATTTCTCAAACTCCTTTCGGTCACAAGATTTAAGCCTCCGATGTCAGGCAGCAGGTTTCCTCCTCTGTCACCAGGATCTGAGGACAGATATCTGTAGGTTCTGTGGGAACCTGATCAAACATCTGAAAGGAAAAAGCCACTGCCACTCTCTGGATATCCGGATGTTTTTCCAGATAACGGTCATAAAATCCTCCACCGTATCCTACCCGGTGATTCTCCCTGTCAAAAGCCACACCGGGCATGATCATAAGTGCTGTGGGCCATTCCACGATTTCCCCTGAAGCAGGCTCCGGGATCTGAAAATACCCAGGTTCAAGCTGTGAAAAATCAGTAAGCTTATAAAACACCATATCCTTTCCCACCACCTTGGGTACCGCAACCTCTTTGCCAGCCTTCCATGCCTCTTCAATAAGATACTCCGTGATCACCTCATGATTGTAATCCGCATATGCCAGAATCCTGTCTGCATGCTTAAAGGCAGGAAGTGCCACCACTCTCTGAGTGATCGCTTTGCTCATTTCCTCCACCCAGGCATCTGTATGCTGTTTTCTGGCTGCAAAAACTTTTTTCCTAATTTCCTTTTTTGTGTCCATATTTCTCTCCAAGGTTTACTACTGTGCCATCTGCTTCTTTGATATCAATATTATCCAGCTGAGTACGAAGATTCAGCCGGACATAGGCAATATATTCCTTGCGCAGCAGTTCCCTCTCCTTTTTTTCTTCTTCCGTAAGTCCTACGCTTTTCGCCTTATGTGCCAGTGTATTGATTCTTTCAATCTTTTCTGCTTCCATAAATAAATTCCTCCTGTATTTTATAATAATTTATCAATAATATCGATGAGGTAAAACTCTTCTTTTGACTGACCTACAAATAAAGTACCGTAGTCACGGCCCTCTGTAATCTTGTGGATAATGTGAAAATCAGCTCCATTGGCGATCACCATATCCACCCCTGCAGCAGAGGTAATCCTGGCAGCCGTAAGCTTGGTAGCCATGCCTCCGGTTCCCACAGAACTCTTGGATGTGGATTTTCCCATCTCCAGAAACTCCTCATCCAGATTCTCTACCAGATCAATAAATCTGGCATCCGGATTGATATTGGGATCATCTGTAAAAAGTCCGTCAATATCTGACAGGAGGATGAGCAGATCTGCCTGCACCAGTGCCGCAACTACTGCGGACAGTGTGTCATTATCACCAAACTTCTCCAGTGACTGCAGCTCATAGGTGGAAATAGAGTCATTTTCATTTACGATCGGAATAACTCCCAGATCCAACAGCTCATTAAAAGTATTCTGCGCATTTTTGCGGTTCACATTATTGACCATTGTATTTTTTGTCATCAGGATTTGTGCCGATGGCTGGTTATATTCCAGAAAAAGCTTCTGATAAATCATGATCAGGCGGGCCTGTCCCACCGCAGCGCAGGCCTGCTTGGTCTTAAGCTCTGTAGGCTTTTCCTTCATTCCCAGAGCAGCCACTCCTGTAGCCACAGCTCCGGAAGAAACCAGGATCACATCCTTCCCCTGGCTTCGCAGATCGCTCAGTTCCCTGGCCAGAACCTCCAGCTTACGCAGATTCAGTCTCCCTGTTTCCGGATGGGTCAGGGAGGAGGAACCGATTTTAATTACTATTCTCTTTTTATCCTTTAATCTTTCCCGGTAATTCATTTTTCACTCCGTAATTTCAAGTCTGTTTATCGTGTAATGCCAAGCTCATCCAAAGCAGTTCTCTGTTTATTTTCCATAACCACAGCCTCCTCAGGTGTCATATGGTCATAGCCCAGCAAATGCAGCATACTGTGGGCTACCAAAAAACAGAATTCTCTGGTAACACTGTGTCCGTATTCCTCAGCCTGGGCAAAAACCTTATCTACAGAGATCATAATATCTCCCAGTAATAATTCATCTGTATCCAGATCAAAATAGGATTGGTCCTCCTCCACAATGGCGTAATCTGCCGGTGTCTCAAATGGGATCATAGGAAAAGACAAAACATCTGTAGGTGCATGGATCTCTCTGAATTCTGTATTCACTCTCTCAATCTCCTCATTGTCTGTGAGGACCAGATTTACCTGTGCATCATAGGGACAGCCTTCCATATCCAGAACCTTCTGCACTACTTTTTCTGCCAGCTCCTCATACTCAATTCCGATTTCACGGTCTGTCTCATAATCTATCTGTAATGTCATCTCTCATATCCTCCTTTTCGTCCCCTGACAGGGCGCTCCGGCTTCTGCTTTTTTTCATAGGCATCGTAGGCCTGGACAATCTGCTGCACCAACGGATGACGTACTACATCCTTGCTGGTCAGCTGACAAAAGCCAATATCATCTATCTTCTTCAGCACCTTCATAGCCACATCCAGCCCGGAAACAGCATCCCGGGGCAGATCCTTCTGGGAAGCGTCTCCGGTAACAATTACCTTGGAGCCAAATCCAATACGTGTCAGGAACATTTTCATCTGTGCAGGAGTAGTATTCTGGGCTTCGTCCAGAATAATAAAAGCATTATCCAGAGTACGTCCTCTCATATAGGCAAGAGGAGCCACCTCGATCAGCCCTCTCTCCATATTTTTGGCAAAGCTGTCTGCTCCCATGATCTGATACAGCGCATCATAGAGAGGGCGCAGATAGGGATCTACCTTACTCTGGAGATCACCGGGCAGAAAGCCAAGCTTTTCTCCTGCTTCAATGGCAGGGCGCGTCAGGATGATCCTGCTTACCTCTTCATTCCGAAAAGCAGTAACTGCCATGGCCATAGCCAGGTAAGTCTTACCTGTACCTGCAGGCCCCACTCCGAAAACAATCATTTTTTTGCGGATCTGGTCTACATATTCCTTCTGTCCCAGAGTCTTGGGCTTTATAGGCCTGCCCTGAATGGTATTGCAGATAAAATCCTTATCTATTTCTGTAAGTACCTCATTTCTCTGCTCCATGGCAAGAGAAAGGGCATAGTTTACATTCTGTCTGGTGATGGTATTGCCTCTTTTTGCCAGAACCACCAATTCATCGATCAGTTTTTTCGCAGAGGCTGCATTCTGTTCACTTCCTAATATTTTCAAAACTCCATCTCTGGAGATCACAGTTACATTTAAGGTCCGTTCGATCAGCTTCAGATGCTCATCAAACTGTCCGAACACATTTGATTCCTGATCAGCCGGTACTTCTGTATGCAATTCAATAATACTGCCTGCCATTTAAAATAATTCCTTTCTGTAGTTACTGTGTTTTATTGTATCACCCTTTTGTATTTTTTGAAATAAAAAATTTAAGGTTTTTCGCAGGGCACTTCTTTTCCTGTCTTTTCAACAATTTCCAGAACACCGGAGCTTATACAGGCAGAGTCTGTGACCCTTATGGTAACACGATTGTCTGTAATCTCTTTTCCCTCTTCCAGAAGTTTTTTCATATATGTGCGCAGACAAAGCTCTGCCTGTGATCTGGCCTCTGCAGGTGTATAAACTTTTACAGACTCTCTGTATTCCTGAAAATCAACTTTTCCCACAGACAGAGGCAAGCTGAAATTCTCATTAAGATACAAGGGATATTCTGCAGAAGATATCCTCCAGTTACTCTTTGGAACATGAAAAAGTTCCAGATACCAGGCTCCTGCCTTCAGATAAAAGCCCGTTTCAGTTTTACCGGTCATCTCTCTTTCTCTATGCTTAAGAGGAAACTCCCTGTGATAAACTACAGGATGAGAAATGTAGATATCCGCATCTGCATGGACATATTCTCTGCGCTGGATCTCCTGGTTATCATTCATAATATGTAATTCACCAGAAACAAGAAGATCTCCAGCATCACAGGTATCTCCTGGTTTTTTCACAGGAACCCCGGCGCGGGCAATGATCCGGACAATCTTCCCCTTTTGCTCCGCCGCCAGATCGCAGGGCATACTGTTTTTTTCTGCTGCCTGCAGTTCCTCCTTCTCTTTTATGTCCAGTATCAGCTTACAGCCTGTGATCCTGGCAGATACCCAGGTAATATCCGGAAAATCTTTTCGCACAGAGGCAGCAAGCTGTGTACAGTTTACCTTCTTTTTGGACATCCCATGGACGATTTCTTCCTTTTCCAGATATTTCAGTATTTCCGGAGTACTGTTTTTTATATTTCCACTAACCTGAATATTCCATATTCTGCCGGACAGAAAAAGCACAAGAATGCCGCCCAGAAGAAGCCCTGCTGCAAAGGCTTTTTTCTTCCTGCCCCGAATCATCCACCAGACTGGAAGCCCTCCCTTTTTCAGGATTTTAATATGAACTCCTGTTTTATTCCTGACAGGCCTTAATTTAAAATAATCTCTCACAGAAACACAGGTCTGTATCCTCCCCTCATCTATATAGGAGATCTTTTCCATAAAAATCCCACGGTTTCTGCACAGATTAAGAAATCGTCCCAATTGCTCTCCTTCTATGCCAAGGATCACATATCCATATAGAAATCTTAATAATTTTCCCATATCCGGTAGTTATCTCTGCTGCAAAAGAATACTGAAGATCGACCCGGTAATCTTCATTTCCAGAGAGGTATACCAGACAATTTCCAGATTTCTGCCACGCAGAAGGACCTTTCCCCGAAGAGACTGGAGCAGAATTTCAGAATCTGTATACTGCAGAATCCCTTTATAATTTTCTATCACTGCTTCCCCGCTTCCTGTGAGGGAAATCTTAGTTTCCCCACCGTCCAGATCCGGCGCCAGCTCCAGTGCAGTGACCACCTGCTTCTTCCACTGTCTGTTTTTTTCCATAAAAAAATCCCTCCGGCTTTTACTGTCAGTTTATGCCGGAGAGATTTATGGTATGCAAAAGCCCAGGAAAATACAGGGAAACATTCACTTTCATCGGATCAGGACCATGGAAAACCAGAGGATGGTATTTCCGCCCAGGTTATATTCCATGGACTGCTCTTCCACAATTTCATTTACCACTACGCCGTGACTTTCCAGACAGGGATGCATTCTGTCCGGATGCCTGCAGGGCTTTCCTTCTATATATGCACATTTCTCACAGATATCACAGGACTCTGTGGAAAGGATAAAGGTTTCATAGCCTTCCTCCTTCAGATATCTGCCTACCTCAGTGGTCAGATCCTCATGAGCCCGCCTGGTAGAAAGCATTTCTTCCATATTCAGGATATCTGACACCTCTGCCACACTGGAAAAAAATACAGCCTGGGGGTATTTTTTGATTCTTTTCTCACACTCCTCCAGAGTGCCCACAGCCGGAGGACAGGCCCAGGTAGAGCCATAGCGGGTACACTCCTGCCTGCAGATCGTCCTGACCCGCTCTTCTATCCTTATATTCTGAGTATCCAGCAGACGATATTCATAAATAGGATACTGTGAAATAAATTCTTCAAATTTCTGTCTATCCATAACCTACTCCTTGTACTATTTATGATATGGCTCATGATTTATGATCCTGTAGCTTCGATAAATCTGCTCAAGAAGGATCATCTGCATCAGCTGATGGGGAAAGGTCATTTTCGAAAAGCTCAGCTTATAATCTGCCCGTTTCAACACCTTATCACTTAGCCCCAGGGAGCCTCCGATCACAAAGGCAATGGAGCTGACACCTGAAACACCAAGACGTTCTATCTTTTCGGACAGCTCCACAGAATCTGCCATCTGTCCGTCAATAGCAAGAGCGATCACATAATCCTGCTCCCGGATATGTTTCAGAAGCCGTTCCCCCTCTGTATCCTTGATCTGCTGATTCACAGTCTCAGAGGCTTTGTCCGGTGTCTTTTCATCCGGCACCTGGCAGAAGGTCAGCTTGCAATATCTGCTAAGGCGCTTGGCATATTCTGCAATTCCTGCACTTAAATATTTTTCTTTAATTTTTCCAACTGATACAATACGGATTTCCATTCTCTTCTTTCCTGTCTTTTAATATTGTAAATAGTATTCTCTGGAAGTAAGCTTGCTGGTTTTTCCATTGGCTGCCACAAGGATCACATTAAATATATGGTATCCCACAGGCATGGATATGGGCTGCTCATATTCTGTACTGTTCACATCCGGTTCTCTGTCAAAGGCATAATAAGCCTTACATCCATCCGGCACACTGACCTTGATGGTTGTCTCTTTGCTGAAATCCCCTGACTTGGGATAAACAGCAGGGGCTGCCGGAGTTTTCAGCACAATAATATATTTTCCGGAAGCCACTTCACTTATAATGTTTTTGGCATTCACACCGATTGCCTTTATACAGGTAGTTCCCTCATTTAATTCAACGGGCTCCGTATACACAGAACTTTCCAAAGTGGGATCTGTACCGTCCAGAGTATAATAAATCCTCTGGTAATCTCCGGAAAGCTCCAGGTTCTGAAGTGAAGTATAGGTTCCCGGAACAATGCTGAAAGCCGGGGGACTGCACATATATTCCCCACAGGCCTCCTGGATTTTTTTGCTGCTGTTCTGCAGAATATCCCGTACCTCTGCACTCTGTCCATTTTTTGCAAGCAAAGATACTAACTCCTCATAAACACCTACACCTGCATCTGCATTTTTTATCAGCGGCTTCAGAATCAGGATTCCTTCCTTCAGTTTCCCTTGCTTTTCCAGACATTTTGCCAGAAGAATATTTGCAGACTCATTATTGGGCTTTTTTTCCAGGGCTGCTTCTATAGATCTGGCCGCTGCCTCATAATTCTCCTGCTCAAACTGCTGGCTGGCATGACTGTATAATGCCGAAAAAGTATGTAACTGCCGGTAGCAGAACACTCCCAGAAGGACTGCAGCTGCCAGGCAGATAACAATAATTCTCTTCCGATTATAAATAAGCTTTGCAGCAGACAGTCCTTCCCTGTCACTTTCTCCACCTGAGTCCTGCTGTTCCTTTTTTCTGAGCTGTGTTTCCACAGAATCAAATTCCCTGACCCAGGGAATTTCCGAAAGGCAATGAGGACAATACAGGGAGCCTTTTTCCACTTCTTTGTGGCAATTGGGACATTTCATAGACACCCTCACTGTTTCTTAAATCTGTTATCCATGTTACTGCGCACAAAGCAGGCAGTAACCCCTTAATTGTTCTCTATATAATTTTCAAACTGCTCCATAGACATAAGCACTTTTCTGGGCTTTGTTCCCTCCTCAGGTCCTACTACCCCTGCATCACAGAGCTGATCCATGATTCTGGCTGCTCTGTTAAATCCTATCTTAAACATTCGCTGAAGCATACCAATGGAAGCTTTCTCCTTCTCAATAATAAACTTTCCGGCTTCCTCAAAATGTACATCCCTGTCTTCACCGGCTCCGCCGGCTGCTGATGCAGGAGAATTCACCTGCTGCTCAATCTGCTGGTCATACTGTACTCCCGGATTTTTATCTGCCAGGAACTCAACCACCTGGCTGACCTCCTCATCCGATACAAAAGCTCCCTGTAATCTGGCAGGCTTCTGATATCCCTGAGGATAAAAAAGCATATCTCCTTTACCCAGAAGCTTCTCTGCCCCATTCATATCCAGAATGGTGCGGGAATCCACTCCAGATGATACAGAAAAAGCAATTCTGGAAGGCATATTCGCCTTGATCAGACCTGTAATAACATTTACGGAAGGTCTCTGGGTAGCAATGATCAGATGAATACCTGCAGCACGGGCCAGCTGGGCCAGACGGCAGATGGCATCCTCCACTTCACCGGGTGCTACCATCATAAGATCAGCCAGCTCATCCACAATGATTACGATCTGAGGCATTTTATCCGGTCGGGGCTGCTCTTCTGTGAAATGCATGGTTTCAATCTTACGGTTATATTCGGAAAGATTACGGACTCCGTACTCCGCAAAGGTATTATATCGGTTTGTCATCTCTGTAACAGCCCAGTTCAACGCTCCTGCTGCTTTCTTCGGATCTGTGACTACCGGAATAAACAGATGAGGAATTCCATTATATACGCTAAGCTCTACCACTTTGGGGTCGATCATGATCAGCTTCACTTCCTCAGGCTTCGCCTTGTACAAAATGCTGACGATCAAAGTATTAATACATACCGATTTACCGGAGCCTGTGGCACCGGCGATCAGAAGATGAGGCATCTTTGCAATATCTGTTACAACTGTTTTGCCTGCAATGTCCTTACCTACAGCAAAGGAAAGTCTGGATTTTGCTTTCTGAAATTCCTCTGACTGAAGGAGATCACGGAGCATGACCGTACTGTTTTCCTTATTGGGCACCTCAATTCCCACAGCCGCTTTGCCGGGAATGGGCGCCTCGATACGGATATCCGGAGTGGCCAGATTCAGCTTGATATCATCTGCCAGACCTACGATCTTGCTGACCTTAACCCCCATTTCCGGCTGAAGCTCATACCGGGTTACAGTAGGGCCACAGCTTACATTTGTCACTGTCACATTTACTCCGAAATTGTGAAGAACCTCCTGCAGCTTCTGGGCAGTTTTCCGCAGATGGGCATCCGTATCTCCCTGAGATTTTCCGCTGCCTCTTTTCAGCAGATTAAGAGGGGGAAATCTGTATTCTTTTTTCTCAGCGGCTTCTTTTTGGCTGATCTCGTGCTGTATACTTACAATGCCATTCTGAATCTCTGCTTCAGAAGATTTCGGATTCTTCGAAGGCTGCCGCTGAGCCTTCTCCGGCTGAAAAGGGGGCACTTCTTCTGCCTCTTCTACATCACTTTCTGTATCGTCTTCTGCATTTTCTTTTCTATTTTCTATATCATCTGGCAGAACCTCCGGCAGTTCATCCGCTCTTTGGATATGGAAATCCACAGCAGAAGAGAATTCTTCATTCTCCTCCGGCTGAACTTCATCCATTTCCTCTGCCATATCTGAAAGGTTATCCGGCTCATCTGTATCTGCAGAAACCGCAGCTTTCTTCCGTGGCTTCCCTGATTTCTTCTTATTTTTCTGAGATTTCGGCTCTGTCAGTCTGGTACCTTCCAGAAATCCGGCTTTTTTCATATTCTTTGCTTCTTTCGGGTCTAGCAGGAAGTCCTCCTCGTTATCAAGAAAGTCCACCTCTTCCTCTCCTTCAGCTGCAATCTCCTCTTCCAGCCTCCGGATTTTTTCCTCTCTGCGCTCTTCACGAAGCTGTTTTCTCTGCTGTGCACGGACCTGACGGCGCATCTGTCTCTCCGGCTGTCCCTCCATATAATGGGCACGACCGTTCTTGACCAGATCAAGGATCCGGATCACCAGCATGGTGACAAAGTCAAGAAGAGATCTCTGAGTAATAATGATCAGGCACACAATATATGCCAGAATAATGATCACTACCCCTCCTGCTGTACCAAAGGCAGATGTGATAGAAATACAGAGTGCTCCTCCAATCAATCCTCCACCGGTTTTGTAATCCGCACTTAAATTAAAATAATCTATCAAAGTAGTGCCTGACATGTATCCGTCTGTGAGAAGCTGTGCTGTTGCGCACATAAAAAGAAACATCACAAAAACTGCTGCCATTTTTTTGTATGCCAGACGGTTCGTTTTATTGATCAGAATAAAGGCTGCCCCTACAAAGAAAATGACAGGAAAAAGATATGCCATCATTCCCATCAGCCCAAAGCAGAAATGACTGATGGCATCCCCTACAAAGCCTCCCATTCCGAAATTACTGACCAGAAGGATCACACAGGCTGCCAGAATTACAAACAAAATAATCTCTGTCTGAAACCCTGCTGTCTCCTGCCTGGATGTGGTTCCTCTGCTGTTTTTCCCCTTTTTTACTGTACGTTTCCTGTTAGATGCTGCCATTTCCAGGCTCCCCTCCTAATTATGTTACTATTTTTTGTTACTGTCTTCGCCCACTGCCTATCACTTTTTAATAATAAAGCATGGGACTCATCTGATCCGGTCAAAAGGCATAATTGCACAGCAAAACGATCACACCAATGGCAAACGAATAAACTGCAAAATACCGAAACTTTGTTTTCTGCACAAGCTGAACCATAAAACGAATCACCAGGCATCCTGCCACCCCCGCCAGGAGCATTGCAAAAATGCTGGCAAAAATCATTCCAACTGTCATACTGGCTGCACCAAAATATCCTATTTCCGTAAAGAACGCTCCGATTACAGCCGGTAAACTCATAAAAATTGAAAAAAGCAGGGCGAATTTACGGCTGTATCCGCACAACAGAGCTGCACATACAGTCAGCCCCAGTCTGGAAATCCCCGGAAATACAGAAAGACCCTGACAGATTCCGATCCACATGGCACTGTCCCAGGAAGCTTCCCGGGGTCCCTTCTCGCCGCCGGAATTATTCAGATCTGTCACCAGAAGGATAATTCCTGAGATCAGAAAACCAATTCCCTGACAGATAGGAGATGCTCCCGCCAGAACTGCCAGTCTTCTGGAGCTGATACCCAGTAATGCGGTAGGAATCATAGATACAAGCAAAAGTGCCGCAAACTTACGATAGGATCCTGTTACGATCCTGGCATATTTCAAGTGGTTTCCTGTCCTTCTGTTATGAATGTACAGATTCAGATTACCAATGGCATCCATAAGCATTCCCACAGCTTCAAGAAGCAGTCTCTTTAATTCATTCCTATAGAGAAAAATAATGGCTGCAGCTGTACCCAGATGCAGCATGGACTCAATGAGAAGGCCTGCATCCTGTTCCATTCCCAGAAAATGCTCCACCACCCCAAGATGTCCCAGACTGCTCACCGGCAAAAATTCTGTGACCGCCTGGATTACAGCCAATAAAATCAAATATAAAACGATCATAAATGTATTTCCTTTTCCTATATTCGAAATCCGTTGATATTATATTATAGCACACCTATATTCAATTGACAACTGCCTCTAAAATACAGCAAAAACTCCTGTCCGCATTTCTATGCAGACAGGAGTCTGAATATGTATCAGTCCAGTTCAAAGAACCGGGTTTTATTTATTTTTCAGATATTCATCGATACCTTTGGCACCTGCTTTACCAGCACCCATGGCAAGGATAACAGTAGCTGCGCCTGTAACAGCATCACCACCGGCATATACACCGTCTTTGGATGTCTTACCTGTTTCTTCTTCAGCAACGATACATCTTCTCTTATTGATTTCAAGACCTTTAGTTGTAGAAGAAATAAGCGGGTTAGGAGAAGTACCAAGAGACATGATCACTGTATCTACATCCATGTCATACTCAGATCCCGGGATTTCAACCGGACGGCGTCTTCCGGAAGCATCCGGCTCACCAAGTTCCATCTTGACAACCTTCATACCTTTTACATGGCCATTCTCATCAACAAGAATTTCCTTCGGGTTTGTAAGAAGATCGAAGATGATTCCCTCTTCCTTAGCGTGATGAACTTCTTCTGCTCGTGCAGGAAGCTCTGCTTCACTTCTTCTGTATACGATATGTACCTCAGCACCAAGTCTCAGAGCAGTTCTTGCAGCATCCATAGCAACGTTACCGCCGCCTACAACTGCTACTTTCTTGCCAGCTGCGATCGGTGTGTCATAAGATTCGTCAAAAGCCTTCATCAGGTTGCTTCTTGTAAGGTATTCGTTGGCAGAGAATACACCGCTTGCATTCTCACCCGGGATACCCATGAACATTGGAAGTCCGGCACCTGATCCGATGAACACAGCTTCAAATCCTTCGTCCTCGATCAGCTGATCGATGGTTGTGGATTTACCGATTACTACGTTAGTCTCGAATTTAACACCTAATTCTTTAACTTTTTCGATCTCTTTCTTAACAACTTTCTGTTTCGGAAGACGGAATTCCGGAATACCGTAAACAAGAACGCCGCCAAGTTCGTGAAGAGCTTCGAATACAGTTACATCATAACCTGCTTTTGCAAGGTCACCTGCACAGGTAAGTCCGGAAGGACCGGAACCGATCACTGCAACCTTATGTCCGTTCTTAACCTCTGCTCCTACAGGTTTGATGTCATGTTCCAGAGCATAGTCAGCAACAAATCTCTCCAGTTTACCGATAGAAACGGCTTCCCCTTTGATTCCACGGATACATTTACCTTCACACTGGGATTCCTGAGGACATACACGTCCGCAGATAGCCGGAAGTGCAGAAGATAATCCGATTACTTTGTATGCTTCTTCAATCTTACCTTCTTTGATCTGTTCAATAAATCCAGGAATGTTGATGGATACAGGGCAGCCTTCTACACATTTGGGCTTCTTGCAGCCTAAACATCTCTGTGCCTCTTCCATTGCTTCTTCCTGATTATAGCCAAGACAAACTTCTTCAAAGTTTGTTGCACGTACCTTCGGATCCTGTTCTCTTACAGGAACTTTTTTTAACATCTTTGCATCTGCCATTACTCGTCACCTCCACAATGTCCGCATCCGCCGTGATGGGTATCGCCTTCCTGAAGCTTCAGTAATGCACGACCCTCTTCTGTCTTATACATCTGGCTTCTCTTCATAGCCTGATCGAAATCAACCAGATGTCCGTCAAATTCCGGTCCATCTACGCAGGCAAATTTAATCTCATCACCAACCTGGAGACGACATGCTCCGCACATACCTGTTCCGTCAACCATGATAGGGTTCATGCTGACAATTGTATGAATGTCAAGCTTTTTGGTAAGAAGACAGACAAATTTCATCATGATCATCGGTCCAATTGCTACGCAGACATCATAGTGTTTGCCTTCCTTTGTTACCAGATCCTCAAGAGTCTTGGTAACCATACCGGAACGTCCATAAGAACCATCATCTGTTGTAACATACAGATTGGAAACTTCGCCAAGTTCCTTCTCAAGGATAACCATATCCTTTGTCTTGGAACCAAGGATAACATCTGCTGTGATTCCATGCTCATGCAGCCATTTAACCTGTGGATAAACAGGTGCTGTACCAACACCGCCGGCAACAAATACCATTTTCTTTTTCTTTAATTCTTCGATATCTTCGTGAACGAATTCTGACGGACATCCGAGAGGACCTACGAAATCGCGGAAAGAATCTCCGGCTTTTAATTCTGCCATCTTGATCGTGGATACACCGATTTCCTGGAATACAATGGTAATTGTACCCTCTTCACGGTCGTAGTCACAGATAGTAAGAGGAATTCTCTCACCCTTCTCATCTAACTTAACGATAATAAATTGTCCTGGCTGACAATGGCTTGCAACACGCGGTGCATGTACAACCATTAAATGAATTTTAGCAGCCAGTGTCTCAGCTTTTAAAATCTTATACATGGTTTTCCTCCTCGCAAATAATAAACCTTCAATTATAATACGTCAAAAAAAGTCAGATGGCAAGTATTCTTTTCCAACAATATAAGATTTTTTCAGTTTATGACTTCATTCCTTCTTCTGCATTTCAATTAATTCATATAATTTTCCCAACGCTTCCCGGATACCGCCCACCTCATCAATCAGTCCTTCTTTCACTGCCTCAGGACCTTCCAGCATGGTTCCCACATCTTTTACCAGCTGGGAGGTATCCAGCATCAGTTCCTCCAGTCTCTTCTGTGTCATATGGGAATGGCCGGAAATAAAGGTAGTGATCCGGTCCTGGATTTTCTCCATATTCCGGTATGTCTGCGCCACTCCGATAAACATGCCATTGGAACGGACCGGATGGATCACCATAGTGGCACTTGGTACTACAAAGGAATAATCTGCAGAGACAGCCATAGGCACTCCAATAGAATGTCCCCCGCCAAGAACCAATGATACGGTAGGAATACTTAAGGATGCGATCATCTCCGCAATGGCAAGCCCTGCTTCCACATCTCCCCCTACTGTATTAAGCAAAATCAGTAATCCTTCTATTTCTTCATCATCCTCAATAATCGCAAGTTTTGGAAGTATATGCTCATATTTCGTGGTTTTGGAATGAGAGGGTGCAGACTCATGGCCTTCCACTTCTCCGATGATAGTCAGAAGTTCCACCTTATGATTGCGGGAATTTCCGTTCAAAACCGCCTGTCCCATTTCCTTGATCTGCTGGTTTTTACTTTCCTGGGCATTGTTTTCCTGTTCCTGGTTTTCCGGCTTTCTGTTTTCTTCCTCTCCAGCGTTTTGATTTTCCTCTTTCACTTCATATTTATTTTCAGACATAAAAATACCTCCAGTTTTCTTTCTGGAGGTATTTTTGCCTTTTTTATACTAAACTATACACCATTTCTGCGTTCAAAAGGATTTACTGCTCATCCCAGTTTGTCCAGTAATCTGTTACATCATCGTCATCATCCAGCAGATCCAGAGTTCTCTGAAGATCCTTGAGAGCCTGCTCATCTGTAAGCTCCACATAAGTCTGAGGGATCATGGCAACCTGTGCCTCTGCAATAGGCAGACCTGCTTTATCCAGAGCTTCACGGACTGTACTGAAATCATCAGGAGCAGTAAGAACCTCATAGCTATCCTCTTCCTCGCTGAAATCCTCAGCACCTGCATCCAGGGCAAGCATCATAATCTCATCAGCATCCATCTCACATTCTTCTTTGTCAATGATGATCTGTCCCTTCTGGTCGAACATATAGGATACACAGCCCTGGGTACCAATACTTCCGTTACCCTTTGTAAAGGCATTACGCACGTTACCTGCTGTACGGTTTTTGTTATCTGTCAGAGTTTCAACGATGATCGCAACACCGTTTGGACCGTAGCCTTCATATACAGCCTTCTCATAATTATCAGCAGAATCAGCACCTGCAGCCTTTTTGATGCCACGGTCAATGGTATCATTAGGCATGTTGTTGGCTTTTGCTTTCGCAATTACATCACGAAGCTTGCTGTTGTTATTTGGGTCCGGGCCACCTGCCTTCACAGCCATAACCAGCTCACGGCCGATTACTGTAAAGATCTTTCCCTTCTTTGCATCGTTTTTCTCTTTCTTATGCTTAATGTTTGCAAATTTTGAATGTCCTGACATTTCACTTTCTCCTTTTGTTATACACTTTTTTATTTACACTTCCTGTATTCAGGAATTATTTTTATCTGCCGGATTCTTTTCCTCTGCCAGCTTCTCGGCACGTACCTTACCGATCGTCTTATTTCCGATAGACAGAATGGTAAACATATAACCATTTGCCTTAATGACCACATCAACATCCTTCTTTGAGGGAACATGCCCCAGAAAGCTGGTAAGGTATCCATTCAGTGTCTCAAACTCCACATCTCCAAAGTCGATATCCAGTTCTTCCTCCACATCCTCCAGATAAGCCAGTCCGTCAATGATCAGACTGTGATCTTTCTGAGCTCGGATGGTAACCTCATCCTCATCATACTCATCCAGGATATCACCTACGATCTCCTCCAGAATATCCTCCATGGTAACAATTCCTGCAGTCTGTCCATATTCGTCCACTACCACGGCCATATGGATTTTTTTCGCCTGCATGGTATGAAAAAGATCTCCGATACTTCTGGTCTCAGGGATCAGCGAAGCCTCTCTGATGATTCCGGGCAGCTCCTTTAAGGGCTTAAATTTGGCCCAGGGATTCTGAGTCATAAATTTCAGTGCATCCTTATAATGAACGATTCCCCTGATATTGTCAATATTTTCCTCATAGACCGGATAGCGGGAATTGCCCTCCTCCAGCATGGTATCGATCATATTTTTCAGCAGAACCTCCTGGTCAAAGGCCACCACATTGGTCCTGTGGGTCATAATATCATGAGCCTCTGTCTCATTAAAGGAAATAATATTCTGGATCATCTCCGCTTCGTTCTCCTGGATCACGCCCTGTTCATGGGCCTCATCCACAATGGAAATAATCTCCTCCTCTGTTACCGCCGCTTCTGTCCGGTTCAGCTCTACCCCAAAGGGTACAGCCGCCAGCCTGGCGATCCAGGTGATAAACAGAGTAAAAGGCCTGAGCACCATTACCCAGAAATGCACCAGCTTCAGATAACGGTATGCATATTTCTCCGGATGATAGGTACCCACCCGGCGAAAGGTAAGGATTCCAAGTCCTGCAAGCAGTATCACACATACTGCTAGAACCAGAACAAGAGCCGCTGCATGCTGTATGTATGGACGAAAAGCCGCCACTGCCCATGGCACCAGAAAAGCACCAAAACAAATTCCCGATGCCATGACCATCAGAGGGATGGCATTGACAAACTGAGCCGGCCTGTCGATCAGCTCCATCAGCATCCTGGCTTTCTCGTCTCCTTCATCCGCTTTCTTTTGTGTATCATTCTCACTGATATTCCGCAGTGCTGCCGCAAATCCATAAAAAATGCCGTTCAGCCACAGCAGAAATATCAAAACAAATACGCCCCAGAGGGGCATACTACTGCCGTCTTCCATTACGCTTATCATTCTCCTTTATAAAGAAAACGCATAGTTACTGGTAAAATATATCACTTTCGCCCATATCCGTCAAGCGATAAGTACGTCTTTTCAGAAGCTGAGCTCCAGGCTGATCTCCAGTGCATGGTTTACCTTATCAAGCATAGCATCATCCAGATGACAGACCTTATCCCTCAGTCTTCGCTTATCTATGGTACGAAGCTGTTCCAGCAAGATTACAGAATCCTTTTCTATTCCATACCTTACTGCATCAATCTCTATATGTGTAGGAAGCTTTGCTTTATTCATTTTAGATGTAATGGCAGCACAGATCACTGTAGGACTGTGCCTGTTGCCTACATTATTCTGGATGATCAGTACCGGACGGATCCCGCCCTGTTCGCTCCCCACTACAGGCCGCAGATCCGCATAATAGATATCCCCTCTTTTAATTACCACACAATTCACACTCCGATTCTGTTTGGGATTTTTACTTTAAGTATTTCCAACTTTCTCCTGTGTATACATGCGTGGTTGATTTTCCTTTATGGCTCTGCCGCCTGGCGGCATTTGCCCTTAATTGTATTTTTCGGTTTCCTTTCCGTCCTTTATATAGACTCTGGGAACCCTGTCACTGATCTCGCAGGCGAATTCATAGGAAAAACGCCCGGAAAGATCTCCCATCTCCTCAATACTGATAAATTCATCTCCGTCTCTGCCGATCAATGTAACCTGGTCTCCCTTCTTCACATCCGGGATTTCTGTCACATCTATCATGAACTGATCCATACAGACTCTGCCCAGGATCGGTGCCTTCTTTCCATGGACCAGAACCCAGCCTTTGCCTGAAAGCTGTCTGGGGTAACCATCCGCATAGCCCACCGGCACTGTTGCCACACGAAGCTTCCTGTCTGCCACATAGGTTCCTCCATAGCTGATCGCCGTGCCCGGAAGTACATCCTTTACATATGTAATATGGCTCTTTAACTCCAGAACCGGAGACAATTTCACAATATCCCTCTCCACCTGGGCAGAAGGATAAATGCCATAGATCGTAATTCCCGCTCTGACAATGCTTAAATTTGCTTCCGGAATACGGATAATACCTGCACTGTTGGAGCAATGGCGCAGAGGGATCTCAATTCCAGCCTCTGAAAGCAGACTGCAAAAATCCAGATAACGCTTCAACTGAACCATGGCAGGGCTTCTGTCATACTCATCTGCCCTTGCAAAATGAGTAAACATTCCCTCAATCTCCAGCATGGGAAGTGCTGCGATTTTTTTGATTTCCTCCACGCTTGACGGCTCATCGGCAAAACCGATTCTGGTCATCCCCGTATCCAGCGCAAGATGAATATGTATGGTCTTTCCCTGAGACACAGCCTCTGCGGAAAGCTTTGCAGCCTCCTGATATTCACACACAGCAGGGCGCAGATCATAAGAAACCAGCTCAGGGTAAAATTCCTCAAATACAATTCCCAGGATCAGGACAGGCTTGGTGATCCCTGCCTTTCTCAGAGCAATGGCCTCCTCTGCTGTAGCTGCAGCAAACCCCCAGATATAATCATAACCCTCTATCATATGGGCAATCTGCACAGCGCCATGACCATAAGCATTTGCCTTGATCACAGCGATCATTTTTGTGTCACTGGCAATATTTTTTCTCATCTGGCGGAAATTTTCCTCCACCGCATCCAGAGAAATCACTGCTTTTACTCGGTTACATTTTTCCATAATAATCTCTTCCTCTTTTTTGTATTCTTTATCTGTCCCACATTCCACCAAAGGAATTCCGGACACTCAAGATCTCTTACTGCACCTTCAGCACTTCAGGCAGAAACCGGATGATATCTCTGGCAGTCATGCCTCTTTCTCCCACATTCTCAGCTGCCATATCTCCTGCCAGTCCATGGATCAGTACTCCCAGAGCTGCCATCTGACCATAAGCAGGCTTTTTTTCTGCTGCCAGAAACATACATAAAACTCCTGCTAATACACCGCTTAATACATCTCCGCTGCCTGCAGTAGCCATGCCAGCATTACCACTCATGTTCAGATATTTTTTTCCTTTCTCAGAAGCCACTACTGTACAGGCATCCTTCAGGACACATACGGTATGAGTTTCTTCTGCATACAGAGAAGCAGTCTCTGCTAGGTTCTCCCTGATCTCGCCAATGCTTTTCCCGGTCAGACGGCTCATCTCTCCCAGATGGGGAGTGAGGATCACCTGTCCGCCCAGATATTTCTTCCATTCTTCATGCATTGCCAGCAGATTCAGTCCATCTGCATCCAGGATCACAGGCTTGCCACACCAGGCAGCATGAGACAGGAACCACTGCACCCTCTCTCTGCTCTCTCCTGACATCCCCAGTCCCGGGCCGATCACAAGCACATCACACCAGTCCAGTATTTCCTGATTGCTTTTCTCATTAAACTCGCAGGTAACCATAACCTCCGGAAGCTGTGACTGAAGAGGAATCCTGTTCTCCTCCACAGTCTGAACCTTCACCATACCTGCCGAAGCTCTGAGTGCCGCAGCACTGCTCAGGCAGGAAGCCCCGCACATTCCACGGGAACCGGCTACCAAAAGCACTTTTCCGAAAGTCCCCTTGTTTCCCCAGGGAATTCTGGAGGGCAGCATTGACAGATCCCCTTTCTCCAGATATGCCATAGAAGGCTCTCTGTCCTGATCCGCATAAATGCCTATATCTGCAACGACCAGCTCTCCTGCATACATTCTTCCCGGATAAAAACACAACCCTCTTTTGCAAAAAGCAAAGGTCACTGTAAGATCTGCCTGAAATCCAATCCCCATCTCCTGGCCTGTATCTCCGTTGATGCCGGAAGGAATATCAACAGCCACCCGGAAAGCCCCGGACTGGTTCAGCATGTGGATGATTTCTGCATATCTGCCCTCTACAGGTCTGGACAGACCAACCCCAAAAAGGGCATCTACTATAATAGTATATTCATCCGGCTGCAGGTTATGCTCCAAAGGTACCTGATAATATTTGGCAATCTGTAGCTGCTGTCTGGCCTGATCTGTCAGCTTCTCTTCCTGGCCGGCCAGATAAATCCCGACTTTGATCCCCTTCAGATGGAGAAGTCTGGCAATGGCCATCCCGTCACCGCCATTATTGCCATTTCCGCACACCACCAGTACACGATCCTTGTTACACAGATATTTTTCCATAGCCTCCACTGTTTTCAGTGCAGCTCTTTCCATAAGTACCATACCCGGAACCCCGGCAGATTCTATTGTGTTCCGGTCCAGTTCTTTCATTTCACCGGCTGTTACCACAGGTTTCATTCAGCCACCTCCTGTCATTGGAAACAGTATACACCTATTTTTTCAAAAAGAAAAGCTATGATCTAACGACCACAGCCATTCAAATCGTCACCGTCCACTCTGTTGCCGGCAACTACATACGTACTATTATTACTGGTTCTCATGTTCCTTACGATATTCACTCAGATTATAGGAGAGGGTCATCAGACTCTCTGACAGATGTACATTTTCCACCATAACATCCTCCGGTGCATCCAGATCAATATGTGCAAAGTTCCAGATTGCCTTGATCCCGTTTTCTATGAGAATCTTCGCCATTTCCTTGGCCTTTGCCTTAGGTAAGGTCAGGATCGCGATCTCCACATTATTCTCTTTGAGAAAAAGTGGAAGGTCACTAAGCATCTGTATCTCAATTCCTCTCACTGCAATCCCCTCCAGTACAGGGTTTACATCAAAAATACCAACCAGCCGAAAACCGCGCTTCTCAAAATCCACATAATTTGCCAAAGCCTGTCCCAGATTACCGGCACCCAGGATAATCATCGGGTGTACTGTGTCAAGTCCCAGAATCTTACCGATTTCAGTATATAAATAACGTACATTGTATCCATACCCCTGCTGTCCGAATCCACCAAAATTATTCAGGTCCTGACGGATCTGTGAAGCAGTCACGTGCATTTTCTTGCTGAGATCGTTGGACGAAATCCGTTCTACATTCTCCTCCATCAATTCTCCCAGATAACGGTAATATCGAGGCAAACGTTTGATCACCGCTTTTGAAATTTCCTTAGGTTCCACAAATATTCCCTCCTTATACATCCTAGGTCAATTATAACCAGATGTTATTTTATTGTCAAATTAAATTTGTACTTTATTTACAAATTTTTTTCATTAAATTTAGACTATCTGATAGAATATGCAAAATTTCATCCAAATCATAAATAAAAACACTTTTTTTCTTTCAAAAACAGTCCGGTTCAGTTATAATAAATTCTGTATGTGTACATTTCAGCAGTGAAAGCGGATATTCGCAGGCTGCTGCAATAATATAAATTTCGGAGGAATTTGTATGATCCTATCATGTCAGAATATCTGCAAATCCTTTGGCGAGAAGGTAATCCTTCAGGATGCCAGCTTCCATATAGAGGACAGGGAAAAGGCAGCCCTGATCGGCAACAACGGTGCAGGCAAAACCACCCTGCTGCGTATTATCATCCACGAACTGTCCCCGGATTCCGGAAATGTTATTCTTGCCAAAGATAAAAGCATCGGTTACCTGGCCCAGTACCAGGATATCCATGGGCACCACACCATCTATGAGGAGCTGATCTCTACTAAGCAGCACATCATTGATATGGAAAACCGTCTCCGCTCCATGGAGCATGAAATGAAGACTGCTGCAGGGGAAGCCCTAGACAGCCTGATGAACACCTATACCAGACTGAGCCATCAGTTTGAGCTTGAGAATGGTTATGCATATAAAAGTGAGATCATGGGTGTATTAAAGGGACTTGGCTTTACAGAGGAGGACTTCGAAAAACAGATTGAAACTCTTTCCGGCGGTCAGAAAACCCGGGTTGCCCTAGGTAAGCTTCTGCTCTCCAATCCTGACATTCTCCTGCTGGATGAGCCCACCAACCACCTGGATATGGAAAGCATTTCCTGGCTGGAAACCTATCTGCTGAATTATCCGGGAGCTGTTTTCATTGTATCCCACGACCGTTATTTCCTGGATAAGGTTGTCACTAAGGTAGTAGAGATTGAAGCCGGCAATATGCGGATGTACAGCGGCAATTATTCTGCCTACGCTCTGAAAAAAGCCCAGCTCAGGGATGCCCAGTACAAGGCTTACTTAAATCAACAGCGGGATATTAAGCATCAGGAGGCGGTCATTGCCAAGCTGAAATCTTTTAACCGCGAGAAATCTATCAAACGTGCCGAAAGCCGTGAAAAAATGCTGGATAAGGTGCAGCGGATTGAAAAGCCGCTGGAGATCCAGAATCAGATGCGGATTTCCCTGGAGCCCAGATACATCAGCGGAAATGATGTACTCACTGTGGAGGATTTATCCAAAGCTTTTCCCGGACAGACTTTGTTTTCCAATATTTCCTTTGACATTAAGCGCGGGGAACGGGTAGCTCTCATCGGCAATAACGGTACCGGCAAAACTACCATGCTGAAAATCCTTAATGGTCTGGTAGACGCTGACAGCGGACGCTTTGCTCTCGGCTCCAAGGTACAGATCGGATATTATGATCAGGAGCATCATGTACTCCATATGGAAAAAACTATTTTCCAGGAAATTTCAGACACTTATCCAACGCTTACAGAAACAGAGATCCGAAATATGCTGGCAGCCTTTCTCTTCACAGGGGATGACGTATTTAAACTGATCTCCGCCCTTTCCGGTGGTGAGAGAGGCCGTGTCTCCTTGGCAAAGCTTATGCTGTCAGAGGCCAACTTCCTGATCCTGGATGAGCCTACCAACCATCTGGACATTGCCTCCAAGGAAATCCTGGAGGAAGCTTTAAACAGCTATACCGGCACTGTACTCTATGTCTCCCATGACCGATATTTTATTAACCAGACAGCTACCAGGATCCTGGATCTGACCAACCAGGCCATTGTAAACTACATTGGTGATTATGATTATTATCTGGAAAAGCGGGAAGAACTTACAGAAAAATATGCTCCGGCCGCAGCCCAGGCTGAAGCAGAGGTCAAACAAGCCTCAGACAACAAGCTTTCCTGGCAGCAGCAGAAGGAAGAGCAGGCGCGGCAGAGAAAACGCGAAAACGAATTAAAGAAGGTGGAAGCCCGGATTGAAGAACTGGAAACCAGAGATAAGGAAATCGATGAAACCATGGTTCTCCCGGAGATATGCACCAATGTGGCAGAATGTGCCAGATTAAGCAAAGAAAAGACAGCCATCACAGAAGAACTGGAGGGCTTATATGAAAAATGGGAAGAGCTTGCATAATGCAGGCCCTTCCCTTTTCTTTTTGCATCTTACATCAGAGATGTAAGCTTCTCGCGGATTGCTATAATAAACTGCTCACTGTTTAATACTTCCACATCCTTTAAGGTTGTGATCAGAGCCAGATCCTTGGTCATTCTGCCATCCTCGATGGTTCCCAGAGTGGCTTTTTCCAGCTTATCAGCAAATTCCATCAGTTCTTGATTGCCGTCCAGCTCTCCTCTCTTTCTGAGAGCACCTGTCCATGCAAAAATAGTAGCAACGGAATTGGTGGAAGTCTCTTCCCCTTTCAGGTGACGATAATAATGTCTCTGCACAGTACCGTGTGCAGCCTCATATTCATAATATCCGTCCGGAGATACCAGCACAGAAGTCATCATTGCAAGAGAACCAAAAGCAGAGGAAACCATATCACTCATAACATCTCCGTCATAGTTCTTGCAGGCCCAGATAAATCCCCCTTCTGCTTTCATAACACGGGCAACGATATCATCGATCAGGCTGTAGAAATATTCAATTCCGGCAGCCTCAAATTTCTCTTTGAACTCCTGCTCATAAACTTCTGCAAAAATCTCCTTAAAGCGTCCGTCATAAATCTTGGAGATCGTATCCTTGCCTCCAAACCACAGACTCTGCTTTGTATCCAGTGCATAATTAAAGCAGCACTTTGCAAAACTTGTGATGGATGCATCCAGGTTATGCATTCCCTGAAGGACACCTGCACCCTCATAATGATGGATCAGTTCCTTTTTCTCCTCACCGTTCTCACCCTTAAACAGCAGATAGGCATCTCCCGGTCCGTCAATATACATTTCTGTATTCTTATATACATCTCCATAAGCATGACGGGCAATGGTAATTGGTTTCTTCCAGTTCTTTACGCATGGCTCGATCCCTTTCACTACAATAGGGGCACGGAACACGGTTCCGTCCAGAATGGCACGGATGGTACCGTTAGGACTTTTATACATTTTTTTCAGTGTGTACTCTTCCATTCTGGCTTTATTGGGAGTGATGGTTGCACATTTTACAGCAACGCCATATTTCTTTGTAGCTTCTGCTGCATCTACAGTTACCTGATCATCTGTTTCATTTCTGTATTCCAGGCCAAGATCGTAGTACTCTGTGTTCAGATCAATAAAAGGAAGAAGAAGCTCATCCTTGATCATCTTCCAGAGGATTCGGGTCATCTCGTCTCCGTCCATCTCTACAAGCGGTGTCTGCATCTGAATTTTTTTCATAAAGATCCTCCTCTTTGTATGGGTTTCATCCCTTTAGCATTTGCTGTAACTGTTCAGCGTCACTACACTGAAGCATTACAATTTACGTATCATTTTAGCGGAAATATATTCGTTCGTCAATGCCTGTTTCATATTCAGTTCTCCGGAACCCTGCAGATTCCTGGGCAGCCCCAGGTCTCTGGCTGATTCCTTCAGGCATCTTTTAATTTCCACATTGGTAAGGGTAGGATATTTTTGCAGAAGAAGGGCTACAGCGCCACTGACTAGCGGTGTGGACATAGAGGTTCCGCTTTTTACCCCATAGGCAAAATCCGTTCCCGGAGCACAGGACAGAATGCGATTGCCCGGAGCTACCAGATCCGGCTTGCAGATACACTCTGAAGTAGGCCCCCGCCCGGAAATAGCCGTTCTGCCTGTAAGCAGGTCGCTTGACCCCACAGTGATGATCTTACGGCTGCTGCCCGGAGCCGTAACACTTCCTGACCGGGGACCCTGATTTCCTGCAGCAGCCACTACTACCAGCCCTGCATCCCACAGTCTTTCCACCCCTTCGATCAGCTGTCTGTGATCCTGTTTTCCCCTGCAGGTTGTCCCTATGGAAATATTTACTACCTGAATCCGGTAAACATCTTTATTTTTCAGAACCCAGTCAAAAGCCTGCAGTACATCCCTCTTTTTCCCATTTCCATATCTGTCAAGTATCTTCAGGGCAACCAGATTGCACTCCGGTGCGATTCCCCTGATCCTTCCTCCTGAAGCGCTCCCGTCTCCGGCGATAATGCCGCTTACATGGGTTCCATGAGAATTATCATCATAGGGCAGCATATGTTTTCCCACAAAGTCCTGAAACCCGATAATCCGGTCTCTGAAATCTATATGAGGATAAATGCCGGTATCCAGCACACACACGCAGACATTTTTTCCGGTATATTCTATATCGCCTAACTGATCTATGTCAAAATTTTCCATATAAAAATCCTCCGAAAAAGCAGAAGATATTGCTTACTCTACTTTATTCGGAGGATTTTTAAATGCAACTTCATATATGCTTTGAACACATATTTCTGCCGATTTTTCATAAAATGTATAAATCCCGGATGATAGACCAATACTTAAAAAGTGATATATCTCACAGCAATCCGTCAAATATGTCATCCAAGGGGAGGAATATTCTATGATCTTACTGTTGATACTTATCTTTCTGTTGTTTCAGCTCTTTATCCTGCTCTGCTGTGTAGCAGCCGGAAACGATGCTGCTTCCCAGGAAATCTCCGACCAGGAACAGCTGGAATTCATCCGTGAATGGAAGAAAAAGCACCCGCTGCGGTAGTCATCCTATCTGGCCACATCTGCCTCAGATAACCGGAAGCCTTCCCGCACCTTCTTCATCAGCACCTTAGCCTTATCCACTGTGTTCTGATTCGGAATCATAACATATGCCTTAGAGCTCATGGAATAAGGCTTCTGGGTATCCCCTGTACCATCTACGCTATAAGACAATACCTGCCAGCTTCCGCCCTCGTCCAGCTGTTTGCGCACCAGAGAGGCCATCACATCATAGGGAACATTGGTCTCAAAAGCACCATCCAGGCTGTCCAGAACAGAAAGGTAGTTCTTCAGGAACGCAGGCTGGGTTGCCTTATCGACTACACCCTGGATCACAGCCATCTGATTGCGTCCTCGCTGACGGTCTCCCTCTTTAAAAGCATAACGTTCTCTGGCAAAGACAAGAGCCTGTTCGCCGTTCAGGTGGTTTTCACCCTGATCAAAGTGATAGCCCGTAGTATTACCGGAATCAAAATCATAATCAGAATTAACAGTAACTCCGCCAAGGGCATCAATAATCTGCTCAAATCCTGCAAAGTTCAGTCTGAAATAGTAATTGATATCGATATCATAAAGCATATCCAGGGTATCCATACATACATTTACACCATAGATACCTGCATGGGTCAGCTTATCCGGCACACCGTTGGAAATAGACAGGGGCACAAAATAATCTCTGGGTGTGGAGACCATAAGGATCTGCTTTGTAGTAGCATTAAGGGTAAGGATAATATTCACATCGCTGCGGCTGGAGGCAGTCATTCCGCCTCTGGTATCAATACCGCTGACAAAAATAGTATATACCTCATCTGTAACCGCGTCATCCTTTGCAGAAGTATCTGAAGAGGTCTGCTCCTTATCAGCAGAGGATGGCTGCTGGGCTGCAGGAGTATTTCTCTCAACCACTGTAGCAACCTTCAGGGAAGCAATCTCTCGGATCTGGGATGGAAAAGATCCGTACTGATCCATCTCTGCGATCACATCCAGGTAAGCCTTATTCAGCAGGATAGCACCGCAGGTTCCATGATTCAAAGCATCTGCCAACTCTCCCAGGCCTGCATATTCGGCGGTCTGTACATCAGTTCCCAGCTCATTATACACCTGCTTCAGAGCTGCATCTGTGTTAGTACGGTCCAGTTCTCCCAGAATACCAAAGGTGTAACCGGATGCATCTGCCAGCTTCTGGGCTTTATCATCCTGCTTTACATACACATTGATCTCTGTATACTCCTGATTTACTCCGGTAATACTGCCCAGGGTAGATACTGTCTTGTATATATACAGACTGGCCAGTCCCAGCACTACTGTGATCAAAAGAGTCAGCACTATACCGATACAAAAGGGAACCGGTTTTCGTACTTTTCTCACCAGAAAATATACGATCACCAGAAGTAAAAGAAGCCCGGCAGCTATTATGCCGATATATTTCATGGAAATAAGCTTCGTATAAAGGAGCAGCACTAAAAAAGCGCACTCAACAACAAATAAGATCAGGGAAATGACAATTCCGGGAATCCGATCCTGTTTTTTTGATTTAACCTTCATCTTATATCCTCTCTACGACTGAAAGCTGCCTGTAAAGACAGGCAGCCCAATCACTTTCTAAGCTATTCTACAACCACTGTCAACTCAGCACTATTGGACATATTGCCGGCTGTGTCAACCACATAATAGTTACAGGTATAGGTACCTGCTACCGCAGTATTCACCTGTCCTGTGATCTGGATTCTCTTCCACAGTTCAGAGGTCTCATCTGTATCATCCTGGATATCCTTCACATATGAAAGCAGATCCACAGAGCTCCCCACAGAAGTAGTCACATAATAATCTGTAAGATAAATTTTCGGGCTGGTAGATGGCATAGCATCCGCCTTTGCCTCCTGCTCCTGTTCTGCCAGAGCAGCAGGATCATCTGAGGCAGGAGTTAATTCAGGGGTTGGTGTTAAAGACAGATCTGTACTGCCAAACTCAGAATCTCCTGTTTCCACATCCTCCACCGGAACCTGGGTAGGCTCTGCATCCGTTTCCATCTCAGCATCAGACTTTGTTCCTCTCTTCACTACCCCACTGTCCCGCATTTTCTCGGGATCAGCCTCTAAATTTCTCTTAAACTTAGTAATATTATTAGATTTATCCTTTGCCACATAGGTGACAACCACGTGGGAATCATCCACCTCATACACAGATTCCACAGTCAGAGTATCTGTTACATCTCCGTCTACATCATCACTGGCAGTAATACCCTGGGTCAGGTCTGCATCACTCATAGAAGGGTCATATTCTGTCACCGCCTGATCTGAGCAGACAATCTCAGGCCCTTTATGATCGGACTCTGTTCTCAGATATACGACTCCGCCAGCCAGCCCTATGCAGACAACCAGCATCACTGCAATCCATTTTTTTGCCATAATCATTGCTCCTTACTGGTTTTTACTGTCATTGTCTTTGCCATAATACTTTCCGTAGTATTTACCATAGTGCTTACCATAATATTTACCATAGTAGCCCTGCTTACTCATATCTACTTTATTCAGGATCACACCAAGGATCGGGCAGTCACATTTCTCCAGCTGCTCCTTAACCTCCTGGGCAAAACGATAACTGATAGCTCCGGACTCCATGACAATGATGGATCCGTCACATTCATCTGCAATAACCGCACTGTCAATGACACTTCCAAGAGGAGGAGTATCGATGATTATGTAATCATAAACCTTCTTTACAGCTGCAAGCACACGCTTGAAGTATTCTGCACCAAGAAGCTCTGCAGGGTTTGGCGGTACCGTTCCTGCATAAATAATATTAAATCTTGGGATATTGGTTGCATAAATCACGTTCTCAATGGTCTCCTGATGAGAAAGGAGGTGGGAAAGACCCTTGATCTCCTGATCAACCTCTGTTCTTCCCAGAAGTACAGATTTACGAAGGTCCGCATCGATGAGCAGAACTTTCTTTCCGGAATCTGCCAGAGATAAAGCAAGATTCAGTGATACAGTACTCTTACCTTCATTTGGAGTACAGCTGGTAATCGCAATTACCTTTTTCTCTTCTCCACAGAAAAGGAGATTGGTTCGTAAGGATTTATAGGACTCATTGGCACTATAATCCAACATTGGACGATATATATTAACTTCTTTCATGACTTATCTTCTCCCTCTTCCCCTTTTTTGCTTTTTCTGTTTCTTTTTCTTCTTATTCTTACGGTCCTCTTCAGACATAGGGATCGTACCCAGTGTACTCAGCTTCAGGTAACGCTCTACATCCTCCTGTGTCTTGATGGTATCATTAGACAGATAAGAAATCAGGATCACTGCTGCTGCAATAAGCACACCTACAAGTCCGCCGATCACACCATTCTTGGAAATGCTGGGGCTTACCTTCTGCTCCGGAATATTGGCAGTCTCAACCACATTTACCGCATCGATATCCATAACATTCTTGATATGGTTGGCAGCCACATCACGGATAGCATTGGCAATCTCACAGGCCACATAAGGATCTGCATCTCTCACAGAAATTGACAGGATACGGGTATCTGTGGCAGAATCCACTGTCATCTTCTTGAGAAGCTCCTCATGAGTCATATCCAGATTCAGCTGGGTAATAACTCCCTCCGTAACCGTACGGCTCTTGATCAGCTCTGCATAGTCCTTGGTCAGGGACAAACTGGTCTGCATATCCTGGCTGGTCAGAGTATTGCTGTCCTGCTTGCTGAGCACATACATCTTGGTAGTAGATTCATACTGTGGAGTGACAAACAGAATTGTCGCTGCCACTACCACCAGTGCAGCAAGCACACCGGACAGTATGATGGCCCAGATCTTATCCAGCAATACATAGAATACTTCCAGTAAATCAATTTCCACTTCATCGTTGTTCTGTACATTGTGTTGTTCCATTTGGCTTTATCTTTCCTTCCTTCTTTTCGCATCCTCCAGAATTTTCCGGGGATTTTCTATAAATAAATGGTCTGCATAAGCTTCTCCCATTTTTTTCGCAACATAATCATAGGCCTCGCCCATCCTGGAAATACGGCTTCTGGTATTGTGACAGTCCGAGCCTACAAACTTCACCAGATCATATTTCATCAGCTTCCTGCAATATCGTTTGGTGGAAAAGCCTTCCTTACCTACAATACTGTCTGCATTGATCTGCATGGATACTCCCATATCCACAAGTTCCTCCACGAAGCCCAGGTCTGACCTTGTGGCCTCATACCTTTCTATATGGGCTGCAATGGGCTTATAGCCACTGGAAATCAGCTTGTTCAGCCTTTCCCTTATGTAAGAGCCCTCTGAGCTCTCCGAAAACTCCGCCAACACATACCTGGAACCTGCCATAGTGCTGACCTCTCCCTCTCTCAGCATACGGTACATCTCCATATTGGCATGGAACTCACAGCCAAGATATACCTGAAGATCATCACCGATCTCCGCTGCTGCCTTCTGTACAAGCAAAAACTGCTCCTGCACTCTGGACAGAGGGGTCTCAAACATACGAAATCTGAAATGAGGGGTGGCAATAATGTTCCTTACACCCTGATCATATTCCATACGCAAAAGCTTCTTCGTATCCTCATAATCCGAGGCACCGTCATCCACTCCCGGTACAATATGACAGTGAATGTCATAGATACCTGTTCTGGACATATTTATCAATCCTCCTTCGCATGGTAAAAATAGCATACCATCTTTTTCATTAAACCATTTCTCCAATAAAATGTCAATATAGTTGCTTTACAGAATATGAAAAAAAGCGCAGTTTATAATAGAATTTGTCAGTTGCATTTGCTATAATCATACATAGAATGCAAAAGAAAAAAGCCTGGAAACAAACAGGCTATACAGGAGGTACCTATGAAAAAGCAAAACAAATTACTTTCCCTATTATTATCTCTGTTTCTGCTGCTGTTCACCCTGGCCCCCCAGTCGGCACTGACAGTATATGCGGATGCAAACGGAGACATGGCTGTCCATTTTATTGATATCGGACAGGGAAATGCCATTCTGGTGCAGTCAGGAGGCCAGAATCTTCTCTATGACGGAGGAGACCCAAGCCATGCTGATCTGCTCATCTCTTATCTGCAACAGCAAAATGTAGAAACCATTGACTATATGATCGCCTCCCACTATGACGAGGATCATATCGGTGGCCTTGTTCCCTGCATAGATGATTTCTCTGTAAGCAATATTTTCGGCCCGGATTATGTACATACGTCCAATTTGTTCAACAATTTCATGAATACCGCCACCGCAAATGCCATCATCGTACAGTATCCTTCTGTAGGTGAGACCTTTGATTTCGGTACCGGAAGCTTCACTGTACTGGCACCGGACGGCATCAGCCAGAACAGTAATGACAACTCCCTTGTGATAAAGCTTGAAAATGGCTCCAACAGCTTTATTTTTACAGGCGATGCCGAGGAAACCAGTGAACAGGATATGATCAGCACGGGCATGAACCTTGACTGCGATGTGCTGTCTGTAGGCCATCACGGATCCGCAAGCTCCACAACCTGGGATTTCCTTGCAGCAACCTCACCCTCCTACGCAGTGATCAGCTGTGGGATCGATAACCAGTATCATCACCCGTCCGCTGATACCATGGGACGTCTGTCCGATATGGGAATCCCTGTATTCCGTACAGATAAACAGGGCACCATCATTGCAGTATCTGACGGAACCGGCATAAACTGGAATCAGGATCCCTGCAACGATTATTCCGCAGGCGGTTCCTCTGGGGTATCCTCAGGACAAAACGAAACAACCGTATCCGATCCGGCTCCTGCACAGACTGAAAATACAGAAGCTGACATCGGCACAATGGTATGGATACCTGCAACCGGCGAGAAGTATCACAGTATTCCCAACTGTGGAAGAATGAATCCGGATAATGCCCGGCAGATCTCCAAATCTGACGCAGAAGCCAGAGGCTATCAGGCCTGCAAAAAATGCTGGTAATATTTAGACATGAGGAAAAAAATGAACACAACAGCAAATCTTGGCAAAGCACCGATACGTTCTCTGGTGCTCCAGCTTGCCATCCCTTCTATGACCGCGCAATTTGTAACTGTCCTGTACAGTATTATTGACAGGATGTATATCGGACACATTTCCGAAAACGGTGCACTTGCCCTCGCAGGCGCAGGCGTATGTGGTCCTATCGTTACACTTCTCACTTCTTTTGGCACCCTGGTAGGAATCGGAGGTTCCATTACCATGGGAATCCGAATGGGCGAAAAGAATCACAAAAAAGCAGAACAGGTACTGGCAAATTCTTTTCTGATGCTCAGTATTTTTTCTGTTCTGCTGACTGTCTGCTTTCTTCTGCTAAAAGATAAGCTGCTTATGTGGTTTGGTGCAAGTACGGCTACCTTTCCATTTGCCAATACCTATCTGACCATTTATACAATAGGTACCTTTTTCGCACTGATGGCTACAGGGCTCAATTATTTTATCAACTGTCAGGGATTCCCCCTTGTGGGAATGTTTACCGTACTGATCGGCGCAGGATGTAACATCCTGTTAGACCCGATTTTTATCTTTGGTTTTCATATGGGAATTTCCGGTGCTGCCATTGCAACTGTTATTTCGCAGATACTCTCTTGCATCTTCGCAATGACCTTTCTGTTTGGAAAAAAGGTTCCTGTAAAGATCACCTTCGGGCAGTACAGCTTAAAAGTTATAAAAAAAATCCTTTCCCTGGGATTTTCTCCTTTTCTGATCCTGGCCACAGACAGCCTGATCCTGATCTTTATGAATACAGTGCTCCAGAAATATGGCGGTGCTTCCCAGGGCGATATGCTGATCACCTGTGCCACCATTGCTCAGAGCTATCTGCTTCTGATCACCTCACCCATGATCGGAATCAGTGGAGGTACACAGGCAATTCTGAGCTACAATTACGGTGCCAGATGCGCAAACAGAGTCAAAGACGCAGAAAGGAACATTCTGGGAGTAATGCTTATCTTTACCACCATCATGTTCCTTCTCTCCCGCTTTATTCCCCGGTACTTTGTTCTTCTGTTTACCACTGATCCACAATATATCAGATTCTCTGTCTGGGCCATCCGTACCTATACACTGATGATCATTCCGCTGAGCTTCCAGTATGTCTTTGTAGACGGGCTGACTGCCCTGGAATGTCCAAAGACAGGACTTGCGCTCTCCGTTACCAGAAAATCTCTTTTTGTGATCAGCGCAGCTGCCCTGCCCTCTTTCTTCGGTGCAAAAGCGGCTTTTTTCGCAGAACCTGTTGCTGACGGAATCTCCTCTGTCCTCTCAACAGTCGTATTCCTGCTCCTGATCAACCGTCATCTGGATAAGCGCTGCCGGATGCCGGTGAAAGATATGTAACCGAATATCCGCTTGGCCAAAGTCAAGAAATAACATTACAGACATAATTTTTTCTTCATATCTTTCATTACATAAAAATAAAGCAGGATCAAAAGTGCTGTCGCCACGATCCAGGCAAAGGGACTGGCCATACAAGCCATCCTGTAGCTTTGTTTATGGGCAGCCACAATAGCCATCACTCCTCTGCCAAACAGCTCCGCCACACCGGAAAGCATAGGCAGAAGTCCATAACCCATCCCCTGGAATCCATTGCGGTAGCAGTTAACCACATAGAGTGGAATCATAAACATCCCCACACACTGCAGGTAAACATCCACCATTGGGATCACCACATCCGCATTATCTGAGATAAACAGATATGAGAAGTACTTCCCTGCATAGAACAGGATAAAGCCCACTGCTACTGCATAGATGCAGCCGATCACATCTGCCGCACGGAATCCCCTGCGCACACGGTCCAGCTGGCGGGCACCAATATTCTGGGCATTATAGGTAGACATTGTAGTGCCCAGAGCCACAAAGGCCTGTGTAAAAATATTCTCAATCTTGGATCCCGCAGTGAAGGCAGCTACTGCACCTGAACCCAAAATATTCAGCGAACTCTGTACCATCATAGTTCCAATCGCGGTGATAGAATACTGCAGTCCCATTGGAATCCCAACACTGATCTGTTTTTTTGCAATATTCGGGTCAAATCTCCAGTCCTCCCTGTCCATCCGAAGCTCCGGAACACGTTTCCGAATATAGATCAGGCAGAGAAGGCCTGACACTCCCTGGGAAATCACAGTGGCCCAGGCAGCTCCCGGTGCCCCGAAATGAAATACAATAATAAATACCAGATCAAGAACAATGTTCAGTCCGGCTGCAAGGATCAGGAAATACAACGGTGTCTTGCTGTTGCCCAATGCCCTGAGGATACTGGATACCAGATTATACAGCACCTGGGTAAAAATTCCTCCGCAGATAATCATAATATATCCATAGGCTCCGTCAAAAATATCCTCCGGAGTATTCATAAATATAAGCAGCCTGTGCATCCCCAGCATGCTCACTGCAGTCATGATCACTGCGATCACCGCTGAAAGGATCGCTGCATTTCCCACAGTCTTGCGCATCTCACTCATACGACCGGCGCCAAACTTCTGAGATGTCAAAACTGTAAAGCCTGTAGTAAGACCCAGCAGACATCCAATAATAAGGAAATTAATCGTACCTGTCGCCCCAACTGCCGCAAGACCTCCTGTACCTACAAACTTTCCCACGATCACAGCATCTGCCATACTGTACAGCTGTTGAAACACATTTCCAAGAAAAACAGGAATCGTAAAATCAAGCACCATCTTCATCGGCTTTCCTGTTGTCATATCTGTCTGCATCCTATTGCATCCTCCCACAATTTAATCCGATACCATATTGAAGGTAATTTCTGTATTGTTATACACGATATGCCAGGAAAATGCAAGAGTCTTTTTCTCTTTTATCCCTAATCTGTAGTTGAATAGTTCCCCTACAATACCGATTTGATAATCTTTCGTTATCTACACTTTAACCTTACCTCTCCACTATTGGTCTGGATCACCAGATTTCCGCCCGTTCCTTTCTGTGTGTAAGAAATATCACAGTCATCCTGGTCTTCCACCATCTTACCGGTCAGTGCATCATCTACATTGATATCTCCCATATCAGTATTCACCTGTATGTTCCATGTGCGCATCACGTCTTCTTTACCAATAAAACAAAGATCACCCATATCCGTTTTCACTTTCAGATTATTGAAATCACAATTTTTAAAAAATACATCTCCTGAATCCGTCTGAACAGCTCCATTTTCGATTTCGCATCCATTCAGCAATATATTGCTCATATCCGATTTAATATCTGCACGCTTCCATTTCTGACCTTCCGGCACATAAAGTGTTACCACATTTTCATCTGTAGTAAGTGTTCCTTCACCCAAAAGACCCGACAAAAATCCAATATCAACATGATAATAAGTCTTCCCATCATTGTTATTTTCCTGAATCCTTAATTCACCATCCTTTACCTGATAACTGATCGGATCCTTTTTCTGATCGGATGCCCGATAAGAAATATAACAGTACTGATCATCTGAACTGACTACTTGCAGATTCATATCTGTCATGGAGATGTCTGCTGAGTCGAAATCATCAAGCTTTGTTTTCTCAAGAACCATCTCATTATCGCTTTTTTTTGCAGCTCCATCCATTTTGTTTAAATCTGCTGATTTCACATATTTACTTCCACCGCTCGCAACACCGATGCCCGTCAAAGCTACACCACATACACAGCATCCGACTCCTGCTGCAAGCCATGCCTTTGCCCATCTTTTCATCGTTCTAACCTCTCTCTCTTTCTGCCCGTGATCCGGCGTACCAGCTTCGCAATCAGCATGCTGCTCCATTTACATAGATATACGCACAACAGTACACCAAGGATGCCAGCGCCCACAGCCAATAGCCCACTTCCTGTAAGCATTGCAAAACCGCTCATAGAAAACGGAACTGCCAGTATACCGCGGACAAGGATTTTCCCGCCAATAATCATCAGACATGCCGTAAATAAAACTACACATAACAAAATTGCAAATACACACACAACTAATGCAAGAACGACTGCAGCAAATGCTGCCAGAAGCGGGACTCCTACCGGTGCTGCAAATAATACCAGTAACGCAATCCATACCACATGTTTTCCGGAACCTTTCTGTTCTGCTCTGGTCTGTCCATCTGTTTCATAATTCTGATGATCTTCTATTTTCTTATTCAGAAGATTCGCCATCAGTTCTCTGGCAGCCTCCTTCGGCGTACCAAGTTCTTTCATCAGTTCTTCTGCTCCTTCCTCATCTGTCTCCTGAAAATACTCGGTAAAATATTCCATTGCATCTTCATAGTCCTGTCTCGGAAGCTTCCGCAGATATTTATGCAGCTGATTTAAATATTCCTCTCTGCTCAACCTCTTATCCTCCCTTCAATAATCCCATCTACAGTGTCTTTGTAGATTTGCCATTCATTGCTTAGATATGCAATCTGTGCCTTGCCTTCTTCTGTAAGGGAATAGTATTTTCTCTTTCTTCCCTGATACTCCTGCGAATAGGTAGTCAGATATCCAGCATTTTGTAACTTCTTCAATATGGGATAGAGCGTAGATTCTTTAATGTCAGCAGCCTTCTTCACTGTCTGACTGATCTCATAGCCATAAGAATCTTTGCTTTCTACCACTGACAGTATCATGTATTCAATCAATAATGCTGATACCGGAAAATACATTAAATCACCTCCTGGTATATATATAAAATATTTATATATATAATTTTTACATATACTATACTTCGTTGCTACCACAATGTCAATACATATATAAAATTTTTATATATATTTTTCGGAGCTCAATCGTTATGATATCTCTTGGAGTATATGACATCCCTG
Source organism: Ruminococcus sp. JC304 (assembly GCA_000285855.2). Taxonomy (GTDB): domain Bacteria; phylum Bacillota; class Clostridia; order Lachnospirales; family Lachnospiraceae; genus Blautia_A; species Blautia_A difficilis. The sequence continues at coordinate 1,502,427 of HE978651.1, read as the reverse complement.
GGGATATCAGAAACTATCTGACATTCTATTTATTAGCGTCCCCTCATAAAAGGGGGAATTGTGTATGTTTAGGAAATACTTTACGGAACGGGAACGTTACCAACTTGAATTGCTTTTAAACCAGAAAACTCCAATAAAGGAAATATGTACCATTTTAAACCGGTCAAAAACCTGCATTTACAGGGAAATCAAAAATGGAACAGTAGAAATGTTAGACACAAACCTTAAACCATACAAGAAATACTGCGCTGACAGAGGACAACAAGTGCAGGACAATAATTCCCACAATAAGGGACGGGAACTTAAAATCACAAACGACTTAGCCTTTGTCAAGTTCATGGAAGAAATGATATTGGAAAAGAAATACAGCCCCGTTGCTGTCTTGGAACACATCAAAAAGAATCACTTAGAATTTAAAACAAAAGTCTGTTTTAAAACTATCTATAACTATATCCATAACCACATTTTTCTGAATGTAACCACAGCAAGCTTACCTATGCCAAGAAAGAAAGTAGAGAAAAAGCATGACAAAAAACGTCAAGCTTACAACCATAACCATACGTCCATTGAAGAAAGACCAAAAGAAATCTATGACAGACTTACCTACGGTCACTGGGAACTTGACACAATAGAATCTGGAAAAGGTGACAAAACCTGTCTCTTTGTATTCACAGAACGTCAAACAAGGGAAGAACTGATATTTAAAGCTGACGGCAAAAATCAACAGTGTTTATTGAAAATCCTTAACAGAATAGAGCGCAATCTTACCGCCCCAGTATTCAGAGTGACTAGCACAGTCACTCTTTTCCCCATGCCAAGGAATAAATCGGCAAGCGCCCTTTGAGCCGTGGTTTTATAATGTGCGCTCCACCTTATTATAAAACCGTGGCTCATTGGAAGCTTGCCGCCGCCATCCTGTCAATTTTTCACAAAAAATCAACCAATTTTTGTGCATTTCGTAGAATCGGAATTATTTTCCGCTTTCCTATTGCAATTTACATTTCTTTACAGAACTTTTAGGGCTCATTTGCTCATTTCATTCGTACCTCATAGTATCTGACCCTTGTGGTTGTTTCAAACCAACTAGCCTTTCTGAAAGCAGCGGTTGAATTTTTGATATGTATTTTGCTATCGCTTCATTATCTCCAAATACGATTTCATCGAAAACCGTCTCGCCACGTTTTCTACGCAACACTAGTTCTGCTGTTTTAGCCTTATCAGCATTTAGCTGATTTCCTTTCATCAAACTCTGTGGCTTAGAAGGAAATGAACTGGCAAAACCAAGTGTGCAAGTGGTCTTTCCTGCCGCAAAAGTACATTTCACCCGATTTTTTACAAAGTCCTCTTCCACAAGAGTTTCTGCTTCAAAAAGAGAAGACAGATTCGGGAGGGCATTTATTTTCCTTCGTACTGAACCCTTCACCTCAGCCTCACTTTGCCCCTTCTTGAAAAAAGCAAATTCATCTTCTTGCAGAGTACCTTCCAAACATTTATTAAAGAATTCATCGGCAGACAACGATGATGATACACCTGTCAAATGTTCATAGTTACTGGTATGCGCACCTATTATATAATATGGATTCTTCTCAAAAGCCTCTGAACAAACAAGATATTCGCAATCCACAAAGAATTCCTTAAACATCTTGGCATTCACTATTGCTTCTTCTTTCACTCGCTCTTTAAAGCTCTTTTGTTCCGCCATAACTTTCCTCTCAAAAAAGTAAGAGGGGCAGCTCTTCGCTACCCCTCCACTCATTTTACGCAGTTTTGTCTGCAATGGGAATGGGTTTACGGTCTCCATCCCGACCACTGGGACAGGTTTTATGTCTCTGGCCCGACATTAAACGCACCAGCGTTTTATAGCCTTTGCAATTTGAAGATTCCAGATTGCTCTTTCTCTTCATCTATATTATACTCAAAACACTCGAATTTATCAACTGGTTTTCAAAAAATCATTATCAAAAAAGCAAGCATCCGATGTTGCATTCTTCCAAATTATGTAACCTTTTTGATATTATTTTGTTTTATGTTATTATATATAATTCTTTGAATAAAAATCTGTCAGTCATCACAGATTTTTATTTCGATGTGTTTTCCAAGAGCATTGGCATACTTCTCTAATACTATCAAGGTGGGTACTCTGCCTCCGCTCTCGAAGCGGGCCAGATTTGACGGCTTGATCCCGGTAATATCTGAAATCTCCTGCTGCGTCATCTTCTGGTTATGTCTTTCATCTACCAGGCTTCTGATCGTTTCTGCTGATTTATTTAACACGGTTTCCTGTATCTTTTCTGTATAAATCGCCAGACGCCTTTCACGGGCTTCCTTTTCTGAAAAATACTCTTTCATATTTTCCTGCATATGCTTCTCATCCTTTACTCAACATAATTTTTAAGCAAATTATATCACGGATGATATGTCTCCGCAAGATATTTATACTTTCTTTACAGAACTTTTAGATCTTGTTTAATCATTTTATAGGTACTT
>HE978651.1:1451590-1498714 GCA_000285855.2 Ruminococcus sp. JC304 | reverse complement strand
AGAGTTTCTACTCTTTATCCCTATCGACTATGTATCTCGTAAGTTCGTTTTCTTTTGCACTCCAGAATCGCACACCAGGCCTTACTTACATTCGCCATAAATACTATGCACAATGGAAGGAGTATTCACAGGCAATTCTCATTGGCAAGTCGCGGGGATTGCCTGTCCGTAACTCAAAAAAAATCACGCAGAAGCACACCGACATTTTACACCGGATCTGCTCCTGCGAGAGCTTTTTCTTACTCTTTTTTCTTCAGCTGTCAATAGCTTCCTACATTGCATAGTGACACGCCACGTCATGTCCATCCGCTATCGTCCTAAGTACCGGGATCTGTCGCCTGCACTTCTCTGTACATTTCGGACATCGTGGTGCGAACGGACACCCATCTGGCATCTGCAGCGGGCTTGGCGGCTCGCCCTGCAAAAGCTGAATCTCCTCATTCTGATCACAATATACATCGAATACAGAGTTCAGCAACGCCTTTGTATATGGATGCCGACAGCTTACCTCGAGATCCTCACTGTCCAGAAGCTCTACGATCCGGCCAAGATACATAACTGCAATTCGCTGTGTCACACTGCGTACCAGCGCCAGATCGTGACCGATAAAAATACATCCCATGTTCTGTTCCCGGACAAGCTCCACAAGAAGCTTTGCGATCTGGTTCTGAATCGAGACGTCCAGCGCCCCAGTCGCCTCATCACAGATCAGAAGCTCCGGATGGATCGCCAGCGCTCTCGCTATCGCCACGCGCTGCAGCTGTCCGCCGGAAAGCTCGTGTGGATAACGCACAAGAAAATCACGCGGTAGCCCGACCTTTTCCAGAAGCTGTTCTGCTTCCGCGAAAGCCTGCTGCTTCGATACCTTATCATAATTTCTTCGCGGCTCTGCCAGATATGTCCCAATCTTCATACGCGGTGAAAAGGAGCTTAAGGGATCCTGAAAGACCATCTGGATCTTTCTTCGGAATGCTCTCTTTTCTTTTCCTTTGAGCGCTGCGTAGTCCACACCGCTCAGCTCCATTTTCCCGGATGATACCGGTAGTGAGCCCACCAGCATTTTCGCCAGTGTACTTTTCCCGCAGCCGCTCTCACCTACAATGCCAAGAAGCTCTCCTTTATGAAGCGCAAAGCTGACGTCTGAGATCGCGTGCAGCCGTTGCTTTTTCACCGGAAATTTCTTATTTACATGAGAAACCTCCAATAATATTTCCTCACCCTGCAAACCGTCTGCCTCCCAACTTTGGAACCGCCTTAAGCAACTCCCTTGTATAAGTCTCTTTCGGATGATAAATAATCTCATCGCGGCTGCCGAACTCTACCAACTGACTTTTACACATGACTCCGATTTTATCGGAAAGAAAAGATGCCACACCCATGTTGTGCGTGACAAGAATAATCGTCGTCCCGTATTTTTTGCGGAGTTCCTTTAATTCATGTACCACCTGTGCCTGAATCGTCACATCCAGCGCAGAAGTCGGCTCATCCGCCAGTAAAAGCCTCGGCTGTGCCGTCATCCCCATTGCGATTCCGACCCGCTGCTTCATTCCGCCGGAAAGCTCAAATGGATAGGCATCCATGACCCGCTTCGGATCCGTCAGGTGCATTTTCTGCAGCATCCCGACCGCCCGTTCAAAATAGGTCTGCTTCGGCTGCTTTTCATGTACAGCGATTGCCTCCGCATACTGTCTTTTGATTTTTTCTATCGGATCCAGTGCCGCACCCACGTCCTGAAAGATCATCGCGATTTCTCTGCCCCGAATGTCCTGCAGTTCCTGCTCCCGCATCTTCACCAGATCACGTCCGTTGAACAAAATATTTCCACCGGTAATCCTTCCGCCTGCCGGCAGCAGCCCGAGGATTGCCCGGATCAGTGTCGTCTTGCCACTTCCGCTTTCTCCCACAATGCTGACAATCTCCCCTTCCGAGACGGAAAGGGAGGCGTCAGACACTGCTGGTCTGCCATTCTGATAGCATATCGTACAGTTTTGAATCTCTAATATGTTCATAGGTTTCTCTTATTCAGCTACTTTCCACTTGCCGGTAATCATGTAGTAATCGATTGGGAATACTGTAACATCCTTTACCTTGTCGGTATTTACCAGTGTGATATTGTCATTTGCATACAGGAAGATAGACGGACAATCCTCTGTCAGGATCTGCTCTGCATCTACGAAGCATTTTACGCGCTCATTATAATCAAATGCCGCATCCAGCCGATCCATAACCTCCTGGAATGCATCACTGTGATATCCGGTATAATTATCCGAACCATTGTCAGACCAGCGGTTCCTCAGATAAGACTGTCCGTCTGCATTGTTTACAGTCTGCCAGCCGCCGCTGATAAAATCAAACTCTCCGCTGTCACGTGCATCGGATGTATTTTCCATCAGCTCGATCTCCACATGTACGCCGATTGCCTTCCACATATCCTGCATTGCTTGGTAAACTGCGGTAGAAGAGTTGGAACGAAGCGCAATATTCAGTACAAGCTCCTCTCCGTCCTTCTCCACATAACCATTTCCATCTGTGTCCTCGTAGCCTGCCTTTGCCAGATACTCCTTTGCCTGATCAACATCATAAGTCTGACTGTCTGCTTTGTAGTCATCCGTATCATAGCCTACGGTATCCGGAAATGCCTTGCCAAGCGGCTGTGCATAGCCGTTGCCTGCTACCTGTGCGATGACATCACGGTCAATTGCATAGGACAGTGCCTTTCTCAGGTTCACATCAGCGGTCGGACGGCCCTCGCGGCAGTTCATCTCCAGATCATCCTCACGGGTACCGGTCACCTTTACCATCTCAATGTTATCCATGCCATCTACCTGTGAAAGTGTTGTCGCACTCGGAGCGACTGCCACATCAATATCACCGGAAAGGATTGCACTGACCTTCGTATCATCATCAATATTCAGAACCGTGATACTGTCTACCTCCGGAACACCATCCCAGTAATACTGGTTTGCCACAAGCTCATACTTTTCTTCCGGTACATACTCCTCGCATGCATAAGCACCGGTGCAGACCGGCTGATTATCGTAATTGCTCGTATCTACTGTCGTATCTACGATAATGCACATCGGCTCAGTCAGGTAATATGGAAACGCGCTGTACGGTTCGGTTGTCTTAAAGATCACGTTCTCCCCGTCTACCTCAATGCTCGCCAGCTTCAGATTGCTGCCACGGCTGTTCTGCTCAGCGGTACGCTCAATTGATGCCTTTACGGTTTCCGGCGTCATGTCATTACCATTGGAAAACTTTACACCCTGACGGATATGAAATTTATAAGTCGTATCATCAACCTGCTCCCACGAATCTGCCAGACACGGAACAACCTCCATGTTCTCATTTGCAGTCAGAAGGGTCTCACCAATACCGCAGCGCATCGTTGTCCAGCCATTCCAGCCTTCTGCCGGATCCAGTCCGTCCATCCACATAAACATTGCCGCATTCAGGTGCGTATCCTCTGCAGCCATGACTCCCGGAGCAGCCGCGGTCATTACCATTGCAGCTGCCATTGCAGGGATACAATATTTCAGTCTTTTTTTCATATTTCGTTTCCTCCTGTAAAATGAAAAATAAAAAGTTCTATATAGAAAGGCAAGTGCCTTCACTATCTCAGCTATTACCATACATTTTCTTTCGGGTTCATTAGATCCTGGATGCAATCACCCAGAAGATTGAAGATGACCACACTGATCAGAATGACCATGCCCGGAAAAATAAGCATCCACGGAGCGGAATACATGTAATCCTTTCCTTCTGAAAGCATAAAGCCCCACTCCGGCGTCGGAGGCGGCGATCCGAGTCCGAGAAGTGAAAGCCCGGATATCGTCAGCAATTCTCCGCCGATATCCTGAAAAATATTGACCAGCAGTGACGGCAGCACATTCGGAATAATATAATGCAGTAAAATCTTCCAGTTTGAAGCTCCGCCAAGCCGTGCCTGCTCAATATACACATTGTTCTTCACGCTAAGCACCAGCGAACGGCTGATACGCGCGTAATAGGTCCATCCGGTCAGGGACATCGCCAGAATCATATTTGGCAGACCCACACCGATAAAGCTGACAAGGGCGATCGTAAAGATATAGCCGGGAAACGCCATCAGCATGTCCGAAAACCGCATGAGCAGGTTATCAAAAATGCCGCCGGTAAATCCCGCGATCGTGCCGACTAGAATTCCCACGGAAGAAATAATCGCTGTGACGGTAAACGCGATGAGCAATGAGCTTTTTCCGCCATACAGGATTCTCGAAAACAGATCCCGGCCAAGCTGATCCGTACCAAAAATATATGTGGAGTTCGGCGCCTTCAGCATATCCGTATAATGGCTTTCCAGCGGATCAAACGGCGCCAGCACACCTGCAAATAACGCAAAAGATAAAAACAGAACTGCCAGTATCAAAAGGACCGCGAACCGGATCCACGCCTTTTTCATAAAGGAACTCATCTTTCGTTTCATTTCTGTGCCATCCCCCTTCTGATGCGCGGATCAATAAAGGAATACGAAATATCAACCAGCAAATTGACAATAACGTAAATAAAGCCCATCCACATCGTATATCCCTGAATCAACGAATAGTCCCTCGCAGAAATCGCGGTCGTACATACCTGTCCGATTCCGTTCCAGCTAAATACCGTCTCCACAATCATCGTACCTCCGAGCAGTCCGCCAAATGACATACCGAGCATCGTGATGACTGCCAGCAGCGAATTCGGAAGCACATGTGTGAAAATAATGCGAAGTTTCCCGACTCCTCTCGATTTGCAGCCGGTGATATACTCTTCACCAAGCTGTTCCACCATGACTGCACGGATCCGACGGATATAAGAGCAGCTCATGCCCATCGCCAGGGTCAGCGTCGGCATGACGATATGCTTCCACGATGATGAACCGGCCACCGGCAGCCAGCCAAGGCGCACGGCCAGAATCCAGATCAGAAGCATACCAAACCAGAAGCTCGGCATTGACACTCCGATAAAAGAAAGAAAGCGAATGATATAATCGGCCACCCTGTCCTTATATACCGCAGAAAGAATACCCAGCGGAAAAGCAATGAGCACCATCGTAAGAAACGACGTGCACGCCAGCTTTACCGTATTCGGAAGCTTCTGTGCGATCACCTCTTTGACCGGCTTGTTGTACTTTACGGAAATCCCAAAATCCCCGTGCAGCACTACACCCTTGATCCAGTCCATATATTGTACAAAAAACGGGCGGCTCGTGCCGTACTGCTCCTCCAACTTCTCCACGATCTCTGGATCATGGCTGCCACCCATCGAAGTGATGAGCTCCTCTACCGGATCGGACGGCAGCAGATATGTCAGGCCAAACGTCAGAATTGACAGGCCGAACAGAATAATGACAAGAGACACCAGCCTCTTCCGGATCATCTTAGCCAAGACGCACCTCTTTCTTCCGAGCTGTGATCCGGAAACCCATCGGCAGCTTTTCCCCTGTCGTTGTGATATGAATATCATCAAAGCCAAGAGACACCAGCTGGTTAAAATCCCACTGCGGCCTCCGGATCTTGCTGATGGATAAATCGCCCGCAATCCGCTCGATAATCGAAAAATCTACATGATCCACATTGTACTTCCCATGCAGGCTCTCTTTGGCCTGCTCCTTTTTTCGCTTCTCCAGCTGTGCCTCATGCCAGGCTGCATATTCCGGATCATTCATATACAGATACATATTTCCGTCTTCCAGAATCAGAACTCCTCTCGGACGGAGCACCCGGCAGATCTCGCGATAGGCCGCCTCTGGATCATCCAGATTCCACAGCACATTGCGCGATACGACTGCGTCAAAGCTTGCATCCGCAAAGGTCAGATGCTGTGCATCCATCTGACGGACATCGACCGAAATTCCCAGCTTTTTAAAGCGCTCCTTCGCCAGCGCTACCATTTCATCCGAATAGTCGATTGCCGTCACCTTGTATCCCAGGCGACTTAAAATTACCGGAAAAAATCCTGCGCCTGTCCCGTCATCCAGCACACAGGCTTCCGGTTCCTGAATATTCTCCCGGAACTGCCGCTCCCATTCCTTTGCCTCTTCCAGCTTCAGCTCTTCATCCACTGCAAGTGCAAATCCATTTGCCCGCTGATTCCAGTAATCCCGGATCGCTTCAATCTGTTGCTTCTGTTCTTCCATTTCTTGTCCTCTCTTATTTCCTTTTATCTGCCCTCGTATTTCCTATATTTATTACAGGGAAGATTTTTGCGCCTGCGACGGTCGCTTGCTACATCTTCTGCTTACGTCGCTGTGGATTCCCTCTCAAAATGCTATTGTCTTACAAAATGTAGCCTTCTGCAAACAAAAAAGGACACAGCCCATTATGCTATGTCCTTATCTGTACACAAAAATCTGTATTCTGTACCATGATATATGATCTGTTGTGCTGTGGCCCGCAGCGAATCAGATACATTCAGAGCCTGTATTCTGACTTGGGCATCCTCGCTTTCTCCTCCTTCCCGGAACAACTGTTCCAGTGGCATGATGAAGAAAACTCCTCCTACACAGCAACGGCATTGTACGGGAATCTCACCCGTTTCCATAAGCATCTCGCTTATATAGCCCTGAACGCGAACAATATTTTAATATTTGATGAAACAGTATATTTTCTATTTCCAAACGCAAATATAATTATATGTTTCTGCTAACTTGTTGTCAATAACTTTTTCGCGGGAATTTGGCACAGGAACCTTGCAGAATAAAGGTGAAATCATTATGAATTTTCTGTTTGTCGTTACGCACGATTATGAATTTCTGAACCGGGCGTGTAACTGCTATGCACCAGCGGAGGAATTGTTTCGTTTCTTCTTTCTTCATTACGCTACTGTCCTTTCCTCACACTGTCCCGTTTTCATTTGACGGCTTCGGATACTTAATCAGGTCATACAGCTTGCCAAATGCGCTAAGATCGTGCGTTCCGGCAAGTTCCATACCCAGATGGACATATTTGTCGCACTTGCTTTTAGCATCCGTTTCCAGAATCACCGGCACGCCCAGCCGGTCGCCCTCGGCAAAGGCAATGTCCAACACCTTTCGCATATATCCCTGCCCCTGATATTTCTCCCGCACACAGACAAGTCCAACGAAAATGTAGGGTTTCTTTTCCTTGTCCATGCGGTCTTGCAGGGAAGCCCCGCCCCGCTTGATAGCGATACCAAATTGCAGAAGACGCTTCAGGGTGGAATTGTGCAGCATTCCGCAGGCAATGGGGCACATCGTCTTGAGGCCCATCTTCTCCTTTGGCAGCTTATAGGCGATATAGCCCTCGCCCCGCTCGCTGGTAGTGTGCAGAAAGCCGCCTCGCAGCACCCCGCGCACATAAGCACAGATATAGTTTGCCGTGGCTTCTTTCCCGGAAAAGGCAGCGGACATTCCCGTTTCCTCTTCGTAGTCATAGTAGCCGAAGGCATGGCCGATTTCGTAAATTTCTTCCTCTGTCATAGACTTGACAAGCATCGCGCGCTCCTCCTATTTATTTTCCTTCTTTTTGTACCCGCAGTCGCAGAAGGGTCCGCCGGAGGCAAGGGTATACTGCCGCACAAAATCTGTCACGCCGCCTGCTTCGCTCATAGTGTAGTCCAGATGGCACAGGGCGGGAGTCAGGTCGTACAGCCCCAGTTCTTTCATCAGCACGCAGATGCCGCATTTGGTAAATCGTCCCTCATAGCCGCTACCGTCCGGGTATTCGTAAAATTCCATGTTCCACGAGTATGGGTTGCGGTCGGCGGCATTCAGGGTGGCAGTGACTTTCATGGCGGCGATATCCTTTGGGGTAAACTTGCTTTTTCCGCTCTTGCGGCAGAACCACTGCATGGGCTTTGTCATCATGGCTTTTGCGTAATAATCCGTCAGCCTGTCCACCTTCGGACGCTGCGGCATGGAAAGAATGAACGCCCCAATCATAGCACAGTTGACCAGATTCATTTTGAAACGGTCGGCCTTTTCAAACTCGGGCAGCATGCGGATGATCTGCCGGTATTTCAGCTTCGCCTTTTTCGTGATGGCTCTTGCAGTGGCTGCATCATAGCCCAGCACAGCGGTCAGTTGATTTTGAAAGGAGACCGCAAACAGCACCCACATCCCCATGGGCATCCCTGTATACTTCATTGTCTGCCTCCAAATCCAATCTTTACGATCTGCATTTTCATCCCGTTATCCCCTACCTTGGCAAGAAAGCGGAAAAAGCCGTTGACAGAAGGGTCTCTTAAATCGTTGTAACCCAGCATATAGCCGCGACTTGTGACCTGCAGACGGCTGCTCCACGTGCCGATTTCCTTGGCGGCATCCGAAACCGCAAAATATGCCCCCACATCCTTGATTTTTGCAGTCTTAAGCCATGTTTTTGCGATCATCTTTACTGCCGTCCGATTGGCAGCATCAAAGACCAGCACACCGCCGGGGAAAGCGTCCGCCATCCCCCGCACCAGTTCCCGGACCTGCTGGATCAGAAAGTAATAGAACACCCCGGAGGCAAAGAACACCGCCCCGCCGGAGGCATCGACTTTGCCAAACCATGCGGTGTCTTTCAGGTCACAGGGGATATTTTGTTCCCGATCCCCGGCGGGCAGTAGCTGCTGCCGCATGGCCACCTCCAGCGCACCAAAGCGCTGCATCAGGCTGCGGGAGCTTTTCTCTGCCTCTGAAAAGTCGTAGTCGATCTGGTCGAGCAGACGAACCGCTGTTTCATCCCTGTAAAGGTTCGGGTACAGCTCCGTACACAGCTTACGGGAATACAGCGGGAGGATCAGCGTCTCCTGCACGGTGTTTTTCTCAATTTTATATTTCATAGGTTCCTCCCTCAGTGAATAAAAAGCGTCATAATCGCCGCCAGCACAGCCGCTATGATCGTCATGCCTACCGTACCGAAAAGCCATTTTTTCTGCTTGTCTTTTGCGGTAATGTACGGTTTGAGATCCTCTGTTCCGGGGATCGTCCATGCGTTCGTATGCCCCACCCAGTAACCATCGATCAAAAAGCGGTCGATTAGATTCATAACGGACAAGATGACGAGCAGCTGCCAGAAGCCCGCAAGAAAACCCTGCGCACCGTTCACCGCATAGACGCAGACCAGCACATAGGCGATGTAGCCGGGAACACATACCGCTTTGGAAATCAAAGCGCTCCGTTCTATTTTTTTGTGTGTTGTAAGCCCCAGCTTTATGCACCTATCTTGAACTTCAGTGTCGTAAAGATGTACCATCCCTACCGCACCCTTGCGGATACCGATGGCGCAAACCAGAATGAGCAGAATACCAAGTCCTATGCCTTCCAAAATCACTTGTAAAATCATAATCTACCTCCTTATCCCAAAGCCACATCCAGTGCCATCATCACACTGAATCCTACCGCAAAGAACACCGTTCCAAGATTCGAGTGCCGCCCCTGCGACATTTCCGGAATCAACTCCTCTACCACCACATAGAGCATTGCGCCTGCGGCGAAGCTCAGAAGGTATGGTAGCGCAGGAATAATGAACTGTGCGCAAGATGGATGCAAAAATGCTCATGCTTGATCTCCTCATTTCCGCGCCGTGATGCAGAGCCAACTTTTCTTTTTTTGTATCTGCACATCGTGAAAGCCTGCCTGCTCCAGATACGCCTTTAATTCAATATCCTTGTAGATGGTCATGCCGCCGATGATCTCCGTCCACTTTTCGTCCTTGTCCGTATCGCCGTTGCTTTCGTTGCAGATGAGTAATGCCCCGCCGGGCTTCAGCACTCGGTAAACCTCCCGGAAGCACTGCGGCAGATCGGGCCAGAAATAGACGGTTTCAAAGGCCGTTACCGCATCGAACCAGTCGCCTGCAAAGATCATATCCGCCACGCTGCCTTGCAGAACGGTGCAGCGGCCCTCCGCTATGGCGGCCTCGTTGACCTTTTTGGATTTCTCCACACTGACGGGGGAATAGTCAATGCCCTTGACAATACCCTCCGGGCATTTTTTCAGAAGTCTCTTGATGTTCGCACCGCCGCCGCAGCCGCAGTCCAGCACCTTGGCATCCGGCGCAAGCTTCAAAAATTGGAGCCCCCACCGCGCCACAGGGCTGTGACCCAGATTCATCATGGCAACCATGAGCTTCCCGCCAAGTCCTACAGGCTTGCGGGTGTTTTCAAAGAATGACATATCACACCTCCGTTTTCTCACACTCGGCATAGGTCAGCAGAAATGAGGCTTTCAGAACAACGCTTTTCCGCACCGCCCAGCCGTTTTGCCGCAGGAAGCGCAAGTATTCCTCGCTCGTCCACTTGCTGTGGAGAGGGAAGCCCGCCAGCTTCATGAAAAATGCCCTGATCTTGCCGGAAAACGAGTTCCCCGCGTGGGTGAAGGTCGGCGCGATGAGCACGCCATCGTCCTTCAGCACTCGATGAATCTCGGCAAGGGCTTTCTCCGGCTGCAGCACGATGTGCAGCGCGTTGGAGACAATTACCGCATCGAAGGACTTGTCCGCATAGGGCAGGAAGAACATATCCTGCACCGAAAAGTGCAACTTTGCAGATTGATTGTCCCGCTTTGCCTCGGCAATCATCTCCGCGGAGGCGTCCGTCGCCTCGATGTGTGCCGCCGCGTTCACGATGCTTTTTGCGATCAACCCCGTACCGGTGGCCAGTTCCAGCACCGTTTTGGCTTTCACCACCGGCCAGATCAGAGCATACATCTCCTCATACGCTGCCCGATCCTTTCGCATAAAGCGGTCGTACCGACCGGCATTTTTGTCCCAGAAGTTCTTGTGTTCCTGCATCGCTATCATTCCTTTCAATGTTAAGTTTGCCTAACCGATACGTACAGCCACACAGTTAGATGGTGCTAACCACTATATCTCAAAAAAGCCGCATCTCTGCGGCCTTCCGCTTATTTAAACAACTCCCTGCAAGCGCCGTACACCAACATTTCCAGCACCTGTGGGTACAGTTCTCCAATCTGCTCCTTGTGGGAAACAGTCAAGATCAGTCCCCACACCGTGGCGGCAGCTAAAGAGATGCCGCGATTCGGCACAAGGTCATATTTCTCCAAAAGCTGACGGATGTGCGTCTCGTCATCGTGGTAATGCACGTTTTTGACATCCTCCGGCAGTCTCTGCAAAAGCAGCTTTGCATCGTTTTCAATGAAAACCATGTCGCCGGTATCAGACAGTCGCCGGCAGACGGCAAGAACCGCCTTTGCCGCGCGCTCCGGCGGCGGTAAGCTGTCAGCTTCGCTCAGTGCATGGTCAGCCACTCTGTAAAGCTCGGAGTGAATGTTCTCCAAAACCGCGAAGAAAAGCATTTCCTTGGATTCGTAGAATTTATAGAACGAGCCCTTCGCAATGCCGACCGCCTTCGTCAGCTGATCCACGGAGGTTTTCTTCATCCCCAGCGTGACAGCGCAATGTCTTGTTTCCTTCAGCAACGCCTTGCGGAGCTGCTCGGTCTCGTAATCGGTAAAAGCCAAGCTCGCGCCTCCTTAAATATGACCGTTTTAGTTTGTTTGGTCATATTATACCGCGTTTCTTTCAGTTTTGCAAGAGGTACGGGGAAAAACTCGCTAATCAATTTTTTTCATAGTTACTGTTCAGTGGTACTTCGTAGGGTCTGACCCAAATGTTTTTTACAAATACTTTTTTGAATGTATGACATCTGGTTTGTTTATAATTTCTGTTGATCCATGATATACAATCATACATTGACCCCTTTTTCTCTCACATAATCAGTAATGTCCTCTACCAAATATTCCTTTCCCTGTGTATGAAGAACATCGTAGCATTTAATGATATAATTATCCAAAATCCCGGTTGAGTTTAATATTTTATACACTTTGGCTGGGGACATTTTCCATTTATCTGCAAGACTATATATCATGAATATTGAAAAGCTCAATTCTTTTTTCTCACACATAATCACTACCAACCTTTCTGGTATATTCTTACTTAGATTATAACAATTATTTTATTTTCATACACTATATTTTTTTATTATTATCAAAAAAGCAACATCCAATATTGCATTCCTCCAAATTATGCAGTCTTTTTGATATTGTTTTACTTTATGTTATCACGTATGATTTTTTAAATAAAAATCTGTCAGTCATCACAGATTTTTATTTCGATGTGTTTTCCAAGAGCATTGGCATATTTCTCTAATACTATCAATGTTGGCACTCTGCCTCCGCTCTCAAAGCGAGCCAGATTTGATGGCTTGATCCCGGTAATATCTGAAATCTCCTGCTGCGTCATCTTCTGGTTATGTCTTTCATCTACCAGACTTCTGATCGTTTCTGCTGATTTATTTAACACGGTTTCCTGTATCTTTTCTGTATAAATCGCCAGACGTCTTTCACGGGCTTCCTTTTCTGAAAAATACTCTTTCATATTTTCCTGCATATTCTTCTCATCCTTTGCTCAACATAATTTTAAGCAAATTATATCACGGATGATATTCCGCTGCAAGATATTTATACTTTCTTTACAGAACTTTTAGGGCTTGTTTAATCATTTTATAGGTACTTCGCAGAGTCTGACCCTGGAGTCTTCGGTTTTCTTAAGTCCAGTTAGCCCTTGAACAGTGACCAGGCATTTTCTTCAAATGCTATAATTTTTTTAATGTTGCATTTTGAATGATTTTTGAGTATACTATAAATGAGTCAAAAGCTTGCCGGTCATCACGGCCAGAATATGATGAACGTGTATGTTTAACTTCCGCAAGCGACGGGGTGCTTCAAAGCGTAGAGTATCGCTTACTTGTAAGAAGAGTCTACTGAAAAGTAGATTCTTCTTTTTTAGAAAGGACAACTTGTTATGAAACTTGTTACGATAAATAATTCACTATTATTCAAATACCATGAAGATCCAGAAGTACTTCAAAAATCAACTCGACCTTATGTACTAGTCATACGTCTGAAATATAGGAACACCAATTATGACTTTGCCATCCCCATTCGCTCAAACATCCCCGCCTCTGCACCAAAGAATCAATATTTTGCATTACCACCTCGTCCACAGACAAGACCCAAAAACCGTCATGGTTTACATTACATAAAAATGTTTCCTGTCACAAAGCAATACCTTATCCGCTACCGTACAGATGGAAACCGCTTTGCTACTTTAATTCAAACCATTATTGATAAGAACAGCAAACAAATTGTTAATGAATGTCAACGTTATCTCGATCTTTATAGTCAAGGCATTAAACCTTTATATTCAACAGACATTGACTATCTTATAGAACAACTTTACAAATAAACTACTGCCACCTTCACTGGTGGCTTTTTTCTTCTCTCTTTCCACTCTATATCCGATTTTATTCTTCTTTTATAGATCTTTTATCGTTACTTTATCCTTCTTAGTTGTACTTCATAGAGCCAAACCTTAACATCCTTCTATCTTCACTCGGAATTCACCAGAACCACTATAAAAGTTCACACACATTTGACACATTGACAGGATAACAGAACAATAGCAGAACTTTGATAGTGAAACCTTGTTCCTATACTCTATGTCTCTCTCAAAACATATTTTACTCGTTTTGTTTGTTCTGACATGAAGCTTGATTCTAGCATTACCTATTAATTGATCTGCATACTTTATACTTTCTTTACAGAACTTTTAGGGCTTGTTTAATTATTTTACAGGTACTTCATAGGGTCTGACCCAGATACTTTTTTGAGAAATTGGCTGCTTATATTACATTTTTAAATCAACTCCCAGATACAGAAAAAACTCAATATGCACAGTCTCTTATGGATTTTGAGAACAAATTACTTGATGACAACACAGAAATTCACAAGACTGCTGCCATTGATACGACTGCCTCTGATATACCAAGTTCCACTTTTTCAGATTCATCCTATCAAAAATTGCAAAATCTATTGTCTGACTGTACATCACAGGAATTGGTGTGGATATTGAAATCTGCTCAACTCATCAAAGAATGTATACGTGATACAAAATAATTCTCATGAATGACAAAACCGCAAGCAGAATGGCTTGCGGTGGTTTATTTTTAATTTTGTATTTCAGATTTTGCTATTCTTCCCAAGTATACAAAATCCATTAGAGAGCAGAGTGCTGACATCTCTTCTGAACTATTCGATGTAATATTTTCTTTCTTATAGTTTTTATAATGTTCAACAGCTTCTTCAAAACTCTTATACATCTTTCCCGATTCATTAACGGATGTCCTAGGATCATTAATCTTGCTCAATAATAAATCATACATGTTATCATATTCATCGAAATTTAAAGTTATTTTTGCCACATAAGTTCCTGGCAATACTTCAACTATATGCATACTGTCATATTTATCTATTTCTTCCCTGTCGGGATATGGGATAGCTTTTATCGTTTCGGCGTTATCTTCCAACCATTTATATGCCATTTCCTTATCATAGCATTTTATTATTGCCAAGCATAATTTATCCACTACCTGTATATTATTTTTGTCTTTTTCAAATAAATACTTCCAAGTTTTATATCTAATAACCGGCGGGAGTAATGAAAACAAGCGTAACACTTCCGGCGATGAATACAGGTTTACTTGTATATCCATGAAATACTTTATAAAAATCAGTGCATATAAATCTAAAATTGCATCCTCAACACTTTCTACTTCTTCTTTAGAAAATTCCTCTGTGCGCTGAGTATGGCTTCCATCATTTCCTAATGGCTTTATTCTATTTAGTATTTCAATTAAGCTATCGCTTAATTCCTCCCCAAGACTTTCCATTCCACTCCTCACTGCAGAATTTCTTGAATTTCTTCTCACCTGTCCCAGCATTAATTCATAATTACTGCCAATGTCTAAAATTTTCCTAACCAACACTTCCGCATATTGCCTAAGTCCAGCTAATTTCCCCATGTTGGATCTTTCTATATACTGAGTATCATGCAACAAATTTTTAATCAAATCCTTATATTCATTATCATCGAATCTATCCATAAATCCTCCTCCATCTTTCAATTTTTGATTACATCATATCACAATCTTTAGCAGAAATAAATACACCCTGAATATCAAAAATGAGCCTGACAGTAGTTTCTACTACACATCAGACCCATCCATTATTTCAGACTATCATAATTGCCAAATATCCATTACTAACAAGTTTTATTCCATCGGCACACCATATTTCCAATTCAGATATTCTTCCTCCGTAATAAGTCCCTGTTCTCGTTTTTTCCTCATTGCATCCCATGCTGGCAGGAACCCATTCAACTCTTTATTATGAAGGTTGATTACTATCTCTCCCGTCTGTGAATTTCTTTCCAATCCTATTTCCAGGGAATGATCTTCCAGTAAAAATAACCTGTATATGATATCCATTTTATTGAAACCAGTCGGAACCGCAATGCACTTTACATCTACTTGAAGAATATCTGCTATCTTTTTCAGCAATGCAGCTCTCGGTGTCCTGCTCCCGATTTCATACTGTGCAATCCTTGGACAAGCACTGTCTTCCCCAAATCCAACAGCCATCCCCAGTTCCTTTTGTGTCATTCCACGCATGTTCCGAATCTTTTTTATATTTTCACCCGTACTCATATTCTGTTTCTCTCCTTCCTCATTAACAAACTTATTGGAAATGCAACTATATACCAAACTGCCCGTATTGCCATAGGTATTTCATGGGGTCTGACCATGTAGAGTCTGTTAAAATATCAATGACGGTTATAACCAGATAATATCCATTCATAACAGCCTCTTTACTCTCACATAGTCGCAAACAACCTTTCCAGTTCTTAACACCTACAACGATGCACTTTTTATCCTGCAGTTTTAAAGTTCAAAATTTTCCCACCAGAAGTCTTTCTCCCCCAGCCAGCATTTCATAGCTTTATTCTTAATTGCATCCCTCTCATCAGACAGGCTCTCACATACCATTGTTTTCATACATTCTGCTGAAATCCACTCCAAAGAGCGTAAGTTTCCCAGCCAGATCAACTGCATTTCTTCACTAATCTTCATCCCAAGTCTTTTTAATGCCATTTCATAAGGATATGTGATTTGTGAAGGCAGTTGCAAAATCAGTTCAAATATGCAATCGTCATATTCCATTTTTTCAAAATTATCTATCACATATTTAAGTTTTTCCTGATCTGTTATCCATATTTTTTGCAGTTCTCTTTTCGCAATGGCTGAGACATCTGACATAGGATGACTACATAAATGAATATATTCCTCCATAGTGAAAGATGAAAAACTTACAAGAGCTTCTATAAAATATTTTATTGGCAGCTCTGTACCAACAGAACATTTGGGACAAAAACCATCTGGTTTTATAAATACCGTTTCTTTACAATGTGAACATCTTATTTTTTTCTTTTCCCACTTATTGTACGATTCTTTTATCATACTTTCCAGTTGTATCCGAATATTCTCAGAAATACTTTCCTTTCTCAGAGATAACAGATATTCTAAAGCAGCAATCACCAAATGCCGATTGCCTGCCAGTCCATGTTCTATACACGATAACCATCTGTCCGCATGTCCATTCTTAATGTCTGGTAACTTTGACAAATAATCAAATAAGCAGGGAAAAGAGAGAATTGAATCATCAATTAATCTTTCTTCCGCATCCACTTCTAATTCTTTGTATCCACCTGCTTTAAGTACAATACCCACCCGTTTCACGATTCTATCTTCTGCACTGGTTCGAAACAGCTTCACTAAAAGTTCTACTATATCCGGTTTATCTATATTATAATATGCCATATAACAGGCACAGACTCCCAATACACCGGAATGACTGCTTAGTGCCTCCTCCAATAACTCAGCAGAAACCTCTCCTCTGCATCTTGACCATTCCCCTTTCAAATGTAAATGAACCGTATGGTCATATGAAACAAATGAGCTATTCTTATCCCCAAAATGGGACAAACTATATAATTCCTTTTTAAGCTGTTCCAGATCAAGGTCAACCGTTATACAAATGAGCTTCACAAATTCCTGTGAATGCTTACGCTGCAGATCTCTTCCAAGCCATCTGATATCGGATATACCAGACTCCATATAATTCAGCACAGCAATGATCTTCGAATATTCGCGACAGATCTCCACCTTTTCTGATGTTTCCACTCCAAATATAGCGATCAATAATGCAATTAACCGCTCTTCACTTTGTCCCAATTCCTTACTGACCAACGCATGTTGAAATTCTCTGGCACCTGCCATAAGCCCTTCATAACGTTTATTAAACCATTCACCCTCACCAATAGCTTCCATATATTTTCCGATTATTTCAATTTCATGGACACTAATATCCTCAAATGATATTTTTTTAATTGCCTCTGTCAGTTCTTTATCATTTCCATCCGTCTGCAAAAATCCCACTGCCATGGGTAAATCATTTACTCTAGGTCTGAACGAATTTCTCTCAAATACTTTCCTATAATCGATCACATATTTTCTTGCCCATATCTGTAATTTATCATTTTCATCAGATAAAGCAATTAAAATGATATGATATGCAATCATTTTCTTCCATATATCTTCGGATGCCACATAACTTTCCAGTTCTCTTATATGCCAGTTTATTTTTGCTCCCTTAAGACAGTTTATGGTCATAGCTGTTTTCTGGCTTAAGTATTTATTATCCCCAAAACAATACTCATACATTTTATCATACAATTCCTGGGGGACATTTTTTTGATTGCCTTCACTAATTCCCTGTGCCACTAAAAAAACTGCGCCCTCAGGCAACTGACTTTTTGACTCTATAGCAATCAATTCCTCTGCAAAAATCCCCTGGTAATCACAGGCAATTGCCATTCGCAATGTCTCCTGCCAAATATTTTCCCGATAATGGTTATGAACCCATTCTTTTTTCATTTTTAATGACATTTTAGTGAGATAACAAGCAGCCAAATACTCACCAACATTCAAATGCAGAAACAAAAAACACTCCTGTCCTTTATAAAATCCTTTATCTAATATTCCACGTTCCAGCCAAAACTCCAGACACTGCTCCGCAACTTTTTTTGCCTTTAATAAGGGATATTCCATCTCTTCTGTAAAACGTTCCCCCACATAGGTAATAATATTATTTTTTGTATATACTTCTCTGGCTTCATCACTCACATGACTCATCATGTAAAACGCAATTGCTTCAATCCCGTAGAGCAATTCAACTTCTGAAATAAATTTTTCGTTATCTCGACTAGAACCTTGTAGCCATTCATTGACAATTTCCTGATAAAGACT
The DNA here is from genome assembly GCA_000285855.2 of Ruminococcus sp. JC304. Taxonomy (GTDB): domain Bacteria; phylum Bacillota; class Clostridia; order Lachnospirales; family Lachnospiraceae; genus Blautia_A; species Blautia_A difficilis. The sequence continues at coordinate 1,480,525 of HE978651.1, read as the reverse complement.
GATCTTACTATTGCCAAAATCCTTTTTTTGCAGCGACAATTGCACCATAAATCCCAGCACCAGCGGACTTCTGCATGCTAATTTATGCAATTCATAATTTTGAAGCCTCTTCTTAAACCATTGATACTGTTTCTCACAATCTTGCTGAATCAGTTCCATTAATTTCTGCGAAGAAGACTCCATCTGCCACTCATCCATAGGAAGAATCTGATAATGAGTATAGTCCGCCAATTCTGTCAAATCATATCCAATTGGTCTGCTTGTTACAATAATCATTTGATAAGGATGCCCATACCCCCATGCAGCAATAGATTTCGCTACCGTACGTCTATAATCTCCACACTCATCCAGTCCATCCAAAATTATAATTAAAAAAAAGTGAGCCAACTCTGCTTTCGTAAATTCAACTGCCAGAGACTGACACATAGCTTTACATAAAGCAATTTCAAATGCAACACCTTCCCGCATATATCCTGCCACATCCCATAAACGCACCTTTATGGCAAATTTATTCATTTCTTCTGCCTGTAAAAACAGTTTCTTACATAAAGTACTTTTTCCCATTCCGGGACCTGCCAAAACCACCTTATTTCCCGGTTCAATTACTAACGTTTCCGCATCATAGGTCTTACCCGATCTCCTGCCGGAATATTCATCATACTGATTCAAAAAATCCCTTTGTGTTTCTGTCTGTTTCCGTTTAAGTTCTTCTTCGGTCAAAATATTCAGCTTTATCCAGGCATCCTGAATAGGCAATTTTTTATGCAAACCTAAAATCGTAATATACGAATTTTCTTTATGTTGTTCTTCCTGATATTTCTGTACTTTCTCATAAGCCAATATGCGTAACTGTGTGTTGTCTGCCTCCCAGCCTAATTCCTGTTTCAAAAAAACAACTAGCTTATGTTTTTCCTGGAAATCCATTCGTGAACTGGCATCTAACAAATCCACAAAATCTATAATATCTTTTTCGCCATCAAATAAAATTTTTTCGTCATTCCGAATCGAATAACTGGCTTGTTTATCGCCCAGAATCAAAATCTTTAAATGAGGAAATTTATTGTATACTTCATTTTTTACAATTTTAGCAATCGTATTATTTATCTTGATACTGGTTTTCTCTACCGTTACCTGAACTCCAATCCCCCGTTCCCAATCACCCAGATCGATCCCAGGGAAATTTTTCTCAACATGATTCAGATTCTCCAATTTCCATCCATATATACGATTCAAAACTTCGCACATAACATCTTCTAACGCTTTATTCTCGTCTAATAATCCCTGCTTCCCATTATACTTTAAATATGTATTAATATAAGCCAATATTGAAGCCAAACTATCTTTATCTACACGTGTTCTTGTCATTTGATACCTCATTTGAGAGCAATAAATTATCTATACATCTTGAAGTCAAGCAGATATTCGCAATCCGCTTCGCTACTTGCTCATAACCGAATAACTGCTCCGCAGTTTATCAGAAGGAGCTTGCACTCCTCCTGATACAAGCAAGCTTAAAATTCTTATGATATATATAGGATATCATACTGCTTCCCTTTGTGAAAGGAAAATAGTAAGTACTTCAAAACAAGGCGTAGTGTAATTTAATATTTTTTTCGGAAGTTTACAATAAATACGGGCTGTTTTTAAAATTATATTTTCATTAGGGCCTATTCATTTTTGGAAGTTAAGGAGTTTCTTTTTTATTGCAAAATAATACGGTTATTTTGCATCTCTAATTCGCTTGCGTGGTCAAATGCTGTACTTAAAATATTTAACATATCTTTAGAAGCTTGAATTGTTCCATATCCTTTTATTTTTAGTCTCATTTTTTTCGCCTATCCTTTCTTGTAGTCCATACATATGGACTATTAAAAACGCCCATTTCTTAATACTCTTATATTTTACAATTTATATTGTAAACAGGTGCTTGCAAAAAATATGTTGACATTTTAAAAAAAAAGTATATAATCAAAAGCAATCAAAGACAAAGACGTCACGTGGGGTTTCCCATGTGACGTTTTTTTATGCAACAGATAATCATTCTGATCATATCCGTCTCTGATAAAAAATATATCATAGGAGGAATTATTATGGGAAGTATTGGAAGTATTAACAAACCGAGCAAAGGATTTTTGGCAGCAGCAATTCAGATGCCTGTACCAATCATTAATTCACGTGCAGATATCGACAAGCAAGTAAAAGAAATTGTTCGTACTTTACATGCAACAAAAGCAGGTTATCCTGGAGCTGAACTGATCATATTTCCAGAATATAGTACCCAGGGTCTGAACACTTCAAAGTGGCTGACGGAAGAATTTTTATGTGACATTCCCGGAGCTGAAACCGAAGCTTTTGCAAAGGCTTGTAAAGAAGAAAAGGTCTTTGGTGTATTTTCTATTATGGAACGTAATCCGGACCCGACAAAAAATCCATATAACACAGCAATCATTATAAATCCGGACGGTGAGATTTGTCTGAAATATAGAAAACTCTTCCCATGGAATCCTGTTGAACCGTGGTATCCCGGTGATCTGGGAATGCCTGTATGTGAGGGACCTGGAGGTTCCAAACTTGCAGTATGTATCTGTCACGATGGAATGATTCCGGAACTTGCAAGGGAAGCTGCCTATAAGGGATGCAACGTATATATCCGTATTTCCGGTTATAGCACACAGGTTAATGATCAGTGGATCCTTACCAACCGCTCCAATGCATGGCAGAACCTTATGTATACTGTTTCAGTTAATCTTGCAGGTTATGACGGAGTTTTCTATTACTTTGGCGAAGGACAGATTACAAACTACGACGGAACTGTTCTTGTCCAGGGACAGAGAAATCCATATGAAATCGTTACTGGCGAAATTCATCCGGAACTTGCAGATCAGGCCAGAAAGGAATGGGGTCTCGAAAATAATATTTATAATCTCGGTCATCGTGGTTATGTTGCAAAACCAGGCGGAGAATCTGACAGTGGCTTGACCTATATTAAAGACCTTGCTGAAGGAAAGTATCATCTTCCATGGGAAGACGATATGGATATCAAAGACGGAACAATTTATGGATACCCTACAACAGGCGGACGTTTTGGCACTGAGCCTTCACCTGATCCCTACGGAATCCATGAATATAAAGGAATTAACTATCATACAAAAAAATAAGCCTGTAAAACTCAACTTATAATCATATTGAGGTCTGCCTTTTACAACTTTCTGTGCAAAGGCAGACCTCTCTGTGCACAATATGGTAGGTTGCGCCCGGAAACCAGACTCTTAATTTTCTTGCAATAGTTATTCCTCCTTTGATGTTGTTATACTTTATATTATCATTTATAATTCTTTAAATAAAAATCTGTCAGTCATCACAGATTTTTATTTCCATGTGTTTTCCAAGAGCATTGGCATATTTCTCTAGTACTATCAAGGTGGGTACTCTGCCTCCGCTTTTTCAAGTATCGCAAAGCTTTTTCTGTATGAAATGTATATTAATTCGTAAGCTTTCCAATTCATCTAAAAGCAAATCGTCTGGAAGTGATCCAAATACATCATTTTCAACTGCATTGCGGATATTGTCTGTATACGCAAATCGATAGCTAACTGGTCCTATCAATTTCTTCAACGAATTCATTGTAGCAGTTGCTTCTGATGTATGATCCTCCAGTTTCACTACGCATTTTTCATAAGAATCCATTTTCTCAATTTTCACAGAACCATATGTTATTTCTACATCAGAAACTGCAATATCAATATTTGCAGTAAGTCGATGCAGCACAAAACCTTCATTTACAAAATCTATTGAAAAAGAACCTTTGTTTCCAGACACCATATCCCCAAAAACAGTTGGATTACCAGTATTGATATAGGTAATAAGAACATAATGCATATATATGTTCGCAATTATTGGTGAACATACGCTTCCCTGTCCGGCACCGAATTCGTCAACATAAAATTCTCTATTTTTAAGAATACCTGCTTTGAGCATCTTTTCTACCAGTCGGAGCACACTGCTATCTGTAATTCGTGATGAAATAAATTTCATTATCCAGTCATGATTCAAATTATCGAAGAAGCCTTTTATATCGGCATCCAGTATATAATTTGAATATTACGGTGCGGCAGAGCCGCCAGTCCGGTGTGGCGGGAGCCACCTGTCCGGACTAACGGAGCCACCCCATTTTATTTATTAAGTTACTTTGCCATTGCAGGATCCAGTCCATATACTTCTCTCATAGAGAGGTCTTTAGATGGGTCAACACTTTCAATATCGATCTTATAGGAATCATACGATATACGATCCATGATGGCATCAGCAAGAGTACTTTCACCATCACAGATTTGCTGGTACCATTCACTTTCACGGAACTGAGAACAAAAGATCGTTGAAGATTTTTTTCGTCTTTTATGTATCAGTTCAAAAAGATTTCTGGCTTCAGCTTCTGTCAGTTTAAGAAGCAGCCACTCATCAATAATCAGTACTATTGGCTTGGTGTATTTCTTCAGGGTAGTCGAGAAAGTTCCATTGTCCCTGGCAGCCTGTAATTCCAATAATAGATCAGGAAGTCGTACATACCGTACTGAGTAATAGCGCTTGCATGCTTCCATGCCAAAGGCACAGGCCATGTAGGTTTTACCGCTTCCAGTTGCTCCAGTAATAAAGACGTTCCGGTATTCTGTAATGTATTCACAGGTTGCCAGACGATTGATCAGTGCTTTGTTCAGTTTTCGTCCAGAATGTGAATATTCTTGTGCGGTAACACCGCAAGTCCGGCAGACGGGAAACCGTCTGTCCGGGCTAGCGGGAACCGCTTATGCGAGTTTACTCGCGTAATGTTTTGTCCAAGCCATAAACCTCTCGCATCGAGATATCATGTTCGGCATCAATGCTTGTAATGTTGATACGATAACTGTCATGAGCAATGCGGTCAATGATTGCATCTGCCAGAGGACTATCATCACCACCCAGTTGGTCGTACCATTCCTCGAACTCATACTGGGAGCAAAAAATCGTTGAAGATTTCTTGCGTCTCCGATGGAGTAGTTCGAAGATATCTCTTTGTTCAGATTCCGTTGGTTTCAATAGAAGCCATTCGTCCAAAATCAGGACAACGGGATTGGCATACTTAGCCATCACCTTTTTGTAGTTGCCATCTGTCCGTGCCACCTCCAGATCAATAAGCAGATCAGGCAGACGGATATATTTGGTATTGTAATACTGCTTACAGGCTTCCATGCCAAAGGCACAGGCCATGTAAGTTTTACCGCAGCCTGTAGCACCGGTAATAAAAAGATTCCGATGTTCAGATATATATTCGCAGGTAGCAAGTCTGCGAATCAGTTCCTTGTTTAGCTTGCGTCCGGAAGTATAGTTGATATCCATGATATTCGCTTCCGGCTGATCGAAACCGGCGTTCTTGATCAGTCTTTTGAGACGGTTGTTTTTGCGACTGCTGTATTCGATATCCACCAGCATACCGAATTGATCTTCAAAGGGAACCTCCTTGAATTTTGGGTCATTGAGTTGGTTGCGGAATGCATCTGCCATTGTGGTAAGGCGCATTTCTATTAACTTATCCATTGTACTCTGATTGGTCATATGCGTTTACCTCCGATAGTAATCGGCACCTCGTGTGATGCCATGTGCTTTATGTGTGGTCTTGGTATCGATTGCTTCCGATGCCAGTTTTTCTGAACCGGTTACAAGTAGGTTTTTAATACTCTTGTAACTGGGTGATGCTGTATAGGATAATGCCTTTTTACAGGCAGCTTCCAGTAACGCATCTGAGTACTTCTCAGCAAGCTTAAGAAGCCCCATACAGCTTCGGTAGGTTTGTTGTTCCACACTTTTGGAGGTCAATATTGCATTGACTGCAGTGTAAGTATTTATGCCAATCCGCTCAGCCCATTTACGGAAGCGGTCACCGTTCCATTCCAGATACTTCTGGTGGTCTGCCGGCATATGTTCAGTAATGGTGCTGTACTGCCCGGGGCGTCCTTTTAGACGACGATGGGAAGCAATGCGGTTATGGTTGTAGAAAATTTCAATCGTGGTGTCTGTTACCCTTATATCAACTTTCTTTTTAATGTATTCGTACGGAACGGAGTATAGCATTCCGTCCACAGATATGTGATAATTGAACTGGACAGTGGCTGCTTTCCAGTCACTCAGTTCAAAACGGGTAGCAGGTAATGGTGCCAGCAATGGTTTTTCTTCCCCAAGAAATAAGCTTCGCCGACTACCCTCTTTCTTCTGAAAGAGCCTTTGGTTGAACAGTTCCAGCTTATCTCTGATTGCCAGATTCAATTCGGCAAGGGAGAAGAACTGTTCATTCCGAAGAGCTGCTGTGATCCAAGTAGAAATATTTCCTACTGTCCCCTCAGCATTCGGCTTATCTTTTGGAGCCCTGACACGCGCCGGGATAATAGCGGTGCCGTAGTATTCGGCCATTTCCTGATAAGTTTCATTGACCTGCTGGTCTTTAAAGCCACCATTGTGGACAACTGCTGTTTTACAGTTATCCGGTACGAGAATTCTGGCAACACCACCAAAATATTCGTACATATGAACATGGGCATTAATCCATGATTTCTGCTTCATATCCAGAAATGCTTCCACATATGCGTACTGACTATAAGTCATCACGCCGACAAATAAATAGGCTTTGGTGATCTCACCGGTATCCGGATCAATGATTGTTGCAGGATCTCCTGCCCAATCGACCTCAACCTGCTCACCAGGTTTCCGGTTGATATGCATGGTAGCACGTCGTTTCTGCTCATCCTGCTGGATGTGATAGCAGAACTGGGAATACATAAGTGGTTTTTCGCCATTTGCATGACAATCCTCCATGTATTCTGTCCACAAGAGTTTCTTACTGACTCCGTTACGGAGTAATTCTTTGTGGACATAATCGTAGTCAGGCATCCGTTTATTGGATCTGACTTGCTTTGCAGAAGGAAAAAACATTTCTGCAAGAACAGCATCGGTATCGCTTTTATCAAGCGGCCAGGAAATATTTAATTCCTTTGCACGCTTCAAAACGCGATTAACCGTTTTCTTGGAGACATTGCAGCTGTCGGCAATGCTCTGCTGACTGAGTCCCAGACTTTTTAGCCTGAGAATCTCTCGATACTTGGTCATGGTCATGACCTCCTTTGAATGAATTTACACCAGCTGGTGCATGATTACATTCTAAAGGATTTATGATAAAGGTTTCCACTACCGGAATGGTGGTTTCCTAAAAAACGGATTTGCGGTTTCCTGTCACCGGACAGCAGGGACACGGGCACCGGATTATTCAAATGATAATCAATTGCTGCAATGCTCGCATCTGGCTGCTCAAGTTCAGCCTGGCGGATCAGCCTTTTCAGACGATTGTTTTTACGGTTGCTGTATTCGACATCAACAAGCATACCGAACCGATCCTCGAACGGTACTTCTTTTATTGTAGGATCATCCATCTGGATGCGGAATGCATCCGCCATAGCAGTCAGACGCATTTCAATAAGTTTATCGATTGTACTTTGATTTGTCATGATTGTTTACCTCCATAGTATCTGGACCCTCTGGTTATGCCGTGTGGTTTTTCTGCTTGAGATGCTTCTGGTTCAGTACTAGGTACATTCTTCTCAGCAGCCAATAGATTTTTGATACTTTTATAGCTGGGTTTACCGGAATAAGAAAGTGCCTTAGCACAGATCTGCTCCAGTTTTCCTGGCGAATATTTTTCTGCCAGTTTCAGTAATCCCATGCAGCTTCTGTAGGATTGCTGTTCAATCCTGCCGGAGGTAAGTATTGCATCGACAACCTTGCTTGTGTTAATTCCAATCGAATCAGCCCACTTACGGAACCGGTCACCGTTCCATTCCAGATATTTCTGGTGTTCCTGTGGCATATGTTCTGTCACTGTAGAATACTGACCGCTTCTTCCATAGAGTCGTCTGTGAGAGGCAATACGATTGTGATTATAAAATATTTCAATTGTTGTATCTGTTATACGCACATCCACCTTATTTTTGATATACTGATAAGGCACGGAGTAGAACATTCTGTCTACTGCGATGTGATAGTTAAACTGGACGGTGGCTTGTTTCCGCTCAGCCAGTTCAAAAGGTGTAGCAGGCAACGGAGCCAGTAATGGCATTTCTTCCCCAAGAAATAAACTGAGTCTGCTACATTCCTTTTTCTGGAATTTACGGGCGTTGTAGGCATCCAGTTTTTCACGGATTGAAGCATTCAATTCTGCAAGAGAGAAAAACTGCTCATTGCGAAGGGCTGCTGTTATCCATGTGGATATCTTTCCTACGGATCCCTCTACATTCGGTTTATCTTTGGGTTTCCGGACTCTGGCCGGAAGAATGGCAAGATTGTAATGTTCTGCCATCTCATGATAAGTTGTGTTTAAGGCGGTGTTGTACCAGTCACTCTTTTTATGATTCACTGCAGTTGTACAGTTATCAGAAACGAGCATAGGTGTGACACCGCCAAAGAAATCAAACATCTGAACATGAGCTTTGATCCAGTTGTCGGTTTTCTCATTCATATATGCTTTTACAAAAGCATACTGACTGTAAGTTAATACACCTACAAATATCCATGCATCTGTTATTTCTCCGGTGTCCGGATCAATGATGTGGGCAGGATCACCGGCCCAATCAACCTCAATCTGTTCACCTGGTTTTCTAGGGATATGCATGGTAGCCCTACGTTTTTCTTCATCCTTCTGGATGTAGTAGCAGAACTGAGAATACATTAGAGGCTCTTCGCTGCTCATGCGACACTCCTCACAGTATTCTACCCAGAGAAGCTTTTTGTTTACGCCGTTCCGCAGAAGTTCTTTACGGATGTAGTCAAAGTTTGGCATACGTTTATTCGTCGCCGACTTATCTTTAGAAAACATCAGCTCCTCTAGTGCACTGTCGATCATGTCAAAATCCAGCGGCCATGAAAGATTGATTTCCGCTGCTTTTTTCAGAACCTTGGCGACTGTGTTTCTGGATACACCGCAACTTTGTGCGATGTTCCTCTCGCTGAATCCTAAGCTTTTCAAGCGTAGGATTTCACGATACTTGGTCATAATTTACGACCTCCTTTATCTGTATTCACACCAAAGGTGTGTATTTACAGTATAAAGGAATGTATATAATAGAGCCCAATAAAGTGGCTCTGAATTACCGGAATATATGGCTCTCATTCTCCGGAATGATGGCTCTCAAAGTCCGGACAGGTGGCTCAGAAAGCCCCGGAATAATCATAATTCGTCTTATGTCCTTCAATCATGTCATTTAGCAGTCTTATAGCTCCATGGCAGTTGCGGTTTGGTCTGAAGCCGCACATATTGTTGTAGAAATGGGGCTCGAAGACAGATTCCAAAACTTTCCTAAGTGCATCCTGGACCAGTTTATCTTCATATGAATAGATACTAAGAGGTCTGGTCTTACCATTCTCTTTTGGTATTTCCACTTTACGTGCTGGTTTAGGTCGATAACTTTTATTCTTAGGTACTTCATTTGGTCTGACCTATAAATCACATAATAAAAGCACAATTATTTTTGGATGGGCGGTGTATCCATCATCTCAGGTACTCTTTTCAGAGTGCGTCAGGAACCTTTTCTGACCTCAAAAATAATTATGCTTGTTATTATCATATTCACTTTCTATAAAAAGGATACTATTTATTTTCTTCTTTGTCAATATTATTTTTTTTGTTTTCAGTACTATGTTTCCAGTGCTAGTTTTTTACACTCAGTAATAACTTCCTTAATCCTTCCACTATGCAAACGTCTTATTATTTTTGATTCTTGTACTTCATGCATAGTTGCGACATATAAATAGTCCCCATCTTTATCTAATTTTATCCCAATTAAAATATTATCTTTATAACGCTTAATTAATTCAAAAGAATTATTTTCCTTTTCGTTTGGATTAACCCCTACATAATCTGGATTCTCAATAATATCTGGTATGTAATCAATATATTTCAAACAATTTTGGTGTTTACTCTTTAACATATGTGCAGGAAGTCCTTTGGATCTATAAATTTCAACTTCCGCAATTTCTATACCTAATATTTCGTTAAATTTGTTATCATATTTCCCAACTTTTAACAAATTCTCATCCATATATCTCTCCTTTAATAAAGAATACGGATATATTGTAACATTATATCTATTAAAAATCCAGTTATCTTTTCTTTCATATCGTCATACAAATATATTGTACTAATTAAGCCTCTTCCCAAACAATTCATCTATATTCTTCTGTACATCTGCTTCTGTCTTCGCCCTGAAGCCATCAGAACCACTATAAAAGTTCATACACATTTGACGCATCGACAGGATAACAGAACAATAGCAAAACCTTGATAGCGTATCTATAAATATTATGCCAGTGTGCCAGATCATAAAGTAATTTGCCATCTGCTGTTGTCTGCTATTATCTCATGCTATCCCGTATCTGTGCGTTATCTCTGTGTTTACTGTCTGTTGCGAATAGATGAAAAATATTCTCTGTGTGTTATTTATACTTTCTTTACAGAACTTTTAGGACTCGTTTACTCATTTTATATGTATTTCATGGGGTCTGACCCCAATGTGCACTTAATATATCTTTCATAATTGAACTAAAGACTCGTATCACTGATTAACAAAACTCATTAAGTGCAATAAAATCAATTGTCAATATTTATTTTAACAATTTACTTAAAATTGGAACAATATAACCTCTATTTATCACTATGAGCATCACAAACAAAATCACCTGTAAAAGAAATATTCCTCCTACTGTAGCTATTATGGATTGAATACATACAATCATTATAGACCAAAAATGATTTCTCCAATTCACCTTCATCTTAATAAAACTTTGCAAATATTTTGTTCTCAACATCCAAGTTACTAAATATCCTATTAATGTGGCTAACGCAGCTCCTGTTGCTCCTATAAAATAAATAAATATAAAGTTACAACCAATATTTACAATTGCACCAATAATTGTAGTTTTTGCCACAGAGTTTGTATTCTTAGTTGCTGCAAACAATGATCCTTCAAATTGAGATATCCCACTAAATACAGTTCCCATCAATAAAAACGGAACACACTTCCATGCAATGAAATAATTACCTTTATAAAGTAACGTTGCTAATGGAATATTTAAAATTAATAATACGGAACAAATTCCCAATGAAATAAAACTATAAATTGAATAATTATTTCCAATAAATCCATCTTTATCATATTCATCAAACTCTGCAATAGCGGAAATCGACCACGCATTATAGAAAATACTTTGAAACATTGACAATATTGTCGGGATTTTATATGACACCGAATAAATTCCATTTTCAGAAATACCTTTTAAAAATGTAAGAATATACCTGTCACTAGCATTATTTACCCACCATGAAATAGAGTTAGCAATTAACGGAAAACTATATTTAAGCATTGGCTTTGATAAGTCTCTATAGTTTTTTAATCTAATATCTTTATATATTTTCCCTATAAACAATTGATAAGTATTTTGAATCAGTATCCCAACTGTATTACTAATCATATATCCAACAATGCCACATTTAAATACAAGCAGTAGTATTATATTACTTATACACGTAACTAAAGTACAAATTATTCCACTTATTGCTATAACTGATGCTTGATTCTTCGCCCTTAAATAAAGATTTAATATTTGACTTAATGCCCCTAACACAAAATAAATACATAAAAAAATTAAATATATATTTGATAAATGAACTATGTGTGTTATTGAAACAATAATAACGCCCACTATTAAAACAACGGAACCCTTTATCGCAATGTTAATTGATGTTGAAAGAACGTCCTCTTTCTCATATTTCGGATCCATTCCAAATCTTAAGGTTGCATCAAAAATACTGAGTAATAAAATTGGTGTCAGCAATGATGACGTTGAAATAATTAAATCAACGGAACCATATTCTGCTGTGGATAAAACAGCTGTATATAAAGGTACTAACAAAAAAGAAAGTATCTTTGATCCAAAACTACCTATAGTAAATAATCCTATATTTTTTAGTAAAGATTTATTCTTACTTTTCATATATAAAGCCTTTCCTAATAAGTAGTATCATCATAAGTAATTACTCCTGCTCCACCAGTTGCATAGACAGTATCTCCTACAATCATCCTACCCATTCCACTTACCAAAACAGTAGCAATATTTCCAATTTCCTCTGGAGCAACATATCTTTTACATGGAGAATAGTCCAAATTTAAATCATTTTCTTTATCTTTCTTTAACATAGGTGTAAGTGTTGATCCCGGTGCTAAGCCATTTACCACAATTCCATATTGCAAATACTTTTTTGCCATGCCAAGAGTCAAACTTCGTTCTCCCCATTTCGAAATAATATATGGCGAAACTCCTGGCCTCAATGATGATGATGATGTAATATTAAGAATATTTCCCTCTATCTTATTATTAACCATATATTTTACGATTTCCTGTGAAATAAAATACATCCCTTTTAAATTAGTTTCCACTACTCTATCAAAATCTTCTTCTGAAGTGTTAGGAAACAGCTTTCCCTCATTTATTCCAGCATTATTTACAAATATATCTATTCGCTTACCTTCTAAAAATTCAAGTAATTTACTCTTCATTTTTGAAACAGATGATATATCTAACTCTAATATATCAACCATTTCCTCATTACATTGACACTCTTTAACTAATTCTCGTTTTGCATCTTTAAGCTTTTTTATATTTCTTCCAGAAATTACTACATTTGCTCCATTTTTCAAAAAGCTATTCGCTATTGCATATCCAATTCCAGAACTTCCTCCTGTAATAAACGCACTTTTACCATTCAAAATTTTTCCCTCAAGACATGGAATAAGTATTTTCTCTTTTTGTACTTTTATTAACTTCTTTTTTAAAAATGATTTAATATTCATATCCTAATCATCCTTTGATTGTTTGTTTCAATTTACGATAAGTCTTCTCTCCTAAAATTCCTTTTACCATACCTTTAACAGATTCTTTTGTATTTTTGCTCTTATTCTTATTTATCAATTTTAAATATGCATCGCTCTCATCAAAATCAGAAACAAATGCTTCTAATATAATCGGCTTATCTGATTCAGAAACAAATTTAGAAGTATACTCTTCCAATTCCTTCATATTTCTAGCCGCATAATATTCAAATCCACACGACTCTGCCCACTCCTTAGCTGATCCATGATAGTCTGCAGCCGCAATGAATCTGTCTCTATCTTTTTTATCTTCACCGTGTAATTTAAACTCGATTCCTCCATTGTTATTGACTAGTAAAATTCTCACATTGTTTTTTATATCTCTAATACATAATGAATTCATATCATAAAAAAAGCAAGATCTCCAATAATCATATACGCTAATTTATCGGTTACTATACTTTGTCCAATAAGTGTAGACATCCCTCCATCAATACCAAATGCTCCAACATTAGAATAACATTCGATTGAAGGATCCAGATGAAACAAATTCCATATTCTTAAACTATTCAATATTGAAAATTGTATGATAGAATTAGCTGGAATTTTTCATGTAAATATTGTGCAATTGAAACCTGTGAAAATGGAACATCTAACATTGTACTTTTCTCATTTACCTTTTCCTTCCATTCCCTTAAATAAGAATGCTCCTTACATTCTGAAACAACACTATTAAAAAACTCTAAAAGATTACCTTGATATATTCTTGTTAATTTGTCATATGTATCTACAACTTTTCCGTCATCACAAATTCTCCAATGTTCCACATTATTCAACGTATCCTGAGAAAAAGTAAGATAAAATGGATAGTCTCCTGGTTGTCCCCCAATAGAAATAATTATATCTGGTTTAATACTATCAAGTTCTTTTATTTCTGAAACTAAGAGCAGAAAATTTCCCTCTATAGAATATTCATTTATAAAATTTGACAAATGATTAACATATACTACAGTATTTGTTTTATCGCAAAATTGGTCAATAGCACTCTTTTCTTTATCTGAAAATGGTATATGCTCTCCTATTACAAGAAGAATTTTTTTATTAGATATATTCTCTTGTTTTATTTGTCTTACATCATATCTTTTTATTGTTCTAACTTTCGGTATTACATTAGATAAGGAAAAATCCAACCATGGTATACACAATTGTACCGGTCCCAACCCATTTCTAGATAATTCAAGAATTGCCTCATTTGCTACTCTAATACTATGATAACAATCATTTATATCCGATATAAAAGGAAGCTCAAAAGATTTTTTTATACTATCTTTAGGAAGAGATGTTTGATCCGGTGCTTGCATATATTCTTGATATTTAAATCTAGGATGCTTTTCCATTGTAATCGCTAAAACAGGTACTCTTTTATAAAAAGCTTCCGTTAATCCAGGAATATAGTTTCTTGTTGCTTGAGCACTTGTACAAATTAAAACTACTGCTTTTTTTGTTTGGAGATAAATACCAATAGCCACATATGCTGCACTACGTTCATCTACCACTGAATAACAATTAAAAAATGCATCATCCTGCACAGCTTTGATAATGGGAATATTCGTACCTCCAGGACTAATAACAAGATCTTTTATATTATTCTCTTTCAAAAGTTTGACTATTATTTCTATGTTGTCAATATTTGATAGCTCCATATGATTAAACCTCCCCTAATATTTCAATTAAGCTTTCCTTAAACAGCTTAATCTCTTTAATAATCAAACTCATAGATTTCTCTTGACTTTCTACAAGTTGATTTTTATTTTCTATATATCTTAAAATCAATTCAATAGCAGATTCTATATTCTCATTTTTAGTATTAATCACATACGGATAATTTAAACTTCCAAATAACCCTTCGAACTTTCTACTATAAGAAACTGGTATTGTTAAAACACCTGATGAAAATGCAGCTACTGTAGAATGCATTCTTGAACCAATAAAAATATCCATATTAGATATATAACTCTTTGCCTCTATTGGTGTAGTGAAAATCGGAGCTAGGATCGTATCAGGATATTCTTTATTCAATTGTTTACAAACTTTATAATCATCATCATGTGCATTCTCTTCTAAGTTAATTACATGTGGTATTAAATGTATCTCATAATCAGGATAAGTTTCATTCAATATAACAATCAATTTTTTTACAAAATGAGGATAATCAATTTTTAAATCAAATTGATTATTTTGAGTAAATCCACCTCTAAATAATAAACCCGAAATATTAATTCCTATTTTCTTTTGCCCTGTAAAATTATACATATCTTTTTTATAAGGCAATGCAAACGCCATATCTGTAGATAAAATTGAATTCTTTATCCCAAACTCCTCATAAATATATTTTCTAGATAATTCATCTCTGCAAAATATAACGTCTGTTTTAGAAAAAACTTTCATCGCTCTTGTTTTTACTTTATCAGAAAAAAAAGGTCCATAGGTTTGTGGTAATAAAATATATTTTTTAGTAAAAAAAGACGCCAATCTTTTAAATCTTATATCGCTTAGACATACTTCTTCTGAATATATATCCGAAAAACTATCTCCCATTGTTACATCAAATATATAATCACATTTTTTTACAGCTCTAATAAAATCTAATTTTAAGTCTCTGATTTTCAAGTTAATTTTCTTAAATACAAATTCTGGAAAACTTTCTACTACTTTACCAAATCCCAAATTTGAAAAATAATATATTGTAATATTTTTGTTAGATATCTCTCTTAAAATATTTAAAAAAGAAAACGCCAGAGCTTCACATCCCTTATTTTCTGATTCAAATTCCATGCCCATTAACCCTATTATCATTTATTAAGTTCTCCCTTTCCTATCGAATTATAAGCAATAAATAGCACGATAATAATATTTAATAAGTATTGTTCTGAACTCTGGTTTACCATAAAATACATAAGTATCATACAAGCAAAAATAGTTAAAACCAAATAATTAAAACTCAATTTATTTTCCCAGCTTTTACTCAAGAATCTATGTAAAACATTTTTAGCACTCTTTCCAATAATTGATATAAAAACTATAATTTCTGATAATAATCCCCAAATTCCAGTTTCATATAAAGTTAATAAGTATTCTACCTCTATAGCTGTCTTCTTTATCATTGTATGATATTGATTGCCAGCATCATATTCATATAAAAAAGGAGTTTTAAACCCAACACCTAACCAAATATTATCTTTTACCTTTTCATATACCCATTCATATATATCCGTTCTAGTACCCACTGCATTCAAATTATCATTTCCAAATTCCGTAGCAATTCGAGAAATATAATTATTATCAATAACGGCCAGCATCATATAGTAAATATTCTGAATCTGCTGGAAAACTTTAGGTGCAATAAGATACATTATAACTAAAGCAATTATTACTAGCACAGCACTATAAAACATCATTTTTAATACTTTTTTCATACCCATTCGCCATAATAACAGCACCTGTGATATAATAAAAATGAATATTGCAGATCTTGATAATGTTAATAAAATATTAATCACTATTAATACATAAATACATTTTATTTTTTTTCTTTCTTTATCTGATATATATTCTTTTAAAGTCATTAAATAAAATGCAAGGCATCCACTCAATACTAAATAAACTGCATATGATATAGTTTGATATGCAAATCCAACTATTCTTGTTATTCCAAATCTTACTGGATTTATATAAATTTTATCTCCTGATGTATTAAATATACTAAATACCCTAAATCCTGTTATTGATTCAATCAATCCAAACATGCAAACTATTCCGGTTACATATACTATGGTTAACAATATTCTTACAAATAGTCTTTCATTATTTATATTATCTGCAAAAATCATACCGGCTACAACAGTACATATACACCATATTGCACCCCAAAAATAAAAATGATAAAAATAGATTCCTACATTAATTACCATCCATAATAATACAGAAAAACAACTACATTCTTTTTTATAATAAATCTAATTTTTCTATACAAAGCTGACAATAGAATAAATGTTATACAACACAAATTGGGGAAACTAAATCCAACAATTTTAAAATACGCTGGTATAATTGGATATAGTGCAGCAAAAAAAATTAAAATTTTCTCAAATTTACTCTTCTTATAAACCATTACTTTATATCCTTCAATACTTCTAAAAATAAAAACCATTTTTTTCATCAGGTTCTAGATGCATACCTTCAGCCCACTCGTTCCATGCATTAATAAAAAAGAAATCATCCTCTTTTGATAACTTCTTTAATTCAATAATACTTCGTCTAAAATCTTCTGCATTTACGTTGGTATGAACACTACCATATCTACCATGTCTACACGTATTATCCCATCCACAATAAGTTCCGAAATAAACCTTTTTATTTGTTTTATATTTTTTACTTTCCTTTATTAAACTTGTAATTACTTTTTTATATGGAATTTTATACGGAAAAAAAATGGCACTTTTTTTGTAATCTTGGTCTTTTAGCAATTCTCCCATACCATCTAGTTATATCATAAGTTCCTAAATTTGGAGCTCTTAACATTTCAGCATCAGCTATTGACTTTCTTCCAAACTGATGATATCCATTTATACTTTCAATAATATATACACCATTAAATCCATTCTCTATAGCCAATTCATTCCATAACCGTATCATATCATTATATTGTGGTATATCTTCGGGAACATATATCGCAATAACTGGTTTATTATTTACTTTTATATATCTATCATCCTTAAAAAAGGGAAGAAAATACTTAAAATGTGATTGCCAATCTTTTTCTCCTGAATATGTTTGTTCTTGAAGAATTGTCTTTACTCCATTAACACTTTTTATCCATGTATGATTTGCCCAAAAGAAAAAAATCTTTGATTTATATCTTTCCACTTTAATAAATTTTCTGCTGGTTTTTCAAGTAATAATTTTCCATTAAACCAATAATGATAATATGCTAATCCATACACATTATATTTATCCATTAAATCCGTTTGATATTCAACTGTAGATTTTTCAGTTAACACATAGTAATTATCATCCTTAGGCTTATGTGGCTGATAGTGTCCTCTAAAAAGTGGTCTCGCCTTTTTTACATTTGTCCATTCTGTAAACCCTCTTCCCCACCATTCATCGTTTTCTTTTACATAATGATATTGCGGAAGAAAATACGCTATAAATTTCATTAATATTCCTCCCTAATTCCTAATAATTTCAATAAATCACTTGCTAAAACATTCCAATCTAACGTATTTCTAAAAGAAATCATTAAATCGCTCTGTTTTTTCCATATTTTTTTATTGTTAATAAAAACTTCCATTTTTCTCATCAAATCTTTATAATTTCCATTTTCAAACAAAAGACCTATTTTTCCATCATCTAACTGTTCTTTCAATCCCCCCGTATT
The DNA here is from genome assembly GCA_000285855.2 of Ruminococcus sp. JC304. Taxonomy (GTDB): domain Bacteria; phylum Bacillota; class Clostridia; order Lachnospirales; family Lachnospiraceae; genus Blautia_A; species Blautia_A difficilis. The sequence continues at coordinate 1,462,144 of HE978651.1, read as the reverse complement.
CGATGCTATTATCGGAGTCAAAAATTCATACGCAACAGGAATAACACCAGATTGAGTAGCATTAATATATGGCAACACAACAACAATATTAGGCCCCGCAAATAATGCCCCTACCTCATCATCTCTAATATATCGATTGACAAGATTAAATTTTTTAAGTTTAGAAAATTGTTCTTGATATGGTTTAAAATCTCCATTTCCAGCTATTGTTAATGTTACATTTTCATATTTATTTTCTAATTCTTTATATGCTTTAGCTAATATATTTAAACCTTTGTAATGTTCAATAAAGCCAAAAAATAAAAAATTAATATTGTCTTCCTTATATGCCAGCGAATTCAACATTGTTTTAGAATATTCATTATACATTTTCATTCTTCCATGGGGTATATAATGAATATTGCTTATTGGAATATTAAATTTTTTATGTATTACATCTGTAAATGATTTAGTTAAAGTTATTATTTCATCTGCCGTTTTATAATGTCTTTTAAATAAATACTGTAAATAAAATTTTGTACCAGAATGAGCAATCGGATCATGACAAATAGCTACTACTTTCTTTATATCCAAAAAACTATCTACTATATTTGCCCAATGACAGTAAAAAGTATGAAACGAAAAATCAAATGTAACGTGACTAAACTTTTTTTGAATTTCTTTCTTACCCTTCAAATACAATTTAACTGTTTTCATAGCTAAATCTTTTCTGCTATAATCTTTATGCGTATCTATAAGATAGAGATGATCATCATTTATATTCTTCTTCCATTCTTCTATATTCACAACTTCTTTTGAAACAACTGCATAAACCTCACATCCACACTCTAATAAGCCTTTAGCCCATTCTAATGAATAGGAAGGACCTGATCCTTTTTTTCCATGATAATTTATTAAAACTCTAATCTTATTTTCTCCCAAACGTATCACTCCTCTATTAGACTTTTGATTTTTCATAAATATCTAACAGCATTTCATAGTTTTTTTGTGGTGTATAATTTTTTAAATAATCATTATATGTGCTATAAACCATATCATTCAATTGCTTTACTTTTTTCACAAGATCTTCAGAAGACGAATATATAAAATGTAAACCATTAACCCCATCTTTTATTATATTTCCAACATTTCCAATGTTACTTCCAATTACTGGCGTTCCACACGAAAAACTTTCTACAAGAACCATCGGAAATCCCTCATACCACTGAGTCGGAAGAATGACTGCTTTTGAATGCCTAACTATTTTCAGCACTTCTTTATTATCCAAAAATCCTAGCATTTCAATATTTTTATATTGTTACTCTTTATGAAATCACTACACCATTCTATTTCAGGGCCTGTCCCACAAACAATCAACTTCGAAGAAATACTTATCCATGCTTCAAACAATACCTTTATTCCTTTCGTTTTGTCTATACGACCCATATATACAAATTGATCTGCTCTTTCACCATATGGAATAGGATTAGTGTCATTTTCGGAAAAATTAGGTTTAACAAACACCCTATTATCCATAATATACTGCTTTTTTTTATTTATTCTTAATAACTGTTCTCTATTAAATTCTGTTAAACAAATATAATTAACTTTTTTATATGTTCCAATTAATTTATGCAACGTTTGTGTAAACGCCAGCGCAAAAGTATTAATTTTTGAATTTCTATAACAAGAATATTTGCATGCATGAAATAGTCCTTTATCAATACATTCATCACATAACTTCCCACTTCTCATAAGAATGGCCGATGGACATATCAACCTATAATTATGAATTGTTTGTACTACAGGAATTTTAAGTCTGAATGCTGCATAATATACTGATGGACTAACCATACATACTGTATTATGTACATGAACTAAATCAATATTTTTCTCTACTATAATTTTTTTTATATCATTGTATGTTTTAATAGAAAACAGCGTTCTAAAAGGCATAGACAATTTTTCTATTTTATTTAAAGAATCTAACTCCTCATTAGTTCTATGGTAGAAATAAACTTGATGTTTATAGTGTCTCAACAAATTTATTTCATTCTTTACTACACTATCTTCCCCTCCAGGGATTTTGTAAAAATTATGCACAATTAAAATATTCATCAGTAATTCTTCCTATACCACTCATATGCATTCAAAATGCTTTCTGTTAAATCCATTGAAGGTTTCCACCCCATACTTAATAACGCATCAACATTTAACTGCATATGTGGTCTTCCCTCTGGTTTAGTTGAATCAAAAAATAATTCTCCTTTATATCCTACAATCATCTTTATCGTTTCTGCCACTTCTCTAATTGTATATTCCTTACCTCTTCCTATATTATATAAATCTTTATCTAATGTATTATTCATCAAAAAAATACATGCACTTGCTACATCAAGACTGTTTAACAGTTCTCTACACGCATTACCAGTTCCCCAAACTTCTACTTTATTAATATTATTAGCTTTTGCATCACAAATTCTTTTAATAAGTGCAGACACCACCCCTGCCTTATCACCAATAAATGGAGCGTATTCACCAAAAAAATTACATGGAACAACCGTAATAAAGTTAGTCCCATACTGGAGATTATAATATTTCGCTAATTGCATACCAGCTGCTTTTGCCAACGAATATGGTGTATCTACTTTCCCCAAATTAACATAATTTACATCACTCTCACGATATGGAATTTCTGCCTCTTCTGGATACAAAAGGGCACTACATACATTTATCATTTTTTTACACCCAGTTTTATACGAAGACTCCATTACATTCGTAATCATTTGTAAATTTTGACATAACATATCTGCTGGATATTTCTTTTTGTATTGAATACCACCTGCATTTGCGGCTAAAAAAAATACATATTCTGGTTTTTCTTTTTCAAAGTACTCCTTTGTATTTTTTTGATTACATAAATCAACAGTTGAATGATCACAGCAAATAATGTTTTTATATCCCATCAGCAATAATTGTTTTTCTATAGCATGACCTAATAATCCTTTGCTGCCTAGTATACATATTTTTGAATTTATGTTCATTAGAATTACCTCATTCCGTATATATATCCTTCGTACCATCTGATTTTTCAACACATTTATCATACATTGCAACCATAATACAATCTTCTATAAAATCCATGCTATGTATTATATTCGGACTTATTTCAAAAAAATCTCCACTCGTAAACACTTCTGTCTCAATCACTTCTCCTTGTTTAACAGTTATATTTACAGAACCACTAATCACAAAAAAATATTCTGTTGATACTTTATGATAATGATTTCCTCTTTTGACACCTCTTTTTGTAAATAAAACATTTACTTGACCATAATTCTCATGTGATATTTGCTTTAAATACCCTCTTTCATCTTCAAAACTGAAGTCTATTTTTCTTCGTTTTATTAATCCCTTCATTATTTCCCCCACTTTCTCTTTTCTTTAATTGCTAGAAATAGGAAACTAAAATCATCTACGAAATAACGTTTAAACATTCTTGAAGGTTCTTTTATAAATCTATATAGCCATTCAAATCCAATTTTATTTACCCATTCAGGACACCTTTTTACTGTTCCCGCACAAAAATCTATTGCTGCTCCAACTGATAAAGATACATTAGCTTCTATCAACTCATAGATATTATTTAGAAAAATCTCAGTCTTAGGTGACCCCATTCCAACAATCAAAATATCAGGCTTTGCCTGATTAATTACACTAATAATTTTATCAATCTCTTCTTTATCTTTTTCAAATCCAAATTTGGGTGAATAAGCTCCCACATATCTAAAACCAGGGTATTTTTCAAGCATTCTTTTAGCTGCTAAATCGCCAACCCCTTCTTTCCCTCCCAAAAAAAATACTGAATAATTTTTCGTAGAAGCCAATTCAATTGTTTTCTCTGTTAATTTAGGGCCTGTTATTTTTTCTTTCAATGGTTTGCCACACCATTTTGAAACCCACACTATAGGAGTACCATCCACTGCCACCAACCCAGCCTCTAAATATGCCTTTCTAAACTGTTCATTATTTTGAAGTTTCACAACATGATCAACATTTGGAGTAACAATATACTCTTTTTTTCTTTTTTCTACACAATCTGTAATAAAGTTCATTGCATCCTGCATCGTTATGTTATCAATCCCAACATTCATTAGTGTAATTCGTCTCACTACATTATTCCTTTCATCACCTGCGTAGAGCTGCTTTTTCTTTTTTTGCCAATTCGCGATCATGTTGTGCCATAATCTTAACTAATTCATAATAAGAAGTTTCTTGAGGATTCCACCCTAATATGTTCTTAGCTTTAGTTGGATCTCCCCAAAGATTATCAACATCCGTAGGTCTGAACCACTGCGGATTTACACATACTAGCATTTTTCCAGTTTTGGTATCATATCCCTTTTCATCAATTCCTTTGCCTTCCCAACGGATAATAATTCCATTAGCAGCAAACGCTCTCTCTGTAAAATCCCTAACCGTATGTTGTTCACCCGTAGCAATCACAAAATCTTCTGGTTTTTCTTGCTGCATTATCAACCACATACATTTAACATAGTCTTTCGCATATCCCCAATCGCGGAGAGAATCCATATTTCCTAATTCAAGGTGATCTTGTAATCCTTCTGCAATTCTTCCTACCGCAAGAGTAATTTTTCTAGTTACAAAACTTTCACCACGTCTTTCTGATTCATGATTAAATAAAATACCATTTACCGCGAACATATCATAAGCTTCTCGATATTCCTTAACAATCCAAAATCCATATTGTTTTGCAACAGCATATGGTGAATACGGATGAAATGGTGTAGTTTCTTTTTGCGGAACTTCTTCCACTTTCCCATAAAGTTCTGATGTAGATGCCTGATAAACTTTAGTTTTTTTATGCAATCCTAACACACGACAAGCCTCAAGAATACGAAGTACTCCAAGAGCATCAACATCTCCAGAATATTCAGGAACATCAAAGGATACCTGAACATGAGATTGTGCCGCTAAATTATAAATTTCATCTGGTCTAACTAATGAAATAATACGAATTAAAGATGATGAATCAGAAAGATCTCCATCATGTAAAACAATTTTATCTATAATATGATCAATACGTGACGTATTTGAAATAGAAGCCCGACGAATAATCCCATGAACTTCATATCCTTTTTCTAACAAAAATTCTGCTAAATAAGACCCATCTTGTCCTGTAATACCTGTAATTAATGACTTTTTCATAGCATACCTCTTTCTTTATTATTTTAATGATCATCCAATATTCTTTAATAACTAATTATACTTGATTATTTCTTGCAATATATTTATATAATCCCGTCTTACTATTTTCGCTATTATTTCATCGGAAACTTAATCTTATCTACAACACTAATTTCATCTCCAAGTTGGACTTCAATCATATCCAATGCTGTAATGGCCTCTACCATATGTTTACATCCGGCAGTAATAGTGATAACATCTCCAGTACACAATAATTGCTCCATGTCATCCACAATCGCTTTACCTTTACCCGAAACAACTGTCCAAACTTCTTCTCGATAGTGATGCATATGATATGTCATATGCTCACCTGCTCTCATAGAAATTTTAATTGTCATAGAACCTGGTTGCACATCAATAACGGTATATGTACCCCAAGATTTCTCGGCACACATTGCCTCTGTCTCGATTTTCTCAACATAAGGTTTCATATAACCACTACGCTCCTTGTCAGAAATCAGGATGCCATCTCCACTCGCCGCAATGATTGTATCTTTACAACCCATACAAAGTATAGGAATATTCAACTCATTTACCACATTAGTATTCACACAAGTTTCATCTAAAATAACTCTACCTTTGGTTTTATCAGCCATAACTTCAGCCATCATATTCCAAGTACCAACATCCTTCCAAGCTCCACTATAACGTAAAACTTGGATACTTGATTCTTTTTCAACCACGGCATAGTCAAAACTAATCTTAGTTAATGTATCATACTTATCAAATAAATCGCGATAATCAGTAAAATCTATCATGCTGTGCGCTTCTTCCAATAAATATCCAAGTTTGAATGCAAAGATGCCAGCGTTCCACAACGCATTCTGCGTTAAGTATCTCTTAGCATTTTCCACATCTGGTTTTTCCTTAAATTCTTTAACCTTACTAACATTCTCACCGTTTTCTGGAATGATGTAACCATACTTATCACTGGGATAAGTCGGCTCAATACCCATCAAGGTCAAGTTGGCATTACCTTGCTCCGCCAACTTTTGTAAACTTTTAACTGCCTCGTAGTAAGTGTTATCCACATACGGATCTACTGGGCAAACAACAACAGCTTCATTCTCTGTAACACCCAACTTATCATGAAGATAGGCTGCTGCTAATGTAATAGCAGGGAAAGTATCACGGCGACATGGTTCTACGCAGATAGACGCCTTTTCGCCCAATTGATTCTTAATAGCACTTGCCTGTGATTTGCTGGTTGCAATAGTAATCTTAGCGTCAGCGTCCACCGTAGTAATCTGACGATACACCCGCTGTACCATAGATTCATACTCATCATCATTCTTAAATAATTTAATAAACTGTTTACTACGCACATCATTAGAAAGAGGCCAGAGCCGTTTACCAGAACCGCCAGAAAGTAAAATAATATTCATAATCAATCTCCTCGTATCTTTACTTCAAGTATTCTTCAGCACTCTTACAAATTTCTGCTTCAACTGCTTCCGCAATTTTCCTATTCTCTGCACTAACAGAAACATAAATCTTGAGCTTCGGTTCGGTACCAGAAGGACGTACCACAATAGAACAATTGCCTTCTAGCAAAAACTTCAGCACATCTGATTTCGGCAGACCAGTCAACCCCTGTGCGTAATCTAATAACTTAGTAACCCTCTTGCCGCCAAATTCCTTGATATCGCCACGAAATACCTGCATAATGCTCCGCATCTTAGTAAAACCAACACTGCCATCGAACTCATAACTGTGTAGAGTATTCAAACAATAGCCATAGGTCTTGTACAACTCATCCAGCCTATCTAACAGACTAATCCCTTTTGTAGCATAATAGCTAAACATTTCGCTAATCATGTAAGCACCATCCACACCATCCTTGTCACGAACGTAGGATCCCGTCAAATAACCATAACTTTCCTCAAAACCGAACACGTAACTATCAGTTTCGCCTTGCTGTTCCAATTTGCCAATCTGTTCGCCGATAAACTTAAAACCAGTCAGCACATTGATAGTACGTAATCCATAATGAGCCGCAATCTGCTCTGCCATATCCATAGTGACAATAGTCTTGATCATCACTGGATCAACAGGCATCTTACCGTGCTTTACGCGCTGGCTACATATGTAATCTAATAACAGAATGCCCGCCTGATTACCTGTCAACAATTCATATTCACTCTCTTTATTCTTAACTGCAATTCCCACACGATCGCAATCCGGGTCAGTCGCCAGTAATAAATCCGCATTGCACTTTTTTGCATATTCCATACCAAGTACCATTGCTTCTTTAATCTCGGGATTAGGATACGGGCAAGTTGGAAAATTGCCATCTGGCAATTCCTGTTCCTTAACCACTGTAATGTTGTTGTACCCCATCTCTTCTAATGTGCGCATAATAGGTTTTAGACCAGTTCCATTCAATGGACTGTACGCAATGGCAACATCTTTATCAACTGTCTCGCCAAATAAAACAGATTGATTTTTGACTTGTTCTATAAAAGCGGTATAAACTTCATCTTGTATGTATTGAATACTGCCATTTGTTACACTAATTTCAAAATCACTAGTTTTAACATCTGCAAAAATATCTAACTTTTCGATTTCATTCAAAATCTCACTTGCGACTTCAGTCGTAATCTGACATCCATCTGCACCATAAACCTTATATCCGTTGTATTTGCTAGGATTATGAGAAGCAGTTATCATCACACCTGCGGAAGCAAACATATAGCGAGTTGCAAAAGAGACAGTCGGGACTGGCATTAAAACTGGCCAAATATTAACCTTGATGCCATTAGCAGCAAACACACCAGCTGCAGTCTTGGCAAACATATCGCTCTTAATTCGGCTATCATATCCAATAACTACAGAAGGCTCTGTATAATTCTTTTTCAGATAATCCGCCAAACCTTGTGAAGCCTTTGCTACCGTATAAACATTCATACGATTGGTTCCTGCACCAATTACGCCGCGTAGACCACCTGTACCAAAGGCAAGATCACGATAAAAAGCATCTTCAATTTCTGCATCATTCAATATTCTCAATTCAGCAGCAACTTCTGTATCTGCTGTAATATTTTTCAACCATCGCTTGTATTCTTTCTTATAATTCATAATCGTTTGCTCCTCCAACCCTTTTATATTCATCCCTCCAATATCTTGCACCAACCTCTTGTACTCTCTTTATATATCGAGCAATTACTTAAAAGTAAATTTTTTAACAGTTCTATATTTTCTATCAGCAAAACCATAAAGTCATAAATATCATTTTTATACAGACCCTTCTTTTTTCAAAACCGCCCTAACCGTCTGTAACAAAATCTTCACATCCAACCCCATATTCCAATTCTCAATATATTCCCTATCAAGTCTAACCACTTCCTCAAAATCCGTAATATCACTCCGACCACTAACCTGCCACATCCCGGTAATCCCCGGTTTAATAGCAATCCTAGTCCTATGATGAAGCTCATACTGTTCTAACTCCCCAGGCAATATAGGTCTGGTTCCTACCAAACTCATATCCCCTTTAAGCACATTCCAGAACTGAGGAAATTCATCTAATGACGTCTTTCTAATAAGCTCCCCAATTCCAGTCTTTTTCGTCCCATCTGCCAATACCTTATTTCCAATCACTCGCGGATCAAAGTCAAGCTTAAACATTCTCCCATCACTCATCTTATTCTGAGCCATAAGTTCTGCTTTCCGTTCCTCCGCATCCATATACATACTCCGGAACTTATACATCTTAAACGGTTTTCCGTTCTTCCCAATCCTCACCTGAGAAAAGAACACCGGACCCGGAGAATTTATATAAATCGCAGGACCTACAAACAAAAAAATAATTCCCGTCAGCAAACATCCTACTAACCCACCAGCAATATCCATAATCCTCTTAGCCAGCGCCTGACGATCCGTTGCATAATTCATTGTTGTAGTAAGGACTGTATAACCACCCACCATTTCAACAAATTGCTTCTGCCCTGATGTTGGTTTAATACGTGACAGATTCAGATGTACAACCATTCCCATTTCCAACAGTTCATCTATTAACTGTTGCGGGTATTCGTTTTTTTCACTTATATTGATCAGTATTTCATCCACCCATTTCTGGCAGATATAGGCTGCTGCATACTCCATATCTGAAACAACCGGAATACCTCTGATTTGCTTTCCTGTCATATCACAGTCAGTCAACACCAGTCCATTAATGTTATAACGGTTATAATTATTCTCCAGAACATTTGCTATCACCTCTGATGCAATGTCTGAAGTTGTTATGATATAGAGGGAATGTTCCCCACCCTCTGTCATTTTTGTTTTGAGATGTTTTTTCCAGAAAAGCCTTGCCGTATATGTAAGTACTACATAGAAAGCACCCATCAGATAAAGTACTATTCTGGAAAAGAAATGACCGCCGTCAATAGAAAACAGGTACAATCCAGCACCCAGTTCAAGGATAATGGTCTGTTTGACCACTGCATTGAATTCCAGATAATAACCTCTTCTTAGAACACCTTTATATGTTTCGAATATGACGCACACACAAAGATCCAGCAGCAATAAAAATATTGCTGTATTTCGATAGACTTCATTTTCATAGAGATTCAGGACGGTTCCATTACGAATCCAGTCAGCCAGCAAAAAGGCCAGACTAATGCATACTAAATCAATAAAGATAAAATCTTTATGCTTATACCATCCTTTAGATTTTTTTTGATACATATTTTCCTTCTTCCTCTTTCCTTCTTTGCAACCAGATATTTTCACCGTGCAAAGATATTACTTTTAATTCTTAGAGATTATTTCCAATCCTGCCTGCATCTCCTGACAACTGTCACCTACCGGGATCTTCAGTTTTGCTAAACGTTTGTGTCTGTCAATCTTGCAGATCAGTTTTTCTTTTCCTTTCAGCGGACCTCGCATTACATAAGTACGTCCATCTTTGATATATCCTCTGGAAATCCCCATATGCTTTTCAGTTCCCAAGACATTCCGCAAAAAATCCTCCTGTTCAGGCTGCAGACTTACCATCTGCTGAATTGCATAGCGAGAAAGTTTCCCTTCCTGGCAACATTTCTCCATGTCTGAAAGCAACGCCTCTGCATTCTTTGTTTCAAGAAATATATAATCCGGAAATGCAATCCCCTGTTCCACATGCCACTGCCCCTGGTATCGTTTCATCCGGTCATAGGTAGGCACAAAAGCGTCCTCCAATGCACGGGCAGAGAGGCTTTGTCTGCAGATTCTGGCAAATTCTGTCGGGTTTTGTTCTCCACAGTCGCATAAGTACCAGATGACAATCACTCCTTTTTCGCAGATTTCGACAGGATTCGTAGAGTA
>HE978651.1:1404215-1450363 GCA_000285855.2 Ruminococcus sp. JC304 | reverse complement strand
TTTTCAGCACATTTTGGGCTATATCCTAATAAAAGAAACAGCAGTTTACAGGCTATCTTGTCTGTTCACTACTGTTTCTTCTTTTGTGTATTCTTATTTAATTTTTTCTTTGGTTTGTTTCTATGTCAGCCTTTCACCCGGAAGTCTCCCTTACCGTTCTGTTTCACTTCATACAGTGCTGCGTCCGCACTTCGGCACAGGGATACAAAGTCTTTGCCCTGGTCAGGGTAGGCGGCACCGCCGGCGCTGACGGAAAGCTCTGCCACTTCTCCTGTGGACAGGGTAAGCGGGGTAAGCCAGCTCTGGAATTCCTGCATATAGGCATAGGTTTCCTCTTGGGTGGCACCTTTCAGACAGACTACAAATTCATCGCCTCCATAGCGGCCCAGGATGCTGTCTTCCGGGAAGCACTTTGTCATAGTGCGGGCACAGTGCTTCAGGCACAGATCTCCGTTGCTGTGGCCGTAGGTGTCATTGTAGGTTTTGAAGTTGTCGATATCTATAAATATGAAATAACCGGTTGCCTTTTTCTTCAGTTCCTCTTCCACTGCATTCTGGAGGGCACGGCGGTTCAGAAGTTCTGTAAGAGGGTCTGTGGCAGACAGGCCCATGTAAACCTTTTTGTCCTTTTTCTCCAGCAGCAGGATGGACAGCATGTAGATCAGGGTAATGGCTACCAGAATGCAGCCAAAGGTTCCTCCAAGCAGGGAGAACTGCTGGGTAATGTCGGAAATGTCTTTGTTTGCCAGCTCTACAATTACGTACCAGCCCGGCATGCTGGTAATGCTCCTGTAGGAGATGGTGGATTCCACACCCCGGATGGTGGCTGAGAACCTGCCGTCTTTTTTGCCGGAGCGCATGTCTCTGACCCACTGGCTGTAGGAATATCCGTCATTATACTGAAAATATCTCTGCTGGAGCAGCAGGTTGTTCCAGCTTCCCTCAAAGTTCTCAGTGCTGGAATTGCTGATACAGGTGACGAAATTCTCAGAGTCTGTCTTCAACAGATGGACACTGACCTTGCCGCGTAAAAGATCGTATACGCCAAACTGCCTCAGATTCTCGATTCTCACAGACACATAAATGGTGTGCAGCCAGGAGGAATCCGGCACAGGGACGAAGGTGGTGACAATCATGCTTCCTGTCTCACTGGACTGGTAGGGATCGGAGTAAAAAAACTCCTCTGCCTCCAGAGCCTGTTTGTCCAGGCCCTCCTGGCGGATATCTGCGGCTGCATATTTACTTCCGTAGATTTCCCCCTTCTCTCCGATCAGGCCAATGCCGCAGAATACCCTGCTGTCCAGGTTCTCCTCCATACAGGCAAGGATCTGGGCGGGAGTTTTGTCCTCCATTGCCTGGGCTACCTTTACATTGTCCTGGGCATAGTTCTGAAGATATTCCATGGAATCATTCATTTTCTCTGCATAAAGCCCGGTGATCAGTTCCAGGTGCTGAGTGTTGTAGTCCCGGGCCATCCGGCTCAGTTGGAAATAAGCCAGAAGGATGATGAGCAGACAGAGACTCAGATATATGGCAAGATATAGCTTTCTTTTTTTGGTTTTCTTTCTTCTATCACTCATTCTGCTCATTCTCCAAAAGATAATCTCTGTCCACCAGGAGCACTCCGGTATCTATATATTTCTGTTCCGGCTTTTCTCCCCGGATCTGCTGATCCAGAGAAAGCATTCCCTTATATGCCATTTGCTCCTGTTTCTGCAGAAGGGTGATGCCATGATAATCCGGATCCCGGATCAGGCTGGCAGTCTCCTCTGCCAGGTCAAATCCTGCCATTACAATATCCTTTCTGGTTGCTCTCATCAGCACTGCTGCAATGCCCTTGGTGGAGGTGTTGTTACAGCCATACAACCCCTTGATATGTCTGTTGTTTCTGAGAAGCTCTGACACATCTGCCTGGGCATTCTCCATGTCTCCTCCATTCAGGCGGATGTCCTGGTTGATCGTCCATTTCTCAGGTGCATATTTTGCCCAGTATTCCAGGAAGCCTGAGACACGGTTGACCATAGCCTGGGAGGAGTCAGAGGACAGAAGGATTCCTACCTCCAGGGGATCCTGGTCTGTGTTTCCCTGCTCTGAAAGCATGGCCAGCATTTCTCTGGCTGCTATCTGGCCTGCTTCCATATTTCCGGTCATATAGCAGGTGTCGTAGGCGTCACTGTTAATAGAGGAATCGATGAGCACCAGGGAAATATTCTGGTTTTTGATCTCCTGGCAGCTTTCTACCAGGGCATTGGAATTAGCAGGTGCCAGAAGGATTCCGACTGCACCCTGCTGTTGGGCCTTTTCTATAAGGGAAATCTGTCCGGACACATCTGTCTCATTGTCAATGCCACCCAGATATACAGCCTCCTCTATCTGTTCTGCTGCCTCTGTAACTCCCTGGATCACCTTTTTCCAGTAGTCACCGTGGTAATTTTTCAGAATTACGTATATTTTCTCCTGGCTACCCTGGTTGGCAATGCAGGTGTAATCAACCACCGCAGATTCATCGGTGTCTGCAGCTGCCTGGGTCGTAGTATCCTGTCCTGAATTACCGGCCAGTGCGCAGCCGCCCTGCATTACCATGAATGCAAGCAGCCCTGCGGTCACAGGCAGAAATGCCTTTTTGATTCTGTTATTATATATCTTTTGATTCTGTATTCTTTGGTTTTGTTTCCATTGTTTCTGGGTCATATAAGGTCTCCAACATATGAGCGTACTGTTTTTACATGCTTTAGTATAAAGTATAGGCGTAAAATTACAGCCTTGCAAGTGTATATCTTTTCTTTTGTGGGTATTATTTTTTTGTTGTTATTATTTTTTCAGGCAAAACTAAAAACCTCCCGGACGGAAAGCAGCAGTTTGGGGGCTACTGTTTTCCATTCGGAAGGTTTTTCTGTCTTCTATGCGATCCTAGTACATCGTTTCGTAAATAACTATACCAATCGCGTAGGATGCGGATTCGAGTGTGCAGGTCTAAAAACGCAGGCGTAGCGGGCTACGCTGAGGCTTTTAGACCTGTGCAATCGGATTCGCAGACAAGTGAGTGGTATAGTTATTTCGAAAACGATGTACTAGCCTGTATTTCTGCGATCTGCTTCTGCATGTCGCTGTACATCTGTAAAAGCACGGAAGTCTTATCTGATTCCATTTTGCTGATTCTGTAATGCTGGTTGAGTTCATCTATATTTCTCTGGATATCGTCCATTCTTTTGTCCATCCGCTCCTGCATACGATCCATCTCCCTCAGAATCATATTTTCAGAATTGGTGAACCTCTCATCCATCTTTGTATCGAATTCTTTCTGCATTCTGGTCTCGGAAGCAGTTATCTTATTGTCGACTTCTTTCAGAATCCGAGTCTCAGAAGCTACTATCTTCTTATCAACTTCTTTCAGAATTCGGGTTTCGGAGTGAGTTATTTTTTCATCTACTGTATTTATGATGTTCTGTTGAGATTTTTCGAACATTTTCTCTAATAGTTGTATGTCTTTCTGATCTAACATTTTGCTCCTCCTTTCTTTGACTAAGTCAAGCGGATATTCGCAATCCGCTTCGCTACTTGCTCATAACCGAATAACTGCTCCGCAGTTTATCAGAAGGAGCTTGCACTCCTCCTGATACAAGCAAGTCCCCACCCACCGCTTATTGCTTTTCGCAATTGAAGCAGGGGACTTGCTTGATTCGGTAAAATTGTATCATATGCCCGTTATGAAGTCTATAAAAGAAATCTTAATAAACAATGAAAAATCTGGCAGCAGGAATGACTTGTCTACCGGAAGCTCTTCAGCCAGTTGACCAGGGAATCGTGCCAGATATTGTCTGCCACTGTTTTTCTCATCTGGTCGGTAACAGGACCATTGTTGGCCATTTTTCCCAGGATTGCTGTTTGAAGTTCCTCTACAGTCATTTCTTCCGGGGATTTGTTGGAATCTGTTTTTACAGGTTCCCTGGGAACTTCCTGAGAATTTTCTGTATGGTTCTTTTCTACAGGTGTGTTCTCAGAGTGTATTTCTGCTGTCTCACAGGCACAGGCAGTTTCTGCATTCTCCTGCACAGTGTCTAAGGTAGGAGTCACCTTTGTTGTCTCAAAAGCAGCCTGACAGCCAGGTTTTTCTTCCTCTGTCTGTACTTTCACCGGCTCATATTCAGCTGCTGCATTTACAGGTACCCAGATTTCTCCGAAATTGCCACGGACTGTTACGTTGATCCGTCCATCCTGGACTTTGACATGCTGTCCTGTAAGTGTGCCTATATATTCAGAAGTGTTTCCGGCAGGTACATTCATGGAGGCATCATTGTCATCATTATTTACAGTGACGATCACAGAGACACCATCCAGGTTTCTGGCAAAGGCATACTGGCGGTTGGTAAGCTGAAGCTCTGTGTAGCTGCCATAGCTTAATGCCGGTGTCTGCTGTCTGATTTTTCCAAGGGCTGCGATCAGTGCAGTACAGGAATTCTTCTCCACTGCATCTGCATAATCTGCCAGGTTCAGTGCCGGCCGCAGGCTGGCATCAGAAAACTGCTCCTTGCGGCCGTCAATGGCAAATTCTGAGCCATAATAAATGCTGGGAATCCCCGGCAGTGTATACAGAAGGATATGCACCGGAGCAAAATGGGCTTTCTTTGTCAGCTTTGTGTGGATTCTCTCTACATCATGGTTGTCTACAAAATTGTAGAGATCCAGATTTCCCATATTCAGCAGATATTTCACTGTATGGGCAATCTCAAAATAGTTGTGGTCATTGTGTCCGCTGTACAAGGCCTTGTGCAGGGCATAGTTGGTTACGCTGTGCAGGGTTTCCCCATTGACCCAGCGGCTGTAGTCCCCGTGGATCACCTCTCCCATAAGCCAGAAGTCTGCTTTGACCTCAGAGGCTGTCCTGCGGAGTGCTTTCATAAAATCAAAGTCCAGTACATCTGCTGCATCCAGACGGATTCCGTCCACATCAAACTCAGATACCCAGAAACGGACTACATCACAGATATAGTTCTGTACCTCCGGATTTCTCTGGTTTAATTTTGCCAGAAGGTTGTACCCTCCCCAGTTCTCATAGGAAAATCCATCATTATATTCCGTATTTCCGCAGAAATTCACATTGCAGTACCAGTTCACATATCTGGAATTCTCTCTGTTCTGCTGTATATCTTTGAATGCAAAGAAATCACGTCCTGTATGATTGAACACACCGTCAAAGATCACCCGGATTCCCTTCTCATGACAGACAGCCACAAAATTCTTCAGGTCTTCATTGGTTCCCAGTCTGGAATCCAGCTTCTTGTAATCGGTAGTCTCATAGCCATGTCCCACACTCTCAAACAAAGGACCGATGTAGAGTGCCGTGCATCCGATTTCCTTAATATGGTCGATCCAGGGAAGTAAGGTATTCAGTCGATGGACAGGAGTGCCATAGTCGTTCTCCTTTGGCGCTCCGGTCAGTCCCAGTGGATAAATATGATAAAAGATTGCCTCGTTATACCAGCTCATATATTTTACACCTCTGTTTTTTATTTTCGATGATCCCGGACAGATAATAATGTTGCTGTTCACTCCGTTCCCGGCAACACGCTTCGTGATGCACAGAATTTATGCTAATCGCATAAATTCGCGCGGTATGTCTCGGGTTTTCTGTGACCTTCGCTCACAAAAAACACCTCGCGGGATATTACCAGTGAACAGTAGCATAATAATTCCTGTCAGACAGTAACGCATCTGTCATTTATAATAGCAGATTATCTGTCAAAATTCTACCCAAAAAAATTCTGTGTTGCTTATTCCTATTACTCAATATTTCAGGAATACACAAATTTCTTCAGCCGTGCTATAATGGTGGGGAAGGTTTACTTTGGAGGAAATGATTATGAGACATATAGATGAATTGCAGATTGCAGGCACAGCCGTTCTGCTGTGTGCGGCCATGTTTGGAGTTTCGGCAGTTGCGCCAAAGGACAGTAAGGTGTCCAAGGGTGTGACCACTTTTACAGAAGCCCCGGAAACAGCTGCCGAGGCGGAAGCACAAGCCCAGGCTGAGGCAGAAGAAAATGGCTTTCCTATTTATACTCAGGAGAGCAATTATGATGATTCCGGCAGCACTGACTGGGATTATGACAGCGGATCCTACGAGGAGAATCCGGGAAATAATAATAACCAGGATAGTTCCGGAGATAGTTCTACAGACGGCTCCGGAGATGGTTCTGCGGACCAGGATTCTTCCGATAACGGAGATGGTTCTGACAGCAGTGACAGTTCTGATAACAATGATAATTCTGATACTACCGATAATACCGGTGACGGGGATCAGATTGATTACCCGGATGAGTCCACGGATACCTCAGGGGATGACACCTCTGAAGATTTCTCCGGTCAGGATACCGTCCCCTCTGATCCGGGTCAGGAATAAGCTTCTGAATGTATGTCCGTCAGGAGGTTCTGGTCAGAATCCCTCCTGGCGGCGTACTTTCCACAGATTGGCTCGCTTTTTCGCTGCTTCAAATTCGATCTGTTGGGTAACACCTTCAATGATCAGTCCCGGTACTTCTACCGGATGTTGTTTCTCATCTGTACCCACCATAGTGAAATATGCACGGTTGATCATGGTACGGGTTCCGCTCAGATCCTCTCTGTAGGTATCAATCCGCACTTCCATGGAGGATCGTCCTACATGTGTGAGCCGTCCGATCAGTACAATGGTATCATTTACCTGGGCTCCGGCTTTGAAATACATATTGTCTACTGCTACTGTCACTACGTTCATCTCTGCGTGGCGTTTGGCTACAATACCTGCAGTCTCATCGATCCAGGCCAGCAACTGTCCGCCGAAAAGGTAACCTGCTGCATTGAGACATTTTGGCATCAGTAAGTGGGATTGTTCGGTCAACGAGTCCTCAACCCGTTTCATTTTACGTTCTGACATATTAATTCTTTGCACTCCTTTGTGATTTGATATCATAATATATAATTACTTTATTTATATCTTCCATTTGGCACATTAATTATATATACATTGGCAGGCATTTTCAACCGGATTTCACGAAACCTGTGAATTATCTTTATAAAAGAGGAAAACTTACTTGATTTGATTGAAATTGTATTTAAAAAAATACAATTGTTCTATTGCCTTTCTCACTGCGTTACGGTAAAATGTTAGATTAAGAATATATACATATATGAGGGGAGATATTATGGAAAAGCATGAAATGATGAGTCTGGAGGATTCCAGGCAGCTTAGGGACAAGATGAGATTCTTTGAGCATGAGCTTTTGGGAAATCATCATATTGATCCTAATTTATATGTAGAATACGATGTAAAAAGAGGTCTCCGTGATTCTGCAGGTAAGGGTGTTCTTACCGGTCTGACTGAAATTTCTGATGTAAATGGTTATAAGCTGGTCAATGGACGCCGGATTCCTGCAGACGGACAGCTTTTTTACCAGGGCATCAATGTACAGGATATTATCAATGGTCTGAACGGCAGACGTTATGGCTTTGAAGAGGTTATTTATCTGCTGATCTTCGGCAAGCTTCCCAACAGGGATGAGCTGGCCAGATTTTTCGATGTTATGGGAAACATGGAGGAGCTGGGCGGTCGTTTTGTCCGTGACGTGGTTATGAAGGGTACCAATGCCAATATTATGAATGCCATGCAGCGCTGTGTACTGGCTCTGTACACCTATGATGACAATCCGGAGGATATTTCTCCTGAAAATGTACTGCGTCAGTCTCTGGAGCTGATTGCCAAGCTTCCTGAGATTGCTGTTTATTCCTATCATGCATACCGTCATTTCCGTAAGGATGAGACTCTGTTTATCCGCAATCCACAGAGAGGTCTTTCTCTGGCTGAGAATATTCTGCTGATGCTGCGTCCGAATGGCCAGTATACAGAGCTGGAGGCTAAGGTTCTGGATATTGCACTGATTCTCCATGCTGAGCATGGCGGTGGTAATAACTCCACCTTTACTACTCATGTGGTAACCTCCTCAGGTACGGATACCTACTCTTCCACAGCTGCTTCCATTGGCTCCCTGAAGGGTCCCCGTCACGGTGGTGCCAACCTGAAGGTCCAGAATATGTTTGCTGACCTGAAGGCTCACGTACAGGACTGGGAGAATGAGGATGAGCTGGTTGATTATCTTCAGAAGATTCTGAATAAAGAAGCCTTTGACCATGCAGGACTGATCTATGGTATGGGTCATGCAGTCTATACTCTCTCTGACCCCCGTGAAGTGATCCTGAAGCGTTTTGCCAAGGCTTTGGCTGATGAAAAGGGCATGACCGAGGAGTTTGAGCTTTACAACAGAGTTGAGGGGCTGGCAGGCAAACTTATTATGGAACACAGAAAGATATTTAAAAATGTGTGCGCAAATGTAGACTTCTACAGTGGCTTTGTTTACAGTATGCTGGGAATCCCTCAGGAACTGTTTACACCGATTTTTGCCATTGCACGTATGCCTGGCTGGAGTGCCCACAGACTTGAGGAGCTTATAAGCGCCAACAAGATCATCCGTCCTGCTTATAAATATGTAGGAGAACATACGGACTTTATACCATTTGAGGAAAGATAACTGCTCTCTTCCAGACCCAGGGCTTAGAGCGTGTTTGAGAAATCATTCACACAGACTCCAGAGAAAAAAGACTGATTAAGAAAGCGGACTGATTTTACTCATTACAAAAGAGATAAATGCAAACAATTATAAGCATAGATATGTTTATAATGTGTTTGCATTTATTATTTTATAAGGGTATAATTTAGAACAAAACTAATGTGCCGGATACTTTTGTCTATTTGATTTTATACAGGAGGGACACTATGAGCAAGGAACAGATTGCAGTTGCAGAATTAATTTTTAATATTATTCTGGGCAAGACAGGAAGCGGGCGTGTGGATTATTTTCCTCAGAAACAGGACTTTCCTTTTGATGCCCCTTATGAACAGCCCTTTGAGCGGGCGACTCCGGAGAGCCAGGGAATTTCCTCTGAGTATCTTACAGCCCTAATCCGGGAACTGTATCATGCAGAGGGCACGGAAATGCATCACTTCATGGCTCTCCGCCACGGAAAGGTGATCTGCGAATGTAATTTTGCGCCTTATCCCGGAGGCATGTGGCACATTACTCATTCTATGTGCAAAAGCATCACCGGAATGGCTGTAGGACTGCTGATTGAGGAGGGGAAGCTTCGCCTGGATGAAAATATTTATGATATTTTTCCTGATAAGGTCAATTCTCTGCTGAAAATTTTCCGGCCTGTGATCACAGTGGAAAATCTCCTGACCATGTCCAGTGGGATCACCTTTAACGAATCCGGTATTGTATCCGGAAATGACTGGGTAGCCAGTTATCTGAATTCTACAGTAAACGGAACTACCGGCCAGATTTTTCAGTACAACAGCCTGAACACCTATATGCTGTCTGCCATTATCACAAAACGCACAGGGGAAACTTTGACCGAATATCTGAAGCCACGGCTTTTTCAGCCTCTGGGAATTACAAAGTATTTCTGGGAAACCTGTCCTGCAGGGATCACAAAGGGCGGCTGGGGGCTTTTCCTCTGTGCAGAGGATATGGCCAAGCTTGGACAGCTTTATCTCCAGAAGGGAAAATGGAAGGGTGAACAGATCATTCCGGAAAGCTGGGTGGAGGCTTCCACCCAAAAGCGTTGGGAAACCCCTGATAATACCTATGGTTATGGTTACCAGCTGTGGATGGAGCAACGTCCCGGAAGCTTCGAATTCAACGGAATGCTGGGACAGAATGTGGTAATCTATCCGGATATGGATATGGTCCTGGTGACAAATGCAGGAAATAATGAATTATTCCAGGACTGCATTATGCTAAATATCATCCGGAAATATTTTCCGCCGGAATACACTCCTGCTGATACACTTCCTGAGAACCCGGCTGCTGCCCTGCTGCTGAAGCGGTTATGCGGAGAACTGGAGCAGGGAATGGAGCTGACCCGCCCTATCCTGCGTGGCGGCTGGAAAAAACGTCAGCTGCGCAGAAATAACAGCTGTTGTGAAAAATCCCACTCTCCTGCTTTCTTCGAAAAATTCAGGCAGGAGCTCCATGGCCGGACCTATGAAATGCGCCAGCAGAGCATTGGCCTGTTTCCGCTGTTTATGCAGGTCTTCCATAATAATATGACAGAGGGCATCCGGAAGATTTCTTTCTCCTGTGAATCCGGAATTTTCTCTGTGTCCTTTCTGGAAGGGGAAGAGATCCATACTCTGCCTGTAGGCTTCCGCCAGGCTGCCCTGGGCACAGTTTCCATGCACGGAGAAAATTATCTTGTACGCACACTGGGAGAATTCACCAGAAATGAAAACCAGATCCCTGTACTGAAACTGGAGATCACCTTTGTGGAGGAATGCGTGAAACGGCTTTTGTCTGTGTTTTTCCACAATGAGAAGGAAATTGAACTTCGGTGGAAAGAAACTCCAGGCAAAGGAATGATCTTGGAAGGCCTGAGCTCCATCACTGAAGAGCTGGCCGCCAAGCTGCCCAATAGCACCCTCCTGGGGGAAAACGCCAGAGACCTGGCAATCAGGCTCATGGAACAGACTATTGAACCGGTTTGTTGGGGGGATTTGGAGATGGAAGGTGAAGGGGATGTTGTTATTGTCGAAAAATAATGGAGAATTTGTGAATCGTATTGTGTGATATAGGAAATTTTTAAGAAAAGAAAAATAAATGTATTCAAAAAATATCGCCTCTTTTCATGTACGTGAAATAGAGGCGATATTGATTTGGTCTACAATTGCTCATTCTGTATTTTTCTTTCATGAGCATACTTTATATTTAAGAAGGTAACTTTTCACAATATTTATTAAATTATTTATGTGGACACTTCGCATAATTTGTTGTTGAATAATACTTAGCATTAGCTAAATAGCCACATCTTGTACAACGTTGACATGTATATGTCTTTACTGTACATCCGCCAGAACTATTGCTTGTATGATTATGTAAATATCCATTAACCATATTATGTTTACACAATACTCTAGATGAATCATTATCCATTATTGGTATTTGAATTCCATTTTCAGTAACAAAAACAGTATCTGTTTTCGAAAAGTCTATATCATTTAATTCGCCACTCAAAAAATCAAAATTACTCATATCTGACTCATCTAATACAATACTCTCTCCAACGCTTCCATCCGACCACTGCATTGGCTCATACGCCAACACCGTCCCTGCGCTTGCTGCAATAGTCAATGCAGATACCATTGCAATAATTCCTTTTCTCATCCATCCGTTTTTTCTTTTCTTCATCATGTAGTTGATCCTCCTCTTGATCATTTTTCCCTCACTGGAAAAGTTATTTTTCCATACAACCGGAAGTTTCTCCCGGACTGGGGTCGTAGTTACCAGCAGCATGGCATAGGTTTTCACTATATCCTTTGAATAGCCAAGCACTGCTGCATCATCACAGACAGCTTCTGCAGTGATCCGATAAAGGAACAGCAACAGATATGCCGCCGGATTCATCCAATGGATGCAAAGAACGATCAGGCATAAAAGCTTTACCAGATTGTCACGATTTTTCAGATGGGTATATTCGTGCTGATACACCATAGAAAAATTCTCAAGCTCTGTAAAGCTTTCAGGTATTATGATTTTCTGCCGGAAGAATCCCACTGTACAGGGACCGCAACTTCCATCAGGCACAACATAGTAGACCAGCTCCATTTTCGGCTCATCTACATAGTAGAAAACGGATCGATTAATTTTTCTAACGATTTTACGATATTTTATAAATTGATACAGGGCAAAGAGGATTACAATGCCTGCCCACAGCAGAATGATAACTGAAATCCATCTGGGGAACCACACATACTCATCCCCATGTCCAGGCAGGAAATCCATGGAATGGGACAGATAAAGCTGTGTCTCTTCGCTGAAAACAGGTTCCGGCAGAATATTCATAGGTAAGAGAAATCTCATCAGCTGTACCGGAACCAGAAAAAAGAACACTCCGGTCAGCAACAATTTCCTGCCCCAAAGGAAATTGTAGGAATCCCTCTGGATCAGAAATAATAAAAAACAAAGCAATACAGGAATGCTTCCTGCAATTGACATACATACAAGCAAATCCAAAACAGTTCACATCATTTCTCTTTAATGTATTTGATCAGGGAGTCCTTCTCCTCCTCTGTAAGCTTCTGATCAGAGTTCAGAGCACTGACCAGCATAGACAAGTCCGTAGGCACAACTTTGTGGGCAAAAGGATGTCTCTGTATATTTTCCCTTTTAAGGGATGTGGGGGAAAGGCTTTCCAGAGCTTCTCTTTCTCCTTCGGCTTTCCTCTGCAGCTGCTCATAGAGCCAGCGGTTTCTCAGTCCCAGGAACAGCATAGCTGCCGGATATAACACTGAAACTGCTGCTGCACAGATCATATAGCCTGTCAACGCTTTTACATTATCTACAGGCGGTTCGCTGATAAAATTAATAAATAAGCATCCCGCAGAAAATATGGTAAACAAAACCCAACAAAGGGTCTGTATTTTTTTCTTCATTTATATCTTTATATCTCCTGATTTATGAACTGCACTTAGTCTACCATAATTTGACATTTTTCACAACCGCATTTCCCAAATTTGTCCGTAAACTTGTCGACATTCTTCGAGGCTTTTCGCAAAGGCACGAGGTTAAAAGAAGCAGGGGTAACCCCTGCTTCCTGAAATCACTTATGTAGAAAGGAAAAAATCCCTTTCTTTTTTTCATATGGTTCTGATGTAATCCCTTTTACCTCATAGCCGGTTGCATTAATGGCAGCCTTTAGTGCAGCTTCTTCAAGGGGCTGTTGGGAGAGGATCACGGTTTCTCCCTTTCCATGGGAGGATGTGACTTTTTCCACCTGGCAGGCCTTCCGCACTGCATCATTTACATGGGATTCGCACATTCCACACATCATTCCCTCTACCTGTACTGTTGTTTTTATCATCGTAAAGTTCCTCCTATCTGGCAGCCTGTGCAAGGGCCTTACGGATTGCATTCAGAATTCCTTCTGAGGAATAGGTGGCTCCGGATGCAGCATCGATTCCCTCAGTGGACTGATTTGCAGTTACCTGAGGCAGGATGGTATTCCAGGCATAATCAAAATATTCCGGGGAATCCCCGTTGCTCTGCTCTATGGAAACAATCTGTCCTCCCGAAATGGTGACCGTAACATTGACCATTCCCTCGTAGCCATAGCTGGATGCCGTATAGATTCCGTCTATGTATCTGCCCTCAGGCTCCGGTACTGCGGTTGGTTCCGGTGTGGGGCTTGCTTCCGGTGCAGGACTTGGCTCCGGCGTCAGGCTTGCCTCCGGAGTGGGAGTTACTGTAGGTGCCGGGGTCGCCGTAGGCGTTGGAGCTGCTGTAGGTGTAGGAGTTATTTCCGGTGTGACTGTTGGCTTTGCTTCTCCCTTTTTGGCCTGCTTCAGGATATCTCTGAAAGCCTCCAGGATTCCCTTGGAAGAGTAAGTAGCTCCGCTGACCGTGTCAATGCCTTCTGCTGCCTGTTTTTCCAGAATTTCTTCCTCCAACCTATCCCAGGCCTTTTGAAAGAATGCAGGCGTATCTGTATTTTCCACCTTCAGGGAAGTGATTACTCCTTTCTTGATCTTTGCAGTCAAAGTGATGGTTCCGCTGTAGCCTTTGCCTGTACCTGTGTAGGTGCCGTCCTTATAAATTTGCTCTTCCCCTGGTTTTGGAGTTGGAACCGGTTTTTTGGTGGGCTTTGGAGTTGGCGTAGATGTAGGTGTGGGAGTGACCCCAGCCTGATTTCCTGAGGGAATTGCCTGAGACAGAGCATTCTGCACTGCCTGGATAATTCCGTTTGAGGAGTAGGTAGCTCCGCTGACAGCATCCACATTTGGAGTCTGTCCTGACAGGATTTTGTTGATCACACCCTTGGCATTAGCAAAATATGCGGGAGTCTCAGAAGAAGCATCCAGGATATTAATTGCTGTGATCTTGTGCCCGGAAACTGTGACCTGTACGGTAACGGTGCCCCCAAAGCCTGTGCCAGAGCCTGTATAAGTGCCGTCCACATATCCATCTGCCGGAACTGTAGTGGTGGGTGTGGTGGTTGTTCCTGCTCCCCCTGCCGATGCACTGCCCTTTGCGGCAGCTCCGGAAGTGGCATTCTTTTTGGTGCCGGTTTTGATTTTACTTGTTTTCTTTGCCTTTTTTGATTTTTTTTCTGCTGAAGCTTTTTCTTTTTGGGAGGAGGCATCTGTGTTTGCCTTCTCTGTGGTTCCTGTCTGAATCAGTTCCTTAATCTCTTTGACAGACATAACACTGTTATCAGAGACTGCGGCTGTTTCTACAGGGCTTTTTTCTGCCTGATAACAGGTGATACAAACTGCGGCAAAAACTGCTGCTGCCGGAAGAAGCTTCAGCCAGGATTTATCATTCTTGTCCATAGATTATTTCACAGTTACTTTAAATGTCTTGGATACACCATTGCATGTTACTGTAATCTTGGCTGTACCTTTCTTGATACCTTTTACTGTACCATTGGAAGATACGGTAGCAATTTTTTTGTTGCTGGATTTGTATGTGATCTTTCCGGATGGGGTTGCCTTTGCTGTGATCTTTGTTGTTTTTCCTACTTTTACAGTTGCAGATGTTTTTGTCAGCTTCAGGGTAGGATTTTTTACAGTTACTGTGTAGGTTGCTTTTAAAGATCCGCTCTTTGCAGTGATAGTTACCTTTCCTGCTGCCTTTGCTGTTACTTTTCCGGTCTTCTTATCTACAGTTGCAATTTTTCTATTGCTGGAGGTGTACACAGGTGCCTGTACCTTTCCGGTTACTGTGGCTGTCTGTGTTTTTTTCTGACCCTTGTACAGAGTTACCTTTGGTTTTGCAAAGGTAAGAGTATCCTTTACCTCAGCCTTTACCAGTGCCTGTACTGCTGCATTCAGATGAGTAGTGGCCTCGTCAACCTCTGCCTGGGTTGGATTTTCCTTTGCAAGAAGTTCTTTGGCTTCATCCAGCTCTAACTGCATTGCTTTCCAGGAATCTGCTGTATAATCTGCCTCTTTTAATGCAGATGCCCGCTCTACTGCTGCTTTTAATGCTGTTGTGTCAGCAACTCCCGCTTCCGGTTTTACAATGTTTGCTTCTGTTGCAGTTATCTCGAAGGTAGTATCTGCATATCCCATTGCATATACAGTCAGCTTCCACTTTCCTGTACCGTCTGTTCCCTTTGGCAGCTGGCAGCGGTAGGAATCTGTCAGGCCAAGCTGGATACCCATTGCCTTGTGCATCCAGTTGTCTGCTGCAAACTTGGTACCATAGGATGCCAAAACAGTATCACCTTTTCCATAGTAATCCCATCTCACAGCATACATTTTGGCACCAAGAGCTCCATATCCGTCACCGGTAATATCTACTCTCAGGAATTCACCGTAGCTTCCGCTTGCTTCTTTTACTGTTGCGGTAACATTGGATGCTGTCTGGAGTGCCTGATCTTTAAGTCCGGAACCAGTACCATTTGCTCTTGCCTTGAATGTAAATGTTCCATCGGAACCTTTTACAGCTTCTTTTAAGCCGTTTGTTTCAGCGGTAACATCAGCAACTGCACTATAGGACTGTAAATTCTTCTCTCCAAATCCACCGGCAACTGTGCTTCCGTCCTCTACTACCTTGAACTGGGATTTGAAGGCTTCATAATCTGCTGCCTTTACTGCAACAGGAACATATTTCAAGCCAACGATGGTATAGTGGTCAAACTCCACAACACTTCCGTCCGCCTTTGTGATCTGTCCTCTCTCCGGCTGATTCAGCTTTACTGTGGTTCCGTCAGTAAGTACTGCATCGTTTGCTGAGGTCCAGTAGGAAATCTCATAGGAGCCGCCGTTTTTATCATACATGACTGCTTCACACTGGTAGCTGCCTCTGTGCAGGCCATGGTTTACAGTTGCTCTGGTTACTGTGTCAAAGCCACCCTTGTCTGTTTCCCTATGTCCGTCTGCTGTCGCATTGGAGCTGGTGTTTGACGCATTGTAAACTCCCTCAGATGCCCAGTACTGCTCCCAAGTCAGGCCAGCATAAACATACTTGTAGCCTTCCTCTGCTGTTGCTGCAAATTCATCCTCTGCAGCCTGCTGTTCATCTACAAAAGGTGTTTCCTCTTCCCCTGAGAAATCATCTCCTGCTATTTCCTCATCTGCTGCAAAATCATCTGCCTGCACCTGTGCTTCAGTAACAGTATCAGCTGTAAAATCCGCAGCCATAACCGGTAATCCGGAAACCATCATTGCAGCACTTAAAATTGCAGGTGCTGCCATCTTAATTAAATTCCCTTTGCGCATACCAAAAATCCTCCTGAATATAATTTTATATGAGATGATCTTATTCGCTTATGGAATAAGTATCTTTCAGTAATTGAAATCTTTCTTTCATGCCCTCTGTGAGCCAGACATGACCGGAGTCATCTACGAACAGCCCATCTGCATGGTATTTTTCCAGAAGCTTTTCTCCTTTTTCCCTTCCCAGTACAAAGCATGCAGTGGAAAGCCCGTCTGCGTCCAGGCCATTGTCACATACCACAGTTACAGAGGTAAGTCCGCTTCTGGCTGGATAGCCTGTAGAAGGATCCAGTATATGATGATAGCGAACCCCGTCTTCTATAAAATATTTCTCGTAATCTCCGGAAGTGGAGAGAAATTCCGTGCCCTTTAAAGCTACTACTCCAAGGTAGTCCCCTTCTGTATCTCTGGGATCGGTTACAGCTACCTGCCAGGAAGAGCCGTCAGGCTTTGAGCCATAGCTCATCACACTGCTGCCACCCAGATTCAGGATCATACCGGAAACCTCTTTCTCCTTTTCCAGAACCTGTTCTACTGCATCGCAGCCAATTCCCTTACCAGCTGCCCCAAGATCCAGTGTCATGCCAGCGGGCAGGGTAACCTTATTTCCATCCAGAGTAATCTTGCTATATCCTACCTTCTTAAGCAGGGTGTTCAATTCCTTTTCCTCAGGAATATGAGGATCTTCTCCGTCAATATCCCAGAGACGGATGATTTTTCCCATAGTTGGGTCCATAGCACCCTCAGAAGCTTCCGAAAGCTCCAATACCTGTTTCAAATAAGCTGCCGTTTCCTGAGAAACTGTTACTGTACTGCCGGCATTTTGATTGATCTGATATATCTGAGAATTTTCTTTTGTCCAGGAGATCCAGTTCTCTTCCACATCTTTTAATGCAGAGATTACGTCTGCTGTGATATCCTCACCTGTTGTGTAAAGAGTCTCTGATACTACAGTGTCCATAGCAAAGTCTGTTTTGGTGTATGTGTTTATTTCAGAGTTTCCCCATGCAGTCCGGGATGTGCATAAAAGAGAGGCCGTAATGAAAAGTCCCAGCACAAAAGAGCGTCTGTTTGTCATATATTTCTAATTCCTTATCCTCTTGTTGTTATTGTCAACTAACTCTATAGACTATATCACTGTACGTAAAGTATGTCTACCAATATAGTTAGTTCTTACTAATCAAATTTTCTCAACAAGTTAGTAATTGCTAATTTTTATCAATAACAGTGCCTGCATGAATATTTTTCCTTGGGCAGACTGCAGTGCAGGCATGACAGCAGATGCATTCCCCTGAATGGGAGGTATCACCGTCAATATCCAGGTGTGCGGGACATCTCTTTTTGCAGAGTGTACATTTTGGGGCACAGTTTGGACGGTTACGTTTGAAAAGTGCTCCCGGAAGGATGGGCATGATTGCAAATACTGCTCCCATGGGGCAGAGAAACTGACAGAAGAAGCGCTCCTGTGTACACATTCCAACCATGATCAGGATCAGCAGAACTGTTCCTGCAATATATGTAGATTTTGGCAGTCTGCCTGTTGTAAGCATGGAGAATACATCCCATGGACTCATTCCCTGTAATTTAGAATAGAATCCTGTTATGCAGGAAAGAAGCAGGAATATAAGAATCACATATTTTACTTTTTGTAATCTGTGCACCCATTCCTCCGGATATCCATGTTTTTTCTTTTTTCCAAAGCATTTCGCACGGATAAATGCGGTAAGCTCATACAGAGCATCTCCCAGCGAGCCAAACGCACAGGCATAACCGCAGAAATGACGTCCGAACAGAATGGTAATGATCAGCAGTAATGCCGTGATATCCAGAAAAGAGTTCCAGGTTACGCTCTGCTGTCCTCCGATTGCAAGAAAGATAGATTTGATTCCTGCAAATGCAGTAGAAAAAAGAGAGGGCGCTGCTATAAAAAATATAAGCTGTATGGCGGCACGGATCAGCCGTACCTTTCGTTGTTTCTTTTTCATGCGTTTTCCGCCTTTGATAATGCGTCATTTACTGCTTCTAAGATACCGGTAGAACTGAAAGTTGCTCCGGAAATGGTGTCAACATCTGTGCTCTGCTCGCTGATGATGCTGTTTATGACATTCTCACCCTGTGACAGATAAGCACTGTCTTCACCCGGTGCACTGACTACACTGACTGCTGTAATGGTATCGTTTTCCAGAGTTACCTGAACAGTGATCGTTCCACCGTATCCGGTTCCTGAACCTTCGAAGGTGCCGTTCTTATATACATTGTCAGAGTCATCTGTTTCCTCAGAATCTGCCTGGTCTGTATTTTCTTTATCCTCTGCAGAAGCCTTTTCAGATTTATTATCAGCTTCTGCTGCTGTTTTCTGTTCCTCATAAGTTTCCTTTAATGCTGTAAGGATCTGGTCCTGCTGTTTCTCCAGACTCTCTACTTTTGCAGTCAGATCTGCAATATCCTGGGCCTGTTCTTTATCCTTTACTGTTCCATTATAGAAAAATACCGCCATGATGATCAGCAAAAGCGCGATCAGACGCAGATAAAAATTTTGATTATTCACGTTGTTTCTCTCTTTCTTTTTTATTTTTGACGGATAAATATTTGTTTTTGAATGAAACAAATATTAATCTCAACTAACTTTAAAAGTGTATCATTTTCGTATACAAAAATCTATATATAATAGATTCTGCTAATGTTGTTTTTTTTTCATTAAGATGACCCCGGAGCAAAATCCGAGGTCATTTATTGTGTGAATTATTTATCTGTTATTGTTATTATTTATTTTACTTTTACTGTAAATACTTTCTTAACACCATTGCAGGTTACTGTAATTTTGGCAGTACCTTTTTTCTTTCCTTTTACAACACCTTTGGAGCTTACTGTTGCAATCTTGGTGTTGCTGGATTTGTAAGTAATCTTTCCGGATGGGGTTGCCTTTGCGGAAATTTTTGTTGTTTTTCCTACTTTTACAGTCGCTGAAGTTTTTGTAAGTTTCAGGGATGGATTCTTAACTGTTATCTTGCAGGTTACTTTATATTCTCCACAGGATGCTGTGATCACTGCTGTTCCTTTTGCCTTGGCAGTTACAACACCTTTGCTGTTTACTGCAGCCACTTTTGTGTTGCTGGATTTCCATGTAATTTTATCGGTAAGGTTTGTTGTAACTTTGAGAGTGGTTTTTGTGCTGCCTTTTGTATATAGAGTCTTGGAAGAAGTATTTAATTCAAATGTATTTTCTGCTTCTTTGTAAGTAAAAGTAAGATTATTCTTATATCCCACAGCAGTTATTTCAAATACAGTTGTGTCTGTTACCTGAAGATCTGTGAGATCAAGAGTTCCATCTTCTTTTACAATGATTTTGCTTCCTTTTCCTGTTGCGGCATATTCTGTATCATCAACTTTTACTTTGCTGATGCTCTTAATGTATGCAGAGAATTCTTCTGCAGTAATGTCTTTTGCTGCAACCAGCTTTGTCTCGTTACTGTCATAGGAAGCCGGCATTTTATCTGTATTTACTGTAAATTCAGTAACAATAGCTGCGTAGTTTCCGCTGGCATCTGCAATTTCAACCTTGTGTGTTCCCAGTGCAAGAGTTCCAACTGCAAGTTTTCCGTCTGTGCAGGAAACCGCAGTTCCGTCTACGGCATACTGTGCCTTGAAATCAGCAGGCAGTGTCTGGTCAAAGGTAACTGCTGCAGATGTGTCTGTATTCATAATATCTGCCACTGTTGCCTTGATTCCTGTAGTTGTCTGCACCTTTGCATCCGGAACATCAAAGGTGATCATTCCCTTATCTGTGTAATAAGTAACGCTGTCAATGGTTTTTCCCATGATTGATTTATAATGTGCAGAAGAAACAGGGCATCCGTGAACTTCTGTTGTATATCCGGTTCCCCAGGCAAGCTTACTTCCATGCCAGATATTTTCCAGATGACGAAGTCCATAGTTGGTTCCGTCTGTAGTATTTACAGTTACACCATAGATTTTATCTGTATCTGCATCAATTACTGCTGCAAAATCCTCTTTGTTAAGATCCAGCTCATAGTCTCCGTATTTTGTTTCTGTTTTTAATGCAGCATCAATGGCAACTGTCTTTGTCTGAGCGCCTTTCATTGCTGAGAATGAATAGCTGCCGTCTGCATTTACAGTAAGTTCTTTGTAATAAGACGGTGTTTCGCTTAAAATGTAATAAGAATAAGAGGCGTTTTCAATCAGAGTATCTTTTCCCGTATAGGTATTTGCGCTTGTCTGTCCTTTGTTTGTCACAGTAATTGTAACAGAGTCAGAATCTGTTACCTGTTTCTGGTCTTTCAGGAGGGAAAGATCACTGACTTTTACAGGGAATGTAACGCCTGTTACATCGGTTCCGTTTGGGTCTACATGATAAGCGGAATTTCCGTTCATCATTCCGGATTTTCTTGATTTATTAAGGGTTGCAGATGTAAAGGCATCCACTTTTACATCGTTGTTTTTCAATTCTGCCTTATAAAAATCATTATATGGAATGTTCATAAGAACATAGGCTTCGCCCTGCTGTGCTTCTGCAGCAAATGTATTCTCTTCTTCTGTTTCCGGGGCAAATTCGTCCTCTCCATCCTCCGGGCCAAATTCGTCAGAATCAACATCTTCTGTACTGTCTGTGATCACCTCGCTGTCTGTAAAATCAGCTGCCATGGCTGCATACGGAATACTGGTCATTGCTACTGCCGCACTCATTACAACCGGTGCTATCTTTTTCATAAGATTTTTGTTTGTCATGATTTTCTCCTCTTCATTTTTTGAACTGCCTGTACCAATTGGAATAACCCTTACCAGAGAGTATGTTTTACTTTTTACCAAAAAGTAAGTGACTTCTGCCAAAGATATTTAGATGGGATTGGTAAACATAGTTTGTTCTATCTAACAATTGATAGATTATCATAATTGCAGGAGAATTTCCACTGTTTTCCATCAGTTTTATTAGACAAACTTTCTCAATATTGTGTTTTAGGGTTTGGTTTTAAGGTTTGTTAGAAAAATCTAACTTCTCAGTTGCACCGAAGTTTCCTATATGTTAAAATATCTGAAGTTAATGGTATCTTACAGAGAGGAGAATTATTTCTATGAAACAGAAAACAGCCTATCTGGGGCTTTTTTCCGCTGTTGCGATTATTTTGGGATATGTGGAATCACTGATCCCGGTTTTTGCGGGAATCCCGGGGATCAAGCTGGGGCTTGCCAATCTGGGAGTGCTTTTTATCCTTAAAAAATATTCATTTAAAGAGGCTGCACTGGTCTCAGTCGTCCGTATTCTTGTAATCGGGTTTATGTTTGGAAACCTATTTAGTATTCTTTATAGCCTGGCAGGGGCGGCACTTAGTATGACAGTTATGACACTTATGCTGAAAAAAACCTCCTTCAGTCTGATTGGAGTCAGCGTTGCAGGAGGTGTTTCCCATAATATTGGTCAGCTGATCATTGCCATGCTGATCGTAAATAATGCAAGTGTGTTTGTATATGCGCCTGCTCTGCTTGTAGCAGGGGTTGCAGCGGGAGTTGTGATCGGCGGACTGACTGCTGAACTCTGCAAACGGGTGCTGGTTTCTTAGTCTTCTTCTATATGATCCCGTCCCTGGTTGATGATGGTGCGGACATGGTCGTCTGCAAGGGAATAGAAAATAGATTTCCCCTCTCTGCGGCTTTTGACCAGTTTATTCTGCTTCAGGATGCGAAGCTGATGGGAAATGGCTGACTGGGTCATGTTCAGTACCTTTGCAAGATCACATACGCAGACCTCTGCCTCGAATAAAACAAAGAGGATCCGGATTCTGGTAGAATCTCCAAAAACCTTGAAAAGCTCTGCCAAATCATAAAGCTCTGTTTCCTCGGGCAGGGTCTCATTTACAATCTTCAACAGGTCTTCATGAACCTCAAAACCATCACATACTTCATCTTTACGTTCTTCCATTCTGTCACCTGTTTCCTTTCTGGTTATTACCAGTTCTAATTTTATTCAGTCGTTTCTGTTATTGCAAATAGTTACTGCTTGCTCAGACAGTAACCATTATCCATATTTACAATTTTTTCACAAATAACGCACGGATGGCATTCAATACCGCAATGATCATAACTCCTACATCTGCGAAAATGGCCATCCACATATTTGCAAGACCAATGGCACCCAGGAGCAGGCAGAGAACCTTGATACCGATGGCAAAGTAGATATTTTCATATACAATGCGAATACATTTACGTGCAATCTTAATCGCTTTGGAGATCTTCAGTGGGTCATCATCCATCAGCACAATATCTGCTGCCTCAATTGCCGCATCGGAACCAAGGGCACCCATGGCAATACCGATGTCTGCTCTGGATAATACAGGGGCATCATTGATACCGTCACCTACAAATGCCAGTTTTTCTTTGGCTGTTTTCTTATCCAGAAGCTCTTCCACCTTTGTTACCTTATCAGCAGGAAGAAGTTCACTGTAAACCTCATCAATGCCAAGCTCTGTGGCAACCTGATCTGCAACCCGTCTGGAATCTCCTGTCAGCATAACTGTTCTGGAAATGCCGGCCTTCTTCAGTTCTGCAATGGCCTCTTTTGCATGAGGCTTGATAATATCAGAAATCAGGATATGTCCTGCATATCTGCCATCTACAGCCATGTGCACCACTGTTCCTACGTGATGGCATTCCTGATAGGCAATACCGAGCTTCTTCATCAGCTTTGCATTTCCCGCAGCTACAGAAACACCGTCAACCTTTGCAATCACACCGTTTCCGCTGATCTCTTCAATGTCTGTAACACGGTTTCTGTCAACAGGTTTGCCATATGCTTTCTGCAGACTCTTGCTGATGGGATGGGAAGAAGAACACTCTGCAAGTGCTGCATACTCTAACAATTTCTCATCAGACATTTCATTATGGTGAATGCCGCTTACCTCGAATACACCCTGGGTCATGGTACCTGTTTTATCAAATACCACATATTTGGTCTGTGCCAGTGTTTCCAGATAGTTGGAGCCTTTCACAAGCACTCCCTGATTGCTGGCACCACCGATTCCTGCAAAAAAGCTTAACGGAATACTGATCACCAGCGCGCATGGACAGCTGATTACCAGGAAGGTAAGGGCTCTGTAAATCCAGTCACCCCACATAGCCGGTTTTCCCATAATCAACAGTACGATCGGCGGAATCAGGGCAAGAGCAAGGGCACCGTAACATACAGCAGGGGTATAATATTTTGCAAATTTGGAAATAAAGTTCTCGGATTTTGATTTTCTGGAACTGGAATTCTCTACAAGCTCCAGGATTTTGGATACTGTGGACTCGCCAAATTCCTTTGTTGTGCGGATTTTCAGTAAACCAGTCATGTTGATACAGCCGCTGATCACTTCGTCTCCCACCTTTGCACTTCTTGGAAGACTTTCCCCGGTCAGTGCACTGGTGTTTAATGTGGAAGTACCTTCTGTGATCACACCGTCAATGGGTACTTTCTCTCCTGGCTGTACAACAATGATGGTGCCGACCGCCACTTCATCCGGGTCCACCTGTTCCAGCTGGCCGTTATTCTCTACATTTGCATAGTCCGGACGGATATCCATCAGTTCACTGATATTCCTACGGCTCTTTCCTACTGCATAACTCTGGAAAAGCTCTCCGATCTGGTAGAAAAGCATAACCGCTGTACCCTCTGTGTAATCTCCCAGAAGAATGGCACCTATGGTAGCCACTGCCATCAGGAAATTTTCGTCAAAGACCTGCTTATTTCTAATCCCTTTGCATGCTTTTTTCAGAATATCATATCCGATGATCAGATAAGGGATCATGAAAAGACCAAACCGCAGATAACCCTCAACCGGAAGCTGTGAAAAAACAACCACCAGAACAAGGGATATGATAATTCTTATTAGCATTTTCTTCTGCTTCTTATTCATTGCAATACCTCTCTTCTTATTACAATTTATGACTGCTCCGCAGTCAGACGGATAAAATCAGTAAAGCGGATATTCGCACCCCCCACAGGGGACTTACTTGATTCGGTTAAAAAACAGGGGCTGCCGGCAAAAAAAGTTTATCCACCGGCTGATGTGGCGGTAAATTGCTCTTTATGCAGCAGTCCCTGAAACACTTTTATTAAAGGAAGATCTCGCAGTCGTCTTCTACTTTCTTGCAGTTCTTTAATACGTCTTTCATAACTGCTTTCGGATCCTGTCCGTCCTCAAATTCAACGATCATCTTCAGCATCATGAAGTTAACGGTTGCATCCTTCACACCTGCTGTATTCTTTGCAGCTTCCTCCATTTTATTGGCACAGTTGGCACAGTCTACATCGATCTTATAGGTCTTCTTCATAATATTATCCTTTCCGGCTCATTTTATTCATTTTAATATATGAGCACTTGTTCATTTGTTTGATTTTATTATAACATTCTTTTCTGTGCTGTCAATAGTTTTCTGCAGTTTTCTTTACGGAAATGAAAATTTATGTTATAATCCAAAACAATACATGGGAGGTAGTATGAATATGGCAATACACGAATCAGGAGAGGATTATCTTGAGGCAATCCTTATGATCAAGAAAAGAAGCGGAAATGTCCGCTCTATTGATGTTGCACGTGAGCTTTCTTTTTCCAAGCCAAGTGTCAGCGTTGCAATGAAGAATTTAAAAACCAGTAATTATATTACGGTTGACGAGAATGGTTTTATCAATCTTACAGAAGCCGGACAGGCAATTGCAGATAAAATTTATGAAAGACATACTTTCCTGACCAACTGGTTAACTTCTATGGGAGTAGATCCTGAGGTTGCAGCTGAGGACGCATGTAAAATGGAGCATGCCATCAGCTCGGAGAGCTTTTCCGCTATCAAAAAATTTGTGGCAGATACCCATTGATTTTACTGGATTGTCAAATCTGGCACTTATACCAAAAGAAAAAAAGTCTTGACTGAAGCAGCAGGAATACATCCATCTGTAATCCTCTGCTTTTCAGTCAGGACTTCTTTTCTTATCTATAAGGTTTCTTCCTTCGGAAGAAGATTTCTCATACTTCGTAAACTGATGGTCAGGGTTGACATGTTATGAAGCAATGCGGAGGTTGTTGGCATGATCACACCTGTAACTCCAAGAGCGATCAGGCCGCCGTTCACACCAATAATTGTTCTGTAATTATTGTGGATACGCTTCATCAAAGCTGTGCTCAGTCTCTTTAAGGTGACGATCTCATGGAGATTATCAGCAGAGATCGTAACATCAGCGATCTCACGGGCAATAGCAGCACCGTCACTGATGGCGATACCTACATTTGCTGAAGAAAGTGCCAGAGAATCATTGATTCCGTCACCGATCATAATCACCTTATGTCCCAACGCCTTTTCCTTCTCCACAAAGGATGCCTTATCCTCAGGCAAAACCTCAGAATAGTATTCGTCTACTCCCACCCTTTTGGCAATGGCTGCAGCTGTACGTTCACTGTCTCCTGTCATCATCACAACCTTGGTGATGCCTGCTGCTTTTAATTCACGGACAGCATCTGCTGCCTCTTCACGAAGAGGATCCTCTATGCAGATAACTGCTGCAAGCTTACCTTCAATGGCAAGATATAAGTGAGAGCATTCCAGGGGCAGATGTTCAAATCTGTCTTCCATTCCATCCGGGATCACGCATTTCTCATCTTCCATTACAAAATGCCAGCTTCCAATCACTGCCTTCTTGCCCTCTATGGTGGTAGAAATGCCGTGTGCCACAATATATTCTACTTTGGAATGCATTTCTTCGTGAACAAGATGTTTCTCTCTGGCAGCATTGACCACAGCCCTTGCCATAGAATGAGGAAAATGTTCTTCCATACATGCTGCGATACGCAGAAGTTCATCGGCGCTCAGTTCATTATTAAAAGACACTACATCTGCAACTACAGGTTTTGCCTTTGTAAGGGTACCTGTTTTGTCAAATACGATGGTGGTGGCATCAGCCATTGCTTCCATATATTTGCCGCCTTTTACTGTAATGCTGTGGGTATTTGCCTCCCTGATGGCAGATAATACGGTAATCGGCATGGCAAGCTTCAATGCACAGGAGAAATCTACCATAAGCACTGCAAGTGTCCTTGTCATATTTCTGGTAAGCAGCCAGGTTACACCTGTACCTGCCAGAGTATAAGGCACAAGACGGTCTGCCAGATGTTCTGCATTACTTTCCACTGAGGATTTCAGCTTCTCGGAATCCTCGATCATGCTGACGATCTTCTCATAACGGCTGGAGCCTGCTGCTTCTTTCACCCTGACTGTGATCTCCCCTTCCTCCAGAACGGTTCCTGCATAGGCAAAGCTTCCCTCTGCCTTGGGGACAGGTACGGATTCACCGGTAAGAGAGGTCTGGTTGACCATAGCCTCTCCCGCCACTACATTTCCGTCAAAAGGAATTACATTTCCCATATGTACGCGCACCAGATCTCCTGCCATAACAGAAGAAACCGGCACCAGTACCTCCTGGCCCTCTGCATTTAAAAGCCATACCTTCTCTGCATTGATAGACATACTTCTGGCAAGATCATTGACAGATTTCTTGTGTGTCCACTCTTCAAGGATCTCACCGATGCCAAGTAAGAACATGGTGGAGCCTGCAGTATTGAAGTCACCGCGGAGCATAGATACACCGATGGCTGTGGCATCCAGTACAGGAACCTCCAGTCTGCCCTTCAGCAGAGTGCGGACACCATGGTAAAGGTATTTGATAGACTTTGCCGTAGTAAGTACCACACGTACCGGGTAGGGCAGGAACATTTTATTCAATGTTCGCAGCACTACGGAATTGATCAGCTTCTCCTTGTAGGTTTCATTTAATTCACGCCCTGAGTTTTCCAGAGCTGTTTCAGATACCTGAGCTGTTTCATAGGAAAATCTGCTCAGTAAACTTATCAGTTCTTCTCTGCTGCCTGTATAGGAAACAGCCACATCCTGGGTTCTCACATAAATGGAAGCCCTGGTCACATTTGTCTGGGCTTCCAGATAACACTGGAGAATATCTGCCTGTCTGTAAGTCATGCTTTTCTGTGTCAGATGGATACGGATACGTCCCTTTATTTCATGCTTAATAGCAAACTTCATTATTCCTCGCTGCCTTCTTCTGTTGTTTCTTCTTTCTCTTCTCTGAAATCAGTAGTATCTTCTGCTGTATCTTCCACTACTTCCTCAGCTGCTTCTCTGTCTTCATTGATCTGCTGTGCTTCTGCATAAATATCTTCGGCATTTTCCTGGATTGTGGAAGCTGTTTTCATCACACAGGATTTCGCACGGAGAACTGCTGCTGTACAGTTTGTGTAAAATTTCTTTGCGTCCTTGCTTGTAAGGATCTTAATACCTGCTGTTCCAAAAGCTACTCCTGCTGCAAAAATTCCTGTTTTCTTACCGTCAAATTTAATCATTGTATTTTCCTCCTTAATGTATGAGTTGATATTATAAAGTTCAAAAGTCTGATCATGCAAGCACGAACGTCTTTGTAAACTTTTGACCTTAGTATCATATAATTCCTGTATTATACAACCAGTTTTTTCCAAATTCCACTGTTTTTAGCTTAATGAGAAATTTAATCAAAAACCCATTCTAAAAACCGCCAGGAAAATCTTTCGGATCTTCCTGGCGGTAATATTTTTTTCATATTTCACAGGGACTCACAAACATTTTCTCGATTTCCTGCTGATCAATATATCCGCAGGCCCGCAAGCCCGCCTGTACTACATGATTAAAATTATCTTTGGATAATCTCTGCACTGTATTGTCATCCAGTTCAACGGTACACACGCTTCCTTCGGAACAGTCAGGATTCCTGACGATCTTGTACATATTTCTTCTGCTTATGGCACCGATTTCCTCCAGAAGGTTTACCATACGATACACAGTGGCTGATCCGATCCCCGGATCCAGACGGGAGGCATTATAATAGATTTCCTTGCAGCAGGAGCATTCATTTTCCAAAATGACCTCCAGAAGCATCCTGCGCTGTTTGGTTATTCTGCAGCCACGCTTCTTTAATTCCCGGATGACCACATCCTTCTGCATTTGGGTTCTCTGGTAATTTGTTTCTGTACAATCATTATTTTTCCTTAACGCCATTGCTCCCAAAATCACATCATCCTTCCGCTTTTAGTCTTTTATCTATTTCTCAGCCTGAGCTGTCTGTTATCAATGACAGCCCCGGCAATGGCCGCAGTCACCGCCACAGGAATGCTTTCCGCTTTTTTTGTCACGGATAATTCCTCTGATGATCAGCACAACAACCAGAAGTAAAATGCCACCTACGATCAAAGTTCCCATAACGATACCTCCATCTTAATCTTAATCTTTTAACAGGCAGAAGTCCAATTTATTTATTTCGCTCCTGCCAGACCCTTTACATTCACTTTAAGGGTATTGCTTTCTTTATATGGTCTGAACAACAGATATAAAAATCCTGCAACGATTACAAATGCCACAGCTGTCCAGATACCAAATCCGCCGCCTGTTACCAGGGTACCGATCTGATAGATGCAGAGGGATACAAGATATGCCAGTCCACACTGATATCCGATTGCAAAGAAGAACCATTTTGTGTTATTCATCTCTCTCTTGATGGCACCCATAGCTGCGAAGCATGGAGCACACAGAAGGTTGAATACCAGGAAACCATAAGCTGCAATTGGTGTCATAACCTGTGCCAGGTTGCCCCAGATCTCTGCGCCGTCCTCTGCCACCTCAGCAAAGCCAAAGAGCATACCGAAGGTTGCAACAACGTTTTCTTTTGCGATCAGACCTGTAACGGCTGCAACAGCCATCTTCCAGCCTTCGCCTGCCTTTGTCCATCCAAGTGGTGCAAAGATCCATGCAATTGCGGAACCGATCTTTGCCAGAATACTGTTGTTCAATTCCTCTACCATGCCAAAGGCACCGTTTTCCCATCCAAATCCCATGAGGAACCAGAGAACAATAGTGGAAAGAAGGATAATAGTACCTGCTTTTTTGATAAAGGACCATCCACGTTCCCACATGCTTCTCAGAATGTTGCCAAGTGTAGGCCAGTGGTATGCCGGAAGCTCCATAACGAAAGGAGCAGGGTCTCCGGCGAACATTTTTGTTTTCTTTAAGATAATACCGGAGCAGATGATTGCTGCGATACCTACAAAATAAGAGCTTGTTGCTACCCATCCACTGTTGTTGAAGAATGCACCTGCGATCATGGCAATGATCGGAAGCTTTGCACCACAGGGAACAAAGGTAGTTGTCATAATTGTCATTTTACGGTCACGGTCGTTCTCAATAGTACGGGAAGCCATAACACCAGGAACACCACATCCGCTGCCGATCAGCATTGGAATGAAGGATTTACCGGAAAGTCCGAATTTACGGAAAATACGGTCCATAATAAATGCTACACGTGCCATGTATCCGCAGGATTCCAGGAATGCCAGGAATGCAAATAACACAAGCATCTGAGGTACAAAACCAAGTACTGCTCCAACACCTGCTACAATACCGTCAAGGATCAGACCTTCCAGCCATGCAGCACAGTGTACAGCTTCCAGTCCGGACTGGATAGCCGGAGGAATGATTTCACCAAAGAGCACATCATTGGTCCAGTCTGTTACAATCGCTCCCACTGTTGTTACAGATACATAATACACGATAAACATTACAACTGCAAATATAGGAAGTGCCAGCCATCTATTTGTGACGATACGGTCGATCTTATCAGAGGTTGTAAGCTTCTCTTTTCTTGCCTTTGTCAGGCATTTGCCGATAATGGAAGAAATATAGACATATCTCTCATTTGTGATGATGCTCTCTGTGTCATCGTCAAATGCCTCTTCCATTTCTCTGATCTCAGCAGATACATCCACTTTGGTTTTCATCTGCTCTGCGATCTTGTCATCTCTCTCCAGAAGCTTGATGGCAAAAAATCTCTTCTGAGATTCCTCTACAACACCTGTAAGCTTTGCTTCTACATCACTGATCACATCTTCCGCTTTCTCACAGAATTCATGAACAGGTGTTACTTTTCTGTGACTCTGTGCAATGGCTACAGCCTTATTGGCAGCCTCTGTGATTCCGGTTCCCTTCAGGGCAGAAATCTCAACTACCTCACAGCCCAGCGCTTTTTTCAGCTTATCAATATGTATGGTATCACCATTCTTTTTTACAATGTCCATCATGTTAATGGCCATGATCACCGGAATTCCAAGTTCCAGGATCTGTGTGGACAGATACAGGTTTCTCTCAATATTGGTACCATCAATAATATTGATGATCGCATCCGGTTTTTCCTGAAGGATATAATTTCTGGCAACTACTTCCTCCAGAGTATATGGTGACAAAGAATAAATACCCGGCAGGTCAGTAAGGATCACATCTTTGTGTCCCTTTAACTTACCTTCCTTCTTTTCTACTGTTACACCTGGCCAGTTACCTACAAACTGATTGGATCCGGTCAGTGCATTGAACAATGTGGTTTTACCACAGTTCGGATTACCTGCGAGTGCAATTTTTACTGACATAATCTCTCTCCTCTACCTTTGATATTTTTTCATTCAGGACATTCTGTTTATACAAAATTAGTCTTTGTAAACTATTAGCACCATCTAATTGTTAGAACATCCTAACCTGTTATCAAAAAAAATTATTCTACAACAATCATTTCGGCATCTGCTTTACGCAGGGATAATTCATATCCTCTTACTGTTACTTCTATCGGATCTCCCAGAGGTGCAACCTTCCTCACATAAACCTCCACGCCTTTCGTGATTCCCATATCCATAATTCTTCTCTTGACCGGGCCCTCACCTGTAAGCTTCTGAACCTTTACAGTCTCTCCTACACGCGCATTCTTTAATGTCTTCAAATCTTTTCCCTTCTTTCCCCAGAGTTCTGCTTCAAACACACTTCTGTTTCAAACACACCCTAGACCATAATCTTGCTTGCCATGTCTTTTCCAATGGCAACCCTGGATTCTTTAACATTGACGATCAGGCTTCCGTTGATCTCGGAAATAACTGTCACAATTCCTCCTACCACAAAGCCCAGTTCCTCAAGGTGTCTCTTAACTTCTTCTTTGCCTCCGATCCTTTTGATCGTGAAAGGTTCACCGGCATTCACCATTGACAGCGGCATTTTTTTCATCCCTTTCTGGTATTTAATAAATGATAAACATTATCTTTATTACGTAGTTAGTGTATTCTAATTTTGGTTAGATGTCAATAACTATTTTACATTTTTTATTGATAAAGTTTTTCGTTTTAAAACATTAATAAAAAATCTCATTTATTTACCACTGTATTATTGCAATGTGCATAATAGAATTTTTAACAGCAACGTGTTTCAAGAATACCAGTTAAGGCATTTCCGCTGCTTGTGTGGCAGCGTACGATATCAGTGGAAGCTCCCACCTCGTCCA
Organism: Ruminococcus sp. JC304; assembly: GCA_000285855.2. Taxonomy (GTDB): domain Bacteria; phylum Bacillota; class Clostridia; order Lachnospirales; family Lachnospiraceae; genus Blautia_A; species Blautia_A difficilis. The sequence continues at coordinate 1,418,663 of HE978651.1, read as the reverse complement.
GTGCACATTTCACCATTTTGTGGGATACTGTGTTTGTAAAAAGCACCAGAACATCCGGACATCCTATCTTCTTGCCGAAATTCGCTTCCATCTGCGTAAACACCTTACATTTACATTTATAAGATTTACAGATTTTTTTATACTGTGCTACCATTCTGTCATGTCCACCTACGATTACAATACTCATATATGGTCCTCCTTTGATCCTGTGTTTTTGGTTAATATTTTATCCTGTACGAAAGTTATTCTCGTTTAACTATATGTTAGTATAAACTAACACGTTTTTTCTGTCAATAACCTATTGTGTTTCACAGGCAAAAAAAAGACTGTCATACACCAAAATGTACAACAGTCCTTTTCGCGTATATCTGAAAAAGCTTCAGATATTTACACCCTTATCTGTTTGATCAATATTCTTCGTATCCTACACTGCCGTCAGAATAGGTAATCTCATAATATCCGTGTCCGCTTCCGTCACAGTCATCATACTGCTGACGGCCAACTTCATATTTCTCCTGAGGAGCTGACTGTGCAGGCTCCTGATAGCTGCCCTGATCCTGGGAATAATCATAATTATTCTGGCTCTGCTGTGCCTGAGCAGCTGCTGCCTGTGCCGCTGCTGCCTCAGCCTGGGCCTTGGCCTCCTGTTCAGCCTTTACCTTGGCATCTGCTGCCTCTTTATTCTCTGTAATATAGGTATGATATACATAACCTGTAATATCATCTGCCTGCACCTTAATCCATCCCGGTGCAACAGCAATGCCCTTTACCTCAGTACCTGTGGAAAGAACTTTTAAGGATTTGGACTCTTTGTCTGCCTTTTCACGGACATTTACATTGGAGAGAAGATACATGGTAAGGGATTCTCCCCACTCTTTCTCCTCTGCTGTCTCAGCCACTTCCTCTTCCTTTTTGTCCTTATTCTCATATTTGATATAAAGGAATCCATATTCATCATAGATAACAGGCTCTGTCCAGGAATCCGGATCCATGTTTTTGAAAACATGCTCTGTTCCGTCTTCACCGGTAACTGTAAGCATCTTACCCTGGGCTTTTTCTGTAGTCTCTGCTGTGTCTTCTGTTTTTGTATCCTCTGCCTTTGCGTCCTCTGTTTCATCTGATGCATCTTCCAGCTCTCCTGCTGTCAGTGCATATCCTGTCTGATTTTTCACAGTCAGCTCCTGGGTTTCGGTTTTGATCTTCAGATCTTCCACCTCTTTTGCCTCATCTGCTGCTTCTGCACTTTCAGTCTGTGTATTCTCCTCTGTCTGCGCGCCAAATGCTGCGGCAGGTGTCAGGGCAACTGCCCCTGCTACTGAGATGCTTAAAATTTTAGTAATTAACTTCTTTTTCATTGTACGGAATCCTCCTTGATATTATTTTGATAAATATTATAAATTTTATTATCTTTCTCAATCAGTATTTCAACATCATTTCCGTCTGCTGCCACCAGCTCACTGGGCAGATAGAGACAAAATCCGTTATCATCCAGATTCTCTCCCACTTTCACGTCCATAGGAAAGGCCTCATAGACAGAGCCATTGACCTTCAGATAAATCCGGGAATCTGTATTCAGAAGCCCTTCTTTGATCCGGCCGCTGAGCTGAGCAGTCATTCCCTGAGGTTTGATCTTTACATCAACAGCCCCATCAGAGCCCTGAAACTCCTCATTCTCAGTCAGACTGATTTCCTTTGCTGCAAGCACAGGTGGAAACTGGGACATTTCCGGCAGAAAACGTTCTGCCCTCTCAATGATCACCGTATCCGCGCTATGTGTCTCCACATCCATCAGCTGATAGGGAATTCCTCTGGAAAAATAGGCATTGGCATAGGCATCTGCCATATAAGGAAGCAGGGCATTTCCAAAAGAATCCCTGTACATGACCAGGCTTCCCTCTTTTACCGGGTTTACAGTGGTGATCCGGGGATCAAAATTACTCTGGATTTCTTCCACAGTAGCATAGGTGGTCTCTTTGTCATAATAGATCTCATCGTCTGCTGTCGAAGCCAGGGGATACAGCATAGTATCCAGATCTCCTGTATAATCCCTGCGCACTGTATAGCTTTCTCCCTCATAGGAATCATGGTCCTTACCAAGGGCATCCATCAGTACGTCTGCTGCCAGTGCTGCACCTTTGTTATTCCAGTGGGAATCCCGGGCATGATAAAGAACCTCATCCTCCTCCATCAGCGCCTGGTACAGATCTGCATAAGCAACCTTTTCCGTTTTCAGCCAGCCTTCCAGATTTTCTCTGTTTGTCTGGTCGGATACCTTCAGCCTATCATAATAAGGCATGTTGTCTCCATAGAGAGAGTTCTTATTGGGAGCAATGGTAAACAGGAAATTCACTCCCTTTTCCTCCAGGGCCTGCTGGGTCATGGACAGCATATGGGCAATATTGAACAGGCTCCTGTCAGACAGTAAATCCTGTCCCAGATAGTCATCCAGAGAATCCTTGTAATAGAGCCAGCCATTTTTACCCTGGATCACACCATCTGCAGTAGAGGTTTCCAGAAGTCTGCCGTGGAGCAGTGCATTTCCGGTAACCAGTTCATTTCTGAACGCAAAATGCTCCTGGAAATAATCTCCTGCCTGGGAGAGCCATTCCACATTGATCTTCCCCTCCTCTGTTTTTGGAGAAGGAAACTCTGAAAGCTGTCTGTTTTCTGAAGATGTCTCCTGCTTTGTCACAAGCATTCCCAGGGAAGGACAAAGGCAGATGGCAAAAAACAAAATACAATAAATCAATTTTCCTTTTTTCATAGCTGCCTCCCTTAAAACCTGAAATAAATAAATGGATTATAGGTTCCGCTGGCAAGGCTGAGAATGCAGATCACCAGACCTGCCAGGCTGCAGACATATGCCACAGGACCGTACCATTTCTTTTCACTTATCAGTTTTTTAACAGGGCAGCAGGCAATCAGCGCACCGGCCAGAGTAACCAGAAAAACAGGGGTCATCTGCTGCAGTGCAAAGCTCATGGCACCGGCATTCCATCCAAAGCCTGTAAACATTTTCCTGACCCAGAAGCATCCCTGTGCCATGGTCTCTGCTCTGAAAAATACAAATCCGATGCATACCACCAGCAGAGCATACACATGCTGGAAGAAGGATTTTACAGCAGAGCCTTTTTTCCGATCCAGGGAATATATTCCTCAAGCATAAGGAAAAATCCATGATAAACACCCCAGAACAGAAAATTAACAGCTGCTCCATGCCAGATTCCGGTACACAAAAAAACAATCATCTTGTTGACAACTGTGCGGAATTTTCCTTTGCGGTTTCCCCCAAGGGGGATGTACAGATACTCCAGAAACCATCCGGAAAGAGACATATGCCATCTTCTCCAGAATTCCCGGATCGTACCGCTGATGTATGGATAATTAAAGTTCTCCTTAAAGTGGAATCCGAACATCCATCCCAGACCAATGGCCATATCACTATAGCCGCTGAAATCAAAATAGATCTGAAGCATATAGGAAATTGCTCCCAGCCATGCTCCTGCCCCATTGATGGAACCTGCAGATGCACCAAAAAGATTGTCAGCCACCAGTCCCAGGGTATTGGCAAGGAGAACCTTTTTACAGAGACCTGCAGAAAATCTGCGGATTCCCAGGGCAACACCGTCCAGTGTCACCGTTCTCTGATCAATTTCCGCTGCCACATCATGATACTTCACAATCGGTCCCGCAATCAGCTGTGGGAAAAAGGATATGTAGAGAAGTACTTTTGCATAATTTTTCTGGGCCCTGGTAGTTTCCCGGTAAACATCGATCACATAAGACATTGCCTGGAAAGTAAAGAAAGAAATACCGATAGGCATGCGGATCTGAGGCAGCGGCAGGTGAAGCCCTGTCACACTGTTGACCATCCCCAGGATAAAATCTGTATACTTAAATACAATAAGGATTCCCAGATTGCAGATCACTGCCAGAACCAGGATTCCCTTCCTGTGATTTCGGAATCTGTCAATCCCGCAGGCACAGAAATAATTCAATAAAGTGGAAATAAACAATAAAATAATATATACCGGTTCTCCGTAAGCATAGAAAAGTACGCTTGCCAGGAGAAGAAGTGCATTTTTAGCCCGTATTCCCGGCAGAATACAGTGCAGGACAAAAACAGCCGGCAAAAATACACACATAAAAACCATTGAACTGAAAACCATAATTTATGTCACCGGTTATTTATGGAGTACTTTTACATTACACCAAAAATAACCTCTACTCCTTTTGCAGTCTCGCCTGTGCTTAATACAAAGTTATCATAGTACAGCAGATATTCTTTGCCATTTCCATAACAGCCTGTTCCTTTTTTGATCTTTTTCGGCTTTCCCAGAAGCTGTCTCAGTGGTGCAGCCTTCTTTTCATACCCATAGGCCTTACGGATCTTCTTTGTCTTCGCCACATCATACACACCTGTCTTAGAATTAAAAGCATAGAGCTTTTCACCGGAATCCAGGTTAGAAACAGCCACACCCTTTATCATTCTGGCATTTGTATCAAAGCCATACTGCTTGCCGCCGATCTTCTTCACAGCCAGTTTTTTTCTTCCGAACATGTCTTTGCTTCCTGCATAGGCAGCTCCGTCTTTGCCAAAATAGTATCTGTAGGTCTTTTTGGTTTTGGCATCCTTTACATTTTTCCATTTATTTTTGATTCTGGCAGAGGTGCCGTCCTTTTTTACTTCGTAGAAATAGTATTTTCCTTTTTCCTTTACCAGTCCCTTTTTCACTGTTGTCTGCCCGGACTGTGTTGTTTCTGCTGCATTAACAGAGACAGCAGATACAGACACAAACAGCAGACAGAAAACAGTCAGGATTATTTTTACAGATTTTTTTAACATCTTTTCACTTTCTTCCTTTCTCCTGTTTATCTTAGTTAAAAGTTAACGTTATAGATTTTCTGGGTTTTGTAGACTTTGCCTTCCATGGAAGCATGCTTCTGCATAAACCATTTCACATCTTTTCTCTTGGAAAATCTGTTCGCATTGGTGTCAAAGGTATACCATTTGCCTTTTACCTTGATCTCTACCCATCCATGGCTCTGCCATCTGGAGGTATTATACAGATTACTTGTTCCAATGCAGATTCTCACAGGAAGTCCTGTGGCACGTCTGGCAAGATAAGCAAAGGTAGCTGCATCATGGTAGCAGCTTGCCTGCTTTGTAGACAGAGTTTCCTTTGCAAGCTTGGCATCCCAGCCTTTTGCGGAAGGAATCCCCATATAACGTTTATACTTGTAAGCTTTTTTGGTGTAATTAAACAGCTTCTGTAATTTCTGCTTGTCCGTTGTTTTCTTTGTAAATTTCTGAGCCTTGATCACCTTGTCCAGTGATTTTGCCAACGCTTTGTCCTTCAGGTTTTTACCTGGTTTTGCAGCCTGCGCACTTACTGTCTCTACTGTAACAGCCTGCGGAACCACATCAGCTGCACCTGCAGGTACTGTGCCGAAGGCAAGAGCTGCTGAAGTACAGATTACCATCAGTTTCTTAAAAATTGTCTTTTTCATCATAACTTTTCTCTCCTTTTTATAAAACTTAGCCTGTAACTGCAAAAATAAAAAACAGTCAGGTGTTATATTATAACTCCAGGCTGCCAGACAGCTCTGAAGTCAGGCTCATATCAGGCAAATTTTATTTTACATTTTCATTTTTCTGTTATTTATTGTACCAAAAAATGTAATTGATTTCTATATAGTTCGCGTAATACACGCAAAAAAATACTGTTGCATGCAACAGTATTTTTTTGATGAAGGAAACCCCTCGGAAATTATTCTCCCAGTTTCTTTCCTGTGAGCATTTCATAGCCCTGGAGATATTTCTGGATTGTTTTATCTACGATTTCCTGAGGAAGAGTCCAGTCATTATCCGGATTGGCTTTCAGCCAGTCACGGGCAAACTGCTTGTCAAAGGATGGCTGTCCATGTCCGGCCTCGTATCCGTCTGCAGGCCAGAAACGGGAACTGTCCGGTGTAAGCATCTCATCACCGATCACCATATTTCCCTCTTCATCCAGTCCAAACTCAAATTTGGTATCTGCAATAATGATTCCCTTGCTCAGAGCATATTCTGCGCACTTTTTATACAGTGCGATTGTATTATCACGAAGCTTTGAAGCTAACTCCTCTCCTCTTCCAGGGAAGTATTTCTCAAGGTGAGCAATACTCTGTTCATAGGAGATGTTCTCATCATGATCACCAATCTCAGCCTTTGTGGAAGGAGTATAGATCGGCTCAGGTAATTTGTCAGACTCTTTCAGTCCTTCCGGAAGCTGAATGCCACAGACCTTTCCTGTCTCCTGATAGCTTGCCCAGCCACTTCCGGTAATATATCCACGTACAATACACTCAATAGGAAGCATGTTCAGCTTGCGGCACATCATACTGTTTCCGTCAAACTTTTCCTGCTGGAAGAATTCCGGCATATCTTTTACATCAACGGAAATCATATGATTGGGAAGAATATCTTTTGTAAAATCAAACCAGAATTTTGACATCTGTGTCAGCACAGCACCTTTCTTTGTAACCTGGTTTTTCAAGATTACATCGAAACAGCTGATACGGTCAGTTGCTACCATGATCAGGCTGTCACCATTGTCATAAATCTCACGTACTTTACCTTCTTTGATCGGTTTTAATTCCTGCATTTTCTCGCACCTCAATCTTCGTTATGTATTCTATAATGATTCTGTATTAACGTACCACCACATGAGTCCGGTTGTCAAGATTCTTCCATAAATTTTATCATATTATTATTTTCTCCGACATACTCTATTGTTTTTGTTTTTTTGTCATGTTATGATAACTGTTACTGTTCACACACCACTATTCCGCGAGGTGTTTTGGCTTGAATATGCCAAAATCCCGAGACATACAAGCCAAAATTCCATTGCCGCAGGCAATCTGGAATGAATTTTGGCTAAGTTACTGTGAACGGAGTGAACAGTAACTGATAACTTATAATTTTTTACAGGATGTCAGAGATAAAAAGCATTTGACCTCTGGCTTGAGATTTATGAAATGTGAGGTATTTTCTTGAAAAAAAAAGAAGCTTTATTTATCGGCGGAATTCTGGTTCTGGCCCTGATCCTCTGGCTGGGCATTAACCATTTTCAGAAAGGGCACTACGGCTATATCACCATCACCGTAGATGGCAATAAACTGGGCACCTATTCTCTTGGAAAGGATCAGACCATATCCATAGGCCATACAAATATCTGCGAAATAAAAGACGGGCAGGCCCGTATGACGGAAGCCACCTGCCCGGATCATTTGTGTATGAAACAGCATGCCATTGATTCCAAAGGCGGTACCATCGTCTGCCTTCCCAATAAGGTTGTGATCGAGGGTACGAAAGCCTCTGCAGGTGATCAGTCAGATGACGGTCTCTCTATTGACGCTGTAACCTGATCTGCTCTGTTTCTCAGATAATAATACATACCAGACCGCCTTTACTGTCATTTACAATTTTCTGCATGGTATCCTGAAGCTTTATCTGGCTTTCTTCACTGATGGCCGCAATTTTGCTCCGGATACCATCCTGCACCAGCTGTTCTACGGATTTCCCGAAAATATTTGTCTCCCAGATACTTTCCCCTCTCTCGCTGCTCTCTTCAATATACTGGATCAGATCTTTTGCCTGCTGTTCTGTACCCACAATAGGTGCAATTTCCGTCTCAATATTGGCTTTGATCATATGGATGGACGGGCTTTTGGACTTTATTTTTACACCGAACTTATTGCCCTGGCGTATAACCTGAGGTTCCTGGATTTCGATTTCATCCAGCCTGGGCACTACCACCCCATATCCGGAGCCTCTTACCTCTTCCAGTGCATTCCGGACCTTTACATATTCCTCTTTCATATGTACCAGATCCCTTATGGTATGGATCAGTTCATATTCACTTTCCATCTGAGTCCCACTCATCTGACTAAGCATCTGATAATAATATTTATCCTGTATCCTTACCCTTACCTTCACAGTACCATCGGACAGGCCTGTATCCTCCAGCAGAGAATCCTTTACATAAGGTCCGGATAACTGTATGGCTTCCTTTGTAATGTCCCGGATCTGAAACAGATGCTTTGTTTTTTCCCTGATCTGTTCCAAAAGCTGTTTTTTTACTTCATGGTCAGCAGGCAGCATCTCCACCCATTTGGGTATAAAAAACTGGATCTGACTTACTGGAAATTCATAAAGTATTTTTTCCAGGATCTGGGCAATATCTTCTTTGTGAAGCTGATCACAGTTTACACTCAGGGCAGTCACCTGATATTTTTCCTGAATTTCAGATACTGCTTTCTGGGCTGCTTCTTTGTATGGCATCTGGGAATTAACCAGCACCAGAAAGGGTTTATGCTGTTTTTTCAACTCCAGAATGGTTTTCTCCTCTGCTTCTGTAAAATTTTCTCTGGGCAGTTCACCAAAAGAACCATCAGAAGTGATCACCAGTCCGATGGTGGAATGCTCCTCTATTACCTTCTGGGTGCCGATCCTGGCTGCTTCATGGAAAGGAATGGCTTTTTCCGACCAGGGTGTTCTTACCATCCTTTCCTTTCCATCCTCCATATTTCCCCCTGCATCTTTCACCAGAAATCCCACACAGTCGATCAGCCGTACTCTCACCTTCTGTTCTGTGCCCAGAGAAACGCTGACCGCTTCTTTGGGGATAAATTTGGGTTCTACAGTTGTGATGATTTTTCCGGAACCGCTCAGCGGCAGCTGATCCCGGATCTCCGCCTGCTTTCTCTCTGACATCTGTGGCAGAGCGGCTATCTCCATAAACCGCCGGATAAAAGTAGATTTACCGGTACGTACCGGTCCCACCACACCTATGTATATATCCCCTCCGGTACGGGCCTGAATATCCCGGTATATCTGAAAATTTTCCATATAAAAGCAGCCCCCTTGCATACTTACAAACAATCACATGTATTGTTATAAGATATGCCCGGAGGCTGCTGATTATTCACCTGTTTTTATACAAAATCCTTAATAGGATTCGTTGTGAAGAAGATGATGTTCTTTTCCCTTGAGCAGTCCATTGTAAAGCTCTACAACTAATGGATTCTCATCGGATTTCTTGATGATCGTAGTATTATCTGCATTGTACAGACCTTTGGCCCTCAGGGATTTGGTTCTGTCACCTGCTCTGGTAGGCTGTCCGCCACCCATGATGCAGCCCCTGCGGCAGGCCATTACTTCGATGAGATGATATTCTTTCTCACCGTTCTTTACCTGCTCCATAACCTTTCTGGCATTTGCCAGGCCACTGGTAACACAGATCTTAAGGTCCATACCCTCATAAGGTACCGTAAATTCCTTGATGCCTTCCTCTCCTCGTACACCGCACTCTGCGATCTCACGCATGGTTTCCTTGCTGTGGTCCGGGGTAAGACGGCGAAGCACTGCCTCTGTCACACCACCGGTCACACCAAAGATCACACCTCCGCCTGAGCCAAAGCCAAATGGCATATCGCAGGCTTCCGGTTCCAGAGATGCAAAATCAATGCCAAAGTTATCGATCATACGGAGAAGCTCTGTGGTAGTGATCACAATATCTGTATCCTTCTCTCCGTCTGTATAACTATTGGGACGTTCTGCCTCTGCCTTCTTTGCTGTACAGGGCATAATGGAGATCATAACTGTTTTCTTGCCGGCTGCATGTTCCGGATCACGGAAATATTCCTTGATCACTGCTGAAAGCATTCCCTGAGGGGAACGGCAGGTTGAAATATTTGGAATATATTCTTTGTACTGATCTGTAATAAATTTCACCCATGCAGGACAACAGGAAGTAAGAAGCGGAAGCTTCTCGCCCTTTTTGATCCTGTCAAGGAATTCTGCGCTCTCCTCCATAATCGTAAGGTCAGCACTGAAGGAAGTATCATATACCTCATCAAAGCCCATTCTGTGAAGAGCGTTTACGATCTTGCCCATTACGCTCCTACCCTTGGTAAGACCATAATGATCTCCCACTGCCACACGGACTGCCGGAGCAACCTGGGCAACTACCCGTACCTCCGGATCTGCCAGAGCTTCCCATGCTTCATCCATGTGGGTTTTAATAGAAATAGCACCTGTAGGACAGAATACACGGCATTGTCCGCAGTTTACACACTCTGTTTCTGATATCTTTTTATTAAATGCAGGCATTACCATGGCCTCTGTTCCTCTGAATGCAAATCCAAGAGCACCGATACCCTGGATTTCCTCACAGGCACGGACACAGTTACCACAGAGAATACATTTATTAGGATCTCTCACCAGGGATGGTGAACTGGTATCCAGCTCCCTGGTCTCTCTGGTATTCTCAAATCTGATTTCCCGGACACCCAGACGGTGTGCCAGTTCCTGGAGAATACATTCCCCGCTTTTTACGCAGGTTGTACAGTCACGGCAATGTGCTGCCAGAAGAAGTTCCACGATCAGTTTTCTGTATTTCTTGATCTTACCTGAATTAGTATAGATCACCATTCCATCTCTTGGTTCCTCGGAACAGGAGGCAAAGGTTCTGCCCCTGTCATCCTCTACTGTACACAGACGACAGGCTCCAAAGGTGGATAGCTCTGAGTGGTAGCACAGTGTCGGAATATTGATCCCTGCCTTGCGGATGACAGACAGGACATTTTTTTCATCGGTAAATTCTACCTTTCTACCGTCAATTATCATATGGCCCATAGTATATCCTCCCTTCTATGCTTCCACGTATACCGCATCAAAATTACAGTTGTCTTTACATGCACCGCACTTGATACAGACATCGTTATTGATGTGATATGGATGTTTGATCCTACCTGAAATAGCACCTGCCGGACAGTTTTTCGCGCATTTGCCGCAGCCGATACAGAATTCAGGGTTAATATGGAACTGACGAAGCGCTGTACATACCTTTGCACGGCATTTTTTGTCACGGATATGTTCCTCATATTCATCACGGAAGCGTTTCAGGGTACTGATAACAGGAAGAGGCGCACTCTTGCCAAGACCGCAGAGAGCCATATTCTGAACCATATTTGCCAGTTCTTCCAGCTCATCCAGATCAGACATCTCACCCTTGCCATCTACGATCCTCTCCAGAATCTCCAGCATACGTTTGGTTCCTTCACGGCATGGTACACATTTACCGCAGCTCTCTCGCTGTGTAAAGTTCATAAAGAATCTGGCTACCTCAACCATACAGGTATTCTCATCCATAACTACCAGACCACCGGAGCCCATAATTGCATCCAACTTCTTTACTGCATCAAAATCAAGAGGTGCATCCAGCTGATCCAGGATCAGGCATCCACCGGAAGGTCCGCCGATCTGAACCCCCTTGAAAGCAGCACCGCTCTTCAAACCGCCTCCGATATCATAAATAATATGGCGGAGAGTGGTTCCCATAGGAACCTCGATCAGGCCGGTATTCTCAATGGCACCGGTCAGGGAGAAGGTCTTTGTTCCAGGACTTCCTTCTGTACCGATGGTACGGAACCAGTCAGCTCCCTGAAGGATGATCCGTGGTACATTCGCATAGGTCTCTACATTGTTCAAAACTGTAGGTTTTCCCCACAGACCCTTCTCTACTGTACGGGGCGGTTTTACACGAGGCATACCTCTGTTGCCCTCGATAGATGCGGTAAGTGCTGAACCTTCTCCACATACGAAAGCTCCGGCACCTCTGTTGATATGTAAATGGAAGTTTACACCGGAATTTAAAATATTATCACCTAACAGACCATATTTTTCCGCCTGTTCAATAGCCATATGCAGACGTTTTACAGAAAGAGGATATTCTGCACGAACATAAATATAACCGTCTTCTGCTCCTACTGCATAGGCTGCGATGGTCATACCTTCGATCATTTTATATGGATCACCTTCCATTACGGAACCATCCATAAATGCACCAGGGTCACCCTCATCACCGTTACACACAACATAACGGGTCTTTTCTGCCTGGCGTGCTACCTGAGACCATTTCTTACCAGCCGGGAAGCCTGCACCACCACGGCCTCTGAGGCCAGATTTTGTCACTTCGTCAATCACTTCCTGAGAGGTCATGGAACCCAAAGCCTTTGCCAGTGCCTGATAGCCACCCACTGCAATATATTCATCTATGGATTCTGCATCGATTTTACCGCAGTTTTCCAACACAATACGTGTCTGCTGGTTAAGGAACGGAATATCGTCAGGATGAGGACAGACTTTGTCATGTTCTCTGTAAAACAGCCGCTCTACAGGTTTGCCCTCCAGAACTGTTCTCTCTACAATTTCCTTACAGTCCTCAGGCTGTACATGTACATACTGATAGTCATAGGGTTCAATTCTCATCAACGGTCCCAGCTCACATAAGCCCTGGCATCCTGTCTTGATCACTCCCACATGAGGAACATCCTTCTGCATCTCAACAGTAACCCCGTCAATATCCTCACAGAGCCTTTTCATTTCTTCATAAATTTTCTCAGAACCGGATGCAATACAACCTGTACCTGAACATACAAGTACGCGGCAGGTATAAGTATTGATCTGCTCTTTTACCTCTGTCTGTCGGTTCAACAGGTCTTCTTTACATGTAATACTCATACGTTCTCACCTCTCAATTCATTTAACAGCTCTACAGCCTTCTCAGGTGTCATTTTGGGATGTACCGCATCATTTACTGTCAGTGTAGGTGCCAGTCCGCATGCACCCAGACAGGAAACAGTCTCCACAGTAAAAAGCATATCATCTGTAGTGTGTTTCTTATGGCTTAATCCCAACTCCTTCATCAGGGCTTCTTTCACAGGCATGGATTTTCTCACATGACAGGCAGTACCGTCACATACCTTGATCACATATTTTCCCTTTGGCTCAAAGGAAAAGTTTTCATAGAAGGTTGCCACACTGTATGCTTTGGCTTCCTTTACCCCGATCTGAGCCGCTACATAGGTGAGTAATTCTCCCGGCAGATAACGATACTCTGCCTGAATGTCCTGCATGATGGGAATTAACGAAGCAGCTTTACGTCCGTAGTGCTCGATAATCTCATCTGTTTTCTTGTAATAAGACTGGTCTAACATTCGGTTCCCTCCTTAAACATTATATAGTTTTGGCTTTGCTAACACTTTAGTTATTTTCTACATATGCGCTGTTGTTATTATACTACAATAAGTTAATTTTCACAATATCCTTTCTTTATTTTTCTGAATATTTATAGCTATTATATATAAAGCACCCGTATTGTATAGAATATTATTTGTTGAATATGCAATTTATTTCACAAACATGTTAAATAAAAGACAGCCTGTCCACACACCTTTCGGTACAATGGTCATCAGACTGTCTTTTTTACACGCTATGAAATGATGTTAGGGTCAAAAGGCATTTTGCCCCTAACTTGATATCTACGAATTGCTGTGGGCATTTCCATTTTCTTCATGAAAATGTTTATATTTTTCTACAAACATCAGCAGGAAACTGACCATAAGAAATCCGCAGGATACCCAGATCATTCTGGTTCCATAACATATGGACAGGTTTCCACCAATTCCGGCACCCAATGCAAACATAAAAATGATTCCGAAATAATACATTGCCTGTTCTAGCTGTTTTGATTTTCTCTCACGAAAATAAACGGACAATGCTGCAGTACCGCTACGCAGGTTTCCGATACACATGGTACTTGCATAAGAATAACCATTTACCTTGCGGAAGGACTGTACCTGCATTGCACAGGCGAAGGATGCCATGGCATTTGCCAGCATATTGTATTCGGTTGGCAGGAAACCTACTGTAAATAAGATCAGGATTTCTGCCAGCAGAACACCCTGTCTCCAGTGGAGCTTCTGAGCATATTTATAATTTGCCTGTATTTTCTCCGCAACCCATACGCCCAGTGCAAAGAAAATAATAGGAAAGAAGTACCCCAGTCCTGCAGTCACTTCCCCTGCCATAAAATGCTGGCTCATAAGAACCACGTTTCCTGTCTGTGCATTACAGAATACTTCGTTTCTTGCATTATAAGTATAAGCATCCTGAAAACCTCCTGACAGTGCCAGGAACGCACTGTTTAAAAAGGCTTCCGACATTTGTATCTCGTGTTGACTATGATCTTTCATAATTTTCCCCGTTTAAGTTTATTTTCAGCTATCTCCTGTACAGATAACTGCCTTTATCCTTTTACCGTTTATTCTCAAACATTCGAAATCCGCTGCTTTACTGCGTAAATTGCTGCTTTTTCATGTTTGGCGGGTCCCTTTTTGACCCTGATTATCATGTTATACGTTTATAGGCCAAATGTAAAAGATATAATTCATATTATTGCATATATGATTTTTATATATTGGATACAATATATATATAATTTTGGCTATATAAAGCAACTTCCATATACTGTATGTCTACAGCATATGGAAGTTATTTTTTTATGTATCTGCAGAATTACTTATCTCCGTGTTCTTTGAGATATTCTGCTTTTCCCATCT
>HE978651.1:1343353-1403649 GCA_000285855.2 Ruminococcus sp. JC304 | reverse complement strand
CGTACAGATTATTACCTTCTGAGTCAATGATGACTACAAGAGGCATATCCTCTACATATAATTTACGAAGTGCTTCTGCTCCCAGATCTTCATATGCGATCAGTTCGGCCTTTTTGATGCATTTTGCAAGAAGCGCACCTGCACCGCCGATAGCTCCGAAGTATACACCATCATATTTCTTCATGGCATCTACTACTTCCGGAAGGCGGGCACCTTTTCCGATCATTCCTCTTGCTCCCACAGACATCATTGTGGGTGCATAGGCATCCATACGTCCGCTGGTTGTAGGGCCTGCGGAACCGATGACTGCACCTGGTTTTGCAGGAGTTGGTCCTACATAGTAGATGGTTGCATCTGTAGGATCAAATGGAATTTTCTCACCTTTTGCAAGGGCCTCACACATTCTCTTGTGTCCTGCATCACGGGATGTATAAATAGTACCTGTTAATAATACCTGATCACCTGCATGGAGAGTTCTTGCCAGCTCTCTAGTAAGTGGAAGTGTAATTTTCTTTTTTTCCATCTCAGATCACCTCCGATTTATGGCGTGTTACATGACAGTTAATGTTAACTGCACATGGCATACCTGCAATATGAGTCGGCATTGTTTCAATATTCAGGCCAATAGCTGTTGTCTTTCCGCCAAATCCCTGAGGTCCGATTCCAAGCTTGTTTACTTTTTCCAGCATTTCTTTTTCAAGATCAGCATAGAACGGATCCGGGTTCTGAGTATCCAGTGGTCTCATCAGAGCTTTCTTTGCAAGAAGTGCACATTTGTCAAAGGTTCCTCCGATACCAACTCCCACTACCATTGGTGGACACGGGTTGGGACCTGCAGTCTCTACTACTTCAAGAATGAAATCCTTGATTCCCTGTAATCCTGCAGATGGTTTGAACATACGGATCTGGCTCATGTTCTCACTTCCGAAGCCTTTCGGGCCTACTGTGATCTTTACCTGATCTCCGGGAACGATTTCTGTATAAATCATAGCCGGTGTGTTGTCACCTGTGTTTCCACGGCGAACAGGATCCTTTACTACAGATTTTCTTAAATATCCCTTGTCATATCCCCGGCGTACACCCTCATTGATGGCATCTGCAAGATTTCCCCCGACAAAATGTACATCCTGTCCGATTTCAAGGAATACGCATGCCATTCCTGTGTCCTGGCAGATCGGCACATTCTCTCTGTCTGCAATGTCAAAATTCTCAATAATGTTGTCAAGGACACCCTTGGCAATCTCTCCATCTTCACATGCGCGACATGTTTTGATGGCACATTTTACATCTTCCGGAAGATGTTCATTTGCTTCGATACAGAGTTTTTCAATGACATCTGTAAGTCTGCTTACTTCTACTTCACGCATTCTGGTAAGCTCCCTTCTCTATTTCTGGATATGTCATTAAACAATGACCTATTCCCTTTTTTATTATATCAAAGCTTTCCGGTAACGGCAATTCCCTGTCACCGATACCGGAATTTTTTTATTAACGCGTTACTGTTCACTGGTAATATCCCGCGAGGTGTTTTTTGTGAGCGAAGGTCACAGAAAACCCGAGACATGCCGCGCGAATTTATGCGATTAGCATAAATTCTGTGCATCGCGAAGCGTGTTGCTGGGAACGGAGTGAACAGTAACATTAGCGCTGCTCGTGACGGGCATATTTTGGAAGCAGTAATGGAGATACTTTGTCAGTATGTAAATCTGCTTTGTCCAGTTCATCTGCATATTTGTAGATATGATCCAGATTCATTTTACCAAGCTCTACATTTTTGCATTTTGCAGCTGCTTTTTTACCTGCATTTCTTCCGAATACGATCACATCCAGAAGAGAGTTACCCATCAGTCTGTTTCTTCCGTGGATTCCGCCTGCCGCTTCGCCTGCAACTAAAAGGTTGGGAAGTTCTTTTGTAAATCCGTCACCGTCAATCTCAAGACCACCGTTCTGATAGTGCAGTGTAGGATAAATGACGATGGGAACTTTTCTCATATCAATACCATAGTTCATGTACATACGGAACATAGCCGGGATTCTCTTTTCGATTGTTCCCTCACCACCAAGGATTTCGATCATCGGAGTGTCAAGCCATACACCTTTCAGTCCGCCAGGAACTTCTACGCCGCGGCCTTCTTCACACTCGCGGATAACACCGGAAGCATTTACGTCACGGGTTTCAAGGGGATGGATATAAGCTTCTCCGTTTGCATTGACAAGCTGTGCACCAACGGAACGAACCTTCTCTGTTACCAGAGCACCCATGATCTGGGAAGGATAAATTGCTCCTGTTGGATGATACTGGATAGAATCCTGATAAAGAAGGGAAGCACCTGCTCTGTATCCAAGTACAAGTCCGTCTGCAGTTGCACCGTAGTGATTGGATGTGGGGAATCCCTGATAATGCATTCTTCCTGCACCACCTGTTGCGATTACAACTGTTTTTGCTCTTGCCACAGAATAATCTCCTGTTTCCATATTAAGGAGAACTGCACCTGCAACCTGTCCTTTTTCATCTTTGAGAAGTTCAACAGCTGAAGTAAATTCAACTACCGGAATACCAAGGTTGATTACTTCGTCTCTGATGGTACGCATGATCTCAGAACCGGAATAATCCTTTGCAGCATGCATTCTCTTTCTGGAAGTACCACCGCCGTGTGTAGTAACCATGGTTCCGTCTTCTGCTTTATCAAATTCAACACCAAGGTCATTGAGCCATTTGATGGCATCCGGAGCTTCCATTACCAGTCTCTTTACAAGTTCCGGTTTTGCTGCAAAATGTCCGCCGCCGAAGCAGTCCAGATAATGCTGTACAGGAGAATCATTCTCTTTATCTGCTGCCTGGATACCGCCTTCTGCCATCATTGTGTTGGCATCACCGATACGAAGCTTTGTAACGATCATAACGTCTGCACCTGCATTGTGTGCTTCAATGGCACAGGAAGAACCTGCACCGCCACCGCCGATTACAAGTACGTCTACATCATAATCAATTTTTGTAAGGTCGATTTTTTCGTTGATCAGACGGCTTGTTGAATGGAGCATCTCTGCCAGTTCCAGAGGAGCTTTCTGTCCTTTGTTCGGTCCGACTTTAATTTCTGCAAATGCGTCTGGATTATAATCTGGATGGAATTTCTGAAGAAGAGCGTCTTTTTCATCTGCTGTCAGACGTCTTGGCTCTGTGGCCATACGCTCTGCTCTTGTAGCCTCTACCTTTTTGATGGATTCCATCATATTTTCTGGATATGGTGCATACATATTCTTACGCCCTCCTTATTTCTCAATGTCTCTGTTGTTATAAAGTTCCTGCATCTCTGTGATAGGTTTCTGCATGATCTGCTCGATCAGGTCATCAAATTTACCTTCGTGGATCTCTTCCACACGGTTTTCAAGATGTTCGCTCTTAGGTGCAATATATTTACCTGTGAGACGTCTTGCCAGAAGACCTACCATCGGGTGAGAAATGCCGGCCGGGCATCTTACGGAACAGCATCCGCAGCTTACGCAGTCAAAAGATTCTTCTGCGCATTTTTCCAGTTCACCTCTCTGCGCATATGCGATGTACTGCATTACATTTAAGTCCTGAGTACATGCTTTTGTACAGGCATTACATCCGATACAGCTGTAGATTTCCGGATAAAGTTCCATCATTACCTGCTGATTTGGCTGAAGTTCTTCTATATTGTAGGTTCTCTTGTCTGTAGGGAAGAATGGGATGCTTGCTACATACATTCCTTCTTCTACCTTTGTCTGACAGGCAAGACAGGTTTTCAGTTCGTTCTGACCTTTGATTCTGTAGATGGTTGCACAGGCTCCGCAGAATCCGTGTCTGCATCCGCAGCCTCTCTTCAATGTATAACCGGCATATTCCATGGCAGTCATAATTGTAAGTTCTGCAGGTACACTGTATTTCTTACCGAAAAAATATACGTTTACCTTATTTTCCATGTTGAAGGTCCTTTCTTTATTGTTCATTGTCTGTATGCTTTTTTAATCAGGGGGGACGCCAGGGGAATTGGGTCTCGCCCACGGCCCCGTCGTAACGCGCTGCCGAACTAATCGCCAACTACGACTAAGCCGCTCGGGAGAGCCCTCGCGCCTAAGTCTGCGTAGGCGCTGGATTTCGTCATCGCTAAAACCACTCCTTAAAAGGGCACTTAGGTCGAGACCCAATTCCCCTGGCTGTGCGCTGGCCAAGCGGCGCCGTATACAGGCAAGGTCTCCTGCTAGTAACGATAATGTTGCATTCCCATATATAGAGTGGAAAATCAGGAGGGAGTTCACCGAACCGTTGCTCCTTTGCCTGCGTGGAATATAAATTTCCGGAATGCGTCCCTTATCAACTAATCAGTATTCTGCAGGTAATTCGTCGATTTCGTCGCAGCGGAATACCGGACCGTCTTTGCAGACGTATTTGGAGCCGATATTGCAGCGGCCGCATTTACCTACGCCGCATTTCATACGAAGCTCCAGAGTTGTATAAACCTGTTCTCTGGAGAAGCCCAGTTCTTCCAGTCCTGCAAGAACGAACTTGATCATGATCGGCGGTCCGCAGACAAGTGCTGTTTTGTTTGTATCGAATCCAATCTCTTTTAAATAGGAAGGAACGAATCCAACATGTCCGTCCCAGCCTTCCTGTTCGCGGTCAATTGTCAGATAAACATTGACTCCCTCTGCCTTCATCCAGACTTCCTGGATTTCTTTTAACTGTACCAGGTCGTCTGCAGAACGGGAACCATAGAGGATATCTACTGTTCCATAGTCAGCACGATTGTCCAGTACATAGTTGATCACAGAACGAAGTGGTGCAAGTCCGATACCACCTGCGATAAACAGAAGATTTTTGCCTTTTAATTTATCTTCTACAGGAAAATGGTTTCCGTATGGCCCGCGGACTGTGATCTCATCTCCAACCTGAAGGCTGTGAAGATAATCCGTCAGAGAACCGCACTTTTTGATACTGAATTCCTGATATTCTTTATTTGTAGGTGAAGAAGTAATGGAAAACATACCTTCACTGACGCCTGGTGCGCAGACCATCGCGCACTGTCCGGGCATATGTTCAAAAAGCTTTCCGCCTTCAGGAGCATTTACACGGAAGGTCTTAACATCCGGTGTCTCCTGGCGGATATCTGTGATCACACCAACCTTTGGGATCAGTGTATCCAATGTATAGTTTTTATGGCAGGTACATTCGCTCATTATTTTTCACCTCCCTGATTTTCAAAAGCTTTGATGACTTTTACGATATTTAAGGATGACGGGCATTTCTCAACGCAGCGGCCGCAGCCTACACATGAGAACATTCCGTTGTTGTTTACAGGATAATAAACAAGCTTATGCATGAATCTCTGACGGAAACGCTGCATCTGGCTGTTACGGTTATTTCCGTGTGCCATCATGGTAAAGTCAGAATACATACAGGAATCCCAGCAGCGGTAACGCTGTACACCGTGTCCTGTATCATAGTCTTTGATATCATAGCACTGGCAGGTAGGACATACGAATGTACAGGTGCCGCATGCCAGACATGGTTTGTAAAGCTCTTCCCATACAGGAGAGTTAAAACGGTCCATGTAATCTTCCTGTCCCCATCCTTCCAGCGAAAGATTGGAATATGGAAGTTTTTCTACGATGGCGCGGATTGCAGTTTTCTCTTCTTCTACCTTTGCTTCATCCCCATCGTCAAGAAGTTCTGCAACTGCTTTTGTAAGAGCTTCGCCCTTCTCTGTAAGAGGTTTCCAGTAAAGCTCTCCGTCGATCATCCATGTTGCAACATCTGCAACAGGATCTGCACAGTCAATGCCGAATACCTTACAGAAACAGCTCTCTTCCGGTTCATGACATGCAAGTGCAACGATGGTTCCGTGCTCTCTTCTTGCTGCATAGAAGGTATCTACCGGATCACTTAAAAATACGTTATCCAGAACTTTTACACCCTGTACATCGCAGGCTTTCATACCGAATACAACGAAGTTTTTCTCCTGTAATGCCTGTGGTTCAATGGAAATATTCTTTTCATCTTTCTTACAGGTATAAAGGTTTTCACTCTGTGGGAAGAAGGCATCTTTCGGTGACTTTACTGTTTTTAAGGTGTCAAGACAGACTTCTGCGTCCTGACTCCATGCTCTGAAGTTTACCTGGTCACTGACTTTAACAGGTAAATATAAATCCTGATCTGCGGCAATTTTCCGGAATAATGCCTGCAGATTTTCTGCTGCTATCTTATACATACATTATCCCCTTTCTGCCACAATACTCGGCTCAACATCTTCAAATGTAAAGTTTGTAAGAGGTCCTTTGGAGGTTGTGTCCTCTCCTGCCTGATATTCTCCATAGAAAGTATCAATATCTTTGATAAATTTACGGTTGAACAGGTGAAGGGGGATTCCCTGAGGACATACTCTGCTGCATTCACCACAGTCTGTACATCTGCCTGCTACATGGAATGCACGGATAATGTGGAACATCTTTTCTTCAAAGGAATCCACATTTGCTTTCTGTGCACTGTCAAACTTGTTGCTGTCAAATACACATTTACGGCAGCTGCATGCAGGACAGACATTACGGCAGGCATTGCAGCGGATACATTTGCTTAATTCATTCTGGAAGAAAGCAAACTTCTCTTCCGGGCTCATTGCCTCGATCTTTTCTACTTCTGCAAAACGGTCTGCATCTTTTGTCTCTTTGGACTCTCCCATCAGCTCATCATAGATCTTATGTTCTTTTCCTTTACATACATGACATCTTTCAAGCATGGCATCCTTGTATGCACAGGTTTTCTCACCATAAATAGTCTGAATAGTCAGTGTTTCTGCTTCATCAGTGATCTCTGCACCGGAAATGCTCTCAATACCTTTGATTCCCTGTTTGCGGATCTTCTCAATATCCAGTTTTCCTTTACATCCAACACCAATGATATAAGCTTTCTCACGGTCTACACGATGCTCTTTGATCAGCTGGTTAAAACTGTAGGTATCGCATGGTTTTAAACAAACCAGTGTCTTGCCTTCCAGCTTGGAAGCTTCGATCATATATTTGCTAAGGTTTGCACCGCAAAATCCGTTATATACAAAATCTTTCAGAGATTCTTCTGTTTCAAAGTAAGCCGGTTCCGGATTATAAGGCAGATCTCCGGCTTTCCATCCCAGAACTCTTGCAACTGTACCATCAGCAAGAAGTTCTTTTGCACGATTTATCAGCTCCTGCATCTTAAATCCTCCAATCTTACGTTCTTACCAAGGGAATGGATTTTCTCTACAAACTCATTCATAGTCTGGGAGAATTTCACACCTTCAGCAGCGGAAACCCATTCTACTCTTGTTCTTCCGTTTTCCACACCGATGTAATCCAGCATGGAGAAAAGAAGGGTCATACGTCTTCTTGCATAGTAGTTACCTGTGCTGTAGTGACAGTCTCCAGGATGACATCCACACATGATCACACCGTCAGCACCTTTCTCAAAAGCGCGGAGGATGAACATTGGATTGACACGGCAGGAACATGGAACACGGATGATCTTTACATCAGCCGGATAAGAAAGACGGCTGCTTCCTGCAAGGTCTGCACCTGCATAACTGCACCAGTTACAGCAGAATGCCACAATCTTAGGTCTGAATTCTTCGTTTGTTTCTATCGACATATTGCATCTACCTCCGCGATAATCTGTCTGTTGGAAAAGCCCTGCAGATCCATAGCACCGGACGGGCAGGCTACTGTACATGCACCACAGCCCTGGCAAAGTGCTGTATTTACAACGGCTACTCTTCTTGTTTCACGGATACCGTGGTCATTTACTTCTTTATCCTCATAGGAAATTGCTCCATATGGGCAAACATTTGCACATGTAGAGCATCCGTTACATAACAGCTCATCGGATTTTGCTGTACATGGGTTGGTTGTCAGCTTATCTTTTGCAAGAAGACCGATTGCCTTAACTGCTGCTGCACCAGCCTGTGCAACTGTCTCCGGAATATCTTTCGGTCCCTGGCAGACACCGGAAAGGAAGATACCTGCTGTAGGAGACTCTACCGGACGAAGCTTTGCATGGGCTTCTGTAAGGAAGTTATTTGTGTCAATACTTGCTGTAAGCATGGTAGCAATCTTACGCACATCCGGATTTGGTTCAATAGCTGTTGCAAGAACGACCATATCTGCTTTCTTAAGAATCTGTTTATTATCGATCAGGTCAGATCCCTGTACAAGAAGGCTTCCGTCCGGCTGAGGAATAACTTTTCCTACCTGGCCTTTGATGTAGTTTACACCGTACTGCTCTACAGCTCTTCTGTAGAACTCATCAAAGTTCTTACCTGGGGTACGCACATCAATATAGAAGACGGTTACATTTGTATCCGGATATTTATCACGGATCAGCATTGCATGTTTTGCTGTATACATACAGCAGATTTTGGAGCAGTATGGCTTTCCTCTGTCATCAGAACATCTGCTTCCTACGCACTGGATAAATACCAGCTCTTTCGGAGCTTTTCCGTCGGAAAGACGCTCTAAGTGTCCTTTTGTAGGACCTGCTGCGTTCATAATACGTTCCAGTTCCAGAGATGTGATCACATCTTTGCTCTGGCTGTATGCATATTCATCGTATTTGTCAAGTTTGATGGTATCGAAACCGGTGGCAACTACGATGGCACCATATTTCTGTGTTACGATCTCATCCTGCTGATCGTAATCAATGGCACCTGCCTGACATACTTTGGAACATACACCACATTTTCCGGTTTTAAACTTGATACAGTTCTCACGATCGATAACCGGAACATTCGGGATGGCCTGTGCAAATGGAGTGTAAATCGCAGTTCTGTTGTTTAATCCTCTGTTAAATTCATTCGGGATCTTCTTGGACGGACATTTCTCCTGACAGACACCGCAGCCTGTACATTTGTCCATATTTACACTTCTTGCTTTCTTTCTGATATCAACGGTGAAATCACCTACGAAACCGCTGACATGTTCTACTTCACTGTATGTATAGATATTAATCTTCTCATGGGCTGCTGCCTCAACCATCTTAGGTGTGAGGATACATGCAGAACAGTCAAGTGTAGGGAATGTTTTATCAAGCTGTGACATTCTTCCGCCGATACTTGGAGTTTTCTCTACAATATCTACTTCATATCCTGCATCTGCGATATCCAGGGCTGTCTGGATTCCGGCAATACCGCCGCCGATGATCAGGGCTCTCTTTGTAACACGGCTCTCTCCCGGCTGAAGAGGAGCATTTAAATTTACTTTTGCAATTGCTGCTCTGGCAAGGATCACAGCTTTCTTTGTAGCTTCTTCCATATCCTTGTGGATCCAGGAGCAGTGCTCACGGATATTTGCGATCTCCACCATGTATGGGTTCAGTCCGGCTCTTTCAGCTGCTTTTCTGAAAGTTGCCTCATGCATACGGGGAGAACAGGAACAGACAACAACGCCTGTCAGATTCTTCTCTCTGATAGCTTCCTGGATCTTAGCCTGGCCTGCTTCTGAACACATATACTGGTAGTCTTCTGCATGAACCACACCTGGCTCTTTGGCAGCTAATTCAACAACTTTTTTTACATCTACCGTAGCGGCAATATTGCTTCCGCAATGACAGACAAATACACCAATTCTCTGCACTCTGACTTACCTCCTGTATCTTCTGAATGCACTTACCAGAAGCTGCTGTGGCAGTTCCGGATCAAGAAGTTCCGGGATCTCATCTGCTTTCAGATAGTCTCCGCCTTTTTCGCGGACAACTAACTGTCTTGCTGCATCAATGAGCTTTCCAGGTTTTACATCTCTTGGACAGCGCTCCACGCATGCAAAGCAGGAAAGGCATTTCCAGAGAGATTTTGAATTGACAAGTGCTTCAATATCTTCGTTTACAACATAGGATACAAACTGATGTGGCTTGATATCCATTTCATTGAAGGACGGGCAGGTAGCAGAACATTTTCCACATTTCATACATTTCAGCGGATTTGTTCCTGAGATTTCTTTAATTTTCTCTGCTGCTGAATGTTCGTTTCTCATTTTGCTACCTCCTCTTTTACTCCGAGGGCTTCTGCAAGGAGCTCTGTGAAATAATATACAGGCAGTTCGCTGGAAGCATTTTTATTTAAATTATATTTACACAATGGACAGGCTGTGATCAGCATATCTGCGCCAAAGCCTTTGGCACTGTCTTCTATTTTCTGACACATGTTCTGGGACATTTCTTTTTCTTTGAGAGAAATGTAACCGCCGCAGCATTCATTTCTGTATGGATAGATCACCGGTTCTGCACCAAGTGCACGAATGAAATCTTCCATGATAGTTGGATTCTCCGGATCATCGAAAGCCATGATCTTGCCCGGACGTAATAAGAGACATCCGTAATAGGCTCCGATCTTCTTTCCTGTAAGCGGGTTTACTACCTTCTCTTTCAGCTTGTCGAAACCGACTTTGTCGCGAAGTACTTCCAGATAATGGAGCACTGTTGTCTCGCCTTCATAAGGCTCATCAAGCTGCATGTAATTATTTGCTCTGGTGCGGATATCTTCCACATTTTTCATATCATCATTGACACGTTTGATCACATGATGACAGGCAGAGCAGATTGTTACCAGATCCTGGCCCTTTTCTTTGGCCTGATTAAGAGCACGGACAGAAGAAAGTTTTGTAGCGATTTCGTCAGTTCCCAGAGGATAAACACCTCCGCAGCACTGCCAGTCTTCGATCTCTTCCAGTTCAAACCCAAGTGCTCTGGCGCTGGCTCTGGCATATTCGTCCAGATCTTTCGCCTTGTTTCTCAGGGTACAACCCGGATAATAACTGTACTTCATACTTAACATTATCCTTTCTTAGTTGTTCAGGTAAATAGTGATAATTATTCAATTCTTTGTCTTTTTTTTAACGATATGTAGACAAAAATATAAACCAAGTCTAATACACTTACTTTTTATATCTTTGTTAAGACATAGAAAATAAAAGAGTTTGCACACCCTTCCTCCGCATTAAAGGAGTGTATCAGCTCGATTTCCGAAAACATCATATCATATTGACAACAATTTAACAAGTATTTTTTTCTGATTTTTTTCTTTTTTTGTTATTTTACAAACAATCTTTTGATTCGTTCTGACGAAATATAAGTCAAAAGGAAGCAGGATTTCCCACTTCCTTTTGGACTTTTATTTTTAAAGGTCAAGCTGAGCAATAATCTCTTTCAGTGCGTCTGCACTCTTCTGCAGCTGTTCAATCTCTGCTTTGTTCATTCTCATAGGAACTTTACCCTGCACGCCATTTGGTCCTACCAGAGTCAGGGTACTGAGGCAGACATCTTCGATTCCATATTCTCCATGCATCATAGTGGATACTGTGGAGATAGATTCTGAGGAAGATACAAGAAGGCTGCAGAGTTTACAGACAGAAGAAGATACCGCGTAGAAGGTTGCACCTTTCTTGGAAATGATCTGTCCGCCGGATTTCTGTACATACTGAAGCATAGCCTCTTTGTCCACAGGTTCAATGTCTTTGCCCAGTTTTTTCTCAATTTCATAGTATTCATCTACACTTACGCCTGAAATATAGGCACCGGACCATGGGATAAAGGAGGTATCTCCATGTTCCCCGAATACATAGGCATGAATGTTACTCTGCGCAATCTGGAAATGCTCGGAAAGTCCGCAACGCAAACGTGCTGAGTCGAGAATGGTACCGGAACCAAGGATCTGGTTTTCCGGAAGTCCTGAAATCTTTGTAAAGACATAAGTCATAATATCAACAGGATTACTTACAATAAGATAAAGAGCATCCGGTGCTGCCTTTACGATCTCCGGTGTGATGGATTTAAGGATATTTACATTTGTCTGTGTAAGCTCAAGTCTTGTCTGTCCAGGCTTACGCGCAATACCGGAGGTGATGATCACAATATCGGAATCCTTTGCATCTTCATAATCACCGGCAATAATAGAGATCGGATCTCTGAAACAGGTTCCCTGAATGATATCAAGAACTTCGCCCTCTGCCTTCTGTTTGTTTATATCGATCAGAACAATCTCAGATGCGATATCCTGGCTTGATAAAGTGTACGCAATTGTAGACCCGACGCTGCCGGCACCAATGATAGTAATTTTACTGCTCATAACCTCAATACTCCTTTTTTCCTGATAAATTTTCAGCCATATCTTGATGATATTGTATCTAGATATGTACAATAGTGGTCTTGAAAATCATATCATATCGTCAATCATTTAACAAGTTATTTTTATTAAATAAAGTGTTAAATTTTATTTTTATAGCTTTTTGATGACTTTTTTTCATTTTTTTCTTTTGTTTTGTTATGTTTTTCACAATTATTTCCAAACACTGGGATAAAAAAACAGGGTTTGACTTTATTCTATCATCTATAAAGTCAAACCCTGTTTCATATCTTCTAGTCTACCATTACAGCAAACTGCTCTTCCGGATGAGGGCGTGAATAATAAAAACCCTGGATCACATCACATTTCATCTCTTTCAGCAATTGAACCTGACTGAAATTTTCAACACCTTCTGCAACTACCTTCATATCCAGGCCATGAGCAAGGGAAATCACCTGCTGTACCACTTTTTTTCCTTTTTGCTGTTCAATATAATCTATCAGTTTTTTATCAATCTTCAAAGTAGAAAAGGGCAGCTCATTCAAACTGGTCAGAGAAGAATATCCGGAACCAAAATCATCCATATGTAAAAGGAAGCCGGTTCTGACAAGCGCCTCTGTAATCCTCCTGATCCGGTCACTATACAGAGCAGCTGTCTCCGTAAGTTCTACGGGCACACAGGAAAAGGGGATTTCTGCACCCTTCACAATCTCTACATAGCGCATCACCGTACCGCTACGATGCAGACTTGCCCTGGACAGATTGACTGAGATCGGAATCAACTCCTTTCCCTGCAACATCCGTCTTCTCTGAAAACAGCAGACCTGTCTAAATACATATTCATCCAGTTTTACGATCAGGCCATCTCTTTCATACACAGGAATAAACTCTCCGGGAGATATGATTTCTCCATCTGGCTTCTGCCAACGCACCAGTGCCTCTGCACCTACGATTTTTTCTGTTTCCACGCTATACTTAGGCTGATAATACACCACAAATTCCCTGTTCGCCAACGCACCCTCGAAATCACTTTCCAGCTGTCGGCTGCGTATCTGTTTTTCCCTCATCTCCGCAGTATAATAAGAGATATTACTTTCATAATTACCGCGGATATTTTTGATTGCCATAAAACCACGGCCACAGATTGCAGATACAGGAAGTGTTTTATCAATGTGCATATAAACCCCATAATTAATAGTCACATTCGGAATGGGTGCATGATCTGCGATCTCTCTGGTATACTTTTCTATTTCATCCTTATCAATCTCAGGCATTCCATAAACAAGACATGCAAACTGGTCACTTCCATATCTGGAAAGCAATCCATGCCGGATAAGCCCCTGATATGCCTTTGCCATATAGCGCAGCAGCTCATCCCCTGCATTTGCACCATAACTGCCATTGATCAGCTTAAAATCCTTTACATCCGCAACCACAACATGAAAATCTTCCTCTTTTTTTAATTTGAACAGAGTTTTGGCATGATGAAAAAAGGCCTGTCTGGTATACAGACCAGTCAACTCATCGTGTTCCACAGCAGCCAGAACCCGGGCAGATTCTCTCAGCTTGATCACATTGTTGATCCTTCCAAGCACAATCTGCGGATTATAGGGCTTAATTATAAAATCCACAGCTCCCAGCTCCAGACATTTTAATTCTGTCTCCTGTCTGCCACTGGCAGTCATGACGATGACCGGAATAGATGAAAGCAGTGAATCTCCCTGCATTCTTTCCAGGAATTCATATCCATCACATATGGGCATGCATACATCCAGAAGAACTACTGCCAGCTCCTGGTAATGCTCTGCCAGGCATCGCAGACCTTCTTCCCCATCACAGGCTGTCAATACCTGATATCTGTCAGACAAAATTTCTGCAAGCATTTCTCTGTTTAACTGGTTATCCTCTACCACTAATACCTTACGCTTTGCATCATTGCCGGCTTTTTTCAAGGTATATTCTGTCATCTCTTTTCTCTGCCTGTGGTTCTTCATTTTTTCACATTTTCCCTTCTATGTGATTTGGATAATTTACTCCCTCCGGAAGCGGATCCCATTCATTCAGGCCCAGACTCTGCCGATATCTGGCCTGTTCCATAGTCAGCTTTGGAAGATCGTCTTTCAGATATTCCATCAATTCATCAATTCCCTCTCTGGTCACATTGTTTACCAGAAAAATCCTCTCACAGCCCGAATTGATCAGCCACTGCCTCACCATGGGAATATTGGCATAAGGAGAATCTATCTTGGTTATGATCCCGATCAGCGGCCTCTGGATAAAGGAATGACTGCCGGAAGCAAAAAGATTAAAAGGCTCATCTGCCGCCTGCACAATACCTACCACATCTGCCTCAAAAGAGAAACAGGCAAGCCCCACACTAAAGCGTTTGGACTCTGCATATTCTCCCGGTGAATCAATGGTATCATCCTCGGTATTGGTATATTGTGTTTTTACATAGTGAAGCTCTTCCCCTTTCAGCGCCTGGGTGAGGGAAGTTTTCCCTGCCTCACTTCTTCCCATAAGAAAAATTTTCTTCATATATTGTCTGTCACCTTATTCTGTATCAGCTTTTGTAAACCGGGCAGGTTTTAAAGCCCAGCACCTGGTCAAAAAATCTCACAACCTCTTCTACTGCTGTCTGTACTTCTGTCAGCCCGCCTGTCAATATCAGAGAACCACAGAAACGATCCATAAAACCAATCTGTACATCAGCGCTTTTCAACGCCACATCAGCAGCCACTACAACTGCCTCCCAGGGCGTAAAGCGGATCATCCCCACAGCTTCCCCTGTATGGTCCTCTCCCTCATGGGTGCCGATATGCAGTCCCAGATTCTGATAAATACAGGAAGAAGAAGGACTGATCACATGAGCCAGACAGACTTCCTTACCCGGAACCCGGACCCTGATCATACGGAGCTTCTCTCCCTTAAGTTTCTCAAAATCCTCATGATATATCTTTTCCAAAAGCTCCTTTGTTGTTATTCCAGCCATTCCAACACTTCCTATCTCTTGGTGATGTCACATACTACATAGCCCAGAGTATCCCGGAAATAATCCACGATCTCCGTCAATGCAGACATTACGTCAGAAATCTCCCCTGTAATGATCAGTGTTCCTGTAAAACGGTCTGCAAAGCCAAGATATACATTTCCGCTCTTTACTGCAATGTCAGAAGCGATCACTGCAGATTCCGGAGGTGTCATATTCATAATTCCAATTGCAGAAGAGCGATAGTCCAGCTGAGGGTTCAGACCCAACTTCTGATAAATGACAGGGGCCGGACCTCCCATTACATGTGCAAAAGTAATCTCTTTACCTGCCACTGTTTCCTGTACAATTCTTATCTGTTCGCCATGGTCATTTGCCATTTTAAATCTTCCTCACTTTCAAAGCATACTTTCACTTAGTACTCTAATCGTACTATCTCCCCCATTTTATGTCAAGTTAAAATCTTCCATTTTTGTGGTTTTTTGTTACTTTTCGATTATCTTTGTTACTGTTTGTTACTGTTTGCGCACACTCTGCTGCAAGGTATTTGGAACAAAAAAAATCCCGGAAGCTCATTTTCTGAGTCTTCCGGGCCTTTTTGCTTATGTATTACAGTCCAACAGCTCCTGTCACATCACCATTGATCACATAGTATGCTGTATTTTCTTCTGGTTTGATGTATATTTTAACATCCTTCAGATCTTTTTCCTTCTTGCCCATTTCTTCTGTCCAGATCTTCTTCACATTTTCCAGAACATCCTTTGCATAAACCTCTTTGCCAAGGAACTGTACATAAACTTCTGCGTTTACCTCTTTCTTTACAGTTCTTCTTGCTGCCGGTTTTTTCTCTGTTGCCGGCTTCTTTTCTGCTGTTGGTTTCTCAGTAGTTTTCTTTGCAGTTGTTCTGGTTTTTCTGACTGTAGTTTTTGCAGGAGCCTCTTTTACTTCGGTTGTCTGTACTGTAGATGTATCAGGTTCTGCTTTTTTTGCAGTTGTTTTTGGTGTCATATTTATAGCCTCCTTACAAGGTAATCCAACTGTAGACTCTGGAAATCCACAGCTTTCGATATCCTGTTACCGGAATAGAATACTACTTTTTCTGTTTTTTTGCAATAATTATATTCCCAGATTTTCCAAATCCTCCTGCATATATGCTTTTAACCGCTGTTTCAGAATTTCATTTTGTTCCAGACTCAGGTTCTCATCCAGCTCCAGGATCTGCGCTGCCGTTTCACTGGCAGCCTTCAGAATATCCCCATCCTGATAAATATCACCCAGTTTGAACTCCAGCAGACCACTCTGTCGGATCCCAAAGAAGTCTCCCGGTCCCCTCAATTTCAAATCTTCCTCTGCAATATAGAAACCATCATTGGATTTATTCAAAATTTCCAACCGTTTTGATGTTTCCTTTTCTTTATTTCCCTGCATAAAAATACAATAAGACTGATGTTCTCCTCTTCCCACACGGCCCCGAAGCTGATGAAGCTGTGCCAGGCCAAAACGCTCCGCATTCTCCACCATCATTACGGTTGCATTAGGGACATTCACTCCTACCTCAATCACTGTGGTGGATACTAAAATCTGAATTTCTCCTGCAGCAAAGGACTCCATAATCTTATTCTTTTCCCTGGAATGCATTTTTCCATGAAGAAAAGCAATTTTAATATCAGAAGGGAAAATCTGCTGAAGCTTTGCTGTATAATCCAGAACATTTTCCCCGTCCATTCCCTCGCTTTCCTCCACCATTGGACAGATCACATATACCTGTCGTCCCTGACGGATCTGCTGTTCCATAAAAGCATAGGCTTTGGGCCGGTAAGAAGTATCTACCACACAGTTTTTTACCGGCAGTCTCTGTGCAGGAAGCTCATCGATCACAGAAATATCCAGATCTCCATAAATAATAATTGCCAGGGTTCTGGGAATAGGCGTTGCACTCATAACCAGTACATTGGGAGGATTTCCCATGGTTGTCAGGGCCTCTCTCTGTTTCACCCCAAATCTGTGCTGTTCATCTGTGATTACAAGTGCCAGCTGGTTATATTGAACCTTTTCCTGGATCAGGGCATGGGTTCCGATCACAATATTTGCCTCTTTGGATGCAATCTGTGCATATTTTTCCCTTTTCTCTCTGGCTGTGTCCGATCCGGTAAGAAGCAAAGGATGGCAGAAATCAATTTCCTGTTCCTTCAGAAGCTTTTCCATAGCCTGAAAATGCTGTCTGGCAAGTACCTCTGTAGGCGCCATCAGCACCGCCTGGTAGCCATTTTCCGCAGTCATGATCATAGCCAGAAAAGCCAGGATTGTTTTGCCGCTTCCCACATCTCCCTGCACCAGCCTGGACATCAGCCCATAACCGCTCAGGTCTCTTTCAATCTCATGCCATACATTTTGCTGGGCTTTTGTCAAAGCATAAGGCAGATTTTCAATGATCTCCTCTGTAGTCCATACAGTATGCATGGGAAAAGTATTGACTGTACTCTCTGTTTTTTCCTTCAAAAGGCGCACTGCAAGAATAAACAGCAGAAACTCATCAAATACCAGCCTTCTCCTGGCCGCGATCAGCTCCTGCATATTTTTGGGGAAATGAATGGCAGACAATGCAAAATTGCAGTCTGCCAGATGATACCGTTCCCTGTACTCCTGGGAAAGATATTCCTGATGGAGAGAGCCGTCCTCCAGAGCCTGATGGAGCAGCTTCACAATGGTTTTATTGGACAGCCCTGATGTGAGGGCATAGATTGGCTGGAGACTGTGCAGAATCTCTTCGTAAGCTGCAGGGGTAAATATTTCCGGATGTTCCATCTGAAGCTTTCCCTGCTTGCGGGTAATCCTGCCCCTGAGAACAAATACACTTCCCTTTTTCAGAGTGGAACGTAAATAAGGCATATTAAACCAGGTAACAGGAAGCCTCCCTGTTTGATCTGCCACTGTGGTTGTTACCACCTGGAGATTACGTACCTTGTTAATATAGACACCCGTTGTAACGGTAGCTGTTATGGCAGCTACCGTAGATTCCTCCAGAGAACGAATCTCTGCCGGTGCTTCATAAATATCATAGGTACGGGGATAATAATGGATCAGGGAATCTGTGTCAATAATGCCCAGTCTGGCAAACAGGGCTTCCGTTTTCGGGCCTACACCTTTTAGTGTATGAAGTGAGGGCATCTGTTTATTCTACCGAAATCACGTAGTAATAAATAGGCTGGCCCCCTGCATTTACTTCTACGTCACAGTCAGGATAAAGCTCTTCTACTGTGGATGCAAGTGCTTCTGCCTCAGCCTGGTCAGTATCCGCACCGTAGTAGATGCTGACTACTTCTGAGTCATCGTCCATCATAGCTGCGATAGTTTCCTTAGTTACCTCCAGTCTGTCCTTGCCAACTGCAAGGATTCCGGAATCGCCGATTCCCATAATATCGCCTTCGTGGATTTCCTTGTCATCAATACGTGTATCCCTGACAGCATAGGTGATCTGTCCGGTTTTTACCTGGGAGATCGCCTGGAGCATATTTTCAGTATTTTCAGCGCTGTTTTTCTCCGGCACATAACTGATCATTGCCGTGATTCCCTGAGGAATGGTCTTGGTAGGTACTACCACGATTTCCTTGTCTTCTGTCAGGTCACGGGCCTGGTTGGCTGCAAGGATAATATTTTTATTGTTTGGGAAGATGTAGATGGTCTTTGCATTTACTTTTGCAATTGCATTTAACATATCCTCTGTACTTGGGTTCATGGTCTGTCCACCCTCAATCAGGTAATCCACTCCCAGTTCCTTGAAGATTTCAGTCATTCCCTTTCCTACAGATACAGAGATAAAACCTACCTCCTTAGGCGGCTGAGCTGCAATTGCTGCCTCCTCCTGCTTCTCCTGTTCTCTGGCCAGCTTCTGTGCATCTTTGATCAGCTTCTCCTGATGCTCCTCACGCATATTATCAATCTTCATACGGGACAATGCTCCGAAAGTAAGAGCCTTCTCAAAGGCAAGTCCCGGATGATTGGTGTGTACATGTACCTTTACAATCTCATCATCTGCCACCAGAACAATAGAGTCACCGATAGACATGAGGAATTTCTTGAATTCATGCTCTGTCTCCTCAGGCATTGGCTTATCCAGAAGAATAATGAACTCTGTGCAATAACCGAATTTAATATCCTTCTCTGTCTGTGCATCGATTTTGGTCACTGCAGGACCTTTGGAACCGCTGAACTGTGTATAATCCACTTCTTTGCCCAGATAACCATCATAAGCTCCGTGGAAAACTTCTACCAGTCCCTGTCCGCCTGAGTCAACAACTCCTGCTTCTTTGAGAACCGGAAGCATCTCCGGTGTTCTGGCAAGAGTCTCCTCTGCATGAGCGATCACTGCCTGGAAAAAAGTATCCAGATCCTCTGCAGTCTCAGCAAGCTCCACAGCCTTGGCTGCAGCTTCCTTTGCCACTGTAAGGATCGTTCCCTCTTTCGGCTTCATTACTGCTTTGTAGGCAGTTTCCACGCCTCTCTCCATAGCTGCTGCAATGGCTGCCGCATCCAGATTTTCACTTTTCCGTACACTTTTGGTGAAGCCACGGAGAAGCTGTGAAAGAATTACACCGGAATTTCCGCGCGCTCCTCTAAGGGAACCGGAAGAAATGGCTTTTGCAAGAGTTTCCATATCTGTCTCACCCAGGGAGCCTACCTCTGCTGCAGCTGCCATAATTGTCATCGTCATATTTGTTCCTGTATCTCCGTCCGGTACCGGAAACACATTCAGTTCATTAATCCATTCTTTCTTCGCTTCCAGATTCTTGGCTCCTGCAAGAAACATTCTGGAAAGTACTCTGGCATCTATGGTTTTGTTATTCACCACAAGTTCCTCCTCTATCCTAATCAATTGCCCGTACACCTTCTACAAAAATGTCGATTTTTTCGATCTCCATTCCTGTAAAGGCCTCGACTTTATATTTTACATTGCTGACAAGATTGTCTGCAATTGTACTTATATTTACTCCATATGCTACAATTACATGGAAATTCAGGCGGATTTTATTGTCCTCTGTAATCTTAACACTGATACCATGTTTCAGGCTTTTTCTGCCTAAGAGCTTTACCAGTCCGTCCTTTACGCTGACTGCTGCCATGCCCACAATACCAAAACACTCTACTGCCACACTTCCAGCATAGGTTGCAATTACATCTGTGTCAATTATGATCTGACCCAATCCGGAATCTATACGTCCATTCATATGGTTACCTCCAATGCTCTATATTGTTAGATAAATGTATTATAACCTTTTTTTAGTGATTGCACAATGTTAAATTTCGTCTTCTCCCCTTTCATATAAAAGAATTTTTAGAATTTTCTTTTTTTTGCTTGCAAAAGAGTCATTCATCTGTTACAATGTAGACTGTTGAAAAAAAGCGTCAAGGAGGTGCTATCATGGCTAAATGTGCAATCTGTGAGAAAGCTGCTCATTTCGGAAACAATGTAAGTCATTCACATAGAAGATCCAATAAAATGTGGAAATCTAACGTCAAATCCGTTAAAATCAAAACTGCTGAAGGCGGAGCTAGAAAGACATATGTATGTACTTCTTGCTTAAGATCCGGTAAAGTAGAAAGAGCATAAATAACACCTGTACCCCTGTTCTGACAGGGGTATTTTTTTGTCTTTTTATGTGTTTGATTTGATTAAAAAGAAGGCTGCAGATTCCGCAGCCTTCTATAGTCTCTATAGTCCTTTGATTCTTCTGCAGTTTCCTGCATTTTTACTGACTCAGTGGCAGAACAGATGATATCCCAGGAGCAGAAAAGCTCCGGCTGTAACTACCAGAATCACATTCTCAGCAATAAGAAATCCTATCACCATCCCCAACCCAATAAAAAACAACATAAAGCCAATCAGCTTTTCCACTTTTTCTCTGCCTTTTCATTGGTTTGGTATAGTTTATGCTTCTTCCCCTTTTCCTGATGCAAAACGATCTACAAAATCAGGAACCATATCCAGAATCTTGGTAAGTCCATCCTGATTTTTTACATTTACCAGCTTGGTAGTACCATTCTGAATGACCAGAACTGCACAGGGAGTCATCTTACCGGTCATTCCGCCACCGCCATTGTCCTTCTTGTCACCGGAAAAAGCACCGGCACCTACGCCAAAAGCCACATCAACTAACGGAAGAATAATGGTATCACCAATGTGAATCGGTTCCCCTACCACAGTTTTTGCAGCAATAAAGCTGTCCATACCTTTGAACAATGAGTTTACAGTTTCTTTGAAATTATTCTCGTTTGCCATTCTTATGCCCTCCTGGTTTTCCATCGTCTTATGACATATTTTATATTTTTATTGAAATAAATACTAACCGCTGCCCGTACAAATACAATTCCGTATATCCTGCCTTTTATTCTCACATTTCCCTGACAGTAATTTTCTCCGCTAAACAGGGGTCTGACCCCGACACAGTTTTTATGGAAAGGAATGGTCATTCCAAGCACTGCAAGGATAGCTCCTGTTATAGAGGGATCCTCTGTGGAAAAAGTAATCTCTCCATCCATCTTGGTTGGCATCACATGGCGGATCAGAAATTTTGCATGTGTCCATACAAGAGAAATCCCTGCCTGCACCCTTGGGTGTTCCAGAAAATCTCTCCACCAGGTTATCTGCTCTCCCACTCTGCACAGCGCAGTCCGGATATGATGTATTCTGTCCCATATTCTCTTTCTCTTGCTCTGTATTCCTGACAGCAGTTTCCTGACAGGGCTTATCTTCTTTTCTTTTTTATCTGAATCTGTCTTTTGTTGAGGTTTTTCCGGCGCATCCTGTGGCTGACTATCCACCGGACTGCTGATCATTTTCTCAGATTCTGCATTCACCGGCTTTTCCGGAATTTCCTCTGATCCGGCATTCACCGGTCTCTCCGGGATTTTCTCCAGTTCTATTACTTCCCTTTGATCCTCCTCACTCTCTGAGGGATCCAAGGAATGCTCTTTGGTTTTTTTCGCCTGTTCAAAATTTTGTCCACAGGAATTCCAAACAACCGGAATGAGGTCTGCAGATTTCCCTCTGCCCAGACAGCCCTCAGCACAACTCCATGAAACAGCCAGCTGATCTGTCCCTCTCCTCTTATCTTTTTCCAGTCATCCTGTTCCTTGGTCCCGGATGCCCTGTACCTGACCGGACAAAAGAGAATCAGCAGAATTGCCAGCAGAAGCAGTCCCAGCACAATTCCCAGCAGAATCAGTATAAACTTTAATATCAGCCATAAAATATGTAACATCTACTCACCTCTGCACATAAGTCTCCTGTACCAGACTGCGAACCATTTCCAAAGCCTCGTCCTTCCCTTTTGCCATGCCAATGATCTCCGGACAGATTCTGTAATAGCTTTTCTGGAGAAGCATGGCTGCCGGAATGATCTCAAACAGATTGGATGGATTGTCAGACAAAGTAAGAAGATAAATTCCATATACATATTTTCCGGCATCCAGTTTATTTTTTATTTTCTCAGGATCATCAATGCCCTCTCCTGTAAGATAGTCCTTCTTCCATTTCAGCATTCTATACCTGCCTCTCTCTTTTTCAGCATTCCCCTTTTTCATAATTTTAAACAGGGCTGTGTAAAAAACGCAGCCCGGTTTCCGTTAATAATACTTATGCTGTTTTCCCCAGAGCCCATTGCTCCTCATGTCCAGATATTCCTGATAGGCCTTCTCCACAATCTGCTTTTCATTGGAAAAGCGCAGCAGATGATAGATCTCATGGTACTTATAATATCCGGAATCCACAAAAAATTCCTCTCTCTGGGGCTTACTATGATAATTATCCGCAGTCATCAGGTACCAGTGTACCTCCTTTGTAACTACGTCCTCCGGAACGGTAAAGTTATATTGGCTCTTTCCGATATATTTTACAATAGACGCCCGCACTCCGGCTTCCTCCAACACTTCCCTCAGCGCTGTCTGCTCATGTGTCTCCCCTGCTTCTACTGTTCCTTTCGGCAATACCCAGCCCTCATAACGGTTCCTGTAAGATTTATACAGTGTAAGAATCTTACCCCGATGAATTACCACACCGCCACAGCTCGTTGCTTCTATCATAATGCAATCCCTCCTGTTTTGCGTGGTATTAAAAACTGGTTATAGTATACCCCTTTTTTGAGAATGCCGCAACTGTTAAAAACAGTGCAGAATAAATTTATTTCTGTGTTACTGTCCCTTATGGTTCACACACTGCTATCCATTGTTCTGATCATAGTAATATGCATCAAAAAGCTGGCCTGCAATAGGCACTGCAGCCTCACTGCCGGTTCCTCCGTTTTCAACAATAATGGCAACTACCAGATCCGGATCATCCACATTGGAATAACCCACAAACCAGGAATGACTGGATCCGTTTTCATCAAATTCCGCCGAGCCCGTCTTACCTGCCGCTGTATAACCCCTTCCATTCAGGGCAGAAGCAGTTCCTTCCTCTACTACCTTCTTCATCAGCTTTCCCATAAGATTGGCTTCGTTTACACTCATAAGTCTTTTATATTTTTCCGGTTCTGTAGTCTTTATTGTTTCACCGTCACTGTTTTTCACAGAATCGATAAGATAAGGTTTCATCAGTTCCCCTCCATTGGCAATAGCACTTGTCAGCAATGCCATATGCATAGGGGAAACCAGAGTATTTCCCTGTCCGATGGCTGTCTGCATCACCTCAGCAACAGAGGATTTCCCATTCAGGCTAAAAGTACTCTTTCTATAGGAAGTAAGAGGAAGACCTTTGTTAAATAAAAGATCCTCTGCAGTTGACCTCAGTGAACTGCCCCCCAGCATGGTTCCTATTTCTGCAAAAGCACTGTTGCAGGAATGGGCAAAGGCACTGTAAAAATCTTCCTGGCCATGTACTTCCCCGCCATAACACCTGATCGTATGTCCTTCCTTGGTAATGCCTCCCTCACAGAGATAGGAAAAATCCTCCAGTGTACCCCTGGTTCGGAAATAGTCCAGGGCAGTGACGATCTTAAAGACAGAACCCGGAGGATAGGCTCCGTTTGTGGCACGATTCAAAAGACTGCTGTCATTCTGATCGTTCACAAGAGCTTCCCAGTTCTGGGCGATCGTGCTGGGATCAAAATCCGGTTTGCTCACCTCTACCAATATCTTACCTGTGGAAGGCTCTATGGCAACCACTGCCCCTCTTCTGTCCCCCAGCGCCTGATATGCTGTTGTCTGCAGATCTGCATTCAAAGTAGAGACTACCGTATCTCCCATATTTTTCTGACTTTTAAACTCATTTTTCATCTGATTCAGGAAAAACTCATGGGAAGTCAGAAGCAGAAAATTCGCCTCGGATTCCAATCCGCTTTTTCCATTGGAATCATAGCCTACCACATGGGAAAATATATTTGCATAAGGATAAGTACGCTCCTCTGTGCCATCTTCATATACATTGGTCTGAGCCAGCACCTCTCCGTCTGATGATTCAATCTTGCCTCTGACAACACGGTCTGAAAAAGTATCCTGTCTGGTGTTATAGGGGCTATTGATAAAATCCTCGCTTTTCACCTTGTCAAAATAAACCAGATAACCGATCAGACTGACAAAAATCAGCACAAAAAAGCAGGATACAAAAGTATATTCCCTGTTGCGGGATCTTCTTTTTTTAGAAATTTCCTGAGCCTTGCGCTTCTGCTGTTTTTCCAGCTCTCTGCGCCGCTTCCTTTCTTCGTTGTCTCTCAATCTCTTCGTCCTCGTCTTCTCTCAAAATATAAAGTCCCTGAATAATTGCCAGCATTAATACTGTACTTGCCACAGAACTTCCTCCATAGCTTACCAACGGAAGGGTCACACCTGTCATAGGAATAAACTTAGTGGCACCGCCAATGGTCAGAAACACCTGAAATGCATACTCAGTGCCAAGGCCCAGGGCGATCAGCTTATAAAAAGGCTTCTTGATCTTCAATGCAATATTTACGATCATCAGGAAGAAACTCATGCACACCAGGATCAGACAGATTCCAAAGATTCCTCCCAGTTCCTCACAGATCGCACTGAAAATAAAGTCATTCTTAACTACAGGGATCTTCTCCGGGGATCCCTGGCACAGTCCCATTCCGAACCAGCCTCCTGTACCAATTGCAAACAAGGACTGCACGATCTGGTATCCCTCATTCTGGTAAACTGCCATGGGATCCTTCCATGCACTCACTCTCTGGCGTACATGACCAAACAGATGATAGGCAATTACAGACCCTGCCGCACCTCCGCCAAGCCCCAGGGCCAGATAACCCACATTTTTGGTAGCCACATAAACCATTACCAGATATGCTGCAAAAAAGATCACTGCACTTCCCAGGTCACGGGAAAGCACCAGAATTCCTACATGAAGTCCTGCCACGATCGTAGCCTGGACTACCGTTCTGAAATCTGCACCTCTGCGAAGCAAAGCAGCCATAAAAAATACAAATGTGATCTTGATGGCCTCTGAAGGCTGGATTCCCATCAGAGACAGCTTGGCTCCATAGCTGGTACGGGCAAGAACCAGAACTGCTCCCAACAGAAGGATTCCCACACCTGCATACAGCCAGGTAAGATCTTTCAGAAATTTCATTTTGCGGATCAGCACAGGAACCGCAAGGGCAACTAAATTCACTGCCGCAACGATAATCAGCTGACGGGTGGCCGTAGACACATCCAATCTGCACAATATGATAAATCCCACACTCAGCAGCATACACATATTATTCAGCAGCAAAATGGATGCCTTT
This sequence comes from Ruminococcus sp. JC304, assembly GCA_000285855.2. Classification (GTDB taxonomy): domain Bacteria; phylum Bacillota; class Clostridia; order Lachnospirales; family Lachnospiraceae; genus Blautia_A; species Blautia_A difficilis. The sequence continues at coordinate 1,377,823 of HE978651.1, read as the reverse complement.
TTGTACAGCATTCTGTACAGGATCTGGATTCCGGCAAAAAATGCCATCATCTCTGCATAAAAGGTTACAACCTGAAATTTTCCGGTTTTCAGATAAATAACCAGAAATGCCGTAAAATCCATAAAGAAGATGAGCATCAGCTGCTGACGTAATGACTCATTTCTCTCCTCCTCACTTTGCTGCTTCACCATATAGAAACAGTGAAAGGTGTAGACCACCATCAAAGTAAGGATCACATATTTGGATAATTCCACAATCACATTAACCATGCATTACTCGGCTCCTCTTTTAAAATGTCCCTTTGTATACTCTCTCTGAGGGGGATCTGCCTCATTCTGATAAACATTCACAAATTCATCCAGAATCCGCACTGCCTCATTCTGATCTTCAATGGTAAAAGAAAGGCGCAGTGCTGCCGGTCCAAGCTTCCTTACCTGTTCTCTTTCTCTCAGAAGTCCATAAGGAATACTATTGTAAATGATATTATAGCAAGGTGTCTTATCCCCTGTATTTTCCATTTTCCATGGATCACAGAAACAGGCTGCAGTGAATTTCTTATCATATCTGTCCTTTAACTCTACCCTTCCCTCATTATGATCACATCTGTAAACATTTTTGCGGACACATTGGGCAGACATCATCAAAGGCAGATATCCATATACCAGCATCTCACTGTGGCTGTTATCTCTGTGCCGGAGTTCCCCTTCATTTAACTCCAGGGGAATGGTATCCCTGAGAACCTTCTGCCCCTCCCAGAAAGCAACTGCCTCATTGTTCCAGGTATACATGCTGTGATCCAGAACACAGTTTTCAGCCAGTCCTTCCTTCTGCAATATGGCAAAGGCCTCCAGATTCCGCACCAGAAATCCTGTCATTCCCTGATTCAGCCATTCTCTGGCCTGCTGCAGATATCCCTCCGGAAGTTCTCCCCGTATGATATGGGGCAAAGCCAGATACATTTCCAGTCCTCTGTCTGTGCCAGCCTTCAGGCACTGCTTCATAGCAGAGAACGGAAGATACATTCCTCTGATCCCCTCTCTTTTATATAACGCAAGAGCTGTCTCAATGTCTTCACAGGAAACATAGATTGGAATGTTTTTCCGTACAGATTTCTTTGCTGACGAGGGAGCAAGGGAAACAGAAGCTGGTTCCTGTCTTCTGTATTTCTGCAGAATTTCCTCCTCCAGTGCAGCCAGGGCCTGTCTACGCAGCTCGTTCAAAAGCTTCATTGGTACAAAAACACTGTCATCCATCTGGATCTCCAGGCTTTCCCACTCATAGGGAGTATTTCCCAGTTTCTCCATCTGTATCCCCACACGTTCTCTGGTAAGAGGCTGATTCTGTGCATACTGTACCTCTCCCAGGGCCGCTGTCCCATGGGCATCCCCCAAGGATACATCCAGGATGGCAGCGCTTCCGGGATAAAGGATCAGACTGCCCCTGATTTTTCTTTTTTCTGCACAGGAGAGCAGGTTACATTTCCGGTTTTCTTCTCATTGGTAAAAGCCATCATATCAGGACCATTCTGCATCTGATAATATCCTGTGCAGGAACCTCCGCGGTTAAACAGATCCAGAAGATACTGCCTGTCCCTCTCTTCCACCTTATAATTATCCGGTCCCTTTTCAAAAAGCAGATCCAGGTATTTCCGGTATACCCTTGTCACTCCGGCCGTATATCCGGGCTGCTTCATTCTTCCCTCGATCTTCAGAGAAGTTACTCCTGCCTCCAGGATTTCCGGCAGAATTTCAATAGTGGAAATATCCTTAAGACTGAGAGGACAAAGTTCCCCTTTGTTTTTTGTTTTCCGGCGGATTCCCTTCTCATCCGGCAATAACACCTCATAAGGCAGTCTGCATGGCTGGGCACACTTTCCCCTGTTGCCGCTTCTGCCGCCAAGCACGCTGCTCATAAGACACTGTCCAGAATAACTGTAACACAATGCCCCATGAATAAAAGCTTCTATTTCAATAGGGCTTGTCCTGTGCATCCTGCGGATTTCCTCCAAAGATAACTCCCTGGCAGTTACTACCCTGGATGCGCCCTGTTCCTCCAGAAATTTCATCCCTTCCGGGCCAGTTACTGTCATCTGGGTGCTGGCATGAAGAGGAAGCCCCGGAAACATTTTGCGGACAGCTGCAAAAACTCCCATATCCTGTACGATCACTGCGTCCAGTCCCTCCCTGTAATAGGGCAGAAGATAGTCATACAGCTGATCTGTAAGCTCTCTGTTTTTTAAAAGCGTATTCACTGTCAGATATAATTTTTTGCCATGGATATGCGCGGTATCAATAGCTCTGAGCAGTTCTTCCTCACTAAAATTCTTCGCATAGGCTCTGGCTCCAAAGGCTGCGCCGCCTACATATACCGCATCTGCCCCTGCCCCCAGTGCTGCTTCAAAGCCTTCGTAGGAACCGGCAGGTGCCAGAAGTTCTATCTCTTCTCTTTTCAAATTAATTCCTCTCTTTATTTATAAGCTGTCAGAATCCACAGATTTTTATGCATAAAGGGGAAATCACCGAAGCAATCCCCCCTTATTATTTCCGGTCTGCTATTTCAGCAGCTCATCGATCTGTTTTTCCAGTTCTTTATTCTTGCCTTCCAGAAGACTTTTCTGTTCCAGTGCTTCCTTCTCTGCCTTCTGTGCCTCTTCGATCTGCATACGCAGAGCAATGAGCTCATGCTTCAGATCATACATCTCCTGGTCCTTCTGCTGAAGATCCTGTTCAAAAATCTCTGCCTGCTTTTTTGCCTTAAAATAATCATCTGTAATATTCAGGCTGATGAGAGTATGCTTTGTCTCCATAGGCTGTCTGCCGTAGCCCGGAAGAGCACTTAATTCATCGATTTTTTTATTAATATAGGATGCTACCTTCTGGAAATATTCTTCCGATTCGTAACCTCCCAGCGTAATAATCTTACCCCCTATGATTACCTTTGCTGTATTTTTGACTGCCATCCTATAGCCTCCTGTATCTTAATCACTGCCGTTTCACTGACGCAGCAGCACTATCTTTCGTCATGTCAAGCGGATATTCGCAATCCGCTTCGCTACTTGCTCATAACCGACATACAAGCCGATATCAAATTTATTATACTCGAAAGCAGCTCAAATGTATAGAAATTTTTAAAAAAGTTTTACGAAGCCCCGAGAATTCCTTATTCCTTATCCGGAACAGCATATCCCAGGTGCTCATAAGCCAGCCCGGAGGCCATTCTTCCCCTGGGAGTACGATTGAGGAATCCGTTCTGCAGCAGATAAGGTTCATACACATCCTCCAGAGTTCCGGAATCCTCCCCAATGGCTGCTGCCAGTGTTTCCAGGCCCACCGGTCCTCCCTGAAAATTTACGATAAGAGTCTGCAGGATCCTGCGGTCTATCTTGTCCAGCCCATACTGATCCACTTCCAGCAGATCCAGGGCAAAGCATGCCACATCATAAGTGATCCTGCCATCATATTTCACCTGTGCAAAATCCCTGACCCTTTTTAACAGACGATTGGCAAGTCTGGGAGTTCCCCTGGAGCGCTTGGCGATCTCTGCCGCTCCCCTGGCATCAATCTCTACTCCCAACACCTGGGCAGAACGGATAATGATCGTCTGCAGTTCCTTCTGATTATAGAATTCCAGATGATGCATCACTCCAAAACGATCTCTGAGAGGAGCTGACAAAAGTCCGGCTCTGGTAGTCGCTCCTACAAGGGTAAACTTCGGCAGATCCAGGCGGATAGACCTGGCTGAGGCACCTTTTCCGATCATAATATCAATGGCAAAATCCTCCATAGCCGGGTACAGCACCTCCTCCACCTGACGATTTAGGCGGTGGATCTCATCTACAAAGAGAATATCTCCCTCCTGCAGATTATTCAGGATCGCAGCCATCTCTCCCGGCTTCTCAATAGCCGGACCGGAGGTTACCTTCATATGCACACCCATTTCATTGGCAATAATTCCGGATAATGTAGTCTTTCCAAGTCCCGGAGGGCCATAAAAAAGCACATGATCCAGTGCATCATGCCTCTGTTTTGCTGCTTCAATATAAATTTTCAATGTATTTTTGGTCTTCTCCTGACCAATATATTCATCCAGCGTCTGAGGTCTCAGATTTCCCTCAAGGGCAAAATCCTCCTCTATAACGTCTGTTGTAATTACTCGCTTCTCCATTCACGAAACCTCTGTTTTATTTTTAAAGCATATTTTTCAAAGCGGCCTTCAGCAATCCCTCCACATCATCCGGAGACACCTCTGTCACCTTACGCACTGCCCGGAGTGCATCTGTGCTGCTGTATCCCAGAGCAACCAGGGCCGCTACAGCCTCCTGTCTTCCATCTGAAACATCACCGGAAACTTCTGCTTTCTCCTGCTCATGGGCAAGCTTTAACTCAAACGCATCTTCAAGCTTTAATTTATCCTTTAATTCAAGAATCAACTTCTGAGCCGTTTTCTTACCGATCCCCGGAGCCTTTGACAGGGTTTTCACATCATCTGAAAGAACTGCAAAGCGAAGTTCATCCGCGGTGATCCCAGATAAAACTCCCATAGCAGCCTTTGGTCCAACTCCATTTACTCCCAGCAGAAGCTTAAACATCTGCAGGTCATCTTTTTTGAGAAATCCATACAACTGCATAGCATCCTCTCTGACCTGAAAATATGTATGGATCTTTACTTTCTCTCCCATAGGAAGCTGGGAAAGACTTTCACCAGTCATATAGATTTCGTATCCAATACCGCCGGTTTCAACGATCACTGAATTTTCCGTCATATCTGCGGCAATTCCATGGACAAATGCAATCATGATAGACCCTCCTGTTTCATTTTCCCCAGAATCTGGCTGATCTTGGATACAAACAGATCAAAGGCTATATCATTCTTGCCACTGTTGATCACCACATCCGCTTTGGCACGGGTAGGTTCCACATAAACCTTAATGTCCAAAAGCTCTCTCACTCTGGGATCCGCCAGCAAAAGGATTCCCTCTACCAGGATTACAGGTTTGGGATCGATCCTTAATACCTGGGAAGAACGAGTGTGCTTTGTAAAATCATACACCGGGCATTCAATAGATTCTCCTGCTTTCAGCTTTTTCAGATGCTCTACCATCAGATCTGTTTCCAGGGCATCCAGATGGTCATAATTCACTGTCACCCTCTGTTCAAAAGGAATCCCATCCTGACTGCGGTAATAATTGTCATGATAAAGCACCACCACATCGTCCCCAAAATATTTCTTGATCCTGTTAGTAAAGGTAGATTTTCCTGAACCGGATCCTCCGGCAACTCCGATTACAATACTTTTCATTCTGTATCACGCCCTTCCTTTTTCTGTGCTTTATCATAGCATAAAACCTCATTCCCGTAAAGTCAGGATTCCGCAAAAAAGGAGCCCTGCCCCTTTCGGACAATGGCTCCTTTAAACTTACTGAATAATGTGTCTTGGGCAGGCTTCTTTACATGCCCCGCAATTTGTACACTTGCTATAGTCAATATGTGCGCAGAAATTATCAACCGTAATTGCCCCATTGGGACAGGTCTTCTCGCATTTCTTACATCCAATACATCCAACTTCACAGGCAGATGTAACCGCCTTGCCTTTTGCATGAGAGCTGCACTGTACGAATGTAGTCTGGTCATAGGGCACAAGCTCGATCAGATGCTTCGGACACTTGGCAACACATTTGCCACAAGCCTTGCATGCCTCTTTATCCACCACAGCCACACCATTCACCACCTCAATGGCACCGAAAGGACAGGCTTTTACGCAGCTTCCAAAACCAAGGCATCCATAAGTACAGGACTTGGCACCACCACCGGGAATGAAAGCCATCATCTCGCAGTCTTCCACACCTGTATATTCATAGTTGTCTTTTGTCTTCTCACAGGTACCTGCACACTTCACATAGGCCACCTGGCGGGCAGTCTCCACAACTTCCTGTCCCATGATCGCTGCGATCACTTTCCCCACAGGCTCACCGCCTACCGGACATCCGTTTACAGGTGCCTCACCTTTGGCAATTGCTGCTGCCAGACCATCACAGCCAGGATAACCACAGCCACCGCAGTTATTACCGGGAAGCGCTTCGCGGACTGCAACTTCCTTCTCATCTACTTCCACAGCAAATTTGTTACCAGCCACCCCGAGGAAAATACCAATAAAAAGACCTACTGCCGCAACCAGTACGGTTGCCGCTATAATTGCTCCTATATTCATAACATTTTCCTCCTTAAATCAGTCCTGAAAATCCGAAGAAGGCAATTGCCATCAGTCCGGCTGTCAGCAGAACTGTAGGGAATCCCTGGAAGGATTTTGGAATGTCATTGTATGCGATTTTCTCACGGATACCAGCCATCAGCACAATAGAAATCGTAAAGCCCACTGCTGTTGCAAATCCGTTCACTGTTCCCTGAAGAACATTATACTCTTTCTGCACGTTTGTAAGGGCAACACCAAGAACTGCACAGTTTGTTGTGATCAGAGGAAGATACACGCCAAGTGCCTGATACAGGGAAGGCATTGCCTTCTTAAGGAACATCTCTACAAACTGTACCAGTGCCGCGATCAGCAGGATGAATACGATCGTCTGCAGATAAGTCAGGTTTGTAGGAACCAGGATAGCATTGTAAATAATACCTGTCACAAAAGATGACAGTGTAATAACGAAAATGATCGCGCCGCCCATGCCGGCTGCTGTCTCTACACTCTTGGAAACGCCAAGGAAAGGACAAAGGCCAAGGAACTGGCTGAGGACTACGTTATTTACAATTGCTGAGCTTACAAGTATGATCAAAAGTTCTTTCATAATCCATTACCCCCTTTTTCCCTTACACATGGTATTGCCGCAGGCTGCACAGCTTCCGCCGCAATCAGGATTGCTTGGATCAATGCCACGTTTGGCTGCACCGATTTTAAATTTGTTCTGCAATGCAGAAAGTGCTGCCAGAACAAAGAATGCTCCGGGTGCCAGGATAAAAATTGTGATCGGTTCATAACCGGCCTTACCTGCTGCAGCATCTGCCAGAGGAAGGATCTGATGTCCGAACAGGGAACCTGCACCGATCAGCTCACGTACTGCACCGATACAGGTAATACTTAAGGTAAATCCAAGACCCATACCAATACCGTCAAACAGAGAGGCAATGGGTTTATTCTTGGATGCATATGCTTCTGCACGTCCAAGGATGATACAGTTAACTACGATTAGAGGAATATAGATTCCAAGAGAGTCATACAGACTTGGGATAAATCCCTGTAAAAGAAGCTGTACAACTGTTACAAAGGAAGCAACAACTACGATAAATGCAGGCATACGCACTCTGTCCGGGATAAAGTTTCTCAGAAGAGAGATCATTAAGTTGGATGCTGCAAGGATCACAGTTGTAGTAAGTCCCATTCCGATACCATTGGTCGCAGATGTGGTGATGGCCAGTGTAGGACACATACCAAGCATCAGTACAAAGGTAGGATTTTCTTTGATGATTCCGTTATATAAACGTTCAGCAGGTGTGTTTGGTTTCATCACTGATTTCCCCCTTTCTCATACTGGAACGCACATAATCCGGCATTGACACCGTTTGTCATGGCATTCGTTGTAATAGTGGCACCACTTAACGCATCGATCTGGTTATCCGCTGTGGCACCGGTCTTTGTATATTCAAATTTATCTACTTTCTTATCTTTGAACTGATCCTTAAATGCATCTGTGTTTGCTCTCATACCAAGACCTGCAGTCTCACCTATGGAAAGAATGGAAATTCCATTTAAAGTACCGTCATCCTGGATACCCATTGCAAACTGGATATCTCCGCCGTAACCTTCAGAAGTAGTTACTGTAAATGCATATCCCAGTTCATTGCCTGAAGCATCTTTTGCAAGCATAGTTTCATCTATGGACTGTGCCGCATATCCATTTTCATCCAGATAAGACTGCATGGCATCTGCATCCACATCCACTGTCTCAAAGCTGTCCGCATCTGCAAATACTGCCTTATACGCATCCTGTTTCGCCTGAGCTTCCTGCTTTGCAATAGGATCTGCTGTAATATCCTGAACTACACCAAGTGCGAGTCCGGCAACAAGTGTAATCACTGTAATAGCGATCGTATCTTTGATAATTCTGTTACTCATGCTTTTTTGCCCCCTTTCCCAAATGCCGGGTGACGGGTCACACGTTCGATCATCGGAACTAACAGGTTGCAGAAAATAATCGCATAGGATACGCCCTCTGCGGAACCGCCAAAGAGACGGAAAATCGCAGTCAGTACACCAAGACAGACACCGTATACGTACTGTCCTCTTGGTGTGATCGGTGTTGTGACATAGTCTGTAGCCATAAACCATGCACCAAGCATAAGACCACCGCCGAAGATGTGGCTGAACAGATAGTTCACGTCAAATCCCTTACCTGTTCCAAGCATGTAAAGGATTACAAATACTGCGAAACTTCCAATATAGGTAAGCGGGATCTTCAGATCGATCACCTTGAAAACCAGAAGGATCGCAGCTCCGATCAGGATTGCAAGGGCAGAAGTCTCACCGATGGTTCCCTGGATATCACCGATAAACATATGTAATACAGATACAGAACTGTCTGTAAATCCATTCTGTTTCAGAGCTGCCAGAGGAGTTGCACCGGATACAGTATCTACTACACCTCTGAAGCTGTCGCTTACTGCGAAATCTGTCATCTTTCCTGCGAAAGAGATCATCAGGAAACATCTTCCTGCAAGTGCCGGGTTCATGAAGTTCTGTCCCAGACCACCGAAAAGCTGTTTTACAACGATAATCGCAAATGCACTGCCAAGTACAGGCATCCAAAGCGGAATAGACACAGGCATATTTAATGCAAGCAGCAAACCTGTAACAACTGCACTGAAGTCTGTAATTGTGTTCTTCTTATGCATCAGCTTGTCATAGATCCACTCAAAGAATACACTGGAAGCAACGGTGATCACTACTACCAGTAAGGCGCGAAGGCCAAAATTATAAATTCCAAACAGTGTGGTCGGCAGAAGTGCCAGTACCACAAGCTGCATGATTTTGCTTGTTGTCATCTTATCCCGGACATGGGGATTGGATGATACATGTAACATCTGATCCATTTATTATATCCCCCTTTTACTTTTTCTTACGGCTTGCCAGAACCATCTTACGCATAGATTTGATCATCTGGGTCAGCGGACGCTTGGCTGGACAGATATAACTGCAGCAGCCACATTCGCAGCACTCCATACCGTCAAATTTCTGGAAGCTCTCCATGTCACCATGCTCTGCAAAGGTTGCAAGTCTTGCAGGAATGACATGGCCGGGACAGACTCCTACACATCTGCCGCAGTTAATACATGCAGTCTGTTGGGCATCTGCCACATCATCCTTCTCCAGACAGAGACATGCGGAACTGGTCTTGATACATGGTACATGAGTGTCATACATGGCAAATCCCATCATAGGACCACCTGAGATTACTTTGGATACATTATCTGTCAGTCCACCGGCAGCTTCAATCAGTTCTGCCATATCTGTTCCGGAAAGAACATCAAAGTTCTGGGGATTCTTAATCCCCTGTCCTGTTACTGTTACGATACGGTCCATAACAGGTTTTCCAAGGATAACGGCTTCATAAACAGCGATTACGGTATCTACGTTATCAACTACGCATCCTGCATCTGCCGGAAGCATTGAAGAATTAATCTCTCTGTCTGTGACAGCCTTGATCAGGAAACGCTCACCACCCTGTGGGTACTTGGTCATCAGCTCTGCTACTTCAATACGTGGAATATCTTTTACCATTTCTTTCAGCTTGGCAATACAGTCAGGCTTGTTATCCTCAATACAGATGTATCCCTTCGCATTGTCAAAAAGCTTCAGCATAACTCTTAAGCCTTCGATCAGCTTTTCAGAGTCATCCAGCATTCTTCTGTAGTCGCTGGTAAGATAAGGCTCACACTCGGCACCATTTACAAGAATATGATCGATCTTCTCCGGTTCCTTTGGCGCAAGCTTTACCTGTGTGGGGAATCCGGCACCGCCCATTCCCACAACTCCGCCTTCTTTAATTCTCGCCAGAATTTCCTCTTTCGAAAGATCTTCCAGTCGTGCAGGAGTAAATTCCACACTTTCATACTGCTGGTCATTTTCAATGATAATGGAATTGACCATGGAACCCGTTGCTGTCAGTCTGGGTTCCATTCCCTTAACTGTACCGGAAACAGATGCATGGATCGGTGATGACACAAAGCCTGCAGCGTCCGCAATCTTCTGGCCTGCAAGCACATGGTCTCCTTTCTGAACTACAGGCGCGGCCGGCGCACCGATATGCTGTGAAAGAGGATATACCATATCTCCCTTAGGCAGATATTTCACTACCGGACTGTTCTTGGATAATTCTTTTCCGTCATAAGGATGAACACCACCCTTAAAGGTTAAAATTCCCATTTTGTTCCCTCCTTTTTATATTAAGCATCCGAAAACGCTTTATTTTTCTTTTTTGTTTCTCAGGTTCTTCAGATTATGTAATTTGTATCCGCGGTTCAGATTTGGATATGCTTTTACGAAACGCTGCATATTGTGACCGACCTTTGCTGCCATAGCTTCTTTTCTCTTCTGAAGCTCTGCACTGATCTCTGCTGTAATTGCAGCACGTTTCTGTTCCATTTCTTTAAGGACTTCCACATCTCCCAGGCGTTCTTTTACACTCTCAAGCGTAGCTTCTTTGGCAAAACCAACACTGGCAATCTTCTCATGCATTTTCACAAGCATTTCGCCCTTTGCCTGCTCCATAGCCGCCTCAATAACAGGCAGTTTCTCGTGAATACGGAAAGCTGTAGCTGCTGAAAAAGCAAAATCCACAACATATCCCACTCCTATCACACATATGCCGATCTCACCTACGTAAACCGGATACAGGATCACAATGGATTCCACAAGAGGATGCAACACCTTAAACAGAATCACTGTAAATGCCCCCCAGCCAAGGGATGCTCCCAGACAGATACGTCCCTGGAAATTAAATTTATTATCACTGTAATCCCACCAGGATGTATGAAAAATAGACTCCATCAATACGGCTGTCACATACTCCAGCGCAGTTGCCACAACGACTCCTCCCAGATACAGATACAGAAGATTGTCGCTAAAGGGTCTCAGGATCACATACACAGATACCGCCCCAAATCCATATATGGTACATAAGGGTCCATTGATAAAACCACGGTTTACAAATTTGCCGCTTTTAACAGATACATAACAGGTTTCCCATACCCAGCCAAAAAAACTGTATATAATCAACCAGTTCATAAGATGATAAAAATCAATCCCGCAAACAGTTAAATCCCACATGCTTTTTCTTCCTTTTTGATATATTTTTTTAATTATATTTATACTATAAACCATTTTTTTCAAAAAATCACTACCCAATTTCTAATTTCTTGTGTATAATTAAATACAATTTAGGAAAGGAAAATTCTTAACATGATTGTTAAAAAAATGCCCATTTTACAAGGGTTTCCGGACTTTGAGACTGTTAAATTTTTCACCGGAAAATTCTTCCAAAAATACAATTTTTCACCTGTTTTTTATGACATAGAAACCACCGGATTATCCCGAAAATCCACGTTTTTGTACCTGATCGGAGCTGTTGGAATTGAAGATGAAACTTGGTATTTTCACCAATGGATGGCCGAAAGTGACAAAGAAGAAGAAACAATTCTGAGAATTTTTTCACAATTTCTTCAACAAAGTGATTTGCTGATTTCTTACAACGGAGAGCGATTTGACCAACCCTATCTGGAAGCAAGATACGAAAAATACGGACTGTCCTCTCCTTTTGAGCACAAAATGTCCCTGGATTTATATCTGACTCTGAAGCCTTTGAAAGCACTTCTGAAGCTGCCTGCTCTGAAACAACCATGTCTGGAAGAATTTCTCGGAATCAAAAATCGAATTTATAACAATGGGAAAGAATGCATTCAGCTTTATAAAGATTTTCTGAAAAAACGAGATGCCATTACGGCAGAAGAAATTCTCGGTCATAACCTGGAAGATGTGCTTGGACTTGGAAGAATTTTTGAAATGCTCAGTTATCTGTGCATTTATGATTCTGAGTATGAGGTTACATATGCGGAACTGGATGATGAAAATTTAATTCTGGAATTAACACTTCCTTATAAACTTCCACAGAAATTCTCCAACGGAAATGAACAGTTTTATCTCACAGGAGAAAAAGAAACAATAAAATTTATTATCAAAACAGTAGACGGTAAACTGAAACAATATTACGCCAATCCAAAGGACTACTATTATCTTCCGGAGGAAGACACAGTTATTCCCAAAGCCCTTGGATCCGGAATCGATAAGAAACACCGGAAAGCGGCTACTAAAGATACCTGCTATACCTGGTTTACATGCTCCCATATTTTTCTAAGCGATCCGTTGAAGCAGAAACAATATCTGGAACATGCACTTCCCTATTTGCTGAACACATTAAAATAATTTTCCCAAAACAAAAACACCATCTTGGCATAAATCTGATTATGCAAAGATGGTGTTTATCAATTTCACTACAATTCTGTATAAAGAAATTATTCTTCTGTAGCTTCCTCAACCGGTGCCTCAAGAGCTTTCATGCTCAAGCTGATCTTCTTGTCTTCGCCGTTGAAGTCAACAACTTTAGCTTCGATCTCCTGTCCGATTGACAGTACGTCTGCTGGTTTTGCAACGTGCTCTCTGGAGATCTGAGATACGTGAAGAAGTGCATCTACACCTGGTGCAAGTTCTACGAATGCGCCGAAGTCTGTCATACGTGCAACTTTACCTTTTACTACGTTTCCTACAGCGAAGTCCTCAGCTGCTGTGAGCCATGGATTTGCTTCCGGGAATTTGAGGGAAAGTGCAATCTTATCTCCATTGATATCCTTGATCAGAACTTTCAGCTTCTCGCCAACAGTGAATACCTTCTTTGGATTCTCTACTCTGCCCCAGGACATTTCGGAAATGTGAAGAAGTCCGTCTGCACCGCCAAGGTCAACGAATGCACCGAAATCTGTAACATTCTTAACAACACCTTCAACAGTGTCACCAACATGGATCTTTTCCATTAATTCTTTCTGTTTTTCTGCTTTTTCAGCAAGAAGAAGCTGCTTACGATTACCGATAATGCGGCGTCTTCTCGGATTGAATTCTGTAATAACAAATTCGATCTCCTGATCTGCATATTTAGAAAGGTCTTTCTCGTATGTGTCGGAAACCAGACTTGCAGGAATGAATACTCTTGCTTCGTCTACGTTTACACAAAGTCCGCCGTCAAGTACCTGAGTTACAGGAGCTTTTAATACTTCCTGATTCTCAAATGCTTCTTCAAGACGTTTGTTGCCTTTCTCTGCTGCCAGTCTCTTGTAAGTAAGAGTTACCTGACCTTCTCCGTCATTGACTTTGAGAACTTTTGCTTCCATTGTGTCTCCAACGTGGACAGCATCTGTGAGTACAAGGCTTGCATCGTTAGAGTATTCGTTCTTTGTGATAATACCGTCTGCTTTATAACCGATATTCAGAATAATCTCATCTTCTTTTACATCGATGACAGTACCCTGTACAATCTCTCCATTTCTGATAGTCTTTACGGAATCTTCCAGCATTTGTTCAAAACTTAATTCTGACATGTTCTTGAACCTCCTCAATAATTTTGTTTGGGGTGGAAGCCCCTGCTGTAATACCTACATAACTACTGCATTGGAACATTTCAGAATCCAAGTCTACAGGTGTTTGTATATAGTAAGTATTTCCACATTCCTTTTTACATATTTCAAACAGCTTTTGAGTATTGGAACTGTGCCGGCCGCCTACGACCAGCATAGTGTCTACCTCTCCGGCTATGTTTTTTGCTTCTCTCTGCCGTTCTTCGGTAGCATTACAAATAGTGTTTAAAATATTGAGAATATTTAAAACATTATTATCATACCTCTTTTTGCAAAGAATTTCAACTAAATCTTTAAATTTGTTGTAATTAAATGTCGTCTGGGACACAATACTTATTTTTTTGCCTTTTGGGGGTACAAATGCTTCGGCTTCTTCTTTGTTTCTGATCACCGTGTACGGTCCCTGGCACCAGCCGCAGATGCCCTGTACTTCGGGGTGGTCTTTGTCGCCGATGATGATGATATGGTTTCCTGCAAGGCTTTCTTTTTCCACGATCCTGTGGATCTTCAGGACAAAGGGGCAGGTCACATCTACGTAGGAGATGTTTTTTTCTTTCAGCTTATCGTAGATGGGTTTGCATACGCCGTGAGAGCGAATGACTACTGTTCCGTTCTGCAGGGTATCATCCGGGGAATCCAGGTCTGTTTCTGTGATAACGTGGACGCCACGGGCTTCCAGATCCGCTACTACGCCTTCATTGTGGATGATCGGACCCAGAGTGAAGATTGGTTTCTGTTCTGTGCCGATCAGTTCATAGACTTTGTCTACTGCACGTTTGACACCGAAGCAGAAGCCTGCTGTCTCTGCTACTTTTACTTTCATGACTAATCCTCTTAATTTATATTCATTGCCATTCTTCCGGAATTTAACCGAATAACCGCTCCTCTAATGAACTACAGGCAGTTATTTGATCCTGGGCAAATAGCGTAGTCTGAAACAGATAATCTGTCCGCCTGACCGTTATTTCTGTAGCTTCTTATTATACACATCAAGAATAGCATCTACAACATCATCGATACCCATCTCAGAGGAATCAACGAGCACTGCGTCATCTGCCTGCTTCAGAGGGGAGACTGCGCGGTTCATATCACGTTCATCACGCTCGATGATGTCTTTGCGGATCTGGTCCAGATCAAAGGGTTCGCCTTTCTGCTCATATTCCAGTGCTCTTCTCCTGGCTCTGGTGTCCGCGCTTGCTGTAAGGTAAATCTTTACTTCTGCATTTGGAAGGATGGTTGCGCCGATATCTCTGCCATCCATAACTACGTCATTTTTCTCAGCAAGAGTTCTCTGAAGCTTCAGGAGATGTTCTCTTACCTTCGGGTTTGCGGAGCTCTTGGATGCCATATTTCCCACCTGCTCTGTGCGGAGCATGGAATTCACATTCTCTCCGTTGAGAAGTACGATCTGCTCTCCGTCCTTGTATTCAATGGAAACGTCAGCGCCGGAACATACTGCTTCAATCTCCTCCTGGCTGTCTCCGTTCACTCCGTGGTTCAGAAGATATAAAGCCATTGCTCTGTACATGGCTCCTGTATCCACATAGATAAATGATAATTTCTTTGCTACTTTCTTTGCAATGGTACTCTTACCTGCTCCTGCAGGTCCGTCGATGGCTATGTTACATCCCATTTTTGTGATTCCTCCTGTTTCTATTGTTTAATAACGTATAGTCGAATCATATCATAGTTATATAGCAATTCCATAAAATACTGTAGGCAATCCAGTCCATCATAGCGCGAAGTCCTGATTGCATTATTTTGTGGAATTGCTTAATTTGCTTACTGTATGGCCTGTGCTGCCAGATATGCGGTTGACCATGCGATCTGTAAGTTGTATCCGCCTGTCACTGCATCCAGATCCAGTACCTCGCCTGCGAAGTAAAGGCCTGAGATTTTCTTTGATTCCATTGTTCCCGGGTTGATCTCTTTGACAGAGACACCGCCTCTGGTGATAATGGCTTCCTTGAACTCACCCATTCCTGTGATTGTAAAGGGGAAGGCTTTTATAAGGTCAATAAAGTGCTGGCGTTCCTCTCTGGAGATATCGTGGATTTTCTTCTCTGCGGGGATACCGCCCAACTCCAGCATTACCGGGGTCAGAGATGAGGGAAAAAGTACGCCGATCACGTTCTTGAACTGTTTGTTTGGTCCTGCTTCAAATTCACGGAGAATTCTGGCATCCAGCTGTTCCTTTGTAAGGGCAGGCTTTAGATCCAGGTATGCGGACAGCTCGCCATTTGGTGCTTTTTCCAGTTTTGTGCCTATATGTGCACTGGCTGAGAGGATCATGGGGCCTGTGACTCCGAAATGGGTGAACATCATCTCTCCGAAATCCTCGTAAAGCACTTTCTTGCCATTCTTTATGGTAAGACCTGTGTTCTTAAGGGAAAGTCCCTGAAGCTTAGGGATATAGTCTTCTTTTGTCTTTAATGGCACAAGGGAGGGGGCAATGTCTGTGACTTTCAGTCCCAGTTCTCTTGCGAAACGATATCCGTCACCTGTGGAGCCTGTACTCTGATAAGAGAATCCACCTGTGGCCACAATGACTGCATCGCCCTCCATGAAGGTACCATCTGTCAGGATAACTCCTGTTACAGAATCTGTTTCAGATTCTTTTACGATTTCTTTTACGGAAGTGTGAAGATGGATCTTTGCTCCTGCTTTCTTCAGTTCCCGCTCCAGGGCACGGATAATGTCCGAGGAATGATCAGACTGTGGAAAAACGCGGTTTCCTCTTTCAACTTTCAGTGGAACCCCCGCTTCCTCAAAGAACTCCATTACATCCTGAGGAGTAAATGAATAGAAGCTGCTGTAAAGAAACTTGGGATTGCTCATCATTGCAGGAAAGAGTTCTTCTGTGTCGCAGGCATTTGTCACATTGCATCTGCCTTTTCCTGTAATAAATACTTTCTTGCCAAGTTTCTCGTTTTTTTCTAATATATGAACTTCATGATGGTTTCGGGCTGCAAAAACCCCTGCCATCATTCCGGCGGCGCCGCCGCCGATAATTAAAACTTTACTCATGGAATATTCTCCTGTATTTTATCATATGATATCAGGGTCAAAAATTCAAAAGTCGTTCATGCTTGCATGATAAGACTTTTGAACTTGGGACCCGCCAAACATGAGAAAGTAGCGATTTACGCAGTAAATCAGCGGATTTCGAATGTTTGAGAATTGTGGGAGCTGCTTTGCAGCGGAGCAATTCGTGGATATCAGGTTAGGGTCAAAATACCTTTTGACCCTAACCTCACCATGCTCTTTATAATAACGCAAAGGAGCCTGCCTGCGCAAGCTCCTTTTTGTTTTTATTTCATATTATACAGGATAAGCTCCATTCTTTTTGTCAGCTGCTTTCTCATCAACCTTTGTCTGCTGTGCCTGACGATATTTGAAGAAGTCCATAGCTACCTGCGGGAACAGTGCGTATGTTAATACGTCCTCATCCTGTTCCTTGTACTGAGCCATTTCGCTCTCAAGTTTCTCAAGCTCGTTGTCAAGAAGGTCTGCAGGACGGCAGGTGATCGGTTTCTCATCGCCGATGCACTTCTTCTGTACTTCCGGATTAAACGGTTTTACAGTTGCGCCGTATTTTCCTAACAGGATATCTTTTGTTTCTTTTGTAACCATTTTGTATCTCTCGCCCATCAGTACGTTGAATACAGCCTGTGTACCAACGATCTGTGAAGACGGAGTAACAAGTGGCGGCTCACCAAGGTCTTTACGTACACGTGGAACTTCCTCGAGAACATCGTAGAATTTGTCTTCTGCGTGCTGTTCTTTTAACTGGGAAGTCAGGTTGGAAAGCATACCGCCCGGTACCTGGTACAGTAAAGTCTTAATGTTAACACCAAGGTTCTTCGGATTGAGCAGTCCGCTGTCAAGAGCCTCGTCACGAATCGGACGGAAGTAGTCAGCGATTTCAGAAAGAAGCTTCTGGTCAAATCCTGTGTCGTATGGTGTATCCTTGAATGTCTCAACCATAACCTCTGTTGCAGGCTGGGATGTTCCCAGTGCAAATGGAGACATTGCTGTATCGATGATATCCACACCTGCTTCTACTGCTTTTAAGTAAGTCATGGAAGCTACACCTGAGGTGTAATGTGTATGAAGGTCAATCGGGATCTTAACGGTTTCTTTTAATGCTGTTACAAGCTCTGTAGCTTTGTTTGGAAGGAGAAGACCTGCCATATCTTTGATACAGATGGAATCAGCACCCATATCTTCAATACGTTTTGCAATGTCTGTCCAGTATTCCAGTGTGTAAGCATCTCCTAATGTGTAGGAAAGAGCTACCTGTGCATGAGCCTTCTCTTTGTTTGCAGCGCTTACTGCTGTCTGCAGGTTACGAAGGTCATTGAGGCAGTCAAAAATACGGATAATATCAATTCCGTTTGCAGCTGATTTCTGTACGAAGTATTCTACAACGTCATCTGCATATGGACGGTATCCAAGGATGTTCTGTCCACGGAAGAGCATCTGAAGTTTTGTGTTCTTAAAGCCGTCACGTAATTTACGAAGTCTTTCCCATGGATCTTCGTGAAGGAAACGAAGGGATGCATCAAATGTTGCACCACCCCAGCACTCTACTGCGTGATAGCCGACTTTGTCAAGTTTATCTACGATCGGAAGCATCTGTTCTGTGGTCATACGTGTTGCGATCTGAGACTGATGAGCATCACGGAGAATGGTTTCCACAATTTTAACAGGTTTTTTCTCTAATTCTGCCATTATTATATCTCCTTATATAATTCTGTTGATTCAATTAAACGCCGAAAATAGCCATGAATGTTCCGGCTGCTACGGCTGTACCGATAACACCGGCAACATTCGGACCCATTGCGTGCATCAGAAGGAAGTTTGTAGGATCTGCCTCTGCGCCCACTTTCTGGGATACACGGGCTGCCATAGGTACTGCGGACACACCTGCAGAACCGATCAGCGGGTTGATCTTTCCATGAGTCAGTTTGCAAAGCAGTTTACCAAGCATACATCCGCCGAATGTACCGATGGCAAATGCAACAAGACCTAAAACTACGATCTTCAGAGTATCTACGTTTAAGAATGCTTCTGCACTTGTGGAAGCACCTACGGATGTACCCAGAAGGATAACTACGATATACATCAGGGCATTGGATGCTGTTTCTGTCAGCTGTTTTACAACGCCGCACTCTCTGAACAGGTTACCAAGCATAAGCATACCAACCAGAGGAGCTGTTGTAGGCAGGATCAGACAAACAACGATGGTGATAACGATTGGGAACAGGATCTTCTCCAGTTTGGAAACCGGGCGAAGCTGATCCATTTTGATCTTACGTTCTTTCTCTGTTGTGCAGAGCTTCATAATAGGCGGCTGGATGATCGGAACCAGTGACATATAGGAATATGCTGCCACTGCGATCGGTCCCATCAGTGCAGACTGTCCAAGTTTACCTGCAAGGAAAATGGAGGTCGGGCCGTCAGCACCACCGATGATGGAGATAGCTGCTGCTGCTTTTCCGTTGAATCCAAGGAAGATTGCCAGGAAGTAAGCTGCATAGATACCAAGCTGCGCTGCAGCACCCATCAGGAAGCTGATCGGGTTTGCGATTAGCGGACCGAAGTCTGTCATGGCACCTACACCCATGAAGATCAGGGATGGTAAAATACTCCACTCATCAAGGATGTAGAAATAATGAAGAAGTCCACCTACACCATTAGACATATCTTCCGGGTTTGCCATAATGTCCGGATAGATATTTACAAGCAACATACCGAATGCGATAGGAACCAGCAGAAGTGGCTCAAATCCTTTCTTGATAGCAAGATAAAGGAATACGCAGGCTACTGCGATCATCAGGTAATTGCCCCATGTCAAACTGAAGAATGCTGTCTGGTGAATCAGGTTGGACAATGTTTCTGTTACATAAGACATTTGACTACCTCCCGTCTTAGTTCATTGTTGCTAAAGTATCTCCGTTTTCTACAGAGGCACCTTCTGCAACATCAATGCTTGCAATGGTACCGTCCTGAGGAGCTACTACAGGGATTTCCATTTTCATGGATTCAAGAATAACTACGCTGTCTCCGGCTTTTACTGCCTGTCCAACACTTGCTGCTACTTTGACAACCTTACCAGGTACGGAAGCAGTTACTTTTACTGTGCCGGCGCCTGCTGCAGGTGCTGCTGCTTTCGGAGCTGCTGCAGGTGCAGCCTTAGGTGCTGCTTTTGGAGCTGCTGCAGGAGCAGATACACTTCCTGTTTCTTCAACAGTTACTTCATATGCTGTACCATTTACTGTAATTGTATAGCTTTTCATTTTAAAATCCTCCTAAATAAATGACAATTATCTTCTATTTCTTTTTACTTTACGGATGGAACGAACTACGAAGCCGTCTGTTGTAGTTCCTTCTGCTGCTGCGATAGCTGCTGCAATTACAGCTACCAGCTCTCCGTCATCTGCAAGATTCTCTTCTGCCTGTACAGGAGCTGCTGCAATTACTGCTGCCTGTGCTTCTTTCGCTGCTTTTGCTTCTGCTGCTTTCTTAGCTTCCGGGTTCGGAATGAAGCGGAAGAGAGAGATCAGAAGGCTTAACAGGATCAGCATTACGAATACAGTTCCAACACCCATCAGAGTGTTAAGTCCGGCTCTCTGGAGAGTTTTGCCCAGACCATACTGTACATCTACAGACATGGAAACCGGTGTTCCTGTTGACTCAAAAACATATACAAAGTTTGCATTTGCTTTCTCAAATTTTACAGGGACAGTTACTATATACTGATCATCTTTTAAAGTTACAGTTGTCTCGCCGTTGCTTTCCTTCTTCGCACCAAGTTCATCCTTGGAGGTCTGCCAGGACTGCATTGCGCTTGTAGTAAAGTCATCCCCTGTGTTCATGTAATTCTCGATGTCTGCATCCTTCAGTGCGACAATGGCATCTGTCAGACCCTCTGCAGTTGTTACCAGTGAAGTTTTTACAGATTCATCGATCTTATCAGCTGCAAATACCATGGAAGTACTTCCGATCACCAGTGCAGCCATTACAAGAAATGTCATGAATACAGAAGTTATTTTTTTGATCATTTTCATATGCGTCACCCCGCTTAAATCGTTCCGTGTTTCTTAGACGGACGATCTTCCCTTTTTGTGAACAGCATCTCAAATGCACCGATTACATATTTTCTTGTGTCAGCCGGACTGATCACAGTATCAACATAGCCTCTTGCTGCTGCAGAAGCAACACCATTCTGAAGCTCTCTGTACTGAGCAGCTTTCTCATTTAATTCAGCAGCATCTGCATCTGCATACATGATCTTGGCTGCCAGGGAAGCATCCATCATACCGATTTCTGCGTTGTCCCATGCATATACAAGGTCTGCACCGATAGATTTGCTGTTCATTGCCACATAAGCGGTACCATAAGCTTTACCGATGATCACATTTACCTTCGGAACTGTTGCATCTGCAAATGCAGCAACCAGTTCACCTACAGATTTTGCCATCATCTTCTCGCTGCATAAGGTTGCCATAAATCCTGTAGCATTGGTAAGTGTAAGTACAGGAATATCAAAAGCATCACAGAATTTCACGAAATCTGCTGCTTTTCTTGCGCCTCTTGCAGAGATGCTTCCATCAAAGGTTTCTACTTTCTTGCCTTCTGCATCATATACTTCACTTCTGTTTGCAACAGCACCCACTGTAGCACCGTTTAAACGGATGAAGCCTGTAACCATGTCTTTTGCATAGTCTGCTTTTGTCTCGAAGAATTCACCGTTGTCAGCAATCTGGGAAAGTGCGATTGCTGTGTCTCCTGCACAGTTTGCAAGGTCTGCGCATACACGGTTCAGATCATCTGTACACTCTGTATAGTTATCTGTATCTTCATTATTGGATGGGAGAAGTGATACTAAAGAACGGATCTGGCCAAGAACCTCTTCTTCTGTACCAACACCATCAATCACACCTGTCTCTTTGCTCTGGAAATCAGCTGCTGCTGTATCACATTTATCTGTGTTATTTCCTTCCAGCGCATTTGGTGTGTTAACGAACATTTTTCCTTTTTTGGATTCCATAAATGTGAAATCTGTCAGGGACGGGATAACTGCCATACCACCGCCGCATGTTCCGAAGATTGCTGTGATCTGCGGAATCACGCCGGAGGCCATTGTCTGTTTCAGATAGATTTCTCCGAAAGCTTCCAGTGCATCTGTTGCTTCCTGCAGACGGATACCTGCACAGTCAACCAGACCGATAACCGGAGCACCTGTTTTCATGGCAAGATCATAAAGTCTTGTGATCTTCTTGGCATGCATTTCGCCAACAGTACCATTTAATACAGATGCGTCCTGGCTGTATACATAAACCAGTTTGTCATCAATGACACCATATCCGGTGATTACACCGTCAGATGGTGCTTTGTTTGCAGTCATGTTGAAATCTGTAGATCTGGCTGTTACGCTCTGACCGATTTCGACAAAACTGTTTGCGTCAAGCAAAGAAGTAATTCTTGTGCCTGCTAAGCTTTGTGTTGCATTACTCATTCTTGTTTGCCCTCCATCTTTATGAGAATATTTTAAAGTTAACCCAAAAATTTAGCCAATTTTAATTCTACCTTTTTTAACACAATATTTCAATATTTTTTTAGCATTTTTGTTAAAAAAATGGCAGAAATTGTGTTTCTTCCTATTAAATATCTGAAATAATCAAGCGGTTTAATTATAGACTGTTTTTATGAGATAGCCTAAATTATCAATTAGATTTATGAATTGTCCCGTTATATAATTAACACATCAAAGAAATCCAGTAAATGATTCCAGGAGGAAGAATATAATGAAAAGCAATTACCAGCATATTTTTACACCTCTTACCGTCAAAAATATGACTATCAAAAACCGTATCGTTATGATGCCAATGGGTACTAATTATGGGGAACAGAACGGTGAGATGAGTTTTCTTCATATTAATTATTATAAAGAACGTGCCAAGGGCGGTACCGGTCTGATCATTGTGGAGAACGCAAGTGTGGATTCCCCGCAGGGTTCCAACGGAACTACTCAGCTTCGTATTGACCACGACAACTATCTGCCGCGTCTGTACAAATTCTGTGAAGAGATTCACAAATATGGTACCTGTATTGCAATCCAGATCAACCACGCGGGTGCTTCCGCTGTTTCCGCACGTACAAATATGCAGCCTGTTTCCGCATCTGATGTTCCGTCCAAAGAAGGCGGAGAGATCCCGCGTCCGTTATCAGTGGAAGAAATCCATCACATTGTAAAGAAATACGGCGAGGCTGCAAAGAGAGCCCAGGCAGCTGGTTTTGACGCAGTAGAGATCCATGCTGGACATTCCTATCTGATCAGCCAGTTCCTCTCTCCTCTTACAAACAAACGTACAGATGAGTTCGGCGGATCTGTGGAAAACAGAACACGTTTCTGCCGTATGGTCATCGAAGAAGTAAGAAAACAGGTTGGTCCTTTCTTCCCAATCATGCTCCGTCTCAGCGCAGATGAGCTGATGGAAGGCGGAAATACTCTGGAGGATACACTTGAATATCTGGAATATGTACAGGATGAGGTAGATATCTTCGATGTTTCCTGCGGTTTAAATGGTTCTATCCAGTATCAGATCGATGCCAATTACATGAAAGACGGCTGGCGTTCCTATATGCCCAAAGCTGTCAGAGAGAAATTCGGCAAACCATGTATCTCCATGGGAAATATCCGTAACCCGAAGGTTGCCGAGCAGATCCTCGCTGACGGCGATGCAGATCTGATCGGTATGGGACGTGGTCTTATCGCAGAACCTGCATGGGTAAACAAAGTAGCTACAGGCAGAGAATGTGACCTTCGCAAATGTATCTCCTGTAACATCGGATGTGCTGGAAACAGAATCGGCTTTAACCGTCCCATCCGCTGTACTGTAAACCCATCTGTTCTGGAAGGTGATGTTTATAAGAATCAGAAAGTGAACAAAAACTGTAACGTTGTAGTAATCGGAGGCGGTACTGCCGGGCTGGAAGCTGCCTGTACAGCCGCAGAAGTAGGCTGCAACACCTTCCTTCTGGAAAAGGGTGAAACTCTTGGCGGTCTTGCTTCTGTGATCTCTAAGATTCCTGCAAAGAAGCGTCTGGCTGATTTCCCGAACTATCTGATTCACAGAGCAGAGCAGCTTGAGAATCTTTATATCTTCACAAACACAGAAGGAACACCTGAAAATATCCGAAAATTCCACCCCAACCTGATCGTAAGCTCCACAGGTTCCGCACCACTGCTTCCTCCCATCAAGGGTCTTCATGACCGTATTGACAAGGAAGACAGCAAGGTCGCTTCTATCCTGGGAATGATTAATCACATCAATGATTATCCGGAAGATATGACAGGCAAGAAGGTTGTCGTTGTGGGCGGCGGCGCTGTTGGTCTTGATGTTGTGGAATTTTTTGCAGCAAGAAATGCTGAAATCTCTATCGTGGAGATGATGGATCAGATTGGACGTGACCTGGATCCTGTTACAAAGAATGACATGAAAGACCAGATGAAGAAACATCATGTGGCCCAGCTTACAAAGACAGCTCTTCAGGAAGTAAAAGACAGCTCTTTTCTTGTAAAAGATGCAGAAGGGGAACGTGAGCTTCCATTTGACTACGGATTCGTATGTCTTGGTATGAGAGCTCAGGGCCAGCTTTTCACAGAGCTTTCAGACGCTTTTGCTTCTGATGATGTGGAAATCCTCAACATCGGTGACAGCAAACGTGCAAGAAGAATTATTGATGGAACTATGGAAGGAAGAAATATCCTTAACTATCTCAGCCAGATGGGATATCTTCAGTAATAAAAAAACAGGGCTTTACAATAAATTATGAAAGGGGCTATTATAATGGCAGAAAGAATTACCGGACACACTGAATTGATCGGCCTCATGGCTTATCCGATCCGACACTCCAGCTCCCCTGCAATGCAGAACGAGGCTTTTGCAAAGCTGGGATATGATTACGCTTATCTCGCATTCGAGGTTGGAGCAGATGAGATCGAGGACGCAGTAAAGGCTATCCGTACACTGAAAATGAGAGGCTCCAATGTTTCTATGCCAAACAAGACTCTTGTCGGACAGTATCTTGATGAGCTCTCTCCTGCCGCACAGTTATGCGGTGCAGTTAATACCATCGTAAATGACAATGGTCATCTTACAGGACATATCACTGATGGTATTGGTTTTATGTCCGCTCTGAAAGACAATGACA
The DNA here is from genome assembly GCA_000285855.2 of Ruminococcus sp. JC304. Lineage (GTDB taxonomy): Bacteria > Bacillota > Clostridia > Lachnospirales > Lachnospiraceae > Blautia_A > Blautia_A difficilis. The sequence goes on along the minus strand of HE978651.1, from coordinate 1,352,915 downwards.
TTGATGTGATCGGAAAGAAAATGACAATTGTCGGTGCAGGCGGTGCTGCCACTGCCATCGAGATCCAGGCTGCTTTGGACGGCGTTGCTGAGATTACAATCTTCAACCGTAAAGATGAATTCTGGGACCGCGCAGTATCCACAGTAGAGAAAATCAATACAAAGACCTCCTGTCATGCAGTTCTTTATGATCTGGCAGACCTTGATAAGCTGAAAGCTGAGATGGATGACAGCTACATTTTCGTAAATGCTACAGGTGTGGGAATGAAACCTCTTGAAGGCCAGTCCGTTGTTCCGGACAAATCCTATTTTCGTCCTGAGCTGATCGTTATAGATGTTCCTTACTCTCCTCTGGAAACAAAGATGCGTTCCATGGCAAAGGAAGTTGGATGTAAGACTATGAACGGTCTGGGAATGATGTTATTCCAGGGTTCCGCTGCATTTGAGTTATGGACAGGCGAACCAATGCCTATCGAACATATGAAAGAGATTCTTCACATCTCCTATGACGACTGATACCTGACGGTATCTTCAGTAATGATATCTCATATTGTGATGCAGAACAGATCATTTCACTGATCTTTCCACACATAATATTTGATATATACCGCTTTTCGGCGTACTGCAGGAGATGTACTGATATATTTACTCCGCGCAGAATGTGCATATCCTGCAGTTTGCTTTCAGGCGTGTATATGTTATAGAATCAAAAGCCTGTTGATCAGGTTTATGTTACGGTTATTCTTATAATAGTTCTATAAAATACTGCGAGTGTGGCTTATATTATAGCAAATCCCTGTCTACTGTTTATTGCTTTTTGCAATTAAACCAGAGGATTACCTGATTGGGTTAAAGCAAAGAATTTACCTGACCGGATCAGATTCAGTATTTCACAGAACTTCCAATATAACAGAAAATATGAGGATAAACAGATGAACACAGTTCAGGTAAAAAACACTGTGATCGGTGAAGGCAGACCTAAGATCTGCGTTCCCATCGTAGGAAGAACAAAAACAGACATTCTCGAAGAAGCAAAAAAGATCACCACTCTTCCGGTTGATGTGGTTGAATGGCGCGTTGACTGGTTCGATGATGTCTTTGCTACTGAGAAAGTATTAGAAACCGCCAAAGAGCTTCAGGAAGTTTTAAAAGACATTCCTGTTCTCCTTACATTCCGTACTTCCAAAGAGGGCGGGGAGAAGGAGATCTCTGTAAGTGATTATGCTGCTTTAAATATTGCAGCTGCACAGAGTGGTTATGTAGATTTAATTGATGTAGAAGCATTTACAGGCGATGATGTTGTAAAAACGATCATTGACACTGCTCATAAGGCAGGTGTGAAGGTAATTGCTTCCAACCATGATTTCTTTAAGACTCCGGAGAAGGAAGAGATTATCAGACGTCTCTGCATGATGCAGAAGATGGGTGCTGATATTCCTAAGATTGCAGTAATGCCTACCTGTAAGCAGGATGTTATCACACTGCTGTCTGCTACTCTGGAAATGTCTGAGAAATATGCAGACCGCCCGATCATTACCATGTCCATGGCAGGAACAGGCGTTGTCAGCCGCCTGACAGGTGAGACATTTGGCTCCGCTCTCACCTTCGGCGCTGCTTCCAAAGCTTCCGCACCGGGACAGATCGGTGTGAATGAATTAAAGCAGGTGCTGGATATTATTCACAGCAGTCTGTGACCTGTTGATGAATGATGTGATATCAGATGTTATTCTTGCCTATAGTCGTCTGATATCACTCATCTCCGGCAACAGAAGATTGATTTGAATTCAAATAGTTTTGACTCCTTAAAAAACAAGAAGAACAGCCCTGACCCACGGCTGTTCTTCTTGTTTTTTTATTTCATTTCTTCTAAATTATTCTCTTGTTCTTTTTTCTCAAAGGGATTCCAGTTGGACAGGAAAATATTCAGTCCGAAGCCTACTGCAAGTGCCCATGCAGATGCCCATGCGGTTCCCTGGGTTGCAAGGACTGCTGCCATTACGCCTGCGATCATCTTGTCTCTGTCGCTCTTGCAGTAATCCATACCAATTCTCGCACATACAAATGCCTGAAACATCAGAGTAATGGAAGATCCTACTCCAAAAATGGGGCGGAAGAAGCTTACTACAGGAATGATCAGCACACTTAAGAATGTGGCCAGTCTGAAAGAAGCCATCCCTCCAAGAAGAGACTTCATAGCTTTCTTTCCTTCTTTGTAACGCATGGATACGGATACAGTCATTCCAACCCATAACGGACCGGAAAGGGGAGGAAATGGTGCGATGATGGACAGGATCAGGTTTCTCAGACCGCTTACCAGATTGGAACGGCTGGAATTGAAATCAATATACTCATCATCTCTTGCCTGACGTGCCTCTGATACCAGAGTCTCTGTAGTAACAAAATCACCAAATGCAATAACATAGCACACCAGTGCCAGTGGCAGTGCTTTGATAAACATAGATGCAGGAGGAATCCCTACGCCAAAGATACTTACCTGATCGATAATATCTTTAAACTGAGGAATCTTGATAAAGGTACCGATCTCCAGTCCCGGAGCATCCAGTTCGCCAACCAGAAGTCCTACTACCATTGCAATAAGATATGGGAAGAGATTTCCGTATCTTGCAACCAGATCAAGAAACTTATTGTTTTTTCTCTTCTCCTGATATTTGTCAGAGAAGCTGATCAGGATCAGAAGGCCTACGCCTGCAACAATAGCCAGGGGATATTTGTGCATATTTCCATTCTCTCCCAACTGTCCTGCCATAACTGTAACAGGTGCTGCAAGAAGGATTCCGCCTTTGACAGAATTGGGGACTGCATGCACAAATTTATCTGCCAGTCTGGTCACACCCATAAAAATAAATACCAGACCTACCAGCATCTGCAACGCGATCATTGCCTGGATTCTCTCTTCTCCCATAGGAAAGCCTTCCAGAAATACAATGGTCAGAGGCAGTGTGGGTGTGATCCATCCCGGTACAACCGGATCACCCAGCAGACTGTGCAGCAAATAAAGAAATGTCTCAATAATTACACAGCTCCATGCCAGCTCATAAGGAAGCCCCAGATACTGCTCCAGATAGGGAACAGCTGCCAGCGCAGTAACGCCCAGGATCAGACCCTGAATGAACTCAACAGATTCTATCTTGTAGTGTATGAATGGAAGTCTGATCTGAAATGGTCCAAAGGGGATGTAGGGCAGTTCATTTTCTCTTCTTTGTGTTCTTGTATGTGCCATACAAATTCTCCTTTTCAATGAATTGTTAGATTACTTCTATGTTTTATCTTATATATTCTATCTTTTTCGTTAATTTTTAGACAATCCAGGGTTTAATAAAATCCAATCCAACCGGAAAAAATTTGAAACTTATAACGTCCAAACGAATCTTCAGTTAGATTGGATTTCAATATCACAGGATTTCTGTATCTTATTTATTTCTATAGCTTGTTTATTTCTATAGCTTACCGGCTTACTTATTTCTGTTCTTCTTTACAAAGAGAGCGAGCAGAATACCAACGATGGTCACTGCCATATTCAGAAGAAGAATCATTCTCGGAGCACCGCTTCCGCCAACTTTGGTAATGTATCCTGCCAGACTTAAGATCGTATAGTTCGCAATACTGGATGCGATCATTACCAGAGAAGTTGCTGTTCCCTTATTCTCAGGAAAGAACTCTGCTGTGGTGGAAACTGCCAGCTGGAGAACACCGCCTGCACCTGCATATCCGATTACGAAACCACCTACCAGACAGATAAACGGAGCCTGGATAAAGTAGCAGAGAGCCAGCATAATTGTGGAGATTAACGGATAGAGGATCAGGACGTTAATCTCTTTCAGGCCTTTTTTGATAAATGCTGCTGTTGCAAGGATGGCAATTGCAGTTCCCAGGGCATACAGAGACTGGATCTTTGAAGGGTCTGCCATACCGTAGGAACGGGCAAGTTCCTGGTTACAGTTCAGCCATAACATAAAGGTGGAGGAGCTGGTGAATCCGATCAGGATTGCAGCAATCGCTGCAGGGGAAATCTTGTGTCCGGATTTCTTCTTGTCAGCTTTATCCTGTACTTTCTTCTCTCTCGCAGGGAAAGGAAGGATCAGGATCAGGATTCCGTCAATGAGGATTGCAATACCTGCTACGATAAAGATTGTCTTATATGACATATTTGCAGATGCTACGATTCCGATCAGGAACGGAAGCAGGAACTGGCTCAGGCAGATAGAAAATTTTGTAAACAGATTGGCTACTGACGGGTTGTTTACATAGATTTCCATACAGGTAGGGCTTACGCAGGTATCGAGGAAAGAGTTTGCGATTCCGCCGATCACTGCAAAGGCATATCCCATTGCCATGGATGTGGAATTGGCCATTCCAAAGAAGTATGCCACATAGCAGAGCACACCGATAATTCCGCTCAGTTTTCTTCCATATTTGTCAGACAGAGGGCCGGAGAAGGGAAGGGAAATCAGACGTCCCAGTCCAAGTGCTGCAATTACAGATACTACCATACTTACATCCAGTGTGCCATCAGCCAGGGGCTTCGCACCCCAGGCAGCTGCAAACTCCGGTTTGTACTGTCCCAGGATAGAAGCACCGATTCCATGGATGAAATAAGTGAAATATGCTGCAAGGGAGGTGAAAATGAGCATTTTGTTTGTTTTCTGTTTCATTTTGGTCTCCTAGGTTATTATTTGTTATTACCTGTTTTCGTTTTCTTCCTGGAATTTCTGGTATTCAGCTGTTGGCATTTCCAGTCCTGTGTAGAGCTTGTAAGCTGCAGCTCCCTGCCATAACAGCATTCCTTTTCCGCCGATTGCAAGCTTGCAGCCTGCTTCTTTGGCTTCTTTTACCATTCTTGTTTCTGCAGGATTGTAGACAACGTCTGCAACTACAAGGTCAGGGCGGAACATGGTTTTATCTTTGATCAGAGTGAGTTCTTCATGAGGTTTCATTCCTGCAAGTGTTGCGTTTACGAGAATATCTGCGTTTGCAACCTCTTCTTTCAGTTTTGCCTCATCTGCAAGATCAAATACAGAAACTTTACAATCCGGTGTTTCTTTTCTCAGTTTCTCTGCTGTAGACTCTGCACGTGCAAAGAATGGGTCTTTCGGATTAAAGATAGAAATGGATTCTGCACCGTCTAATGCACACTGTACCTGAATTGCTGTTGCAGCACCGCCTGCACCGAGAACTACCATTTTTTTGCCTTTTACATCAACGCCGTGTTCTTTTAAGTTGCGGACAAATCCGATACCGTCTGTGATATGTCCTACTAATTTGCCGTCTTCATTAACGATCGTGTTAACTGCACCGATGATTCTTGCTGCAGGTGAAAGTTCATCCATGTGTTTTGCAACTTCGTTCTTGCATGGCATTGTTACGTTTGCGCCTCTCATTTTGAAAAGACGGATTGCATCCAGAGCAGCCGGAACCTGGTCTTCCTTGATGTCAAATGCCATGTAAGCATAGTCAAGGTTGTGATAACGGAAGCTGAAGTTATACATTGCCGGTGATCCTGAGTGTCCTACCGGGCTTCCGATAAGTGCCATTAATCCTGTTGTTCCTTTGATTCTCTGTTCCATTTCCTGTTTGCCTCCTGAAATATTTTTCTTGTAATTATAATGCAGATGCTACCTCATACGCTTCTTTTGTAGCATCAAGTGCTCTTCTTGCGCGGGTGGCATCGCCGATCACATAGGTATCCGGTACGATAGCTTTGATTTCTTCACCGAATGGGTTGTAGTTTCTGAATCCCATAGAGAGGATCACAGAATCATAGCCTCTGGATTCATGTCTCTGTCCGTCTGCTGTCTCGTACTCTACGCCGTCCTCATAGAATTTGCATACCTTTGCACCTGTAATTTCTTTGATCTTGTAATCTTCGAAATCTTTCATCAGGTAAACTCTATGCTCGTGGATTACGTCTGCACCTACAGTGTCTCTGAACTCGATAACTGTTACATCATGGTTCTGCTCACCGAGGAATGCTGCTGTCTCACATCCTACCATTCCACCGCCTACAACCAGGACTTTCTTTCCTGCTGCTCTCTTGCCGTCAAGGAGATCAGAGCCATGGATAATTGCAGGATTGTCGATACCTTCGATGGGAAGGATCAGGGTTCTGGAACCGGAAGCAACAATTACGCTGTCTGGTTTCTCTTCCCTGATAAGATCCAGAGTTACTTCCTGATTCATTTTGATTGTTACGCCTGCTTTCTGACAACGTACGATATAGCTGCGGATCATGTTTGTAATGTCGCCTTTTCCCGGAGGATAAGCAGCAAGACGCATGTTTCCGCCAAGTTTATCACTTGCTTCATAAAGTGTTACCTGATGACCTTTTTCCTGTGCGATAAATGCAGCACAAAGACCTGCAACACCGCCGCCGATTACCATTACTTTCTTAGCTTTTTCTGCAGGAGCGATACCCTCAGCTTCATGTCCAAGGAATGGGTTTACAAGACAGCATACAGGGTTTCCTGCATACATGTTTGCCACACAGCCCTGAAGACATGCAATACATGGGATCATATCCTCCAGTCTTTCTTCCTGTGCTTTTAATGGCATATAAGGATCTGCAAGGCTCTGACGTCCGAATGCAACCAGGTCACAGCGTCCTTCTTTTACCATTAATTCCGCAAACTGCGGTTCTGTATAACGTCCTACTGTGATCACCGGAATAGATACGGCACGTTTGATCTCTTCTACCTGAGAAGCGGAGAAACCGCCGTGTGTTACTGTGGGTGCCCACATAAATTCATCGCGGATATGAACAGCTCTGGATACATGAATGGCATCCAGTCCGCATCCTTCCAGATACGCGGCGATTGCAGCACTGTCATGGACATCAAGACCGCCCGGTACTTCATCACAGCTGTTGATTCTTGCAAGAACTGCGATCTTTCCTTCTGTCATCTTCTTTACTTCTTCGATGATCAGACGGGAGAAACGCATTCTGTTTTCAAAGGAACCACCGAATTCGTCCAGTCTCTTATTTGTTCTTGGAGAAAGGAAGGTACTTACCAGATAGCCATGTGCCATATGGATCTCAACTGCATCTACGCCTGCTTCCATGGCTCTCTTTGCTGCGAGGCCATAGCCTTTTACCAGTTCATAAACTTCTTCCGTTGTAACTTCCTTTGGTGTATCTCTTCCGCAGTCTGAGGGAATGCTTGTAGCTGCCTCGATCGGTGCACCTGCGTTCTTTGCATTTCCTTCAGGACCTGCATTCTGAAGCTGTACGGAAACCTTTGCTCCCTCTGCATGACAGGCATCTACTACCTTGCGGAAGCTTTCAATTGTGGAGTCATCATAAAGACATGGCTTGCGGGGACCGCCCTTTGCGCCTTTATGTACAACTGTTGCTTCGATTGTGATCAGACCGAAGCCGCCTTTTGCTCTTTCACGATAATAGGCTGCGGACTGCTCACTCATGGTTCCGTCTGTGTTTGCAAAGTTATTTCCCATTGGCGGAACCACGAAGCGGTTCTTTACTGTCATTGGCCCGATGTCGATCGGCTGAAACATTGCATTAAATTTCATGTAACCTTCTCCTTTTTCTTTTACTGAAGTACTTCCGGCCATGCCTCTTCAAGTACTTTCTTTGTGTTCTCATATGTATGGTTTGCAGCATATTCAAGTCCTTTTGCAAGGATTGCATCGCTGATGACTTCTACGCCGATTGCGTTTGGTTTGATTCCTTTTTCTTTTACCATCTTAACGAAAGCTGCTGTACATCCGATTCCTGTTCCGGGAGCAAGACGGTCATGCATGGATTCGTCTCTTAAGATTGTTGTTGCATATGGTCTTTCCCATACATCGTTGATCTGGATGGATACGATCTTGTCTGCAGGAATATCTTCGATCACAGAAAGGTCAACCGGCTGATTTGCTCTTACCCAGTGCCATGTATCCATGATCAGTTTTGCATTCTCACAGTCAGCTGCCTTTACAACTGCCCAGCCTTTTTTCATATCCGGGATTCCGCTGTATGGCATTGGCTCAACACCGATGATGTATTTTCCTGCTCTCTGGCATAATTCTCTTAATTTCTGCGCAGTATATTCTATGGAGTAGTTTTCCATCAGACCGCAGTTGATCTGTTTTACGTCAAATAATTCACACATATGGAAGCAGAGCTGTTCTTTGTATTTCTGCTCGTAAGATCTATGCTCTTCTGCCCACTGTACGATGTACTCAACCTCTGTTACTTTCATACCATGTTTGTCCAGAATAGCAAGAATGTCTTTGTCAAAAAGTCCCTCATTCAGCGCATCTACATAAGTTTCTGCACGAAGGCCGATTCCTTCGTATCCTGCATTCTTTGCAGCGATCACCCTGTCTTCAAATTTGCACTGATCTCCCAGTGTCCAGGAACTGATAGTAATTGGAAATTCTTTTGACATCTTATGTCCTCCTCATAAAATCGCATAATTTTTTTATTTATTCCGGAATTATTTTGTATCTTTTTTATATAAACATTATATATCTTTGTTAAATATAAAACAAATTAGTTCTACCATGAGAATCCATAGATTTTTTCAATATATTATGATATAATACACTTATATGACAAATATAGCGCGGATTATTTGTGCACTATTAACTAAAGAAAGGGGAGTTTTTATGAATCTGTACCATCTACGGTACTTTTCCACCTTGGCTCATATTGAACATTATACAAAGGCTGCAGATATTCTGGCCATCACACAGCCTTCTTTAAGCTATGCCATCTCCACACTTGAGGAGGAATTGGGAGTAAAGCTCTTTGAGAAAAACGGAAGAAATGTGACACTTACCAAATACGGAAAGGTTTTTCTGAAGGATGTAGAGGATATCCTGAACCGCCTGGATTCTTCGGTAAACAGCCTCCAACTGGCCGGCAAAGGCGAAGGATGTATTGATGTGGTCTTTTTGCGTACACTTGGAATTGATTTCCTTCCTAAGATCATGCGGGGATTTCTGGAGGAAAATCCTACTAAAAAGATAGATTTTAATTTATATTGTGATAAAGTTTTAACATCTGATATTCTGAATGGATTAAAAGAGAAGAAATATGATCTGGGATTCTGTTCCAAACTTGATAATGAACCGCTGATTGAGTTTATTCCGATCGCCAGGCAGGAGTTGGTTGTGATCGTACCTCTGGATCATCCGCTGGCAGCAAAGGATGAAGTACGGCTGGAAGATACCATTCCTTATAAACAGATTATATTTAAGAAGAGAAGTGGTCTGAGACATATCATTGACGGACTGTTTGAACGTATCGGGCAGACACCGGATGTTGCCTATGAGATTGACGAAGACCAAGTTGCTGCAGGCTTTGTCTCCAATGGTTTCGGCATTTGTGTAGCTCCCAATATTCCGATCCTGCAGTCATTGAATGTTAAAATACTGCCTCTTGTCTCCCCTAGCTGGCAGAGAAACTTCTATATGGCAATGTTAAAAAATGTTTATCACCCACCGGTAGTGGAGTCATTTAAAAAGTATGTAATTGAGCAGACACAGAAAGAATGGGATTACAAGACAAGCTGACACAAAAAAAGCATCCGCTTAGAATT
>HE978651.1:1269624-1341712 GCA_000285855.2 Ruminococcus sp. JC304 | reverse complement strand
TTATAAAATTCCCGGCGGATGTCTTTTATTGTAATTTATTCATCCATAGAGCGGAGTCTATGTACCAGTTCTTCGCAGATTTCCAGCTCGTTCTTGCCATCTGTTTCGATGATGATGTCAGCTGCCGCCTCGTATTTGGCACGGCGTTTCTCCATCAGGTCTGCGATAAATGGAACTGTCTTGTTGTTCTCGATCAGCGGACGGTCGTGGTTGTCTTTGACACGGTCCAGGATTGTCTCCGGTTTTGCAGTGAGGAGCACAACCCGTCCGTTCTTCTTCATCTCCACTACATTGCACTCTCGCATTGGAGTACCGCCGCCACAGGAGATCACCACATTGCTGCGTGACTGCATTTCAATAAGCAGATTTGTCTCAAGGTCACGGAAATACTGCTCGCCGTATGTCTCGAAGATATCGGAAATACTCATTCCCTGTCTCTGGGCAATGATCTGATCCATCTCTACCACATCCATGGCAAATACATTCTTAAGGAAATCAGAAATTGTGGATTTTCCCGCACCCATGAAACCGATCAGTACAATGTTGTAGTTGAAGAGCTTTCTTGCCTGGATACGTTTACTGTTGGTACGGATGCAGTCAAATACATCAGCTACCTCATCTTTGTGGCGTCTGCCTTCCATTCTGTTTTCAAGCCATTCTTTCTGTTTTGCTTCCTGCTCCGGCTGCAGGATCTGAAGTCCGTTGGCTTCTTTATATGCCATAATGTCCTCTACGATTCTGTTTCGCATAATAAGGGCATCCAGGATGATCTCATCACACTGTCCAAGACTCTCTCTGAGTATTTCTAACTGGTTCATATCTCTTTCCTCTGTCTTTCCTGTAATTTTTGCTGTTAGAATTTATTATATCAATATCACTTCAGTATTTCAACCCTTTAAATCAGTCAAGCGGATATTCGCAATCCGCTTCGCTACTTGCTCATAACCGAATAACTGCTCCGCAGTTGATTCGGTTAAATTATTTTCTGTTAATGGAAAAAGTCATGAAATACCTTTTCCGCATACCATTTAAAGCTGATCTTTTCCACGGATTTCTCTGCGTAAACCGGATAATCGTCTATCAGTTTTCCATCCAGATAATAGGCAATACGCCCCAGTTTTTCTCCCTTAACAACAGGTGCAGTAACTTTGGAGGGAATTTCCGTCCTGCAGGTTACGGTCTCTCCTTTTCTCAGCAGAATTTCTTTTTTCCTGTCCTCTGCCGTCACACTACACTTTCCCCTCAGATAAACTTCTACTCCCATATCCCAGTTATCTGCAGCCCCATCTGTCACCAGGATTCTTTTGGTCTGCGGCTCCTGCCAGTAAGTTTTATAATCAAAATTATAATCTCCAAAGCTCAGCAGTTTTTCTGTATCACTCCATTTATAGTTTTTATGGTTGGGCCATCCGCACCCCAGAAGACTGACGATAAATGTTCTGCCTTCCTTTTCCCAAGCGCACACGTAGCAATAGCCTGCCTGAGAAGTATAACCTGTTTTTCCGGCAAGAACGCCTTCCATCCTGTCCAGAAGTGCATTCGTATTATGTACAGAAAAAGTTCTCTTTCCGGTAATTTCCGAAAATGTATAGTCTCTGGTCTGTGCAATGTGGAGAAATGTCCGGTTTCTGATGGCATATCTCATGATCAAAGCCAGATCTTTTGCAGTCGTATGGTGCTTTCCATTTTCATCCTCTGCATCCAGCCCATTGGGTGTAATAAAATAAGTATCCTCACATCCTATCTGCTTCGCTTTTCGGTTCAGCATTCTGGCAAAGCCTTCCACTGTACCGCCGCAGTGCTCTGCAATTGCAACTGCAGTATCATTATGACTCTTAAGCATCAGGGAATACAACAGATCCTCCAGATAATACTGTTCCCCTTTCTGAAGTCCAAGCTTCACCTCTGACTGGGAGACTGCATTTTGAGAAACCTGAACATAATCATCTCCCGGCGCACTTTCCAGTGCCACAATACAGGTAAGTACTTTCGTGGTGCTGGCATTTGCCAAAGGTGTTTCCCCATTCTTTTCATACAGTACTCTACCAGAATCCCCATCCATAAGAACAGCAGATAAAGCATACAGTTGCTTCGGCTCCTCTGCAACCGGCTTCATATCTACCAGCTGAGGTATTTCCTTCTCCTCTCCCCACACAGAAGCATAAGTCTGTGTAAACAACAATACCGCCGTCACAATAATGACAGCGGCAATATGCTTCATTCTCATATTCCACCTCACATGCTCAGAAATCTTATCTATAAGATAATTTATGCCTGCATGTCCGGAATATGACTATATCCGTTCAGAAAAAAATATGTTCAGGGTACTGTCAAATCATCCATTATAAGTCCGGTTCCATCTGGCACTCAGATGATAAGCCCCTTCCCTTAAAGTATAAAGCTCCTTCAGATATTCCACTGTCTCAGGAATGGCCTCTCTGTAAAGCCTCTCCAGCTCAGGCATAGGAGCCTTTGCCTGAGCCACTGCTTCTGCAGTCATAAAGTGCTCAATGACCGATCCTGCAGATTTTCCGCCAAGGCTCAGAAGCTTTCCTATGATCCGGCGCTTTCTGCCATGATCATCACATACCATAAAATTGGTCAGAAGCTTCATCATTTTGACAGAAATATAAATATTTACTGTTTTCACCAGAGGTATCGCCCTGTGGATCACTCTGGCATATTCCATCCTTGGCACAATACCACAGGCCGGATAATAATGATCCGGATCCCTGCCGGTTTCCTCCATAAGCACACGGTCAAATTCTTTTTCTAAAACAATGTGGGGAATCACTCCCTCTTCTGCCATCCGGTTCACATAAGGATGACATGCAGAGTCAAGCATATAATGGCATCCAAACCCCAGAAGATATGCCAGAAGTGCTTCGTCCTTATTTCGGCGTACCTGGCCCATTCCCTCTTCAAAAAAAGCCTTTGCCTTCTCTCTGTGCATGTCAATTCCAAACTGAGTGACCGGATTTTTGGAAACCATATAATAAAACAGAATATCCGGTCCATGAAGTCCGATCCTGTACAGATCTCCATGTCTGCGGATCAGTCCCTTCATATCCGACGGCAATCTCCTATATACTTCTCTTCCAAACAAATCATGTGCATATGTGGTTGGCATAACTGTTCCCTCCTGATCTCTGATCATAGATCCAGTTTCAGCTGGACCTCTTCTTCTGCCTCTGCCTTAAAATCCTCTACCTTGACCGGATCCGGCATAGGCAGTTCATCCAGATCCTGTACCCCAAAGCTTCGCAGAAACTCCTCTGTGGTTCCAAAGAGAATCGGCTTTCCCGGTGCATCCAGTCTTCCCAGTTCCCTTACCAGATTATATTCTACCAGCTTATTTACTGCATGATCACATTTTACACCTCGGATTTTCTCTAGTTCTGCCTTTGTAACAGGCTGTTTATATGCAATAATAGAAAGGGTCTCAAGCATTACCTCTGTAAGTACCGGCTTCTGGGGATGGAGGGCAATATTGATCAGATATTCATAATATTTCTTTCTGGTACACATCTGATAGGAATCCCCCAGTTCTATGATCTGGATTCCTCTTTCCTCCTGCTCATACCGGTCCATCATATTGTGAATGAGCTTCTCCGTTGTTTTGGTGTCCATATTAATTGCTTTGGCTATACGGGACAGCTCCACCGATTCTCCCATTGCAAAAAGGATTGCCTCGATGGCTCCCTCTAGTTCTTTTATTTTCACTGAATACTCCTTATCCTTCTTCTGCTTCTTCTGCAAATTCTGTCAGATTTTTCCAGGTATCCGGGTCTGTCTTTACTTCAATGGAAATATCATCAAAAAGTTCCTTCTGCTCCACCTGGATGTGTCCCATTTTCATCAGCTCCAGCACAGAGAGAAAGGTTACGATCACCTGAACTCTGGAACACTGGCTCTCCAGAAGGTTCCGGAAACTGAACTTCTTATGGGTTCTGGCAAATTCTTTCATCTCCAGCATTTTCTCCGAAAGACTAACCTCCTCTTTCTCAATGGTTCCGAACTTACTGCGGATAGGATCCAATTTATTCTCCTGACGGCGGATAATGGATTTATATATGGCATTTAATTTCTCCAGAGTCAGTCCTGCCAGAAGCTGGGAAGTGTCTACCGGTTCCCTGTATACAGCAACCTCCTTTGGTATGGTAGGCCCCTTAAAAAAAGAATTAGCTGCTTCATCCATTTTATCCTTCAGTTCATAAGACATAAATTTATACATCTTATATTCCAGAAGCTTTTCCACCAGCTCTGCTCTGGGGTCTTCTTCCTCTCCGTCCTCATTTACTTCCTTAGGCAGAAGCATCCGGCATTTAATATCCAGAAGCGTGGCAGCCATAACCATAAACTCACTCATGATTCCCAGATCCTCACGCTCCATAGCATGGATATATTCCATATACTGATCTGTGATCTCAACAATAGGAATGTCATAAATATCTATTTTATTTTTCTCAATAAGATGCATCAGCAGATCCAACGGACCCTCAAATACCTCAAGCTTTATGGGGATTCCCATTATTTTTCCTCTCTTCCTCTGTAATCCACGATCAACAGTTCTCTGGGATTGTGGATCCTTACCGGAATTGTATGTTCTCCAAGACCGGCACTTACATACATATGCTGATTTTTCCTGTGAAAAGCCCCACAGCAATAAGGGGGAAATAACTGAAACTGAGGAGACAGAACTCCTCTGTTCCTGCCAAACCGCATAACCCCTCCATGATAATGGCCGCAGAAAATCAGATCTGCCCCCCATTTAAAATATGCATTTCCATATTTGGGATTATGAGCCAGCAGCAGATTGACCCTGTCCTGATCCGGCTTTCCGATCAACTGCTCGATTTCTTCTGTCTGCAGCATGGGGGATTTTGGCTTTTTATAGTAAATCAAGGGAATTTCCAGACCATACACAGTAAAAGGACAGCCCTCTGCTTCCAGAAGCTCACACTGGTTATGCAGGATTCTTACTCCGGCCTTTTTCAGCCTTTCTTCATATTTCAGATATTCTTCTGCCAGCTCATTCTCTTCGGGATCTGCAGTATATAATTTATATTCATGATTTCCCAGTGCATAAAACACCGGATAACTTTCTGCCAGTCTGGTCAAAAGCTCTGCTGCTGTATGGAAGGTGTCTGTACAATTCCGCACGATCACATCTCCGGATACCAGCACTACATCCGGAGAGCATTCATGTATTTTTTGTATCAGCCGTTCATTTCCCGGACCAAATTCCAGTCCATGGAGATCTGCCAGCACTGCAAATCGGACAGTTTTTCCAGGGATGATCCTGTGTGTATTTATTGTATGGTATACAGTTCTAAATTTCTTCATAAATCTCCTAATTTCCAAAACTGTTGATCAGATATGACTGCGTTACTGCCCGCACATCACAGCATGGGTGCAAAAGCCCGAAGTACATTCTGCATGATACGTACCGGGATTTTGCGGTTTTTGCAGAATTCCAGAGACACTGTATGACAATCCTCCAGAGTCTGCACAAAGTCCTCCTTCATAGACCAGATCACATCATTGCCATAGATCCACACACCATCCTCAAAGTGCAGGTACAGACTGCGGTAGTCCAGATTGATGGTTCCCACCACTGCGATCTCGTCATCACACACAAAGGTTTTTGCATGGAGAAATCCGGGCTGATACTCATAAATCTTTACTCCGTTTTCCAACAGCTGTCTGTAATAAGACTGGGTCAGTAAAAATACCAGCTTCTTATCCGGGGTACCAGGTGTCATGATCCTTACATCCACCCCGTTTTTGGCAGCCAGACACAATGCTGTCATCATCTCATTGTCTATGATCAGATACGGTGTACAGATATATACATACCGTCTGGCCTTATTAATAATATTCAGATATACATTCTCCCCTACAATTTCCTCATCCAGCGGAGTGTCACAGAAGGGCTGGACAAATCCATTTCCCATAAACTGTTCCTGGTGATTTTTGTGGGGCAGATATACTTCATAGTCGATTTTCTCCTCTGTACGTCCAATCACTGCCCACATATGGAGAAACATCACCGTCATATTCCAGACCGCTTCTCCCTTCAGCATAATAGCCGTATCTTTCCAGTGCCCGAATCGTTCTTTCTGGTTAATATACTCATCTGAAAGATTAATGCCACCGGTAAAACCTACCCATCCGTCAATGATACACAGTTTTCTGTGGTCACGGTTATTCTGAATAATATTAAGAATCGGACGGAAAGGATTAAATACCTGGCAGGTAATTCCCTTTTTCCGAAGCTCTTCATAATATTTGTGAGGTAAGGTGGTCAGACATCCAAAACCATCATAGATCAGTCTTACATCCACTCCCTCTGCAGCCTTCTGTTCCAGAATATCCAGAATTGTCTGCCACATCACTCCGTCATTAATAATAAAATACTCGATAAAAATATATTTTTTTGCCTGCTTCAGTTCTTTTACCAATACAGGGAACATATCATCCCCCACCTGAAAATATTCAGCTGAAGTGTTCTGATGCACCGGAAAATGAGAAGCACTGGAAATATAATGGGACTGCATGGCAGCAGAAGGATCTCTCTCCCAAAGGCCGCTGACAGTCTCCGGATCATTCTGCATCAGTTCACTGCTCTCCTCTATCCTTTTCATAAACTGGCGGTCCATAATAGATGCAATTCTGGACTTTCCAAAGAGAAAATACAGCGTTACTCCCAGAATAGGAAGACTTAAGATCAACATGGTCCAGGCCAGTTTATAAGAAGGATTGATCTCTTTGTTAACGATCCAGAGAACGATCAGCACTCCCACGATCCCCATAAACATATCCACATAACGGGAAAAGGCCGCGATCTTCAAAACCATGACAAAAATCCAGCCCAGCTGAATAAGCATAGCGAATACCACATAAAAAATCCTGTTAAACAGCAGCTTCAGCAATTTTCTGAGCAGCAGTAATATAAAGTTTTTCTTTTGTTTTAAATTTTCATTTTTCTCTGCCTTCAAGCCTGCTTCCTTTCCCCCAAAAATTTTCCTGTCTGCTTCATGCCCTACAGCAGATTTCGCAACACAGTAATACTTTATAATGTTAAAAATCCCTGACATACTGCCAGGGATTTTTGCGCACAATTAATTATATTTACGTTTTCTTGCGGCTTCAGATTTCTTTTTACGACGAACGCTTGGTTTCTCGTAATGCTCTCTTTTGCGGATTTCCTGCTGGATTCCTGCTTTTGCACAGCTTCTCTTGAATCTGCGAAGAGCGCTATCTAAAGTCTCGTTCTCTTTTACGATAACGTTTGACATAGACTCACACCTAACCTCCCTCCAGTTGTAGATTGTGCTAAAATACAACTGTCTGGGTATTTTTCTTGCACAAGTCATATTATATATCATTGGCTCTTGGTTCGTCAACATCTTTTTGGTTAAATTTTGAAATTATTTTGTTGCTGTTCACACACCACTATTCCGCGAGGTGTTTTGGCATGAATATGCCAAAATCCCGAGACATACAAGCCAAAATTCCATTGCCGCAGGCAATCTGGAATGAATTTTGGCTACGTTACTGTGAACGGAGTGAACAGTAACATTATTTTAACTGACCTTCCAGGATTCCTGCTGCTGCATCTACAGCTTCCTGAGCCTTTGCTGGGTTCTTTCCGCCGGCCTGAGCCATATTCGGACGTCCGCCGCCGCCACCGCCTACGATGGCTGCCACTGCTTTGATCAGGTTACCTGCATGAGCACCTGCTTTCTGTGCTGCGTCAGTAGCCATTGCAAGAAGGTTTACTTTCTCACCGTTTACTGCTGCCAGAAGGACAACACCTTCTCCAAGTTTACCTTTCAGCTGATCGCCAAGGTCACGAAGTCCGTTCATGTCCACTCCGTCTACTTTTGCAGCAAGGAGTTTCACACCTTTGACTTCTACTACTTTATCCATAACATCTCCCAGAGCTCCCTGAGCCAGTTTGCTCTTTAAGGATTCGTTCTCACTGGAAAGTGCCTTTACTTCTCCCTGAAGATGTCCGATTTTCTCTACAATCTCTGCAGGATTTGCTTTGAGAGCTTTTGCAGCTTCATGAAGCAGTTCTTCCTGTTTCTTATAGTATTCCAGAACTCCGTTGCCTGTCAGAGCCTCGATACGGCGAACGCCTGCTGCAATACCGGATTCGGAAACGATTTTGAACAGCATGATGGAGCTTGTGTTTGCCACATGAGTACCACCGCAGAGTTCTTTGGAGAAGTCGCCCATGGATACCACACGTACCTTCTGGTCATATTTCTCTCCGAACAAAGCCATTGCTCCGGATTTCTTAGCCTCTTCCACATCCATAACATCTGTACGGACTTCAAGACCAGCCTGGATTTCTTTATTTACAAGTGCTTCTACCTGTGCGATCTCATCAGCTGTCATAGCCTGGAAATGAGCAAAGTCGAAACGAAGTCTGTCTGGTGTTACCAGAGAACCTTTCTGTTCTACATGGCTTCCAAGAACTGTCTTTAATGCTTTCTGAAGAAGGTGGGTTGCACTGTGGTTCTTCTCAGCATCTCTTCTTGCAGCTTCATCCACTTTCAGGGAAACTGTCTCCCCTGTGGAGATCATACCAGATTCCATATGACCTACATGGCCAAATTTGCCGCCGCGAAGCTTGATGGTGTCTTCTACTACGAACTTACCGTTTGCAGTTTCGATCACACCTGTGTCACCAACCTGTCCACCCATAGTTGCATAGAATGGAGTCTGCTCTGTAAAGACAGTTCCTTTCTGGCCTTCCATCAGGGAGTTTACGATCTCTGTCTCTGTTGTAAGGACTGTTACTTTGGAATCAAAGGTAAGATGATCGTATCCTACGAATTCTGTTGTAACATTTACATCGATATCATCATATACAGTTGCATCAGCACCCATATAGTTGGTCACTTCACGGGCAGAACGTGCTTTGTTTCTCTGCTCTTCCATACATTTCTGGAAGCCTGCCTCGTCAATATCATATCCTTTTTCCTCAAGAATCTCTTTTGTAAGATCCATCGGGAATCCGTAAGTATCATATAATTTGAATGCATTTTCGCCGGAAAGTGTTTTCTCTCCTGCTGCTTTCATCTCATCTTCCATTTCTCCAAGGATACGAAGACCCTGGTCAATGGTCTTGTTGAACTGGTTTTCTTCATTTGTGAGAACTTTGAAGATAAATTCTTTCTTCTCCTCCAGCTCAGGATATCCTGCCTTGGAACCATTGATCACTTCTTCACTTAATTTGGCAAGGAAGGGGCCTTCGATTCCAAGAAGACGTCCGTGACGTGCTGCACGACGGATCAGACGGCGAAGTACATAACCGCGGCCCTCGTTTGTAGGCATGATACCGTCGGAGATCATAAATGTTGCAGAACGGATATGGTCTGTGATCAGACGGATGGATACGTCATCGTTATAGTTCTTCTCGTATTCTTTTCCGGAGATTTCACATACCAGGTTACGCAGTGCACAGATGGTATCTACATCGAAAATGGAATCTACGTCCTGCACAACAACTGCCAGACGTTCCAGACCCATACCTGTATCAATGTTCTTCTGTTTCAGTGTTGTATAATTTCCATTTCCATCGTTCTCAAACTGGGTAAATACGTTGTTCCATACTTCCATGTAACGGTCGCAGTCACATCCTACTGTACAGCCAGGTTTCCCGCAGCCGTACTTCTCTCCACGGTCATAGTAGATTTCTGAACATGGACCACAGGGGCCTGCGCCATGCTCCCAGAAGTTATCTTCTTTTCCAAAACGGAAAATTCTGTCAGCCGGGATTCCGATTTCTTTGTTCCAGATGTCAAATGCTTCATCATCTTCCAGATATACGGAAGGATACAGACGGTTTGCATCCAGTCCTACTACCTCTGTGAGGAATTCCCAGGACCAGTGGATGGCTTCTTTCTTAAAGTAGTCACCAAAGGAGAAGTTACCAAGCATCTCAAAGAATGTACCGTGGCGTGCAGTTTTACCTACATTCTCGATATCACCTGTACGGATACATTTCTGGCAGGTACTTACTCTTGTTCTCGGTGGGATCTCAGCACCTGTAAAATATGGTTTCAGCGGAGCCATACCTGCGTTGATCAGCAGAAGACTCTTATCTCCCTGTGGTACCAGGGAAAAGCTTTTCATTACCAGATGTCCTTTGCTTTCCATGAAGTCCAGGAACATCTGACGAAGTTCGTTTACTCCGTATTTCTTCATAATCTTTTCCTCCTGAAGTCGGCGGAACCAGCAGTATCCGCCGACATTTCTATAATGATTTTTTATTTTGCCAGAACTTTGTTAAATTTCTTTTTACCTTTTTTGAGAACTACGCCATCGCCTGTAAGTGCATCTTTGGCAACTGTGTATTTCACATCTGTGATCTTCTCACCGTCGATGGAAACACCGCCCTGTTCAATGGCACGGCGTCCCTCGGAACGTGTTGGAACCATTCCTGCTTTTACAAGCATGGAGATCAGGTCGATTGTTCCTTCTTCTGAGAAGTCTTCGTCTACAAGCTCAGTTGTCGGCATATGTGCTGTGTCAGCGCCACCTGCAAAAAGTGCTCTTGCGCCTTCCTGTGCTTTCTTTGCCTCTTCTTCCCCATGAACCAGATTTGTCAGCTCATATGCAAGGATTTCTTTTGCTTTGTTTAACTGGCTTCCTTCCCATTTCTCCATCTCATCGATCTGCTCTAACGGAAGGAAGGTGAGAAGACGCATGCATTTGATCACATCTGCATCATCCACATTTCTCCAGTACTGGTAGAAATCGAATGGAGAAGTCTTATTCGGATCAAGCCATACAGCTCCAGACTGTGTTTTACCCATCTTCTTGCCTTCTGAGTTAAGAAGAAGTGTGATCGTCATAGCGTAAGCGTCTTTTCCAAGCTTACGGCGGATCAGCTCTGTACCGCCAAGCATATTTGCCCACTGGTCATCGCCGCCAAACTGCATGGTACAGCCGTATTTCTGATATAACATGTAGAAGTCGTAGCTCTGCATGATCATGTAGTTAAATTCAAGGAATGTAAGTCCACGTTCCATACGCTGTTTGTAGCATTCATGAGAAAGCATACGGTTTACAGAGAAATGTGGCCCAACATCACGAAGTACCTCTACGTAGTTTAAGTTCATCAGCCAGTCTGCATTGTTTACCATTAATGCTTTGCCGTCTGAAAAGTCGATAAAACGCTCCATCTGTTTCTTGAAGCAGTCAATGTTGTGCTGGATTGTCTCCACTGTCATCATCTGACGCATATCAGATCTTCCGGACGGGTCACCGATCATACCGGTTCCGCCGCCTAATAATGCGATTGGTTTATTTCCTGCCATCTGCAGACGTTTCATCAGGCAGAGCGCCATGAAATGTCCCACATGAAGGCTGTCTGCGGTAGGGTCAAAGCCAATGTAAAATGTGGCTTTTCCATTATTTACCATTTCTTTAATCTCTTCTTCGTCTGTTACCTGGGCAATCAGACCACGGGCTTTCAGCTCGTCCCAAACTGTCATTACAATTTCCTCCTGTAAATAAATATAAACCCGGTTCCTGTCCTTTTAGGACGAGAACCGGGTCTCGCGTTACCACCTAAATTTACAGAAAACTCGCATTTTCTGCCTCCATAAGTGAATATTATAAAGTCACTACCAGAGTATCTTCCGGCCAGACCTTTCACTTAAGCAAATTAACGGATGCCAAACCGCTGCAGCCTACTGTTCTCAGAAAAATCAGATCCGGAAGTTGGGTGCAGAGCTCCGGGAGGTATTCACACGGTTCCCTCAGGCGCCTCTCACCAGCCGGCTGCTCTCTGTCTGCTTTCCACGTGCTACTATTTCCCATCTGTGCCTTTACATTCATATAGCCGTCAGGATCAGAATACGGAATTTCCCTTTTCCTGACTGCCTTATCTATCTGCAAGTATACAAATACAGATTTTGTTTGTCAAGAAATTTTACAGATAATTTCGTTTTTCTCTGCCAACTTAAAGTATTAATGCATCAGCCTGATATCCAGTCTACAAAGAACATATGACCCTTGTACTGTTCATAATCCAGTTTGCTGAAATTCAGGTTCTGCGCCCAGAAGGCCTGAGGAGTCATAAAGAATTTATAATCAAAATCCTTTTTCTTAAATCCGGGCAGAGTTCTGGCAGTTCCTTTATTAACATAATCATTAAACATTGCCATTGCCGCTTTTGCAGCTGCATAGGCATTGGTTCTGTCTTCAAACTGTCCCTTCAGTCGTTTGATCAGAGCACCGTCAATCACAACTGCATACTGGTTCGGTTTTCCCTGATATACCACATAACGGATCTGTGACGGAAATTCCTTATACTTGTCCACTGTACAGTTCAGCACACAGAGAGCCACTGCTTCCATACCCACAAGCCCCTGGTCTCCTGCCTCCGCATCACATACTGCAGCCAGCAGGTCCAGGTCAGAAACTGTGCCATCAGCAATTCCCGGATGCTCCAGAAACTCTTCTTCCATATAATACCATTTATTATTTTTAGCATCAAATACCTTGACATATTTTCCATCTATCACATAGTTGGAATCTACTTTAGACGCCACACCGTTTTCATCAAACTTGTAAGTAGCGCCGTCAATAGCCCGCACATCATTTACAACCATGGCACCTGAGGATTCAAAATAATATTTTTTGCCATCCTCCTCCAGCCAGCCGGTCTTCATTTTGCCTGTTTTTTTGTCAAAATAATACTTCTTACTTCCGACCGTGCCAAAGCCCTTCTCATAACGGATACCTGTAGTCTTGGAGAAATAGTAGTAATCTTCTCCCACCTTCTGAAGTCCTACATACAGAATTCCCGACGTCGGATGAAAATATCTGTAGTTACCTGCAGAATTCTCAACCCATCCCGTAAGCATCCTGCCGTTTGCTTTACTGAAATAACGTCTCTGTGATTTTTTATCCTGTACCCAGCCGGTAGCCATCACTCCGGAACCACTGTAATAATAATATTTATATCCCTTGGCATCTGTACGCCATCCTCTGGTAAGCAGGCCTGTCTTCTCATCAAAATAACGGATATTTCCCTTGGAATCCTTCAGATTGCCGGTAACCATATAGCCGGCACCCTTGGTAAAATACCGGATCACTTTACCGCTGGAATCCTTGGCCCAGCCTTTCAGCTGAACTCCTGTAGTTCTGTTAAAATAATATTTTCTGCCATTTAGCTCCAGCCATCCTTTCTGTCTGGAACCATCCTTGTTTATGTAATAGGTTTTGCCATTCTCAGTGACAAAGCCTGTTTTGGCCGCAGCCGACACAGAAAAACACCCCAGTACAAAAACGGCGATCACAGAAAGAAGCAGGCAGCTTTTCCTTATGTTCCTATGTTTCTTCATGAATACTCTCCATTCTTTTTATACTTATTTTTCGACTTTTTATTGCATTTGTTTTTCACAATCTTTGCATTCTTTACAAAATTGTTACATATATTATATCTGAATCCACTATTAATGTCAACTTCTATTCGGTTTACTCAAACATTTACTCAAACAACACCTTTGAGTTTCTGGGAACGAAATGAACAGTAACACATTTAATCCTGGTACATATGATAGAGTGTAAAGAAATTCTGGAGGAATCAACATGAGTGATTTAGCTGCTACAAACTGCTGCGACGACAGAGGAGGATGCGGATGTAATTCCGGTTGTGACACTAACTGTGGATGCAATATGGGCTGTGGATGTGGATGCGGAAACGGCTGTGGACTCTCCTGCGGAAATAATTCCTGCAGCAATATCCTTTGGATCATCATTCTTCTTTGCCTGTGCGGTAACAATGGATTTGGCGGAGGTAATAGCTGCGGATGCAATGACAACTGCTGGATTATTATCGTTCTTCTCTGCCTGTGTGGCAATGGCAGTGGATGCAATAACAACTGCTGCTGACCGGCTGCCGTTTTTCCCTTCCCGGGCAGAGGTTAACCCCTCTGCCTTTGGGGACGGCTATCCGGTTTGTCACAGCCAGATCCAGTACCTTTTTCAGCTTCTTCCTTCCTGCGCACGCACTCCAGATCTATTTCATAAAAGGAATTCCCCTCCATTATCTGTTTTTCCTTCTGATCCTTCATTTTCCCTTCCTCTTTCCTTCTGTTTATAATTTATTATATGTCACAGCTGTCTGCTTCGCCATAACGATTACCCACTTCCCGTCAAAATTCCTTCATATTCTGATAGCAAAGATCATAAACTGTTAGGGGCAAAAATCTCAGGCCCCGTCATCAATCATAAACAAAAAGGAGCATCATCATGAATCAGGATTTTATTTCCCAAACTCCTCTGGATCAGATCACAGGTACTGATTACGGACAGATGCTAAAGGCTGCTATTCCTTACCTGCCTGCCAGAAGCCGCCAGATTCTCTCTATTTATGAAAAAGCAATAGAATTTCGAAATACAGTTTCTATTTTTGGAAAAAGAAATTACGAATCCGATCTGACTGCTGCAAGTACCACAGACACGGATCCTATGGATATGCTTAACGATATCCGCAGCTTTTGCTACGGTCCTGCCAGGTCGAAGCTGGATCAGCTTGTGAATATGATGGCAATGGTTCAAATGGTAAATATCATAAACCAGCCGGAATACAGAAAGGAGGATTCCAATGAAGGATCCCTTAAATAATAACTTGAATGATAACTGGATCAACAATCCAAAGCTTGCAGATATAGACAAAGCCAAGCTGGAAATGCTCCGCAGCCTGGCTTCTCAGGGAAATACAAAAGGCGCCGGTGAACTCCTGCCTTTCCTGTTGGGAGCAGCCTCCCAGGGGAAGAAAAGCGGTATGAACTTCAGCGCCAGTGAAATCTCAACAATCATTGATGTGTTAAAAGCAGGGAAATCTCCTCAGGAGGTTCAAAAACTTGACAAGGTAATTCAGCTAATGAAAATGATACGCTGAATTACTTTTTCAGTCCTGCATTTTATCAATCCTGCATGGATAATACTTTCTTGTTCTGCCAGATATAAGTGATCAGAGAAATAATAGTCAAAGCTACTGACAACCAGACGAAAATCTGTGCCAACACATCAAACACACCTCCCAGATCTGCCAGAAGAAGAATGATCATGATCATCTGAGAAACAGTTTTGAACTTGCCCCAGTAATTCGCAGCAATTACAATTCCATTCTCTGCTGCGATCAGGCGGAAACCACTGATAATAAATTCTCTTGCGATAATGATGATCACAATCCATGCCGGAAGCTTGTCCAGCTCAATAAAACAAATCATAGCAGAACAGACCAGAAGCTTGTCTGCCAGAGGGTCCATAAATTTTCCAAAATTTGTTACCAGATTATTTTTTCTGGCAATCTTACCGTCAAACCAGTCTGTAACACTGGCTACCACAAAAATAGCCAGGGATATATAGCGGTTTCCTTCTCCGCCCCATCCTGTAAGCATAAACAACACCAGAAATGGTACAAGGATCATTCTGGCCACTGTCAGTTTATTCGGTGTATTCATCTGCCAACACTCCTATCAAATCATATTCCAGCGCGCCGGTCACACGTACCTTTGCAAAATCACCGGTCATCAGAAGTTCCCCGGTCTGCACAAAGATATAGCCGTCCACCTTCGGTGCGTCTCCATAGGTCCTGCCGATATAGGCACTTTCATCCGCCACCTTGCCCTCAATCATGACAAGCAACTCCTGGCCAATACGGTCAGTCCCCTTATCATAAGAAATCTCCTGCTGGAGCTCCATGATCTCATCCCTTCGTTCTTCCTTGATCTCCTCAGGAATCTGATCCGGCATTCCTGCAGCAGGAGTATCCTCCTCAGGTGAGTAAGTAAATACCCCCAATCTGTCAAACTCCATTTCATCCACAAATTCCATCAGTTCCTCATGGTCTTCCTCAGTTTCACCGGGAAATCCTGTGATCAGAGTCGTTCTCAGAACAATGTCCGGAATCTCTCCCCGAAGTTTATTTACAATATCCACCAGTTCTGCCCTGGTGGTACGTCTTCCCATTCGCTTCAGGATCCTGTCGCTGGCATGCTGGATCGGAAGATCCAGATAATGACATATTTTTTTCTCCTCTTTCATGGTCTGGATCAGTTCATCATAAATCTCTTCCGGGTAGCAGTATAACACCCGGATCCAGCGGATTCCGCTGATCTTACACAATTCCTTCAAAAGAACATGAAGAGATTTTTTTCCGTAAATATCCGTACCGTATACCGTAGTCTCCTGTGCTACCAGGATCAGTTCTTTCACACCTTCCTCAGCCATTTCTCTGGCCTGGGTGAGCAGGCGCTCCATAGGAACACTTCGGAATTTACCTCTAAGCTTTGGAATAATACAATAAGTGCAGTGCTTGTCACAGCCTTCTGCTATCTTCAGGTATCCAAAATGGCCGCCTGTAGTCAGGACACGCCTGCCCAGGCTTTCCGGCAGATAATCAATACTCTTGAATTCCTGAAACTGTTTCCCATCCATAGCTTCCTGGATTGCTCTGTAAATCTCCTCATAGGAAGTGGTTCCCAGTACTGCATCTACCTCCGGAACCTCTTCCGTGATTTCATTTTTGTAACGCTGAGCCATACATCCGGTGACGATCAGAGCCTTACAGCTTCCTGCCTTTTTATACTCTGCCATCTCCAGGATTGTATTTACACTCTCTTCCTTAGCATCATTAATAAAGCAGCAGGTATTGATAATGATCACCTCTGCCAGTGTTTCATCATCTACGATCTCAAATCCTTTTCTGGTCAGAAGTCCAAGCATTTCCTCAGAATCCACCAGATTCTTATCGCAGCCTAATGATACAAATAATAGCTTCATATAATCTCCCAATCAGTTTTCTTCTGTCTCAGTTTCAGCAGCAGTCTCTTCTGCTGCCTCTGTCTCAGCTTCTGCCACAGCCTCTGTCTCTTCCACAGCTGCCTCTGTCTGTACAGCTTCTGCTGTTTCTTCTGTCTCCTCTTCAGGTGCCAGGATCTTTACCTGTCCCTGATATAATTCATCAATAGCAACAGAAAGCGGCTTTTTACCTGCTGCACCAGCTACCATAGGTTTTGCTCCTGCGATCAGCTGACGTGCACGTTTGCTGGCAGCAAGTACCAGGGAATAACGGCTGTTGATGGACATTGTTGTATCATCGTCCTCATTGTTTGTGTTGATTGCCTCAATTAATTCTGTATAAGATGGATGTATCATTTATATTCTCCTTTCATTTTTAATGGCTTTGCCATATAGTTATCTTTTATTTCTGAAAAGCTTTGGTCTGTCTCTGGATGTCCTCAATAAAATCAATATTTCTGGATGCTCTGGAATGCTCACTTACAATAATATCATGAAGATGATCCACACATTCCTCCACATCATCGTTAACCAGAATATAATCATACTGATCCATGCCTTTTGCTTCCTCTCCGGCTCTGGCCAGCCGGTCTGCAATTACCTGATCAGTTTCTGTTCCTCTGCCTTTGAGACGCTTTTCCAGCTCTGCCACTGTAGGCGGAGTTACAAATACCAGTAAAGCCTCCGGTATTTTTTCTTTTACCTTCATTGCCCCCTGGATCTCAATCTCCAGAATCACATTCCTGCCTGCTGAAAGCTGCTCTTCTACATAAGAACGGGGAGTACCGTAATAATTCTCCACATACTGGGCATATTCGATCAGTGCATCCTCTCTGATCAACTGCTCAAACTCTTCCCTGCTGCGGAAAAAGTAAGCAATACCGTCTTCCTCACCTGGGCGGGGTGCTCTGGTAGTCACGGAAACAGACAGTGCATAGTCATCATATTTTTCAAGAAGACGCTTCATCACTGTGCCTTTACCTGCACCTGAAAAGCCGGAAACTACAACTAAAATTCCTTTACTCATGAACTTCTCCCTTATCTTCATATTCATATATTTCTGCAAACCTGCGGGCGATGGTCTCAGGCTGCAGTGCGCTAAGTACCAGATAATCATCACTGGTAATGATCACTGCTTTGGTTTTCCTGCCCTGGGTTGCATCGATCAATGACCTGGTTCCTCTGACGCTCTGCACCATACGCTTCACCGGTGCAGCATCAGGGCTGACCACAGCCACGATTTTCTGTGAATTTACTACATTTCCAAATCCTATATTAATCAGTCTGGCCACCATCATCCATCCTTTTTATTCTATATTCTGGATCTGTTCCCGTATTTTCTCGATTTCTGTCTTCAGGTCTATGGCTATATCCGAAATCTCCATATCACTGGATTTGGACAGGATGGTATTTGCCTCTCTGTTCATCTCCTGTGCCATAAAGTCCAGCTTTCGTCCAATCCCCTCTGTCTCTGTGGTAAGCATTTTCGTCATGTTTTTTACATGACTGTGCAGACGTACTGTTTCCTCATCATTACAGATTTTATCAGAGAAAAGAATAACCTCTGCTGCGATCCTGTTGTCATCGATCTGAGTGTCCTCAAGAAGCTCGGAAACCTTGGCTTCCAGTTTTGTCCTGTAGGCATTTACCACCTCAGGCGAACGTTCTTCTATGCGGGTAACCTTCTTGTCCAGGCCGTCCAGTTTCTCCAGAAGATCTTTCTCCAGGTTGTGTCCCTCCTGGGTACGGGTCTGAATGAATTTCTCACAGGCTTCCCGCACCGGCGGCTCCAGTATGCTCCACAGTTCTTCTTCATCTACGGACTGTTCTTCCATAGTGAGGATATCCGGATAACGGGAGAGAGTGCTGACTTTTATGTCATAGTCCAGGTCAAAGTCCTGCTGGATCTGCTTCAGGCAGGCTATATATTCGGCTGCCAGTTCTTTGTTGTATTTCAGGGTGCCATTGTTTATGGTATAATCTTCGTATGTGATATAGACGTCTACCTTACCTCTCTGGATATAGGTTTTCATCAGATTTCGAATGGAGCCTTCCAGGAAGCTGAGTTTCTTTGGCATTTTGATACTCAGATCCAGATATCTGTGATTGACGGATTTGAGTTCGATGGTTATTTTTCGTTCATCGGTTACGACTTCTGAGCGGCCGAAACCTGTCATACTTTTTATCATGGTTTTTTCTCTCTTTGTGGGTCTGTTTTAAAAGTATTGGGGTGTAAAATTTACATACAGATTTATTATAGTTCATTATGAAATCTTAGTCAAATATTTTTTGTGGTTTTGGGGGTATGCTTGAATCCTTGATTGTGAGACGTGGGGTATGGTATACTATAGGGACGCAGGAGAAACGTCATGTCTGGGGCGCGGTTTCGGAGTTTAGTAGTTCTAAGTGTGTGAAAGACTGCTAAGTGCATTCGCCCAAAGCTCAAACTCGCTGACGCTCAGACAGTGAGGCTTTGGGCTCATAACGCAGTCTTCCACGCACTAAGAACTACACAACTCCTGCAAATGCGCCCCAGACATGACGTTTCTCCTGCTGGCTGTGGCATAGTGAACATAAATATGATTATAGATCTTCGGTTATAAGCAAGTAGCGAAGCGGATGATTTTATCCGCTTGACTATATAAACTTAAATATAATTAATTAGGAGTGTGTGTATATATGGCATTTGATGGAATTACGATTGCGGCGATGGTGGCGGAGCTGCATTTGAATTTGGATGGGGGCAGGTTTAATAAGATTGCTCAGCCGGAGTCGGATGAGTTGTTGATTACGGGGAAGGGGGCAAATGGGCAGTGCAGGCTGCTTTTGTCGGCCAGTGCTTCGCTTCCGCTTATTTATTTTACGTCTAAGAATAAGGTGAGCCCTCTGACTGCGCCCAATTTCTGTATGCTGCTGCGTAAGCATATTGGCAGTGCGCGTATTTCCGGGATCAGGCAGCCGGGGCTGGAGCGTGTGGTGGAATTTGAGCTGGAGCATCTGAACGAACTGGGGGATCCCTGTAAGAAGGTTCTGATCATGGAGCTGATGGGGAAACACAGTAATATTATTTTCTGTGATGATCAGGGGATGATCCTGGACAGTATTAAGCATGTTTCTTCTCATATGAGTTCTGTAAGGGAGGTTCTTCCGGGAAGGGAATATTTTATTCCGAAAACTCAGGATAAGCTGGATCCGCTGTCTGTAAGTGAGGAGGATTTTATAAGGGTTATCTGCAGTAAGCCCTGTAATATTTCCAGGGCGATCTACTCTTCTCTCACCGGACTTAGTCCTGTTGTTGCAGAGGAAATCTGCTACAGGGCTTCCATTGACGGCAGTGATGCGGCGCAGTCACTGGATGAAACAGCCCAGGTACATCTGTACCATACCTTCAGCAGACTGATGGAGCAGGTTAAGGAATGTGATTTTACCCCTAACATTGTGTTCCGGGGTGAGGAGCCTGTGGAGTATGGGGTGTTTCTTTTTCAGCAATATGGAGCTGAGTATCATGCCGAAACCTTTGACAGTGTATCTGCCATGCTGGAGACTTATTATGCGAAGAAGAATACTCTTTCACGTATTCATCAGAAGTCTGCAGATCTGCGCCGGATTGTACAGACTGCCCTGGAGCGAAACCGTAAGAAGCTGATTCTGCAGGAGAAGCAGATGAAGGATACTGCTAAAAAGGACAAGTATAAAATCTATGGGGAGCTGATCAACACTTATGGTTATGGTCTGGAAGATGGCTGTAAATCATTTAAGGCTGTAAATTATTATAATAATGAAGAAGTTACCATTCCTCTGGATCCTACCATGACTCCTGCCGAAAATTCCAAGAAATATTTTGATAAATATGGCAAATTGAAACGTACGGAGGAGGCTCTTAAGGAACAGCTTGAAGAGACAAGAAGTGAGATCGATCATCTGGAGTCTATCTCCAATGCCCTGGATATTGCGCTGGCTGAAAGCGATCTGGCCCAGATCAAGGAGGAGCTGGCCGAATGCGGCTATATCAAGAAGCATTATGACCGGAAGAAAGGCCAGAAAATGCAGGCCAAATCCAAGCCCTTCCACTATGTCACAGAGGATGGCTATGATATTTATGTAGGGAAAAATAATTTCCAGAATGATGAACTTACCTTTAAGTTTGCCACAGGAAATGACTGGTGGTTTCATGCGAAGAAGATGGCCGGTTCCCATGTTGTGGTAAAGTCCAGGGACGGGGAGCTGCCGGATCATATTTTTGAGATTGCAGGACAGCTTGCGGCATATTATTCCAAAGGACGTACTGCGCCAAAGGTGGAAATTGATTATATCCAGAAAAAACAGGTAAAAAAACCGGCAGGTGCCAAGCCTGGCTTTGTGGTTTACTATACCAATTATTCTCTGATGGCAGAGCCCTCCCTGGCAGGAGTCAGGGAAGTCTGAGGTTCACTGATTTTTTCTGTTTCCAGCAAAAAAATACCATCCTGTACTATTTTTCAGTACAGAATGGTATTTTTTTATCTTACTGCATTATTCTTCTTATTTTTACCCAGATATGCGGCCTTTACTGACTCATTGGATGCAAGCTCCTCTCCTGTTCCGGACAGAGTGATGGTTCCAGTTTCCATTACGTAGCCATGATGAGCTGCACGGAGAGCCATATTGGCATTCTGTTCTACCAGCAGGATGGTTTTTCCCTGCTTATTGATCTCGCGGATAATATCAAACACACCCTTAACAACAATAGGTGCCAGTCCCAGCGAGGGCTCATCCATCATGATAATATCCGGTCTGGACATAAGGGCCCGGGCAATGGCCAGCATCTGCTGCTCACCACCGGATAGAGTTCCTGCCAGCTGCCAGTTTCTTTCCTTTAATCTGGGGAACAGATCATAACACCAGTTGATGTCCTCTTCCAGGCTGTCCTTGCGCATATATGCACCGATCTTTAAATTCTCCAGCACTGTAAGATCTGCAAAAACGCGACGTCCTTCCGGAACCAGGGTAATTCCCTGACTTACGATCTGTTCCGGAGTTTTTCCCGCAATTTCTTTCCCATTTAATTTAATATTACCGGTTTTTGGCTTTACCAGACCTACAATAGAACGCAGGGTGGAACTTTTGCCGGCACCGTTGGCTCCGATCAGGGTTACGATCTCCCCCTTCGGAACCTGAAAGCTGATATTTTTTACAGCCTTAATGCCGCCGTAGCTTACGCTTAAATCCTTTACTTCCAAAATATTACTCATCTGCGGCACCTCCAAGATATGCATCAATAACTCTCTGATTATTCTGGATTTCTTCAGGTACACCCTCTGCAATAGGTTTCCCAAAATCAAGAACATAGATCCTGTCAGAAATCTCCATAACCAGATCCATATGATGTTCGATCATAAATATAGTCAGACCAAATTCATCACGGATTTTCGCGATAAAGGCAGTCAGATCATCGGTCTCCTGTGGATTCATACCTGCAGCAGGCTCATCCAGGAGAAGTAGCTTTGGTTCTGTAGCCAAGGCTCTGGCAATCTCCAGTCTTCTCTGTTTACCATAAGGAAGAGAAGTTGCCATCTCATCTCTCAGATCTTCCAGACCTACGATGCGAAGGAGTTCTTCTGCCTCTTTACGCATCTTCGCTTCTTCTTTGCCATTCAGATGGAAGGTAGCAGTAAAAAGGTTACTGGTTCTTCTCAGATGCTTGGCAATGAGAATATTCTCGAATACCGTCTGACTTTTGAACAGACGGATATTCTGGAAGGTTCTGGCGATTCCCAGCTTTGTGATCTTATCCGGTGTGGGAACAATGGAATGCGTATATTTTCCATCATTTTCTCCCTGATAAAGCTTTTTCATTTTACCCTGGGGATGATTTTCAATGATCTTCTCCCCCTGGAAATAAACGGCTCCGTTGGTAGGTGCATACACTCCTGTGATTACATTGAACGCAGTAGTTTTGCCCGCACCGTTAGGACCGATCAGCGAAACGATCTCCCCTTTGTTTACTTCAATATTCATGTTGTCTACGGCGATCACACCACCAAACTGCATGGTAACATTCTCAACCTTCAGTACGTTGTTCTCACTCATCAGGCGTTACCTCCTTTGGCAGTTTTTTTCTTTTTTGATTTTCCGGTCAGGAAATTATAGATTCCCCTGATGGAAAATTCTCTGGTTCCCATAATACCCTGTCTGAAGAAAAGCACGATGATCATGATAACCACTGAAAATACAACTTTACGGAAACCGGCACGCAGAAGAGGCACATGGAAGCTTCCTATATAAGTATCATTGTCAAGGAATCGAAGAATCCATTCAGAGAAAATGATAAACAGGAAAGAGCTGATACAGCTTCCTGTAACAGAGCCGATACCTCCGATTACCACGATCAGAAGGATTTCATAGGTCATGGCTGATTTGAAGGTAGATGCCTGGATCGTAGTCTGATACATGGCAAGTAATGCACCGGAAACTCCTGCAAAAAAGGAGCTTACCACAAAGGCAATTCTCTTGTGATGAGCCAGGTTGATCCCCATGGCCTCTGCAGCCACCTCGTCATCGCGGATTGCCTTGAAAGCGCGGCCGTAAGTGGAATTAATCATCATCACGATAATGGCAATACAGATTCCGGATACAAGGAAGGGAAACAGCACACTGTTAAAGGTAGGATAGGCTCTCAACAGGTTGGAACCATTGGTCAGCGGTCCTAATTTATCCCACTGGAACACTGCACGGATGATTTCCGCAAAGCCCAGTGTGGCAATAGCCAGATAATCGCTTTTCAGGCGAAGCACAGGCAGACCGATCAGATATGCAAAAACTGCTGCAACCACACCGGCTGCGATCAGTGCCACAAAAACCGGCACAGTAAACTGTACAATACCACCGTCAAAATACATATATACATTTTCTCTCTGTTCCACCGGAATGGTAAGGATTCCATAGGTATAGGCACCCAGAAGCATAAATCCTGCCTGTCCCAGAGAGAACAGTCCTGTAAACCCGTTTAACAGATTCATGGAAACTGCAACCAGCGCATAAATAGCACCTTTTTTCAAAACTGTAAAAAGCATGGAGGTAGACGGAAGAATCTGCTCCAGCACATATAATACGATCAGTAAGGCAGCGATTAAGGCAACGCTTATGATCGTTTCTTTCTTCTTTGTCATAATATCTGCCTCCTTAAACCTTATCTGTAGATTTCTCACCGAAAAGCCCGGTTGGTTTTGCAATAAGGATAACGATCAGCAATGCAAAGGTAAATGCATCTGAGAAAGTCGTCCAACCCATGCCCTTAATAATATTCTCACAAATACCAATGATAAACGCTCCGATCACCGCACCAGGGATAGAACCGATACCTCCGAAAACAGCTGCTACAAAAGCTTTCAAGCCAGGCATAGCACCTACAGTAGGAGTAACACCTGTATAGTTTGTAAAAAACAGAAGGCTTCCCACTGCTGCCAGGAAAGAACCGATAATAAAGGTCATACTGATGACTGAATTGATCTTGATCCCCATAAGCTGTGAAGTCTCAAAATCCTTGGATGCTGCACGCATTGCCATACCGATCTTTGTATATTTGATCAGGGCAACCAGGGCGATCACAAGAATAATCGTCAGAAAGGGTGTGATCACAGTTACACGTTTTGTGGTAGCACCCAATACTGTGATGGTATCACTGATCCACGGGATAGCCGGATACTGCTGTGCCAGACCTCCTGTTATGTACAAAGCAAGATTCTGCAGCAGATAGGAAACACCGATTGCTGAGATCATAATAGACATTCTGGGTGCAGACCGCAGAGGCTTGTAAGCCACACGTTCTACCAGAAAACCAATCACAACGGTTGCAACTAATACTAAAGGGATAGATATATACATGGGCATAACCGTGGATGCATATATCATAATCAGACCTGCGACCATAAAAATATCACCATGGGCGAAATTGATCAGTCGCAGAATACCATATACCATGGTATATCCTATGGCGATCAGTGCGTACTGTCCGCCTACTGAAATACCTGCCAGCAAATAGGGCAGATTTCTGCTGAACCATTCCATATCATTTCTCCTTATGCTTACGATTTATAATAATCAACCAAAACTGCTCCGGCTAAGAGATGTATCATCCCTAACACCGGAGCAGTCAGGTATCTTTCTCAGGAAATACCCTGCTACTTACTGATATTCATTTTAATATCACGGCTGTAGTTTTATAAGTAAAAAGATTATTTAATTCCCTGTTCTCCTACAAATTCCCATGCACCGGTCTCTGTATTTGCCTGTTTTACATATGCTGTATCTCTTACTGCGTCCCCGTTTTCCTTGTCAAATTCAATGTGTCCGCATACGCCGTCATACTGAACATCCCAGAGTGCTTCATTTACTTTTGCCGGGTCTGTGGAGCCAGCTCCCTTCAGTGCCTCCAGAGCTGTAAAGTATGCATCATAGCCCATGGCAGATACAGCAGCGATGGTATCATTTCCACCATTGTTGGCTTTGTTTGTGGAATCAGAATTTACAAATTCTTTCATACCTTCATCAAATTCTTTGTTACCACCCTCCTGGTAGAAGGTTGTTACATAAAGCTGAAGATTTTTGCCCTTAGCAGCATTCAGGATAACATTGGAATCCCAGGTATCGCCTGCAAGAAGAGGAGCCTCCAGTCCCTGGGAAGCTGCCTGGTCAATAATCAGGGCTGCTGCCTCTGTAGAAACCGGTGCAAAGAATACGTCTGCCCCTTCATTCTTGGCTGTTGTTACATAAGAAGCGAAATCGCTGTTTCCTTCCGGGAATGTATCAGATACAACTTCACCGCCTGCATCTTCAAATGCCTTTGTGAAGTAATGTCCAAGGCCAGCAGAATAATCATCCCCCTGTTTTGTCAGCACATAGGCTTTTTTTGCTTTAAATTTGTCACTTGCAAAGTTTGCAAGTACAGTACCCTGGAAAGGATCCAGGAAACAGATACGGAAATAATGGGTATTTCCCTGGGTTACCTGTGGATTGGTGCATGTAACACCGATTGCAGGAACCCCGCCCTGTTTGAAAATATCAGATGCTGCGATGGCAACACTGGAACCATAAGATCCAAGTACAACAGAAACTCCATCACTTACCAGCTTGGATGCAGCAGATGGGCCCTTATCATTGGAGGATTCATTATCAACAATATCCAGTTCTACATTATATTCCTTGCCATCAATCTCTACGGTAGGCTGTACACTGTTGGCATACTGGATGCCCAGCGTCTCCTGCTTGCCGCCTGCACCATTGTCACCGGATGCCGGTTCATATACACCAATCTTTACTGTGTCAGCCGCAAATGCAGTTGCTGCTGTGGCTGCCACCATAGATACTGCTACTGCTGCGCTGAGTAATACGGCTAAAACTCTTTTCTTCATAATAGTTTCCTCCTTTAAGATGATTTAAATGTTTTTTCTTGGAGAACATTTGTCCTTATCCCTCAAACATTTTTTTGAATTATATCACGCTTTACCACTTTACGCAAGTAAAATTTGTGTTTTTTTATATTTAAAGCCCCGGATAATGGACTTTAAACAAAAAAGGTGCCGAAGATTTCTCTTCAGCACCTTTGCTTGACATAAATAATAACACATTGTAATCCATATTACAAGTATTAATTTTTTATTTCAAAATTTGCGTTCCCATTATCCTCAGGTCCACATTTATCTCAATTTCTCTGCCAGCGCTTCTATTTCCTGTATAATATCCTCACGGTCTCTTACCGGTACTTTATCTGTACGGTTCACATAGACAGTTCCCAGACTGTCACAGTTCATCTGGCGGAGCAGCATTTTTGCTGTGCTTTCCGCTTTTTCTCTCGGTCCAATGCTCCCTGCTGCCAGAAGGACTGCTCCTGTTTTCTTTTTGGGGACAGGTTCTTCCTTGCGGAGATACCTGGCACTGAAATATGTCTGAAGCCTGCTCAGCACAGCAAGAAGCATTCCCGTCACCTCTTCAAAATATACAGGTGAAGCTATCACAATATGGTCGCACTCTTCAATAAAAGAAAGAATTTCCTGCCATTCATCCTGTACCGCACATCCTGCATGTTCAAAACACCACCTGCAGTCTATACACGGGCTTATTCTGGCTCTGTATGCATCCACTACTTTAAATTCCCCGCCAAGTTTCTCCTGTAATGTCTTGATCATATACGCTGTCTCACCTTTTTTTCTCGGCGATCCGTTAAAAATCAATGTTTTCATTTCTGCCTTCCTTATCTTTCCATAAAAAACAGCTCCATGCAAAGAACTAACCATCCATTTACATGAAGCTGTTTCATTTGTCTTTCTATCAGAACAGGAAAATCATTTCTTATTCTGCTCTCAGATACGGTATCTTACTCCTTTGTTGTGTATGAGAAGAAGAAGAATCCAAGAGGTGTATAGTACATACCCTTAATGTCATCTTTCAGCATGTATGGCTGTACATAGAAGTACAGAGGAGCCAGTACACTGTCGTCTCCGATCAGGATATCTTCTGCTGCATGGAATGCTTTCATACGTTCTGCTGGATCAGATGTAGATTTTGCTGCATCGATCTGTGCATCGTAATCCGGGTTGGAGTACTGAGCATCGTTGTTTCCGCCGCCTGTGTACCACATATCAAGGAATGTACAAGGATCATTGTAGTCTCCGATCCATCCGTTACGGGAAATCTGATAGTTACCTTCTTTTCTGTTCTGAAGGAATACGTTCCAGTCCTGGTTGTCCAGATTTACTGTAACACCAAGCTGTTCCTGCCACATATTCTGAAGTGCTTCAGCGATCTTTTTGTGTTTGTCATCTGTGTTGTACAGATATTCAACTGTCGGGAATCCTTCACCGTTGGGATATCCTGCATCTGCAAGAAGCTGACGTGCTTCTTCACAGTTTTTCTCATAATCGTCTTCAGAAACGCTGTAATATTCACCGCCTACTGTACGGAAGTCATCTCCGCTTGGTCCTTCTGCGTCATAAACACCATTGGGAACATATCCTGTTGCAGGAGTTTCACCAGTCTGTGTAACGCTCTCTACAATGTAGTTACGGTCAATAGCAAGTGAGAATGCTTTACGAACCTTAGGATCAGAAAATGTTTCATCCTCTGTATTGAAGCATGCATAGTATGTTCCAATGTAATCTCCCAGTTCGATTTCTCCGGATGCAAGTAAACCAGCAACCTCGTCTACAGGGAAGTTATTGATGAAATCAAGTTCTCCGTTGTTATATCCTTTAAGGATAGCATTGCTGTCGTCCAGAAGAGCAAATTTGATTGTGTTCGGACCAAGGTTTTCATAATCATAGTAGTTTTCATTCTTTTCCATAAGAATGTAAGCGTTATGAGACCATTCTTTCAGCTTATATGCACCGTTGGTTACATAAGTTGCAGGATCAAATGTCCAGTTGTCACTTCCCTCTACAATATCTTTACGAACAGGGTAGGTTGCCGGGAATGCCATGATTTCCTCGAAATACGGGCAGTCATAGCTTAAATCAATCTGCAGTGTTGTATCATCTACAGCCTTAACTGCAAGAGTGTCAACCTCAGCACTTCCGTCAGCTACTTCGCTGTAGCCTTTGACCATATCGATCATGTAAGTGTAATCTGCTGCTGTTTCCGGATTTGCCAGACGTTTCCAGGAATATTCAAAATCCTGTGCTGTAACTGCCTGGCCATCAGACCATTTGATATCGTCACGAAGGTGGAAAGTATAAGTTACTGTTCCATCATCGTTTGTCTCTTTATCCCAGGATTCTGCCTGTCCTGGAACTGTAGTAGCATTTCCCTCGCCATCATCAGCCCATTTAACCAGACCTTCGAACATATGCTGACACATAATGGAACCATCCATTGTTGTATTCAGTGCAGGGTCGATACTCTGTGGTTCAGATGCGATACAGAGATTCAGATCAAATCCCTCTGCTGCCATTACAGGTGCCGGAGCTGCCATGCTTGTTACCATAGCTGCTGTCAGAGCCAGAGACATAATTGTTTTTGCCTTTCTCATTACTAGTCCTCCTTTATTATGGTTTTCGGTAACCGTTCAGCAATTTAGTGCTTAAATGCTGAACAGTTGTATCGCTGTATCATCGTTCAGCGATTTGTATTATAAATTCCATTATACAGGAATCTAATACCTGTGTTAAGTCTTTTTTTTCGCATTTATAAACATAATTAAAGTCATAATTTTGTTAATTATTACCCATGTTATGTTTTTTCTGTCTTTTTTTACATTTTCTGTCAATTCCCACTCTACTGCAACATTTCTGCGAAATAGCGTATTCAAAGCAGTTCACAGGCTTTCATCCTACAGACTTGATCATTTATCAAGCAGATGGCATGCTGCCCAGTGTCCAGGCTCATGCTCCTTGAACTTCGGTGCCTCCTCTTTACACTGCTGTGTCGCATATGGACATCTGGTGTGGAAACGACATCCGCTTGGCGGGTTCATAGGACTTGGCACATCTCCCTCAAGGATGATCCTCTGTCTTGTACGGCTCAGCTTAGGATCCGGTACAGGAACTGCAGAAAGAAGTGT
This sequence comes from Ruminococcus sp. JC304, assembly GCA_000285855.2. Lineage (GTDB taxonomy): Bacteria > Bacillota > Clostridia > Lachnospirales > Lachnospiraceae > Blautia_A > Blautia_A difficilis. The sequence continues at coordinate 1,312,341 of HE978651.1, read as the reverse complement.
CTGTGTGTACGGATGAATCGGGTGGCGGTTCAGCTCATAGCTCTCACCAAGCTCTACCAGAGATCCCAGATACATAACACCGATTCTGTTGGAGATATGACGTACAACTGACAGGTCATGTGCAATAAACAGATAGGTCAGTCCCATCTCTGCCTGCATGTCCTCCAGCATATTTACTACCTGTGACTGGATGGAAACGTCCAGAGCGGAAATCGGCTCATCACATACAATGAATTCCGGTTTTACGGCAAGTGCACGGGCAATACCTACACGCTGCTGCTGTCCGCCTGAAAATTCATGAGGATAACGGTTTGCATGCTCTGTATTTAATCCCACTCTTGAGAGCAGACCCTTGATCATATCCGCACGGTCCTTCTTGTTTGCAGCCAGCTTATGAATATCAATGGCCTCTCCGATGATCTCTCCTACTGTCATACGCGGGTCAAGAGATGCGGAAGGATCCTGGAAAATGATCTGCATTTTTTTACGGTAAGGAAGCATGTTTACAGCTTTCGCTTTTCCGATGGGATTTCCGTCCTTGTCCAGAGGATTGTCAAAGATCGTTTCACCGTCATAAATGATCTTACCACCGGTAGGCTCATACAGTCTGAGAAGAGTTCTTCCCAAAGTAGTCTTACCGCAGCCGGACTCTCCTACCAGACCCAGGGTCTCTCCTTTTTTTATATAAAGAGAGACATCCTGAACTGCCTGGACACCAGGTCCGTTCGCTCCTTTGATAGGGAAATATTTACGTAAATTCTGTATCTCCACAAGTTTCTTTTCTTCATTTGCCATATCAGTTCTCCTCCTTGCCCATCAGTTCCTGAACACGCAGCCAGCAGGCTGAACGGTGTTTCTCGCCTACTTCCACATAAGGAGGCATTTTCTTAAGACAAATCTTCATACAATGCTCACATCGTGGTGCAAAAGGACATCCTTCCGGCGGATTCAGCATATCTACCGGGGTACCCTCGATAGGGATCAGTCTCTCATAACTCTCTGCATCTACACGAGGCATGGAGCGCAGAAGACCTTTTGTATACGGATGTGCAGGTTCATAGAAAATATCATCAACCGGTCCCTGCTCTACGATACGTCCTGCATACATAACAGAAACCTTGTCACAGATATCTGCAACAACACCCAGGTTATGAGTGATAAAGATGATTCCCATCTTTGTTTTCTTCTGCAGATCTTTCATCAGGTCAAGGATCTGAGCCTGGATGGTAACATCAAGAGCTGTAGTGGGCTCATCGGCGATCAGAAGCTGGGGATGACAGATCAGACCCATGGCGATCATAACTCTCTGACGCATACCGCCTGAGAACTCATGAGGATACTGTTTCATACGTTTCTGTACATTGTTGATACCAACCAGCTCCATCATTTCCATGGCACGTTTCTCAGCATCTTCTTTGCTGATATTTTTGTCATGTGCACGGAGTGCCTCTACCAGCTGATTACCGATAGTATAAACCGGGTTTAAACAGGTCATAGGGTTCTGGAAGATCATTGCTACCTTGTTTCCGCGGAACTGAGTCATCTGATCTTTGGTGAAGGACAGAACGTCTTCTCCCTCAAATGTAATGGAACCTCCCACTACTTTACCAGGTGACTGCAGAAGTCCCATAATGGAATAAGCCTCCTGACTCTTACCGGAACCGGACTCACCTACTACTCCCATAACTTCGCCGTAGTCCAGGTCATAGGAGATTCCTCCTACTGCCTTAACCTCACCGGCAGGTGTAAAGAAGGAGACCTTTAAGTCCTTTACTTCTAATAATTTATTCTTCTGTTCAGACATGATTCTCCTCCTCTCTTATTTCTTAAGTTTCGGGTCAAGTGCATCACGCAGTCCATCACCGAACAGGTTAAATGCAAGAATCATTATACTGAGGATCACAGACGGAACGATCAGTCTGTAAGTATAAGTATACATACCACTTAAGGCATCTGTTGCCATAGATCCAAGACTTGGAAGGGGTGCTGATACACCAACACCAAGATAGGAAAGGAATGACTCCAGGAAGATCGCAGACGGAATCTGCAGACAGGTTGTTACAACGATCTGTCCGATACAGTTCGGAAGCAGATGACGACGGATGATCCTTCCGCCTGAAGCACCGAGTGCTCTTGCTGCTGTTACATATTCCTGCTGTTTCAGCTGAAGTACCTGACCACGGATGATACGGCTCATTGTAACCCAGTACAGAAGACCGAATGCAATGAACATGGAGATCAGGTTCGGTCCAAGTACATTGACGAAGCTCTTCATGGGACCGCCGCCCGCAGAGTTAACATAATCTGTCAGGATTGGTTTCAGCGCTGTTGCGATCAGAAGTACTACAAGCATTTCAGGAACTGCATAGATAAGCTCTACGATTCTCTGCATCACTGCATCGACCTTGCCGCCGCAGTAACCTGAGATAGAACCATATAAAGCTCCGATGATCAGTACCAGGAGAGCTGCAAATACACCTACGGACATGGATACACGTGCACCGTACATAACACGTACGAGAATATCACGGCCATACATATCTGTACCGAAAACATGTGGGAATACTTTCTCACCTGCGGCCTTGCGCTCCAGCTCTGCATTTGAATATCCGAAGATATGTTTTTTGATTCCCAGTTCCTTGCGGATCGCATCCTGGTCCACATCTTCTTCTGTTTCATTATTGCTTGTATCTTTTGCGGCTGTTTTTGCTTTTGCACGAAGAATTGCTTCTTCTTTTCTGCCAAATTTTTCACCCTTGGCTTCTGCCTCTGCCTTAGCCTTTTCGATCATCGCATCTACATCAACAACCTCACTCTGGGTTCTGGCTGCGATCTCCTCATCTACACGCTTCTGGTCTTCCAGTGTGTAGTGAGTGGGATAAAGGTTTTCAGCACCTTTGTTAAATTCATCGTATCCGTACGGAACAAGAACCGGGCCTAAGAATGCAAACAGAAACAGGAATATGATCACTCCGAGAGCTACCATTGCCACAACGTTCTTTTTCAGTCTTCTCCAGGCATCTTTCCAGTAAGATACGCTCTGGCGATCCTGGATAAAATTTTCTTTCTCCTGACTGGATGCAGGTGCAAAATCATCTGCTGTCATTTCCTGCAGGAGATTCTCGATATCCGGCTGAAGACTTACCGGACATTTCTTAATTTTCTTATTCTCTGCCATGATCAGTCTCCTCCTTTCGTCAGGCTGATTCTCGGGTCAGCGATCTTGTAAAGGATATCAACGACCAGGTTCATCATAATAATAAATGTTGCAAGGAAAATTGTAGTTCCCATGATAACCGGATAATCACGGTTCTGAATGGACTGTACGAAATAACGTCCCAGTCCCGGGATGGAGAATACACTCTCAACTACGAAACCACCACATAACGTAAATGCAACCTGCGGTCCCAGATAAGTGATTACCGGGATCAGGGCATTTCTCAATGCATGTTTGAAAATAATCTTTTTGTTCTTCAGACCTTTTGCTCTGGCTGTCTTGATATACTCCTGTCCCAGAGAATCCAGCATTGCGGAACGGGTCTGACGTGCAGTATAACACATTGGATAAAATCCAAGTGCAAAACAAGGGAGCAGGTAAGCTCTGAATCCCTGGGACGCATCAAAGATGGACGGAAACAGATTTCCTGCGCGGTCTCCTGTAAGTGTTACAAGGAGAACAGATGCAACTACGAAACTTGGCATGGAGATACCCAGAGTACAGATGACTCTCAGTAAGCTGTCTGTAAATTTGCCTCTCTTAAATGCTGCAAGACATCCAAGAGGCACACCTACGATGATCGCCCATAAAAGTGCAAGCGCACCTACTTTGGCAGATACCGGGAACATATCAACGATAATGTCCAGAACTGCGCGGTTTTTCTGCATTTTTAAGGATACACCAAAGTCACCATGCAGAATATTTTTCAGATACATAAAAAGCTGAATGTGAAGCGGCTTATCCAGACCATATTTCGCATTCAACGCTGCCAGTGTTGCGGCAGATGGCGTTTTTTCACTGAGCCATGGGCTTCCAGGCACAGCATTCATCAGAAGAAATGTAAGACATGCTACCAGAAAGATAGTCAGCAGTGCCATTGCAAATCTCTTTAAGAAGTATTTAGCGTTTGCCATATTGTTTTCCTTTCTTTCCTTTCTTCCTTTTCTTGCTTTCGCTTGTGGATATATTTCTGCAATTATCTCGTAAATATTTCGTACATCCCTTCTGAAATAACTATAGTAATTCCCATCATTTCCAAGGGCAATATGATTATTTAAGAAGCGATGTACCAGTCGTGCAGATATAACGAAAATTATACCATACATTCTACCACTATTTCAAGCAAATACTACTTGAATTTGCTTACACTTTAGCTAGTTAAATGTCTACAAATAGATATTTTCCGCAATTCTGACGTTTAAAAAGCCACCTGGCAGAATTTTCCCCGCTGTATACCGGTTCTTGTCCTGCCAGATGGCTTAAATTATTTTTTATTATCTGGAAGCTTTATATTTCACATCTGACCATCTGCTGTATACCTTTTTACCCTGGGTATTATAGGCATATGCACGGATTCTGTAATAATATTTCGTTCCTTTTTTCAAACGTGTATCTGTGTATCTTACCGTAGAACCGGATTTGATCACTGCAGCTCTCTTGTAAGAACCTGTCGTCCCGATCCTGCGATAGATTTCGTATCCTTTTGCATTCCTGGATTTTTTCCAGGTAAGTGTAAGTCTTCTTGCATTTTTGTTGGAAATACTGCTGATCGTCGGTCTGGAAGGCTTTATTGTGGTACTCTCTACATTATATTCTACATTTGTCATCTGCAGAATGGAGGAAGCTCCTGTTCCATAAGCCTTTCTTGTATCTGAATCATATTTGAAATAGATATCTCCGCCCTCAGTCTCATAAGTATAACCTTTTGAAATACTTCCTCTGGCAGGTGTGTTCAGGAAAAGCCCAACATTCTCTCCTACTGAATCCGTGTCACTGTTTGTAATATCTGCAATGTAATATCTGCCATCCTGTTCCACAATATTCCACATATGGGCACCTGCACCGGTTCCGCCATCCATATCACCGGTTACTGTATAACAGGTAATATCGCTGAGATCACACAGATACTGGAAAGCCTTGGAATATCCTTCACAAACTACATTGGTAGATTCATCCCCGTCAAATACCCAGATCAGCTGCCATGGATCTCCGTATTTGTCTCCATAGGAATCAGAGATTGCCTCATCATTATAATCTGTCAGATAACAGATCATTTCTTTATATGCAGCAAGCTTCTCCGGCTCAGACATGTTTTTAAATTCATTAACGATCGTCTTTGCATTGGAAGCTGCTTTCTTTGCAGTCTTTACCATGCGGGAATCTACCCGATACTCCTTAGCTGCATATTCACTGATCACAGGCATGGAAACTGTTATATCTGAAATCTCTGCGATCCTTTTTCCGCCCCTGACAGATACGGAATAACTATAATCCCACTGTGTCATTGCAGTCTTTTCATACCAATATAACTCATAGGGACAGTCTGCCAGCAGACAGGTCGTGATCTTTTCTTTATTCAGGCTGTCAAACTTCTTGGATACTTCCTGTTCCAGCTTTGCATCTGTGGCAGAAGTCTGCCAGCGCAGTCCAAGATCTGAAGTAATTCCGAATTTGGTAGATCCGCCTCTGGCTGCTACGGAGGTAACCTTTGTTTTCATTTCTTCATAAAGTGCCTGCTGTACTCCGGAAAGAACGGTTTCACCGATAGAGGTACCCGGTGCGGTAGATACCTGATCATAGAAAAAGCGGCTGGCATATTCTCCGAACAATTTATCCCCATCCGGCTGATCCTCTGTCTTTATGCTGATTTTCTCTGTCACATGGACAGTACCGTCAGGAAGCTCCTCCACACTGCGGTCTGTAACTGTAAAATTACTTTCCTCTGTTTCCATATCTGAAAAGTCAGATTCCTGCTGTGCTTCCGCCCCAAAGACCTCTGTTTCTTCTTCCTGCTCTACAACCGGTGCCTGCTCCACATCTGAAAATTCTTCTGCCTGTGCTGCCTCTGCATCCTGCTGCTGTACAGCCTGCACCTCTCCATCTGAAAACTCTGCTGCTCCCACCGGTGCTGCCAAACCTCCCATTGCCAGCATCAGGCTTAAGCTAAGACTTATAAAGCTTTTTTTCCTATACATAACTACTTCCTCCTTTTAATACAGCATACACAATTTTCACCTATTCAACAAGGAAAAAAGGACAATTTGACATTTTCCGTGACAAATTATAGGGTAACAGCACAGCCCAGTATCAGAAATTACTTTCTTTTCTGTTTGTCTGTTCTCTGCAGGCATTTCCTATATTGGTCAGGCAGAGCACTGTGGCGATCAGGAAAAGTCCGGGGATCAGAATAATCCACCAGGAACCTGTCATTAATGCCTTATCTGACAAAGACAGCATACTTCCCCATGTGATAACCTCTATGGGAAGTCCAATACCCATAAAGCTCAAAGTCGCCTCAGAGATCATTGCAGTTCTTACATTCATAACTACCATAAACATAATGGATGAGAAAAAGTTCGGCACCAGATGCTTCCACAAAATACGGAAGAACCCGGCTCCCATACATCTTGCAGCGATGATATACTCACTGTTTCGTATCTGCCGTACCTCTGTGCGTACCACCTTCGCAATACTGGTCCAGCTGGTCACACCGATTACAAAGGACAGACTCAGAATATTGGCATTTCCCATAATAGCCTGCAGCAAAATGATCAGAAGCAGAGTTGGTATACTTAAGAATATTTCTGTAAATCTCATGATCAGTTCATCCAGCCAGGCAGGTGCCACCCCACTGAAGGCGCCGACTACCACTGCAATAAAAGTAGAAATAACAGTAGCTAATCCACCGATCAGAATCGAGATTCTTCCTCCATACCAGATCATGGAAAAAATATCCCTTCCCATAGTATCCGTTCCAAAAAGGAACTCCCTGTCAGGAGCTTTATTATAGTTTAACAGATCCATATAAGTAGGATCCTTTGTCATAATCAGTTCCGCACACAGGCAACCCAGTACGATAAGAATCAGGATTGCTGCTGAAACAACCGGTTTTCCCTCATACCACTTTTTCTTTGATTTGGGAATTACGGTTTCTGTCTTTCTGTTTCCTGCCAGTTCAAATAAATGATTGTTCATCCTTCTACTACCTCCGATTTCTCGGTTATTACTTCATCCTTCATACGGGGATCTATCTGTTCATTGATCGTCTGACTGACAATATTACAGAAAATAACCAGGATTCCTGACATCATACAAAGCAGCATCAGCAGATTGTAATCATGGTATCTGGCACTCTCATAAGACAGAGCTCCGATTCCGGGATAAGAGAATACACTTTCTACCACATAAGTTCCTCCAAGTACATGGGGGACTGCAATGGCCATAATACTCAGATAAGCAGGCATTACATTTCGGACACAATGTCTGAACATAAGCTTTTTCTTATTTAGTCCCTTTGCCTTTGCCAGAAGTACATAATCTGCGCGAACCTCTTCAAGGATCTTATTTCGGATCATGTAAGCATAATACCATAAATGCTCCATGACCACGATGGTCAGAGGCATGATCAGATGCAGCACTCTGTCACCTATATCTCCTGCATTTCCTGTACTGTAAGCACCACTGCTTGGCAGGATCTTAAGATTTACGGAAAAACAAGGATCAGGACCAGGGCCATCCAGAACTCAGGAATACAGCTGGATATGGTTCCCAGCTTACACAGAATCCGGTCTGCCAGCCGATTTTCGTACCAGGCGCACAGAATTCCCAGGAGCAAGGCTCCGGCAAACATAATGATAAATCCGATTCCTCCAAGCACAAGTGTATTGCCAATACGGCCGCCGATCACTTCTACTACATCCTGTTTATATTTAAATGAAATTCCAAATTCTCCATGAAAAGCATTTTTTACCCACTTCACATACTGCACAGAAATTGGTTCGTTCAGTCCCAGTTTTCCCATAGCCCATTCACGTTCTTCCGGACTCATCTTCTCTGTACGGTCACCATAATAGGAAATCAGCGGATCTCCCGGTGCCAGTCGGGCTACATAAAATACAGCTACAGACAGTATAAATACTGAGATCAGGAATATCAGGCATTTTTTACCATAGTAAACTAACTTTTTTTGTCTCATGATATACTGCACCCCTTTCCTTCAGCCGGAAGCATTGCAAAATGTCCGGGTGACACTTCTGTCCACACACTGTTTTCCATTCCTTCGCCATCATAGTACTGCAGAACTCTTTTTCTTTCCCTGATGGGGTCAGGAACAGGAATTGCAGACAGCAAGGTTTTTGTATAAGGATGCACCGGATTGGAATACAATTCTTCCGATGGTGCCAGTTCTACCAGTTTTCCATGATACATAACTCCCACACGGTCACAGAGATACTCCACCATAGCCAGGTCATGGGCTATAAACAGAAATGTAAATCCGTGCTCCTCCTGCAGATGACGGAACAGATTCACAATCTGTGCCTGTATGGACACATCCAGAGAAGCGATAGGTTCATCAGCCACCAGAAATTCCGGTTCCATACACAGAGATCTGGCTATGGCCACTCGCTGTCTCTGTCCCCCTGATAATTCAGATGGATAACGGTCCAGGAAACTATTCTCAAGTCCTACATATTCCATCTGAAAAGCAGCTTCCTTCACAAAGCTTCCTCTCGGAGGTGTAATATGCTGGATCCTCATTGGTTCCGTAATAATATCTGACACCTTCATTTTCTGGTTCAGACTGGATGCGGAATCCTGAAATATCATCTGGCGGCGGGTCTGCAGCATTTTTTTATGCTTTTTGAATTCCTTTTTGTCGCATATATTTACATCTTTATACCAGATTTCTCCCTGAGCCGGCTGATATATATTCATCAGACATCTGGCAACTGTGGACTTTCCTGAACCGGATTCCCCTACCAGACCAAAGATCTCACCTTTATGGATCTGAAATGAGACATCATCTACAGCCTTTACCTTGATCTTTTTTGTCAGATGAAACTGCTGAGTCAGATGCCTGACATCCAATAAAACTTCTTTACTCATGCGCGGTTCCTCCCATAGGTGATTTGATCTGCGGTGCTCTTGGATCCAACAGCCAGGTTGCCGCATAATGAGTATCTGTTATCTTAAACATAGGCGGCATTTCTTCATAATCAATATTCAGGGCATATTCATTTCGACATGCAAAAGCATCACCTTTCGGCGGATCTATCAGAGTAGGAGGCATGCCGGGGATGGTGTACAGGCTTTCTTTTCCATTTGCAAATGCAGGCAGTGATCTCATCAGTCCCCATGTGTATGGATGTCTGGGATCATAATACACTTCCTCTGCTGTACCAATCTCTACGATCTTGCCTGCATACATGACTGCTACCCTGTCTGCCACACGTGCAACAACTCCCAGATCATGGGATACCAGTATGGTAGCTGTTCCAAGCTTCATCTGTATTTCCCGCAGAAGATCCAGGATCTGTGCCTGTATGGTCACATCCAGTGCAGTAGTAGGTTCATCTGCAAATAAAATATCCGGATCTGCTGCCAGAGCAATGGCCATAACACATCTCTGACGCATTCCGCCTGAGAACTGACAGGGATACTGATGATATCTTTCCTTTGGATGGGAGATACCTACCAGTTCCATAAGTTCCAGAACCTTCTTATTTACCTGTTCCTTCGTGTAATTCTTATTGTGGATCACCACTGCTTCCCCAATCTGTTTTCCGATTTTAATCGTTGGATTCAGGGATGTCATAGGATCCTGAAAGATCATAGAAAAAACTCTTCCACGCAGTTTCTGCATCTCCCTTTCCCTGTAACAGGTAATATCCTGTCCGTTCACACAAATGTTGCCCTCTTTAATCTTTGCACTTGGCGGCAAAAGCTTCATAATACTTTTGCAAAGCACACTCTTCCCGCATCCGGATTCTCCAACTATAGCCAGCACCTCTCCTTTTTTTAATGAAAAAGATACATTTCTTACTGCCTGAACTTCTCCGGCCGGACCGTCAATGCTGACTGAAAGATTTTTAACTTCTAATAAACGTTCCATTTTTAATCCTTTTCCGCTCGTGTGAAAAGGGGGCACCTTTAGTGCCCCCGTCACAACCTTTATCTCATTTGATGTTAGGGTCAAAAGACATTTTGCCCCTAACTTGATATCTACGAATTGCTCCGCTGCAAAGCAGCTCCCGCAATTCTCAAACATTCGAAATCCGCTGATTTACTACGTAAATCGCTACTTTCTCATGTTTGGAGGGTCCCAAGTTCAAAAGTCTTATCGTGCAAGCACGAACGACTTTTTGACCTTTTGACCCTGATATCACTCAATCGTCCAATCTGCTACATTCCAGAAGATTCCAACTCCATGATGTCCCATAATTGTATCAGGATCGATTCCTTTAATATTGCTGTCAGCAACATAGTTGGCATCAATATAACAGATCATCGCATAAGCCGGATCCTCTGCCAGAGCTTTCTGGAAATTAGCATAAGCTTCTGCACGAACTTCCGGATCAGCGGACTGTCTCGCTTCTGTCAGATACTTGTCAACGTCTGCATTGGAGTAGCTGGAGTAGTTTGCTCCCTTATCTGTTCCGAATACTTTGTATGTATGGTCGTCAGCATCAAATGGGCTTCCCCATCCGATCAGGAATGCCATCTGTCCTGCCCAATCTATCTGTGCAGGGATCTCTACTGATACATCCATGCCGATCTCTTTCAGTTCCTGTGCTGCAATCTGAGCCATATCAATACGTACCTGGTCTCCTGCGCTTACGCTGATCACAAATCCCACTTTTTCGCCGTCACGATAATAGAATCCGTCATCACCCATCTCACATCCTGCAGCTTCCAGAATTTCTTTTGCTTTTTCAGGATTGTAATCATAATGCTCTACATCTTCATAATTGTAGACATTTCTCTGAAGAGGTCCATAAGCCGGCATTCCCTGTCCCAGGATAACTGCGTCGATGATCGCCTGACGGTCAAGTCCATAACATACTGCCGGGATCAGATCACGGTTTTTCTGCCAGTATTCATTTCCAAAGTTAAACATGATTCCACGATAGTCAGCAGTCTTCATATCATAGCATGTATATGCATCATCATCAGCAAAAGCAGCTGCATCCTTCGGTGTTAATAAGGCCAGATCAAGTTCTCCGGATTTTAACTGAAGTGCTTTCGCATTGTCATCCGGTACGATCTTGAATACAACTTTATCGATGGAAGGCTCACCCTTGAAATAATCTTCATTCTTAGCCAGTGTGATCGCCTGTCCCTCATCCCAGGATTCAATCTTGTATGGGCCTGTTCCTACCGGATTACGGAAGAAATCAGAAGTCTGCATATCTTCTCCCTCAAGCAGATGCTTAGGAAGAACTGCCATTGTCATATAGTCAAGAAATGCAACGTTTTTGTCCTCAAGCTTGAAGGCAACTGTGTGATCATCAATCACATTGATCTCCTCTACGTCCTCATAGTTGGGTGCATTCTCAGAACCGTTTTCCGGATCCATGATCGCTTCAATAGTAAATTTAACATCCTCTGCTGTCACAGGTTCGCCGTCCTGCCACTTGGCATCTTCTGCCATATGGAAGGTATAGGTATTGGTTTCATCATCAAAATCCCAGCTCTCTGCCAGTCCCGGAACCACCTTATTCTCTCCGTCATGTGCAGTTAAGCCGTTGAAGATCAGGATATTAATCTCTCCATGTTCATCCATAGCAGGATTGATCCTGGTATAATCTCCGCTTCCATATACCAGTGTTGTTTCTTCCTCTGCCAGTACAGGTACTGTTGTCCCTGCGCTTACCAGTGATACGGTCAGAAGTACTCCGGCCATTGTCAATAAACCCTTTTTCATTTCATGTTCCCTCGCTTTTTCTTTATTGGTAACTGACTTTTATGATATCAGACAATTCTGACATCAGTAAGCCCTGCGGGGGGATATTGACATATTCCTTTTTAGGCCGGAGGTATGTCACATACAGCATACCTCCGGCCTAAATCCTCTCAACCTTTCTTTATTATATTCTTTTTCTTTTTTATCCTGCGGACGATCTTTCGGATCAGAACTACAACAAGGACAATAATTACAACAAGGATCAGACATGCCGCCACGATCATCACTGAAAATTTATTTGGATTTTTCACCAGATCAATGATGTTTTTACTGTCATCTATAACCTTACGGTTATGTGTCACTGCATAATATTCCGGTACATTGGCGATTCCGTCTCCATCTGTATCTTCAAAAGACTGCATATATCTTGCGATCGCATCCCACGCCTTCAATTCTCTGCCGTTTTCCATGATTGCCTGATCTTCCAGATTTTCAATCGGATTTCCATTCTCATCCTTAGGTTCCAGAGACAGCAGGCCATATGACATTTTCATCACAGAGCCAAGCATTTGTCCTGTGTACAGATCCGTCACAACATGATACAGCTTATCATCCTGGATTTCTATCCGTTCTCCGTCTCCTCTGGTCAGATAGCAATCCGTTACTTTGTTCAGGATCATTCTGTGCGGATTATATGTAAAATTCAGTCCACTGCAATATAATCTTGCAGTCGTCATAAAGTCCGAAACAGACGCATCCACTTCTGCTGCCAGCTTCAGTTCTTTTCCGGTCAGATAGGCGTTAATCAGAGGATATCCTGCTACTCCGTCCTTTCCGATTCCCAGAGAGAATGAATTGTAGACATCTTCTACTGTAATATTTCCCTTTGTATAGGTATCACGGACAGTTCCGCTTGGAACCACCGCTACATCTACCGGATTCCCATCATAATATTCTGAATGTTCCACAGCATATACATAGGCATCAGACATAATATCGCCAAGATTCAGTTCTTCATGCTTTGTTCCCATTTCTTCCAGACTGTTAAATTCGACATCATTTTCAGCCAGGACCTCATCTCTGGTGTAGCCAAAATCCGCCAGGTAATTGGTATCCACCGTATCCATTAATTCATCAATCCGTCTCTGGGTTGCCTGATCCGGCTTGATCTCATCAGACACCGGGATCAGCTCATAGGAGGTCATCTCCCAGCGTCCGTCCTGTTTCTGTGTCATGGAAAGTGATCCCAGATTTCGTCCGTACTCACCGCAGGATACAATATAAGTATTCCCATGCTGAATCGCTTCCTTCAGCTCTGTGTGGGAATGTCCACTGATGATCAGATCCAGCTCAGGAACTTTTTTTGCAAGGATTTCGTCCTCAGACTTATCCTCATCCTCCCAGGTTCCGCCATGGGACACACATGCGATCATATCTACAGTCTCGTTCTTCTTAATCTGGGCTACCGTCTGCTTCACTGACTCTGCCGGATCCTTGAACAGCAGCTCACAGGTAGGTGCACATTCCAGAGCATCTTTTCCAAATACACCAACTACTGCAATCTTCGTATCTCCCTTTTGGATCACCACGTAATCCTTCACACCGTAAGCTTCAAATGCTTCTTTGATCTGCTTCTGTCCATCACTTAAGTCCTCTTTCTCCATAGCATCCCAATCCACATTACACACTACAAGCTCCGGCAGTGTCTCGCCGGAATTTACAGCTGCCTTCAGCATATTTGCCAGACCCTTTGACCGGTAATCGTATTCATGATTACCAAAGGTAGTCACATCATAACCCAGATATCCCAGCATCCGAAGCTCCGCTGCCTCTGTGTCATATACAGTCTGGATCAGTGTACCCATGGAAAAATCTCCTCCATCCAGCACCAGAGTATCCGGATTTTCTTTTCGCTTTTCATCCATCAAAGTTTTAATCCTGGCAAATCCGCCAACTTCTTTTTGCTGTCCCTCTACAATGGTTGAAAAGCTGTCCAGATGGGAATGGGTATCATGGGTAAACAAAACGTCTACTTTTTTGGTTCTGCTGCTGCCACAGGAATATCCAGCACAAGCAGAAGCAATGTTACAATGGTAAGTATCACTGACAAAATCCGTTTCCGTGTTTTCATAAACATCTCCTTTTCGTCCAAGAAATTATTTATCTTTACTTTTCTTTATCTTATTTATTTTCCTTTATACTCCGCTCTGAGCAAGGCGATTTCATGAGTCCATCCTTCATCATCATTGGGGGTTTCCAGAATAAAAGGAATTCCTTTTGTGGCAGGGTGATTGATCACGCGCACAAGTGCCTCCAGTCCTATTTGGCCCTCTCCGATTCTGGCATGCCGGTCCTTATGGCTGCCAAGGGGATTCATGCTGTCATTCAGGTGGATAGCCTTTAGTCTGTCCAGACCTATGACCCGGTCAAATTCTGCAAATACACTGTCAGGATCATTTACAATATCATATCCACCATCCCAGACATGACAGGTATCCAGACAAACCCCTAATTTATCTTTTAATTCCACCTGGTCAATGATCTGACGGAGTTCTTCAAAATTTCTTCCTGCTTCCGTCCCCTTTCCTGCCATAGTTTCCAGAAGTACAATTGTACTCTGGTCTTTTGTCAGCACTTCATTAAGAATTTCTGCAATTTTACGGATTCCCACTTCTGCACCCTGTCCTACGTGGCTGCCCGGATGAAAATTGTAATAATTTCCCGGTGTCATTTCCAGACGTTTCAGATCATCTGCCAGGATTTCTCTGGCGAAATCTCTGAGGTTTTCCTTAGCAGCACAGCAGTTCATAGTGTAGGGTGCATGAGCTACCAGCTTTCCAAAATGATTGTCCTTTACCAGCTGCAGAAACGCCTGTACATCCTGAGAATCTATTTCTTTGGCCTTCCCGCCTCTTGGATTTCTGGTAAAAAATGCAAATGTGTTACCGCCATTTGCCAGCATCTGCTTTCCCATTGCAACATATCCCCGGGATGAACTTGTGTGATTTCCTATATACAGCATCTTTTTGCTCCTCTTCTGTAGTATTTTTTACCATATCAATTATTTTGATATCAGGGTCAAAAGGTCAAAAAGTCGTTCGTGCTTGCACGATAAGACTTTTGAACTTGGGACCCTCCAAACATGAGAAAGTAGCGATTTACGTAGTAAATCTGCGGATTTCGAATGTTTGAGAATTGCGGGAGCTGCTTTGCAGCGGAGCAATTCGTAGATATCAAGTTAGGGGCAAAATGCCTTTTGACCCTAACATCTTATTTTTATTATAACACAGAATCCGGCAAATGCGATGCAATTCCTGAATTATCAGTCTATTCTTTTCATCAAATTAAATGTATAATAGACAGGAAAGGAGAATCAAGTATGGGAAAATTAATCGAAGGACTCTGGGATTGTCCATTTTGTGACAATAAGAGAATCAAAGCCGGACAGAAAACCTGTCCACTCTGTGGGCATCCACAGGATGAAAACACAAAATTCTACATGCCGGACGCAATTGAATATGTTTCAGAGGAGAAAGCCGCAAAAATCAGCCGAAATCCAGACTGGCAGTGCAGTTTTTTCGGCAGCCTTAACAGTGACAATCTGAACATCTGCAAAAACTGCGGAGCCACAAAAGAAGACTCTGAGAGAAACTATTTCGAAATACGGAAGCAGGAAGAAGAAAAGAAACGCAAAAAAGAAGCTCACCAGAAAGACACTGCCAATTGTCATTGGTTGTCCAGATATTTAATCCCAAAACCAGGATTGCAAGATAGAACAGATTCAGACGAATCATAACTTCAAAAATATCATTTCCACCAACAAAAATATAAGAGATTGCTCCAAAGAAGAACATCAGAGAGTTTCCGATAAAGAAGGCAACTACTGTTGCGATTGTTCCCTGTTTACCATTTTTTGCAAATCGTGTAAAGTTCGGTGTTGCAGTTCCTCCTGATACAAAAGAACCAATTGCAAGTCCTGCACCGCCAATAACACTCAGAGAACCACTGGATACAGCAAACTGATCAATGATCGTGCCATCTCCCTGTCTTACTGCCATAATCATTGCCACTGTTCCAAGAACTGCAACAAGCGGTACGGCAATATAACTGATGATTGTAAGAGACTTGATTCCAAAATATGCAGATGCAGTCATACATGCTCCTGCGATCAGAATCAATACCCATTCAACTGCTGTGCTTCCGCCAAAAAGTTCGCGTGCAACAGGAATCGCAAACATCGCTATACCTACGCCAAACCATCCAATCTGTGTAAAGCTTGTCAGCGCTGAAGAAATATAAGAACCTTTTTCTCCAAATGCTCTCTTGGAAAGCAGGTCAAGACTCAAACCTGTCTCTGCGCCTACATAACCAAGCAGACCTGTATAAACACCAAGGATCGCTCCACCCAGAAGAAGGGCTTTGATAAATCCCCAGAAGTCCAGTCCTGCTGCCATTTCCTGTCCTACCCACATACTCGCAGAAAAGAAAGTAAATCCAAGCATGATCATAAACATTGTCAAAAATCTGCGTCTGCTCCATTTCGGAACTGCGCACTCTGCAAAGTCAATGTCTATACTTCCCTGCTCTGTGCTACTTGCTGTTGTCATTTTTTCACTCATCTGTTCTCCCCGTTTTTCCTTAATCTAAAATATATTTTCGCAGTGCGTCCGTAAATTCTCCGATACGCTGCTCTGCAAGCTCTTTTAATGTAATGTCTTTCATACTTTCAATATATCCAAGTTCCTGACGATACAGCCATTTTGCATCTGCCGGGCGGATATCCTGATAGTGGTTTGCCTTAACCCAGTCTTCATAGCTGATGGGAGTCGGATAGCCCAGTTTTTCATCCAGAAGTTCCTTAAAATCGATCTTATCCGCTCTTTCACTGATTCCTTTCCAGAATTCCAGAACCTCTTCTACATGCTCATGAATCTCGTAACGTCTCGCACCGCCATCATAAATAATACATTTTTCAAAAAGAGGGCTACACATGGAAAGCGTCTCTCTTCTGAACTCAGGCGCAACAATACCACCTTTCCAGTAGAAATCCACGTCCGGAAGGTTAATTCCGGAAACGCCTTTATCCTGATATGTACTGAAGATTCCTTCATAATAAACAGTGATAAAGCCTTCAAACTCCGGCCAGAACTCACGAATTTCTGCAGTAAGCTTCTCAAGAATATCAATTCCTTTGGTTCCGCCGATAGTAAAGATAATGATATTGCGAAGTCTTGCGCCGTGATCTCTGTAGAAATCAGTTACATAACGAAGACAGTGGATCAGTGTCTCTCCACTTGCAATGATGTCACCGATCATCAGTGTACTGTCCGGTACCATGGTAAGCTTGCTGTATTTGATTTCAAGGCCTGCGATCTCCTCCTCTTCAAAAACACGTTCACTTGAAAGAAAGCTGATATCATGAACACGGATATGTTCTCTATAACAAGCCTCTTCGAGAGGATAATTCAGCGCACCTCTCAGGATAGAAAGAATATTTGCTGTTGTAACCTTCTTCTGCTCCTTCAGATAATAAAGCATCTGAGAAGTGGAAGAAACAAGACAGTTATAAACCTCATATCCTACTATTTCCGGTGTATTCAAAAGCTTTCTTGATTCTGCCTCAGAAATAACATAATACTCATTTTCATAATCTCCGCCTTCGAGACGATAACATGCAACACCCTGCTCATCGAACTCCGGCACCAAAACTACATTATCCCAGTTTTTCATCTGTGCTTTTCCCTTTCCTCTACATTTTATGTTCATAAATCTTAGTTACTGCTCCATTTACAATAACGCATCTACAAAAGATGTATGATGAACTGCTCAGAATGTCAAGTAAAAAAAACATTTCCGGGCATTTTATTCCATACAAAAAAGATCTCTCTGCCATCACTGGTATTGAGATCTTTTTATGTGTAGTCTAAAGAATGATTCCATAAACAATCGTAGATGCCACTACAATGATAAAACCTTCCAGAATATCAATTGGAAGAAGTTTCATTCTTTCATTAATCGGCATTCCCATTGCTCCTGCAGATGCATGGAAAATAGATCCATGTGGAAGGGAATCCAGAACAATGGTTCCTGCATGAAGCATAGCCGCTCCATATAATGCCGGTACGATCTGTGTGATTGTCTCCGAAAAAGTAGCTGACGCGATCGTCGCCCCTGCGGAGGAAGAGGCAGTTGCTCCTGCCATTACAATTCCTGAAATCGGAGCCAAAAGGAATGCTGGAAGATTCATTGCATTCAGAACCATAGTCATATCTGTCTGAAGCTGGGAGGTCTTTACAATTCCGGAAATCGTTCCGGTTCCAATCAGTAAGATTGCTACCGGCATCATTTTGCCAAGTCCATAAGTAACATATTCTCTGAAATGATTCAGCTTTCTCATACAGAACAATCCAACAATAGCTCCTGCCGGAAGAGCGATCAACGGATCTACCGTTATGCCGCAAATCGGTCGAAGCATCAAAAGTACAACTGCTACAAGAGGTCCGATAATTGCTGAGCCGATAGATGGAAGTCCCATTGGCTGTGTATTGACTTTTATAGATTGCTCTTCCTGTGTGTCATTTTTTTTACGGCCTTTTCCTGACAGAAGAGTACAGATTATAACAGTTCCCGCAAGTCCTGCAAGTGCTGGAATGATTCCCGCCGCCATCAATGCCGAAAGATCCACACCAAAGTTTTCTGCCGCCGCAATAGTATTTGGGTTCGGTGAAATGACCATTCCGGCTTTTTCACCGCCCATCAATGCTGCCAGAAGAATGAAATTGCTGCATCCGATTCTCTGACCGATAACCATTGCGATCGGAGCAACTGTGATAACTGCTACATCACCAAACACACCAACTGCTGTCAGAATCATTGTAGCTAATGCCAGAGAAAATAGTGCTCTTTTTTCTCCAAAAATCCTGATGATCTGGTCTGCGATCTTTACTGCCGCACCTGATTGAATCAATACACCTGCCAGAATTCCGGATGTTACGATTCGAAGAATCGCAGGCATAATGCTCTGTGCTCCTGTTATCATGCAGGAAACAGTTCCTTCCAGTCCTGCCCCGCCAATCACTCCACCTACAAAAGCACCGGCTATCATACTGTATGCAGGTTCTATTTTTTTAATAATAAGAATAATGGCAACTGCCAGACCGATAAGCGCACCAATCGTCGTAATCGTAATATCCATATCTGCCACCTCATATTTTATTTCTGAATCAGGACTTCAACTGCTTCACGCAGTGTTGTATCTTCGCCTACATTTCCCGGAAATATCACATATGGTGTCAATGGAAATCTGCTCTCTTCTCCCGTCTGCCATACCGGAATTCCCGGTTTGATCTGTCCAAGTACATTTGCTTTCTTAACTGCAAGTGCTTTGGTTCCGACATCGCTGGATGTGATTCCACCTTTTGCAATAACAAATCCTGGCGTGATTTTCAATCGTCCAACAAGAGACTGAACAGCATCGGAAATTTTCACTGAAAGTCTGAGTTCATCTTCCTTGTCCCCGGTATCTGCTGTAATCAGTGCTCTCGTTGTATAACAGCAAACAGTTTTGCCGGCACGGATGCATGCTTCTTCTCTGTCGAGA
The DNA here is from genome assembly GCA_000285855.2 of Ruminococcus sp. JC304. Lineage (GTDB taxonomy): Bacteria > Bacillota > Clostridia > Lachnospirales > Lachnospiraceae > Blautia_A > Blautia_A difficilis. The sequence continues at coordinate 1,292,841 of HE978651.1, read as the reverse complement.
CATCTCTGCACTTCTGCTTCAAACGCTGCATCATCTTTTACTAAAGTTGCATCCAGTTCGATAAATTCTACATCTGTCAGTTTCTTGAGTTCTTCCACCTGTCTGGTTGTTTTGTCTGTATGGGATCCGACTACAATGATTCCACCGTTCTCTGTTTCGTTTACTATCATTTTTTCTCTGATAAGAAGCGGCTGATCTGTAACACCACCCATAACTTTGACAATTGCCGCTGCTGTACGGAACATAAATACCTTACCAGCTGCCATTGCACGATAAAGGGCAACGCAAAATACTTTGACATCAGCATAATCAACTGCATTCACGATAATCTTGTTAAAATCTCTGACTTCCATAAGTTTCTTCTGGATACCGTCAATGTCCATATCATGAATTTCTTCAAGAGAAATACAGGTAACATCAGAAGCTTTGTATTCACCCTTTGTCTTCTCTTCCACATATTCTGGCATGGTCGCTGCGGTGTAACCAAAAGTTTTATCTTTTGCAAACTCTGTCTCATTTGCCGGAATCAGTTCTTCCCCATATTTGACATAGTGAACATTATCAACAGTAAAACGACCTCCTTCCTTGAAGAATGGACAAAGAATTTCTCCGTCAATAGTTTTTCCTGTATTTTTCTCATAATTTACCTTCAGAAGTTCTGTTTCCAGCGGATAATGGCCTCGCAGAGTGGAATCGCTTCGGCTGATAAAAATGTATTCTCTGCCAGTTTCCTTTGCAACTTCATCTACGACTTCAGCAATCGCATTGTGTGCTTCTGTTGTCTGCTCAGTCGTAAATCCTCTGGAATTGGTAAGTATGTAGAACAGATTATTAGTTTCTTTAAAACCCTGACGGATGGTGTCCTTTTCCCAGTTTGTGTAGACAGAAATATCATGAACTGTCTGAACACCTGTCGGGTCATCGTCCAGAACAACTATCTTCTTCTGGTTCCGGGCAATTTCTTTATTTAAAAGAATATCTATATATGCTTCGTCGATTTTTTTGTAAGAACTTAAAAACTGTGCATTTAATGCCATTGTTATTCCCTCCGCATCTGCTTTAGTCAAATTTCTTTACTTCGATACCTGCCAGTTTCTCGAAATACTGTACGATTCCGCCGTGATCATCCTCCATATGTCCATGGATCTTCAATGTCTGCAGAATCTCATATAACTGTGCTGTGTAAGGAATCGGTACATCAATGGAATGTGCAGTATTTACTACATTCTTAATATCTTTGTGGTTGATGCGGATTGGTCCGCCCGGTTTGAAGTTACGCTCAATGATCATCGGGATCTTGGCATCCAGGACTGCACTTCCTGCAAGCCCTCCACGTATTGCCTCATATACTTTCTGCGGATCAGCTCCTGCTTTGGCTGCAAGAACAAATGCTTCAGAAACAACTGCGATTGTATTATTTACAATAACCTGATTTGCCAGTTTGGTTACACTTCCGCTTCCAGATTCACCGATCAGAAGTGCAGATGAACCAAGGATATCAAAATATTCCTGCATCGCTTCAAAATCCTCGGCATCTCCACCTGCCATGATTGCCAGTGTTCCGTTCACTGCTCCAGGCTCTCCACCAGATACCGGTGCATCCAGAAAGCCAACTCCTTTTGCCTTAAGTCCATCGTAGCATTCTTTGGATTCAACTGGTGTCACAGAGCTCATATCACATACGACCGCACCTTCTTTAATAGTAGATGCGACTCCGTTCTCCCCAAACAGAATGGATTTTGAAATTGCACCGCTCGGAACCATGATGATGATTCTGTCGCACTGTTCACCGATCTCTGCATAAGTCGCTTCCTGTGCACCTGCTTTTACTACATCTGCTACTGCTTCTTTGTTGAGGTCTGATACAAGAAGTTCTTTGCCTGCTTTTAATAAGTTCTTTGCCATTGGTCTTCCCATGATTCCAAGTCCGATAAATCCTGTTTTCATTTTGCATTCTCCTTTTTGATCTGTTGAAATTTGTAATTATTCTGGTTACTTCAAATATCCTGTTTCATCTTTTACTGCTTTTTTTGTTCGTTTTCTTTGTTTGTGGCTTCATTATATCGTATACCGGTATACCGGTCAATACTTTAATTTGCTTTCTCTCTTTTTAACATTTTTTATCCTTTGTTTTTATGGAAACTATCCAATTTCAAGTTTTTATTTTGTTATATTTTTGACAATTCAATGCATTTTTGATGACTTTTTTCTATTTTTTATTGACCTGTTTTTTAGATTGCGGTATGATATTTTCAAGAAAAATGCACGTTTTTTACAGAAAATTTTTAGTTTTTTAAGGAGTTTTTGTATGATACCATTAAACGAACAGGCTTATAAGCACCTTCAGAAATTAATTCTGGAAAATCAGCTTTCCTATCATGAAATATACTCTGAGACAAAATTATCAAAGGAAATCGGCATCTCACGAACTCCATTTCGGGATGCAATTCATCGACTGGCCCAGGAAGGATATATTGATATTATTCCAAATAAGGGATTTATGCTGCATCAGCTTACCAAGCAGGATGTAAACGAAACTTTTCAGGTACGCTCTGCGTTGGAGAGCTACTGCACGTTTCAGATCTGTAAGGATTTTGAGTGCCGAAAAGCACAAAGATTGTTCAAAGAACTTCATATTATCATGGACGATATGAAAGAAATCATGGATACCACCCATTCTATTGATGAATTTTGCGAATATGATTTTCAGTTTCACACCAAGATTATTACTTACCTTGAGAATGAACAGTTTTCTTCCATATTTTCCACCTTTATGTACCGTATGAAGGCACTCGCCAAACTTTCTCTCTCTCATAAGGAACGAATGGAAAATACTTATAATGAACATATGGCGATACTGAATGCTCTGGAATCCGGTGATTCTGAACATATTTACGAAATCACAATTGCTCATATGGAACGGCCGAAGGGAATCAACCTTGAGGATTTATAATTTCCGACAACAAAAAAGATCTCTCTGCCATCACTGGCATTGAGATCTTTTTTTCCAGTCTTCTGACCGGTTTAGGTTTATCCAAAAAGCTTCGGTTCATTCTCAATCAAATCTTCTGCCAGATATTTTGCATCCATATTTTCGATTCCATAGCTATTATTTGAAATTTGTTCAGCAAGTTTACTGGAATAATAAATATCAAATGCCTTCCGTAAATCTATCCTTTTCATCTCAGAAATTGCATTGATGATATCATTTTCCAAATTTTGTTTATAAACTTCTTCCAATTGTTTCTTATCTACCATTGTTTTCCACCTCATACGCACTTTTAAAAATAATAAGTTGATTCAAAGTTTCTTGATTCACAATACAAATTTGATTATTCAGCTTATAGTATCGCAATTCTCCCAAAACTTTTTCCCTATCCCATAATCCTCTAAAATACATATCTACAGTTTTAAACACATCATCATCCGCAACATTTCCTATGATAATATCGTATTCTTTATTTAATGGCTGTCCTTTTCTACATGCACATACAAAATCAAGCCATTTTTCATTCTCTTTTTCAAAAGACAATACTTTAAAATCATCCCATTCTTCAGATAATTCATAAACATTAACTATTGCAGGCTTTTCCTGTCTCATTCCCTTTCGAACTGCCCATTTCTTTGCCTGATTTTCAAAAGTCGTAATATAAAATCCTCTTCCAAAATCCAAATACTTTTTTGAATGTATTACGTCTGGTTTGTTTATAATTTCTGTTGATCCATGATATACAATCATACATTAACCCCTTTTTCCCTCACATAATCAGTAATATCCTCTACCAAATATTCCTTTCCCTGTGTATGAAGAACATCGTAGCATTTAATAATATAATTATCCAAAATCCCGGTTGAGTTTAATATTTTATACACTTTGGCTGGGGACATTTTCCATTTATCTGCAAGACTATATATCATAAATATAGAAAAACTCAATTCTTTTTTCTCACACATAATCACTACCAACCTTTCTGTTATATTCTTACTTAGATTATAACAATTATTTTATTTTCATACACTATATTTTTTTATTATTATCAAAAAGTAGGCATCCAATATTGCAACACCGCCGTTCCCCCAGTTAGGAATACACAGATACTTTCCATATGCATGTTTTCCTACAATGCATTTAGTAAAAATCACTTCACAACTACTGTTGCTACTTTACTCCAATTAGACGTTTTTCCGTTTACATCACTTACACATATTCTGACATAATATTTCTTTCCTGACTTCAAATTTTCTTTTGTGCAAGTAGTTTCATTTGGATCATATATCATTTCCGATATCATATCTGAAAAGTCAGCCTTTGTACTGAATTCTATCCTGTATAAATCTGCATTTTTATTATACTTCCATGTAACTTGAATCGTTCCCTTTTTATTACTTACACATTTCCAATTCTGCACAGGACTTGGAAGGATTTCGAAAGTTGTGAAACCAGAACAGTTCTTATAGCTTCCCTTTCCGGTAACCAGAACCGTAGCTGTTCCAACTTCTTTATTATTGAAATACTTTACCGTATAATTTTTACTGGATACTTTTTTCCCTTTATAAGTTACCGTAATTCCTGGTTTAACCATTTTACCAGTATAATTCATCGTTTTGGACTTCAAACTTAAAGAAAAACGTCCTGCTGCCGGTTTACAGTTTATAAAATCAAAACCATTTCCTTTTGCATATTTTTCGACATTTGTACCAACATTTCCATAGATTTTAAATCCATTAATTTTGTTTATAGTTCCATTGTCTTCATATTTATATCCAAACGCGTTTTTTCCTATGGAAATGCTTCCGTATAAATCCTGTAATTTAATTGAAGTAGCAGCACAATTTATAAACGCTCTTTCCTGAATATATGAAAGCCTGTAAGATAACGTAATATTTTTCAAATTGATACATCCCATGAACGCTTCTCTTCCTATAATTCTTGCAATTGGAATGCTTACACTGGTCAGTTTAATGCAATTTGAAAAAGCTGATGGAGATATTGTTTCAACTGCCGGCAGCTTAACGCTCGTCAATCCACTATTTGAAAAAGCAGAAAGACCAATACTCCTTACTTTGGGCATAGATACACTGGTCAGATTTGTACATCCTGAAAAAGCAAGATTGCCTACTCCAAGAATGCTTGGCATAGATACACTTTTAATTTTTTTACTGTTAAATGCATTTATGCCACGAATATATAAAACTTTTTTGCCTTTTATCGTTTCTGGAATCTTCACATTTACTGCATTTCCACTATAATGCGTAATAACAATTGCACCATTTTCTTCAATATATGTAAATCCCTGATATTTCTTCTCAGCAGAACTTGTCCCTGCTTCCAATTCTGTACCTGTTTCAACTGCCGGTGTGCTTTCTGTTATAAATACTTCCTGTGCACTTACAGACATTGGTGTTATTGTCATCATGGCCGCTAAAATAATAGACATTGCTTTTTTCTTCATGTACTTTTCCTTCTTTCTTTTGTCATACATCATTTATTTTTTTATCTCAAAATATTTTTTTACTGTTCCACTATAATTGCCTTTTCCTGTTATTGTAATAACCGCTGTTCCAACCTTCTTATTTTGACTATAAGATACTATGTAATCTCTATTTTGTTTTAACTTTGTTTTTCCATCATACACCGTAAATGTTGGACAAATTACTTTCCCCGTATAAATTTTATAGGACGGAATACCTTTTATTAACACCTTCTCTATAGATTTACTTTTAATTTTGACTTTTTTAGAAACTGTACCTGTATATTTTCCTTTCCCTATGATTTTTACAGTAATTATACTTTCAGCCTTAGTTGCCTTAGAATAGGAAACCGTATAATCTATTCCCTTTTGCAATATCTCATTTCCATACTTCAAGCTTACATTTGGTTGTACTGTTTTTCCCGTATATATGCAATTCCCAATAGTAATTTTCGTTTTTGATATACTAATTGGTGAAATCTTTATCCCTACGCTAAATGTATATGGAATATCTGAATAATAATCTTTTACTACTTTTACATAATATGTCCCTTTAGATATTTTAAATTTATTAGTACAACTTTTTTTATCACCTGTATAAGCATAATTTTGCAACTCATTCATATTATTGGCATTATATATCGTTACCCTCCAGAAAATTCCTGTATGATTTATATAATTATGCGTAAAAGAAAAATTCACATTGCTTGTTTTAGACACTTCAAATTTGTACCAATCTACATCATTTTTACTTTGTAAACTTCCGCTATATGTATTATTTACATTGATAGTATCCGCTTGCGTGTATGTATCATTTATCTCTGTTTCCCATCTTGATGATTCATTATAATTAACTCTAATACTATATGGCGTTTCTGAATCATAATCTTTATATATTTTTAAATAATATGTTCCAGATGGAACTCCAAATTTCTCTGTTGTTCTAGAAACAGCGTTGCCTTCATAACTATAATACGCAAGTTCTTTCATTTCATCATCATAAAGAGATATCCTCCAATAAACTCCTCCAAATTCTATATATGTATGCTTAAATGTCAATGATACAGTACCTGCATTAGCAATATTAAACTTATACCAGTCTACATCATCTCTATATTGTAATCCTCCATTATAAGTACTATTTAAGCCAATATTATCGGCTTGTAAATATGTATCATTTACTTCTGATTCCCATTGCGACGATTCACTGTAATTGACCATAAAATCATATAATGTATCTGAATAATAATCACTATATATCTTTAAATAATATGTTCCCGCTGGGATTCCAAATTTTTCTGTCGTTTTGGAAACAACGTTACCTTCATATCCATAATACGCAAGTTCTTTCATCTCACTATTATAAATAGAAATTCTCCAATATTTCCCTGAAAATTCTATATATTGGTGTTTAAATGTTATTGATATATTTCCTGCTTTTGATATATTAAATTTGTACCATTTTTCATCTGAACGATTTACGAGATTATCACTATAAAAAACATTTGTATTTATATAAGTCGCTGTTGCCAATGCATTACCGCCTATTGACTGACCACTTTCCAAGCTCTCGCCATTATCTACTTCTATAACTTCTTCATTTCCATCAGTAATCTGCTTCTCAACATCCGCGTCTGATGATTCTTCAGATTCTAGTTCTTTCTGTCCATACTCCACATTTTCTGATGCTGAATTATCTTCAAATATCACTTCTTCATCTACTGATTTACTTAACTCTCCTGATGTAAACTCTGTTTCAGATAAAAAATCAGCAGCATTTACTTTTGTACTCATTTCTCCTACACATATAGTCATAAATACTGCAGTTAAAATTATAGCTATTCTTTTTCTTATCATTTGTATACCCCCTTAATTGTACAAATATTTTACAGGAATTTTTCCGCCTATTTTTTTTGAGCGGTTAAAGTCAAGGAACATATTGTTCTTTTTCTATTATAATATATTTATTGTATCAGAACAACAAGTGTTTTTGTGGTCCTATGAATTTAAGCAGATATGCTCGAATTTACAATTCACCCCATCACCTATAGGGTGAGAGAATTCTTGCTACGGTTGTTAAGTAGTATAATCTTAACTATCAAAAAGGCTCCAACCACATTATATACTCAACAAAGAGTGAACTCCACTTTGCATAACAAGGTGCACATAAATTCCTATCTATAAACTTATATCTTTATTATTTTTCATAATCGATTTTAGCGAATTTGCGCATGTATTTCCACTCTTGACCTCAATAGGAATTACTTTTCCATCTCTTTGGATAATTGTGCCAATTTCTTTTTTGGTTGTCTGGCTCTTGGATCACAAGACATTTTGGAAACATAAAATGTATATACATCAATATTTTGAAATGAATAAATGTGTGCCAATCAACATTTTAGATAAGATAGCATCAATTACTTTTTTATAGTACAGTATCCACAAAAGGTATACTCCTATTCATCCCCATAAAAAAGCTTCAACTGCAATTTTTATGCAATGAAAGATTCCCTTTTCAAAAAAGCAAAAATATTGTATCATAATAATAATTTGGGCTTTTTTGCCCGATGTATCTGTCATGTACAGAACAGTAACTTATGATAAAAATTCTGTTGAGAGGAGAATTTATGTTCGAAACGATCATTGACGCAATCAACACATTTCTTTACAGCAAATTGCTGATTGTGATATTAATTGGTTCCGGCATCTATTTTACTATTCGGACCAGATTTCCGCAGGTACGTTTATTCCGGAAAGCCTGTAATGCTGTAATGGAGAAGCCAGAGGGAAAAGAAAGTATGTCATCCTTTCAGGCACTGATGGTCTCCACGGCATCTCGTGTAGGGACAGGCAACATTGTTGGAGTATCTTCCGCTATCTGCATCGGTGGTGTAGGCTCCGTATTCTGGATGTGGATCATTGCCATTCTTGGCAGTGCATCAGCTTTGGCAGAAAGCACACTGGCACAGATATATAAGAAAAAAGGGGAAGATGGCAAGTGTTATGGTGGTCCGGCTTATTATATAGAAGCAGCACTGCATAGCAGAGGATTGGCAGTGGTTTTCTGTATAGCCATGATCCTGACTTATGCATTTGGATTTAATATGCTGGCTTCTTATAATCTTCAGTCTACCTTTGCCGGCCAGCCATTTTACAATGCAGATATTACGCCTTGGATCATTGGAGGAATTCTGGCACTGGTAATGGGATGGTGTCTGCTGGGTGGCGGTAACAGAATTGTGAAAGTAACCTCTACCCTGGTGCCATTTATGGGAATTGCATATATTCTGGTATCCCTGTTGGTCGTAGTATTGAACATCGGACAGCTTCCGTCAGTTATGGCACAGATTTTCAAAGAAGCATTTGACTTTAAAGCCATTTTTGCCGGTTTTGCCGGATCAGCCATGATGCAGGGAATCCGAAGAGGTCTGTATTCCAATGAAGCAGGTATTGGTTCTGCACCAAATGCGGCAGCATCTGCAGTAGTCAGCCATCCGGTCAAGCAGGGACTTGTACAGATGCTGTCTGTGTTTATTGACACATTATTATTGTGTACTGCAACTGCCATGATGTGTCTGGTATCTGGTGTGATACCTGCAAAAGAACTTCAGGGAGCACCGTGGGTGCAGGCAGCACTTCACAAGACACTTGGTTCTTTTGGCCCATATTTTATCATGATCGCTATGGTATTATTTGCTTTCACCACATTGTTGGGGAATTGCTTTTACTGTGATAATCTGCTGACTTATATTCACAAAAAACAACCGGACAGGAAATTTATGACAGGATTTCGCATCGTATCAGCACTGGCGGTATTTTGGGGTGCAGGTATGGAAATGACATTACTGTGGCATATCTCCGACGTATTGATGGGGGTAATGGCGTTGATCAACATTCCGGTGATCCTGATACTATCCAATACTGTAGCGAAAGCATTAAAAGATTACGAAATACAGATTCAGCAGAAAAAAAATCCTGTATTTTTCAGTAAGAATATTGATCTGAAGCAAAAAACAGATTACTGGAATGAAAATACTAACCATTAGTTAATAGAAATTTCCTCTCTCCTATTATATGGTAACTATAGAATAAACTTGGGCAAAGCATTACGTGTACCAAAAGTCATAATATTTTCCTGAAACTATTATTATCATGTGAGGAGGAGATTTTATGAGTATGAAGAACCGCTTTATAAAAAAACGCAGAAGCTATCTGGTATTTTTCTTTCTGACAGCATTTGCCGTACTTTCATTTTTTCCAAGGCTGACACTGGCTGCTTCCAAGCCAACTGCCAAGCAGCTTAAAGTAAGCTGCAGCGGATTCCAATATGACAATGATACCGCAAAGTTATATCTGAAACTGAAGCTGAAAAATACTTCCAGTTACACAATTACAAGTGTAACAATCAATCCCGGAAAAACAGTAAACAAGACTGTTTATGTTGGAAAAATGACTCAGCAGCCATATAAATCACCTAAGGTAAAATGCTTATCATTCTGGTACCGGTCAGCTACCCCTAAGCTAAGCCAGCTCAAGGTCAGCTACAAGGGATATGATTATAATCCCAACACCGGAGAGCTGTATATAACTGCCCGTATGCAAAACACTTCAAGTTATACCATTACAAAGGTAAAAATGTATTTTGAGATACCACTGGATGAAACTGCAACGCCCACCCAAACCTACAATGTAAACATTCCAGCCGGAAAGACAAAAAATTACAGGTTCAAAATCGGACGGATGGCGGATGCCCCAGATGGAAAAACGAAAGTGCAATGTAAGAAATTCTGGTATAAGAAGTAGCATTCCACTGCTGCAGTAAGATACGGTCACTTTATTGATGCACAGGCTTCATTACGAAATAGCAATGCTGATTTCCAAAGCTTGAACTACCCCATCCGACGTCAATCGGGTGGGGTTTTCTGTGTTTAAATAGATAAAAGGCTGTCGCACATAAATTTCATGGTCGAGATAAAATTTCTCAACAATCAAAAAAAAACTTCTTTTCGTTATAAATTATGGTATACTATGTTAGCCAAGTCTAACAGTGACATGTAATAAGAAATGAAAGGAACAATTATGCCATTAAACTTAGCAGATTTTAATAAGAAATACCGGATAAGCAAAGTCTGCGGGCAGGAAAAGCAGCGCCATTATCTGGAATCCCTGGGATTTATATGTGGAAGCGAAGTCGAACTTCTTTCTGAAATCCATGGCTATTACATTGTCATGGTTAAGGGAAGCAAAATCGGAATTGAGAAGAGTATGGCAAAGCGAATCATCCTGCACGCTGCTTAAACCAAAAGAAATTTATAACAAAACAACGCTGGTATCAGTAATTTGTAAAAAATATTAAAAGAAGGATAAAGGCAGGTTTTTAACTACAATATGGAAAAAAACAAGATTATATTACGTCTTTGTTATATAGAATTTATAATATTTGCAGGTGTTCTTGCAATTATGATTTTCCATTTCAGAAAAGGATTTGGAAAGTCTTTTTTTACGCTTATGATCATAGCCATGTTAGCTGGCTGCGGGGTCTCCCTGGCACTGAAAGACTATCTGAAAAGTATGATTCAAAGCTCCGGTTTTGATGTCGCAGGTGTACATAATAAAAAAGCTCTGGAAAAAAAGCTACAGCAGCTTCAGGAAGCAGATGATACCTTAGACACAGGCATTATGATGTTTGACCTGAATAATTTAAAAATGATCAATGATACATACGGGCATGAAGAAGGAGATGTGTTTATCCAGACATTCGCGTCTTTTCTCACCAGAATTCTTACAGAAAACAGCTATCTCGCCAGATTCGGCGGAGATGAATTTCTGATTATCCAGAAAAACACAACCTGGTCACAGCTTGAGCAGATGAATATCCGTCTCCAGACAATGATTGATGAATACAATCAAACAGCAGACCACCCATTAAGCTATGCAGTAGGATATGATATCAGCTGCAAAAATCATTATTATCTGATTATGGATCTGCTTAAAACTGCCGATCAGAAAATGTACCAGGATAAAAAATATAAAAAACAACAGCTGGCAAGTAAACAACAATATATTACCCAAAATGGGCTTGCACAAAGCATTTCATCTGATTCTCTGAAAGAGAAAATATTTACGATCCTCGCAAACGCTAATGGTACAAAACAATATGCCTTTCTCATGACAGATATCAGCAACTTCCATCTAATCAATGACTACTGGGGATATGAAACAGGAACCAAAGTCCTGAATTTTGTGCTCAAAAGAATGGAACTTTTTCAGGAATCCTTATTTGTAAACAGATATCACTCCGATATTTTTGTAGCAGTGATCGATACATCCGGATATGAAACAAGTGAGATAAAAGAACGCATTGAACGACATAATGCTCAGATTACAAAGGAAATTTTGCAGTCGTATCCAATCAATTATTTCCATCTGAATACTGGCATTTACTATCTGAAAGATATCAATATTCCGGCAGAAGAAATCATTTCCCATGCAAACATCGTGCGCTGTATCGCAAAGACAAAATTATCAGGTGTATGCGAATATACTCAGGATATTGCCATGAGAGAACAGCATAAAGCAGATACGATTCATTCGTTCAAACGCGCATTAAGCCAGAAAGAATTTAAAGTTTATTTTCAACCTAAAATGCATGGTAAAGATCAGACACTTGCAAGTGCAGAAGCCCTGGTAAGATGGCAGCGGGATGCCGGGACGATCTGGTATCCGGATATGTTTCTTCCAATTCTGGAGGAAACAGGAGAAATCCAGGCGTTGGATTACTATGTGTACGAAGAAACTTTTATCTGGATGAACCAACGCCAGAAAGAGGGAAAGAGAATCGTTCCTATCTCTTTAAATGTATCACCGGTTCATTTCCGGGATATCCAAAGTTTCACTGAAAAAGTAATGAATCTGATAGAGAAGTATGAGATAGAACCTCACAATCTGATATTCGAGATCACAGAAACTACTTTCATTCATAACATCGAAGCCGTAAATGCCATGATCCGTTTCTTTCATGATAAAAACATACGGATATCTATGGATGATTTTGGTTCAGGCTATTCCTCTCTGAATACTTTAAAAGATATTCTTTTTGATGAAGTAAAAATAGACAAACGCTTTCTCTCAGATGATCTGTCCGAAAACGGAAAGATTGTCCTTCAGGAAATTTTTCATCTGTTAAAAAGGACTAAGAAATTTATTGTCTGCGAAGGTGTGGAAACAAAAGAAATGGTAGATTTCCTTGTAGGAGAGGGTTGCGATGAGCTCCAGGGGTATTACTACTATAAGCCTATGCGTCAGGAATCCTTTGAACAATTGTTGCAGAAAACATTCTGATCAAACCAGGCAATCAGCTTCCGGATTCGCATCCTCTTTCATTTCTTCAGTAGTTAACTTCATCATTATGGCATTCATCCTGTTCTGCCTGCTGAAGGCAGTGAACAAAGTAACATCCTTCGGTACCAAAAAAGAAGAACCAGCCGCTCCGACTACTAAGAAATGTCCTTTCTGCATGAGCGAAATCGACATCAAAGCTACACGCTGTCCACACTGCACTTCCCAGTTACCGGAAGAAGAAACCAAACAAGCATAACAAAAAAGTCTTCGCAGCATATAACATATAAAATGTACCATACTGCGAAGATTTTTATTATTCCTTCTCTTCTTCCTGCTCCAGCAGTCTGAACGATTTCATGGGGTCTGACCTCGTTATGTACCCCGGTATGTTTTTTACCGCAGGGAACTTACTTGATTCGGTTAAATTCCCATTGTAAGAATCTCCATCAGTACTCCAAGCAATGACGGATTCAAATTCATGGATACCAGAACAGGCACTGCCTCTGTGCCCAGCTCTTTCACTACTTTATAGACGTCTGTCTTCTGTGCATAGGTAATCTGTGCTTTTTCCAGAATCTCATAGACCTCTTCTGCATAGTCTCTCTGATAAACAGCTGCATCTGCCGCAAAAGTAATCTTCACCTGTGCATCTGCCGGCACATCCTTCAGGATCACTATTGTTCCATGAAGCTTCTCATCCTCTGCGAACTCTGCCTCCTTATATGCCTGTCCGTTTACAGTAAGCTCCTGCGGTTTGTCCAGAATATTGCAGAAGCGGATCTTCCAGGAACGTTTCTGCGGGATCACTGCTGTATTTCCCTGTGCAGCTTCTATAATAAATACTGTTCCATTCTCATCTGCAGTCTTCGTCATTCTGGTGGACACCCAGTTCTCATCCAGGTCTTCCGGTGTGTCCCCACCGTCTTCCCAGAGTACAAATTCCCCGGATTTTCCAGGATATACAAGTACTTCCAGTTTCTCAGGATTCTCAATGGAATTATCATATCCTTCCATGTCCTTCAGCGGAATGATGCTGCCTTCACGCACAAGTACCGGCATCTCGTAAATATCTCTCCAGAGATCCACTTTTCTGCCGCCCTTATATGCTCTTCCGTTAAAGAAATCATACCAGATTCCCTGCGGGATCCATGTCTTCGCACCTGCCAGTCCTGTTACCTGATCCAGCTTATCTGTAATTGGAGATACCATCATCTCTGTGCCGAAATAATAGTTGTTCGGCACTTCATAGGTTTCCTCACGCTCCGGCTCCAGATAATACATTGGCTGTACCAGCGGCAGTCCCGCTCTGCTTGCACGACGGTTCATAGTGTAAAGATACGGAACCAGCTTATGACGCAGTTTCAGGAAATTCTTCATTACTGTTTCTACGATCTGGTTGTATTTCCATGGTTCTTTTCCATTGAATGGGTTGTCTGTGCTGTGCAGACGGTTCATTGGTGAAAAGACTCCAAGCTGTACCCATCTTGCAGTGAGCTCGTCGTCTCTGTATCCCAACATATGTCCACCGATATCATGACTCCACCATCCAAAACCGATGTTGCTGGCATTTGCCGTGAAATATGGCTGGAATTTCAGACTTTCCCAGGTAATGACCGTATCACCTGAAAAACCAACCGGGTATCTGTGGCTTCCGGGTCCTGCATATCTTGAGAAAGTCAGCGCACGTTTTCCTTTCCACTTGCTGTCCAGATAGTGATAATGGTTCAGCATCCAGAGCGGATCCAGTCCCGGAACCTTGGTTACAGTTCCCTGCTGCCAGTCAAGCCACCAGAAGTCTACTCCCTCTTCTTCCATCGGATGATGCAGTTCCTCAAAATATGTCTCAATGAATTTCGGATCTGTCATATCAAAAAGCACCGGTTCCTTACTTGCAGGATCAATTCCCATCTTCTCTGCAACTCTCGGATAGGCTTCTTCATAAGCACGCACTCCATCTGCCGGATGTACGTTCAGTGTAATCTTATACCCATGTTTGTGCAGCCAGTCCATAAATTCAGGCGGATTGGGGAAAAACTTCTTATTCCAGGTATATCCTGTCCATCCGCTTCCATATACAGGAGGTACATCCTCTACCAGATGCCAGTCCATATCTACAACTGCAACAGAGAATGGCACTTCTTCTTTCTCAAAACGCTCTACCAGTTCTTTGTATTCTGTCTCTGTATATTTGTGATATCTGCTCCACCAGTTTCCGAAGGTGTATCTTGGAAGCAGAGGTGTTTTTCCACATAATCTGTAAAAATCCTGCAGACATTCTATATATCTGTGACCATATCCAAAGAAATAGAAATCTGCTCTGTTTCCCTGACGTGGCTCTACCATTCCATCTTCGCCCATAGCCATTGTGTGGGAATCATCCAGCACTGAAAAACCGTTTCTGGACATAATGCCATGACTCAGCGTAATCTCACCGTCTGCCTCATCCAGGGTTCTGGCTGTTCCCAGCAGATCTTTCGGTTCATCACCATAATGCCACACACGCTCGCTGGCTTTTCCACCCGCAACACGTATCATCAGACCGCTTGGAGAAAATTTCTGCCTGTCATAGTGGATTTCCAGATCTTGGGTGTAAATATGTAATTCCTCACCACCATCGCTCACCCTGAATTCCGGCACCGGGAAATCACGATTGCATACCATCTGTGTTGCTCTGTCCTCAAATTCTCCGTCTTCGCTGTACTCAAAACGGATCAGGACAGTTGTCAGCATTGTAATCCTGAAATGATTGCCCACGATCACAGCTTCCTTTCTGCATACAGGATTACCTTCCAGTACAAATTTCTTTAAGTCCATAAAAGCTTTTCCTCCTTTACATTCCCGGCAGTCTGATACTGCCTGCTTTTGAAACTATTTTATACTTTTGTACATCAATTGGCAATAACTTGTATTTCTTCCCTCCTCAGTGTTATAATTGGTTACTGTTACCGTGTCAGCCTTCAAAGCCAAATAACTTGAGCGCATTGCCATGCTTCAATTTCTCCCCTTATTCTCTTTCTGCACTATTATAAAACAAGCTGATACCAATTTGATACCAGCTAATGTTTTACCTGCATCCTTCAAGGACGCACCCATATGATATGCTTTCGTTATTATAGCAATCCTCTAAAATAATGCATCTTAATCCAGCCCATCAGAATGTGAAATCTTGGGTAAAGCATTTTTCAAACACGCTCTAATCTCTTGGTGTTAATCCTACATACATATCTTTGTACTGTTTTGCACTCTTTTCCCAGGAAACATCTTTATTCATATCGCGGATTACCATATCATCCCAGGATTTTCTGTTCTCGAAATAGAGAGTCTTTGCTCTGTTGATCGCATCGTAAAGCAGCCCGCTTTCATATCTGTCAAATGTAAAACCGTTTCCTGTATTTTCAAACATATTATAAGGCTGAACCGTATCTTTGAGTCCTCCGGTCTCTCTTACAATCGGAACTGCACCATATCTCATGGCTATAAGCTGTGTAAGTCCACATGGTTCAAATCTTGATGGAACCAGAAGCGCATCACATCCTGCATAAATATTGTGAGCCACATTTTCATTGTAAGCAATATATGCACAGAAATTGCCCTTATATTTGTTTTCATAATAACGGAATGTATTCTCATACTGAGAATCACCAGTACCAAGAACAACCACCTGCGTATGTTCATCCATAATTCCCGGGATTACATCATTTACAAGATCAAGACCTTTCTGGTTGGTGAGACGTGAAATAAGTCCGATTACCATCTTATGCTCATCTACATCCAGCCCCAGAGATTCCTGAAGAGCTTTTTTATTAATCTTTTTATTCTTTATTGCTGACTTCTCATCATAATCAGCAGCTAACAGCTTATCAGTTGCCGGATTCCAGATATCCGTATCAATACCATTCACAATTCCCAGAATCTTATTATTGTGATATCTTAAATGCTCTGCAAGTCCCTCGCCATATTCCTCTGTCTGAATCTCCCAGGCATAGGTGTTACTTACGGTTGTAACTTTGTTACTGTAAGCGATACCCCCCTTTAACATATTGGCATCCAGCCAGTTCTGAATCATGCAGTCCTTATTAAATACATAATCAGGAAGTCCTGACCAGTATTGAATCTTTTTTCTGTCATAAATACCCTGGAACTTCAGATTATGTATTGTGAGTACTGAAATTGCACGTCCTACATCGGTATCCTGGAAACAGGTTCTCAGATAAAGTGGTACTAAAGCTGCCTGCCAGTCATGACAATGTACTACATCAGGAGTCCAATTCAGATAATTAAGGGCAGCAAGGGCAGCTTTTGCAAAATAACAGAATTTCGGAATGTCATCTATGAGATTCGTATATGGATTTCCCCAGGAAAAGAACTCATCATTATCTATAAAATCATAGACAACACCGTCCTCCTGATATTCCATAATTCCCACATAATACTGCTTTCCATCAGAGCAGAGATTCATATCAAAGGAACCCCTGTATTCCATCTTTTCCTGAAATTTCTGAGGAATACATTTATATCTTGGAATAATGACCTTAACATCAATGTTTAATTTTGCCAGACTCTTTGGCAGGGCAGACATTACATCTCCCAATCCACCGGTCTTAACAAATGGATAACATTCTGATCCAATGAAGGCTACACTTCTTCGCGGTCCCAGATCAGGCTGTTTCGTTGGAACGTCCTGTTTGTTCTGTTCAACAGATGGCTCCTGAATAATTGCGGTTTGCTTAACAGAAACATTCTCTGCTGTTGGAGCAACAGTCTTAACAGCTTTTTGAGGACTATTTTTTGCACTGCTTTTTGCACTGCTTTTTGCACTGCTTTTTACGCTGCTTCTTGCATTGCTCTTTATATTACTTTTTGCATTGCCTTTGGTACTGCTTTTTTGAACTGTTTTTTTTCTCATATTATTGATCTCCCTTTTGCATTTTACAAAGCCCGAAATTTATTGCGTCTTAACTAAAATGTCCTCCGGTAAGTTCCTGATAAACATTCATTTTACAGATATTTATCATTTCCTGTTAGTCTCAATTATAACACAAAATGCGCAAAGTAACTATTATTATGCAATGAATCTACCAAGATCTTCCTCCGGGTATTGCATGGAGTCTGACTTCGGTGTGTTCACAGGATCAACAATTATGTTCGGAGATCATGCAGCAGAAGTAGCGAGACGTGGGGTGTGGAATAAAAAAGCACATATCATATAGGAAGAAACTCGTACAAAACGAAAAAAGCCCACCAACGTACCATGTAGAATTTACACAGTGTGCCAGTGGGTTGGTCAGTATTATACTTCTTTTATTGTTTCAACTACCGCTTTACATCTCTTTTTATAAAAGGCGATACCATAAAGTGTCATATTGTGGCGGCCATCATTTTTCAGATACTCAGAATATCTTCGGCTCTTGATTTGTTCAATTGCCTTTTCACAGGCTTTCTCCAACCCAATCGCTTCTTTTGAATATTTAAGTTCGAAGATAATACCTGCATCCGGATCTTCCGGTTCAACAATGATATCAGCAAAACCCTCTCCAGCTTCCACATTTGACCTAACCACCCAGTCTGTATTTCCTGTTAATAGACCCACCAGAAGGGTGTGATAGGAACTTTCCTTTTCATTCTCTGGTGCTTTTGTATCAAAAACACTAATCGAATTGCTGAGGGTTCGGTTCAAATACTGTTCTATTGCCGTTGTCTTTCCTTCTTCAATTGAATTCCAAAAAGCTGTTAGCTGTTTAGTATTGTCTATTTCATCATAAGTCAGTTCAAGGCGAATGGGCTTTTCTATTGGCTCTCCTGCAATCAGGCGTTCAATTTCATCTCGCGTCGTTTTATTTGCCTTGGTAATGAAACGTTTTACAGGCAAATTGCAAAAAATCATTCGTTTTAAGTGTTTCGCCCAACAACCCACGAATTAACGACACCATTTCTCTATAGTATCCATCCTGAAAGGCTTTATCGAGCGGCACATCATATTCATCAATCAACACGATTGTTTTCTGCCCGTAATGCTTATATAGTAGTTCTGATAGATTTTTAAGTGAAAATCTAAGTTTTACGGAAGTTGCCGGGCCTTGTTCCTTGTTTAAAGAAATCAACTCACGATACATTTCTTTATCGTCAGCATCTAGCTTATCACTTTCCTGCAGAAACTTAAACCTTCTTGCTTCCGCTGCAATCAGTTCTGCGAGACTAAGTCTAGCTTCTTCAAATGTGGTTCCTTCCACACCTTTTAATGTAAGAAACACAACCGGGAACTTTCCCATGTATTCTTTGCAAAACTGTTTATTATGTGAAATATAGAGACCATCAAACAACATCTTATCTGCTCCAACTTCAAAAAAAACAACGGAGCATACTCATATTTAGGGTTTTTCCAAATCGGCGCGGTCTGGTAAAGAGATTCACCTTTCCCCAATTATCAAGGAGTTGTTCAATCAGTTTAGTTTTATCAATATAGTAAAAACCTTGTTGGCGAATTTCTCGAAAATCTTCGATGCCAACTGGAAGTTTCAACGCTGTTGTCATTTTTCCACGCTCCCTTCCAAATCCATACTACCAAGGCAAAAGATATTCTCCCCCAGTGTATTTTAATTTTACCATCTACTGCGGCAAATAGCAAATTGATAAACCTGTGATTACCCGATAAAAAAAGGGTAAGCCACCCGACTCTCCGAAATGGAATTACAAAATGGAAGGACTTAAAAAACGGGTGTACAAGCAATAAAAAGCCAAAAGAACCACTCGCAAAAATATTACGAATGGTTCAGAATCAACAATTATGTTCGGAGATCATGCAGCAGAAGTAGCGTAATCCATAATGAAGATTTTACTTGCAATCTGTTCAAGACGATCTAACATATCATCAATTTTCTCGAGCACAGAAGCTGTGAAAAATTCTTCTCCACATTGCTCGCATTTCATACATGGTACATTTTCAATAATAACATAGCAGTTTTTCAACTGCGCAAAATATGCGGTCGAGGATGGTTTCATGCTACCATTTTTACAAGTTAGGCATCTCATTTTAAAATCTCCTTTCTTGTTCTGTAATCAGATTCCCACTTTTCAGGATCAGGAAAATACGCAGTAATAGTTCGACTGCCAGTTCCTTCATCACTCATCACTACGTGAATAATTCTATTATCAACAGAATAACCGAAAATCAAACAGCTGGGGAAAGGGTAATCATCCGGATATTGTTCGATAATTTCACCCATCATTATTGCATGACGAATATCTTTTATCTTGATTCCTCTTTAGCGACAACGTTCAGAAGAATGCTGTGTCATTAACACTTTATCTTCAGTGTAGTAAGTCTGTAGAGTTTCAATTTTGATCATAATGACAATATCTTTTCTTCGGATTGACGAGTATACATATACCGTGAATACATTATAACTTAGTTGACTGAGAAATTCAACAGATGTTCTTTATGATATGAGATATTGAAAATAGTTACTGTTCAAGGGTATGCATAAGTCATTGTAAAAAATGACGAATTTTATTTTTTTATTTTGTGGATAATCATTTTCAGCAGGAAAAACTGTGTTTATAGTTTTTTCTGCTGCTCTTTTTATGAACAGTTATACACCGGGCTCTGGTTTTAAGTCCTCTTTTTTTGAAGTCTCAAAAGGAATGGTAAGTAAACTCAGCAAAGAGTTTGCTTTAAAAACTGAGCCTGAGCGCAGGTCTGCTTATGCAGATATGCTGCTTTCTCCAGTCATGCATACAGATTGTACAAATGCCAGAGAAAACGGAAAGAGATGTTATGTATATGTCTGTGCAACACCTGACGGAAAAGCTCTTTATTTTGCACGCAGAAAAAAGGGGCACGAAGGTGTAAAAGGAACTGTTGCTGAGGATTATCAGGGAATCCTTGTCCATGATCATGATATCACCTTCTATAACTATGGGGAAGATCATCAGGAATGTCTTGCGCATGTGCTGAGATACCGGAAATCCAGCATCGAAAATGAACCAGATCGAATCTGGAACAAAAAGATGCATTCATTGATACAGGAAATGATCCACTTCCGAAATAAATCCCAGGTGCCATACACCCCGGAGACAGAAAAATCTTCCAAGTTTGAAAAACAATACCTGAAGATACTGAAAATTGCCCGAAAGGAATACGAGGACATTCCAGCAAACACTTATTATAGAGAAGGGTATAATTTATTCCTGAGAATGGAGAAATACATGCGGAATCATCTGCTATTTTTGCATGATCTCCGGATACCTGCTACTAATAACGAAGCGGAAAGGCTTCTGAGGAATTATAAGCGGAAACAGGCGCAGGCTGTGACATTTAGGAGTTTCGAAAGTATCGATTATCTCTGTCAATGCATGAGCATGCTTATTTTGATGCGGCTGGAAGAACCAGAGAATATATTTGACAGAGTGTCCAAGATATTTGGATAAAGAAAACCCCTGAACAGTAACTGATTACATTTTATACTTTAACAAAACCGGAAGTTTTCAACTTACGATGTGATATTATACCATAATCCACTCATACAGTGCTGCCGAAAGTCTTTTGTCTATATCCTTTCTTGCCGCTTCGCACTCATCGGGATATTTCTTTGCTGAATGGAAAATAAAACGCATAACAAATTTCAAGCCTATTGGCAGTGCCATTCGCAACATGGATTCCGGCAACACAAAATGCGTACCATACTGATACGTTATAGCCTCATATTCACACTCGTGCGGATATTTCTGCAAACGCTGATCCATACGTCGGACATATTTACCTGCCTCCCACATGCTATCATCGTCCGCACCAATCAAGATGAGTTTACCCTTGATATTTTCAATTTTTATCATTTCTTCCTCTGTATGCTCACGTCCCTTTTCAGAATCTGCAAAAAGACAGGTCGAGTGCAGAAAATCTCCGGATCCTTTTGTTTCAGCCTCAATCTTTTTCCAATACGTTGGATGTTCGTAAACAAATGGCATATAGGCAAGTGGTTTTCCACAATAGGAAAGTGTAGATGTTCCGGGCACAGGCCACTCCTTACATCCATCCTTACTGCCCTGCTCAAACCCCTGCCATACAAAATCACTGGGAGTCAGCCCAAATGTCAGCGTTATATCCGGGAAATAAGATGCTGCAGCCAGCGCTTCCATTCCTGCCGTACTCATCCCCATAATACCGACCTTTCTGTTTCCATGAATCATTAACCACTTAACCGCTGTCTCAATTCTCTCAAGCGGACAGTTGACGTGGCTATAGTTGTGTTTCCCAGGAGACATACAGAGTGCATTGACGCCATTTTTGTGCAGCCATTTAGCACCACATTTTGCCATATAATCATTTGGATCATCTCCAAAGAGACCAATCACAGCACAGTCTGCCCCTTTAGGATTTTCATAATATGTACCATAAAAGCCATCTTGCTCTATTTCAAAAAATAATTTTTTCATTGCCGTTACCTTTCACCAAATTCAAAATGGTCAGGCTTCTTTTCCTGTGCCACCCCTGCATGCTTTGTTAATCCTTTTCAAATATCAGAATCTTCTGCGTAACCTTTTTTGCAATCGGTAATAACGCCAAAAGTCTATATGCAGATGAAAATAGCTCCATACCACGAAGAATATTATCATCTTTTATTTTGTGATATCCCTCTGTCATATTCCCAAGTTCTTCAAAATGATCTGCCCCGAAAACAAATTTTGAGCCTGTTTGCTGTATGGATTTTTCTATTCCTTCTTTCTTTACCCATGTCTTTGCCAGACATTCCATAAGAATATAGGCATTATCAAAGTTGTCCTTTATTATTTTTAATATCTTACCATTTTCTTCTGCTGTCAGATACATCGATAATCCTTCAATGATAAAAAGCATTTTCCCCCGCACTTTTACTTCTTTTGACCATGCAGGATCAAGTGCAGAAATTCCTATCGTAGAAACACGTCCTGATTCCTCAAAAATCTGATTGCGGATTGCTATCGTTTCTGGCAGATCCAGATTGTACCAGGTAATTTTACCATTATCCATGCGATAAAATCTCGTATCCAGACCACAAGCAATGTTAACCACTGTACAATCAGGATTTTTCTCTATAAAATTCTTTACTAACTCATCAAAAACTACCGTTCTGGCAATTACCCCTTTTCCCATCGTAGAATCCTTGGCTGCTGTAGAAAAATCATAATCAATTTTGTCGACTAATTCTACCGCCTTTGCATCATAGAATTTATTATTTTTACTTTTGGAATATTGGGCTCTGGCATAGAAGCTCTGAAGCATTGTCTCAGCACTACCACTGATAGTGGGTTTTATTCTTTCACTCATACATTTACCTCTTTTGCAACATGGTTACATCAAACTAACTTAATTATAACATATTTTATGCAGATAAACAATTTCAGATTGCTTCTAAAGTGAATTACTCGG
>HE978651.1:1194710-1267479 GCA_000285855.2 Ruminococcus sp. JC304 | reverse complement strand
TTTCATCAATATTCTCCTTTATAAATTTCGATTTGTCACTCACATAATAACATATATTCCCTTTAATTACACTTTCCTCCTTACTTTTTTCTTCAAAATCTTTGATAGATAATCGAAAAGCTGCCCTTCCAAAGGAAAGACAGCTCACAATGTGCGATCTCGCACTTAATGTTCAATTTTGTAGTAATAGAAGTATATCTTCTTTATAAAATTGTTTATCCAAGGATTGTTTTTAGGTCTTCTTCCGGGGTTGTTACCGGAGCGATGTTGTAGTTTTCTGCCAGATAGTTTAAGACATTTGGTGAAATGAATGCCGGCAGGGTCGGACCTAAGCGGATGTCTTTGATTCCTAAGTGTAACAGTGTGAGAAGGATGCAGACTGCTTTCTGCTCATACCAGGAGAGGATCATGCTCAGTGGCAGTTCGTTTACGCTGCAGTTGAATGCTTCTGCAAGTGCTACGGCTACTTTGATTGCGCTGTAGGCGTCGTTACACTGTCCCATGTCCATGATTCTCGGGAGTCCGCCGATGGTTCCGAGGTCAAGGTCGTTGAAGCGGTATTTTCCGCAGGCGAGGGTTAAGATAATGGTGTCATCCGGGGTCTGCTTTACGAAATCAGTGTAGTAGTTTCTACCTTTACGTACGCCATCACATCCACCTACCAGGAAAAAGTGTCTGATGGCTCCTGATTTGACTGCTTCGATTACTTTATCGGCTACTCCCAGTACTGTTCCATGGGCAAATCCTGTCGTAACCTCTGTTCCTCCGTTGATTCCTGTGAACTGGGTATCTTCTGCATAGCCGCCCAGTTCCAGAGCTTTCTCGATTACCGGTGTAAAGTCTTTTTCGTCGTCAATATGGGTTACATCTGGGAAGGATACCATTTCTGTGGTAAATACTCTGTCTTTATAACTGGCTTTTGGCGGCATGAGGCAGTTGGTCGTATATAGAATCGGTGCAGGAATGTGGTCAAATTCTTTTTGCTGGTTCTGCCATGCGGTTCCGAAGTTTCCTTTCAGGTGAGAGAATTTTTTCAATTCCGGATAAGCGTGTGCCGGAAGCATTTCTCCATGTGTGTAAATGTTGATTCCTTTTCCTTCTGTCTGCTGAAGGAGAAGTTTGAGGTCGTAGAGATCGTGCCCTGTCACTACGATGAACGGGCCTTTTTCTACTTTCAGAGGTACGGTTACCGGTGTCGGTGTACCAAAGGTTTCAGTGTTTGCTTTATCAAGGAGCGCCATGCAGCTTAAATTTACTTTTCCTACTTCCATCACTACCGGGAGAAGTTCTTCCATTCCCCAGTCTTCTGCCAGTGTGAATAATGCTTTATAGAAGAAGTTATTGACTTCCTGATCTTTATAGCCAAGAACCATTGCATGATATGCATAAGCGGCCATTCCTCTGATACCGAAAAGAATCAGGGATTTCAGTGAGCGGATGTCTTCGTCAGCTTCCCACATACGTTTCATATCATAGTTATCGGTATTTCCACATCTGGATGCACACGCTGCACAGCCTGGTACGATTTTGCTCTTTTCTGTATTTACTTTGTCTATCATTTCTTTGATGGAATCATCATCAAATGCTACGTTGGTCACTGTAGTGAAGAGTCCTTCTATGATGATTCTGTCTGTTGTTTCTTTTCTTTCATTATTTGCACAGGCGCGGGCAAGTCCGATTAATGCCCCTGTCAGTTCATCCTGAAGTCCTGCTGTATCTGCGGTTTTTCCGCATACTCCTGCTTTTCCTGTACATCCGCTGCATCCTGCAGTCTGTTCACACTGAAAACAAAACATCTGTCTATCCATTTTTTTATCTCCTCTATATTATATAATTCTTGGTAATAGTTACACTTAGTAAATGCTTTCCGAAAAAAGTCCAATATGCTAAAGCTTTTTATCTATACACTTATATTTACGTACCGTTACTTTGAAAACAATGTATGAATTCTGATTTACTCAAAATATGACACTTTTTATAACAGATATTACGTTACTATTCTCTGCAGTTTCTTACATATTATCCACAATCTGTCCATCTGTTGAGATGATTTTCACCTGCCATGGAATGAACTTTCCACTATTTCTCAAAGCTGTCTCCGCTGCTCTGGCGAGTCCGCCGCAGCATGGGACTTCCATTCTGACAATGGTCACACTTTTAATGTTATTCTGACGGATAATCTCTGTCAGTTTCTCGCTGTAATCGCCTTCATCAAGTTTCGGACATCCAATCAGCGTAATTTTTCCTCTGATAAACTCCTGATGGAAGTTTGCATAAGCATATGCGGTACAGTCTGCCGCAATCAGAAGATGCGCTCCGTCAAAGTATGGAGCATTTACAGGCACCAGTTTGATCTGCACAGGCCATTGTCTTAATTCAGATTCTGATGATATATTTACCTGCACATGATTTCTATCTTCTTTTGGATTCTGTGAAGTTCTGAGAATTTTTCTCGCCATACTTCCCGGACATCCTGTGAAAACTTTTTTCATTCCCTGAGTTCCTTCTATGCTATTTGTGTTTATATCAGTATTTACATTTATATTGGCTTTTTCTGAATTCGCCTTCATATTCGCTTCCACCGCCGCCTCATCAAACGCAGCTGCTTCTCTTTCGATAAAAGAGATTGCATTTGTCGGACATACCGGCAGGCAGTTCCCCAGCCCATCGCAGTAGTCGTCTCTTAACAATTTTGCTTTGCCATCTACAATACCGATTGCCCCTTCCTGACAGGCATTGGCACACAATCCGCATCCGTTACAGAGTTCTTCATCAATGTGTATGATTTTTCGAATCATATTTCCCTCCTGAAAATTCTTTAAAAGTTATATGTGAATGTTTGTTTTTTCTTGATTACAGGTCAGAGTATATCTGATATCGCCAATTAAGTATGTTGTAAAAACAACAAATTTATATTTTTTATAAAAAAAGTCTCAGAACCTTTATTTTCCTCAGGGAATTCCCCCGAAACTTAATAAAAGTCCTGAGATTTATATTTTAGAAGAGATCTTTCAGTTTCTGCACGAAGCTCTTATTCTCTTCCACTGTTTCTTCCTCATCATCGTCATCATCTATAGCGATTGCTTCTGTTTTCATAGCGAACTGTACAAGTCCGATATCAGTATTCTCATCAGATGCAAAGGATATCGGTGTGAAGTCTTTGCCTGCAATCTTATCTGTTGCCTCATCGATCGCATCATCTATCTGTGTATCGATATTTCATGGTGTCTGACCTCAGAGTGTTCCTGCAAAATATTCTGCAAATTATGGAAGTGCAACGTGCTCTAAAATTCCTGTAAGATGAGCAATCGTTATTCCATAATTCGTCATTGGGACATATTGATTTCTGGCTTTATCAATACGGTACATTACATATTTGCGATTAAACATACAGGCACCGCATTGGATGATCAGATCATATTTAGTAAGGTCATCAGGAAAATCTGTTCCGCTTACCAGACTTACATCCAGTTTCTCTCCAAAACGTTTTTTGAGCATTCGCGGAATCTTCACTCTTCCGATATCTTCCTTCAGAGGTGCATGGGTACAGCATTCTGCAATGAGAACATGTGAATTTTCATTAAGAGTATCAATTGCCTTTGCGCCTTCTATATAATATGGTAAATCTCCCTTGTATGCTGCAAAAAGAACTGAAAAAGAAGTCAGCATACTCTCCTTTGGTTTATTTTCATATACATAGAAAAATACCTGCGAGTCTGTAATGATTAATTTCGGAGGTACTGCGAGATTTTCCAAGGCTGACAGATACTGATCTGTTGTCACACTCATTACCAGACATTTTTTGTCCAATAGTTCTCTTAAAGTTTGCACCTGTGGTAATATCAGTCTCCCCTTTGGTGCCTGAATGTCCTGTGGCATCACAAGCAGAACCAGGTCACCGGTATCAACCAGATCACCGGTAATCATCCTGTTTCCATATCCTTCCGGAATACTTCGGGCAAGCAGTTCCTTCAAATTACGGATTCCCTCTCCTGTTTTAGCACTGATCAGACAGACTTCTTCCTTTGTGTTCCTTTGAATCAGGTGAGCAAGTTTTTCTTTTTCTTCCTGCGTGTACAGATCTGTTTTATTGAGAACGGGAACCACAGGCGTATTTTTCTCTTTAAAGTAACGATACCATTTTAATTCCTGCGACATTTCTTCTTCACAGAAGAGAATAATTGCCAGGTCCGTCTTCTGCGCTGCAAGTTCTGTTTTTTCGATACGTAAAGCTCCAAGCTCACCTTTATCATCAAATCCCGCCGTGTCGATCAGGACGCAGGGACCGAGAGGGTAAATTTCCATAGCCTTGTATACAGGATCCGTAGTAGTTCCCGCAACATCTGCTACAATAGATACTTTCTGTCCGGAAAACGCATTGATAAATGAAGATTTTCCGCTGTTCGTTTTTCCAAAGATTCCAATATGCAGACGATTTGCAGAAGGTGTTTCATTTAATGTAACAGCCATATTTTTTCCTTTCACAATATTTCTGTCAGAATCTGAAATCACGCTGCCCATTTACGATATCTGCCAGATGTTCTTCTGTAAGCCTCTTTACTTTTTCACTTGGAATATTTTCGAGTTCATTCTGAATCAGTTCCAGACCGACTTTCTTAGTTTCAGGACTTGCATAATCCTGTAAATATTCCATTAAAGTCATCAAGGCATTTGGATGACAGCAGTTTGAAATCTGTTTACTTTTGCACAATGACATAAAACGGTCACCGGTTCTTCCGGCTCTGTAACAGGCGGTACAAAAGCTTGGGATGTCTCCCATATTCATCAGCCAGTTTACGATCTCATCAAGCGTGCGCTGATCGCTGACATCAAACTGAGCAGATGTAACCTCATCTTCCGTTTCAGGCTTATCATATCCACCGACACTGGTTCTTGAAGCTCCACTAATCTGAGAAACACCCAAAGGAAGAACTTTCTCACGAACAGCCTGACTCTCTCTTGTTGAAATAATCATACCTGTATATGGAACAGAGATTCGGATCAGTGCACAGATTTTTGCAAAAATCTCGTCGCTGATACTGTTGTCAAATGCAGACGGATCAATGTCATCCGCATGTTTGATACGTGGCACACTAATCGTATGCGGTCCTACACCATGAACTGCTTCCAGATGTTCCGCATGCATCAGAAGTCCTGCAAATTCATATCTGTAAAGTTCCAGTCCGAACAATACACCTAAACCGACATCATCAATACCGCCTTCCATCGCGCGGTCCATTGCCTCCGTGTGATATGCATAGTTATGTTTCGGTCCTGTTGGATGAAGCTTTTCATAGCTTTCTTTATGATATGTTTCCTGAAAAAGAATATAAGTACCGATTCCGGCTTCTTTTAATTTACGGTAATTTTCTACTGTTGTAGCTGCAATATTTACATTTACACGACGGATCGCACCATTTTTATGTTTGATACTATAGATTGTTTTGATACATTCCAGAATATATTCGATCGGGTTATTGAGCGGATCTTCACCCGCCTCAATAGCGAGTCGCTTATGTCCCATATCCTGCAATGCGGTAACTTCTTTTACAATTTCTTCCTGTGTTAATTTCTTACGGGCAATGTGCTGGTTTTTCTTATGATACGGGCAGTACACACAGCCATTTACACAATAGTTAGACAGATACAGAGGCGCAAACAAAACAATTCTGTTTCCGTAGAATTCTTTCTTGATTTCCGCTGCCAGATCATACATCTCCTGAATTTTCTCAGGAATTGGACAGGCAAGAAGAACAGACGCTTCTCTGTGCGTAAGACCTTTACATTCTTTTGCTTTCGCAAGAATCTGATCGATCAGTTCCACATTCTCCTTGTTTGCGTCAGCGTAGGCAAGGGTTTCCCGGATTTCCTCGTCGGAAATGAATTCTTCTGCTTTTAATGATTTTGGATTATACATAGGCTTTTTTCCTTTCTTTTCGGTCAGGAGCTTTCTTATCAACTGCTTTCCGATTAGTTTTTATTTTTCTATATTCAGTTTTATATTCCGCATACTGCGGATGCTTAAGTTATTCAGAAGTGACTCTTTGTGTAAAACATTCTGGATCTTCAGAAAAATCAGCTTTACATTCAGACCTTATAATCGCCTCTGTCCGTCACTACTTCATAACCAATGCTCTTCATTCTTGCTGCCATACAGGCCTTACATTCTGCTGCTTCGTCACCGGTGCAGATTTTGTTATCATAAAGTTTGTATTTATCTCTGACATTAACCGGAGAAAGGTTAGGCATTACGACGTTTCCGCCAGCCAGAATTCCCTTCTCTCTTCCTTTAGAATCAATTGTTCCAAGTGCAGTTGTCGCTGGCAGAAGAACATGTGGATGAATCAGTCTGATAATTGATAATAATCTCAATGTCAGATCCAGTGTCCCTGCAGGCTGATCTGCAAACGGAGTATCCTTATGAGGAATAAAAGGTCCGATGCCAACCATTTCAGGTTTCAATTCTTTAATAAACAGAAGATCCTGATAAAGGGTGTCTACCGTTTGTCCCGGTGATCCTACCATAAATCCGCAACCGGTCTGATAGCCGATTTTTTTCAGAACTTTCAGGCAATTTTTTCTGTTGTTTAAAGACATCTGTTGTGGATGGAGTTTTCTGTAATGTTCTTCATCAGCAGTTTCGTGTCTTAACAGATATCTGTCGGCTCCGGCATTAAAATATGCCTGATAGCTTTCTTCGCTCTTCTCACCAATGGATAAGGTTACTGCACAGTCCGGATATGTTGATTTAATTTCCTGAACGATCTGGCAGATTTTCACATCTGTATAATAGGGATCCTCTCCTCCCTGTAATACAAATGTACGAAATCCCAGGTTCCATCCGGTTTTACAACAGGATAGAATCTGTTCTGTTGTAAGGCGATATCTGTCTGCCTTTGTATTGCCGTTGCGGATTCCACAGTAATAGCAGTTATTTTTACAATAATTAGTAAATTCAATCAACCCGCGGATATATATTTTATTTCCATAGATCTGTGTCGCTGTCTGCTGTGCCTTTTTATGAAGTTCCTGTATCAGGAAGGAATCTTGTGTCTGTAAAATCGCATCCAATTCTTCCCTTGAAATACTTTGCGTATTTTGGATACTCTCTAACATTTTTAAATCTGCTGACACTATGTAATCCCCCTCTTGTTATATGTTTTCTGCCTTTTTTGAGCAAACTGCTTTTGCAGAAATCCCTGCCAGACGCCCGATTTTTCCTGTCATTGCATTAATCATATCCTGGGGTGCATCCATCGCCACGCTGATAATATTAACACCACGCTGTCTGTATGGGATTCCCAGTCTTCCTATGATATATTCACCATATTCGTGAAGAATCTGATTCAGCTCTTTCACAGAATCAGGCTCTTCAACTATAATTCCAATCACCGCGATTCTGCTCGCCATAGAAACACCTCATTTCAAAAATCTTCTTAGCTAATTTTCTAATCAGTATGTACAGAAATTAACAACTCTCTAATAGATGATACTATTTTCATGACACGCATTTTCAGCAATGCATTATAATCTTTTCTTGCCGCACCTGAATTGGTAAAATAAAGCTGACCACCGCGCACTGCATTTCCATTTGCACCAAAAAAGTGAACCACCTGCACGGTAAAACTAAGCTAACAAAATATACAATTTCATAAACTTTTCTCCTCCTGATATGTTACGATGACAGAAGTAATATATATATGTTCTTTTTATCGTTTATAAATGAATTGTACCAAAAATTTATCTGGATTTCCATATTTTTATTAAATTTAAACAAAAAAATACTATTATCCGGACCAGAAAGTGTCTGAAAAGAGTTCTGGACAAAAATCCGAATAACAGTATTTTTAATGTTGCATGATGAACGTGTATGTTTAACTTCCGCAAGCGACGGGGTGCTTCAAAGCATAGAGTATCGCTTACTTGTAAGAAGAGTCTACTGAAAAGTAGATTCTTCTTTTTTAGAAAAGACAACTTGTTATGAAACTTGTTACGATAAATAATTCACTATTACTCAAATACCATGAAGATCCAGAAGTACTTCAAAAATCTACTCGACCTTATGTACTAGTCATACGTCTGAAATAATGGTTTACATTACATAAAAATGTTTCCTGTCACAAAGCAATACCTTATCCGCTACCGTACAGACATCACCAACTGTGGTATATCCTCTATATGTTCTGCAAGATGATCTGCCCCGTTCAGCTCCCCTTTCTCACCATATCCATACAGACATCCTATGAATGGGCTTTTGCAGGCTCTGGCACATTCCAGATCCTGCCTCCTGTCTCCGACCACCAGATAAGGGCCTGTATATTCCCGGATAATTTCCTGCACAATTTCTGTCTTTGGACGGAATCCATACGATTCGCAGTCATAAAAATGATCGAACCACCGTTCCATCCCAAATTCCTTCCAGTGCGCCTCACGATATGAAGCCTTACAGTTGCTTAAGATCACAAGATGATATCCCCGGTTCTTCAAGGCTGTAAGCATCTCCTCTGCTCCCGGATACCACACTGCCTTATGCTTCCTGATCTGTCTGACCATCAGTTCTCCTACCATCCTGCTTGCCTGCTCTTTATAGCTCTGATCCAGCTCCGGCAAAAATGTATTCCACATCTCCTTACTGTTAAATCCCAGCCAGCCGGCAATTTCCGCCGAGCCTATCTCCCGTTCTTCTGCAGCCCTCTGTTCTGTCAGCCACTGATAGGTTTCACGAAATGCCGGTTCATAGATTCCAAGGGTATGATGGATCGTTCCATCATAATCGAATATGATCGTTTTTGTCATCATTTATTTTCCTGTCTTTTAGAGCTGTTTCATCAGATTGACCATTTCGATCGCAGATAATGCACAGTCATAGCCTTTATTTCCTGCTTTGCTTCCTGCACGCGCAATAGCCTGCTCGATATTCTCAGTCGTGATCACTCCGAATAAGACCGGGATCCCTGTTGCAAGTTCAACCTGTGCGATCCCCTTAGCAGATTCATTGCACACCAGATCATAATGTGAAGTATCTCCACGGATGACAGCTCCCACGCAGATAACTGCATCATATTTTCCTGACTGTGCCATTTTCTGTGCTGTAAGTGGGATCTCAAATGCTCCCGGCACCCATGCTGCAGTAATATTCTCTTCTTCTACTCCATGTCTTACCAGTCCATCGACTGCCCCTCCCAATAATTTATTCACAATGATCTCATTGAATCTCGCTGCCACGATACCAACCTTCATTCCCTCCGGTGCTACTACTTTTCCTTCTACTAAATTGATCTGTCTCATTTTTTCTTCCTCCTGATATTTGCTGTTTTTTATAAATTTATTTCTTTAAAAATATGACCCATCTTTTCCTGCTTCGTTTTCATATACTTCCGGTCATACTTTTGTACCGGAATCTCCAGAGGTACTCTCTCATTGATCTTCAGCCCAAATTCACCAAGTCCATAAACTTTATCTGGGTTATTTGTCAGTAATCTTAATGATTTCACACCAAGGTCTGACAGTATCTGTGCCCCAACCCAGTACTCTCTGAGATCCGGTGCAAACCCTAACTTCACATTGGCCTCCACAGTATCGTATCCCTGTTCCTGAAGCGCATAAGCTTTGATCTTATTGATCAGTCCGATTCCTCTGCCTTCCTGTCTCATATACAGAATGATTCCTCTGCCTTCCGCCTCTACCTGGCGCATCGCTGTCTGCAGCTGCAGGCCGCAGTCACATCTGAGTGATCCGAATGCATCTCCTGTCAGACACTCCGAATGTACCCGGCAAAGCACATCCTCACCATCTCCCAGATCACCTTTTACCAGTGCCAGATGATGCTCTCCTGTAATGTCATTGATATAACCATACATTTTAAAATCACCGTACTGCGTTGGGAGGTTTGCAACTGCTTCCTCCTTTACATGCTTTTCATGTATTCTTATATAATCCTGCAGATCACGGATCGTAATAAATGTAAGGCTATGCTCTTTTGCCATTTCCCATAGCTGTGATGTACGCATCATAGTGCCATCTTCTTTCATAACTTCACAGCACACGCCGCATTCCTTCAGTCCGGCAAGTCTCATAAGATCTGTTGTTGCCTCCGTATGGCCATTTCGTACCAGAACCCCGCCTTTTCTGGAAATAAGCGGAAATACATGTCCCGGTCTTCTGAAATCCTCCGGTTTTGACTGATCATCCACACACTTCATAATAGTATAGGAGCGCTCTGCCGCAGAGATACCGGT
This sequence comes from Ruminococcus sp. JC304, assembly GCA_000285855.2. Lineage (GTDB taxonomy): Bacteria > Bacillota > Clostridia > Lachnospirales > Lachnospiraceae > Blautia_A > Blautia_A difficilis. Next base: position 1,257,241 of record HE978651.1, on the reverse strand, counting down.
GGTTGTGTCTGCGTGATCCACTGCCACGGTAAATGCTGTACTGTGATTGTCCGTGTTCTCAGCAACCATCGGCGGAAAGTTCAATCTCGCCGCAATTTCCGCACTCATCGGTGTACAGATAAGACCCTTTGCATAAGTCGCCATGAAATTAATATTTTCCCGGGTTGCAAACTCTGCCGCACATATCAGGTCTCCCTCATTTTCTCTGTCCGGATCATCTGTGACCAGAACTATTTTTCCTTCCTTAAGATCCCTAAGTGCCTCTTCGATTGTGTTGTACTGATAATTTTGTGACATAGTGTATATCCTCCTGTTCTAAAACCCGAATTCTTCAAGAAACTTCATCGTAATTCCGGATTCTTTTTTCTCTTCTTCATTTTTTCTGATGCCAAGCAGTTTTTCTACATATTTTCCGATCACATCATTTTCCAGATTAACCAGATCCCCCGGCACCTTTTCCAAAAGGGTGGTTTCTTCTCCTGTATGCGGAATGACCGACACCTGAAAACCAGCTTCATCAACCCTTGCAACTGTCAGGCTGATCCCATCAATACAGATGGATCCTTTTTCCACGATCAGATGCAAGATCTGCGGCGATGTCTCAATTGATACCCAGATGGCATTTTCTTCCCGGAGCATGGAACGTATCACGCCAGTCCCATCAATATGGCCGCTTACTATGTGTCCCCCGAACCTGCCATCTGCAGCCATTGCACGTTCCAGGTTTACCTGGCTTCCAGCTTTACAGCTGCCAAGACTGCTTCTTCTGATCGTCTCTGCCATCACATCGGCAGTAAATCCGTCCGGCTGGATCGACGTAACTGTCAGACACACACCATTTACGGCAATGCTGTCACCGATCCTTGTCCCTTCCAGGACCTTCCTGGCTTTCACTGCCAGGATCCCTGATTCCCCTGTCAGCTGCATATAACGGACTTTTCCTTTCTCCTCTACGATTCCTGTAAACATGATTCCTCCTGTTTTTTCTCACACACCTGACATCTTATCCGAATATCCTCACCGATCTGGCAGATATCTGTATATTTCAGTTCCACTGCATCAAACGGGAATTCAACTCCGATACCTTCTACCGGGGTCTTCCCGGCCACCCCGCCAAACAGCTTTGGTGCCACAAAAGCCTGTACTTCCTTTACAATTCCGGCTCGCAGGGCACTGTCATTTAACGTACCGCCTCCCTCCAAGAGGATGCTGTCAATGCCTCTGTTTCCAAGATCTGCCATCAGCTTCTTAAGGTCTATCTGATTCTTTTCATCGGGACAGTAAATGGTCTCAACTCCCATGGTATGTAATATTTTTATTTTTTCTTCTGTATTTTTCTGATCTGCATAAGCCACGATCGTCCGATACTTTTCCGCACTTTTTACGATCTGACTGTCCGGCCGGATTCTGAGCTTACTGTCGCACACAATCCTGACAGGATTTTTCCAGCCTTCTACCCGGACATTTAACATCGGATCATCTGCAAGCACAGTTCCAATACCTGCCATGATCCCCATGTACTGATGCCGCATATGCTGTACTTCTTTTCTTGCCGCTTCTCCGGTAATCCATTTTGATGCTCCTGTCTTCGTTGCGATCTTCCCATCCAGTGTCATGGCATACTTCATCACCACATAAGGAGTCTTCGTAGTAATATAATGGAAAAACACTGGATTCAGCTGATCGCATTCTTCTCTCATAAAATCTTCAACTACTGTTACACCGGCTTCCCTTAACATCTGCACACCTTTTCCTGCCACTTTCGGATTCGGATCCCGGGAACCGATCACCACTTTTCTGATCTTCTGTTCAATGATCGCTTCCGTACATGGAGGTGTTTTTCCATGATGACAGCAAGGCTCCAGCGTAACATAAATCACCGCACCTTCTGCTGATTCTGTAAGAGAAGCAATTGCATTACGTTCCGCGTGAAGTTCTCCATACTTTTTATGATAGCCTTCCCCGATGATCTTTCCGTCTTTTACGATCACTGCCCCTACCATAGGATTGGGATTCGTCCAGCCTTCTCCTTTTTTTGCCAGCTGAATCGCCCGAAGCATATATTCCTGATCCGTCATTTCTATTCCTTCTTTCTTATTCCTGTTCTTTGTCTGGCTACGCCGAGGCTTTTAAACCTGTGCAATCGGATTCACAGACAAGTGAATGGTATAGTTATTTCGAAAACGATGTACCAAATACAAAAAAAGCCTGCAGAAATATCTGCAGGGTGGAATTGATCGGTTACATCTGATCGATAAATGAATGTTTGATTTCCTATATAAAAAGCTCTGAAATGGATCACCATCTCAGAGCTCTGATACTACATTCATTCAAAAAATCAACTGTACTATCATCTTCTTCCATCCAGACTGTACTGTCGGCCCCGGAATCTCACCGGATCATGCCTTTCGGCTCGCGGGCTCTACCGCCGGTAGGGAATCTCACCCTGCCCTGAAGATATCTTTTTGTTTATTTTAGTACTTTATCTGTTATTTGTAAAGCGGAATTTTTGTTTTTGCTTATATTATCTCTTTTTATAAATCAACAGCTCTGGATTTTTACCCTCTTTCTCATATGTACATACCAGAATAAAATCCATACCTGCCAAAATACCGAAGCAGCTGTCTCCTCCAAATTCAGACTCCAGTTGATTCCCCAGATAGGTTTTCTGATCATCAAGGAATTTCACTTTTTGTCCATTAGGCAGAGTATACTCCGGTACTTCATAGGGTCTGATCCAAATGTTTCTGCCTACGGCATCATTACATTTTATTCGTCAAATACAGAAAAATCCAGATCACAACAAATTCTTTCTATCGGTGTTCCTGTTTTCTTTACGAATTCCCGTATAGCATTCCAATATGGGAAACTAGACTCAAAATCAGGATACAATATGCAGCTTGGAATCCCCTTTTCCTCTTCTACCTCAATCTCTGATATAATTCCTCTTCGTTCCAATATTTCAACATTTTGTATAATATTTTCTGGTTTTAATCCAGTTGCTCTTTCAACTTCGTGTATCGGTACTATGCAATCGTAGCGATTCCAATATGATCTCATTACCATTATCCCCAGCAATTGCCTGGTTTCTATCGGTAAATCCAACAACTTTTGCAAATGCTTATCCAAAACTGCTGCATTTTCACGATTTTCTTCATCTGTTAATCCCCAATCCAAAATTCGTGATATTTTTTTACAATTAAAGCAAGGTGTATATTCTAAAGACATGCCATAATCCGTAATCGAGTTCATCATTTGACCTATAATCCCCGAATATTTCATCTCATGGTTTCTTTTCATCTCTTTCAGCTTTTCAACTGTATATATGCAAACATCATCTGTCACTACATGGTGATGATGGCACATGAGCATCAAATTACCAAAAGATCTTCTATCTTCATTTGTCATATTAGGATTGAATCGTTCTCCACCAGGCATTGCTGCCTCAATATGGCATACCTCTCCAACGAATTTACCGTTTTCATCCACTAATACATTATGGCATCCGGGATAGGCACACTCATTCCCTGATTTTATATATAATTCACGCAATATTTCCTGCTTAGGTGCTAAACGCTTTACTTCCTCATCTGTTCTTTCTCGGCTCATAATCATACTCCCATCATAATTTTTTAATCATATGGTAATACAATTATACACGTTCTACCGCTTTTATTCAGTAAATATTCTTATGTTTCAACAAAACTCAATATTTCAGCCTGTTCCAAGTCAAATTCTACAAGACAATGTTCCTTGTAACACACTCCATCCGCAGGCACTTCATAAAGTCTGACCCTAGAGTCTTTTTGCAAAATTAGCACCCCTAGCTTAAATTCTCTCTTGAATAGAATTTAAAAATATGCTATATTGAACATAGAAAAAAGGGAAGCTAAAGGAACGGCTACCCTCAATAATGAATTACTTAACTTACGTTAAGCCGTCACTATTGGCAGTAGTGGCGGCTATTTTCGTTTTCCCTTAAAAATTGTGTAGCACAATCCAACAAGGGCAACAATGAATATTCCAATCTGAATCAGGTCAGAGTATGTAACATACATTGGCAACGCCCTCCTTTCTTTCGTCTGGAGGGTTAGCCCCTCCGATAAAAAAAGAGGGTAAGCCGCCCGGCTCTCTGGTTTCCCACAGATAAATTATAGCATATAGAACCTATACGTACAATTACATTTTTGTATAGCGGACATTCGCAATCCACTTCGCTACTTGCTCATGAACGCAGTCGCTTCGCGATCTGTCAGTGGGAGCTTTCAACTCCCACTGACATAAGCCTCCATCCGCTTTTTCAGCTTCCGGATCCTTTCCTCCAGAATCTCGATTCTGTCATAAACCTCGTCAATCTTCAACTGAACAGCCTCGTATTCATCGTCATAATCTTTTGCAAGAACATCCAGATTATCCAGTTCCGTACCCAGCTTATATTTCAGGTGCTCCTGGCTGTGCAGCTCTTTTCTGGTTCTTTCCAGATCCGCTTCACAGGCATCCAATGGTAAGCTTTTGCAAGATATTTTATGTTTCTTTTACAGATCTTTTAGCTCTGTTTTATTTTCTTTATTGGTATTTCATGGGGGGCTGACCACGGTATATTATCAAATCTTATTAGGGTCAGTATCTAAATCATCATGGCTTAGTTTTGATTCTGCAACAGAATTAGCATCATATAAATCATGTTTTATTTTCGATGAAGAAATTTCAGGCGTTCTCGGAAGATACACGACATCTACACCCTCTTCTTTTAAAAAATCGAACTTTTCTCTCCAGTCATCGCCCATTACAAACGTATCAATATGGTATTCCTTCATATCTGTGCGTTTTTGACTCCAATTATCTTCCGGAATAACAAGATCAACATATCGAATTGACTCCAACAATTGCTTTCGCTGCTCGTAAGAAAAGTATGTTTTCTTTTGCTTACTGTTCCAGTTAAATTCATCCGTAGATAAGGCCACTACAAGATAATCTCCCAATGCCTTAGCTCTTCTCAACAAATTAATATGACCATAGTGCAACAGGTCAAACGTTCCATATGTGATTACTCGTTTCATACTTTTACTCCTATATGTTAAAAATGTGCTTTCAAAATCAATGTCCGAAACAGATTTTGATAGTTCCGTCTTTTTCTCTCTTTGCATCAAATTATTAACTGCTTTTCTTGGATTTTCTCCGTGATTGATTACATCATTTACCGCAGAAATAATCGGCATCTCTACCCTATACTTCTCGGAAAGGTGCATTGCCGCCGGTAGAGCGTTAATTCCCTCTACAACCATTCCTATTTCATGTACTGCTTCCTCTGCTGTCTTTCCTTGTCCAATGAAAAAACCAGCCTTATTATTTCTACTATGTGCACTTGTAGCTGTGACTATCAAATCTCCCATACCGGCTAGCCCATCAAATGTATCTTCCAAGCAACCCATTTGTGCACCCAAGCGTTTAATTTCAGCAAGCCCCCTAGTAATAAGTGCGGCCTTTGTATTGTCCCCATACCCAAGTCCCACACAGATACCTGCAGCCAAGGCGATGATATTTTTCAAGGCTCCACAAAGTTCAACTCCAAAAACATCTGTATTTGTGTACACTCTCATGCAAGTATTCATGAAAATGTTTTGAACTATTTCAGCTGTTTCTATATCTTCACAGGCAGATACAATCGCTGTCGGAATGTCTTTGGCGACTTCCTCCGCATGTGTAGGCCCGGAAAGTGCGACTAGTTTAATATCATTATGATTTCTATCAAAATTCAACTCACTCCTGATGACCTCGGTCAAAGTCAACAATGTATCTGATTCGATTCCTTTTGCTACATCTACAATAATTTGCCCATTCGGAATGTATGAACGCGCCTGTCTTGCTGTTGATCTTACAAAAACAGATGGGACCGCAAAAAGAATGATATCCTTCTCCTCGCAAACTTTTTCAATGCTTTTGGTGAATTGAATTGAATTCGGGATATTCATAAAAGGGAGATTTCTTTGCTTATGAGTTAAAAGCATTTCATCTATTTCGCTCGATATTGCCGACCAAACCTCTACATCATTGCCAGAATTAGCTAACATCCGAGCTAATGCCATACCCCACGTTCCTGAACCAATAATTCCTATTGATGTCTTCAAAATTCCATCCTCACTTTTTAAGCATTACGAGATTGTTCCATTAATTTACAAATTCGTGTTGCAACCTTTTTCGAGGCTTTACCGTCATCAAAGAAGCCAATTTTATCAACAAATTCTTGAAGTTTCTTTGAGTAAGTCTCATAATCGAATTCATCTATTACAGCGTTCAATTCTTTTTGATTTGTAGCTATTGGAAAAGGTGTTTCTTCGATTTTAATATGAAAATCTCGATCTTTTTTATATTCCTCTATATCTGATGCATATATAATTACCGGTTTTCGTGTATTAATATAATCAAGCGCAATGCTAGAATAATCAGTTATCAGCAAATCTGTTACAGCCAACAGTTCTTGTATGTCCTCGATTTTTGACCCGTCAATAATTTTATCATCATACGCTATAAATTTACTCGATTTTTCAGAAAGTCGCGGATGCAATCTTACTATGAGTTTCCAACTCCCACCCCATGAATATTCAAGTTTTCTTATTAATTCTTTCAAATCCAGGTCATATGCTTCGAAAGAATTATCTTTTCTAAATGTAGGTGCATAAACAACAGTCTTTACACCATTCAAACCAAATTTTTCTTTAAGTTCCTCAATATTCCTACTTGACAAATTGAAGAATATATCATTTCTAGGTGATCCAACCTCTAATATTTCTCCCCCGATATACCAAAAATAATCTTTATACAATTTTGTGTTATCTGTATTAGATGATACCCAAAAATCTATCATCTTGGAATCATGTTGACATGTTTTTTTATATCTGCTTGATAACGCTCCTTCGCACTCCTTCTCGATCTTTTTAAATGCGAGTCCACCATGCCATGTCTGAAAATAAAACTGATTTTTCCTTTTTACAGAATAATATGGCATTCGAACTGATGATATCCATATTTTTGATGTTGCTTGATGAAATATCGCTTTTATTGAAAAAGGCTTAATAAATGTAACATCATTTATGTTTTTCTTTTTTCCCCTATAGACCCAGAATATTTTCATTTTTGGATGCATTTTCAACAATTCTTTAACGATATATTTGGGATGATCTCCTATGCCCTTTCCATCAAAATAGTTTACAAAAACTTTATTGTTATTTATTGGGAAAAAAGTACAAATCCAGTAAATAATAGATCTGTATCCATTTATCGCATAAAACATCATATTCTTCGTTATTTCAACAATCAATTTTTTCACAGACAAGTCCTCCTCTAATGGCTGATACAGCTTTTATCTTTTATATATGCTTCTATTTTTTTCCCGGTCTCACTACCGAGAACAACGAGATTAATCCCATATAATAGAGAGCCAGCAATAATCCACACTCCCCATCGAATGATTATAAATAGATTAGTATCTCCACTAAAAAGAGCCTTACAAATCAACCACACAAAAATGAATCCGGCACTTGAAACAATTGTTTTAAGCATTTCCTTAATTAATTTTCGTAAGTCGAGAGATTTATTTTTCTTTTTATACATTCCGACAAGTAATATATCCGTTATGATTGATGCCAACCCCGTTGCTAGAGCAAGGCCTTTGTGCTTCAGTGTCGAAATGAATAGCAAATTCAATAGAATATTACATCCTACCGCAATTCCAGAATTAATTGCCGGTGTTTTTGTGTCTAGTGAAGCATTATATATTCTTACCCATATTGCTTTAAAATTGAATCCTATCACCCCTATAGAATAAAACATAAGACACTCCGCTGTGATTCTAATGGAGTCCACTCCAAAGTTGCCTCGCCCAAATAGGAGTCTAACTATATCATTCGAAAAAAGAAAAACAAATAGGAACATAGGAGCAATTAGTGCCATTACCATAATGTTGATTTTCTCAATTTCTCTTGCAACTTTTTTATTATCTCCCTCCGCCGAGACTTTACTTAAATTTGCAAATAAAACTGAAGATACTGCCGTTCCAATCACAGCAGTAATTAGATTAACCACTTTTGAGGAGTAGTTCAATGCAGAGACACTTCCTTCAGAAAGTCGCGAAGCGAAATTCTTATCAATGATTTGATTTATCTCTGCAACAATATTGCTTGCGAATACCGGAAAGATTCCAACGAGCATGTTTGCCAAGTAGCTGTTATTAAACTTAATCCGTCCCGAACACTCAAATCCCTTGCGCTTTATAAGTATAAAACATAGCGCAGCATAAACCACATTTCCAAGTACAACAGACCACGAAAGTACTTTCAAATTCTGATCCCTAAACATGACCAACGCTGTAATAACAGATAAATTGATTGTAATCCCTAGAAAAGTCATTAGAGCGTACTTATTCACAATCTGTCCATATGCTTTAAACAGGCCCGAAACACCAATAGGTACAAGTGAAATCACAATTATTCTAAGCATTGAAATCGTTATAGATGATGTATAATCGCTAAATCCTGGGGCAAACAACCTCACTATAACTTTAGCTGCCGCTTCTGTAAAAACGGTTAGCAGAAAGCAAATCAAGACAATTAATGCTAAAACACTAGAATTATACTCTTTTGCTTTATTATTATTCAAATTTTGTTCTCTTAAGAGTTTAAAGTATGTAGGGATATAAAGCGTTGCAATGGCTGTTGTAAATCCAGACACTAATATATCCGGTATTGATAAAGCGACAATAAACGCGTCCCCCATTGCAGATGTTCCAAATATATCAGCAACAAATAATTCTCTTAAAAAGCCTAGAAAACGTGCGGCAAAAGTAGCCAAAATCGCACATACAATTCCTTTTAAGTTGGCTTCGTTTTTTTCATTTTTGCTTGGTAAGCTCATTTTTGTTTTCCTTATCACAATTTGAAATTCCATGCAGTAATATTAACGAGAACCACAAGAACACACTTCTCGTTGCGCTCACGTTGAAAATTCCAATCAGCACTGCAAATACAACCCCATATAATAGCTCTTTACGCTCCAAAAAAATTCTACATATCGACCTTTTTAGAAAGGCTAAGAATATTCCAAATCCTATAATTCCCTGATCCAAAAGGAAGTCAATATATGTATTGTGCGCAACAGCAGAGCTATTTCCACTCACATTGATATTCCCTATACCATACCCATACAATGGTCTGCTTAGAAAATAGCCCAAAGCTCTTTTCCACCATACAAATCTTCCTGTTACGCTTTCATCTCCAAAACCATTGACAAAATATCTGTTCCAATACCATGTAATATCAACTGACCCATCTAACATTTTCGACTTTATAAATATCCAAAAAAGAGCAGCTACGATTGGAACAAATGCACCAAAAACAAGGATTCTAAATGTTCCATACTTAGTTTTAATCCTTTTCTTGGCATACATCATAAGCGTAATAATACCCGCTGCTATAAAATACAACATAGAAGCCCTTGAGGCCGAATAGAATATTCCAACCGCCAATACCGCACACAAAATAAAGAATATTCTTTTTTTCTTTTGTAAACCCAAGCAAAGGCTAAATAACGCACCTAACATTAAAAACAGACCAACAAAATTCTTATCAACTCTAGTGCCAATTAAATTAACATACCATATTTTCTGCACAAAAATAAAATAGAAAGAAATCGCACAGCCCACTCCTATCAAGCTATAGATAGTCATCAATAAATCTTCTTCCAGGTAAATCAAATCTGTCATAGAATAATAGAAGTATATTATCAATCCATAATAAGCCACTCTAATAAGCGACTGATTCGTTAAATAGTCCGGGCTAAAAATCATATTTGTAGCCATAGCCAAAACAGATATTAATAGAAAAACAAGTATAACTACACCTTCATCTTTTTTAATCCTGTGATTTGAAAATACGCAGTCATACACAAGAGTCATGCATAACAAAGGCAATAAGGATTGCATGCTAAATATACCATCTGTCGAAAGGAACAAACAAAGTGGCATTAATGTCAATATTTTAGATTTAAACTTTCTTTCCATATTTATATCACTTTAAAATCCCAAATAAAATTTTTCCAATCTTTCATTTATACTTTTCACAAGTGAACTTGAACAGATACTATTTTCAATACACTTTCTTCTAATTAAATCAATTCCGCTCCCAATAGCAAAAATCGATAAAACTGTACCAAGATAATATAAAATATAATTTGTTGAGTACAGCCATTCTTGCGTCTTAAAGATTTCCTGCCACATAAATTTTGTAAATCCAGGAGCTTGGTGTAAAATATACACTCCAAAACATCCTTTTGAAATTTCATTGATCGTCTTATTATATCTCATTTTTGTTTTTTCAAAAAGGAAGAAGACGCTGAGACTACAAACAAACGATGGGAGAGTATGATATCTATTTATATAATATGTGGATAATTCAAGCACCGTATTTACACTTGCAAATTGAGCATTCATTGAAGATAAATATTCTGTTCCAAAATACACCAACAGTAGAAATAAATATGCTCCAATTGTCATATATAAACTTGTCTTTCTACTTATACTGTTTTCCATTCCAGTTCTTTTTATGTAGCCCATCAACAAATACAAAAAGCAAAACCACACTATTTCTCCCGAAAAAAAGAAATCATTTCTAAAAAGGAACGTTGAGGGTATTGAATTTATTACGAACAACACTATCAGCAACATTTTTGTTCTTTTCAGGTTGCTTAAACATGCATTCATGAATGGTGTAAGAAGAAGCATATCAATATAAACTGTTCCAAACCATACCGGACTCCCCCCCCCAAGGGAAAAATCCACGCACAATTTCTTTCAAACCCATATATTGTCTATTGAAAAGTATCATAAGTATGTCAATTGGGACAACATATGTCGCAATGTAAAAATATGTTTTTGTAATTCTTTCTACTTTAAATTCTCTGTCAGTTAAAAACCACGCACTGATCATAACAAAAACATTATCTGCTATTCCTGATGCTGATCCCAATACAACTGCCATGCATTTATTAAGCATTAATCCCTGTACATCAATAATACCTGATTGCTTTGTTAAATGCCCCGCTATTATCAATAACATGCTGATAATTCTAAGTGCTTCGAAATTACTTTCTCTTTTTCCTTTCTGCATTTCACATATCACCATTTAAATAGAAGTTTTGTAAATAATCCACTGTAGTTTTCATATCAAATCCTCTCATTTTAAGCTCATTTTCATTTGATTTTCGGATTAGCTTTTTTTCTTTAAAATCAGCTATAGCCTGCGCCCAATTTAAGCTGCTATCAATGGATACCCACTTTGTCTCCCCAATAATATCCGCTTCTTTTGTTATATTTGACGACAAAATCATTTGAAGTCCAGAGCACTGAGCTTCGACGGCTGCAATCGGAAATCCTTCATACAGAGATGGCATCACAAAAACATCCATTGCTTGATAATAATCTTCCGGGTTTGGGACAGCCCCTGTAAAAATGACTCGATTTCTCATTCCATATTCGTCTGCCCTTATTTCCATTGCTTTTCTTAGCTCACCGTCGCCAACCCAAAGCAAGCATATATTTTCATCCTGTAATTTTTTCATGACATCCAGCATCAATAGGGGGTTCTTTTGTTCTGTTAACCTCCCAACACTTCCAACAACAAAGTATTTATCTATGCTTAGTTCAGTTCTTATATTTTGTCTTTTCGATGAATTAAACGCAAACCTATTGGTATCTATACCATTTTTTACAATAGTGACACCTTCTTTCGTTCCATACAACCATTCCGCCGCCTTTATAGAACACGAAAACTTTGTTATACCGTTCAAATCCAATACTCTTCTGTTTATTTTGTGAAGAAGTGTCACCGTTTTACTATCTCTACTTGAATTGTGCGAATGAAGAACAATCCTTGATTTTGAAGCTTTTTGGCAAGCCCTAATAGATCCAATATCGGCCAACGAATTTTTATGAATATGTACAACCTCATACTCATTATTTCTTAGAAGTTCTATCAGCTCTTTTTGTGCCAAAAACGGATGTTTCTTCCTATCTGGCAGATTATATATTCTTGCCCCAAGATTTAGAAATTTCGGATTAAAATCTCTTGTTAAATCTCCGTACTCAATAAAATCAAACTGGATTTTGTCTCTATCTATCAAATTATAAACATTTAACAAAAATGATTCAATTCCTCCCATAGCAGTATCTAATGATATATGTAAGACTCTCATTCAACATAAACCCCAATCTCTCGATATACAGAATCGATAACTTTTCTTGCTTGATCAGTGTTAAATTCTTTAGATTTTCTAACGCACTCTTCTTTTGTCTCTTCTTTCTTGATCAGTTCAAAGGATTTTTTTATTGCCACCGAAAAAGATTCACTATCTTCAGGATTTGCTAAATAGCCTGTCACACCATCTATAACGTAATCTTTTATTCCTTGCCTATTAGAACCGACTACAGGAAGGCCTGTCGCAAGCATTTCAATTCCAGATAGTCCAAGTCCTTCTTTAAACGATGGCAGTGCACCAATATCTGAAGAGTAACATACTTCTGGTATATCTTTTCGGAATCCCAGAAATTTTATTCTAACATTTAGTTGCTCCGCCAACTCTGACAGCTTCTTCTTTTTCCCAATTTCCGTAACTTCCCTCCCGCAAATAGCATATACTATCTTGCTATCACCTATGCGATTTATTGCCTCAATAACCACTTTATGATTCTTATTTGTGTTTATCTCTCCAATAGATAAAATCACTTTATCAGTGTTATTAAATCCAAGTTTCTTTCTATACTCTTTTTTGTTAATGCTAGTGCTAATAAATCTATTAATATCCACACCAACTCCATGCATAATTTTCACATTTTTACATTTCATTTTTTTTGCATTTTCATAGTCTTCATTACAAATTGTTATAATTGCGTCTGTATATTTTGAAAAGTAATTTTCTATTGCTCTAAACAGTTTGGCATTTTTCCCTTCATTTCCTTCATAAAATGGAAAACCATGTGATGTATAAACAACCTTCATTCCTTTCTCTCTGTACTTCTTTGTACATTGTCTTGCTACAGCCGCCGCAATAGTGCTATGACAATGTACCAACTCGTATTCGTTATTCTTCAGCAATTTGGATATTTCTTTATAAGAGTCCAACAATGATTTTGGATTCAATTTACGGATTGGAAATGGGACATCATAGATTTTCTCGCAATATTTAGTAAAGAACTCTTCTGTATTTGAGTCTTGATAATTAATATTGCATGCAACATCAATTGAATACCCATTTTGCACCAATAACTCTACATCATTTTTTAGGAAGAGCGTAACCAAGCCCGCCGAGTTTGACACAATCAATGCTCTTTTCATTTTTCTTATTCCTCCATCTGCTGTGCGATATCAGCATCCACGATTTCCTCGCCAGTCTTATGCTTCAGCTGCTCTTTGGATGCTTCACTCAGACCGTTGTTGATCACACAATTCATATCGCAGGTGCTGCACTTGTCGAGTTCCTCTTTGGTGACTTTACCATCACGGTAATCACGACAGATCTTCAGTTCGTACATGCTGTACGGATGCTTGGTGAACAGAGCCTTGAACTTGTGAACCAGAACCCAAGTGGCGGGCTTCCAGATATACTTATGCATAGCCGGAGAAACACTACCGATCATCCAACAGTCACGATTACAACAACGAACCTTTGCACGAACCTTCTCGGCCTCCTGGCTGTTCCACAGCTCATCCCAGCTCTGGGTGTTCAGGTTGCCCATAACTTCCTTGTCCTTGGTACCATTGCAAGGCATGACATCGCCATACGGGTCGATGAAGAATGTATCAAAGCTCATGTCACAAGGCAACAGACGTTTCTGACCGTAGATATAGTTGATCAGGCCGTGATTGAAGTAAGCACGGAACCACTTCTTCGGGCTGTTGCTGCGCAGCAGTTCATTGACCAGATTCTCGAAGTTCTTTGCAACCATCGGACGATCGTGGATGATGTTCTTTGCCTCAACGAAGTAGAAGCTGTTGTGCAGAGACGCAGTCGCAAACTCCATCCCCATCTCGTTGGAAATCTTATACAGAGGAACCAAATCCGGAGCATTCTTGTCCTGGACGGTCATACCGAAGCCGACATCCTTCATGCCCATCTCACGCAGCTTCTTCAGCGTGCCGTAACCACGCTGGTAGCCGTTCTGCAGGCCACGAATCTCATTGTTGGTCTGCTCCAAGCCCTCGATGGAAATACGGATACCGATCTGCGGGAATTCCTTGCACAGATCAACGATGCGGTCTGTGAAGAAACCGTTGGTTGAAATAACGATACGGTCAGACTTCTTGTACAGCTCACGCACGATATCCTTCAGGTCGGTGCGGATAAAAGGTTCGCCACCGGTGATGTTTGTAAAGTACATCTTCGGCAGCTTCTTGATGGTTTCAATGCTGATTTCTTCTTCCGGCTTGGAAGGTGCCTTATAACGGTTACACATGGAGCAACGAGCGTTGCAGCGGTAAGTGACGATAACCGTACCATTCAATTTCTTTTCTTCAGACATGATTAGCTCTCCTATTAACAATCAAAGTTTCAATTTTATTTAAGAACCACTTCGCACATACTGAGAACACAACCGAGCCACAGATGACCGCAACTGCTGTGAAGATATATGCAAGTAAGCCATTACCAAACAGATGGATAATGTGCAATTTCTCAAGCACACGATAAATTACCATGTGGCACAGGTAAATCTCGAAGCAGATGCCACCGAGGAATTTGGCGACTGGATTGACCAGTACCCCCCTACAACCGAGGGTATAAACCAATGCCATCACACAGAAGAACAGCATTGTAAGAGTGGAACTGCCTAATGCAAAATAAGCAACTGTGGCAGCCAGCAGAATCGCACTGGCAATTCCCTCATATCTTTCTTTCATTGCACAAATATCTCCTTCATAATTCCTTATCATTATTTTTTCTCCGTGTTCCTCACTCTGTTTTCCACCTTGCGTTCGTATGATAAAGTCATAATCTCTTCCGAATCTTGCTGATTACCGATGTGCTATATCATAATGCAGGGTGTGACACTTAAAAAACTGATGATAACATCATCTGTTCTATACAAAGTAAGGTAGTGATACTAAAAAGAGGTGCTATGCCGTTTAGAGATTGCCATTTTGGCACAGCATCGCCATTTTATAGTCACTTTCACTATGTATATCTCACTACCTGCTTTCGGTCAGAGGAGATTATTTATAACCAATACTTTCATCCATTATCTCCTATACAGTTCCAATGTTTTCTCCACAACATCATCCCAATTGTATTTCTTGCAGATAAAATCGGCTGCCTGTGCTTTCATTTGTGCTACTTTTGCAGGATTATTACACGCTTCTTGCAATTTTTTTTGCAGGTCATTTACATTGGACTTTTTAAAAGTCAGTGCTTTATCCTCAACAACTTCTGTACACTCCGAAATATCCGATACTAAGCAACAGTTTCCATAACTCATCGCTTCCAACAGACTAAGGGGCATTCCCTCCAAATCCGAAGGCAACGTGTAAACATAGGCATTACCGTACAGTTCATCCAGTAACTGTCCCTGCACAAACCCGGTAAAAATGATTCTGTTATCTCCTTTTGCCAAGTCTTCAAGTTCGTTTACAAAAGCATCTGTATCACTGGAGCCGCCGGCTATCACTAACTTTTTATCCGTTTTCACCAGCTTAAACGCTTCTACCAGATAGCGGATTCCCTTTTCCGGGACTAATCTTCCGAGGAACAGGATATATGAATCTTTGTTCAATCCAAATTTCTCGGTAATCAGATTAGCTTCCAAAATCTCTGGTCTATTTACTCCATTTGGAATGAAACGTGTTTCACATCCATACGTTTTCTTAAAATAGTCCTGCACGCCCTTACTTAAAACTATAATTTCGTCCGCGTACTTCACCGCGTTCTTTTCACCTTGACGAATAAATTTGGAACCAAAACCATCTTTCCATTTTTCGCGTTTCCAATCCAAACCATGGATTGTAATAATTACTCTTTTACCAAACAATTTCGGCAACCATGCGAAAAAGGCTGGTCCCTCCGCATGAATATGTACTATATCATATTTTCCAAACGTACTAAATAGAGCTGCGAAAAATGATGACGTTGCCGCTGCGAGTCCTTTTTTGTCGATTGTAGGAGCTATTTTTAGTCTTATTCCCTTATACTCACTCTGCTGTGTCTTATCGTACTCAGCTCCACTCACATGGTGTCCTGCTCGATTAAAGCAGGTCACATCGTTGCCTTTTTCTTCCATTCGGGTGCATAATTCTTCAACAACAATTTCAATTCCACCCTCTCTGGATGGAATGCGTTTGTGTCCGAACATCGCTACCCTAAGTTTGTCTTTCATTCTTTAATCTCCTGCCACATCATTCTATTCTTCTGCCTTTGGACAACACAACTAGTGGATAGGCTCTTCCGCCTGTACACTAGTTGTCACCCTGCCCTCTTGGTCGAGATTTTTTCGGGTAACTCTCAGGCTGTCCAGAAAAATGATCTGTTCATTTTCCGGGTAAGAAAAATATGAACATCCGGTCGTGGAACCTTTCCTTCTCTACAGTACCCTTGTTTTCATATGATATTATCATTGCAACAACCTTTACTTAACACTTCAGCACTTAGCGTTTCTATATGTACCCTCGTTTTGCATTTTGTACTGCCAATAGTGGAATTTTTTCACGTTATTGAAAAAAATAGCATTTTTGCATGATACATTTATCCATTTTTGCTATGTATCTCCCACCATCCATACAACCATCAGAACTCGACTGATTTTATTGAATAGACATTTCTCCATTTCCCCCACACAAAACAGCGGATAGGTTCTTCCCGTCCACCATCATCATTTCTCACACCGACCCATCCTTCCTAATCACCACCAACACCGTCTTCAGCAATATCTTCAAATCCATCCCAATATCCCAATTCTCAATATACTCCCGATCCAACCTCACCACTTCCTCAAAATCCGTAATATCACTTCTCCCACTAACCTGCCACATTCCGGTAATCCCCGGTTTTATCGCCAGTCGTGCCCGGTGATGCAGTTCATAGAGGTTTGTTTCCGATATCAGTGGCGGCCTGGTTCCCACAATGGACATATCCCCTTTCAGCACATTGAAGAACTGTGGAAACTCGTCAATACTTGTACGCCTTATAAAGTCACCAATCCCCGTCTTCCGGGTTCCATCCGGCAAAACCTTATTTCCGATAACTCTGGGATCGAAATCCAACTTGAACATTTTTCCATCCCCTAATTTGTTATCTTTCATCAGTTCTGCTTTTCGTTCTTCTGCATCCATGTACATACTGCGGAATTTATACATTTTGAATTTTTTTCCATTCTTTCCTACACGTTCCTGAGAAAAGAAGATGGGTCCCGGAGAAGCAATATAAATAGCCGGTGCCACAAAAATAAACAGGATGGCGGTAAAGATGCATCCTACCAGTCCTCCTGCTATATCCATTAATCTTTTCAGAAAAAGCTGGCGGGATGAAGCATAATTAATGCTTGTAGTCAGTACCGTATAATTACCGATTTTTTCCACAAACTGTCTCTTGCCTGATTCACTGTTGATCTTTGCCAGATTCAGATGAACGGTCACTCCTGTCTCTGCAAACTGTTCCAGCAGCTTATCCGGGTAAGGGATTTCCTCAGGTGTAACTACCAGTACCTCATCGATCCATTCCCTGCACACATATTCTGCAGCGTTTTCTTCCTTAGCTACTACCGGGATGTCTGCAACCTTCTGGCCGGTCAGATCATGGTCAAGCAATACCACTCCGGAAATCATATATCTGGAGTAATTCTGTTCTTGGATATTCCGGATTACCCTGGCAGCCATCTTCTCAGTGGTTACAATAAGCAGGGAGTGGTTTCCCACTTCCTTTCTCCTGCTCTGCAGAAATCTTTTCCACAGGATTCTGGTAATGTAAGCCAACAGAGTATACAACACAAATGTCAGGATCATGGCCAGTCTGGAATACATCTGCCCTTGCTGTATGAGGAACAGATAAAGTACAGACACAGCTCCCATCACAATGCTCTGATAGGCTGTGATCAGAAATTCCCGATAATATCCTCTCTTCAGCACATTTCTCAGAGTCCCCAGCAAAAAAAGGACTGCAATATCTGCAACCTCTATATAAATCGACATATTCCGATAAATCATGGTCTGATAGGGATTAAATCCATACCCACTTAATCCATAAGCCAGCACAAATGCCAGCTGCAGGCAAATCATATCCAACAGGATAAAATCCCAATGCTTCAGCCATCCATCCGTATCTTTTCTATACACTTTTTCATATTCTCCTTCTTATTACGTTTTCTCCTTCTTCTGAATCACATCGGACACTTTGCTAGTGTGCCGACAAGTTGATTTTTGAAAAAATCTCCAAACCTGCATATAGTGTCTGTATTCCATCTGCCATAGGCAGTTCCAGTCTGGCCAGTCTCTTATGACGGTCGATTTTACGGATCATTTTCTCCTTTCCCCGCAGGGGTCCTTCTGTAATATAAGTCCGTCCTTCCTGTATATGTCCTCTGGACATGTACAGATGCTGTTTTTCTCCCAGAAATCCTTTGAGAAAACTTTCCTGCTCCGGCAGAAGCTCTATGGAGTTCTCTGCAATGCTCTTGCTCATGTCTGCCGTTGTCTGCCATTGTCCCAGAAGTTCCTGCAATCTGTCCTTTTCAGCAGTCTCAATGAGAAAGGCCTGAGAAAATATTGGTTTCTGCTCCATATGCCAGGCTCCCTGATATTTCTTCATGCAGTCATAGGTGGGTAAGTAAAGTCCTGTCCTTTGGCTGTCAGGAATATTTGTCTGAAGAAATTCCAGCATTTTCGCTAAATTCTGACCTTCACACTGACATAAAGACCACATGCAAATCCCCCTTCTTCCTACCAGAAAACTTCGTGGAGTATGTTACTCTACGAAAAAAGCCTGGAAGCATTGGTTTTACGCAATGCTTCCAGGCTTTTGACGGAGAATCTGACCAGAATACTGACGGCTTAAAGAGAGGAAAATCCAGATTCAGTACACCCCTCTACCCATCTTTTTCTGTCTGGCAGAAGTGTAAATATGTATAAAAAAGGGCACTTCCATACCCTGTATTATGCTATTTTCTCCAAAATTTGATAGAATATAACAGTATTTTCTATGTAGGACTTGAAAATCAGGTCAGATTGAGGTATTATTTGTCTATATGTGAAGATTGAATGAAAAGAGAGCTTTCGTAGAGTAACATACTCTGCGAATTTTTTTATTTATATGACATTTTTTTCGACAAAAAGGGAGCTGCTTTTTACGGCAGCTCCCTTTTGATTCAGATATCCGGGAACTATATGGTTCCCGGATCCTCAGATATTCTGTTTTTATCTTATTTTGCAACAAAGTTCACGATCTTGTTCGGCACGTAGATCTCTTTGATCAGGTTTTTGCCTTCCAGGAAAGAGGCGATTCTTTCATCTGCTTTGGCAATCTCGAAAGCTTTTTCCTTTTCGCAGCCGTTAGGGATTACGATGGTGCCTCTTACCTTACCGTTGACCTGTACACCGATTTCAATGGTCTTGGCAATGGTTTTGCCTTCATCGTATTCCGGCCATGGTGCTACTGCCAGCAGGCCTTCTCCACCAATGAACTCCCAGATTTCCTCACAGATATGAGGTGCAAATGGGCTGAGCAGTTTGATGAAGATAGCCAGGTCGTCCTTACTTAAGTGTCCCTCTGCTGTGATCTCGTTGATCAGGGTCATCAGACTGGCGATGGCTGTGTTGAATTTCAGATTCTCAATATCTCCGGAAACCTTTTTAATGGTGCGGTGAAGCTTCATCTCAAGCTCATCGGATACGGATTCTTCGCTGAGGATATCTGTCAGTCCTGCCACACGGTCCAGGAATTTCTTGCATCCCTTTACAGAGCTTTCGCTCCACGGGGTAGCTGCACCGTAATCACCCATGAACAGTACATAGGTACGGAGAGTATCTGCACCGTATTCCTCTACAATATCCAGTGGGTCTACTACGTTGCCCTTGGATTTACTCATCTTGTCACCGTCCGGTCCCAGGATCAGTCCCTGGATGGAACGTTTTGCATATGGTTCCGGTGTGTTCACTACACCCAGATCATACAGGAAATGATGCCAGAATCTGGAATAGATCATATGTCTGGTAACATGTTCCATACCACCGTTGTACCAGTCTACAGGCATCCAGTATTTCAGTTTGTCCATATCTGCCAGTGCGTTTGCATTGTGGGGATCTGTATATCTCAGGAAATACCAGGAGGATCCTGCCCACTGAGGCATGGTGTCTGTCTCTCGTTTTGCTGCAGCGCCACATTTCGGACAGGTGCAGTTTACGAAAGAGTCAATCTTTGCAAGTGGAGACTGTCCGTCTTCCCCTGGCTCAAAGTCCTTTACATCCGGCAGACGAAGTGGAAGTTCGTTTTCCGGAACTGCTACAACACCACAGTTCGGGCAATGGATCAGCGGAATCGGCTCACCCCAGTATCTCTGGCGGTTGAATGCCCAGTCTTTCATCTTGTACTGG
Source organism: Ruminococcus sp. JC304 (assembly GCA_000285855.2). GTDB lineage: Bacteria > Bacillota > Clostridia > Lachnospirales > Lachnospiraceae > Blautia_A > Blautia_A difficilis. Next base: position 1,236,626 of record HE978651.1, on the reverse strand, counting down.
ACACCAGCTTTACCGATGCCTTTCTTTTCCAGCTCTTCCAGCATACGCTCAATGGAATCTGCTTTGTTTGTATATCCGTTGAGGAATTCGGAATTAACCATCTCTCCGTCCCCAGCATAGGCTTCTTTGGAAATATCTCCGCCTTTGATTACTTCAATAATATCAATGCCGAATTTCTTGGCAAAATCATAGTCACGCTGGTCATGGGCAGGTACTGCCATAATAGCGCCTGTGCCATATCCCATCATTACATAATCTGCAATATAGATTGGGATCTTCTTGCCGTTTACAGGGTTGATACCCTCAAGTCCCTGGATCCTTACCCCTGTTTTCTCTTTTACAAGCTGGGTTCTCTCGAACTCTGTCTTTTTGGCACACTCATTACGATATGCAGTGATCTCGTCCATGTTTCCAACTTTGTCTGCATATTTATCAATGATCGGATGCTCCGGTGCGATTACCATGAAGGTAACACCGAACAGGGTGTCCGGTCTGGTTGTGTAGATTTCCAGTTTCTCATCGATTCCGTCCACATCAAAGTTGACAAAAGCTCCTTTTGATTTACCGATCCAGTGAACCTGCTGCTGTTTTACATTCTCCGGATAGTCTACATGATCCAGACCTTCCAGAAGCTTATCTGCATACTGGGTAATTCTTAAGTACCATACATCCTTGGACTTCTGAACTACATCGCTGTGGCAGATATCACATTTGCCGCCCTGGCTGTCCTCATTGGAAAGGACTACCTTACAGTGTGGGCAGTAGTTTACCAGTGTTCTGTCACGGAATACCAGACCTTTTTCGAACATTTTCAGGAAGATCCACTGTGTCCATTTATAGTAATCCTCGTCTGTGGTGTCAATCACACGGTTCCAGTCAAAGGAGAATCCTACTCTCTTTAACTGGTTGGAGAATCTCTTAATGTTCTCATCTGTGATGATACGTGGATGTGTGCCTGTCTTTACTGCGTAGTTCTCTGTAGGAAGACCGAATGCATCAAATCCGATGGGGAAAAGTACATTGTATCCCTCCATACGACGTTTTCTGGAAATAACCTCCAGACTGGAATATGCTTTAATATGTCCTACGTGCATTCCTGCACCACTTGGATACGGAAACTCTACTAAGCCGTAGAATTTAGGTTTGTCGCTGTTGTCCTTGGCTTCAAAGACTTTGGCTTCTTCCCATTTTGCCTGCCACTTGGGCTCGATCTTTTTAAACAGGTATTTCATTTTATACTTCCTCCAACATACTATGATCACTGCCCAATAGAAGTACAGTAACCATTTCATTACCTATAAAAACTCATTTCATTTTAATTCATGACAGAGCGTTTGTCAATGTAAGTCCTTCCCGATTCCTACTATTTTATTACAATTTTCCTGATCTTGGACCAGCGGGTGAAATTCTTGACATAGCCCTTTGTATAGGCGTGGCCGGTAAGGTAATAGGTTCCCGGGCGTACCTTTTCAAAGGTGATGGTACTCTTTGTCTGGTTTTTTACTACGTAGCTGTAGCTGCCTACCCCTGTATAAGCTCCTTTATCATTTTTATATACCTGTTTGGAGAGTACCCAGTCTGTGCCTGTGGCACCCTTGGGCAGCTTAAAGCTTACTGTTGTGTTTCTTGTTTTTCCCTGACCGGAGGTTTTTACTGATTTTACAGTCGGTGCCTGGGCTGCTGCCTCTGTCTTTATGGTAACCTTCTGTAAGGGTGCCCATTTGCTCAGAACCTTGGTGGTGGAGTCTTCTGACAGATAATTATAGCTGTGCACACCAATATACCAGGTGCCTGCAGGCAGTCCCTTCAGGATCAGCTGACTGCTGTCTCCGGAATATCTGGTCTGTACCTTTACATAATCTACCGGTTCCCCTTCTTTTTCGCTTCTGGCTGCAACCACATCATAGCCATCCACCTTCCGGGGATTTGTCAGTGTCAGTCTGACATCACATTTTTTTACCTGTGTTTTTGCGATTTTAGGGGTTTCAGGCGTTACTGCCTTTACTTCAATAGCCATGCCTTCTGACCATGGGCCGTATTCCGGCTGTCCTTCCACAGTTCTGTAAGCCCTGCAGTACAGAAGGTGGTTACCTGCAGGCAGATATTTCAGATTTACGGTACCCTCTGCCATTTGGGCTGCAGGTACTGTCATCCGGGCTGTATAATTCTCTTTTTCCAGATCCTCTGCGGTGGCAGCTGTCACAAGTTCATATCCTTCTGCCTCATTGGAAAAGTCCCTCAGGCTAACCTGCACATAGTTGGTGATCACCTTAACCCAATAAAGATCAAAGACCGGTCTGTTCAGTGCCTGATAAGCATCTACCTGTACCTGGATCTGCAGGGTGGTATCCATCTCTGTGTTATTTTCCCCCTCTTCCAGATCCAGATGACCGGTTACTGTGAATTTCTGAGCTTCTTTATTTTGGGGATCATAATCACATCCATCCACATCCCAAATAATCCCTGCCGGAAAGGTTGTTTTCTCACCATTCTTCTCTGCTCCATAGACTACGGTCTGTGTAGGCAGGTGAAGAGCCTCTGCTGTTTTGGCCACACCGTTGGTAATTCCTGTCACAGGCTCCACAGGAGCAGTCAGTCCCTGATAAGTACGGGCACCTACCCGGAAAGAGCTGTAAAGATTTTCTGTTGTCTTCTCTCCTGCTGCAGTTCTGGCAGTAACTGTGACCTGGAAGGAATGCTCTCCCACTGCCAGTCCCTTTTGAGGCAAAAGCCGCAGTTCTGTGCTCTCTCCGGGAGCCAGACGGGTATTACCGGAAAGGGTTACACTGCATCCCTGACTGCGGTTGAAGGTCAGATCCAAATCCTTGTCGGACACATTTTTCAGCGTATAGGTTTTGGCCTCCGGCAAAGTTCTGTAGCCCCACTGCAACGCAGGAAAGGCTGCTGTGTCATTTTCTGTGATTTCCAGATTTTTCTTCTCTACAGGATTCCGCTCTCTGTTCATGGTAACATGTACCGGATATCTGCTGCCGTCATCTGCCAGGAAATCAAAGGTTTCATCAAAGGTTCCGTATTCCTCCCCTGGCAATACATAGAACTGGAGTCTTTCCCCTGGCTTCAGCAGTCTCTGCACATCCTGTTCTTCAAAATCCTCTGAATTCCTTGCGCTCTGGCCGTCAACTGTAAAATGCTTCAGGCCTGAAGCATCCACGCTGATCCTGGTTTCCTTTTTGCCGGAATTTCGCACAGAAACATATTTTTCCACACGGAATTCCGGATCATAGAAATCATCCTCTGTAAAACATATCTCCGGATGATCTACGGTCAGATCATATTCCTTCTCGGAGGAGGCTCCCAGGATCACCTTCAGGGTTACCTGGCAGGAAGCCCCCTCTTTTGTGGTAAAGGTAAGATTCTCCTCATATTTTCCTGCGGCCAGGTTTTCCTTCAGGTCTGCCTTCAGTGCCACATAGGCTCCTGTGGGGATTTCCCTATCCTCATCCCCATATGCATAGGAAAGATCAAAATACCGGCTCTCCGGAAGCTTACCCACATGGAGTGCTTCTGTGCCTGTATTCTGAAGGAAAAATTCCCGATTCATCTGCTGTCCCTCTGCATAGATTCCCAGGTCGATCTGAGAATTCTCTGAGGTCAGTCTGTATTTCTCTTCCGGCCGTTCTGCCTCAATGATCGTCAGGTCCAGATCACAGGTTGCTCTTCCTGTGTTGTTATCTGCCTGTACTGTAAAGTGAAAGTAACCATCCTTTTGAGGAACTCCGCAGAGCAGGCCTGTCTGAAGCAAAGTCAGACCCGGGGGAAGCTGGCTGCCGGAAGCCAGACTCCACCTCACATCCGAATCTGCCTGCAGCTGTACCTTATATTCTTTTCCCACCTGTCCGTAATCCAGCATGGAAGTCAGGATTCCGGGAATACTCTCTGTGCCATCCCCAAAGGACTCCCCTGCAGAAAAGACATCTGCACCCCAGGCTGTGTAGGGTGTGGTGACAGTCATTGCAGCTGCCAGTATCAGGGCAGCCAGTTTTCTATTATTTTTCATACTAATTTTCCTGCTTTCTAAGATTGATATGAGTCCAGTATATCATCTATCCTGCCATTGTCAATCCGGACAGGGTATTTTTACCAAAAAAAGGCAGAACTACCTCTATCTCTGAGATAGTTCTGTCTGTTTTCTTCTTAATTCACAGGTATATAAATTCTATTATTCGTCTGCTTTGTCAACCTTGCTTGCTCTGGCTTCGATCTCCTTTGCCTGGATATCAGAAGGAGCCTGCTCATAGCGTGCAAATTCATAGGAAAATTCTCCGCTTCCGCCTGTCATGGAGCGCAGGTCTGTGGAGTATCCGTAGATCTCCAGCTGAGGTACATCTGCCTCAATAATAGTATTACCCTGATGATCAGGATTCATACCCAATACACGGCCACGGCGTTTGTTCAGGTCACCCATAACATCACCTGTATATTTATCCGGAACTGTAACCTTCATGGATACGATTGGCTCCAGAAGTACAGGGGATGCATCCATAAAGCCCTTCTTGAAGGCCAGGATCGTTGCCATCTTGAATGCCATCTCTGAGGAATCTACCGGATGATAGGATCCGTCATAAAGAGTAGCCTTCACACCAACTACAGGATATGCAGCCAGAGGTCCCTTTAATACGCATTCCTGCAGACCCTTCTCAACTGCCGGGAAGTAGTTCTTCGGCACTGCACCGCCTACAACTACCTGCTCAAATACATAAGGATTCTCCAGATCACCGGATGGCTCAAAGCGCATCTTTACATGACCATACTGTCCATGTCCGCCGGACTGTTTCTTGTGCTTGCCTTCCACATCGGAATTCTTGCGGATAGTCTCGCGGAACGGAACCTTCGGTTTGCTCAGCTCTACATCTACTTTGTAGCGCTCTTTCAGTTTATTCATTACAATATCCAGATGCTGATCGCCGATACCATAGATCAGACTCTGGCGGTTTGCACTGTCATTTACTACACGGAGGGTCTTGTCCTCACTCATCATCTTAGCCAGTGCCTGGGAGATCTTGTCCTCGTCTCCCTTCTTCACTGCCTTGAATCTCTTGCAGGTATATGGTGTGGAAATCTGTGCCTTCGGATACATGATCGGTGTAGCTTTGGTTGCAAGGCTATCGCCGGTCTGTACACTGTTTAATTTGGCAATGGCACCGATATCACCGGCATGAAGCTCAGGTACTTCGATAGGCTTGGAGCCTTCCAGTACATACAGCTTGTTCAGACGTTCTTCTTCGCCCTTCTCTACATTTAACAAGGTATCATCTGATTTGATAACACCTGAGCATACCTTGATCAGAGAATATTTTCCAAGGAACGGATCTGCGATTGTTTTCCATACATATGCAGATTTTGTTTTTGCAAAGTCATAATTTGCCTCGAAGATCTCATTTGTCTTCACTGCAATACCATTGCAGGAACGCTTGTCCGGACTTGGGAAATATCCACAGATATCATCCAGCAGATTGGATACGCCGCGGAGATTAATAGGTGAGCCCATGCATACAGGTACAATCGCAGCTTCCTGTACATTGGTAGCCAGTGCTGCGGAAACCTCTGTCACAGAGAAGGTATCTCCCTCAAAGTAACGATCCATAAATTCCTCGCTGGTCTCAGCTACAGATTCCATAAGGATCTCATGATATTTCTCCAGGTATTCATTCAGATATTCAGGAATCGGGCATTCTTCCTTACCTGCCTTATCAATGAATCTACGTCCTGCCTGTTTTACTACATTAACATAACCTACGAATTTACCATCCTCACGGATTGGGAAATGGATCGGTGCGATCTTCTTTCCATAGAGCTCTGTCAGCTGCTCTACTACCTTACGGTAGCTGACATCATCTACGTCCATATCTGTAACAAAGATCATACGCGGAAGTTTATATTTCTCACATAATTCCCATGCCTTCTGGGTTCCCACCTGTACGCCTGCCTTGCCGGAGACTACGATCACAGCTGCGTCTGCCGCACTTACTGCTTCCTCTACCTCTCCTACAAAGTCAAAGTATCCGGGAGTATCCAGTACATTGACCTTCACCTTATCCCATGGTACCGGGATCAATGTTGTGGAAATGGAAAAATGTCTCTTTATCTCTTCTTTGTCAAAATCGCTGACAGTATTGCCGTCCTCAACTCTGCCAAGCCTGCTGGTCATTCCTGCCAGATACGCCATTGCTTCAGCCAGTGTAGTCTTACCTGCACCCCCATGCCCTAAAAGAACTACATTTCTGATTCGGTCAGTTCTAAATACATCCATGTTGTAATACCTCCCTGTTTGTCTGATATGCGCTGCTGTTGTGGGAGCTTTTCTCTGTTTGAGCCCCGAAATAGTCAGATTGTTCATCTTTTTCATTTCTGTCTCAGCAACTATATGTCTATATATTACTAAATTTATTTATAATTTTCAAGCATTTTATGTAATTTTAACAATATTTTTTATTGTGTTCCAAAATACTATCTGACATTTTTATTATCTGGGCTTTTTCGCCATTCAGAGAGGTTTTTATTCACTATATTGCTTTAAATTATTTATGTGTAAAAGTATTGCTGCTGATTGACTTTTTTTCCTATCTATCTTAAAATATATGCAGACTGTTTCTGTATAAGTCATACAGAATGACAATTGCTGCACACCCTGTGTGCGCAACTGATAAATTGCTATTTGAAAGGATGCAGAGAAACTTATGAAAACCATCGGTTTTATCGGACTTGGTCTCATCGGCGGTTCCATCGTCAAAACCATCCGGAAATACCATAGCGATTACAGGATCCTGGCTTATGATAAGGACCGGGAGACCCTTGCCTCAGCAGTAAGCTCCAATATGATCGACGCTGTATGCGAGGAACATGATGAGCGTTTTGCAGGCTGCGATTATATTTTCCTGTGTGCCCCTGTGGAATTTAATGTCCAGTATCTGGAATATTTCAAGGATCACCTGGGTCCCAATACTATTCTCACAGATGTGGGCAGTGTAAAGGGCATCATCCATAAGGAGGTAGAGCGTCTGGGTATGGAATCCTGCTTTATCGGCGGACATCCCATGGCCGGCTCTGAAAAGACCGGTTTTGAATCCTCCAGCGACAGACTTCTGGAAAACGCTTATTATATCATCACACCGGGAGGAGAGATTCCTCTGGACCGTCTGACAGATTTTACAGAGCTGATTTCTTCCCTGGGTGCTATTCCAATGGTGCTGACCAGTGAGGAACACGATTTTATCACTGCAGGTGTAAGCCATCTGCCTCATATCATTGCTTCTGCCCTTGTAAATCTGGTAAGCATGCTGGACAGTGACCAGGAATATATGAAGACCATCGCAGCCGGAGGTTTCCGGGATATTACCCGTATTGCCTCTTCGTCCCCTATCATGTGGGAGCAGATCTGCGTGGAAAATAATAAGAATATTTCCAATGTGCTGGATGACTATATCCGTCTTCTGATCCAGATCCGCTGCTTTGTGGATAATAAGGATTCCCAGAGCCTGTACCAGATGTTTGCAAGCTCCAGGGATTACAGAGATTCCATTGATGTGGTGGACAGCGGCCTCCTGAAGAAAGCCTATGTGCTCTATCTGGATATTGCAGATGAGGCCGGAGGGATTGCCACAATTGCCACTATCCTGGCTCTGGAGAAGATCAGTATCAAGAATATCGGCATTATCCATAACCGGGAATTTGAGGAAGGTGTGTTAAAGATCGAATTCTATGACGGATCCTCCATGGAAAAAGGAGCCACTCTCCTGAAAAAGCGAAACTATATTGTATACGAACGGTAGGTAACATAAATGGAAATCAAAAAACAGACAAGGCTAAGAGGGGAACTGACTGTACCGGGAGACAAATCTATCTCCCACCGGGCTGTTATGTTTGGCTCTCTTGCCCAGGGAACTACCAGGATCACACATTTTCTGGAGGGTGCAGACTGTCTCTCCACCATCTCCTGTTTCCGCAAAATGGGCGTAGACATTGAGCGCAATGCTTCTGAGATTCTGGTCCACGGCAAGGGTCTGCACGGTCTGAGCGCTCCCTCAGAAATTCTGGATGTGGGCAACAGCGGCACTACCACCCGGCTGATCTCCGGCATTCTGGCAGGCCAGTCTTTTACCAGCGAGTTAAACGGTGACGCCTCCATCCAGTCCCGCCCTATGAAGAGGATCATGACTCCCCTTCAGTCTATGGGGGCAGATATTGTCAGTATAAAAGGGAATGGATGTGCACCTTTGCGTATTACAGGAAAGCCTCTCCAGGCTGTACACTACCAGTCACCGGTTGCCTCTGCCCAGGTGAAGTCCTGCGTTCTTCTGGCAGGTATGTATGCAGATGGGATCACCAGGGTAACAGAGCCCGTACTTTCCAGAAATCACACGGAGATCATGTTGAATTATCTGGGGGCCAAAGTTACTTCACAGGGTACTACCGCCTCCATTGAGCCGGAACCTGTGTTAAAGGCCAGAGAAATCCAGGTACCCGGAGATATTTCCTCTGCTGCCTATTTTATTGCAGCAGGGCTTCTCACCCCGGGCAGTCAGATCCTTCTCCGGAATGTAGGGATCAATCCTACCAGAGACGGAATCCTGAAGGTGTGCAGGGCCATGGGTGCAGATATTACCCTTCTGAATGTGAATGAGGAGGGAGAGCCGGTGGCAGACCTGCTGATCCGCTCCAGTCAGCTTCACGGTACAACCGTGGAGGGCTCTATTATCCCCACGCTCATCGATGAGATCCCTATGATTGCTGTAATGGCTGCTTTTGCAGAGGGTACCACTGTGATCCGCGATGCTGCAGAGCTGAAGGTAAAGGAGTCTGACCGTATTGCAGTCGTCACCGAGGGGCTTCGCCGTATGGGTGCAGATATCCAGCCAACAGAGGACGGTATGATCATCCACGGAGGCAAACCGCTCCAGGGTGCCAAGATCAATTCCTATCTGGATCACAGAATCGCCATGTCTTTTGCTGTGGCAGGAACTATCTGTGACGGAACCATGGATATTGTAGGGGGAGACTGCGTGAATATTTCTTATCCGGAATTTTACAAGGATCTGTATTCTCTTGGAGAATGCTGATCTGCTGCAAAAAAGGATTGCTGATCCACAATGGACCGGCAATCCTTTTTTTGACTTTGTCTATGTATTTTCCTATATTTTATGTGCCTGTTTATTCTATACAGGTAATCTCCAGATAATCACTGTCATCTGCCGCATCTCCCATAACCTCAGACATACGTTCCATAGCATCCAGCAGCTCGTCATCTGTCACCCCGGACATATCCATAGTGATCTTTGTATCATCACTTACGGCTGTCAGTGCATCATAAAGGGTATTGATATTCTCTGCATCCAGACCAATCTCATCCCTCAGATATTCCAAAATCTCCTGTGCACTATCAAATTCGCTTCCATTCACATATACTTCCTGCATAATTACCTCCACATTACGTATGATGTATCTTTTTTAAGCTACTGTTCACTCCGTTCTCAGTAACACGCTTCGCGATGCACAGAATTTATGCTAATCGCATAAATTCGCGCGGTATGTCTCGGGTTTTCTGTGACCTTCGCTCACAAAAAACACCTCGCGGGATATTACCGGTGAACAGTATCTTTTTTAATACTTGATAATTTTTATCCTGTTTCCTCTTTTCATCCTGTCTGAAATAGTATATAATTATCATGTCAAGGGCAGACTTTTATTACTGTCCTGATGTTCACGGTGAGTATATCACACCATTATCTATTTTTCCAGAGAGGAGCGAATATTTTTATGAAAATTTTGTTTTACGGCACAAAAAACTACGACGAAGAATTTTTCGAAAAGCTTCTTCCCTCTTTCCCGGGAATCACAATCAAATTTACAGAAGCAAATATCCATGAGGAAACTGCTTCCCTTGCCAAGGGCTATGAAGCAATCTGTGCTTTTGTAAATGCAGACCTGGGTACTGAAATCATCGAAGAACTCCATAACCAGGGTGTTAAATTAATTCTTATGCGCTGTGCAGGCTACAACAACGTAGATCTGGAAACAGCCCACAAATATGGTATAAAGGTGCTCCGTGTCCCGGGATATTCTCCGGAGGCAGTTGCTGAGCATGCCATGGCTCTGGCTCTCACAGCCAACCGTCACACTCACAAGGCATATATCAAATGCCGCGAGAATAATTTTGCATTAAGCGGTCTGATGGGTGTAAACTTCTACGGCAAAACCGCCGGCATCATCGGAACCGGAAAAATCGGCCAGGCTATGGCAAGAATCTGCAAAGGCTTTGGCATGAAGGTTATCGCTTATGATCTTTTCCCAAATCCAAACCTGGATTGCGTGGAATATGTATCTTTGGACGAACTGCTGGCCCAGAGTGATCTGATCAGTCTTCACTGCCCTCTTACCAAGGAAACCAAGCATCTGATCAATGCAGAGACCATTGGAAAAATGAAGGATGGGGTAATCCTTGTCAATACCTCCAGAGGTGGTCTGATCCGCACAGATGACCTGATTGCAGGCATCCGCGAACATAAATTCTTTGCGGTAGGCCTGGACGTATACGAGGAGGAAACAGATTTCGTATTTGAGGATATGTCCGAAATGATCCTGCCAAGCTCTATCACCCAGAGATTGCTCTCCTTCCCAAATGTAGTTATGACTTCCCATCAGGGCTTCTTTACTAGAGAGGCACTGACCAATATTGCAGAGACTACTATGGAGAATGCCAGGGCTTACATGAACGGCGAGGAACTAAAAAACGAAGTACTGTCATAAATATTCTATAAATCTCCCACAAAAAAACTCCGTAAAGATACCTTTTCTGTATCTGTTACGGAGCTTTTTATTATGAATTTCTGTTCTTATTCTGCTGTATTTTCACCCTCAGAGGAATCATCTGCTACAGCATCTGTGCTCTTGGTTTCTGCTGTAAAGGTAGTTCCCTCAGCAGTGGAAATTTCAGCAGTTCTCTCATTAATCTTTGAGAGGATTCTGTCAGCCTCATCCCCCTCTTCCGGAGTAGGCTGATAATTGTTATAACCCTCATAGGCTGCAGAGGAAATAGAGCAGGGAATGATATTGGTCACATTGTCCGTCTTTACTCCATTCTGGTCAATGGTGAAGGTCTGCTGGTAGATCATGGTGTCCATATCACTGGGTGCGCTGTTTCCACCGAAGCAGAAATTGCCTAGACTGTACACAATATTTTTCCCCTTGTAGGTCTCAATTCCCTGAAGAACATGGGGATGATGTCCGCACACCAGATCTGCGCCCTCATCGATAGCCAGACGGCCCAGAGTTGTCTGATTGCTGTCAGGGCAGGTCTCTTTCTCATTTCCCCAATGGAAGATCACTACGATCAGCTGGGCGCCCTCAGCCTTTACCTTGGCAATATTATCTTTCAGCTGCTGTTCTCTCTCCAGGTGATCCTTCAGTTCATATATTCCCACCAGTCCCACTTTCACACCTTTTACATCCATAACAGCAGTTTTATCATAGCCAAAATTTACGATCCCTGCGGCATCCAGCGCTGCAATGGTATCCTCATAGCCCTGATCACCATAATCGTGGCTGTGGTTATTGGCTGTGGTAACTGCTTCCACAGAACCTGATGTGAGAATTGAGGTAAACCCTGCCGGACCTTTAAAGGCAAAGGTTTTGTCCTCTCTGGCATCCGATTCTGTGAGAGTGCCCTCAAAATTGGCAATAGTCAGATCGTCAGCTGCAAAAATACTCTTTACATTCTGCAGAAAATAGGCAGCTCCATTATTTTCGTAGTATGCATTTAAGCTGGTGCTGTAATCAAAGGTCTCATCTGTTCCCAGGGTACAGTCACCTACCACGCTCAACGTAAGAGTCACAGGTGCAGACATTGTAACTGTATTCTCCGCTTCTTTTGCATCTGCGCTGTCAGAAGTTGAATCCTGGGTTGCTTTCATGGAAACCACATTATCTGAGGCTGCTTTTTTTGCATGGCGGTAATTACCACATCCTCTGATTCCTGCCAGGATCAATATAAAGACAAAAACAAATATCCCAACCCCTGCTGCCAGATACAGTTTCTGGCAGGACTTCTGGTAATATCTGGATTTTCTCAGAAGCTTTCTTTTTCTTGAAGCTGCTGATCTTCCCCTTATAGGTTTCTTTTGTATAGACATATACTTTCTCTCTTTCTGTCCGGAAAGCTTTCCGGAAATTATGTATAACAGAAGCCACCCTGAAATGGGTGCAACTATTAAAAGTATATAAAGGATTCACACAATCGTCAATAAATAAGTCTTTTCATAAAGGCACATTTTTGTTATAATATTATGACAAAAGGTTACATTAATATTACAGACGTCAAAGAATTTCATAAGCAAATAACAGAACCCCAAATGGAAAGGATGAAATTTATGAAGAAATTCAAATATTTTTTACTCACAGGAATGCTTCTGGCTACAATCGGTCTGTCCGGCTGTGGCAAGAAGGCAGAGGATGATATTACAAACAAGGAGATTTTCGAAGATGATCTGCAGCCCCTTACAGAGGACGAGCTGAACGCCATGGATGCAGATACTTCAGATGACGATATGAAAGCCATCGATGATCCGGACGATGCCGAAGACGTAGAAAACACAGATAATTAAGAATTTTTGAGCTTAAAAATAACCAGGAAGCGTTTTGCCTCCTGGTTTCTTTCTGTTCTTTGTATGATCTCTCCACCCAACAAATGTTAGATATTTCTGTCAGATCAAAATACAGGCGTCCCCGAAAGAAAAAAATCGGTATTTTTCCTGCACTGCCACTTCATAGGCATGCATGATCGTCTCTTTTCCTGCCAGTGCGGATACCAGCATAAGAAGAGTAGATTCCGGAAGGTGGAAATTAGTGATCAGTCCATCAATCATTTTGAAATGATATCCCGGATAAATAAAAATCTCTGTCCATCCGCTGCCTGCTTTCAAAATTCCATCCTCACCGGTTGCGGATTCCAAGGTTCTGCAGCTTGTGGTTCCCACGGAAATCACACGGCCACCAGCTTTCTTGGTGTCATTGATCAGTTTTGCCTGATCCTCCTCCACAATATAGAATTCTGAATGCATATGATGCTTTTCCACATCATCTACCTTTACAGGTCGGAAGGTTCCCAGGCCTACATGAAGGGTCACGTGGGCAATGTTAACCCCTTTTTCCTTTACCTTTTCCAGAAGCTCCTCTGTGAAATGCAGACCTGCAGTAGGTGCTGCGGCAGAGCCTTCGTGTTTGGCATATACGGTCTGATAACGGTTCTTGTCTTTCAGTTTATGGGTGATATAAGGAGGCAGAGGCATCTCTCCCAGCTGATCCAGGATCTCCTCAAAGATTCCCTCATAGTGGAACTGGATCAGTCTGTTGCCTTCGTCTACCACATCAATGATCTCACCCTTCAGGATTCCGTTTCCGAAAGTGATCTTTGCTCCAGGACGGGCCTTTTTACCAGGCTTGACCAGGCACTCCCAGATATCATTTTCCCGTCTCTTCAGGAGAAGGATCTCAATCAGTGCACCTGTTTCCTCCTTATGTCCGTATAATCTGGCAGGAATTACCTTGGTATCATTGATAACCAGACAGTCACCCTTGTTCAGATAATCCAGAATATCTGTAAAATGTCTGTGCTCTATACTTCCATCCTTCAGGGAAATATGCATCAGTCTGGATGAACTTCTATCCTCCAGAGGATCCTGGGCAATCAGTTCCTGAGGAAGATCATAATAAAAATCTGCTGTTCTCATTTTGTCTGCTCCTCTTCTTCCTTCATCTGTTTCCTTAACTGGCGTACATAATTCCATTCTTTATTTGTCAGGTCTGCTTTTTTCAGCAGATCCGGCCGTCTCTGGACAGTGCGGAGAATGGACTGCTCTCTGCGCCATTTTTCTATATTTGCATGATGTCCGGACATTAGCACCTCCGGTACCTTTTTTCCGTGCCACTCCTCCGGACGGCTGTACTGAGGGTATTCCAGAAGATTTCCTGCAAAGGATTCTGTCTCTCCGGACTCCTGGTTATTCAGTACTCCCGGTACCATTCTGGATATGGAATCCATCATTACCATAGCTGGCAGTTCCCCGCCTGTAAGCACATAATCTCCAATGGACACATAATCTGTTACAATTTCCTCCAGCACACGTTCGTCAATTCCCTCATAATGTCCGCAGAGAAAGATCAGATCCTCCTCCGTTGCCATTTCCCGGGCCATATTCTGGTTAAACACCTGTCCCTGAGGGGTCACATATACCACCCTGGGCTTCTTTGCCGTGTGGCTGGCAATAGATTCATAGGCCAGATATACCGGTTCTGCCTGCATCAGCATCCCTGCGCCGCCGCCATAAGTATAATCGTCTACCTTCTGGTGCTTGTTAAAGGCAAAATCCCGGATGTTAATGGCTTCCAGAGAAAGAAGTCCTTTGGCAATGGCCCGTCCTGTGATACTGGTATTCATACCATTTTCGATCATTTCCGGAAACAGTGTTAAAACATGAAAATTCATTTAGATTAATCCTTTCATCAGATGGATGGTCATCACATTTTTCTCCACATCCACATCCAGGATGCATTCCCTGATGGCCGGAAGAAGAATCTCCTGACCTTCTCCGTTCTCTACCACATATACATCATTGGCCCCTGTCTCCATAACATCTGTCAGGGTTCCAAAACTGCTGCCATCCTCTAGGACTACCTCCATACCGATCAGGTCTGCAATATAGTACTCATCCTCTTCCAGATCCTGTCCTTCTTCTCTGGGAATCCACAGCTCTCTCTGTTTATACATTTCAATATCATTGATATTATCAATGCCTTTAAATTTCAGGATCACCAGATTTTTGAAAAATCTTACTTTTTCAATTTCCAGTTTTCTTTTTTCTCTGCCTGTGTCAAGGAGAACATAATCCAGCTCCGGAAAACGCTCCGGATCTGTTGTAGGATAAACCTTAACTTCTCCCCGTACACCATGTGTGGTGGTGATCACACCTACCTTTAATAAATCCTCCATCTGCTGACTCCTCTTTTATATATAATGCTGTCAGGCTACAAAGCTATCTGTCCTGACATTTATGGTAAAAACAAGGAGCTATGGCAACCACAGCTCCTTTCCCTTTTATTTTCATTGCAGAATATCCACAATCACTTTTTTGCTGCTTTTTGAAGAGGCCGCTTTGACTACAGTACGGATTGCCTTGGCAATTCTTCCCTGGCGTCCGATCACCTTGCCCATATCGGCAGGTCCAACTTTCAGTTCTACAATAACTGCGTCTTCTTTTTCAGTCTCAGTAACGACTACTTCATCCGGATTTTCAACAAGAGATTTTGCAATTACTTCCACTAATTCTTTCATTACATACCTCCCTGACCCGTCCTGGCTGGACGCTGCAGAAATACCTACTGGTAGATCTGATTATTTTTCAATTCCGGCATCCTTAAGAAGTTTAGCTACAACGTCTGTAGGCTGAGCTCCTGCTGCAAGCCATTTTTTAGCTGCTTCTTCGTCAACCTTAACTGCGCTTGGCTCAAGATTTGGATCGTATGTTCCGATCTCTTCGATGCATCTTCCGTCACGTTTGCAGCGGGAATCTGCAACTACGATTCTATAAAAAGGTGCTTTCTTCTGTCCCATTCTTCTTAATCTGATTTTAACTGCCATTGTTTCTTTTCCTCCATTAAATTAAATATATTATCTCTTAGGTTTTATGTCAAAGCGTGATTCGCTTCGCTAACTGCTCATTCCCCGGCTTCTGTGTCAGCTGTCCTGCTCACAGTCCAAAAGGAAGCTTGAATCCGCCGCCTCGCTTGCCGGCTTTGCCGCCCATAAGTCCAGGCATCTGCTTCATCATTTTTTTACTTTGCTCAAACTGTTTGACCAGACGGTTCACTTCTGCGATATCCACACCTGCACCTCTGGCAATACGGTTCTTACGGGAAATATTCAGGATTGACGGATTGGTTCTCTCCTGTGGTGTCATGGAAAGGATAATGGACTTGGTACGATCCAGAGCCTTCTCATCAATCATTCCCTCAATATCCTTCATCTTGCTTCCCATTCCCGGAAGCATATTCAGAATACTGCCGATGCCGCCCATCTTATTCATCTGTTCCATGCTGGTCAGGTAGTCGTTGAAGTCGAAATCCATCTTCTTCAGCTTCTTCTGCATGTCCTGAGCCTGTTCCTTATCAATAGCGGCTTCTGCCTTCTCGATGAGGCTCATTACATCTCCCATACCCAGGATCCTGGAAGCCATACGCTCCGGATAGAACTGTTCTAAGTCAGAAAGCTTCTCACCCATACCTACATAGAGGATAGGTTTACCGGTTACCGCCTTAATGGAAAGTGCAGCACCACCTCGGGTATCGCCGTCCATCTTGGTCAGGATCACACCATCGATTCCAACCTTGTCTGCAAATGTTTTGGCAACATTTACCGCATCCTGTCCTGTCATGGCATCTACCACCAGAACAGTGGCATCCACATGAATATTTTCT
Source organism: Ruminococcus sp. JC304 (assembly GCA_000285855.2). Taxonomy (GTDB): domain Bacteria; phylum Bacillota; class Clostridia; order Lachnospirales; family Lachnospiraceae; genus Blautia_A; species Blautia_A difficilis. The sequence goes on along the minus strand of HE978651.1, from coordinate 1,220,141 downwards.
TTTATATCTGTAAGCTCCTGCATCATGTCTTCATCTATATGAAGTCGTCCTGCTGTATCGATCAGGACTACATTCTGCTGATGGGATTTTGCATGCTCAATTGCGGCTTTTGCAATGTCTACAGGCTTCTGCTTATCTCCCATGGAAAAAACTTCCACGCCCTGTTTCTCACCATTCACCTGCAGCTGTGTGATCGCTGCGGGACGGTAAACGTCACAGGCTACCAGAAGAGGCTTCTTACCTTTGGATTTCAGCTTTCCTGCAAGCTTGGCAACCGTAGTTGTCTTACCTGCACCCTGAAGACCTGCCATCATATATACAGTGATCTCATTTCCCGGATGCATGGGCAGCTCTGTAGTCTCACTTCCCATCAGTTTTACCAGCTCGTCATTTACGATCTTGATCACCATCTGACCGGGATTCAGACCATTCATAACATCCTGTCCGATTGCCTGCTCCTGTACGGACTTGGTAAACTGCTTTACAACCCTGAAGTTAACATCTGCTTCCAGAAGAGCCATCTTAACTTCCTTAAGGGCAAGCTTCACATCCTCCTCTGTAAGGCGGCCTTTGCTTCGAAGCTTCTTAAACACATTCTGCAGTTTATCTGTCAAGCTCTCAAATGCCATATATTATAACTCCTCTAAAATCTCGCTGGATATATTTGCAATTTCCTCGGAATGATACTCCTGTGCCAGAACCCGTATTCTTTTTACCTGGGCTCTGATATTCAGGAACTTCTCAACCAGATGGAGCTTCTGTTCATATTCCTCCAGAGTCTTGTTGCATCTCTTTACCATATCATGCACACCCTGGCGGCTGATTCCCAGATCCTCTGCCACTTCACTGAGAGAATAATCCTCCAGCACCACGCTCTCATAAACCTGCTGCTGTCTCTCTGTCAGAAGCTCACCATAAAAATCATACAAATAACCCTGCTCTACAAACTTCTCCATCTGTAATCACCTTGGCTATCATACCTTATAATTTTACCTGTGTCAAGTATTTTTTCTTGACAGAAAAAATATTTATAAACTTGGTCTGATCAGGCGTGGTCTGCAGCCTGCATCCTCCAGTGCCTTCACGATCTGATTCTTGTGTTCTGTGCCAAAGGCTTCCAGAGTGATCTTCAATTCCACAGCTGCATTTCTGTTGGTGCTTACAAACTGGTTGTGATCCAGCTTGATCACATTACCCTGCTGTCCGGCGATCACGCTGGCAACTCTCACCAGTTCACCCGGCTTATCCGGGATCAGCACTGAAACTGTAAAGATCCTGTCTCTCTGGATCAGTCCGTGCTGGACAACGGAAGACATGGTGATCACATCCATATTTCCTCCGCTTAAGATAGAAACGATCTTTTTATTCTTTACATCCAGATGACGGAGGGCAGCCACTGTAAGGAGGCCGGAATTCTCAACGATCATCTTATGGTTTTCCACCATATCCAGGAAAGCTACGATCAGCTCATCATCTTCAATGGTAATGATGTCATCCAGATTCTGCTGGATATATGGGAAAATTTTCTTGCCCGGTGTCTGTACTGCAGTACCGTCTGCAATGGTATTTACATGTGGAAGAGTCACCACTTCTCCCTTAGCCAGGGAAGCCTTCATGCAGGCTGCTCCTGCCGGTTCCACACCGATTACCTTAATGTGTGGATTGAGAAGCTTCGCCAGAGTGGAGACTCCTGTTGCCAGACCACCGCCTCCGATAGGAACCAGGATATAGTCCACAAGCGGAAGCTCCTGGACAATTTCCATGGCAATGGTACCCTGACCTGTGGCAACTGCCGGATCATCAAAAGGATGGATAAAGGTATAACCCTCTTTCTCAGCCAGTTCCAGGGCATGGGCACAGGCCTCATCATATACATCACCGTGAAGGATTACCTGTGCACCATAGCTTTTGGTTCTCTCAACCTTGATCAGCGGAGTAGTGGTAGGCATGACGATCACTGCCTTCGCTCCGTATTTATGTGCCGCATAAGCCACACCCTGAGCATGGTTTCCTGCGGATGCTGTGATCAGTCCCTTATTTCTCTCTTCCTCTGAAAGAGTACTGATCTTATAATAAGCGCCGCGGACCTTGTATGCTCCTGTACGCTGCATATTCTCCGGTTTGAGGTAAACCTTATTGCCGGTCAGATCGCTGAAATAACTGCTTTTGATCAGTTTTGTCTCCTGTGTTACCTGTTTTACAATCTCTGCTGCCTGTTCAAAGCTTTCTAATGTAAGCATTGTTTTTCCTCCTTTAGTCGTCCTGCTCATCCTTGTGGTCTACATCAAACAATGCATTTACAAATGCATCTGCATCGAATTTCTGAAGATCGTCAATACTTTCGCCTACACCAATGTATTTTACCGGTATATCCAGCTCAGACTGGATTGCCACTGCAATACCACCCTTGGCTGTTCCATCCAGCTTGGTAAGGATGATACCATTTACATTTGCCACCTCTGCAAACTGTCTTGCCTGGGAAAGGGCATTCTGTCCTGTTGTGCCATCCAGCACCACCAAAGTTTCCAGATAAGCTTCCGGATACTCTCTCTCCAGAATTTTATAAATCTTACGCAGCTCCTCCATAAGATTCTTCTTATTATGAAGACGTCCTGCTGTGTCACACAGAAGAACATCTGCATTTCTCGCCTTTGCTGCTGCAACTGCATCATAAACTACAGAAGCCGGATCTGCACCGGACTGTCCGCCAATAATCTCCACTCCTGCGCGGTTTGCCCACTGTGTCAGCTGCTCACCTGCTGCTGCACGGAAAGTATCTGCAGCTGCCAGGATCACCTTCTTGCCCTGATCCTTCAGCTTGCCCGCAAGCTTGCCTACAGAAGTAGTCTTTCCCACACCGTTGACACCGATCACAAGGATCACGGACTTACGGTTCTCAAACTCATATTCTGTGCTGTCCACACGCATCTGCTCCTTAATCTCATTGATCAGAAGCTGTTTGCATTCCATTGGCTCCTTAATGTGCTGTTCTGCAACTTCTTTTTTCAGATTTTCTATAATAGAAGTAGTGGCATTGATACCAATATCTCCCATGATCAGGATTTCCTCCAGTTCCTCATAGAAATCCTCGTCAATACTGGAAAAGCCACTGAAAATACTATCAAAGCCGGCAACGATATTATCTCTGGTCTTGGTCAGTCCGCTGACCAGTCGTTTGAAAAAACCTTTCTTCTCTTCTGCCATAATACTCCTCCTGTTACTGGGTAAGCTGGTTCTCTACAAGATCTACGGAAACCAGCGTAGATACCCCTTTTTCCTGCATGGTGATACCATAAAGCCTGTCAGCTGCATTCATGGTTCCACGCCTATGGGTTATTATAATAAATTGTGTGTTTTTCGTCAACTTCTGTAAATATCCTGCAAACCTTCCTACATTGGAGTCATCCAGTGCTGCCTCGATCTCATCCAAAAGACAGAAAGGGGATGGCTTCAGGTTCTGAATTGCAAAAAGCAGGGCAATGGCTGTCAATGCCTTCTCTCCACCGGAAAGCTGCATCATATTCTGAAGCTTTTTCCCCGGCGGCTGAGAGGTGATCCGGATTCCTGCTTCCAGGATGTCTGCCTCCTCGTCCAGCTCCAGAGTTCCTTTTCCTCCTCCGAAAAGCTCTTTGAAGGCTTTGTCAAACTCTCTCTGGATTTCTGCAAATTTCTCTGTAAACTGCTTACGCATTCCTTCATCCAGCTCCTGTATAATCTGCTCTAAAGTTTTCTCTGCTGTGATCAAATCATTATACTGTCCGGAAAGGAAGGTGTGCCGTTCCAGAAGATCCTTATAATCCTCAATAGCATTGACATTAACAGAACCCAGTCTGCGGATCTCCTCCTTGATCTGAGCTACCTGCTTTTTCATTTCAGGCAGATCAGTCAGCTCCTCCTTTCTGTAGGAAAGGGCATTATTGGGAGTGATCTCATACTCCTCCCACATATAGGAAATACGTTCTTCCCTGCTCTCCTCCAGCTTATCCATCTGGCTTTTCAGGCGGAAGCACTCTTTGTCCAGAAGGCCGATCTGACCGGAAAGCTGATCTCTTTTTTCAAAAAATTCTTTATGCTTTCCGTTTCTCTCCTCTTTCTCCTTCTGCCATTTCTCCAGCTGCAGCTTTGCCTCCTGCGCCTGGATACCGGAATTGGCAGCTTCTGTTTTCAGCTCCTGGATCGTCAGTTTCTTCTGCTCCATCTCCTCACTGCTGCGGGCAAGAGATTCATAAATACTTTTCTGCTCATTCTCCAGAGTCTGGGTCTCCGAATTCAGACGGTTCAGGTTTTCCTGGTCAAACTGGTTCTTCTGATCCAGGGAAGAAGCCTGAAGACGGATTTCCTCCAGCTCTCTGGTAAGCGTTGTCTCTTCTTCCTTCCACTGATCCAGCTCTGCCTGTTTCTCCTCTATGAAGCTCTCCAGCTCCTGTTCATCCTGGCGGGAGCTTTCCAGCTCCCTGGCAATCTGCTCATGATCCTGACGGATTTCCAGCATCTGGCGTCTGATCTGTTCCTTGTCTCTGTTGATCTGCTCATAGCCTCCGCGAATCTCCTCTGCTTTCTCTTCCTGCTGGGCAATATTCATCTTTGCAGTATTCTGTTCTATATACTGCTGGCGAAGCTTGTCCTGAAAATCTGCAATGGCATCCCGAAGTACATTTCTTCTGTTTCTGTTGTCTTCCATTGCCTTCTGGAGCATGGCAACCTCTGACTTCAGCTTTGCAACCCCTTTTTCCAGTTCCTCGATTTCTCTCCTTCGTCCAAGGAGATTACTGTTATTCTTAAAAGCACCACCTGTCATGGAACCACCCGGGCTTAAGGACTCACCCTCTATGGTAACCATTCGCAGACTATGTCTGTACTTTCTGCCGATAGCAATGGCATGGTCAATATGATCCACCACCAGTACCCTTCCCAGTAAAAATCTGGCAATCTGCTGATACTGAGGTGCTGTAGTCACCAGTTCACTGGCCACACCGATCACTCCCGGCTCTTTCAGTGCTTCCCTGGGTGAAAACTCCCCTCTGGGACTGATGCTGCTCATAGGCAGGAAGGTTGCCCTTCCATATCGGTTCTTTTTCAAAAACTCGATCAGGGTTTTGGCTGTCTGCTCATTGTCTGTGACAATATTCTGGATGCTGCCTCCCAGAGCAGTCTCAATGGCTACCTCATAATCCTTATTTACCTGGATCAGATCCGCCACAACGCCCTGGATACCGGGAACCCGTTCCTTCTGTTCCATTACCCGGCGGATACTGTTGCCGTAACCATCATAACGCTCTGTAAGATTGCGTAAGGATTCCAGTCTGGAGGCTTCTCTGTGATAAGAGGTCTGCTGCTTTTCCAGCTGGATCTTCTGCTCCTTTAATTTCTCCTGGATATTTCCCACTTCCTGATTCAGTCTGTCACATTCTTCGTTTGCAGAACAGATGGATTCTGTAATGGAATCATACTGCTCCTGGGCTTTTCTGAGGATGGTCTGCTGCTCCTCCTCTTCACTCTTTAAGCGAAGGATCCTCTGGCTGATCTCAGCTTTTCTGATATCTGCCTGCTCCATCATTGCATCAAATCTCTGGGCTTTTCCCTTGGTATTGGCACGGCTGTTCAGAATTTCTATGATCTCATTCTTGCCGTCCTCCACAGCCTGGGTACAGGTTCGGATATTTTCCTGGGCAGTATTAAGCTTCTCTTCCTCATCCTTCAGTCTGTTGCGTACTTCCTTTAACTGTGAATAAAGATCGGATTTCTCTTCTTCCAGCTCTTTTCTGGAAGCCTCTCTTGCAGCCAGCTCCTCCTCTATGGTTTTCAGACGGCCCCTGTAATGGTCCTCATTCTGAACTCCTGCCAATATCTGCTCATTCAGTACATTGATCTGGCCTTCCAGCTGCTGCTTGTGCAAAGCCTGCTCCTGGTTTTCCATGCGCAGGGCATCCATTCTGGTATTTAATTCCTCCAGTTCCTGTTCCAGCCTGTCATATTCCACTCTGGTCTGTTCATATTCCCTCTGTGTATCCTCCAGGTTCTCCTGAGCAAGTCTGTGCTTCTCTCCCAGCTCTTTCAGGCTCTCTGCTGTGGAGGAATATTCCAAAAGAAACATATTTACATCCAGTTCCTTCAAAGCCTCTCTTTTTGCCAGATAAATCTTTGCTGTCTCTGACTGTTTCTCCAAAGGCCCCAGTTGTCTGGTAAGCTCTGACAAAATATCTGTCACACGGACCAGATTCTGGCGTTCTTCTTCCAGCTTTTTTACTGTGGTATTTTTTCTTCTCTTAAATTTGACAATTCCTGCTGCCTCATCAAAAAGCTCCCTGCGCTCCTCCGGCTTACCACTTAAAATACGGTCGATCTGACCCTGGCCGATAATAGAATATCCTTCCTTACCGATACCTGTGTCATAGAACATTTCATTAATATCCTTCAGTCTGCAGTTAGTGCCATTGATCAGATATTCACTTTCCCCTGAACGGTAAAGCCGCCTGGTAACAGTAACCTCATTAAATTCTACAGGAAGCTTATGATCTGAATTATCCAGCGTAATGGCAACAGAAGCATAGCTTAAGGGCTTTCTGGTCTCTGTTCCCGAGAATATAACATCCTGCATATTCCCCCCTCGGAGAGACTTTGCACTTTGTTCTCCCAGTACCCAGCGCACTGCATCACCAACATTGCTCTTACCACTTCCGTTAGGACCTACAATACCGGTAATCCCGTTATGAAATTCAAAATTGATCTTCTGGGCAAAGGATTTAAAGCCCTGTACCTCAATATTTTTTAAATACATAGTTCACCTGTCTATTTTTTTATCTCACGGATCGCCTGATATGCGGCAGCCTGTTCCGCTGCCTTCTTAGTGTGGCCGGTTCCTGTTCCCATAAGTCTGCCATTCACTCTCGCTTCCACTGTAAAGCTTTTGTTATGATCCGGTCCTTCCTCAGCAATCAGCACATATTCCACCGGCTGGGTACCTTTTTCCTGGACGATTTCCTGTAAGATGGTCTTGCTATCATAAAAGAGCTGTTTGTGTTCAATATCATTCAGAATAAATTTCAGTACAAACTCCTTTGCACTAGCAAAACCACCATCCAGATAAATAGCTCCAAGCAGAGCTTCTGTAGCATCTGAAACAATAGAATCCCTGTTTCTGCCGCCTGTCATATCTTCACCCTTTCCAAGGAGCAGAAACTGGGGCAGGCCAAACTCTCTGGCGCAATAAGCAAGGCTTGGCTCACATACCAGACTGGCTCTCTTTTTTGTCAGTTCTCCCTCAGGAACCTTGGAAAACCTGGCATACAAAAAATCACTGCTGATCAGTTCCAGCACAGCATCTCCCAGAAACTCCAGTCTCTCATTACAGCCCAGCTTGCCAAGCTTCTTTTCATTGGCATAAGAGCTGTGGGTAAGGGCCTGGGTAAGATAGTGTTTATTTTTAAAATGATATCCTATGATTTCTTCCAGTTCTTCTGTCTTTTTGTTCATAACATCATTCTCCTTAATGTGATTACAGGGCGCTGTCCTCACAGCCCCCTGCCTCTTCGCTTCGTCTGTTATTTCCTGTTACTTTTTGTATTGCTCTCCGGTCTGAATTCCGGCCCGGTTATCGGATCGCACGAATTGCTTCCACAGCATCTCCTACTGTCCGGATCTGCTCTGCTACTTCGTTCTCCAACTCAATATCATATTCCTCTTCCATTCCCATGATTATCTGAAAAATGTCCAGAGAATCTGCTCCCAGATCATCCACAAAGGTAGTATCTGCAGTTATGGTATCCGGGTCAATATTCAGGACCTCCCCAATAATCTCTCTGAGCTTTTCAAGTTCCATCCTTTATCCTCCTTCCCTTTTCCTATACATAGTTTCTCTGCAGGACTACTGCTCCAGCTTCTCTGCCGTCTTATCCGGCTGGTCCTCCAGAATATGTTCTGCGATTTTTTCGTTAATCTTCTGCTGTTTGAACTGCACACACTGGAAAATAGCATGTTTGATCTCAATTGCCTTTGCACTTCCGTGGGTTTTCACCACCAGACCCTTCAGGCCCAGAAGCGGTGCTCCTCCATGCTCACTGGCATCAAAAGATTTCAAAGTGGATTTCAGTGCAGGCTTGATCAGAAGAGCTCCTATTTTTGTCTTCAGGCTGGTCATCAGTCCTTCCTTCACCTTCTGGATCAGTGCGCCGCCTACACCTTCATATAATTTCAGAATAACATTCCCCACAAAGGCTTCACATACTACCACATCTGCATATCCATAGGGAATATCTCTGGCTTCAATGCTTCCGATAAAATTAATTCCCTTGCATTCCTTAAGCAGCGGGAAAGTTTCTTTTACCAGTGCATTTCCCTTCTCTTCTTCAGCTCCATTATTAACAATGGCCACCTTTGGATTTTTGATTCCCACTACATTCTCCATATAGATAGATCCCATCTTTGCGAACTGTACCAGATGAGAGGGACGTGCGTCCACATTTGCGCCACAGTCGATCAGCAGCGCCACTCCCTTGGTGGTAGGGATCAGCGGTGCAAGAGGAGGTCTCTCCACCCCCCTACTTCTGCCTACCAGTACCTGTCCGCCTACCAGCACAGCTCCTGTACTTCCTGAGGAAACAAAAGCATCTGCTTCCTGTGTCTTAACCAGCTTCAGACCCACTACAATGGAGGAATCCTTTTTCTTACGAATTGCAAATACAGGCGGTTCTGCTGTCTCGATCACCTCTGAGGCAGGAACGATCTGGATTTGTTCTGTGGGATATCCGGAGTATTTTGCCAGTTCTCCCTCTATCACATCCTGTTTTCCTGTAAGTATTACTTTTATATCCTGTCTCTCAGTTACAGCTTCCACTGCTGCCTTGACAGGTTCTGCGGGGGCATTATCCCCGCCCATTGCATCAACCACTACCCTGACCTGTTCTGCCATGCTTTCTGCCTCCTGTTTCTCTCACTGTAATGATTCCGTTTCTGTCAGATCATTACTCTTCTTTCATATCTGTCAATAATCCATAATCTGTATCATACTAAAGAAAACCTCTGCAAGTCAATACTTCTGCTATATTTTATTTACACTTTCTGGGCTTCAATCCTCTCTGCCAGATCATTTAAATAAACCCATCTATCCATTTTTTCATCTAGCTTCTGCTGGGTGTTTTCTTTCTCTTCCATAATCTCCCGAAGCTTCATGGAGTTGGTTGCATTTGCCTCCATGTCCTTATCCAGCTTCTCCAGTTTCTCTTCCAGAGCAGCAATCTCATCATCAATGGTCTCAAATTCTCTCTGCTCCTTGTAACTGAATTTCAGCTTCTGGGGACGGTTCTGCTTCCAGTCTGCCTGGGAAGCTTTCTTTCTGTTTTTATCCTCTTCACTGTCAGCAGCAGACTTTCCTCCCTGCATATCAGAGACAGCGCCTTTTTTATTTGCTGACTGGGCATAATCTGTATATCCACCCTCATACTGAGTGAGGCGTCCCTCCCCTTCAAACGCAAAAATCCTGTCCACAATATTATCCAGAAAATATCTGTCATGGGAGACTGCGATCACAATTCCTGCAAAAGAATCCAGATAGTCTTCCAGGATTGTCAATGTGGGGATATCCAGGTCATTGCTTGGCTCATCCAGAAGCAGCACATTGGGCGCCTCCATCAGAACCTTCAGCAGATAAAGTCTTCTCTTCTCTCCCCCTGACAGCTTAGCAATAGGTGCATACTGCATGGCTGAATCAAAAAGGAATCTCTCCAGCATCATTGTTGCAGAAATCTTCCCATCTCTGGTAGGAATATATTCCGCTACATCACGGATATAATCAATCACACGCTGATCCGTATCCATATCCGGTACTTCCTGTGCAAAATACCCAATGCGGATAGTCTCCCCGATTTCCACATCCCCTGCATCCGGCTGTACCATCCCGTCAATAATCTTGATCAAAGTTGACTTTCCGCATCCGTTGGGGCCAATAATTCCCAGACGCTGATTACGCAGCACAATATAATTAAAATCATCCAGAATCTTCTTTTCGCCAAAGCTCTTACTGATGTGATGAAGCTCAATGGTCTTCTTTCCCATACGGGTTTCTACAGAATCCAGTTCCACACTGGCATCCCTCACAGGTGCCTTTCCATTCTTCAGAGCTTCCAGACGTTCCAGACGGGCTCGCTGCTTGGTACTTCTGGCTCTGCAGCCACGTTTCGCCCACTCCAGTTCCATGCGGAGCACACTCTGCCTCTTCCTCTCACTGGCAAGCTCCATCTCCTCACGCTCTGCCTTCAGCTCCAGAAATTTCGAGTAATTGGTCTCATAAGCATACAGATTTCCATGGGAAATCTCCAGAATTTTATTGGTAACCCTGTCAAGAAAATATCTGTCATGGGTAACCATGATCACAACCCCCTTAAAGCTTCTCAGAAAATCCTCCAGCCAGGTCACCATCTCATTATCCAGATGGTTGGTGGGCTCATCCAGAAGCAGCACATCACAGGGATTCACCAGCGTCCTGGCCAGCGCCACCCTTTTCTTCTGCCCGCCGGACAAATGATCGATTTTCTCCTCATGGTCCGTAATTCCAAGCTTATTCAGCACATTTCTTGCTTCACTTTCCGTACTCCAATCCTTCTGCCACTTCCCCTCAGCCACATAATCCAGGATAGAAGTTCCCTGGGGAAACTCCGGCATCTGCGGCAGATAAGTAATCCGCAGACCATTCTGTGTGATCACCTGTCCCTCATCCGGCTCCTCCAGACCACCGATAATCTTTAAGATCGTAGACTTCCCGGTTCCGTTAATTCCGATAATCCCAATCTTATCCCCCTGATGCACTCCATAGGAAACATCATCCAGAACCACCTTCTCACCAAACACCTTGGAAACATGCTCTATATTCAAAATATTCATAAGTCCAAACCTCTCTCGTAATTTTCGTCCCCCCTGACCTGGGAACAAATTCGCCTACCATTATACCATTTTTCTCCCTTTTCTAAAACCCCCAGTTATCCAGAACATCTCCCTCCTAAAACACCTCGCGGAATAGTGGTGTGTGAACAGTAACAAACCCCTTTCCGCGTTCAATACCCAGCGCAGAAAAATAGTTTGTTTTGGGTGCATTTGCAGGGTTCTTAGATATTCTTAGCCGTCAGAAATCTGCGTTATGAGCAATCTGAGACACTGTCTGAGCGCAGCGAGTTTGGCTCTGATTGCTCATGCTTTTAGCAGATTTATGACAGCTTAGAATATCTTAGTGCCCGAAACCGCACCCAAAACAAACTATTTTTCTGCGCGTCCCTTTTCAAAGATACACAAAAAGCTCCTCTCCAGGCAAACCCGAAGAGGAGCATCCCAAACACTATTCATTTTCAAGAAAAGAGCATTAGTTCATCTCTGTTCCGTTCTCAACTGCATATTTCAGTCCCTGAACTGCAACTGCCAGTGTAGCTTCCTGTACAGTAGCACTTCCAAGATCACCCATATCCAGTGTCAGAGTATCATCATCATTTGCAGTCACACCAAAGGTAAGTGACATTTCAGATACTTCATCCTCAATAGTTACTGTTGCATTTTCCTCATCAAAAGTACCTTCGCCGATGAAGCTTACATAATTATCATCCTGGTCGATCACAAGCACTGAGCAGAAAGTTCCATCTTCATTTGCTGCATAAATAAAGGTCTCACCTGCTTCTGTCTCACCGGAATAGCATTCTGTAAGCAGATCACCCATATCCTGATAGGTCTTGTTGTAATCTGCCTCATCACCGGTTCCCTCGTAAGGTTCCAGAGTTGCTGTTAACTCCTGAGTTTCCGGATCATAAAGCTCCAGAAGATTTTCCTCTTCATTTGCCTGTACCAAATAAGTTACCATATTTTCATCATCATACGTGCCGTCGTCATTTGCAAACTGCATTGCCAGCGCTGTATACTCTCCATCTGAGCTCAGCGCATATACGCCTAAAATATCCTGTTCTTCATCCTTCCACTGACCAAAAAACGAATTATCTTTGTAGAATCCGTAGATATCTCCTGCGCTGTCCTTCCAGAGTCCTAACATTGCCTCTGATACATCCGCGACATCTCCGTCATCTGCTGCTTCCTCTGTAGTCTCCTCTGCTGCCCATACCGGAACAACCATAGAGCTTACCATTGCAGCAGCACAAAGACCTGCCATTATTTTTTTCCAGTTTTTCATATTTTTTACCATCCTTTCTTAAAATGTGTGTACCTATTTCTAAACTGAATTTGTATGTTCTTACTATAAAAAATTTCAGTCTTATTTTCAAGATACATGGGATTAAATGACATTTTTCATGAAATATGGAAAAATGAATAAATACTTATGGTATTACTTGCTTTCAGTAAGGAATCCGTACTTGAATAACTCATGAAAATACGCTAAAATACAAATTATGTTTAAGTTAATTTAGGAGGTACTCCTTTTGAATATTGCAATCCTTGACGATTCAAAGGAAGATCTGCGTCAGGTAAAGTCTGTCATTTCTTCTTATTATGAATCCCAGAATACATCCGCAGACATCCATTTATATTCCAGCGCAGAAGCTTTTTTTACTAAATACATACCCGGATTTTACGACCTGATCATTATGGATATTTATATGGGCAGTATGACCGGTATGGATGCAGCCAGAAAGCTCCGCGAAGCCAGGGATACAGCTGCTCTGATCTTTATTTCAAGCAGTGATTCCTTTGCTGTGGAAAGCTATGATGTACAGGCATCCTACTATCTGCTGAAGCCCTTTGACCCGGAGAAGCTCTGCCGGATCCTCTCAACAATCCAATTCAGACAGTCACAGAATTCCAGATATATAGAGCTGATCTCTGACCGCACCCCTGTAAAGATCCCAGTCAGGAGCATCCTGTACGTGGATACCTACCGCAATGCAGTTCAGGTACATACCACAGATGCAGGTATCATACGCTCCTACATAACCTTCCAGAAATTTGAAGAGCTTCTGGAGGGAATGAAATGTTTTCTCTCCTGTTACAGAGGCTGTATCGTAAATATGGATCATATCGAAGAATCCACAGATGAAGGCTTTGTTATGGACAATCAGGAACTTGTCACTGTACGCAAGCGCGGCTCCAACGCAATAAAAAAAGCATATCTGGAATACTTATTCTCCTCAGACTCTGATAACTAATCATCTTACAATAAGTATTCCTGATATACCTCTTATGCTTCTGTCGCTATTTTTACAGGCAGGAAAATATTAACTTTAAATACACCATCTTCTGTACAGAAGGTCACATACCCCCCGGCTTTCTGTACTACCTCTGTCACAGATGCAGTCCCTATCCCGAAACCTCCATGTTTTGTCGAATAAAATCTGTCTTCTTTTCTCTGGATTTCATTTGTGTACGTATTGGAAATTTCTATCAGCAGTTTTTTATTCTTAATCTTTGTAAGGATTTTTACATAAGGATTCTTTTCCATAGACTGATCTTTTACCGCATCCACCGCATTCTCCAGAAGATTTCCGTAAATCTTACATAAATCCGTATCTGAAATGCTGATATTGGCTGGAAGCATCATATCACATTCAAACAAAATCCCTCTCTGCTTCAGTTCACCGGCATAGAAATGGATGACCGCATCTACTGCCATATTTCTGCAATAACAGACTGTTTTTTCCTCTTTTGTCATAACAGAAGCATACTCCTGCAGATACTTCATCAGTTCTTCATATTTTTCCTGCTGTGCATAAGCCATGACCGTGCGGAGATGATGACGCATATCATGGCGCATTTTGCTGATCTCATCCATCTTCTGTGTAAGCTCTTCATAATGCTGTTTCTGCATCAGAAGCTTCTGTTCCATCTGACGGCTGTATTCCCCATAGGTTAACTGGAATCTGTAGGCATTGGCAAGCTCTATCCACAAAGTCAGGCCCACACAGAAAACAAGCACTGCGGCTCCAAATTCCGTAAACCATCCTCCTATGATCGGCTCATAGGCTTTCCATATTCTGTCTGCTGCCAGAGATGAAGCATAGGCAGTAATTCCCACCAGAAGAACACTGCTGTATTTCTGCTGTATATCCTTCACACTCCTGAACATCAGATAAAACGCAGAAAACCATTTCATAACTTCCGTAATCCCGGAAACCAGATAGAGTCCGCCTGCAGACTGAATCCCGGAACATAACAATTCTGTCACAAAAATCAAAACACCTGCCACAGCAAGGACAATTGCCAGAATTTCCGAAAAATTTCCTTCATCACAAAGGATTTTCTGCTGCACAACCACAACACATGCAAACATCAGATAATAAAATAAAGCTTCCAGTCCATAAGCCGGCTGTACTTTTACAGGGACAAATGCATGGAGAACAGGATAGGAACTGCACCCCATAACGCAGATACAAAGCAGGGCAAAAAGACAGAGCTCCGCCTTTTTTGTACGCACAAACATATAAACTGCAAAAAGAAAAACACAAAATGTAAATGCCAGATACACTGCATCACCGACAATCGACAGACCTCTGATCAGATTCACCTGTAAAGGCAGGCCAAATACCGGCACAAACTGAATACCCGATGATACTGAATGCCGGTCTGTCACAGCAATCATAATCTCCGTATTTCCTTTTCCTTCAAATGTAAAGACTCTGTTCTGAATCTGTTCTTTATAATTTTCCGGATCCGGATTTCCAACCTGTCCGACCAGATTTCCATTTACGTACAGATTATAGGAGGAAAATACTTCCACAAGACCTATGGCATATCTTTTTTCCTTCTCAGGAAGCACCAGTGTCATCCGATATGTCCCGCTTCCAAAAGGAGATTTATCTTTATCGCCCAGATCCATACCACCGTATTCACCTATAGAAACATATCTGCTGTAGTACTCTCCTTTATGTTTTTCAAGTTCCCCGGGGGTCAACAGCAGATCCGGATAATATTCCCACTCTCCGGTAAGATAATGCAGAGGATCATCCTCGCGTACATAAAGAATACCCTGTATTGCCCGGTCACCCCTGGCCGTATACTTATTATCAACGTAATAAAGCAAAAAGAACACACCCATGGACAGGACAAACACAACTATTACAAGTATCAATGAATATTTCCGTTTTTTCTTCATTGCTGCCACCTCCTTTTGTCCACAGGTGTATTCTTATTCTATCTGTTTCTTCTGTTATTTCGCTTTCTTCTCAATATCAGGAACAAGATCAGTCCAACTGTCGCAATGCTTAACAATCCACAGATTTCACCTGTAAAATCAATTCTTTTTATTAATTTTACAGCTTTCTTTTTCTGCTTTTCTGACAGTCCTTCTGCAGTCACCTCTTCTGTCATAACGCCATCCAAAATCGCTTCTGTGTCTTCATCGGCATCTGATACCGAAGATTCTGTCAGATTTGTCTCTGTTTTATCTGTCTGTCCGCCGGCAGGATCATCTGAAAGAAAATAATCTCCTGTCTTTTCTATCTCAACCCGCAAAATCTTCTGTTTGTCCTGCCAGGTTACCGCACACAAATTTCCCTGTGCATCCACAACTGTCACAGTTTCCGGAGATAAAATTTCTCCAAATACAGAAGTCTGAAATTCCACTGTACTTCCCGGAATCTCCGTTACTTCCTCTCCTCTTACAAAAATCCTCAGGGAAAAAGCAGATTCTGCAGTTTTCTCTATCTTCATCTGGATTTCATCATTTGCTGCCACTTTCCAGGTATTTATCGTCTCAGGCAGGATCGTCACAGAAATTCCCTGCTTTTCAAATCTGACGCTGCCATTTTGCTGTAACATCAGAAGCAGTCTCTGACCGCTGACTGCTGTGACAGTATCCGTACTCAGCTCAGTTACTGTACTATCTGCAGCATCAAAATCCGATATTGTTCCGGAACCGGTCGCTTTTGTCTCTCCTGCTGAAGCTTTCTGCCCGGAGTTTCTGCTATTATCCGAAGTTTCGCCGGAACTTTCTTCATAATAATTCTCTTTAGTATCCGGAGATTCCATTCCTTCTACGGAAGGCACCGGCGTAACCGTCTGTCCCGGGGCTTTCTGCACAATAGTCGGAAGATTTTTCTCATCCCTGTCCGAAAAGTTTCTCTCATGCCAGTACTCATTTACAATAAATTCATCATTATATGAAAAAGAATAAATCCCTGTACTCCCTGTTTCATAAACTGCACAGATATCGTAATTATTTCCTTTTTTCAGTACTTCCCGGCAGTAAAGCTGTATCCCTTTGGATGTTACTTCCGCCAGTTCTCTGTCCAGCTTCTGATAACTCCCTTTATTCTCACGTATATAAACCTGTACATTCTGAAGTTCTTCTGCTGAAAAACCTGCCATAAGCATCGGAAACTCTACCAGATCCACTACAGGCATACTGTAAGTATTGATCTGCGGATACCCCTTTTTCTGTACGGAAAGATAGGCATATGCCTTTGGCAGTGCCAGATCCTCAGATAACTGATATCCTTCCGGCACCACAAATGTACCTGTAAGTTTATAGACGCCCTGTTTCGTAAGATCTACCTGACTCATATCCCAGGAAGACTCCAGAATAATCTCTGGGTTTTCTGCTGTATTCTCGAATTTCTCAGCAGTGCTGACACGAAGTCTGACACCTTCTTTCAGATCTTCTTCTATTTTTCTCAGACTGCTTCCGATTTCTACTGCATAAGCAGCACATCTGCTCAGATATTTCTCATCTTTTGCATTATAAGAACGAATACGTTTTGCAGGGCTTCCCGTATTTCCAAGCTGACTGTACTGATAACCATAAATTTTAAGACTGCCGTCTCTTTGATATTGAAACCGCAGAGTATTGGTCTGCTTCCTTCCATTATCATAGGTTACCAGCAGGGAATAGGTATTACCCACAACCATACTCTGGTTAGATACATACAGCCCCTCCTCTTCACAGAGGGCAAAGCCCTCCTCAGTAAGGTTGATCCACTGTCCGCTTTCTTTCTTCAGATAAGCTTCCATGGAATCGGAATTTTCCTGCTTCAACCAGGGAAATATATAGATTCCTGCCGCAGTCAACCTGTAATATGTATTAATATCCGGTTTGTCCGGGTACTGCACAGAAACGGTAGTCTGTACCTGCAGACTTTCACTCTCGTCAAAAGCATACTCCGGCGAAAGCTTCAGCACACCTTTCACTGTATAAACGCCTGCCAGTTTCATATTCACAGAAGAAACATTCCAGGACACCGGAATATGCAGTGTATCTGCATCTGTATAAACTGTATAGAAAACCTTGGACAGCTTCTCAGTGATCTGTTCGCTGCTTTTATTTATTTCTACAGCTACTGCAGGAATATCATGGGGTACGATCACATCATTTACCTGGATCACCGCGCCCCATACTGTGGTATTTTTTTTCATTCCCCATATGCCGGTCAGGCACAGAGTTATCATTAAAATCAGAACTGTTATTTTCTGTTTTCTCATAGTTTTTTCATACTTTCATTTTACATTACTGCTCGATCCGTTATCTTTATTCTCAATTTCCTTTGTTCTTAGCTTACCTTATCTGGTGGATTTCGGCAACAGACATAGGATAAACTGCATTATTTCATGAAAAATGGTGTACCGAAAAATGGTTAATTCTCCTTTTTCTTTCCGGGGAATTTCATGAAATAGTATACAACAAACAGCACCGCCGTAATGCTCCAGGAAACCGGATAACTGAGCATGATCGTATTAATTCCCGGATACATCTGTCCGGCTGTAAAAAGCCACAGGATTCTCAGAGAGCACACACCGCCACAGGTCAGGATCATAGGCACCAGAACTTTTCCGGTACCCCTCAATGCCCCAGACAAAATTCCTATGATTACATAAATGAAATAGGACGGCAGTAAAAAACGACTCATATGAACACCATGGACAATTACTGCGCTGTCTGTGGTAAACAGACGATAAATCCAGGGAGCAAATGAATACATCAAAATGATCATCACCGCAGAACTGACCATACTCATGACCATACAGACACTCACACTCTTTCGCATACGGTGATATTTGCCGGCTCCGAAATTCTGTCCCACAAAGGTAGTAATGGAAATTGCAAACGCATTGATCACCATCCAGAAAATGGCATCGATTTTTCCCAGTGTTCCCCAGGCTGCCACTGTATCAGTTCCCAGATTATTGACAAACACCTGGATCACAATATTGGAAATATTATACATAACTGATTCCAATCCTGCAGGAATACCGATCCTAAGCACATAAAACAGCATTCTTCTGTCAAAACGAAGCTGACTGAGCTTTAATACATAGATTTCCCTGGTTTTCAAAAGCATTCCGGTTACGATCAATGCACTGATCACCTGTGAGCCAACTGTAGCAACTGCCACACCTGTTACCCCCATGCCAAAGGCAACAACAAAGAGCAGGTCAAGAATAATGTTCAGCACACAGGTAACGATCAGAACATACAGGGGTCTTTTGGAATCTCCTACTGCGCGCAGGATGGCGGCCCCCATATTATAGACCAGGTTAAAAACCATTCCGCCAAAATAAATATGAAGATACACCGCAGAGTCCTCTACCACATCTGCAGGTGTCTTCATAAGCAGTAATGCAGGCCTGGTCAGAAAAATCCCCACTACAGTAAGAACAATTCCCGCCGCAATGGAAAATGCAAATGCTGTATGCAGTGCCTTACTCAGATTCTTCTTGTCTTTTGCCCCATAAAACTGCGAAATCACAACTGCTGCCCCTGAGGAAAGCCCTACAAAAAAGCCAACGATCAGATTGGCGATCTGACTGGCAGAACCTCCAACTGCAGCAAGTGCCTGTTTTCCTACAAAACGACCTACAACAATGGTATCTGCAGTGTTATAAATCTGCTGAAAGAACGTTCCAAATACAATAGGAAAGAAAAATAACAGCAGCTGTTTCCAGATCACTCCTTCTGTGATCTGATTTACCTTTTCCTTTTTCTCCATTTCTTTTCCCTCATCCACATTGTTAAGCGGATAAAATCATCCGCTTCGCTACTTGCTCTACACCGAATAACTGCTCCGCAGTTTATCTCAGTCTTAGCACCATGCGTTCCATGGCATGATATTTCAACATACAAAAAAGCAGGCATCCCACAAAAATGTGAGAACCTGCCATACTTTGCAATCATTAAAAATTAGTCTTCAACTTTAATGATTTCCTTTTTGTTGTAGCTTCCGCAAGCTTTGCATACTCTGTGCGGCATCATCAGTTCGCCACATTTGCTGCATTTTACAAGGTTCGGAGCGCTCATTTTCCAGTTTGCTCTTCTCTTATCACGTCTTGCTTTAGAAGATTTATTCTTTGGACAGATGGACATATGTTACACCTCCTTAAATTTACTAAATATATCACTGATAGCTGCCATACGGGGATCCTTTGGTCCCTCGACGCATCCGCAAGGACCGTCATTGAGGTTTTTCCCGCACTGGCTACAGATTCCTTTGCAGTCTTCTCTACATAAAACCTTCAAAGGCCAGCTCATCAGTACCTCAAGATAGACCAGCTGGTCCACATCCAGGTCCATACCTGTGAGATAAGAACTCTCGTCCAGATCATTCACACGGTCTTCATCCGTAAGCTTCATATCAAGTTTTCGCTCAATCTCTAAAGGAATCTCAGTGGAAACCTCTTCCAGACATCTGTCACAGGGAATACCAACGGTAATCTTACCTGTTCCTCTGATCTCAAGATTCCTGTCACCTGTATTCGTAATCGTAAGCTCTATGGGGTCTTTTGCAAGGACCGGAAAGCTTCCTGACTGAAAGGTGATCGTATCCATTCCAAACTCTGCAGTCTTCTGAATACGCATTCCTTCACTGGATGAAATATCTGATAAATGTATCTGCATACTTTTCTCCTATCCACACTTGTTTTATTATACATACCGCCTCTGCTTTTGTCAACGATAAATTAGAAAAATTTCACATTTTGTCAAGTAATATTCCTTTACGAAGTATTTTATGGAATTGCTATACTTCCTGTGAAACCTATTTTATCATCCGGCAGCATTATGATCAGGTAATTTCCACATGCTTTACGGGCACAAAGAAGGGTGCTCCTGACAGACGCACCCTTCCCTTCTATATAAATATAACTTCTATCCAGCTATATTTTTCTCGTTTGGACATCATACAGACACTCTGTTGTCTGCGAAAATTAAACCAGAGCTACTGTCTCTCTGCAGATTGCAAGTTCTTCGTTTGTAGGAATTACAGCAACTTTAACTTTGGAATCCGGTGTAGAGATAACGATCTCTTCTCCGCGAACTCCGTTAGCTTCTTTGTCAAGTGTAACTCCAAGGTATCCAAGATAGCTTACAACTTTTTCACGTACAGGAATAGCGTTCTCGCCGATACCTGCTGTAAATACGATGGCATCTACACCGTTCATAGCTGCAACATATCCACCAACGAATTTAGCAATACCATAGCAGAGAACGTCGATTGCGTTAGCTGCATCTTCGTTTCCGCTCTGAGCTGCATCGTTCAGATCACGGAAGTCGCTGGATAATCCGCCGGATAATCCAAAAAGGCCGGATTTTTTGTTCAGCACATTCATGATACCTGCAATATCAAGGTTTTCTTTCTTAGCGATGAATTCCATGATAGCCGGGTCAATGTTACCGGAACGTGTTCCCATAACAACACCTTCAAGTGGAGTAAGACCCATTGTTGTATCAACACACTGACCGTTTACAACAGCACTGATGGAAGAACCATTTCCAAGGTGGCATACGATAACTTTTGAGTTATCTTTGTCAAGGCCAAGGAATTCAACAGCACGTTTAGAAACAAAGCTGTGGGAGGTTCCGTGGAAACCATATCTTCTTACTTTGTAGTTCTTGTAATATTCCAGTGGAAGGCCATAGAGATATGCTTTTGCAGGCATCGTCTGATGGAAAGCGGTATCAAACACACCAACCTGAGGTACTCCTGGCATAAGCTCAGAGCATACACGGATACCGATCAGGTTTGCAGGGTTATGAAGTGGTGCAAGATCGTTGCACTCTTCTACTGCTGCGATAACTTCATCTGTGATCACTACAGATTTGGCAAATTTCTCACCACCATGTACAACACGGTGTCCAACAGCATTTACTTCTTTCAGACTTCCGATGGCACCTGTTTTGTCATTTGTAAGGGCATCCAGAACCATCTGGATTGCTTCTTTATGTGTAGGCATCGGAGCTTCTGTGATCTCTTTGTCACAGCCTGTTTTCTGATATACTAATCTTCCATCGATACCAATTCTCTCGCAGAGACCTTTTGCAAGAACTGCTTCTGAATCAGAGTTGATCAGCTGATATTTCAGGGATGAACTTCCACAGTTGATTACTAATACGTTCATTTTCATATTCTGCCGGCAATAAATTCCGAATATTTCTGCCAGCTTTTCCTTTCATATTATAATATCAATAAATTATGTAGTCGATAAAATAATTCTGCTTTACTGTCTGACCGAAATCTTATTTGTTGTCATCAGCCTGGCACTGTACTGCTGTGATAGCTACTACACCAACGATATCGTCTGCAGAGCATCCACGGGACAGGTCATTTACAGGTTTAGCAATACCCTGGGTTACAGGTCCGTAAGCTTCTGCCTTTGCAAGACGCTGTACAAGTTTGTATCCGATGTTACCTGCATCAAGGTCTGGGAATACAAGTACGTTAGCTTTACCAGCTACTTCGCTTCCAGGAGCTTTGGATGCACCTACACTTGGAACGATAGCTGCATCAAGCTGGAATTCTCCGTCAAGTGCAAGTTCCGGATTCTGCTCTTTTGCGATCTTTGTAGCTTCTACTACTTTGTCTACATCAGCATGTTTTGCACTGCCTTTAGTGGAGTGTGAAAGCATGGCAACGATTGGTTTCTCCTGAACAAGAAGTTCGAAGGATTCTGCAGAAGATGCTGCGATTGCTGCAAGCTCTTCTGAAGTCGGGTTCTGGTTCAGACCGGAATCAGCAAATACGAATGCGCCGTTTGCGCCGTATTCGCAGTTCGGAACTACCATTAAGAAGAATGCGGATACAAGTTTTGTACCTGGTTTTGTCTTCAGAATCTGAAGACATGGTCTTAATGTATCAGCTGTAGAGTGACATGCACCGGATACCATACCGTCTGCATCGCCCATTTTTACCATCATTACACCATAGTACAGATACTGGTTAAGAAGAATCTCTTTAGCCTGATCCGGTGTCATGCCTTTTTTCTGTCTTAATTCTACTAACTTGTCAATGTATCCCTGTGTTTTCTCTGATGTAGCAGGATCTACGATCTGTGCGCCGGAAATGTCATATCCGTCTTCAGCTGCACTCTTTTTAACAGCTTCTTCGTTACCAACAAGGATAACCTTTGCAATTCCTTCTTTTAAAATTTTCTCTGTAGCTGCCAGAGTTCTCTTATCTTCTGTCTCCGGAAGTACGATTGTTTTTACGTTTGCTTTTGCTCTTTCTTTGAGTGTGTCAATAAATCCCATGATTAAAATGGCTCCTTTCATATAGCAGTTCTGATATCCAATATCAATTTTCTATCAATTATCTGCGCTGTTTTCATTATAACTCCTGAAGCCTTGTATTTCAAGCATCTGAATGGTAGAATATGACATAAAAAAGTATTTTTTAAGATGCAATATGGTAAAAAAGAGAGAACTCTACAAAATTTCAGAAAGGAGCTTTCTGTCTAAATTTATGAAAACAGCAGGAATTATTGCAGAATATAATCCTTTTCACAAAGGACATGAATATCAGATCCGGTATACAAAAGAAAAGCTAAAGGCAGACTATGTGATTGTTGCCATGAGCGGAGATTATGTGCAGCGCGGCACTCCCGCTCTCATCTCCAAACACGTACGTGCAGAAATGGCTCTGCAGTGTGGTGCCGACCTTGTACTTGAAATGCCGGTATCCATCTCTACAGCAAGTGCGGAAGCCTTTGCAATGGGAGGTGTTTCCCTGTTGGACAGCCTTGGCGTTGTTGATATGCTCTGCTTTGGAAGTGAATCCGGGGAGATCAGCGCACTGCGAGAACTGGCTGAGATCCTTGTAGAAGAACCTGAAGAATATAAAAAGCTGCTGAAAAGCTTTTTAAGCGAAGGGCTGACTTTTCCGGCTGCCAGAAGCCAGGCACTGACAGAATATTTTAAGAATCCGCGCAACTTCAATGGTGACGATTTTGACGGAGTCCTTACTCCTCTGTTAAATGAAGTGACACAGATTCTGAGCACTCCCAATAATATTCTGGGAGTCGAATACTGTAAGGCACTTCTCCGCCTGAACAGCCGGATCCGCCCTGTCACCCTCCGCAGGGAAGGAATGGGTTATCATGAAACCACTGTCCCTGAAGGAGATTCAGCAAGCCCCTCCCCTGATTTACAGTCATCCACTGATTTTTTTGCATCTGCAACTGCTATACGCAGTCTTATTCAAGATCCGGGAAGTAGCCATTCAGAGGCAATCTCAGACATAAATAATTCAGGCAGGAATTCGGATAACAAAATTGTCAATATGCTGTCATCCCAGATTCCGCCAGATGCTTTTTACGTTTTCAAAAAGGCGCTGGACTCCGGTGAATTTCTCACAGAAAATTCTCTGGACTCTATTCTTTCTTACTGCCTTATGAAGGAAAATGTAGAAAGCCTTTCTTCCTATATGGATGTTTCCGAGGATCTTGCACGAAGAAT
The DNA here is from genome assembly GCA_000285855.2 of Ruminococcus sp. JC304. GTDB lineage: Bacteria > Bacillota > Clostridia > Lachnospirales > Lachnospiraceae > Blautia_A > Blautia_A difficilis. Next base: position 1,196,503 of record HE978651.1, on the reverse strand, counting down.
CATAAATCAGCAGAACCTTCTACTGTCCTTCTCCCAGTCTGTTGCTGTTCTAAAAACCAGAGAGCTGACTCAGACAAGGATACAGAGAGCATTGCTTCATATTATATTAAATATCCACACTGCGCCGACACAGATTCCCTTTGCCAGGGTTCTTGGTTTTTGCAGGGAAAGCAGTGAGCTGCTAAGCCAGATCAAGCAGCACAGCCGAATTCCTCTTATCACCAAGCTTGCGGACGCCCAAAATCTTTTGGACAGTGAAGGTAATCAGATTTTATCTGAAACTGTTTTTTCTTCCAATTTATATGAAAAACTTCTGTGTCTGAAAACCGGCAGAAAATTCTGTCACGAGTCCCAGAAACAGCTTATTATCATATAATTCTTGTTGTTTAAATTCACTTATGTTAAAATATAAACAGTGAGGATAAGGATATAAAACAAGGAAGGAGGAAAAGAAAAATGAAAGCGAGTTCAGGTTTGAAAAAGAACAGAACAAAGATTCAGATGGTGCTTACCGCCCTGGTAATCTTATCCGTTGTACGTCAGTTTTTCCTGGGAAATTACCACAATATGTTTCTGGGAATCTTAACATTGATCCTTTTTATGGTTCCACAGTTTCTGGACAGAAAACTGAGCGTCACAATACCACCGGGACTGGAGACAGTCATTCTGATTTTTATCTTTTCAGCAGAAATTCTGGGTGAGGTCAATGCCTTTTATGTAAAAATTCCTATCTGGGATACCATTTTACATACTACTAACGGTTTTCTGATGGCTGCCATCGGATTTGCACTGATCGATCTTTTTAACCGCAGTGACAGGTTTTCCATTAAAATGTCACCGTATTTTGTAGCTTTTTTTGCATTCTGTTTTTCAATGACTGTTGGTGTTATGTGGGAATTCTTCGAATTCAGCATGGACTGGTTTTTTGGAATGGATATGCAGAAGGACTGGATCGTACCGGCCATCAACTCTGTGAAGCTGAATCCTACCGGTGCAAACGTTCCCATCCATGTAGATGTTCAGTCCCTGGTCGTTAACGGTGAGACCTGGGATCTGGGAGGCTATCTTGATATTGGTATTGTTGATACCATGAAAGATCTGATCGTAAACTTTATCGGTGCAGTAGTATTTTCTATCATCGGTATTCTGTATCTGCGAAACCGCGGAAAAGGAAAACTGGCAGCTTCTCTGATCCCGCAGGTACGCAGCAAGCAGGAAGAAGAACTTTCTTCCAAAGATCAGTAAAATCCACAGCTACCGAAACTGGCGCACTTTTCTGGAAATATTCTCCAGTTCTTCTCTGGAAAGCTCAGGAAGTCTTTCCAGCTGATCCATAAACATGGCAAGTGTCTCTTTTCGCTGCATTTCCACCATCTGGGTGTAGAAATTGACCACTACCCCGGTGGCAATGGCAACTACAAAAAGGGAATAGATTGTCAGAAGAACGGAACACATTTTTCCAATGAAAGTAACCGCAACTACATCGCCAAATCCGGCAGTGGAGATCACCGCATAGCAATACCACAGTGCATCTCCGTATCGGTTAATGTCTGGTTCAACCAGTTGGATCACTGCTGCGATAGCAAAAATAAACACAATAAAACCAACGATAATTTTATCTGCGCGAGTCCGTTTTAAAACACTGCCTAATACTTTAATTCTTTTCATGCACTTGTCCTCCAATGAAATAATATACTGCCTGAAATTAATTGAAGTATAGTATAAAACGGTTTCACTTGCAATATGAAAGGCGCTTAACAGTATGAAAGATAATAAAGCAGTGAATTACTCGG
>HE978651.1:1146244-1192986 GCA_000285855.2 Ruminococcus sp. JC304 | reverse complement strand
GCCGAGGATTCCCGCTTACTATCCTAAAACCAGATCAGGTAAGTTCTGTAAATTAGAACAAGTCTCAAAAAAAGAACCTGATAAAAAAGAACCATTATATCAGACTATACAGCTATCAGTCATTCAGATAGCAGCTATAACCTTTGTATATAATGGTTCTTTTATTAGTTCTTTTATTATGTTTATTTCTCTCCGGAAAGAAGAATACGATCATTATCCAGCTTCTTGCCTGCACCTGTTTTAAACTTCTCCAGAAGTCCTTCCACTGTCAGGCCTTTCTTTTCTTCTTCATGAATATCCAGCACAATATCTCCGGAATCCATCATCAGAATACGATTTCCCAGATCAAAGGCTGACTGCATATTGTGGGTGATCATCAGACAGGTAAGCTGGTGTTCCTCCACGATCCGTTTCGTAAGATTCAGCACCTTCTCTGCTGTTCCCGGATCAAGGGCTGCTGTATGCTCATCCAAAAGTAGAAGCTTGGGCGGATTCATGGTTGCCATGAGAAGTGTCAGAGCCTGTCTCTGTCCACCGGAGAGAAGTCCTACCGGCTGAGTCATTCTCTTTTCCAATCCTATATCCAGAAGCTTTAACTCTTCATAGAAACGTTCTTTCTCCTGTCTGGACACATGGGAAAGCCATCCGCCTTTCCCTGCTGCAAGTGCCAGATTCTCTTCTATGGTCATTCCAGGCGCAGTTCCTCTCATAGGATCCTGATACAGGCGGCCGATGGTCTTTGCACGTACATGCTGGGGCATAAAAGTAATGTCCTGTCCATCCAGCATGATCATGCCGGAATCTGTAAGAAAATCTCCGCAGATTGCATTAAACAGAGTGGATTTACCAGCACCGTTAGAACCGATGATTGTTGCAAAATCACCTTTCTCCAGATTCAGGGATAAATCTCTGATGGCCTGTTTCTCGTTTACCGTACCCGGATTAAAAGTCTTGGAAATATGTTCAATCTTCAGCATAAATCACTGTACTCCCTTCCTGTGAGTCATTCTTCTCTTAATCTGCGGCCACTGTTTCTTCAGGTATGGACCTGAAATAGCCAATACAACGATCACAGAAGATACCAGTTTCAGCATAAATGCCGGCATGTTAAATCTCAGTGCAACCGTATATACCAGACGGAAAATAAAAGATCCAAGTACCATGCCTACGGCTCTCACAAAAATTCCGCCTCTGCCAAGGATCGTACCTCCGATCAGCAGGGAGGCCAGTGCAATGGTAACCATTCCCTGTCCGATATTGATATCTACGGATTTCTGTGACTGAGACAGAAGACATCCGGAAAGTGCTGTAAAGGAGTTGGCAACACAGAGACCTACGATCGTGGTAAACACCGGGTTAATAGATGAGGATTTTACCATATCTGCATTATTTCCTGTGGCTCTGATCGCCAGACCAAGTCTTGTTCTCAGAAAGAATACAAGAAAAGCGATCACTATGATCACTGCCATAAGGGCAACTACAATATCTCCTCTGCCTTTCAGCGGTGTATTTTTCAGCGTTTCTTTCATCATGGAAAATACTGTATCTGTTCTGTTCATATTGATCAGGGAAGAACCTCCCATCACTGCAATGTTCACAGAATAAAGCCCTGTATTAACGATAATTCCTGCAAGAAGACTGTCAACCCCCAGCTTTGTCTGAAGTATGGCTGTCACAAAGCCTGAGCATACACCTGCAGCCATGGCTGCAAAAATAGATAAAAAAGGATGTCCGCTGACTGCCACTACCGCTCCCACTGCTGCTCCCAGTGTGAAACAGCCATCAGTGGAAAGGTCACAGACATTCAGCATGGAATAGCTGAGAAACAGGGCAAGAACTGTCAGTGAACAGATCAGGCCAAGCTTCAGCGCAGTCTCTCCCAGGGAGAGCATAGTCGCAATAGTCACGATGATTTCCTCCAGTTTGTATTTATTTTATTACGTTCAATGAACAGCAACAGAAAAACTGCTGCTGTTCATTTCCATTCAGAAAATATTTTGTTCAAATTCACGTCCGATCAAAACACGATCCAAACATCTTTATTATTTTTCCACTTCATCAAAGCTCTCTGCTGTAACGATCTCGTTTACCTGTGTGCATAATGGCTCAAAGTCCTTTTTAACTGTGTCAAGATCAAGTCCCAGCCCTTCGCAGGTCTCTGTATTTACAGTTGCTGTACCATTGTCAAAGGTTTCTACCGGTGTTTTAGATGGGTCTGCACCGTCTACCAGAATCGCTGCGATCATATCTGCTGTCTTCTGTCCCAGGTTTGCATAATCCACACCGTATCCAACGAACGCACCGTTTAACGCAAAGGAGTCAGCTCCTGTATACTGTGGGATACCTGCATCAATAAATTTCTCATAAATAGAAAGTTCTGCTGTCATAATAGTGTTGTCAGTTGGTGTAAATACAGCATCCACTCCATCTGCCACCAACGCATCTGCTGCAAGCTGTACCTCATCTGTTGTAGTTCCTGTACGCTCTACATATTCAATGCCTTCCTTATCCAGATAATCCTTGGCTTCCTGGATAGCTGTAGTGGAAGAATCCTGTCCCACATCATAGAGAAGTCCAATCTTTTTCACATCCGGATTTACTGCCTGGATCAGTTTCATAATAGAGGCTGTATCAAGATAATCACTGGTTCCTGTGATATTTGCTCCCGGTGCCTCCAGATCCTCTACAAGACCGCTTCCTACAGGATCAGATACTGCGGAAAATACAACCGGTGTATCCGTTCCTTCTGTTGCGGACTGCATGCGCATTGCCACAGGTGTTGCAACACCTACCATTAAATCTACATTATCAGCCTGAAAATCAGAAATGATCTGCTCCATAACATTTGCATCAGCATTGCAGTTATCATAAGATACCTCAAAGTTTACATCCTTTTCCTTGCCAAGCTCTTCCAGGCGGGACTGAATGTTGTCTACGATCTGGTTTAAGGAAGCGTCATCTACATAATTGCAGATGCCGATCTTAAAGTCCTGTGCCATAACCGGTGATGCCATCATCATAGTTGCCATTGCTGTTGCTGCGATTGCTAATACTCTTTTTTTCATAGTCTTTTTCCTCTCTCTACATCAATGATTCAGCAGCTCATAATATTTAACTGCCGTAGCCTCAGGGATATATGCCAATCCCCTGTTACTGTCTGTGAGAAAGAACTCCGGATTCCTTTTGCCGGATGTGCCAACTGATGTGAAAAACCGCTTTGTATATATAAAAAATCCGTCTCAAACAATGCATTTGCTTGAGACGGTAATAAGTATCTTATTATCGCGGTGCCACTCAAATTGACGAAACGTCCACTTTCTCATGTACAAACATACACTCCTGATTTATAACGGGTTCGGTTCCCGTCGGTGCCTACTCTCACACTTATTCAGATTTCGGACCGCCCTCGAAAGGCCATTCAACAATCAGTTTCATACGGCTTCCCACCAGCTGCCGCTCTCTGTGATGATCCTTGGTTGCTTACTCTTCTTTCTCATCGGTTTTGATGTGTTTACTTTACCACGGTAATGCAGATATGTCAAGGTTTTTTTGAATTTTCTGTCTGCGGATTCCAGGAATCACTTTCCAGTTTCTTCAACATCTCGTCCAGATCAACCGTATATGCCACTTTTATATCGCTGTCCTTTTTAACGATAAACTCTGACAATCCATATTCCTGTCCATTATCTGCCCAGTCGTAGGTATATCCCAGTCTTGTCCAAGGATATGCGCCGTCAAAATAGCTGGAAATAATATTATCATCAAACCAGGCTTTATATTCCTCATTGACGTTCTCTGAAAATGAATCTGTCATTTCTACTGTTCCAATATCTGAAACATAGGCCGGTCGGAAAACGTCCTCCGGTTTTGCCCACATCGCTGTAAAATAATTTGATTCATTATCAGGACGCAGTCCGATCAGCTCCTTCAGTCTGGTCTGCCAGTCTGTCACACTGTCCTTATTCTCCTGATATTTTTCCTCCAGCTCACCGCCTGTAAATGTCCATACATTTCCCCATTCCAGTTTTACATCAGCCCCGTCCGGATAACTGTCCGGATACTTATGGAAGGTATAAAGAAGAATCCTGCCCTCATCATCATAAACAGCATAAGGTTCCCCTTCATCCAGACTTACCACAGGAAGAATCTCATCCTTATCAATAATCATAGCATCCTTAACAGCCTCATCAAACAAAATCTGCAGATCATCCCCGCTTTCGTCCGAAGCCTCTGTCTCCTCTGCCGCCAGCACACTTGCCGGCCCGCCCCCTGATACAGACATTGCTGAAACCAGCAGTCCACTTACCATCATCATCTTCCATAATCTGTTTTTCATACGCTTTTTCCTGCCTTTCTTAATTGGTATACCTGATTCAAGTCAAGCGGATAAAATCATCCGCTTCGCTACTTAATTCGGTTTAATATGATAATTATAGGTTCATTTTACCATCTGTCTGAATATATGACAAGAAATGATTTGTTTTTCTGGAAACAAAAGCACAAAAATGATATACTATATTTCAGATATCACATATTCAGAACTATTATAACAGATTGTGAGGCTTTATTATGAGTGCTAAAATAGAATTTCACGGAAGTGACATTGAGAAAGTCTGCGAGATTTACGGGCTTCGCAGAGAAGATATCATTATGTTTGGGGCAAATGTAAACCCTCTGGGGCTTTCTGAGCATGTAAAGGAACAGCTTGCAGGGCGTCTGGATGTCCTGTCTTCTTATCCTGACAGAGATTATGCTTCACTTCGCAGCACAATTTCAGAATATTGTAACATTCCTGCTGAATTCATCCTGCCGGGAAACGGTTCCAGCGAACTGATCGCGCTGCTGATACAGGAACGAAATCCAAAGCACACCCTTATCCTGGGCCCAACCTACTCCGAATACTCCAGAGAACTTTCCTTCTCAGGAAGCACTCAGGAATATTACCACTTGCGCGAAGAAGATAACTTTGTCCTCGATGTAGATGACCTTTGCCGGACTCTGGAAGAAAAATACGATTTTCTCATCCTCTGCAACCCAAATAATCCTACCTCATCTGCAATTAAGGTAAACGACCTGCGCAGAATCATTTCCTTCTGCAATGAGCAGAACATTTTCGTAATGATCGACGAAACTTATGTAGAGTTTGCCCCAGATATCAATGAAATTACTGCCGTTAGCCTCACCAGAGAATTCCAGAACCTGATGGTACTCCGCGGCGTATCCAAATTCTACGCAGCCCCAGGCATGCGTCTGGGCTACGGAATCACCGGAAACCTGGAATTTCTCAAAAAAATGAAAGAAAAACAGGTACCATGGTCCCTCAACAGTCTGGGAGCCCTGGCCGGCGAACTGATGCTCCAGGACCAAACCTACATCCGCCAGACCCGGGACCTCATCCTCTCAGAACGCACCCGCCTGCTTCAAGCATTAGAGGAAATCCCCACCTACAAAGCCTACCCAACCTATGCCAACTTCCTCCTCCTGAAAATCCAGAAACCCGGCCTGACCTCCCAGGACGTCTTCGACACCTGCATCCGCCAGGGCCTCATGATCCGCGACTGCACCTCCTTCGAATGCCTGGACGGCGAATACATCCGCTTCTGCATCATGCACCCCCAGGACAACACCCGGCTTCTACATGTACTGGAATCTCTTTAAAGCAAGACATTTCCTTTATTTATAGTAATTCACAAACAATCCAGTCCATCATAGCTTAAAACCAGATACCAGCGGGGCGGAAAATATTTTGTCTGGGGTGCATTTGCAGGAGTCTTAGATATTCTTAGCGCTCAGAAATCTGCGTTATGAGCCGTCTGCATCACTGTCTGAGCGAAGTCGGAGACGGAGCGAGTTTGACAAGACGGCTCATGCTTTTAGCAGATTTCTGAGCACTTAGAATATCTTAGGCTCCGAAACCGCACCCCAGACAAAATATTTTCCGCCCCGCGTCCCTCTTGAACAAAAAAAGCCAGAAACTCCCTTTTCCGAAGTTTCTGGCATTTTTCATCAGTTTTTAAAGCTATGGATCGGCGCCGGAATCCTTCCGCCTCTCTGCACAAACGCATCACAGGAGAACTGATTCACCGGCATGATCGGTGCATAACCAAGCAGTCCACCGAACTCAACCACTTCGCCAACTCCCTTACCAATTACCGGGATCAGACGAACCGCCGTAGTCTTCTGATTCACCATACCAATAGCAGCCTCATCTGCAATAATACCTGCAATAGTAGAAGCCTTGGTATCTCCAGGAATCGCAATCATATCAAGACCTACAGAACATACACAGGTCATAGCCTCCAGCTTCTCAAGAGTCAGAGCACCTGCATTTACAGCATCGATCATACCCTGATCCTCACTGACCGGAATAAATGCACCACTTAAACCACCAACTGCAGTAGAAGCCATAACGCCGCCCTTTTTCACCTGGTCATTTAACAGAGCAAGAGCTGCTGTTGTACCCGGTGCACCTGCATGCTCCAGACCAATCTCCTCCAGGATCTCAGCAACACTGTCGCCGATGGCAGGAGTAGGAGCAAGAGAAAGATCCACAATACCAAACTTAACACCAAGACGTTTGGAAGCTTCCCTTGCTACCAGCTGTCCAACACGTGTTACCTTAAATGCAGTACGTTTGATCATCTCGCAAAGTGTCTCAAAATCCTTTCCTCTCACTTTCTCAAGAGCAGTTTTAACAACACCAGGTCCGCTGACACCTACGTTGATGATCGTATCTGCCTCTGTCACACCGTGGAACGCACCTGCCATAAAAGGATTATCATCCGGCGCATTACAGAATACAACCAGCTTGGCACATCCCAGAGAATCCTGATCCTTACTTGCCTGAGCTGTTTCCAGAACGATCTCACCCATCAGTTTGACAGCGTCCATATTGATACCTGTACGTGTAGAGCCCACATTTACAGAGCTGCAGACACGCTCTGTCTTTGCCAGTGCCTGTGGAATAGACTCGATCAGAAGTTTCTCTGCAGGAGTCATTCCCTTGCTTACCAGAGCAGAATAACCACCAATGAAGTTTACTCCAACTGTCTTTGCAGCCTTATCCAGAGTCTCTGCAATTGTCACAAAATCTTCTTTTGTCTTACATGCCGCACCGCCCACCAGAGCGATAGGAGTTACGGAAATTCTTTTATTTACAATGGGGATCCCATATTCCATGGAGATTGCCTCACCTGTGGATACCAGATCTTTGGCACAGGTTGTGATCTTGTCATAAATCTTTTTGTTCAAAGTCTCAAGATCACTGTCAATACAGTCCAGAAGGCTGATTCCCATTGTAATGGTACGCACATCCAGGTTCTCCTGCTCGATCATTTTATTGGTTTCATTTACTTCAAAAATATTGATCATTTTATCTTTCTCCCTTGTATGTTTTCTCAGATTCTGTGCATTACATTGAAGATGTCTTCATGCTGGCAGCGGATCACTACGCCGATCTGATTTCCAAGGTCTTCCAGTTCTTTTGCAAGAACCCCATTATCTTTTTCACATTTTGTGGCATCTGTTACCATCATCATGTTGAAGTATCCCTGTACGATGGTCTGGGAGATATCAAGAATATTTACATTGTTGTCTGCAAGATAAGTACAAACCTTTGCAATAATCCCCACTGTGTCGTTTCCTACTACGGTAATGATTGTTTTTTTCATAAGTTCTTTGTCCTTTCTACACTGTAATTACTTCTGATATGCAATCCCTCTTTGCCACCTGTATTTTAAAATCACGGGACTTATAAGGGTTGTCGCCTAAGGTTACTTCTGAGCACACAGTCTCATAGGCCAGCTCTTCATAGTTATTTTCTCTGCTTAAATGTCCCAGAAAAATAGCTTTCATGTTGTCATGAAGAAGCCTGCATAAAAGTCTGCCTGCATTTTCATTAGAAAGATGTCCTCTGTCTCCCAGAATCCTCTGTTTCAGATAATAAGGATATTTTCCCACTTGAAGCATACGGATATCATGGTTTGCCTCCAGAAGAAGGGCATCCAGATTCTGGAGATTCTCAATTATGTATTCATTATATTTTCCAAGGTCCGTGGCAATTCCCACAGAGTGGTCATCACATTCTATACGGTATCCCACCGGCTGCGCGGCATCATGAGAGATCGTAAAAGGATCTATTTTCAGATCTCCCACCGAGAATGTCTCATCTTCCCTGATCTCATGGAAAATCCCTTCCGGCATTTTTCCCAAATTCATTCTGGACAAGGCATCCACCGTACCTCCTGTGGTATAAACAGGTATCTGATACTTTCTGGCAAGCACTCCCAGTCCTTTAATATGATCCGAATGCTCATGGGTAATCAGAACACCGTCAATATCTCTTCCTGTCAGCTCCAGCTCATTCAGTCCCTGCTCCACGCGCTTACCGCTGATTCCCACATCTACCAACAGATGTGTCTGATCAGAACCTACATAAATACAGTTCCCACTGCTGCCGCTGGCAATACTACAAAGTCTCATATTTTTTAATTCCTTCCCTGATCTGTTGCCAGGTTTCCTCCAGATCAGCATTATTTGTAACCACATAATCTGTATGCGCCCTAAAAAATTCTTCCGGTGCCTGACTGGCTATAATACTCATTGATTTCTCCCTGGTATATCCCCGGCTTTCCATCAGCCTGCGGATACGGATCTCTGAATCCGTATGGATATACCAGACAGTATCACAGAATTCCTCATAATGATCCTCCAGAAGAAGGGCTGCCTCTACCACACAGATTCTCTGTCCCTCTTCCTTTTTCAGGTCGAGCTGTCTGCGGATGTATTCCTTCACAGCAGGATGAATAATGTGATTTAATTTTTCCAGCATATCCGGATGTGAAAATACTACATCCGAAACCAGCCTGCGGTCAATAGTTTTATCATTTTTTATAATTTGTTTTCCAAATAATGCAATTACCGGTTTATAGCAGGATTGTCCCGGTTCCATCACCAGATGACCTATTTCATCTGCTTTCATCACATATGCCTGATATTCCTGTTCCAGAAAATCCAGTACTGTACTCTTGCCGGCTCCCACTCCGCCGGTGATCCCTATTGTAATCATTTATTTTGCCTCATACCAGTTATTGCCCTGGTGCATATCCACTTCCAGTTCTACTGACAGGTTCGCAGCTCCTTTCATTTCTTCCTCCAGGATTGCAGAAACCTGTTCAATTTCCTCTTTATAAGTCTCTATAAGAAGCTCATCATGAACCTGCAATACCAGACGGGAACGCAATCCCTCTTCCTTCAGTCGCTTATAGACACGGTTCATGGCAATTTTAATAATGTCTGCTGCTGTTCCCTGAATAGGAGAATTCATGGCAACTCTTTCCCCAAAAGAACGCTGCATAAAATTGCTGGACTTCAATTCCGGAATTGGTCTTCGTCTTCCAAACATGGTCGTCACATAGCCCTTTTCCTTTCCCTGTTCCACCAGTTCATCCAGAAATCCCTTGATTTTAGGATAAGTTTCAAAATATCTTTCAATATAATCAGCCGCTTCTTTTCTTGTAATACTTAAATCCTGGCTGAGACCAAAGGAACTGATTCCATACACAATTCCAAAGTTAACTGCCTTGGCGTTTCTTCTCTGCAAAGGAGTTACCTGATCAAAAGGCACATGAAATACCTGTGACGCTGTCAGCCTGTGAATATCCTGTGCCTCACGGTAAGCCTGGATCAGTTTCTCATCCCCTGACATATGTGCCAGTACACGCAGCTCAATCTGGGAATAATCTGCATCCAGAAATACATATTCATCCTCCGGTACAAAAACCTTTCGGATCAGGCGTCCCAATTCCATGCGTACAGGAATATTCTGAAGATTAGGCTCTGTACTGCTGATACGTCCTGTAGCAGTAATAGTCTGATTGAAAGTCGAATGGATCCTTCCATCCTTTTCGATCACCTTTTCCAATCCATCTGCATAAGTGGATTTCAGCTTTGTCAGCTGTCTGTATTCCAGAATATCTTTCACAATCGGGTACTCCGGTGCCAGCTTCTCCAGAATATCAGCAGCTGTAGAATATCCTGTTTTTGTTTTCTTGCCACCCTTTAACCCCAGCTTTTCAAAAAGGATGATTCCCATCTGTTTGGGAGAATTAATGTTAAATTCCTCTCCCGCCTGTTTCCAGATCAGCTGTTCCAGCTCTGCAATCCGGATATTCAGCCTTTCTCCATAGCTTTTCAGTTCCTCCCCTTTTACTTTGATCCCCCATTTTTCCATGGAATTCAGTGTAAAAATCAAAGGAAGCTCAATTTCCGTGTAAACTCTCCACATGTCCGTCTCTTTCAACGCTTCGCAAAGAGGTTCTCTGCTCACAAGCGCTGTATATGCCATATAGCAAGCCATATTTACCAGACCGTCCTCGCTCTGCTGCCATGCCTTTTCCAGAGTCATTTTTCCCAGCAGTTCCTCTCTGGACGGAAGAAGCCGGCCATTTAAATATTCTTTTGCAATATCATCATAGGTATATGATGATTTCAGCGGATTCAGAAGATAAGCAGCTACTCCTGTGTCAAAAATCTCACCAAAATCCTCACCATCTACATATTTCAGCATGGATTTCACATCCATGGAGCAGATTGTCAAAGCTCCATGGGAGGATTTCTGCAAAAGCTGCTGAAGCTTTCCACAGAGATAATTCTCTGTAAGCAGTCCCTCCACAGGTATAAAATAAACTTCCTCCTGATCCAGTGCCAGTCCCACACCAAATACCTGTCCCTGCTCTGCAACCAGTGAAACTCCCACATATTCCTGCTTTGCAGCTTTGTCAAAAAGGGTTTCACATCCGGACAGATCACTGCAGCTGAAAAATTCCTGCATCTGTTGCTGTGGCTGTGCATTTTCTGAGTCAAAACGACCCAGTAAATTTTTGAATTCCAATCGCTTACAAAGCAAAAATGCATCCTGTGTATAAAGATTTCCAAGCTTCGCCTGCTCATAGTCAAACTCCACCGGGCTGTCTGTATTGATTGCAGCCAATGCTTTACTAAGCTGTGCCAGATCATAATGCTCTCTGAGAGATTCCTTTGCGCGGTTGGGTTTGATCTCCTCCAGATGTTCATGGGCATTTTCAACAGAGCCATATTCCGCTATGATCTTTGTAGCAGTTTTCTCACCAACTCCCGGGATTCCGGGGATATTATCTGCGCTGTCTCCCATAAGAGCCTTCAGATCAACAATCTGAAGTGGTGTTACCTGATATTTCTCCAGCACCTGCTCTGCATGAAAATCCTCTATGGTAGTCTTCCCTCTTACAGTTCTTGGAAGGCGGATCATTACTTTCTCAGTGGCAAGCTGTAGTAAATCCCTGTCTCCTGAGAGAATGGTCACATCCATCCCTTTCTTCTCACTTCTACCGGCCAAAGTTCCCAGAATATCATCTGCTTCATAGCCCTCCATAGTAACAATTTTTACACCCATGGCAGTAAGCATTTCCTGGATCAAGGGCACCTGTTCTCTCAGTTCCTCAGGCATGGGTTTACGGGTTCCTTTGTATGCCTCATACATTTTATGACGGAAGGTAGGTGCATGAAGATCAAAGGCCACAGTCAGATACTGTGGCTTTTCCTCCTCCAGAATTCTGAAAAGAATATTCAGAAAGCCATAGACTGCCCCTGTATGCTTTCCTTCAGAATTAGTCAGATCCGGCAGACCGTAAAAAGCCCTGTTTAAAATACTATGTCCGTCGATCAGTAATATTTTTTCACTCATAAGTTCCTCCAATCATACAACAACCTCTTCATTTAGCGATCAGATAATACGAATCATCTGCATCACCACATATACCATAAACGCTGCCAGAGCCACGATCAGTATACACAAAAGGACTCCCACTGAAAAACGGCCTAATTTTTTCTTACGGATATATCGTCTGGATTTCCGGATATCCTGTTCCAGAAGGCTCTTGAAATCCATCACTGATCCGCTGTCATTGTCATCCAGCTGCTGCATGGCCTCATGAACAATAAAATATGTCTCCAATTCATCATAACAGGAAGAACATGTCTGGATATGATCCAAAAATTCCTCCAGCTCCTTCAAAGAAAGTTCATGATTAATATATCCGTTTACCATTCCCTCTGCAGTACGGCAGTTCATAACGTCCCTTCTTTCTGACTGTCCTGTTTTCTCTGTCAACCGGCTAAACTTCATTTCATTGTTCCTATTATAACTGAACCCGGACTGATTTACAAGGAAGAATCCTGATCGCCGGTAAAAGCAGCCCGGTGAAAGACAGGAAAAAGCAGCAGGCTCTCTTCTCCTGCTGCTTTCACTACATAACTTTTTGTCAATATGTCTTCTATTCTTCTGTATTCTCTTTTGTATTCTCTTCTGAATTTTCTTCTGTATTCTCTTGCTTTGCAGCCCCGGTATTCACAGAAGGAAGGGGATCATTCAGGATTTTCATAAACTCTTCCCCTGTAATAGTCTCATGTTCATACAGATATTTTGCAAGCTCATGAAGCTTTCCGATATTGTCCTGCAGAATCTTCAGTGCTTTCTGGTGCTCCATTTTCACCAAATCCACAACCTTCTTGTCCAAAAGCGTCTGTGTTTCAAAGGAACATGCAAGGCTGGAATCTCCTCCCAGATACTGGTTGGTAACATTTTCCATAGCAACCATATCAAAATCCTCACTCATACCGTATCTGGTGATCATAGCCCTGGCAATCTTGGTAGCCTGCTCAATATCATTGGAAGCTCCTGTAGTAATGGAATGGAAAATAAGTTCCTCTGCTGCACGGCCGCCTGTAAAGGTAGCAATCTTATTCTCCAATTCTTCCTTTGTCATAAGATAATGGTCACCGTCATCTACCTGCATGGTATATCCCAGGGCACCTGAAGTACGCGGAATAATTGTGATCTTATGAACAGGTGCGGATTCTGTCTGTTTTGCAGCAACCAGCGCATGGCCGATTTCATGATAAGCTACAATAAGTTTTTCCTTGTTGGAAAGAACTCTGTTCTTCTTCTGATATCCGGCAATAACTACCTCAATACTCTCCTCAAAATCAGCCTGTGTAGCAAATTTTCTTCCGTCACGAACTGCACGGAGCGCAGCTTCATTTACAATATTGGCAAGTTCTGCACCGGAAGCTCCTGCTGCAGCCTTGGCAATTTCATCAAAGCGGACAGAATCTGCAATTTTAATCTTCTTGGCATGAACTTTAAGGATATCCTCTCTTCCCTTCAGATCCGGAAGCTCTACCGGAATACGTCTGTCAAAACGGCCAGGTCTGAGAAGAGCCGGATCAAGAGAATCCGGTCTGTTAGTGGCAGCAAGGATCACAACACCCTTGGATCCATCAAAACCGTCCATTTCTGTCAACAGCTGGTTTAATGTCTGCTCACGCTCATCATTACCACCTGTAAATCCTGCACCATCTCGTTTCTTACCAATGGTATCTATCTCGTCAATAAATACAATGCAGGGTGCCTTCTCATTAGCCTGTTTAAACAGATCACGAACCTTGGCTGCTCCCATACCAACAAACATTTCCACAAATTCTGAACCGGAAATAGAGAAAAAAGGAACCTCTGCCTCGCCTGCTACAGCCTTTGCCAGAAGAGTTTTACCTGTTCCCGGAGGGCCTACAAGCAGGGCTCCCTTTGGCATGGACGCACCAATTTCTCTGTATTTCTGAGGATTATGAAGATAATCTACAATCTCCTTTAACAGATCCTTTGCTTCCTCCTCGCCGGCAACATCTGCAAATTTAATACCTGTAGATGATTTTACATATACTTTGGCATTACTTTTTCCAAAGGACATAGCACCTCCCGGTCCTCCGCCCATGGAACTCATCATCTTCTTGCTAAGCCAGCGTCCCAGAAGAATGAAGATAAGGATAGGCAGTACATATCCAGCCAGAATACTCACCCAGATAGATGTCTGCTGAGGTGCAACTGCTTCAAATTTTACGCCTGCATCGTGAAGTCTGTCTACCAGCTCCGGATCATTCACCTTTACTGTCCGGCAATATAACTCCTGTCCATCACTCTCAACTTCGTAATAAATATAATTATCCTGAATCTCAACTGCTTTTACATAATTTTTTTCTACGCCAGTGAGAAAGGTGTTATAATCTGTGGTCTGTACCTTTCTTCCCTCAATTGCAGGAAGAAGCAGTACATTCAGCAGAATTATAATAACCGCTGCAATAATATAATAGACATAAAGCGGTTTTCTGCCTGGCTTTTTATTATCAAGGTTCATTGGCAATTCCTCCATTTGTTATTTTGTAACAAGTACCATATCACTTATTCATGTGATTTTCAATAAAAGGCTGAAAATTTCATGAGAATTTCATAAACTTTTTAGAAATCAGATTCTTTCATTTCTCTGTCATTTTACAGACTTGTACCACAGGCCAGCCTGGGACAAATCCGATTTTTTGAAATTTCCCGTCCGGTTGCAGGAGCTTTTCAGCAGCGAGCAGCTTTCATTTTTATTACACAGGCTCCAGCAGACATAGCTGATCTTATTTTTCTTCAGAAACTGCATCCACTTATTTGCTTCGTTTTTGTCAATTCTGCCATTCCCGGAGCTTTCAGAAATTCCAAATTCACTGACAAAAACCGGCAGTCCCTTCTGAATAGCAGCCTGCACTTTCTGCCTATAGCTGTCACCATGAGTAGCTGTATAAAAATGAAAAGTGTACATAATATTGGAATATCCTTTGATAGGACTGTCTGCTGCCACATCTACATCCTGGGACCAGGTAGGTGTTCCCACCAGAATAATATTTTTCTTATCATATTTACGTATGGTTTTTATAACAGATGAGGCATAGCTTTTGATCATGTTCCAGGATGTACCCCCATTAGGTTCATTGCAGATTTCATAAAAAATATTGTTCTGGTTTTTATATTTCTTTGCCACATATTTAAAAAATGACATTGCCTGCTTTTTATTTTTCACAGGATTTCCGTCGCTTAAAATATGCCAGTCAATGATCACATACATTCCCAGTTCTGTGGCATATTTCACACCATTGTTGATCAGTTTTCTCAGTTCTGCCTGATTTCCTCCGGAACAATAACCATTATATTCTTCCGTATACATTGCCAGCCGGATACAGTTCACACCCCAGCTATCCCTCAGTGTCTTAAAAGCCGCCTTATTCACATACAGGGGAAACCAGTTGATCCCATGGGTACTGACCCCTTTTAATACCACAGCCCTTCCCTGGGAGTTGACCAGTCTCGTGCCCTTTACACTAAGGCGTCCGTTTTTCTTCACCGGTGTGGAGGCTGCACTCACATTTGCCACAGGCAGCGTTCCCACCAGATAGATACAGCAAAGCATTGCACATAAAATCCGAAGCATCCTTATTGTTTTGTTTTTTTTCATTTTCCCCTCCCTGTTTCCGTTCATCACATTGTCAATGAACTATAAAAGTATCTTATAAAAAAATATCTTATAAAAATATGTAAAATTTTTCTTGCCAATCTGTCAGAATCATGCTATCATAGTAAAGGTTCAAACGCCGGCATGTCGGAATTGGCAGACGAGGCAGACTCAAAATCTGTTGGTGGCAACATCGTGTGGGTTCAAGTCCCACTGCCGGCACTTAAAAACGTTGATTTTAAAGGGTTTATCCATCCCTACGATTTAATGAGTAATCAAACAGGTAATCAAATATTTTTTACATCAATGTTTAACTGAATACACTTATTCCTTGCGACTGATTCTATTATACCATGAATTGCATTGTAGAATAAGTGTTCTTTTCTATTTTTTTGCAATTCATCTCCCACCTATAGAAGCATTCGGCATTCGACATTTGCCAAGTGAATTTTGTATTTTTTGTAAAACTTTCAAAATATAATTTTAATTTTTAGTTTAGTCTAATCTAATGCAAATATGCTATACAATTTCAGTTATTTCAAAAGATTTTCCGTCATTTTTTGAATCAAGTTTCTTCCTATATAACACATTTCTTTTATCAAGTTGAAAACATCCCCGGTAATGTATAAACGTTTCACTATAGAGATTTAATTCGAACAAATTTGGAAGCGGACAACTGCTGCCATCCATTTAATGGTTGACTTTTAGGACATCATGGCATATGATAATAACAGCTAATGAATGTAATAACGTTTTCCATGGAACTAAGCTTCTATCGGGAATAAGAAAAAGCTCAGAGGTCGGAACTCTGAGCTTTTTCTATTCCGTTTATGTAAAGTGGCTTATACCTTAGGCTGGCGCCGCTTATTCGTCCCCTTCCAACCATTTGCAGATAAAGTAGCTAACAATACCTGCCAGTACAGAGACAATGAATGTAATAATAGTTTCCACGGTGTTTCACCTCCCCTCTACCGGAAAGGTTCGCGGCTCTTATATATTATCCCATCTTGTAAGGTCGTACAATCTGTTCTATTATTTAAAACTCGACAAATTACTGTTACAGTCTTAGCGGACTTTATTTTTTCAGTGAGTATATAAGTATACCACATACAGAGAACATCGGAAATAATAAGCCCTTTCTAGAGTGTGTTCAAAAAATGCTCTAAAGCATCTCCTCCATATTTATTTCACATGTGATATAATCCACACCCCAGGTTTCAAATAAATCTGCAATTTTCCGGTCTTTGCAAAGCCATACTGCAACCCCTACTCCCATCTGATGTGCTTTGGGAATATCTTCTTTTTTCACAAAGTTATACATGGTACTTACATCCCAGTTATACTGTGAGCATCGGCGAATGATGCTGTCTGTGATCGGCTCCTTGATCACCCATTGCATTTTATACGGAATTCCCAGTTGTCTCAATGTGATCAGATAACTGTCCCTCAGGGAAATGATCAACGGCTGCTTTTTAGATATAGATAAAAGCTGTTTAAATTGTTTCATCCCATTGGCACTGGGAATCTGCTTGATCTCAATCACAGGTGTCATATTATAGGTATTACAGCAGTCAATATACTGCTTCAGCGTTGGAACCACATTGTTGGGAAACATAGCCGCATTTCTGCCATAAATGATCGGATACTGGCAAAGTTCTGCATATGTCATATCCAGAATATTTTTATCCACACCGCACATTCGTTTCAAGGATGTATCATGGAAAACCACAAGTACACCATCCTTTGTCTCATACACATCCGTTTCCACATAACGGGCTCCATTTTTTCCTGCAATTTCAAAAGCAGGAAGAGTATTCTCAGGAGCACTGGTGGGATCTCCTCTGTGATAGATATATCCGGTATCCGTTCCCTGGGTAATATCTGTTCCCTTATCTGCCTCCGCTACATATACCTCCACATTCTTCTGAATTGTCCCGTCAGCACCAGCAGCAGTCACTGTAATATTGGCCCTTCCCGCAGATTTACCGATAATCTGCCCCTTATTATCCACAGATGCTACTGTACTGTCGTCGGAAGAATATTTGATTGCAGATAAAACTCCATTTGTAGGAACTGCCTTTACCTCCAGCTGGCTTTTCTCCCCTGTTTCCAGAGAAAGCTGTTTTTTAATGCTGATATCCCTGGCAGCCTTTCCAATTACTACTACGATTTTGGAAACGTATTTGCTGGCACCATAGGAACAACAGGTAATCGTTACTTTTCCTTCTTTAAATGGAACCACTTTTCCATCAGCTGTCACATTTGCAACATCATAATCAGAAGACGTATATGTAATTCCTTTTCCAAGCTTTTCCGGTTTCAGTGTCAGATCTGAATCTCTGGTGATTTTCACCTGTCCCCGGTAATTCTTAAAGGGTACTGTCTGTATTTTATTATATACATACACCATACAGCTTACGGTTTTTTTGTTCTTTTTAGCAGTGACCCTGGCATATCCAGTCTTTTTCCCCTTTACAATACCGCTCACAACAGACACACATTCCGGTTTATTGCTGCTCCATTTAAATCCGGATGGTTTCAGCTTTACATTATCACAGTAAATATCCATTGCTTTGGACTTTCCTGCTTTGATCTCTATCGTCCCATAAGGCACATAATATTCTTCTGCTGCCTGTACCTGACAACATGGTTTTCCCACCAATCCCACCAGAAATAATCCAAACAGGATTAAAATTCCGGATAATTTCCGTTTCAACTTCATATTTCTCGCTCCAGATTCCATATTAATCATGCAGTTTTCACTGTCTTCTCCATAAAAGCGTAAGAAAACCGGTCTGCAGTTCCTTCCAGGCAGACCGGTATATCCTTATTTTCATAAACTCTCATATAACTGTCTAATTTCCCGATTCCCGGACTTCCAAACAGCTCCAAATCCTTTCAGACTTATTTCATATCTTCCAGCAATTTTTCATAAATCGGAAAACAGTCAAATGTTGCAAAATAATCCTTTGGTGTCTCAGCACGGCGGATCATTTCAAAGCTTCCATCCTCATGAAGAAGAATCTCAGCAGATTTCAGCTTACCATTATAATTGTATCCCATTGCAAAGCCATGAGCACCTGTATCATGGATCACCAGCAGATCTCCCATATCAACCTTGGGCAGATAGCGGTCAATGGCAAATTTATCATTATTCTCACAGAGAGAACCTGTGATATCATACATATGATCACATGGCTGATCTTCTTTTCCCATTACTGTAATGTGATGATAAGCACCATACATTGCCGGCCGCATCAGGTTTACAGCGCAGGCATCCACTCCGATATACTCCTTGTGAGTATGTTTCTCATGGATTGCTTTCGTTACCAGGCAGCCATAAGGTCCCATCATAAAACGTCCCATCTCTGTATAGATTGCAACATCTCCCATTCCTGCCGGAACCAGAACTTCCTCATAAACCTTGCGGACGCCCTCGCCGATCTCACGGATATCATTGGGTGTCTGATCCGGTCTGTAAGGGATTCCCACACCACCGGAAAGATTGATAAACTTCACATGAGCGCCTGTTTCCTTCTGCAGATCAACTGCCAGCTTAAACAATTCTCTGGCAAGCATAGGATAATACTCATTCGTCACTGTATTACTTGCAAGGAAAGAATGAATACCAAATTCCTCTGCTCCCTTAGCTTTCAGAATCTTAAATGCCTCAAAAATCTGCTCTGTGGTCATACCATATTTGGCATCTCCCGGATTGTCCATAATATCATTGCTGATCTTGAATAATCCGCCCGGATTATAACGACAGCTGATCACTTTGGGAATATATCCCACTGCTTTCTCCACACTCTCAATGTGAGTAATATCATCCAGATTAATAATTCCGCCAATCTCATTGGCATATTTGAATTCTTCATCCGGAGTATCATTAGAAGAAAACATTACATCTCCCTCTTTACAGCCAAGGGCCTTTGACATCATAAGCTCCGTCATAGACGAGCAGTCACAGCCACAGCCATACTCCTGGAGAATCCGGATCAGAAAAGGATTAGGTGTAGCCTTTACTGCAAAATATTCTTTGAAGCCTTTATTCCATGCAAATGCTTCTTTCACTGCTTTGGCATTCTCGCGGATTCCCTTCTCATCATAGAGATGAAAAGGTGTTGGAAACTGTGATGTAATCTCTTGAAGTTTTTCCAGAGTAACGAATGGTACTTTTTTCATAATAATTTTCTCTCCTCTTATGCCCTATTTCTTGTGTATATGTGTATATAAATGATCCTGACAGTATTCATAATTTCCGTTACACTTGGAACAGAAACGGAATTCCAGATTAGGATCATCCTTTTCCGTACGTCCACAGACAGCGCATTTATGCTTGGTAACCCCATTGCTGTTTCCGGGGAAAGGCACTGTTTTACTTCCGCCGTTCACTGCACGCTTGAACTCATTCTTTCTGTGGATTTCCTTGGGATTGTAACGATTAAAATCCCTGGTTCCCAGGAAAAAGATCACAAAATTCAGCAATGATGCAATGATCGGAAGTGCCATAAACCACGCTCCATTCATAAAATATCTGGCAACATCATAGATCACAATCGCAGCATAGACAATTGACATCCATTTCATCTTAATCGGTATTACAAACATAAGTAACACTGTCATGTCAGGATATGTCAATGAATATGCCAGAAAAATAGATAAGCTGATATAATATGTGGAAAAAATAATTCCTCCCAGCCCATCTAATACGCCTCCCATTACAAAATGAAGGATAAATGCAGCGATCACAGTAAAAATCATTCCTGATAATATATATAAGGTAAATTTAAATTTTCCCCAGGTATGCTCCAGAGAAGCACTGATCGGATAATAAAAAAATAAAATCGCGATCACAAACCAAATAGGTGATGATGTACTTGGCGGATATACGATCCAGGTGACCAACCTCCATACCTGTCCCTGAAGTATCTTCGTAACATTCAGGCTCAGCATTGACAGTGCACCGGGATTAATATACATCAGTGCATATCCCAGCACATAGCTGATGATAATATACATCGTCAGATTCTCAATTCCATACCTTCCATATTTTCGTTCCAGTTTGTCAATAAATCTCATAACTCTCCTTTACTATCCGGGAAATCTGCTACAGTCAGCATCTCTCCACAACCAGTTTCTCTCATCAGAAAAATTTCTTCTTGGACAGAAATATCGCTGCAATGATACTTGCTACTACAGAAAGAATGATCACTATGAGAAATCCCCAGGGTGTCCTGGAAAAGGGCATTCCCACAGCACTGAGGTTCATACCGTAGGCACTGAATACAATGGTCGGAATACTCATGACAATAGTAATTACAGCCAGAACCTTCATGACAATATTCAGGTTATTGGAAATAACCGAAGCAAAGGTTCCCATCATGCTGCTCAGGATTCCGCTATAAATATTGGCCATCTCAATCGCCTGCTTGTTCTCAATAATAACATCCTCCAGAAGCTCTGTATCCTCCGGATATTTCTTAATACTTTCAACCTTCAGCAATTTCTCCAGTACCATTTCATTTGATCTCAGAGAGGTTGTAAAGTATACCAGTGATTTTTCCAGTTCCAGAAGCTCCATCAGCTCCTGATTCCTGGTGGACAGATGAAGCTTTTCCTCAATCTGCTCGCTTTTTTTATCTATAATACGCAGATATCTCAGATACATGCTGGCGTTACGGTACAGAATCTGTAAAATAAACCTTGTCTTCATATATGTGAAGAAATTCCGCACTCTGCCCTCCATAAATCTGGTCAGAACCTGTGTATCCTCCAGACAAACAGTAAAAATCATCTTCTGAGTGACGATGATACCAAGAGGAATGGTCACATACCAGTCCTTCTCATTCCGCTCCTCAATGGTCGGCACATCTGCAAGGATCAGTGTATAATTATCCTCTACCTCGATACGGGAGCGTTCCTCTTCATCCAACGGAGCGCGCAAATCGTCTACCTCTATCCCAAACTGTTCAGAAATCTCAAATATCTCTGTTGCTGTAGGATTTGTCAATGCAATCCAACATCCCTCCTGAGGTTCCTGGATCTCATGGATGGAGCCATCGATTGTCTTAAAAATCCTTACCACGATTCACACTTCCCTTCTTTTTCTATTACTGCTGTAAGAGTTTACACAGCAGTCTATCTTTCCCCTCATCAGACAGCTTACCCAAAGCTGCCAAAAACACACCATACATTATAATTTGAACATTAATTTTTGTCAATTCCAATGGTTCCGGTTTACAAAACTTTTACACTTCGCTATAATAAAGTCATATATATTCCACATTCATATATATATCACACAAAAATGACAGTACGAAAGGATACAAAATATATGAGCCAGTCATCATTTGGAAATAAATTTAAAGTAACCACCTGGGGCGAATCCCACGGAAAAGCCCTTGGAGCTGTAGTAGACGGATGTCCTGCCGGCCTCTCTCTCTGTGAAGACGATATCCAGATTTTCCTTGACCGAAGAAAACCTGGTCAGAGCCGTTATACCACTGCCCGCAAAGAGGGAGATCTGGTCGAGATCCTTTCCGGCGTTTTTGAAGGTAAAACTACCGGTACCCCAATTTCTCTGATGGTAAGAAACACTGACCAGCGTTCCAGAGACTACGGAAATATTGCATACTCCTACCGTCCGGGACATGCAGACTATACTTTTGACCAGAAATATGGTTTCCGGGATTACCGCGGAGGCGGACGTTCTTCAGGGAGGGAAACTATCGGAAGAGTTGCAGCAGGTGCCATTGCCTCTAAAATATTAGGTGAGCTTGGCATTTCCATCTGCACCTATACCAAATCTATCGGACCTGTCAAAATTTCTTCTTTTGACAAAGAAGAAATCAACCAGAATGCATTTTACATGCCGGATGCCCAGGCAGCAGCAAAAGCCGGTGAGTATCTGGAAGAATGTATGAAAAACCAGGACAGTGCCGGCGGTGTGATCGAATGCCGCATTACCGGAACACCGGCCGGACTTGGCGAACCTGTTTTTGACAAACTCAGTGCTCTTCTCTCCCACGCCCTGATGTCCATCGGCGCAGTCAAGGCTGTTGAAATCGGTGATGGCATTGCAGTGACTTCCTTAAACGGTTCCACTGACAATGATGGATTCACAATCAAAGATGGTGAAATTGTCAAAACCTCTAACCACGCAGGGGGAATCATGGGCGGAATCAGCGACGGCAGTGAGATCATACTCCGCGCCCATATTAAGCCAACTCCATCCATCAGTCAGCCCCAGCAGACTGTGACCAAAGATAAGGAAACTCTTTCTCTTGAAATCCACGGCCGCCATGATCCGGTCATTGTTCCAAGAGCTGTAGTTGTAGTAGAGTCCATGGCAGCAATCACGCTGGCAGATGCACTCTTTGTCAATATGAGTTCTCAGATGGACAGGGTTCGGGATTTTTACATGAATTAACATGACCCATTTAGTTCTACTAACAAAAAACAGTTTGCTTTGACAAATAATACTTTTATCAAAGCAAACTGTAATTTTTATTTCTCTGTAATTCTTATTTCTCCGGCACTGCCCAGATATGAATGGAATTCGGTGTTTCCACTTTTAATGGTTTTCCATTCATTACAATAATATTTTTCTCATAATCAATAGTGAATACCGTAATGGTATTACTTGCATGATTTGCCACTGCCAGATGCTTATCATCCGGAAACAGTACTAAATCTTTTGGATATTCGCCACTTACCGGAAGGAAAAATTTTCTGTCCAGAAGTCCTGTCTCTTCGTCTCTCTCAAACATAGTCACAGTATCTGTACCGGCTGTGGTGCAGAACAGATGCTTGCCATCATGAGACATAGCCAGTCCTGAAGATGCATTGTGAGTATCCTTATCTTTCACTACAATGGTAGGAATACTCTGGATCAGTTCAAATTCCGGAGTTTTACCACTGCCATCATATTTATAGGCCTTGATCTCATTTGTCAATTCAAAAAGAATGTATGCAAATTTACCGTCATCACTGAAACGGATAATACGCGGGCCACTCTCTCTGGGACATCTCAGAATATCCACAAGCTCCAATTTATGTCGTCTCTTATTGATCCTGTAAATCTTCACCTGATCGATTCCATTATCTACTGCACAAAGATATTTGTTGTCCGGTGTAGGACGTACACAGTTTACATGCGGACGGAAATTACGCTCTGCCACACTGCCAAGCCCCTTATGGAATACGCCATCCATCAGACTTCCCAGGCGTCCATCCTGATGAGTATGTACAACGGTCACCTTACCGTCATGATAGCCTGCTACATAGAGATATTTGCCATCTACATCTGTAGCCAGATAGCATCCTCTCATGCCATCAATATTTACACTGTTAATACGTGACAGATCACCTTCAGAATCTCTCTCAAATACTGCTACACCTTCATCCTCGATAGAATACAGATACCTGCTGTTTTTTGATATTGCTGTATGGGATGCATTGCTTACTTCCACTCCGCTACGCTCTGTAAGAGTGCCCTTTTCTACATCAACATCATAAACATGAATTCCGTCCTTGGAAGAGCCATGTGTATAGGATCCCACATAGGCTACATATTTTCTCTCACTCATAAAGCCATTGCCTCCTACTGTCCTGAAGTTTTACTTCATTGTCCACTCCGTCTCCGGTTACTGCCAGTGAACAATAATATATGTCATACAATAGAAAGATTATAGCATATTTTTCCAATCAGAACAAGATTCCGAAACTTAGATTTATGTATTTTTTCCTGTCCATGAAAAAAATAAAATTCCAGATCATTCAGGCCAAAGTTTCCATTTTCCTCTGGTTCAGGCAAAATAATTTCTGACAGCCTCCAGAGTCTGGTCTATGATCTCATCTGTATGGGCAACAGATAAAAACATTGCTTCAAACTGTGACGGAGCCATATGGATTCCCTGTGCAAGCATTCCCTTAAAGTATTCAGAGAAGGCTTTTGTATCTGAGGATTTTGCTGAGGTATAATCCACAACCTCCTGCTCTGTAAAGAACAGACTTCCCAGAGAAGATATATGATTGATGTGGTAAGGCAGATTTTTCTCTGCCAGGATTTTCTCCATGCCGCCATAGAGACGTTCACCTTTTTTCTCCAGATCTTTATAGATTTCCTGGTGCTCATAGAGGTATTTTAACTGTGTCAGTCCTGCTGCCATTGCAATAGGATTTCCGCTTAAGGTACCGGCCTGGTAAACCTTTCCCACAGGGGAAACCAGTTCCATAATCTCTCTGCGTCCGCCGTATGCGCCTACCGGCATACCTGCACCGATGATCTTACCATAGGTAACCAGATCAGGTGTCACACCAAAATATTCTGCAGCACCGCCGAAAGCCAGACGGAAACCAGTTATAACCTCGTCAAAGATCAGAAGAGCACCGTACTCATCGCAGAGTTTTCTCAGGCCTTCCAGGAATCCCTTTTTCGGAGGAACCACACCCATGTTGGCACCTACAGCTTCCACGATCACAGCAGCAGTCTGTCCGTCAGCCTGCTCCATCAGTGCACGTACACTATCCAGATCATTATAAACAGCAGTCATTGTATCCTCTGTACATCCCTTCGGTACACCGGCACTGTCCGGAACACCGCTTGTCATCACACCGGAGCCTGCACTTACCAGCATGGCATCACTGTGTCCATGATAGCATCCTGCAAATTTAATAATCTTATTCTTTCCTGTAAATCCTCTGGCAACACGGACTGCACTCATAACAGCTTCTGTACCGGAATTTACCATACGCACCATATCCACATGTGGAATATGGTCACAGATGAATTCAGCCATCTCCACTTCGATTGCAGTTGCACATCCGAAGCTGAGGCCCTTTTCACATGCCTTCAGTACACTTTCTTTTACTTCCGGAAAATTATGTCCCAGGATCATAGGTCCCCAGGAATCGATATAATCCACATATTCTTTTCCATCAACATCATAAATATGGCATCCGTCTGCACGGTCGATAAATCTCGGTGCAATACCGATAGCGCCATAGGCACGTACAGGACTGTTTACTCCTCCCGGAATCACCTTTACTGCTCTGTCAAATAATTCTTCTGATAAACCCATCAGCCGATTCTCCCTTCATCCATGCATTTTGCAAGTTCTTTTGCATAATAAGTAAGATAGATCTGGGCACCTGCACGGTATGCACTGACTGCCATCTCACACATAATACGTTCTTCATCGATCCAGCCCATTTTTGCAGCTGCTTTCACCATTGCATATTCACCGCTTACACTGTACGCTGCAACCGGCACATTTACAGCCTTTGATACCTCAGAGACCATATCAAGATAAGACATGGCAGGTTTTACCATAATGATATCTGCGCCCTCTTCCACATCTGTAAGCGCTTCCTTCATTCCCTCTCTTCTGTTGTGGAAATCCATCTGGTAACTCTTTCTGTCACCAAAGGACGGTGCAGAACCTGCAGCATCACGGAATGGTCCATAGAAAGCAGATGCATATTTTACTGCATAGGACATGATCGGCGCTCCATAATGTCCGTTCCCATCAAGAGCCTCACGGATAGCACGTACACGTCCGTCCATCATATCAGAGGGAGCTACCATATCTGCGCCTGCCTCTACATGAGAAACAGCTGTCTTAGCCAGTAATTCCAGTGTTGCATCATTATTTACATCATGACCGCAGAGCACTCCGCAGTGTCCGTGTGAAGTGTACTCACACATACATACGTCTGTGATATAGTACATGTCCGGGAACTGTTTCTTTGCTTCTCTCAGGGCCTTCTGTACAATTCCGTTGGGATCGTATGCACCGCTTCCCACCTCATCCTTGTGATCCGGGATGCCAAACAGCATAATGCTGTTTACTCCTGCCTTCTGCAGACGTTCCAGTTCAAAAGGAAGACGGTCTACACTGTAGCGGAACTGTCCTTCCATAGAAGGGATCTCTTCCTCGATTCCTGTTCCCTCTTTTACAAATAAGGGATAGATAAGGGAAGACTTGTCCATTCTTGTCTCTCTTACCATTTTTCTTAAGTTTTCACTGCCTCTTAATCTTCTTGGTCTCTGAATTAAATCCATGTCTTTTTGCTCCTTTTATCAACAATTCTCATAACTGTTCCGTTTTTTTGCAGAATAGTTATCAGTTTTCCTGTTTCATCTCTTCCACAAGCTCTATGAGACTTTCGATGGTAGCCTTCTTTGCCATGCGGGTCTGCATACCATAAGCATCTGCTGCAGCTTTGGTCTGTTTTCCGATACAAGCAGCTTTTACCTTCGTATAGTCCAGTCCCTTTGTGCCTTCCACAAATCCCTTTACAGTAGAGGCACTGGTAAATACTACACAGTCCACACTTCCTGTCTCCAGCTCTTTCTTCTCATCGATCAGCCTGCTCTTTTCATAACAGGTTGTGTAAGTAGCAATGTCATCTACCTTCGCACCTGTCTGCTCCAGCAATTCTGTCAGCTTTTTATTTCCGGCTTCAGCTCTTGGAATCAGGATTTTTTCATTTCCCTGAAGTTCTTTTGCAAGCTCTGCTCCAAGAGTATCTCCATCATACACATCTGGCACAAAATCAGCCAGCAGATGATGCTCTTTCAGCTTTTTCTTCGTTCCTTCACCGATCACTGCGATCTTCGCCTGTCCCAAACTGCGCACATCCATCTCTTTTCTGTCCATCTCATCAAAAAAGATCTCCACACCTGCAGGACTTGTAAAAATGATCCACTGATAAGTATCCAGTTTTTCAAATGCCTCATACAGTCTGCCATTATCCTCCACGGGTACTGTACAGATAGACGGCAGCTCCAGAACCTCGGCACCTTTCTGACGGAGAAGATCTGCTGTCTTTGAAATATGCTGTCTTGGCCTTGTGACCAGAACCTTCCAGCCTGCCAGAGGAAGCTTCTCATACCAGGCAAATTTGTCAGCCAGAGAACATACCTTTCCCACAACAATAATGGCAGGTGTCTCTATCCCCTGTCTGTCCACCTCTTCCTTGAGGGTACCTACAGTAGCAACCACCCGCTTCTGTCCTGCTGTTGTTCCTTTCTGAAGAACTGCTGCCGGCATATCCGGGTCCATGCCTCCTGCAAGAAGCCCTTTACAGATGTCCTCCAGTGCGGCAATTCCCATTAGAAACACCAGTGTTCCCTTTGTCTGAGTCAGTGCTTTAAAATCTATATCATACTCCTGCCCTGCACGTTTATGTCCTGTAATAATATGTAAGGACGAACAGAAATCCCTGTGTGTCACAGGAATCCCATTATAAGCAGGAACAGAAATGGGAGATGTCACTCCGGGTACAATCTCATAAGGGATTCCATTCTCAGAAAGAAGTTCCAGTTCCTCCCCGCCTCTTCCAAAGAGAAAGGGATCTCCACCTTTAAGTCTTACTACTTTATTTCCTTTTTCAGCTTCTTCCAGAAGAACCTTATTAATATCCTCCTGCACCATTGTATGGTGATTTGCTCTTTTACCTACATTAATCAGTCTGGCATGCTCCGGGATCTTTGCCAGAACCCCTTCGCCCACCAGACTGTCATATACTACCACATCTGCCTGCTGCAGAACCGCTGCGCCCTTTAATGTAAAAAGCCCGATATCACCCGGTCCTGCACCAACCAGCCAAACCTTGCCAGCTGCCATGTTTCTTCTCCTTTTTGCATCACAAGAATTTTCTTTTTATAAATTTTTTTATCTTCCCTCACAGTCAGATTTCAATTGCTTTGCAAGTGCTGTTCCAAGCTTCTCTCCATCCTCTGCTGCACCTCTGATCTGACCTGTAAGCCACTTTCCTGTAGCTTCACTGTAATATAAACCGCGGATAAAGATCTCATCTCCGTCCACCTCTGCAAATGCAGCTACAGGCGAAGAACATCCTCCGTCCAGATATTTTACATATGCGCGCTCTGCAGTTCCTGCAATCCAGGCATTCCTGTCACAGTATCCGTCCAGATACCCATAATCCTCACCTTTGCGTCCCTGCACAGCCAGAATCCCCTGACCTGCTGAAGGAATCATCTCATCCGGTGTGAAATATCTGCTGATCCTGTTTTCCAGCCCCAGTCGTTTCAGACCTGCCGCTGCCAGAATCAGTCCGGAATACTCTCCTTCATCCAGCTTGCGAAGCCTTGTCTGCAGATTTCCACGGATACTCTTTACCTCCATCTCAGGATACAGCTTCTTTAACTGAAGAGTTCTCCTTAAGCTGGAACATCCCAGAGGTTTATCCGGATCCAGCTCCGCCACTCCCTCAGGAAGCACCAGTACATCTCTTGGATCCTCTCGCTTTGAAAAGGCCAGAAGGGGAAGCTCTTTTGGAACCTCCATAGGCATATCCTTAAGACTGTGTACAGACAGATTGCTTTTACCATCCAGCAATGCCCTGTCCAGTTCTTTTACAAACAGTCCTTTTCCGCCCACCTTATCCAGAGTACGGTCCAGAATAATATCTCCTGTCGTTTTCATAGTCAGGATATTTACTGTTATTTCAGAGCCGGCATTTTCTTCACGGTTTTTCTGTTCTATGTAGCGTTTTACCATCTCACTCTGGAGAACTGCCAGCTTACTCTCTCTACTTCCAATGATCACCTCAGTCATCATTTCCCTCCTCATTCTCATCTTCCTGCGCAACCCTCTCCAGGGCATTCTGGATTTCTTCTCTTATCCTGCGCGCTTTTTTATGGTCCAGACCGCTGGCTGTGATTCCCACCACCAGGCCATCCTCCATATAGATCCCGGGAAAATAAAAATCGCACTGTTCTCTGTCGCTGGCTACATTAACATAAACGCCTTCCTGCCTGCAGATCCTGTGAATCTCATCATTTAACTTTCTGTCATTGGTAGCTGCGATCACCATATATGCCATTCCAAAGTCTGTACGCTTCACCGGACGTGTGATCAGCTCTACATAACCGGCTTTGCTAAGCTCCATCATCTCCATAGTGACCTTCGGAGCAATGACTCTGATATTTCTGGTAAATGATAAAAGGGTTTTCACTCGACGGGTTGCAATGTTTCCGCCGCCCACAACCACGATATTCTTGTCTGATAAGTCTATAAACATTGGAAAATACGGCTTATTCTTCATATATTTTCTCCAGTCCTGCCACACACTCAAGGAAAATCTCCTGATTCAGACTGTCACGCAGACCAAAGATCAGTTTATTTACTACTTTTCCTGCTGCCGTATCCACTGCATGAACCAGATTCTGCCTGTCATCCTCTTCCATAGGTGTTTTCTTTAATATCTTTGCAATCCTTAAATTCAGGTCATTGACTGCCTCATCTTTAATATCCTGAATTCTTGGAATCAGGTCTCTTCCATCCAGCCATTGGAAAAATTCATCCATCTGCTCTCTTACGATCGCGCCTGCTGCCTCCAGATTTTCCTGAAGTTCTGCAGGAACTTCCTCTATACGGAAGCTGTCCATGTCATAAAGTGTGACCCCCTGGATCTTTCCAACAGATGGCTCTATATCTCTGGGAACTGCCAGATCGATCAGGATCAGGTCATCCTTTGTCCTGATTCCCTGGAACAATTCTTCTTTTAATGTAAAATTCGGGCTTGCAGTTGCACTTACTACAAGATCACACTGTGGCATATACTCCATTCTGTCACCGTAATTAATACGCTTGCAGCCCAGCGGAATATTCACAACTCCGCTTCTGTACTGACGGATGGTCACTGTTACATCTGCACCTGCCTCCTGCAAGGCCTGAGCAGCCACCTTGCCCATCTCACCGTTACCGATGACCATACAGGTCTTATCCCTGAGAGAATACCCCTTCTCTGCCAGAAATCCGATGGCCTGATGGATCACTGACGGATTTCCATGGGAAAAAGGAACCTCTGTCTTAATTCTCTTTCCTGCTGTGGCAGCCATTCTGAACAGAACCTCCAAAACACCATCTGCCGCAAAATTCTCTCTTGCCAGATTCAGGGCATCCTTCACCTGTGTAAGGATCTGATCCTCCCCTATGATCTGTGATTTCAGACCACTGGTAAGATAAAAAAGATGCTCAAC
Organism: Ruminococcus sp. JC304; assembly: GCA_000285855.2. Taxonomy (GTDB): domain Bacteria; phylum Bacillota; class Clostridia; order Lachnospirales; family Lachnospiraceae; genus Blautia_A; species Blautia_A difficilis. Next base: position 1,162,608 of record HE978651.1, on the reverse strand, counting down.
TGCCTCCTGATCCTTACGCTCTACAAAATATTGTCTGTAAGAATCCTCAGTAATTCCCTTTATCCTGCAGAGGCAGTCATAAAGACAGACATCCACCTCATCATCCACACTTGCCCAGACCTCCAGGCGGTTACAGGTGGACAGGATCACGCATCCATATATTCCATTTTGATTCTTTATTTTTTCCATTGCTTCACCGGCATTTTTCTTTGTAAATGCAAATTTCGCACGAATATCCACCGGTGCCATATTATGGTCAATTCCAATCATGGAAATACTCATAACTCTAACTCTCTCCTTCGTATTTCGCCATTCATCAGAAATATCATAATCATTTCCTGTTAAGATGTCAATTGCAAACACGGAAAAAGCCTGTTCATTAAAGGATAATGTAACGAGATACAAAAAATGTGAACCAGAGACAAATTGTCAAGGACTTTTTAATCAAATTCACAAAAAAGGTGCCAGAAGCACTATGTGGCTCCTGACACCTCGTTTGACAGATTACATTTTTCCGTTCAACAGGTCTTTGCAGAGATACGCATAGTCTGGCAGCTGGTTGATATATGGCTCCCAGCGCCGCTTGATTTCGGCCAATTCCAGCGGGTCGGCTGCTTCCAGCGCGTGATCGTTGCCCGTCATATATAGAACATCCGTAGCTACATCGTCCAAACACCTGTAACAGAGATCGGCGGCAGATTCGATTCTGATACCGGTATCCACATAGACTGGATTTACGCCAATCGCCAGCCAGACATAGCCTACCTTGTCCGACCAGAGCAGTTCAAAATCAGGGCTTTGCCGCAGATGTTCCGCAAAGACCTCCTTTACTCGCTCAATTTCATGTTTCTCTTTTTCTGTGTAAAGCATTTTCGTGTCCTCCTTGCCAAAAATTTTGGTGCGTACCATCATCAGTTTAGCACAAGACGGCTTCGTTTATCAGTCTGTCACATCTGCTGAATTTCATTTTTGAGCATACGCTTGATTTTATCGCTCATGGTTTCTGTGCTGGTATTGCTGAAATGGACATGAACCTTGTAGGTCGTCTTGCCGATTTTCTTTACCATCGCCGCCGTGTTTTCCGGCGCTCTGGACGCAGTAGCGGCGTCTGCCACCTGCATAGTACGGGGTTCTTTGTTCATGGCGATCCTTTCTCCGAACGGGTCTGTGCCTCCCGGTAAAAATCAATCGTGCTTACTGTTTACAATGTCTTTTGCTGCCTGTCGGGTAGCACTGGCATTTTCTTCCCGGAAATTCTTCCCGTCAAAGAGGATCGGCGCACACCGTTCCAAAATACGGTCATAGATACGGGCGTGGGCCAGATCAGGCGGGTTTTTCAGCTCGGACAGTTTCAAGTTTGTTGTGATAATCATGGGCCTGCGGCTGCGGTAGCGGCTGTCGATGACAAAAAACATCTGCTCCATAGCATATTCGGTACTGCGCTCTACACCCAGATCGTCAATGATAAGCAGGTCGTACTCGTCAAAGCTGGCGATAAAGTCGGCCCTGTCCTCGGAAAACATCCCCGTCAGGCGGTTCAGAATGGTGGGGAAGTTCGTCATCAGCACCGGCACATCCCGGTCAAGCAGGGCGTTGGCGATACAACCGGCGAAAAAGGACTTGCCGGTTCCCACATCCCCAAACAGCAGCAGGCCAGTATTGTTCTTGTAAGCCTCCTTCCAGTTCTCCACATAGGCGCAGACCTTGTCCATCAGGGGATTTTGGCCGTTGTCGTTGGCAAAGGTGTAGTCGTACAGATAGCGGTCTTGCAGGCCCTGGGCCTTCTGGCGCTTGATACGCTCCATGCGGCGCTGCCGTTCCTCGGCGGCCTTGCGCTGTTCCTCGGCCTCCCGCTGGCACTGGCAGATACAGCGGGGCATGAAGTAGCCCGGTTTTCCAAAGCATGGCACAACGGTCTGCCTCTGGCCGCCGCACTTCTTACAGTGAATGAGGCCGTCTGCCGGGTCTATGTACTCGTCCCCGGCCAGTTCCACACTGGCGGGTGATGGTGGCAATCATCTGCGCCGTGTAGGGGATATTCTCGTCAAGCTGGAGCCGCCCGCCGTGTTTCAGGGATTTCAGATATAGCTTGAGCAGGATATTGGAGTACAGAACACCGTCCTGCATACTTTCCAGCAGTACGATGGAGTCATCGTCAAAATAGTTCTCTTTGAGTTTCAGGTAGTAATATTTTCGGTTGTCTGACATAGGGTTCCTCCTTGGGGGTTCTCTGGGGATTCTATACGCATTTTAAGGCCGTTTTAGGGGTCGGAGGATAAATCTATCAGCCTGCCTTTGACACCCTCGAAAAAATCCTTGATTTACAAGGGTTTTTCAGCCCCTAAAGCGTGACATTTCTCCCGTTGTTTCCGCTTGCGCTTTGCGGCGTTGATCCGCTTCATGCGTGCGGCACATTCCGGGCAGTATTTGGCCCGGTTGGAACCGGGGGTAAACAGCGCCCCACATACAGCGCATTTCTTCGCATTCAGCCGGTGGAACAGCGCCGTTTCCAGTTCCTTATCCTGCGGCAATACCGCCGCCCGAAACCACCTGCACAACAGGGAGTAGGAAATAGACTGGACACAGACACATTCCTCCCCATCGTCCAGGGCGATACAGTTTCCGTCGATGTAGTTACAGCACTCATGCACCAGCCTCCGCACTCTGCGGTACTGGCAGTAATCCACGACGGGGATAGGTTCAGACTTATTGTTCTTCATAAATGATTTCTTTCATAAATCCGGTAACCTCCTTAAATGAATTTATTGTCAAATATTCGTGCAAAGTATTGTTTTCTTCGTGCAAATGGCATATACTATAATTGCCAGCAGAAAGGGGTTGATCGTATGGCTGGAAATACCACAAACATCAGTATCCGCATGGACGCAGATTTGAAAGCGCAAGCGGACGCACTGTTTACTGAACTTGGCATGAACCTGACTACGGCGTTTAACATCTTTGTGCGCCAGTCGCTTCGTGAAGGCGGCATTCCCTTTGAAGTAAGGCTGGAACAGCCGAACAAAGAAACGGTTGCTGCCATGCTGGAAGCGGAAAGGATTGCAAAAGACCCGTCTGTAAAGGGCTACAATGACCTTGACGAGTTGTTTGCTGACCTGAAAAGATGAAAGAAACCAAATATACCGTCAAGTACACGACCAGTTTCAAAAAGGACTACAAACGAGCCATAAAGCGTGGCTTGAAGATTGAGCTGCTGGAGCAGGTCGTAGCATTGCTGGCAATGGGCGAACCGCTGCCGGATAAGAACCGTGACCATGACCTATCCGGCGATTGGGCAGGTCATCGGGAATGTCATATTCTCCCGGACTGGCTGCTCGTCTACCGCATAGAAGATGATGTACTGGTGCTGACGCTAGCCCGCACCGGCACACACAGCGACTTGTTCGGCAAATAAACAGTCTGCCGCCGTATGGGGAAACCTGTACGGCGGTTTTTCTGTGTGCAAAAGTATGTCGTGAAACGCGGTAGCCCTTACCGCTCCGGCTCCCGGTCGTGAGACTTGTCCCGTTCCTGTCTGGACAGCTGCTCGGCGGTTTTGCGGAGCCGTTCCACTGCTTTCAAATCCTCCCGCATGGATTTCATGGCAAGCGTGTCCGTCTGCTTTCCAGCGGCCAGCTGGTCAATTTCCAGCTGCCATGCCTTTGGGGTGATTGCCTCGCCGCTGTCTTTCAGTTCTTTCAGATACCGGGCCGCTGCGTCATACAGAATCAGTTCCCGGCTGTGGCGCTGTTCAAACTGTTCCCGTTTTTCCGGCTTTACTTTGGCAAGCTGCTTGTGGATGGACTTGTACTGGTTGTACTGTTCCCACATCTCCCCGCGCTCGGTAAGGGTAGTGATCCGGCGCTCGGCCTTGACGATCTTTCCGCGCAGGTCATAGTAACGGCTGTTCATATCAGCGATTTTTTCATGAAGCTGCTGCATAGACTGGATGCCGTTTGCCTTCAAAAAGCTGAATAGTGCAGCGCTTTCTTGCAAAGCCCGGATTTTGCCGGTGCGGGTGTGGGGAGCGTTCAACTGCTGCTGAGCCTCCCACAAAGCTGTCAAGCTGCTTTGCTGTGTTTGTGGTTTTTCCGTTTCGGCTTTCGACCAGCGATAAAGACGGGTAATGCGGGCTTTGATTTCTTTCAGCAGCTTGTTGTCGGCGGCGATCTGCCGGTTTACTTCTCCCTTGTCTGTGCGGATACCGCGCTTTTCCATTTGGCTGGCGGCTGGCCCCAGATGGACAGAGGGGATCTTATCAATGCCCTGCCGCTTGTAGCTGCGGTGGTCAATGCGCTCCGGTCTACCGGCAGATTCCAGCGCCCGGTTGGTGTAGGCTGCCCACGCTGCCCGCCAAATCTCCACATTTCCTTTATCGTTCCAGTCGGTCGTATCCTCCCGATGATTTTTCCAGCCGCCTTTCCCATCCGGGATACGCTGTCCGTTCTCGTCCAGGTCGTATGCTTTGCGGCACTTTGCGCCCCATGCGCCATTTTCTTTCAGGGGCCGGACGGTCAGCATGATATGAACATGAGGGTTGCCGGTTCCCTTGTCGTGGATGGCAAAATCGGCGCACATCCCCTTGTCCACAAAATTCTCCTTCACATAGGCCCGGACAAGGGCAAGCTGCTGTTCCCTGGATAGTTCGCGGGGCAACGCCGCCTCAATTTCGCGGGCAAGCTGGCTGTCCCTGGCTTTCTCGATCTGCTCCACACTGTTCCAGAGGGTGGAGCGGTCTGCAAACTCTGGCGGGGCGTGGGCGGGCAGCATGATTTCCGCATGGACAATGCCGCCCTTCCGGGTGTAATCATGGGTCAGGCCGTCCCATTCATTCGTCAGCTTGGTTCCGCTGCGGTAGGCGGCTGCGGCAACAGCGGAACGGCCCTCGCTGCGCTTGATAATACTGACGGGGATATGACAGAAATCTATGGGGAACACCTCCTTTCAGTGAGGGGATAACAGGCTCTGTGGAGCCGGACAAACGCAAAGCGGGTGTCTGGCTGCGCAGAGCGCACAAGGGGTTTGGGGAGTGTAGCGCCCCATCGCGCTCGGAGAGCGCAACAGCCCCGGCAGGGCGCACGACACCGGCAACGGTGTATAAGTGCGCCCTTGTAAACAAGGGACTTATGGCGTGTCCCCGGATTTTGGCAGGTTTGCAGTCAATTCCGCAGCTCCCGGAAGATGGGACAGGGCAATCAGAAATGCTTTGACCTCTGCACCGGAAAGGTTGGAAGCCAGCGGAAAAATACCCTCCAAAATGGCTCCGCGCTCAATCAAGCGGCGGGTGCGGGCCTTGCGTTCCTCGTTCCGCTGCTTGTTCTCCAAAATCTTCTTTCGGTTTTCAAGCCGCCGAATCTCCTTCAGGACTTTCTCCCGTTCTTCTTTTTGGGGGTGGGCTGTAATTTTTTCGTTCATGTCAGGCACCTCTTTTCTTTGGAAATACTCATAGATTGACCGTCCATTTCTGACGCGCAAAGTACCGGCGCAGCCTCCGCAGTGCGGCATGGATGGATTTTCCCGCCTGTGATGGCGTGATACCCTCCATTGCGGCAATATCTTTCACTTTCATACCCAGCATATAGCGGGCGTGGACACGGCGAGCCTGCATAGGCGGCAGGGAAGAAATGGCTTCGTACAATCGCCGTATCAGTTCTTCGTATTCGGCTAATTCTTCTTTTTCTATCAGGTAGTCCTCCGGCGATGGCTGCGCCCAGCCGATGGCGGCATTTTCGATTCCATCGTTACAATCGAGGGAATAAAACGCCTTATACCGGAACATCTTGCGATCTCTGGCGGCCTCGGCTCTCTTGTCCAGAAGAAACACTTCGACGATCTCATCGGACACCTCCACAAAAATGTCCTCTTTGCAAAATGGATAATATTGTTTGAGATTGATGGTCTGCATAGGCACGCCCTCACTCTGTTTGGAAAAGGCCATCATAGCAACGGCGCATATTCCGCAGCCCCCGACGGATGGAAACGCTGACCTTGCTGCTGTGGACGCCCTCTCTCCGGGAGATTTCCGGCTGCTTGATACCGGCAATGTAGTAGGCGTGAACACGGCGGGCCTGTGTCGGAGTGGCATGAGCCAGAGCCACCGGCAGAGCTGCTATCAGGTGCAGGCGGGTGGTCATTTCTTCTCGTTCCAGCAAAATATCTTCCGGCGATCTGCTGTGTTCCAGCGCGTAATTTTCCAGCCAGCTGTATGCGTCCAGAGAGTAGTAGGCGCAGTGGTAGACTTTCCGACGCTCATAGTTCTCCATCTCCCGCTGGGCCTGATACATCGCTGCCCATACCTCGTCCGTGACAACCACAAACTCGTCATGCCGGTAGTGGGGATACATCCACCGCAGATTGATTGTTTTCATAGGCTTACCTCCTGAAAATCGGAGAGGCGGGCAGCTTGTCCGCTGTCCGCCCCTCGCTGAGATAAGGGAAATGATCCCTTTCACTTGGTAGCCAGAAAACAGGTCATTCGTTAAGCCTGTTCTCAAAGAAATTTATAAATTTTTTTCTGACCGCCTCCACACTTTGATAAACAGCCACTTTGGAGCAGCCGCACAGCACACCGATCTCTGCAAGGCTCAGCCCGTCAAGCGCATAGAGCAGGAACCGGCGGCGCTGGGCCTCGGTACAGGTATCCAGAACAGCCATCAGCTCATGCAGCGTTTCCATGCGGCAAAGGTATTCCTCCGGCGTTTCACTGTAAACGTCCACGCCCTCGGTAAAAGCTATGTACTCGTCAAACTCCCGCCCGTCCCAATGCCGCCGCTGTTCATGGAACAGGTTCTCCGTTTTGTGGTCGGCCCGGTCAAGAAATTCATAGACTTCCAGCGTGACCTCCACGGCCACAGCTTGTCCGTTGTAATTGATGGTGACTTCCATCGGCCTTTCCTCCGTTCAGATTTTTGCGGGAAAATCTGAACGGGGCGGCGGGGAACGACACCGGGGGCAGGGTTCGGGCCATGTTGGCCCGATGTTCCGGCCCCGTAGGTATGAAAAAACGCCCGGACAGCATGAAGCGATTCGAGCGCAAAAAATACGGTATTCAGTTACATTGTGACAATTTTCGCACTGGCTGCCAGACGGGGCCTGTCCGGTGGCCGGGCTTTTTTGACGATAGTGCAAATATCGTCTGAATTTGTCGGCGGTCAGTGTGCTTCATGGCGACTCCCTCCTAAATCCGCCGTGTCAGCGTATAGGCGTCACTCCTTTGTCGAGGGCATAAGAAACGGCGGCTCTGAAATTCAAAGCCGCCGTTTCTTATAGGCGTGTTGATAGGACTGCTGGACGACGACTTTTTTCTTTGCCGCCGTCCGGCAGCTACCTTTCTTATTGCTTTTAACGGGTTATTCCATCTCTCTATAGCGAGAAGCAATTTCCTCCGTAATCGGAATTAGTCTGCAATCTTCAATCGAGTACACCTGATCGCATAGTTGTTCAATGTCTTTGAAATGGTGTGAAGTCAGAAAAATGGTCTTGCCTTCCGCTTTCAGCATACGGATGATGGCCTTTACATCCTCATAGGTTTTGTAGTCCAGTGCGTTAAAAGGCTCATCCAAAATCAGAATATCCTGCCCCTCCATAATCGCCTGTGCAATCCCCAGTTTCTGCTTCATACCAAGAGAATAGTTGTCTACTTTCGTTTTATTATCAGGGTCAAGCCCCACTTTGCTCATGGCCTGTCGGATTTCTTTTTCTCTAATTTTCCCTTGAATGTCCGCAAGAAATTTCAGATTTTGAAAACCACTGTAAATGCCAATAAAACCGGGGGAATTGATAAATACTCCCAAACTTTCGGGGAAGTCGCGGCCATTTTTACCAAGCTGTTTTCCGCGCACATAAATACTGCCCCGATCAGGCTTCTCGAAACCGCATAAAATCTTGAACAGCACCGACTTTCCGCTGCCGTTAGCGCCAACCAAACCAACAGCTGTTCCCTGTTCTATGGACAGTGAAACGTCTTGAAGAATTGCCTTGCCACCAAAACTTTTTGATACATTTTTCACTTCAATATATGAACTCATATTCTGTCCTCCTAATTCAATATTTTCTTGTAGCCACACATAAGGATTCCTGCAATCATCAGCGTTAAAATGGCAGCCTCTATTCCAAAGGCGGACACAGCGGAAATTCCAATTCCCGGTTCCACAACAGAAATTCTTGTCAGGCTGGAAAGGCCAAAAGGCGAATAAGCTACCCAATTCCCCGGAAGGACACAGAGCAGATTTCCCGCCACTAACACAAGGAAACCGATTGTAACCTGTCTTGTGGCAATGTAGATGCCGAGCATAATCAGATATTGCGCCAATATATCAAGGCACTTCATCAAAACCGCATAGAGCAGGAACCTGAAAGAAACGATTGTTAATCCAGTGCTGAATAGGGATGCCCCTATAAGGCCAGCCATAAGCCAAAAGATTGCATATACCATGAGAAACTTTATGCTGACCAATAAAATGCTCTTCATCAAATGCCTGCGGCCCTTCGAGCGCACAGAAACAAATATAGATTGCCCGTTCACTGTTTGCTCCACAAAAGCGGCAAGCAGATAAAGGGGCACACCGCCGGTAATCAGCAGTTCAAGAAAAGGTAAAACTTGAAAATATCCGGTTCCATGTCCTGCAAACAGGGCATAAATCCATTCCAATCCTGATAGGGCGGTGCCATTGCCTAAGCCTTTGTAAATCGAAACTCCCAACACAACACCTAAAAGAATCAGCAGATTACGAGGGATCATGAGCGCATGGAAATAGTAGCCAGCTATACCACGGTGGGATAACTGTATATGCGACAACTGTCCCCGCCACGCAAACCGAATAGATATAGCAATTATCAAAACAATGAGCAGCAAAGTAAAGGCAGTTATCTCTAAACGATGGGGCACGCCCAAATTGTGGTGTAAAATCAGCAAATGATTAAAACTCGTCAGCGGAATATTTTGAATTGCCGGAAGCTTGATCCACACAGCCGAGAGGACATAAAGAACGATTACAATTCGGATCGTCCACTTTCTCCCAGTGAAATGTCCAATCCACATACAGATTCCAAATATCAGCCAACTTCCAATAAGCTGATAGAGGGTAAAACAGACAAACGCCTGCAAGGGACTGGCAAAAAGCTGTTCCAGAGTGGAAAATAACTCGGCTTCCGTTGCACCCGCAGCAAGGTTCCATTCGTTGCCTAAAGGTAATCCTATACCAGACAGAAGAATTGCCCCAGTTTGAACTGCCGTCAGAATGACTGCAATCAAACCGACCCCAATCCATTTTTTCAGAAAATAAGAATGGTAACTTTGAAACCGTAAGATTATTGGCTCTCCATCGTCATCAATAAAGGAAAAGCAGCTTAACAGTACAATCGGCAGCACAAAATAGGTCAGATAGTAATGGTCTGATACCGCCGACAAGATGTGCCGCTCGTATGCAGTACCTCCGTTTAACCTCCCGCTGATGGAAAAAAGTATACATCCGGCAAATAGGGCAAGCGACTTTCCATATCCCCACAAACGGAGATTTTTTCTGATAAGCGCAATCATAACGGACTCCTAAATGGTTACGACAGCATTTTTCTTAGAAAGAAGAAACGCTGTCAGGCCGATCACAATGCCTAAAACGATTGGTCCAAAGAGGAAAGAGGAAATCGATACGACCTTTGGATCGACTGTTGTGGGATCAAAAGCTACCACCAGCCGCAATCTCTCCAAACGGAGAATCGCCAGGACAAAATTTTCTAAAATGGAATACATAAACGGCCCGGTAAGGATTACAAAAATATTCTTGCTGTATAAAGCGAGGACAAATCCGAAAGTCATTACAAAAAGGCTGACGATGCCCCTCCACAGGGACAGGGCAACTGCATATAACAGCGGGGCCTTTATAAATGCGTTTTCAAATATATGGCTAAACGGATTTTCAACGAAAGGAACCACTGGCGGTTTCACATAGATGGCAAACACCGCCGATAGTATATAGGGAATCACAATAATACAAAGAGTTCCCAGCGCATACGCAATCCATTTGGCAGTCAGGTACTTCTTAATTTTCACTCGCGGCATGACATAGAGCAGGAAGTTATTTTTGCGCTCATAATACAAATTCCAGCATAGCGGCACCACAACAAATAGCGGATAAAGCAGAGAGAACAGTTCTGTTCCAACTTCCCATGCCTCTAAATCGTAGTGCAGTACATAGTTTTGGTAAATTGTGCAGGACAACACACTCATGGCGATTGCCAGAAGAACCGTTGTCAATAGCACCGGCAGAAAAACTTTTTTCCACTCATTTCTCACAAGGTCTATCATATTTCATTCATCCCTTTCTTTGTTTTTTCCATTATATCGAAGGCTTTCAAGTGCTTCAATAGGTTGGAAACAAGAGAGGGTTTTAAGGGAACAAGATAAATTTCGTTCCCTTAAAACCCTCGTTCATACCCTTTTTATGGCATGAGTACGCCAAAGATAACATAATTTTCATTCAAAATAGATTCGTTGCGAGTCAGGATTTTTCCATGATACCGTTCCGTCATGCGTAGGATGTTATACAGACCAAAGCCGTGGCCGTCACGATTCGTCTTTGTTGTTACGCCTTTTCCAAACAAGGCCATAAATTCAGTATTTGACAGTGGCGGAGCCGGATTGGAAACTGTCAACTCCAGAAAGCCCTCCTGTTTCTTGCTGGATAAAAAAATTGTACTTCCTTTCGGTGAAGCCTCGATTGCATTATCCAATAAAATTCCAATGATCTCGATCCATTCTGTTTCCGGGGTGACCGTTTTTTTGAAAAGACCGTGTAAAGATAATTCTATGTGACAATTTGCCGCTTCTGCCTGCTTTATTTTTCCAAACAGCATCCCGGCAATCATTTTGCTGTCGCATGAGAGCAGTTCCCGATCATTAAGACTGATTCCAATACTTCCTGTAAGATCTGCTACTTCTTTCCGGGCTTCTTCTAAAGTATCAGCAGAGGCAACGGCAGCTTCAATCGCCATCATCCGATTATTAAATTCATGCTGCCTTGCCCTAACCTGTGAGATCAATTCTTCTACAATAGGCACATACTGCTCAATCATGTGGATTCGCTTTTGCTCCTGCGTCCGACGCTGATGCAGGAACAGCAATATACTGTCCAGCAGCAACACCGCAAGGATCAGAATTATAATCACCCACAGATGGGAAAGAATTCTATCCACATCAAAAGAGAGGATAGAAAGCACTGCCATGAGAAGGACAGCGATATTGGCAGATACGATCAGAACTGTGAAATCGCTTCTTTGGACGAGCTGATGGATCAAGCCGAAAAGCGGCGTGAACTCCAGTACGACTATAAGGCACAACGCCGCTATACGGCTGCCCAACAGGAGTAAAATATCCATAGCTCCGCAGACAGCAAAAAGAACCGCGCACAGGCATTTGACGAACAGGAAAATAGAGGAGGCCGCCATTGTGCCGCAGAAAACCGTTCCGCTGGATTTGGAGCCGAAGAAAATACTGCTCAACAACAATACTGCAAAAATCAAAAACAGCAATCCAACAATATTGTCTGCTGGTAGTATTTCAAAGCCTTCACTGCGGAGAGATGCCGTCATATTTGCTCCGACAGAAAAATCCACTCTCGGTACAACACAAAGAACAAGAAGAATGGGAAAAATGAAAAAATCTTTTGCCTTTATTTCTGCTCTTTGACGGAAAACGACTTCGCAGCAGAGCGCCAATATTCCTGCGTCCAATCCTAACTGTATCAGATTCATTAAAAAGTCCATGCTTACCCCCATAATTCGGCCTGATATTTATTTCCGATGGGGATTGTATCTGTAAATCCTTTCAGAAAAATCTTCCGCCCGGATTTGTCAATTTTCTCAATATGGGATTTGTTCACGACATAACTCTTATGGCACTGAACAAATGCCGGATCATCAAGCAACGCCAATAAACCAGACAAAGTGTACCCGGAAATCGTATCTTCTTTGATGCCGGACAGACGGCTACTGGTATGGATCACAAGTTTTTTTCCAAAGGCTTCGATATAGGCAATATCCTGTGTAACATATTCTAAGATAAATTGCTTTTGCTCAATCTGAATGGTTTTTGCTTGTTGGCTCATCTGTTTAGACAATCCCAACGCGTCACGAAATGCCGTTACAAATTCTTCTTCGCCAAATGGCTTTACAAGAAAACTGTAACACTTCACATCTCGATAAGCTGAAAGTTCTTCTCCTGCCAATGCCGTTTCAAAAATGATCGGCGTATATTTATATTCCGGCAATTCGCGGAGCTGCTTTGCTAAGCTGGTTCCTTTATAGTCCTCTAACTGAATATCAAGGATAAAAAGGGAAACATCGTTCGCTTTTGCGTATTGTAAGGCTTCTCCGGCCTCGGAAACAGAATGTACCTCAAGATCGGCAGATATATTGTCAATATAACGCACAATTTTCTTTACAGCATTTGTATTATCTTCTACTAATAGCACCTTGCCCATTTTACAATTTCTCACCGCCTTTGTTTTGCTTTCGACGCTTATCCGCCGGTTTATCTGCCGCTTTAGGGAGCAGCCAAACACCGGCCATCTTCACAGCGCCGGGAATACGGCCCTCGACGCAGTAATAATTGATTTGACGGGACGAAACGCCCCATTTTTCACTTGCCTCTCTGAGTGTCATGTAGTCCATGTTCACACCTCCGACAACTTCTTTCATTATATTTCATTAGCTCGAAAAATACAAGGCAGAAGATATGACGGAAGTGTAAAACAAACAGAGACTGCAAGTAGCAGCCTCCGCTTGCAAAAACTACTGATAAATCAGCTCTGTAAGAATAATTTCCTCCACCTGCGCTTTCAGTGTATTCATCAGCCCCACCCAGCGCATGGGGTCACTGGCTTTCAGTTCCTCGGTGACACCCGCCGCCTCCATCATGCGGGGCAGCATGGCGTCCATGCGCTCCCGCGCCGCCCGGTCAATCTCCAACAGGTGCGGGTACAGCTCTTCGCTCAAAATCAAGCTGCTGTAAAGGCCGGGCCGGTGTTCCTTCAGGTAGCGTTGCCGCATACGGCCATACTTGCCAATGGGGGCCTCCGGCTGCTCGGAAAGTTTCAGGTCGGGGATGTAGTAATCTCCGCAGCGGGTGTAAGTCAATTTGTTCATATTCGTCCTCCTTTGCACTGTGATGGTTAAACTGCGGCGCTGGCCGATACGGTGGCCTTGCGCGGCTCCTGCCTGGGTAACTGGCTGATGGTGGTAAAAATGCCCTTCTCCATGTCCTCGGCCCGGATAGCTGCCTTTGCTGCCTCCATTTTTGCCTTGCGCTTGGCGTTGTAGCGTTCTTCCCATTCCTTCTGCTTGCCGTTTGCCTTGCGGCGCAAGTAGTTCTGGTGAAGCCTGTCCTTGCGCTCCTCCTTCTTCCGCAGTTCTTCCTGTTCCTCCGGGGTCAGGGGAACCGTCTGCAAGGCGGGCGGGATATACCGGCCCACAAAATTGAAGTAGATTTCAACCTCCTGTGTGGTGTCCTGGCTGCCTTTGCGGGCGCGTTCATGGACAAGGATTTTCTCTACAAACTCGTTGAGCATGGTATTTGTCAGCGTGTCGAAATTCTCATACTTGTCAATCAGGGCTATAAACTTCTCCGCAGATTTCCGGCTCTGCTCATAGCCGGTAACGGCCTTTTCCAGTTCCATGATTTCCGCATTGAGAGCGTCTTGCTCTTTGGCATACTGTGCGTCTAGGGCCTCATACCGGGCGTCCAGCAGCTTACCCAGGGCGTTGTCCTCATAGATTTTGCAAATCAGCTTTTCCAGTTCCCCGGCCCGCTTTTGGGCGGCGGCCAACCGTTTTCGCTTCTTGGATATGTCGGCGGTCTGCTGGGCGGCCTGCGTTTCCTGGACGGTGCGGATAAACTCGGCCCGGTCATTCTTGGAATACTCCGCGATGGCCCGGAGCATATCGGCAATCAGGGTCAGAACAGCTTCGGCCTTGATACGGTGCTGTGTGCCGCAAAGCGTCCCGCATGGAATTTTGCTGTACTGGCTGCAAGTAAACTGTGGGTCACGCTTGCCGTTATTGACGCGATGGACATACATCTTGCCGCCGCAGTCGGCGCAGTACATCAGGCCGGTCAGAGGGTGGGCCTCGCCCCAGCCGTCCGGGTAACGCCGAACATTTGCCCGGATACGCTGCACATTGTCAAAGGTTTCTTGGTCAATGATGGCCTCATGGGCATTCTCGAAAATTGTCCACTCGCTTTCGTCAACATAGTGGCTTTTCTTGTCCTTGAAGTGCTTGCGGGTCTTGAAATTGATGGTGTGGCCCAGGTATTCCCGCTTTTTCAGGATGTTCACAATGGTGGATGATCCCCAGCCGTAGGGGTCTTTGACCTGCTTCGTCCTGTTTACTCCTTCGTGAAAGCGTGCCAGATGGATAGCGGGGATTTCAACCTTTGCCTCGGATAGCAGCTTGGAAATTTGATAGGGGCCATAGCCCTCCATCGTCAGGGAAAAGATACGGCGTACCACTTCGGCGGCTTCTTCGTCCACAAGCCAGTGTTCCCGCTTTTCGTCCCACAGATAGCCGTAGATAACGGTGCCGGTCAGGTGCTTGCCACTCATGCCTTTTGACTTAAACACAGAGCGGATTTTCCGGCTTGTATCACGGGCGTAAAATTCATTCATAATGTTGCGGAAGGGCGTAAAATCGTCATCGCCTTTCAGACTGTCCACACCGTCGTTGATGGCGATCAGCCGGACGCCGCGCTGCCGCAAAATCTCCATGACCTGGCCGACTTTCAGATAATCGCGCCCCAGGCGGCTCATGTCTTTTATGACGATGGCCTCCACCCGTCCGGCCTCGACTTCCTCCATCATCGCCAAAAATCCGGGGCGGTCAAAACGAGTTCCCGATACGCCGTCATCGGTGAAGTGAGTGGGGTTCGGAAGCCCGTTCCGGCGGGCGAAGTCCTCCAACATCTTTTTCTGGTTCGATATGGAGTTACTCTCGCCCTGTAACTCATCGTCCCGGCTCAGGCGCTCGTACAGTGGGGTAATTTTTTCATTTCTCATGGCTGTACCTCCTGAAACAAAAATGCTCTAAGTGATTGCTTCACTAACCATGACAAAATCATGATTAAGAAGTCACTTAGAGCATATATCACCCCTTGCGGGATATTACTTCTTGAATTTATATTTCCCTTTTCCGTGACCGGACACAGGTTCAATAATATCTGCCTGCAACAGATTGGAAAGAAATTTTGAAGCACCCTATTCTGTTGTTTCGTGAATACCGCAAGATGATGAATAATCTCGCCCATTGAAAGTCCTTTATAATTCAAACTCTACAATTCCATCTATCATTCATTTTCCTGTTTCTAATAAACTACCCTTCCATATCCCATAATGGAATCGGAACTGATCGCATAGCTTCTTTCCTTTACAGCATCCCCGGAGTTTCCTTCTATGGTATAGACAGTTGTTCCGTCACAGCGTTCCACGATTCCCACATGGTCGCACGTTCCATCATGCTCCCAGTCAAAAAGATGATCTCACCGGGACTTGGCATACTCCTCTCTTTCATGCAAAAAAGGCAGGATACCTTCCTTTTTACGGGAACAGATCCTGCCTGATGTTTTATATTGTTTAATTTTCTCATTTAACCTTTTAATCGGCTTTCAATATCTGATGCACTATACAGTACATCTGTTACAATCACCTTATCTCCCTGGATTACAAAAAAGACGGAATAATTATCTACCAACAATCTTCTCATCTCTTTGCTTCGTTCCGGCTCTGATTCCATAATACGGATTCTCTCAGCCAGTGTTTCCAATGTCAAAATGGCATCTGCAATCCGGTTGTATTGATCCATTGCATTTTCCGGTGCCTGAAGAACATAAGCGATGTGATTATATAACTGCTCCATATCAGCCAATGCTTCATTTGTAATCTCAACCGTATAGTGTTTCATATCAATGATTCTCCCTGAATTTTGCAAACGCTTCCGCTGCATTTTGTACTCTTCCTGCAGCTATATCATTATAACCTTTTTCCAATTTTTGATGGAGTTCTTCTGTTGTCATAGCATCCGCATGAATCGATACTGGTGCTTTTGGTAAAGAAACAGAAAATGGAATTCCACCTGTAAGAGAGATCTGGTTTAAATACATATCAATCGCTGTCGACATGGGAACACCTAACTGGGACAATACTTTTTCTGCCCGTTCTTTAACCGTTGGATTTACTCTTAAGTTCAATGTTGCTGTTTTTTCCATGTTCACACCTCCTTGTTTCTTACATTGTAACGCTTTTGTCGTTACAATTCAAGCACTGTTTTTCTGTTTTGTATCCGATTTTACATTTACATGATACTCTTTTTTGAAAAAAGTG
>HE978651.1:1135190-1144347 GCA_000285855.2 Ruminococcus sp. JC304 | reverse complement strand
TACGGTTGTTAAAGTTGTTAAGACCTGTAAAAATGCTTTCTTTTGCAATCCGCAGGCAACCTGTCAGCACTGCGAATTTCAGGCTGCTGTTGGTTTTTAATGCATTCTCAAATAAATTGCGAATCAGCAATACCATTTCATCATAATAGCCGTTTTCATTTGCCCTTGCCAGAGGTACGTCATATTCATCGATCAGAACAATTACTTTGCTGCCATAGTGCTTTTCCAGCAATTCTGTCAGTTCACGGATACTGTACACCAGAGAATCGTTTGTCATTTCTTTTTTCTTTAACTGAGTAAGCAATTGTTCAATTACATGTGACTTATCTACATAATAGAAATCTTCCCGACGTATCTCTTCAAAATTCTCAATTCCAATTGGAAGTTTTTTAATCCTGCCATCTTATATCCCCTTCCATTTATAAAGCATACCTTCTTAATTGTTATCCGTCTTATTACTGTTTATAATAGCATGAATCCTACTGTAATTCCAGAAAATAATGTAACCTGTTACTATCGCAAGTGACAGTGGCAAACGAAGTAAAATGGTATAATATAGATATAGATAGAATACGTATGTAAACGAATTTCCCGGGATAATGAAATGCATATGGGTCCTGAACAAGAAAGGAGGGTTTCTATGAACAGAAAGTGCAAAAAGATAGGGATTTTTATAGGTCTTACTATGGCAATTGCAGGTATGACTGCCTGCGGTGAAACTAAACCGGAAGAAACACCGGTGGTGAAAGAAGAAACTGCGAAACCAACAGAAACACCGGCACCAACTGCAACTTCAACGCCGGCTCCGACTCCCACTCCAAGTCCAACACCGACCCCGATTCCTGAATATGTAGATTATGATTATGAGGAAGCCGGAGTTACCATTCAGATTCCAGGCATACTGTGGAATCTGAAACCAAAGGAAACTAATGCAGGTCTTATTTTTACAGACCCTGATGAACAATGGCTTGTTCGATTCTATCCGCTTTCCTATGACAGGAAAATGCGGGTATACGACAATCTGACAAAGGTTTTTGGAGAAGATGGCTCGAAAGTAAAAGATAAAACCTTAAGCTCCGTTTCCATTGAAGAAGGGGACTATGGAAGTTCAGGTTATAGGTACAAACGTTATACATGGGCTTTGGATGTAGAAAAAGCACGTCCATATGAATATTTTATTACGGCACACCCCCATATTATTGAGATTATCGATTATGACCAGACTGCTATAGAGGGTTATAATGCAATTCTGGTGGAAGTTACAACACCGGAGGGACTGGATGAGGCAGGCTCTTTAGATCGGGAACAGTTTTATGCCTATACTTCGCTGAAAGACTCACTATCCAAGGATATTCAGGACCAGATTGCAACTCGCGAAAAATATCCGGATGTTTCGGACATTGACACCAAAGAGACACGTCGTTTTGTAGAGAATCTGACGTTTGCAGAAGGCGGTTCTACCATTACAGCTTCTGTTACCGGAGTTGAACTGGAAATTCCTGCATTTTGGGAAATAGTTCCTACGTCTACTGAGGAAAGCCTTCTGATATCCTTTAACAGAGGTACTGAAGAAAAAGGATCTCTTGCAATCCGTCCTGATGTCAGGAAGGGATATGATCCCGTTTATAATGCATTACTTTTCTGTGGACGTGGTGCAGGTGTGGACTGGGATGACCAGGAAGAGATTCAGGCGCGTTTTAAAGCTGCAGAAGCAGATGGTCTGGTAAAAGAATTCAAGGCAGGAGAAACTGTTTTCTACGGTGCATATTCACCAACATCACATAGACTGTCTTTCAATACCCTGTTTACCAGAGAGCATTGTCTGTGTATAGAGCTTTTCACTTCAAAAGAGCTATCAAAAGAAGAACTGTGGGAGTATGCCCAAGGTGAAAATTTCCAGACCGTACTGAATTCTATGAAAATTGATGTAAATATTCCAACTGCAGAAGAAATAAAAATAGATAGGTCGTTTGATATTAGCAACGATGGTGTTCTGAAGAAATACAAAGGAACTGATCCGGAAGTGATTATATCAGATGTGATCAAGGGAATAGAAGTTAAAGAAATCGGCAAATATGCATTTTACAATTGTGCTGATGTTAAGAAAGTAGTTATTTCATCAGCAGTAGAACGGATTGATAAAAGCGCATTTGCAAATTGTGCAGCACTTGAAGAAATCACCCTGCCATCCACATTAAAATATCTGGGGGATTATGCATTTGAAGATTGTTCTTCTCTTACGAAAATAGAGTTACCTGACGGTCTGGAGGAGGTTGGTGTTGAAGCATTCAGCAAGACATCAATTGAAAAACTCACCGTTCCGGGAAGCATGAAAGTTATTGGTACGAACGCTTTTGGTGATATGATGAATTTACATGAGATCCATATAGAAGAAGGCGTAGAAGAAATTGGGGAAAGAGCATTTCAAAGTGCCGGTTCAAGAGATACTTATGATGCGCCGGAACATTGGGCTTTCATGGATAAAGAAAAGGCAGCAAGATATGCAGATCACATCATCGATCCAGCCATTCATACTGAGATACCATGGTGGATTAATATTTATCTGCCGTCTACGATAAAGAAAATTGGACATTCCATTTTAGCAGATTGCAGAGTGGATGGCATTTATATGGAATCCTTTGATTCTGTGGAATCTCTTCCTGAGTTTTACGTTGATGAAGAAATATATAACACTACCTTCGGAGGAATTGTATATCTTTCACAAATTAATTTTACAAAGGATACCATTGATAAATGTGGAAAGGAATTAGACGAATTCTTTATGTCCCTTCCATTTGGAGAGGACTGGGCATGGTATTATGAAGGAAAAAATATGTACTGGATAGATGAGTCTGCAAGAGATTTTATGACACCTGAAGATTAGAGTGTGTTTGAAAACAGTTTTCGGTGAATAACGGATATGCTCCCATGGGATTTTATTTTTATAAAAAGGGAAGGTGATGAAATTTATGAAGATATTGAAGAAAGCAGGAGGGGTGCTCCTTGTAATAATCGGAATATTCTTTTTTGTATCTGCTTTGAAGATGATCTTTGTGGATAACCCCAAAACAAAAGCAGCTCTGAAAGACGCAGTTTACGTTGATGCAGCAGATACGATCAACCCGGAAAACGATGGAAAGACAGTCATTGTATGCGGCACATTTGAGCTGACTGAACCGGCGCATGATGATGAACTTGGACTGGATTTTGACAGCATCCGCATTTCGAGTTCAAAACAGACAATGAAATTGACAAAATCTTCTTCCAAAAAGAAGGAGGAAATGACAGACGAAGAAAAGAAATACGGCGTTCTGGAATGGAATTCATCTTCCAGCAGTATGCCAGTATCAGGCCAGGGAAAAATTGGAAATTATGCACTTTCGCAGAATTTTATTGATGACATTATGCTGACCAAAACCTGGGAAAATTACGACAAGGCAGCATTATCATCTGCCGGTTATACATATGTACCGGATAACACCTATACACAGAAGCATTTTATAGAACCATCGAACCAGACGACACGTTCACATAAAGAATATGATGTTCGTTATTATTATTCTGCTGCTGATTTCGAAACAGGGCAAACCGTAACTGCTATCGGCATACAGGACGGACAGACTCTCAAATCCGCACCCGGAATCACAGAGAATCTGATGAAAAATAAACTTGACCGCGATGAAGCGATCAAACAGGGCGGCACCCCAGGTGTAGGAGCCCAGATCTTTTCAGTTGTTTCCTCATTGCTGTTAATATTGGGAGGGTTCCTTCTTATTATATTATGAGAAATAAATCTATAGCAATCCTCTTAAATGCATTATTTACGAGGATTGCTATAAAAATAAGATATTGCTGTATCATCAAATCAGATGGTTGGGCGATATCCTCTGTGACATACTCCGTATCTAGTACATCGTTTTCGAAATAACTATACCACTCACTTGTCTGCAAATCCGAGTGCACAGGTCTAAAAGCCTCAGCGTAGCCCGCTACGCCTGCGTTTTTAGACCTGCACACTCGAATCCGCATCCTACGCGATTGGTATAGTTATTTACGAAACGATGTACTAGCTTTTTACTTCTCAATTCTAAGCATGCGATATCCAATGCCAATATGTGTCTGGATGTATTGTACTCCATTTTTCTCAGGCTCCAGTTTTTTCCGCAATGTTGCCATAAAAACTCTGAGAGAAGCAACATCATTATCCGAACATCGTCCCCAAATCTGCTGGGTAATATAGGTATGTGTCAATACCTTTCCCACATTGCGGGACAAAAGACAGAGCAGCTTATATTCTATAGGTGTCAGATGCAATTCTTCTCCCTTCAGATATGTGCAGCCTGCCGTATAGTCTATCTTTAATCCACCATTCTCAAAAACAGAGCTTTCTATCTGTTCCCCGCTCTGCATAACCGCAAGTCTCCTCTGGGTGACACGGATACGCGCAAGTAATTCCTCAACAGAGAACGGTTTCGTAATATAATCATCTGCTCCTGCATCCAGCGCCTCTATTTTATCTGTGTCCTCACTTCTGGCGCTGATCACAATAATCGGCATGTTCGACCAGGTACGGATTTTTTTAATCACTTCTACCCCTTCCATATCAGGAAGCCCCAGATCCAGAAGAACAATATCCGGATTGTGGGACGAAGCTTCCAGAATGGCTGAAGATCCGTTTTCTGCAGCCAGATATTTATAGTCATGTGTTTTTAATGTAGTAACGATCAGATTGCGTATGGGTCTGTCATCTTCAACCACCAGAATTAATGTTTTATTCATTTAATGTCACCTCGCTTAAGGGTAAAGTAAAAGTAAAATTACATCCATGAGGATTATGATCTGTCAGAGCCAGGGTTCCTTCATGTGCTTCTATAATAGAGCAGCAAAGTGCCAGTCCAAGTCCCAGACTTCGTTGACTATCCGCAACTGTTGTTTTCCCTGTATAAAACATCTCAAAAATATGTGACTTCATTTCTTCCGGAATTCCCGGGCCATTATCTTCCACACTTATCTGCGCTTTCCCATCTGTTTTCGTTCCCCGAATACAGATCACAGAACCCGGCGGTGTATATTTTATTGCATTGTCAACTAAATTTACCAGAACCTGCATAATAAGACGTACATCCATACGTGCAAGAACAAGTTCTTCACAGTCTGTCACAATTTTATAATCATCATGTTTCCGGCTGATATGCCTCAGGGATTCTGCAATCACCTCATCCAGAAGCTGGTCTGTAAATTTAAATTTCAGTCTTCCATCATTCAGTCTGGTAATGGAAAGCAGATTCTCCACAACTCCGATCAGCCATTCAGAATCATCATAGATATCGCTATAAATCTGATGTTTTGTAGCTTCGTCCAGACGGTCACTATTGCCAAGCAGCATATCTGCATTACCGGAAATGGAGCAAAGCGGCGTACGAAGGTCATGCGAAATCGCCCGAAGAAGATCTGCCCGCAGCTGTTCATTTTTGGCTATAACTGCATTTTTTTCTTTTTCCAATGCATTTTTCGCATTTTCCATTGCAAGCGCACATTCATTTATTACAGACAACAGGATGCTGTATTCAAAAGTGTCCAGTGTTTCTTTTTGCAATGGTATCCCGATCACACCGTAAACATTATCCCCGCTCCGGATTGCCAGATATAAACATTTAGCCTGAGGAAAATGGTGTGTGGACGCACCGGCATGCTGTCTGTTTTCACAGACCCATTTGGCTATCTGCTGCTCTTCTGGTATCAAAAAATCTTCTGTGTCCTCTTTTTCCCCGGAGAAAAGCTTTCCCTCTGATAAAGTTCCATTTTCTACTACATATGCTGTAATATTGCGGTTTAATAAACGGAGAAGCTGTGTACAGGTGACATCAAGAATCTCTGTTTCTCCTTTTGCCTTTTGCAGCAGACGGTCTGTATCGAACAGAATCTGTGCACGAAAGGCAAGCTGTGTAGACAGCTTTGCATGTGTTTTCAGCTTTGCTGCAAGTGCTCCCGTAAGTACGGATGAAATAAGCATTATGAAAAATGTCACCGGATAACCCACCGCATAGGTTTTGAAAGACATCCTTGGTTCTGTCAGAAAAAAACAAAATAAAAATACACTTAAGAAAGAGCCTGCCACACTGCAAAGATAGCCATCTGTCACAATCGAAGTAAGCAAAACCCCCAGAATATATATGGTTACAATATTCGTATCCGTAAAATTCAGTTTCTGAAACAACAGACCAATTAAAGTGCATACCGCAAATATAAATACCGTCAGAAAATAATCCTTTGCAGACGGTTTTTCCATAGACCATGTGAATGACCGTTTCTGATGATTCACATTTTTTAAATTCATCCTGTCCCCCACCTTTTTTACTGTTTTGAAAATTATATCATGGGGCTGTGTTGTGGTCAAAAGTCTTTTTTACTATATGTGGAAGCACTTCTGAAGGGCTCTGTATTCTCCCAGCACCAGCAATTTACTATTCTCTTCCAAATACGTATCCGGAGAAATTGCAATATTAAATTCTCCTTCATTTTTTACTGCCAGAATATTAATATTGTAACGCTTTCTGATATCCAGCCCCCCTACAGTTTTTCCAGTCCATTCCTCCGGCACTTCTACCTCAAAAATCGCATGAGAAGCATCCACCTCCATATAATCAAGGATATGATCATCTGTGTAACGGATAGATGCCCATTTTGCAACCTGCTTTTCCGGATAAACCACCTTATCTGCACCATTACGTAAGAGAAATTTTTCCTGGACATCACGTTCAGCTCTGGATATTACCAGTTTTGCTCCCAGTTCTTTCAGAAGGGAAGTGGTCTCAAGAGAATTCTGAAAGCTTCCTCCAATAGTCACAAAACAGATATCGTAGTTTCCAATTCCAAGGGATTGTAAAAATTCAGCATTGGTACTATCCCCGATCTGGGCGTTAGTCACAAACGGAAGCACTTTGTCCACCCTTTCTTCCTTCCAGTCAACTGCCATAATTTCATGCCCAAGCTGATTCATCTGCATGGCAATATGTCTTCCAAATCTTCCAAGTCCAATAATTAATACATTCTTCATAATATTACTTTTCTCCTTCTCATCCAACTGTAATTTTCTCCAGAGGAAGCTTTGCATTTCCCTTGTTTCTTCCTGAGAATACTGCATAAATCAGGGTCAGGCCGCCTACGCGTCCCAGATACATCAGTATGATCAGCACAACTTGTGAAAAAACATGAAGTCCCGGTGTGACTCCCAAGGTCAGACCTACCGTACCCACAGCTGAAGCTGCTTCATACAGACAATCCAAAAGTGGAAGATCTTCGTATACGCTGATTGCAACACCTCCGCAAAAGAATAAGGTAAAATAGAGCATAGCTATTGTGGCTGCATTTTTTATCACATGATATTCCAGTCTTCGTCCAAAAGCCCCTGCATTTTCCTGACTGCGAAACGTTGCAATTGCATTCAGTATCAGTACCGTGAAAGTGGTTGTTTTCATTCCTCCTGCTGTAGAACCCGGCGAACCACCAATCAGCATTAATAGTATCATAACCGCTTTTGATGCCTCACTCATCGCTGAAATGTCTATGGTATTAAAGCCGGCAGTTCTTGTAGTTACCGATTGAAACATGGCAGCTAACAGACGTTCTCCCACAGGCAGGTTTTTCAGATCACAGGCAAAGAAAAAAACTGCCGGAAAAACAATCAGACATACAGTAGTCATGAGAATAATCTTGCTTTGCATGCGGTAACGTTTAAAATTCATTTTATTCCTATAAATATCATCCCAGGTGAGAAAACCGATTCCCCCTGTGATGATCAGCAGCATGATTACTACATTTATAAGGGCATTTCCAGAATACCCTGTCAAAGACGGAAAGGCATTATCTGCTGTTCCCAGAATGTCAAATCCTGCATTACAAAAAGCAGAAACAGAATGAAAGGCTGCCATCCAGATTCCCTTTAAGCCATAATCCATCAAAAAAACCGGCAGCAGTAACATAGCCCCTGCTGCTTCAATCAAAAGAGTCCCCTTTAAAATGAACCTTGTCAGTCTGACGATTCCTCCAACTTTAGGTGCTGAAATTGCATCCTGCATTGTACTTCTTTGCATGAGAGATATTTTTTTCCCTGAAAGAAGCGAAACCGCTGCCGCTACGGTTACTACTCCAAGTCCACCTATTTGTATAAGCACAAGAATAACCGTCTGTCCGAACACAGACCAGTAACTTCCGCTGTCCTTTACTACAAGTCCTGTAACGCATACTGCCGAAGTGGCTGTAAAAAGTGCCTCATGAAATGGCGTCGGCACTTTGTCCAAAGAGGAAACCGGAAGCATCAGCAAAATACTTCCCAAAAGGATCACACCTGCAAATCCCAGAATAATTAGCTGAAAAGACGTCAGGTGTTTTCTCTTACACATTTTTTCCGGCATAAATGATCATAACTCCTTACTAATGATTCTATAGCAATATCTTCATAATGCGTTTTATTATATACAATTGCTTTCAAAGATAGTATAAAAGTCTATGATTCCGTATTAAGATTGTATAAAGACAGTCAGCACTTTTACAAATAGCGTATCAGCATATACTATAATCTTATAACTATTGATTTCTCAACAAAGACAGACGGATATACATTCATCTCAAATCTGATATCCGGATTTCTTTAACTCTTCCCTATACAATTCAGCTATATATGCCGGACCATTGCACCACAGCTTTGTTTTTTCATCATACAGTGCTTTTCCTGTCTTTGAACAAAGAAAATCTGTCAATGACTCTTTCCTGTCCTTGCCCGTTTCTTCTGCAATCTCATCCGTCACCATAGTGATAAGAAGGTCAATTGTATAATTCATTTTTTCTTTCGATGAGCTGCAATGCAATGTAACCAGGATAGAGAACAAAGTCATCTTTTAACTCAAGCACTAATCTCTATTCCCTTTCTTTGCAAAAATTCAGTAATATCTTCAAACACAGCTTCATCGCCTTCACAATGAAAAATCCCATAACATTTTTCTATATATCCAAGAACATCGGCTTCTTTAAACAAGTGGATAATCTGTTCAACAGGTAAATGCCACTCTTCTGAAGCAAGCCGGATTAATCTTGTTTGCATGAAAGTAATCTCTGTTTTCTCACTCATTATGAATCCTCTTCATTTTTCTTGGTCAAT
>HE978651.1:1081243-1133639 GCA_000285855.2 Ruminococcus sp. JC304 | reverse complement strand
GACATAACTCCCTTAGATTGCTTATGCCAAGCATATAAGTAGATAGCAAGGAACACTCCCGCAAAACAACTAATGATTACGCCTGCAATCAAAGCAGGATAATAACTTGTAATCAAGCCTGTATCTGCTGTTACGATGAAGATAATGCCAATAACGAATGCTATAACATAGATAATGGGCATAAACTTTTTCATAAAATCTTGTAACTTTCGATTTCACGCTTTCTTTCACCCCATATGTTTGTATCTGAGGTATTCAGTCACAAACTTCGGGGATAGGCACCTGTGCCGCAAGGGGAAATAGCCCCTTGTACGAAACCTCTGATTTCGCTGTATTTCCCATTTTGAGATTTTTCAAAACTGGGAATGGCACCGCAGGTCGCACGATACAGGTAGATGGAATTGCCTGTATAGAAGTGCGCCCTTTAGTTCCTAAAGGGATTTTTCCTTAATACTTTTTCATCAGCTTATTAAAAATGACAATTCCTGCGATAACTTGAAACAGTAAATATCCGCTGAGATAGAGTACAATCATGCGAGCATTATTAATGACTTCCAATGCTCCGAGAATACCGAAAACCAAAATGGAGAAACAAACAACCAGCAGTCCTAAGCTGTAAGTATATCTTCCGGCTCTATCTCTGATTTTTGTTTTCAACTCGCCATGCTGTTCAATTCGTTCGTTCTCCAAACGCTCTTCGTATCGCTCTTTATTTTCGGGGGAACTCCAATAAAAATATTTGCATATCATCATAATTCCGGGGAAGATACCTGCGCCAGCAAAGCCCCATAAAATGCCCTCTAACTTTGTTTCAATCAACAGCGCAACAATCAAACAAGCCACACCGAAAAGAACATATAGTATCCCGGTTATCAAATTACTCTTTTTCATTTTCTGCACCTCTTTCATAGAAAAAGATTTCTTCAATCCGTTTGCCAAAAAAGTCTGAAATTGCAAAAGCTAATTCCAATGATGGATTATACTTTCCTGTTTCGATTGAACTAATGGTTTGTCTTGAAACACGAAGCATTTTTGCAAAATCATCTTGATTTAATCCTCGCTCCTTTCGTAACTGCTCAACTTTATTCTTCAAAAAACGCCTCCTTGTATGACAAGTTTCCTTTACAAACTTACTATAGCATGACACGCATCTCTTGTCAAGTTTCCTTTACAACATTTACTTCTTTATCATGGGAAAATTGCAATTTATTCATACAGTAAGAGCACCCAAACATTTTTCGTCCGGGCGCTCTCAGTATCAGTCATAAATCAGCTCAAACTTCACAATCTCCTCTGCCTGTGCCTTGCAAGCGTTCATCTGCCGCACCCATTCCATTTGATTTTCAGCTTTCAGTTGCTCTGTCACGCCGTTGCGCTTCGCCAGCTCCGGCACGATCAGCTCCATGCGGTTTCGTGCCGCTTCGTCAATCTTGGCGCAATGTTCAAAGAGCTTGTCGGATAGTACCCGCTCATTGAACAGTATCGGGCGGTGCATTTCCAGATACGCCTTGCGGAGTCTGCCGTAGTGTCCGAGGGGCTTGGTCTTGCGGATAACGATGTTCGAGATAAGATAATCACCGTTCTGTGTGTAAGCGATATTCATGCTGTTTGTACTCCTTTCATCGGCTCTCTCTGCGGTAAACTGCTGACAGGGACGAACACGCCCTTTGCAATGTCCTCTGCACGAATGCCGGCTTTCTCGGCTTCGATTTCCGCCTTTTTCCTCTCCTTGATTTTGTCCTCGTATCGCTTCTGCGCTCCGCTGGCTTTACGCTTCAAGTAGTTCTGATGAAGCCTGCCCTTGCGGTCGCGCTCATGCACAAGAATTTTCTCGACAAACTCGTTGAGCATGGCAATGGTCAGCTTGTCGAAGTTCTCATACTTATCAATCAGAGCGATAAAACGGTCAGCGTCCTTTTCGTGCGTTTCATAGCTCTTGATAGCCTTTTCCAGAGCAGAGATTTCAGCGGTAAGCTCGGCTTGCTCCTTTGCGTATTGAACGTCCAGAGTGGCGTATCTGCTGTCGGACAGCTTTCCTAAAATGTTGTCCTCATAGATTTTACAGAGCAGGACTTCCAGCCCGGAAGCCCTCTGTCTGGCGGCAGCAAGGCGTGTGCGCTGTTTCTTAACCTCTGTTGTCTGCTGGCTGGACTGCACTTCCTGTACCACTCGGACAAACTCGGCTCGGTCATACTTTGCATACTCGGCAATGGCTTTGAGCATTTCGGAAACAAGGGACAGTACCACATCTTCATTGATACGGTGCTGGGTCTTGCAGAGCGTTCCGCAAGGAACTTTGATGTACTGTGAGCAGGTGTATTGAGAAATGCGCTTGCCGTTGTTGGTGCGGTGGACATACATCTTGCCGACGCAATCGGCGCAATAGAGCAAGCCCGTGAGGGGAGCTGCTTCGCCCCAGCCGTCCGGGTAGCGTCTGACATTCCCACGGATTTTCTGCACAAGGTCAAAGGTCTGCTGGGCGCGGCCATCACCCTCCACGCCATCTATAATCTGCTCATCGCCTATGGCGGCGCGGCGCAATATATCGCCTATGCCCTGCCGGTGGCGGTGGGAAGGTTGTCTGCTTTCCGCTTATCGCAGAGGAAATAACCGAATATCTACTCCCTGAGAGCTGCTTTTTGGCGGCTCTCAAATTTTTTGAAAAATTTTTCGTTTTGGGTGAGAGTTTTTTCGATTTTTTGTACCTATATAAGTGAAAGGGTTTTTATCACAATTCCAGACAAACCGGAAAGGGGGGCAAACGATATGTACGATACCTGCAAGACGGGTCGCACTCGTCAAGCAGCGGGTGCGGGAAAACACCCGCCGGAGGCAGCGGCGCGAGGCAATAAGCCTCTCCGCTTTCTGCCTGATGTTATTCACGGCACTTGCCGGGGCGGCGGACGCACTTATAGTGCGGGGACAGACCGCCGCATGGGGCGTGTTCGGCACGAGGCTGCTGCGGGAGGACGCAGGCGGCTATGTGCTGGTGGCCGTCGTCTCCTTTGCCGCGGCGGCGGCGATCACCGCGCTGTGCATTCGGCTCAGAAACAGGAAAAATCAGAAAAAAGGCGGGACAAACAAGCCCGCCCGATACGAACAGGAGGAGAAAAGCCAATGAAGAAACGAATACTCAGCATACTGCTCGTCTGCTGCATGGTGCTGACGCTGCTGCCGGCGACCGCGTTTGCGGCGGAGGTAGAGACCGGCGCACGTGCATCGAACCCGGGCGGTCTGTGCGAACACCACCCGGAGCATGACGAGGCCTGCGGCTATACCGAAGGGACAGCGGAAATTCCCTGTTCCCATGAACACACGGAGGAATGTCATAGTCTAATAACCCGGTGCGTCCATGCGCATACGGCGGAATGCTACACGGCGGAAAGCGTGTCGGAGAATGCCGACGGCTTATCGGAGGCAGAGAACGCAGCACCGACGGAATGCGTTCACGCGTGCACCGAGGAAAGCGGCTGTATCCTTCAAACATCAGACTGCAAGCACGCGCATGACAAGGATTGCGGCTATGCACCGGCTTCCATGGGGAAGCCCTGCACCTATGTATGTGAGATTTGCGATTCCAAGGACGGAAAAACGCCAATGCCTCTGCTCGGGGCAGCCCGTCCCGCTGCCACCCAATACACCTATACGCTGCATTACGATGCCAACGGCGGCAGCGGTGCGCCGCCAAGTCAAAGCGAGACCAGCTCGGAATTATCTGTATGGATTCCCATATCAGAAAAAATTCCAACCCGTGACGGGTATACCTTCAAGGGTTGGGCGGATAGCCCGAATGAGAATCCGAGATATCTTCGCGAAGAGGGATATTATTGGAATTACCTGATGGTACATCCGTCTTTGAACGAAACCATCTACGCCATATGGGAGGTGCACAATCATAACTGGGGCGAATGGATCTCCAACGGCAACGGAACGCACACACGCACCTGCATCACGGACAGCAGCCATACCGAAACAGGCAACTGCTCCGGCGGCAAGGCCACCAGCACGGAGAAGGCCATTTGCGAAACCTGTCATACGGCCTACGGAGAACTTTTGCAGCTCACCAAAACGGTCATCACCACCCCGCCCACGCTGCCCTCTGAGGGGTATGTCGGCGATCAGTACCTTGATGGAAATCTTGAAGGCGGCGAAGCAAAGGTCGAGGGGACGGACATCGTTGTTCCCGGCTCGTTCCGCTTCAAGCACAATTGGGGCGGCGTAGTAGACCCGGGCGAAAACCGCATGGAAATCCTCTTTACCCCCAACGATACGGAGACATACGCCACGGCGGAATGTATCGTCACCGTGACGGGGATTAAGCACACGATCACAAGTGTCACAGAGGAAGTCCTCCCCGACAAGCCGTTGGGCACGGCGTTTGAGGATCTGTGGCTTCCTCACTTCGTCGAGGTAAAGACCAACACCGGCGCGACCTTCGGTCACATCCCCGTGACATGGGACGGCTCCTCCTATGACCCGAACGCTCTTGGCGAGCAGATCATTACCGGCCAGCTGCATGTTGAAATGAGCTTCTACGCGGAGGAGCTGGAGCCGACAAGCACGGTCAAGGCCATTGCCAGAATCACGCTCATTGGCGACGAGCCCATTGTGCCAACGCTGGATCCGCCCACCTACTCCAGGCAGATATACAGCGGCGATTTTTGCCAGCTCGCCTTTTCCGACGAGTATCTTTCCGGCGGAAAAGCCACGGCAGATGGCGAAACGGTTCCCGGCGTGTTCACTCTGAACGAGGAGCAGGAATTATACGGCTACTGGCGGAGAGATGGCGGGCTTGTTCAGGTGGGACCGCTAGCGCTCAAGGTCACCTTCACACCCGATGACCTGCAGAAGTACACCACGGCGGAATGTACCGTCAACGTGGACGTCATTCCCCGCAAATTCAGGCAAGCCAATACATCGTATATTGACAATAAAAAGATTGGAACAGCCTTTGAGGATCTCGGTCTGCCGAACGCGTTCTATTTCTTCGCGGAGGCCGATGAACCAAACCACGAGGGAAGCGGGCTGAACGGCAATGTGCCCGGCATCATCAAGTGGGACGATTCAAACTACGACCCCAATTCTTATGAGGAGCAGACCATCTACGGCGAGGTTAACCGCGCCGAATTTGAGAAGTATTACATCGTACCCGAGGGCGCCGACCTCAGAGGAGTAATCAAGGTCACGCTGCAGGCAGACCCGGCCGAGACGGAGATAACGCAGCCGCCCGTATTCCGGTGGAGGAACGGCGATTTTGCGCAGCCCGACAATACCATGTTCGTCGACAGGAGCTTCCAGATGGGAGCCACAGGCGGGGAAACCGCCGATCTTGTGGACGGCATGGCAAAGGTCAAGGGAACGGATACCGTCGTCCCCGGCACGTTCTCCTTCAAGGAGGGTACGCCCAGATGGTTTGACGAGCTGGGCGAGAACGTTGTGACGGTGGTATTCACGCCGACTGACCAGCACGGCTACAGGACGGCGGAGACCACGATCAAGGTCAACGTCATCAAAAATACCTTCAAGCGTTGCGAGGAGCCGGATCCCATTACGGAGAAAAAACTCGGCACGACCTTTGCAGGGCTTAACCTGCCAGAAATTGTGGTCGTCGAGGCTATCGACGGGCTCAGGGTTGGCATGGAGGTTTCGTGGGAGGAATCGTCCTATGACGCGCAGTCCACGGTTTGGCAGACCATCCCCGGTACGCTGGTATTCGACGCTAACGACGAGCACAAGTATCAGCAGCCGGAGCCTGCGGTAACAGCCGCGATCCGGGTGAAGCTCCTAGGTCCGGAGGATGCGCCGGCGATTACTACCACGACGCTGCCCGGCGGCACGGTCGGCTCGCCGTACCACCATCAGCTTCAGGCAACCGGGGGAGGCTTCATTCTGTGGGAGCTTTTCAGTGGCGAGCTACCCGATGGCTTGACGCTGAAACAAACCACCGGCGAGATCAGCGGCACGCCCACTGCGGAACAGACCGCCCAATTTACCGTTCGAGCTCTCAACAGCGTGGGCAACGATAAGAAGGAACTGTCTATTACGATAACCAACGCCCCCGCCGCCGAGCACACCATCACCGTCACCACAGCGGGCGGCGGAACGGCTTCTGCAAGCTCCACCTCGGCGACAGCCGGAACAGAAATCACCCTGACTGCCACGCCAAACACCGGCTATCACTTCAAGGAGTGGCAGGTCGAATCTCTGACAGGACTTGTAATCACCAACAACAAGTTCACCATGCCGGACAGCAATGTGGCGATCAAAGCTATCTTCGAGGAGGATTCACCTTTTGCACCCACCAAGCATACCGTCACCGTGAAAACGGACGGCAACGGAATAGCTTTCGCATCTCCCTTATTGGCCGTGGCTGGTACGGAGATCACCCTGACCGCCATGCCCAAAGAGGGCTACCACTTCAAGGAGTGGCAAGTCGTCAGTGGCGGCGTGGTCATCGAGAACAATAAGTTCCTCATGCCGGACACCAATGTGGAGGTCAAGGCATTCTTCGAGGAGGGCGCGCCTCCTGCACCCACCAAGTATACCGTCACCGTGACCACAGAGGGTGGCGGAACGGCTTCCGCATCTCCTGCAAAGACTGCGGCCGGCACAGAAATCACCCTGACTGCTACGCCAAACACCGGCTATCACTTCAAGGAGTGGCAGGTCGAATCTCCGGCAGGACTTGTAATCGCCAACAACAAGTTCACCATGCCGGACAGCAATGTGGCGATCAAAGCTATCTTCGAGGAGGATTCACCTTTTGCACCCACCAAGCATACCGTCACCGTGAAAACGGACGGCAACGGAATAGCTTTCGCATCTCCCTTATTGGCCGTGGCTGGTACGGAGATCACCCTGACCGCCATGCCCAAAAAGGGCTACCACTTCAAGGAGTGGCAAGTCATCAGCGGCGGCGTGGCCATCGAGAACAATAAGTTCCTCATGCCGGACAGCAATGTGGAGGTCAAAGCTGTCTTCGAGAAGGACGCGCCGCCTGCACCCACCGATCCCGGCAAGCCCAGCATCAGCGTCACCGGAGCCTACACCTACAATGGCTCCGAGCATACCGCAACCGTGAGCGGTTATAATCCCGCCACAATGGACATCGCAGGCAACACCGCCACAGACGCAGGCGATTACACCGTTCGCGTCACATCCAAGACCGGCAGATGGGCGGACGGCAGCACTGGGGCCGTGACCGCAGCGTGGAGCATCGGCAAAGCCACGCAGGAAGCGCCTAACGGCTTGATCGGTGTCGCGCCCACTACCGAGGGCGGCAGCGACGGCAAGATCACCGGCGTGGATGCAACGATGGAATACCGTGCGGAGAGCGAGACTATCTACACCACCTGCACCGGTATCGAGATTGAAAACCTGCCTGCCGGCAATTATTTCGTCCGCTATGCGGAGGATCACAACCACTTTGCCAGCCCCGATGCGGAGGTCACAGTGGGTGAGGGTACGCCGCTTGCGGATTGTACGATCACCTTCAACGCAAGCGGCGGCAGCGGCAGCATGGATTCCGTGACCGTCAATGCAGGGACAATTTACATCCTGCCCGCCTGCGGCTTCACTGCTCCCGCCGATCAGGAGTTCAAGGCTTGGGAAATCGGCGGCACGGAGTACAAGGTGGGAGATTCCTACACCGTGCTCGTGGATACCGAAATCAAGGCGCTGTGGGAAAACAGCGTTATTACCCCCACCACCTACACCGTCACCGTCAGTAATGACGGAAACGGCACAGCTTCCGCCTCTTATGCAAAAGCTATTGTCGGCACAGAGATCATCCTGACCGCTACGCCCAACACCGGCTACCACTTTAAGGAGTGGCAGGTCATCAACGGCGGCGTGACCATCAAAGACGACAAGTTCCTCATGCCGGACACCAATGTGGAGATCAAGGCAATTTTTGAGAAGGACGCATCTCCTGCTCCCACCGAGTTCACCATCACCGTGAAAACGGATGAAAACGGCACGGCTTCCGCCTCTTATGCAAAAGCTATTGTCGGCACAGAGATCATCCTGACCGCTACGCCCAACACCGGCTACCACTTTAAGGAGTGGCAGGTCATCAACGGCGGCGTGACCATCAAAGACGACAAGTTCCTCATGCCGGACACCAATGTGGAGATCAAGGCCATCTTCGAGGAGGACGCACCTCCTGCTCCCACCGAGTTCACCATCACCGTGAAAACGGATGAAAACGGCACAGCTTCCGCCTCTTATGCAAAGGCTGCGGCCGGCACGGAAATCACCCTGACCGCTACGCCCCAAATCGGCTACCACTTCAAGGAGTGGCAGGTCATGAGCGGCGACATGACCATCAAGGACAATAAGTTCATCATGCCGGACACCAATGTGGAGATCAAGGCCATCTTCGAGGAGGACGCACCTCCTGCTCCCACCGAGTTCATCGTCACCTTTGACGGCAACGGCGGTACGCCCTCTGTCGGCAGCATGACCACCACCGATCGGAAGCTGACCTCTCTGCCCAGCGCCTCCCGAAGCGGCAGTTACAGCTTCTACGGCTGGTACACCGAAAAGAGCGGCGGAACAAAGATCACGACGGATACCGTATTCCATGCAAATGCCACCGTCTACGCCCACTGGACCTACACCGGCGGCGGTGGCGGCGGCTACAATCCACCCGTCACCTACTACACGCTGCGCTTTGAAACAGGCGGCGGCAGTGATATTCCCAGCGTGCAGGGAACGTACAATACCTACATTGACCTGACAAAGTACGTCCCGACCTGGCGTGGACATGCCTTTATCGGCTGGTACAGCGAACGCAGCCTGACGAACAAGGTTTCCGGTGTTTATCTGACGAAGGATATGACCGTGTATGCAGGCTGGCGCGTGGACGAAAATCCGGGCACAGACGTGAATCCCTTTACCGATATTTCTGAAAAGGACTGGTTCTACGGCGATGTGATGTTCGTCTACGAAAACGGATTGATGCTCGGTACGAGCAAGACCCTGTTCAGTCCGCATGGGACGGTGATGCGCGGCATGATGGCGACCATTCTCTGGCGCATGGAGGGCAGCCCCGTACCGAAGGGCAAAAACAGCTTTACCGATGTGGAGGCCGGAAAGTGGTACGCTGACGCGATCACATGGACGGCGGAGAACGGCATTTTCGCGGGCTACGGCAAAGACAAGTTTGGTCCGGACGATCCCATCACCCGCGAACAGCTTGCAGCCATCTTCTACCGCTACGCAGACTACAAGGGCTACGATCTGACCGTCAAGGGAGATCTGGACAAGTTCAAGGACGCGGACAAGATCACGGATTACGCAAAGACGGCGATGCAATGGGCGGTCGGCAGCGGCCTTGTGAAGGGAAAATCCGGCAATCTGCTTGACCCGCAGGGCACGGCGACCCGCGCTGAGATCGCCGCCATGCTCCACCGCTTCATTGAGAAGTATAAGCTGGTGCAGGGCAAGGCTCCCGGCGGTCTGATGGGCTGGATTGACCCGAAGCGGCTGCAAATCCCAAAGACCGGCGACAGCAGCGTGTAAGGCTTGTGGGGGATCTCCCTCTGTACATCTCTTGCCGGATGCCTTGCGCTGACCACATGGCAGATCAGGCGGCGGCGTGAGGAAGAAGCGTTGCAAATCATCGAAAAGTAAACAGGCTCACCTTTAGGGGCGCGGGCAAATAGCCCCGCGCCCCTTTTCGGTTTCATTCGTCAGGAAAGGCGGTTGCTCTTTTGAACAACCGCCTTTCGCCATTTCTATCCGATTTGAGCAGAAAGGAAATCAGTCTATGACAAAAGAGTACGGGAGGTGTCGCTATTGCGGCTTGCCGCCGCACTTCTTCGCCGTGGGCTGCCGCTCCCCGCCGCTCTCCGTTTGGATTCGACCGCAACACCGAACAAAAACATCCAA
Source organism: Ruminococcus sp. JC304 (assembly GCA_000285855.2). Lineage (GTDB taxonomy): Bacteria > Bacillota > Clostridia > Lachnospirales > Lachnospiraceae > Blautia_A > Blautia_A difficilis. The sequence goes on along the minus strand of HE978651.1, from coordinate 1,123,745 downwards.
AGAGCCGGTCGCCTCTTATAAGGAGGTCAGGATCGGCAAGACCCTCTATCGCGTGACAAGCGTGTTTTCCGGCGAAAAGGACCTTGGCAGGACGCTGGAGCAGCTTGCGGTGCGCCGCGCCATGACAGAGCTGGACGCTCCCGCGACCGCGCAGCCCTGTCACGCATCGTAACTGTACTCTTACAGCACCAGCCATACATACAAAAAGGTCTTTTTTATAATTAAACACACACTAATTCATCTGACATTTCTCTATGAGCGTATCATAGATTCTCTTTGTTTCTGAGTCATCTGCGCCATTTACCACCAATATTTTTCCGCCTATATCCATAACTACATATGAATGGCAGGATGCATGGGTATAGCGGATATAATCTCCATAAATATCATTTCTGAAATTTCCCATACCATACTTCAGGTTTCCCATACCATTTGTTCTGCGATCATTCCCATTCTGAAATAAATTTTCTTTGTATGAGATACTGTCAATCTGCCCATAATCCACTGTATAATCACTCCATCCCTGTGCCTCAACAGTAAAATCATTATCATGGAAACTGATATCAATACTACCACAGAACAAAGTCCATATAATAAATATTATGACAAAAACTGATACGATTACATATATCACGATTGTCTTCTTGTTATACTGGATTTTTAATTTTTCTCCGGCTGCTGTTTTTTTCTTATAAAAAAGATAAGAATAAAGAATACTGACAATTGCAGCAGCCATAATGCTCACAATGTACAAAACCAAAGCAGCAATGCTTTCTCCAAAAAGACCGCAAAGCATACATATGACACCTGATGCCACCCATAATTTTCCACTAAATCTATGAGTTGCACTCCAGTTTTCTTCATCCTGCAGTGTCCATACAACCCTGATCCCTATAGTGTTATTCTGTTTCACCTTCGGCAAATAATTTCCTATGATCATAAACAGTAATCCTGTTCCAAAGTAAATTACTGCCATAAACAAATTCTCACTATCCGCATCCATACTGATCAGTCTTGCCATACCATTATAGATTAATGTGGTAACAGGTATTATCCATATGACCATCCCTATAACCTTGCTGCTCTGCTGTCTGTTCCTGTTGTCATAAAAGATGATTATCACCATTATACAATCTGTCACTACAAAAAACACGTTTATCCATATGCTTTGCGCCATCGTAAAACCCACCAAAATTCCTGCAAGCATTACCAGTACAGAACAGATCAATGTACCTTTATATTTTTTAATCATTTCCTTCATGGTTCGATACCCCCTTTAAGTCTGTGATCCACAACATAACATCTTCCAATACAGAAGTATTTAGTTCATAATAAATAAATTTTCCTTCCCTTTTGCTCCTGATCAGCTCAGCATCCTTTAATATTGCCAGATGTCTGGATATGGACGCCCCCGTCACCGAAAAATGTTCACATATCTCTCCTGCTGAAAGCCGTCCGCCCTTTAACAAATTTAGAATCTCACGTCGTATTGGATCTGCCAGTGCTTTCAATGTATCCTGTAATCCCAATAGTTCATCACAGCCTTTCATTTAACATTTAACCTAATTATTAAATATAATATAGTATAAGAACTTTCATATGTCAAGTGCGGTCTCCTACTGCTTATTACTTTTGCAGCCTTCGTGGAAAGGAACTTCCTTGATTCGGCAAAAAAATAAGCAGCCACGCACGGTAAGGTGCATGACTGCTGTAGTTTTCAGACAAATTCAAAAGCAAAAAACAGAAACTTTCTATTCTGTATCACGGTGAATATTTTCTCACTCTTAACGGAATCCCATTCTGAGCAGCTAGGATTTTACTCTGCTCTACTTTTTCCTCGCCGATCACATCTACAACTGTGAAGCGTACATCATCAATATACTGCTTACAGTCTCTTGCAAACTTCAGCATGGCGTCAAAGGACTTCTCGCCGTATGCCGGACGGACTACTTCATTGTAGGAAGCTGCGTCCGGCATATTCAGGCTGATGGATATACTATCTACAGCCTGACAAATTTCTTTTGCAGTAGAACGTTTGTGGATCAGATCAGATAAGCCGTTGGTATTCAGCCTGATCCGGAATGGGTATCTTTCCCTGATATATTTGCTTACTGCTATAAGGTTCTCGAGAGCCATGGTCGGTTCTCCGTATCCGCAGAAAACCACTTCATTACAGTCTGAAAAATCAAACTCATCAATGGCTTTGTAAATCTCTTCCAATGCAGGTTCCTGTTCAAACCAGAGATTGGATGCCTCACCGATGGCATCCTCTGTATTTCGGATGCAGAAAGTGCATCTGCATGGACATTTATTGGTAATGTTAAAATATACCTGGTTTTTATATCTGTATATGATATCTGTTGTCATTTTATATTTTCCTCATTTTAACTTCAGTTATTTTTCGTATTATTTTGCAATGTTAGTCTTAAATCCGATTTTATCAAGCGCAGTACCGATGATCACAAACATAATGGCACTTCCCCCTGACTGTACAACACTTCCGCTGATAGATGTAAAGAAGGATGCTGTAAATCCAAACATAATTCCTTCTGCAATATAGTATCCTGTTGCTGAGATAGCGAATGCAAGGAATAATGCAACTACATTTCTCTTTGTGACCAGCTTTGTTCCTTTAGAAGAAAACGGAAGGCAGATCAGCATTTTAATGATTATGGTTGCAGGCGCCCATACAGGTGCTGTCAGAAGATCTGCCAAACCACCTCCGATCGCTCCTGCCGCACATGCGTAAGGTAATGGCAGAAATGCTGCTGCCAGATAGATCATAGTGTCACCCAGATGTACATATCCTCCGTTCACTCCTACCGGAATGTGGAAGATATAAGCTGTCATTAAAGTAGTCAACGCTGCCATTACCGCTGTGGCTGTGATCCTTTTCACTGTGTCGGCTGTTTTAATGTTTTCTTTTGCTGTTAATTCAGACATAATATGGTCCCTCCTGTTATATATTTTACTTAACTGTCCGGCATTTGGTATCTAGTACATCGAATATTAAGTAACTGCTATATTGACTTGTCTGATTTTTCATCTGCGGCGTTGTCGTCAATCGCCGTAGCCACCGCTACGCCTCATTCCTCCGCCTTGCAGATGAAGAAATCATCCTGCGTCAATATAGCAGAAACTTAATTTTCGATGTACTATGATTTCCTGTCTTATATCTGTGTCAGTATCCCCAGATATTTTTCAAAACAGACTCCATCGTTTCTATCAGTACCTTCTTCCACTGCATCGTGAATAGCTCCGCCCAGAAATTCAACCGCCTTCTCCACACATGCTTTCATGGGGATTCCTCTCACCATTCCTGCACTCAGGACAGATGCCAGAAGATCTCCTGTTCCGGAATAACTGCCGCCCTCTTTTACAGAAAAACACCAGTCCGCTTTTTCTTTCTCCAGAACCAGATTTCCCATTCGTGCTCTGCCGTCACTGCCGGACACCTCTACTCCTGTGATCACAATTGCTTCCAGTCCAAAACGCTGAGTCAGTTCTCTGCCAGATGTTTCTATTTCCTTAAGCAGCTGTGTTTCTTCCATATCAGAAAGTGCTTTCATCCTTTCTTTCATTCCTTCTTTTCCATACAGAAGAAGAAGTGCCTCTGTCAGGTTCGGTGTGATCACTGTAGCTTCTCTGACCAGAGTCCGCATTTTTTCACAGAGAATCTCTGAATAGGTTTTGTATGTTTCCCCTCTGTCTCCCATAACCGGATCGATCAGGATATGTGTTCCCTCTGTGCAGAACATATCTACAAATTTCAGGATCAGATCCACCTGTCTGGCGTCTCCCAGAAATCCTGTATAAACACCATCCGGTGTAAATCCCATTTTTTTCCACTCATCCATGATCAGCTCCATCCGGTCTGTATAATCATCCCAGAAATAAGATCCGTATCCTGTCTGATTACTCAATATTGCGGTGGGTAGCGGACAAGCCTGGACTCCCATGGCGGAAATTACAGGAATCGCTGCTGTAAGAGAGCATTTTCCCAAACCGGACAGGTCATGAATTACTGCAATTTTTTTCAATTTTTTATTCCTCTTGCTTTCTTTTATGCTTTGTATTAATATAGCATCACAGTGGATATATGAATATAGCCAGATTTAATGTTTTTTTAAGGGTCAGTTTGTTTGATACTGGAAAGATTGGAGTTTTTTATGGAATTGATTTTAGATAAGAATAAAAAAAAGGAGCACCTGTATCTGGAGGTGTTCCACTATTACAGGGAGCTGATCATGGAGAAAAAGCTCCCGCCCGGAAGCAGGATGCCCTCCCTTCGAAAATGTTCACAGGAACTGAAGCTGAGCCGCACCACCATTGAAAATGCCTATCTGCAGCTGGCTGCGGAGGGCTATATTATTTCCAAAGCCCAGAGCGGATATTATGTGACAGATATTGCTGACAGACAACATACATCTGTCAGAAAAGCCGAGAAACAGACTCAGACACCCTGCAGGTTTGATTTTGCTTCTTCAGGAGTAGATCGGGAGAGTTTCCGTTTTGACCTGTGGAGACGTTATATCAAAAGTGCCCTTCGCCAGGATGAACGATTACTGTCCTACGGAGAGCCTCAGGGAGAGGCAGATTTGAGAGATACACTTGCTGATTATGTAAGAGAACGCAGAAATGTGCTGTGTAGTGGGGAGGATATTGTGATCGGTGCAGGTATCCAGAGCCTTTTGCACATCCTCTGCCCGCTCCTTGAGCAACGTCAGACTGTTTCTTTTCCCAATCCTTCCTTTGTACAGGGAAGCACTGTATTTCATGACTATGGATTTCAGATAGATTACAGGAATAAGGACTGCGATATTATTTATGTTTCCCCTGCACATATGACAAAATGGGGTGATATTATGCCTGTTTCCAGACGCCTGGAGCTGGTGAATTACTCTGCTGCACATGGCAGTCTGGTCATTGAGGATGATTTTGAAAATGAATTTGTGTATCTGCAGAAGCCTACCCCCTCTCTTTTTGGTCTGGCAGGCGGTCAGAATGTGGTGTATCTGGGAACCTTTTCCAGACTTCTGCTGCCCTCCATCCGTATCAGCTTTATGGTCCTTCCTCCGGAGCTGTCTGCACTGTACAGAAAAAAGGCAGAACAATATAATCAGACAGCATCAAAGGCAGAACAGATTGCTCTTTGCCAGTTTATCCGGGATGGTCACCTGGCAGCACAGACCCGTAAGCTGAAACGTCTGTATTCTGTAAAGCTGAAAGCACTCCGCAGTGCTGTGCGGGAAGTATTTGGGAAAGATGCCCAAATCCAGACCGGAGCCGCAGGTACCAGTCTGGCCCTGACTCTGTCCACAACTCTTACCTGGCAGGAGCTTCAAAAAAAGGCACAGACCAATGGTCTGCGCCTGCAGCTTCTGAGAGAGGCTCCCGGTAAGATTACCCTGATTCTCTCCTGCTCCTCCATGCCTGTGGCAGATTTCGTCCCGGCATGCAAGCTGTTAAAGGATATCAGTCAGATACAGAATTAATACCCTCTGTTATTATCAATCATATAAAGCAATGCATTACAGATACATGCGGCAACATTGCTTCCGCCTTTTCTTCCTCTGGCTACAATATAAGGTACGTCTGCCTGCATGATCAGTTCCTTGGACTGGACCACATTTACAAAGCCTACCGGCACACCGATGATCAGCTCAGGATCCAGCTTGCCATCCTCAATCAGTTCATAGAGACGTACCAGCGCAGTGGGGGCATTTCCGATGGCAAAGATCAGCTTCTTTCCCATGGCAGCAGCCTTATCCATGCTGGCTGTAGCTCTTGTGGTTCCGTTGGCTTTGGCTGTGGCAGCTACGTCCTCGTCAGAGATAAAGCAGAATACTTCTCCGCCGTAACGGGAAAGGACTCTCTTGTTGATCCCGGACTCTGCCATGTGTGTATCTGTCACAATGCAGGCACCGTCTTTGATAGCAGCAATTGCTTTCTCAACTGCATTCTCAGAGAAACAGAGATTCTCTGCATAATCAAAGTCTGCGCTTGTGTGAATACATCTCTTTACGATCAGCTCTGTTCCGGGAACCAGCTTTTTATCTCCAAGTTCCTCTGTGATGATCTCAAAGCTGCGTTTCTCTATATCCATTGGTTTTACATTTTCCAGTTCTACTTTCATTCCTTATCTCCCAAATTCCATAAATTCCCGTATACAATAGTTACATCTATCACTCATTGGTTTATCTGGATTTTCACCATACTGTTCCGGATCAGATTCCCTGCTCCAGAATTTCATAAATCTTTTTCATATCCAGATGTTTCCTCAGTTCTGCTGCCAGAATATCATACTGGGTTTCTTTAAATGCTGCAAAATCGATTCCTGTCATCTGAGATACATCGATTCCCTTTTTCTCACCCAGAACACGTACAACAGCCTCTGCCACATCTTCCCTGTCAAAAACTCCATGGACATAGGTTCCACAGACATTTTTACAGTATGCACCGTCTTCCTTACACTCTCCTGACACCTGATCTTCAATGGATACACTGTGTCCGGCCTCGCCTTTTAACACAGTTTCTCCCATATGGATCTCGTAACCCTCCAGTTCTGCACCGGACAGTGCCTGAAGCTCTCCCTCGAGTTCCAGGAATCTGCCGGAAACTCTGGTTCTGGTTTTCTTTTCTGCAAAAACAGTATCCATAGGAAGCAGTCCCATTCCCTTGATGGTTCCTCCGGCTTCCACATGATGAGGGTCACTTAAGGTCTCACCCAGCATCTGATAACCGCCACAGATTCCAAAGATGATCTTACCCTTTGCAGCTTCCTTCAAAACTGCAGCTTCCAGACCATTAGCCCGCATCCACAGCAGATCTTCCATTGTATTTTTTGTTCCTGGAAGGATGATCATATCCGGATTTTTCAGTTCACTGACATGCTGTACATATCTCAGGGAAACTCCCGAAATACTTTCCAGTGGATTAAAATCTGTGAAATTGGAGATTCTTGGTACCCGGATCACCGCAATATCAATAAGATCCACTTCCTGTTTTCTGTCAAATCTTTCTGTGAGGCTGTCCTCATCCTCCACCTGAATATCCAGATACGGAGCCACTCCCACTACAGGGATATGGCTTCTCTCCTCCAGCATCTGCACTCCCGGATCAAGGATGGTCTTGTCGCCGCGGAATTTGTTGATGATCAGACCCTTTACCATCTCTCTTTCATCCTCTTCCAGAAGCTCCACTGTACCGATCAGCTGTGCGAAAACACCGCCTCTGTCAATATCTCCCACCAGAAGTACCGGTGCCTTTGCCATCTTTGCCATTCCCATATTTACGATATCTTCTGTTTTCAGATTAATCTCCGCCGGGCTTCCGGCCCCCTCGATCACAATGATATCATTTTCTGATGCCAGTTTATCATAAGCTTTCATAATATCCGGCACCAGCTTTTTCTTATATTTAAAATAGTCTCTGGCACTCATGGTTCCCAGGACTTCTCCGTTTACAATCACCTGGGAGCCTACATCATTGGTAGGCTTCAGAAGAATGGGGTTCATCAGCACAGAAGGCTTAATTCCGGCTGCCTCCGCCTGCATCACCTGGGCTCTGCCCATCTCCAGCCCCTCTTCTGTAATAAAAGAGTTCAGTGCCATATTCTGGGATTTAAAGGGTGCCACCCTGTATCCATCCTGTTTAAAAATCCTGCAAAGCCCTGCTGCCAGAAGGCTTTTTCCTGCATTGGACATTGTCCCCTGCACCATAATTGCTTTTGCCATTTTTTTGTTTCCCCTTTTCTCCTGTATAACTACTTATGAAAGCACTTCTTCCAGTACCTCTATCAGCTTTTCATTCTGTTCATGCAGCTTCACTGCCACACGATAATATCCTTTTTTCAGCCCCGGATAGTTACTGCAGTCCCGGATCAGGATTCCCTTTGCAACACATCTTTCAAAGAGATCCTCAGGTCCGTAAAAGAATATATAATTTGCTTCAGAAGGATATACCGTCAGCCCAACCTGTCTCATCTTTTCCTTCATCCATGCAGATTCCCGGAAAATGATCTGCCGTCCTGCTTCCACATATTCTGATTCCTTCAGTGCTGCCATTCCTGCCTGCTGTGCCATGGTAGACACATTCCAGGGCTGGGTGACTGCCTCCATCCGGTCAAGTACTTCCCCGTCCGAACAGAATCCATAGCCCAGACGCACACCGGGGATCGCATATCTTTTGGTAAATGCCTTAAGAATAAAAAGCCCCGGATATTTTTCCAGTTTTCCCTTCAGCGTATGTTTCTCCGGATCTTTTACAAAATCCAGGAAGCACTCATCTACTACCATAAATATTCCCTGCATGGCACAGGTTTCCAGAATTTCTTCCAGAAGGTCCTGAGGTATGGTGATCCCTGTGGGATTATTGGGATTACACAGGAAAATAATATCCGGCTTTTCTCTTTTCAGAACATCCGGATAATCTCCTTGTATGCAGAAATCATTTTCCTCTTTCAGATAATATCTGCTGATCTCACAGCCAACGCTGACCAGTGCCTGTTCATACTCCGCAAAGGTAGGAGCAGGAAGAAGGGCCTTCTTTGGATTCAATGCCCTGCTGAGGGAAAAAATAAGGTCTGCGGCTCCATTCCCGCAGATCAGATATTCTTTTTTTGTATATTCATAATCTGCGATTGCCTCTTTCAGAGGTCCGCATCCTACACGGGGATAATCACTCAGGTCCTCTACACTGTCTATGATCGCCTGCTTTACACTCTGGGGTGTTCCCAGAGGGTTACAGTTTGCAGAGAAATCCAGACAGTGATCATATTTATAAACATCACCGCCATGTATATGTTTTGTCATCAGTTGTCTCCTGTCTTACTATACATGTTTTATATTATTAACTATTCGGAAATCCACTATCGAACCAACAGGTTGTTATCCTGCAAGATTATTACAAAAATCAACTTATCAGCACACTGTTACCGGAATTATAAAAAGAAACAGATGCGCACCGCACTTCCGATCAGAAGAAATATCACAGCCCCCAGGATCGCTGTTGCATAAAGCAGGCGGTTGGATCGTCTGATATCCTCCACCTCTACAGGGCGAATTGCATCTCCGATGGTTGGTTTCTCATAAAGCTTTCCGAAATAGTAAGCATTGCCTGCAAGCTGTACATCCAGCGCACCTGCCATTGCTGCTTCTGTCTGTGCAGAATTAGGGCTGGCATGATTTCTTCTGTCTCTGCGGTAGATCTTAGCTGCATTTTTCACATCCATTTTTACAAATGCAGATGCTGCGACCATCAGCCATCCTGAAAGTCTGGCAGGAATATAATTGGCCACATCATCCAGCTTTGCGGCACAGCGGCCGAAATACAGATATTTATCATTCTTATATCCCAGCATGGAATCCATAGTATTGATTCCTTTGTAAAGAAACATCAGCCACACTCCGCCGATAGCCATATAGAACATAGGTGCTATGATGCCGTCTGAAGAATTCTCAGCCACAGTCTCTACTGCCGCCTTTGTAACACCTTCCTCTGTCAGTGACTGGGTATCACGACCTACGATCATAGATACTGCATAACGTGCCTCATCCAGAGTTCCGTTTTTCAGTCTGTCATAGACTTTCATGCTCTCTGTTTTCAGAGACTTCGTTGCCAGAAGCTGATAACACCAGAAGGTCTCCAGTGCAAATCCCGCCCATACTGAAATCCCGTAGAGAATATGCAGAATCAGGAATGGGATTCCCCCGCTTAACAGACAGACAAGGATCACTTCCACTGTACCTGCAACCAGTTCACCCTTATCTGTTTTCGGAAAAATCTTCCGAAGTATTTTTTCCAGAAATGCGATCAGATTTCCGATCAGACACACCGGATGATACAGCCATCTGGGATCTCCTATCATAAGATCAAGTATGAAGCCTGCTGCAAGGGCAGGCATACTGTAATATAACATAATTATAAAACTCCTTGATGCCTCCCGGATGTTTCAATATTTCTGAAACGCCCGGAATTCAGTAATTTACTACTATTTTACCACATATAAATCCGGCTCATCATTATTTTGAATTATGATATTCCAGACATTTCATGAGAAAAGCCCTGGGAATCTGGGGATTTCCATAATAATAGATATGAGGATATCCTGCCAGCAGATTACTGCTGCTGTGCATACAGTCCCATCCTCTTTTGCTCATAGGCTTCGCTGCATGGAAATCACTTCCACAGTTCTCAGAATCAAAATAGTGGAATTCATGGGTCGGAATCTCACCGATCTCCTCTGCGCTTCTGCCAAAAACAGGCTTCCCGGCAGTTAATGTGATATATCCAAATCTGGTCAGTCTAGGAGTACGGAAACATTTTCCGGGGATCACCCCACAGGTTTTCCGGAACACTCCGTCCATATCCTCCATCTGTTCATGAAGATACATGAAGCCTCCACATTCTGCCATACACGGCATACCCTGTTTAACTGCCTGTGCAATCTCCTCTTTCATGGATATGTTGCGTTCCAGCGCCTCTCCATTTAATTCCGGATAGCCGCCATAGAGAAGAATCCCATCCAGATCTGCAGGAAGATGTTTATCATGAACTGGTGAGAAATCAACCAGCTCTGCCCCCATTTTCTGCAGAAGACGGAAATTGTCCTCATAAAAGAAACAAAAGGCTTCATCATTTGCCACGCCGATACGCAGCTTCTGTGGCAGACAATATCCATATGTCTTGTCTTTCTGTACCAGAGATTCCGGCACTTGCAGCTCCTCTGCATTTTTGGCAAGTGTAAGGATCCTGTCGATTTCCAGTGTGTCTTCCAATATTCCGGCAAGCTTCTGCAAACGTTCCTTCAGATCAGAAATCTCCTCAGGAAGCACAAGACCCAGATGACGGCTCTCGATCACACAGTCCTCCACCTTTGGTACATATCCAAGGACCTCCACCCCAAGCTGTTCTTCCACCAGCTTCTTCATTCTGGGATAAAGCATGGGGGACATCTGGTTAAAGATCACGCCTTTGATATGGCTGTTCTCTTTGTACTCCATAAAACCTTTAATATAAGCTGCCAGGGAAATGCTCATCCCTCTACTGTTTACCACAAGGATGACCGGAGTATCTGTGGTATCTGCCAGGTCATAGGCACTTGCTTTCGTGGAAATCCCTCCCACACCGTCATAATAACCCATAACTCCTTCCATCACTGCAATATCGCAGTCTGCTGCATTTTTTCCAAGCAGATATCGGGTTGTCTCGGCATCTGTAAAAAAGGTATCCAGATTTCGGGATTTCGTCCCTATGACTCTAGAATGAAACATGGGATCTATATAATCCGGTCCGCATTTAAAAGATGCCACTTTCATTTTTCGATTGACCAACGCCTGCAGAAGTCCGCAGGTGATCAGAGTTTTGCCACTGCCGCTGGCCCCTGCTGCAAGAAGTATTCTTGGAATATCCATCCCTGTTCTCCTCTGTTTCTGTCTTATATTTTTACAGCAATTTCAGGGTATTCCAATCTGTTAATCCGCATTCCCTGATATCTGCATAATTTATTATTTCCCGGGATTCTGAAGTGTAATAATATAAATGGGATTCTCGCCCATCATCATATGATAACGTCCGATTGCCTTTGAACGTGCCGCACTAAGCTGCACGATCTCATTTTCTTCAAATCCAAACTCTTTTGCTGTTTCCAATGCTTCAGCTACAGTTTCAAGAGTGATACAGTTGATCACGATCCGGACCTGAGGGTTCTTTTCAACCAGCAGCTTCACGATCTCTTTCAGATTTCCTGACGAGCCTCCGATAAAAGCATGGGTTGGTGCCGGAAGATCTGTCAGAGCCTCCGGTGCAAGTCCTTCCACAATCTCCAGATTATCCGCTGCAAATTTCACCTTATTCCGGTGGATCAGTTCAACTGCGTCTTCCTTTTTCTCGATGGCCCAGACCTGTCCCTGATGAGCACGAAGTGCCATCTCTATTGACAGGGAGCCTGTTCCTGCGCCCACATCATAGCAGACAGAATCAGCGGTCAGCCGCAGCTTGGAAAGAGATACCGTACGTACCTCTTCCTTTGTCATGGGCGCTTTGCCTCTGATAAATTCCTCGTCTCTGATTCCATGCGTCTCCAGACGTGTTCCTGCATTTTCATTTACTGCACAGATGACGGACAAAGGATCACCCTTATATTCTGTCAGTTCGCTGGCTGGCTTTACAAAAATCTTCTCATCTTCATAGGACAGATTTTCTCCCACATAAAGGAGCACATCACCCATCCCGTATTTTACCAGTTTCTCTGCCAGAACTGCTACACCGTCTGAAGTTCCGAGTATGGAAAATACTTTCTCTGCATAACAGATATGTGAGATAAGATTACAGCCTCTTCCATGTGCACTGACAATTTTGGCATCGTCCCAGGATAATCCTATTTGGGACATAAAATACACAACTGAGGAAATCCCGCACTGAATCTCTATCTCTGCATTGTTTTGTGCTGTATTATTTTGTTCTTCCTCACTTTTCTCTGATCCGTTCTTTCTCTGTACTCTCAGATCCGCACTGTCCTGACACAGTACTTCCAGAAGTTTTCTGGCTCCGCTGTAGAAGCCCACATCTCCGGAAAGGACGATCACAATATTGTCATACTCCGGATGTGCATCAATGTAATCCCTGATCTCCTGGCTTCTGTATTCCACGAACACATCCTGTCCGGGACGCTTCACAGAATCCACCATCCTTCTGGCACCGATCAGAAGATCTGCCTGATCCAGGCTGTTCTTACCCTGGACAGTGAGAAGTTCCCGGCTTCCCATTCCAATTCCCAGCAGTGTAATATGCGGTCTGTGGGATAAACTGAAATGTTCTGTAAGAAATCTCTTACATTCTCTCACAGACATGCCTTCCTCCTTCAGAGGACGTCCGATGATCACAGGAACTGCATCACATTCCAGGGCAGCATCAATCTTATCCTGAAATCCACCCGCTTTTCCCGTATCCTTTGTGACCAGATATCTGCAGTCATACTGTCTGAGCATGGCTACATTCAGCTCTCTGGAAAAAGGTCCCTGCATTCCTATCAGATGTTTTCCCTCAAATCCCAGCTCTGCACAGGCTTTCATCACATTGGGCAGAGAAAGGACTCTTGCATAGAGACGGTTCTGATAATCCTTCATGCCTGTGAAGCCGGCCAGTTCCTTGCTTCCTGTTGTCAGCAGTACATTTCCCTGGGTCTGATCCAGATAATCTGCTGCCGCCTGAACACTGTCCACATATACTGCCCTGTCCTCATGTTCCCCAGCCTCTCTCAGCACCCTGTAATATGCTGTCCGCGTATTCTCACAGGCTGTCCTGATATTTACAGTCACCTCAGCAGCATAAGGATGAGTAGCATCCAGCACCATTTCCGGTTTCTCCTGTAAAAAGGTCTCCTCCATGGCTGCTGCATCCAGTCTTCCGGTCTGAACAGTGAGAAATTCATTTTCTGTAAGAGATTTGCTGCCATATTCTGTGGCAACAAATCCTTTTGTCTCTATCTTATGATCTGCCAGAAAACGGCAGATTTCGTATCCTTCTGTTGTTCCCGCAAAAACAAGAACTTTATACATTCCTATATCCCCTCGGTGTTACCATCTTATTGCTGATTTCCTTTGTCTGAGAATTACCGATAAATACTGTGGTAAACATATCCACCTGTGTATCTCTCAGTTCCTTTAATGTCATTACATGAGCTTCCTCGCCGTCTCTTGCGATATTGGAAACTGTTCCGCAGACAGTATCCGGTGATTTGTATTTCATCATAAGATCACAGGCTTTCTGCAGATAATCATGACGTTTTTTACTTGACGGATTGTAAAGGCATACAACAAAATCTGCCTGGGCTGCTGCCAGAAGTCTTGCCTCTATCTTTTCCCATGGTGTGAGAAGGTCACTTAAGCTGATCAGACAGAAGTCATGGATCAGAGGTGCACCCAGAACAGCAGCTCCGCCTGTTGCAGCTGTCACACCCGGAATGATCTCCAGTTCTGTTTCCGGATAATTGACACCAACCTCATACATCAGACCTGCCATACCGTAAACTCCGGCATCACCGCTGCAGATCATGGAAACAATCTTACCTTTCTTTGCCTCTTCAAAAGCAAGGACACAGCGGTCCACTTCCTTTTTCATTGGTGTAGTCATAAATTCTTTTCCCGGAAAATATTCCTTCACCAGGTCTACATATACGGTATATCCGATGATCGCATCACTTTCATTCATGGCGCGGATCGCTTTTCCTGTCATCTGGTCATAAGCTCCCGGTCCGATTCCGATTACATATATTTTACTCAAAATGTATCCTCCATTCCCTGGCAGCCACTGCTGTGGTCACACCATTTTCTCCTGTTTTTCTCTGCAGCAATCTGCCATTTTCACTGGCAAGGACTGCACTTCTCTCACAGACATTGTCCACACCTGTGATCTTTTTTACAAAAGGTGAGGGAGTAAATTCTCCAGGCACCTGTTTCAGTTCTTCTTCTGTATAAGTCACAAAAGGAATCTGCCAGTCCTGTGACAATGACAGGATTCCCTGTTCTTCTTTCTTCAGATCGATACTTGCGATCTGCTCAAATGCTTCTTTATAAAATCCGGATCTGTCCAGCACCTTCTGCGCTGCCTCTGCGATTCCACAGGCATCCTTGTCTTTCCTGCAGCCCATGCCCAGAGTCAGACATTCCGGAACTACCTGTGTGGTAGAAATAAAAGGATTACAGGAAGTATGTACAGTAACCACAACTCCACAGTCTATCTTCGTACAGTCCATCCCTGCTCCATCAAGATCAGAGCTTTTCTGTATTTTCTCTTCTGATCTGTTATCCATACTGCTGACAGGATTCCCATACTCGTCACATCGAACCAGCCCCTCCGGCAGTTCACCGTCCGTCGGAAACTCACTGTAAAATCCAACTTTCTTTCCTGCCAGAAGTGCAGCAGAAACTTCTTTTGCTGCTTTCATGTTAAAGATACTACAATTATTTTTCTTTGCAAAAACATCTACTGCAAAACGGTGATGCAAGTCTGTGGCTGTTGTGACCACTGGTATTGCTTCCAGAATTTCTGCTGTTTTTAACGCCAGTTCATTGGCACCGCCCAGATGTCCGGAAAGAAGGGAAATGACAAACTTTCCACACTCATCTACGACCAGCACCGCAGGGTCTGACTTCTTTGACGCTACATAAGGCGCAATGCTGCGGACGGCAATTCCGGTGGCACCGATAAAGATCAGTGCATCTGAATCAGAAAATTTCTCTCCTGCCCATGCAGAGGTGCTGATCTGAATGGAATCCGGAAGATATTTACTTTTTTTATCCAGTTCTGCTGTCAGCCCGGCTGCCTGCAGCCCCCGGCATAATCTCTCTCCGGTCTGCTGTCCGGTAAGACTGAAGCATATAAGTGCAGCCTTCACTGTTATATCCCTTCTCTTTCTCCTGTTTACAGTAATCTCATAAACGATAGCAATTCCTTAAGGTTACCAGCTTCTATGAGTGATGTGTTTTTGATTTCACAGCCTCACGAAATTCTGTAGTAAACTCCGGATCATACAGCTTGGAACGATCATAGTGTGCTGCTGCAACTGTATCTCCGATGATCATCAGAGCTGTTTTTGTAATATTATTTTCTGCAGCCGTTTTTGCCAGTGTTCCCACTGTGCAGACGAAGGTCTTCTGTTCCGGCCAGGTTGCCTTATATACAATGGCTGCAGGTGTATCTGCTGTGTATCCGCCTTCAATAAGACGTCTGCTCAGTTCTTCCAGCATTCCTGTACTTAAGAATACAACCATTGTTGCCTGATGAGCAGCAAATGACTGAATGCTTTCCTTTGACGGAACCGGAGTTCTGCCTTCCATTCGTGTAATGATCACACTCTGGGAAATATCCGGCAAAGTATATTCCAGATTCAGGGCACTTGCAGCACCGCAGAATGCACTGACACCCGGACAGTAATCATAAGCGATGTTTTTCTCATCCAGAATATCCATCTGTTCACGGATCGCACCGTAAATACATGGGTCTCCGGTATGAAGGCGGACAGTTGTCTTTCCCTCTGCTTCCGCCTTTTCGATCACATGGATCACTTCCTCCAGTGTCATTTTTGCACTGTTATGTATGGTGCAGATGTCCTTTGTGTATTCCAGCAGCTTTGGATTTACCAGAGATCCTGCATAGATCACCACATCTGCTTCCTCCAGATACTGTTTTCCTCTTACTGTGATAAGATCCGGTGCTCCCGGACCTGCTCCTACAAAATGTACCATAATCTATCATTCTCCTTATTATAAATTTATTTCAACTGTTCAATACTTTCACAGTTGTGAGTCAAAATCCATCAAAAATTGCCTTTACAATGGGATTTTTACTGTGCTTCATCATTCTGTGCATTGATCAGTGTTATCAGCTTCTCTGCATCTGCAGTCTGCCCCAGATACCCATAAGTATTATTAAAGATCACTGCTCCCAGCAGGATCTGTTCATAGGATCTGTGATTTAAATAAAACTGGATCCTGTCCAGGATTTCCTTCATGGTCTTCTGAAGTATCTGATATTTTTCCAGAATGTCTATTGCCTCATCTGTAGTAGATGCATTCAGGATTTCCTTTGCACATTCTAACGGTGCTCCTGCCCGGATCGCATTGGAAGCCAGAACTTCCATTCTGGCATCTGCACTGTGGGAATGGGTATTCATGATCCCTGCTGCAACTTTTACAAACTTGCCGATATGAGCGATGAAAAGGATTCCCTTGACTCCCATATCGATTGCCATGTCAATTGTTTCACCTACATAATTGCTGCATTTGATATTCTTTTCATAAGGGAGATCCATATGCTCCCGCAGATAATCTGCCCCATAATTTCCCGGTGTTATCAGAAGATATTCTTCTCCCTGGGAAAAATGCTGCTTCATTTCCACATTGATACTCTGCACAAGGGCAGCTTCGCTCATAGGTTCTACGATCCCGGAAGTTCCGAGAATGGAGATTCCTCCCACAATTCCCAGACGGGGATTAAAGGTTTTCTTTGCAATCTCCACACCTTCAGGAACAGAGATGATAATCTTCAGGCCGCCCTCATAATCATATTTCTCAGTAATTTCTGTGGCTTCACGCAAAATCATGGCCTTTGGCACAGGATTGATGGCTGCTTCCCCAATCTTCTGGGAAAGTCCGGCTTTTGTTACCCTTCCCACACCAACGCCTCCGTCAAGGATGATTCCCGGTTCTTTGGTCTTCTGCACTGTGGCATAGACCAGAATTCCATTGGTAGTATCCGGATCATCTCCTGCATCCTTCTGAATTGCACAGGTCACCTGATCTCCTTCAATCCGGATATCTTTCAGTTCCAGTGTAAGCAGGATTCCCTTAGGAGTCATCAAAGTGACAGACTTCTGCATGACACCACCCAGCAGTATCTCTGCAGCACCCTTACATGCAGCTGCTGCGCAGGAGCCTGTGGTATATCCAAACCTCATTTTTTTATTGCCACGTATCACGTAGTAATCTTCCAGTCCGTTTTTCATGACGCCTCCTTTGCTGCATTGTTGTCACATTCTGTCTGCAGATTGCTCCACAGCATTCCTGATATCATTTACATAAAAAGGAGGGATTTCTGTGTGCAACAAAATCCCTCCTGAAAGTTCTTTTCCCGAAATATCCTCTGGTTGCCGCAGATCATATTTCCTCTCTACAATGAAAAGCAGACAGTATCTGGCTGTTACAGTAACGGACTTGCGCAGGAATTTCACCTGACTTCCTGTAATGCTTTTCCAGAATTATTTCCGAGAATCATTATATAATTTTGAGCAGTAAAAGTCAACGCATTTCATGGCTATACCACCTTGTGATCCAGCCATTTCCTGCTGTGGAAGCGAAGGGAAAATACGATTCCCCGCACTGTCCAGTCAGTAAACATTCCAATCCACACAGCTATTGGGCCAAAGCCTCTGAAACGGATCAGATATACACAAAGACAAAAACGGAATGTCCACATAGTGATACAGGATGTGATCATGGAAAATTTTACATCTCCGGCTGCTCTGAGGCCATAAGCAGGAATGAACGCCAGGGTCCATACAATAGGTTTGACAACCGTTATCCAGGATATCATATGGAAACACATTCTTGCACTTTCCGATTCCATACCACCCAGCTTTGTGATCGGAATGGTTAAGACAAATACCAAAAGGCAGCTTGCAATAACAATGATTTCTGCAAGGACACTCAATTTCTTAATATAGTAAACTGCCTCATCCTTTCTGCCCGCTCCCAGACACTGTCCTACTACAGTCATCAGACCGATTCCTACACCGATGGCTGCAATACCATTAAGGTTCTCAAGGATATTTGTCATCGCCTGAGCTGCAATGGCTACCGTTCCCAGTGTAGATACGGAAGACTGTATTGCCAGCTTTCCAAGCTGAAACATGCTGTTCTCTATACCGGACGGGATTCCAAGAGCCAGAACTCTCCTGATCATTTTTCCATCGGGACGGATCTGTCTGTAATCTCTGACTACGATCGGCTGTCTGTCCATACGAAGCTGCCAGAGTACCACTACAGCACAGAAGACCCTGGATGCAAGAGTTGCGATGGCAGCTCCTGCCACTCCCATATTGAATCCCCAGATCAGAGCCGCATTTCCACCAATATTGATCACATTTGAAATAACCGATACTGTCATCGGCCCTCTGGTATTTCCCTGGGACCGGAATATGGATGCCCCTGCATCATAAAGTGCTATAAATGGAAAGGACAATGCCGTATAGAAGAAATACACCTGAGAGGCAGTCATAACATCTGCTTCTACTTTTCCGAATATCAGCTTTAACAGCGGCACACGAAACAGCAGGCACAGAGCAGCCACTGCTACAGATATGGCAGTAATGATAAATAATACCTGTCTTGCTGATTTATTTGCCATTTCATGATTTTTCTGCCCTATGTACTGCGAACAGAGGATTGCACCGCCTGCTGCCAGCGCCGAGAATGCCTGGATTACCAGTACATTGATGGAATCCACCAGAGATACCGCGGATATTGCGGCAGAACCTACGTTGCTGACCATCATGGTATCCACAGTTCCCATCAGGGAATTCAGTACCTGTTCAAAAATAACCGGTATCAACAGGGTTCGGAGCATTTTGTTCGTGAAAATATGTTGCTGTTCTTCCATTTTCGTCAATTCCTCTTTTTTACTTTACCCGAATTATTTATTTTTCCTGTAAATCAACATCAAGCCCTTGAGAAGCAGTTCTTCATCCAGGATGATTTCCTTTCTGCAGTGAGGCACAATCTTCTTTGCCAGACCACCGGTAGCAATCACAGTTGTTTTTTCTCCAAGTTCTTCTTCTATACGGTCAATAATTCCGTCCAAAGCCGCCGCATTGCTATAAAGCACCCCACTTTTCATACACTCAATTGTATTTTTTCCGATAATATGTCTGGGTGCATCGATGCTGATCCCACTAAGCTGGGAAGCTCTGGCAGTGAGCGCATCCAGAGAAATTCTCACACCTGGCATGATCATACCACCTATATATTGTTTCTTGCTGTTCACCACTGATATTGTAGTAGCAGTGCCCATATCGATCACCACAAGAGGAACCGGATAGCTGGCCAGTCCTGCCACCGCATCAGCCACCAGATCAGCTCCCAGCTGTCCCGGATTATCCATCACAATATTCAAGC
The DNA here is from genome assembly GCA_000285855.2 of Ruminococcus sp. JC304. Classification (GTDB taxonomy): domain Bacteria; phylum Bacillota; class Clostridia; order Lachnospirales; family Lachnospiraceae; genus Blautia_A; species Blautia_A difficilis. Next base: position 1,104,072 of record HE978651.1, on the reverse strand, counting down.
CAGTCTTTACACCGGGCCCCAGCACCATAACCTCTTTTTTCAGAATTTTCTCTGCTGCCAGTTTTGCAATACCTGTAATCTGAGGCACAACTGAAGAAATAATGCACCCCTCAATATCTGTCCGTTTAATATGATAAATATCCAGTACAGTTTTAAGATCTACCGCATACTCCAGCTCTGTCTTTGTGCGCACTGTTGAAAGCCGCTCTGTAAAATAAATCTTTTCTTCATCTATACATCCAACTACAATGTTCGTATTTCCTATATCAATTGCTAAAATCATTCTGTCATTTCCTTATCTTTTTTACCATTTACTATAAATTACATAACATGAAAAGAGACTGCCGCAAATCTCTTTTGTGCAACAGCCTCCCTTTCTATCCTTTTCTTTATTTGCTGCCCGCTGTCATAACCAGAATTTTATCCAGAAGTCTGTCGGCCGCACCTTCTTTTGTCATAAGAGGAAGTGAAATTTCCTCTTCCCGGGTGATCAATGTTAGTACATTTGTGTCTCCCTGGAATCCGGCACCCTCTACTTTTACATTGTTTGCTGCAACCATATCCAAGTTTTTCTTTACCAGCTTTGCTCTGGAATTCTCGATCACATTCTGGGTTTCCATGGAAAATCCACACAAAAACTGTCCCGTTGGCTTATGTTCTCCCAGATATTTCAGAATATCATCTGTTCTCTCCAATTCTATGGACATCTGTCCCTCACTCTTCTTGACTTTCTCGTCGCTGACATTTGCAGGGCGATAATCCGCAACTGCCGCTGCTTTAATGATAATGTCCTGTTCATCACTGATAGAAGTCACCGCTTCATACATATCCTTTGCAGTCACAACAGGTACCAGATTTACAAACATTGGCGGCTCGATAGCAGTGTGTCCACTCACCAGTGTAACATCTGCGCCACGAAGCATGGCAGTTTTCGCAATTGCGTATCCCATTTTTCCTGAAGAATGATTCGTGATATATCGCACAGGGTCAATTGCCTCCTGTGTCGGACCTGCTGTTACCAGAATTTTTTTACCCTTCAGATCCTTTTTACAGGCAGTTTCTCTTTCAATATAAGCAAGCAATGTCTCTGGTTCAGGCATCTTGCCCGCACCTGTATCGCCACATGCCAGATATCCGTTTGCCGGTGCGATCACTTCATATCCATAATGCTCCAGAATCTTAAGGTTATCCTGTACAACAGGGTTTTCAAACATATTTGTATTCATGGCTGGTGAAATGAATTTCTTACATTTACATGCCATGATCGTGGTGGTAAGCATATCATCTGCAATCCCATGAGCCAGCTTGCCAATCACATTTGCGCTCGCCGGTGCGATCATCACTACGTCTGCCTTCTTTGCAATGGATATATGCTCTACCTGAAACTGAAAATTCCGGTCAAAAGTGTCTACCAAGCATTTATTTCCTGTGAGAGTTTCAAAAGTAATGGGATTGATAAAATTTGTAGCGTTTTCTGTCATCAATACATGCACATCTGCATGACGCTTCTTTAATGCGCTGGCCAGACTGGCGATCTTATATGCCGCAATACTGCCCGTCACACCCAATAATACAGTTTTTCCCTCAAGCATTTTCAAATTCTCCATCAGTCTATGATCGTAACTTTCTCGATCACAGGCTGCTCCTCTTTTGAAATGGTTCCATTATCATCTGTAGGTTTTGCATCCTCACAAATCTTATCCACAATATCCATACCCTCTGTTACATGTCCGAATCCGGCATAATCCCCATCCAGGAAGGTGCTGTCTGCCTGTACAATAAAGAACTGAGAGCTTCCACTGTCCGGGTCCTGGGCTCTTGCCATGGAAATAGTTCCTCTTGTATGGGAAATATTATTTTCCACGCCATTGTTGCTGAATTCTCCCTTGATGTTCTCATCAGATCCACCAGTTCCATTTCCATTAGGGTCTCCGCCCTGGATCATAAATCCATCAATAATACGATGGAAAGTAAGTCCGTCATAAAACCCATCCTGAGCAAGCTTTACAAAATTTGTCACTGTAACAGGTGCGGAATCTGCATCCAGCTCTACCTCAATGGTACCGTAATCTTTAACCTCTATCTCTGCATGATGTGTTCCTGTAAGCTCTTTTGAGGTATCCAGAAGTACTCCCTGCGCAGCATCTGTGCTCTCCTTATCTGCATCCTTGCTTTCAGTATCTGAACTGTCTGCTGATTCGCTTTCTGAACCATCGGAGAAGCCTGCCTCTTCTGCTTCCTTCTCGCTTACAGCCTCATCACTGTCTGATGTCCCGGATTCTGTTTTTGTATCCGTTTTACTTTCCTGCTCAGAAGTATCTTCTGCAGATGTTTCCTGTGATTTTGATGTATCTTCTGCCTTTTCACTGCTTCCGCAGCCTGCAAGCAGTCCTGCTGACATAGCTGTAACACAAAGTGCTGCCAGTAATTTTCTCTTCATAAATCTATACCTCCGATTGTTACTATTTTTTCATACCCGGTTTTCCTGTGAAATCGCCAGGCTTCCTTATTGCATTATAACGTATCATTAAAAAAAACAACTCTTTTCACATATTTTTCATGTGTATATAATGATGTCAGGGTCAAAAAGTAGACTCTTGAAATAAATCCCAGGGACTGTTACAATAAAAAACGACAAAACAGGCATATCGCCTGTGACCATCGCATCATATAGGAAAGTGAGGAATCCAAATGGAAAAAATAACAAGTTTCACCATAGATCATATTAAATTACAGCCCGGTATTTATGTCTCCCGCAAGGATAAAGCAGGTGACAGCGTGGTCACTACCTTTGATATCCGTATGACTTCCCCAAACGAAGAGCCTGTCATGAATACAGCAGAGCTTCATACCATCGAGCATCTGGCTGCCACATTTCTCAGGAACCACCCAGAATTCGGGTCAAAAATGCTTTACTGGGGACCAATGGGATGCCGCACCGGCAATTATCTCCTGCTGATCGGAGACTATGAATCCAGTAATATTGTACCCCTGATGACCGAGACCTTTGAGTTCATCCGTGATTTTGAGGGAGAAGTCCCCGGTGCCGCTGCGAAAGATTGCGGTAATTATCTGGATATGAATCTTCCAATGGCAAAATATCTGGCCGGAAAGTTTCTGAAAGAAGTACTTTACGATATCAAACCGGACAGGCTGGTTTACCCACAATAATCCGGTTGTTCCAAGTCAAGAGGATAAAATCATCCGCTTCGCTACGTAGCTCTACACTGAATAACTGCTCCGCAGTTTATTTTGGGTTAAAAAGAGGAAGCCGCATTCCGTCACAATGCGCTTCCTCTTTTTATTTTATAATTTTGTTTTTTACTGATTACTGCTCTGCCTATTCATCCTGGGATGCTGCCTGATCTGTATCTGCCTGGTCTGCTGATCCGTCCTGAGTTCCTTCAGGTGCTGTAGTTGTTACAAAATCACCGCTTGCATAACATACCTGTCCATTGTAATCTACACGAACCCATCCGTTCTCACATACACCTGTACTGTTTAAGGTTGTACCAGCTGCTACACTTGTCACCAGTTCTGCATCTGCACTTGCATCAGAGCGAAGATTCAATTCAGAAGCTGCATAATAGGTACCGTTTTTCACCTCTACCTTTACCCCACTGGCAGTCTGCTCTGTGGTTACCTCCGGTGTGGGAGTTGCCTCCGGTGTAGGAGTCACTTCCGGTGTTGGTGTCACCTCCGGTGTAGGGGTAACTTTTACGATCATAACACTGGAATCAATAGTAGGATCAAATCCACAGCCGGAAGCTGCAAAAGCCAGACCCAATACCAGAACCAGCAAAAGTGATTTTTTCATAAGTAAGTAATCCTCCTTTTGCATTTTTCAATGCTATACTATCCTTTAATATACACGATTTGGTAAAAACTTGCAAGTATCAATCAGCCATTGTAGATTTTTCGATTTCATATTATAATTGTCTTAAAAGGAGGTATTTTTATGAAAAAAAGCAAATTTTTATATAGTCTGCCATTTAAGCTTCTGGTCAGTGTAGCCTTGGGTATGGGATTTGGTCTGCTTTTGAATTTCAACTCTGAATCCGCTTTCACCACAGCTGCATTAAATGTTATCGTAACTCTGAAATATATTCTGGGGCAGTTGATCAATTTCTGTGTTCCTCTGATCATTATCGGTTTTATCGCCCCATCCATAACCCAGCTTGGTAACAATGCTTCCCGCATGTTGGGGATTGCTGTCTTTATCGCCTATTTTTCTTCCCTGGGGGCAGCTTTATTCTCTACAGCTGCAGGCTACCTGCTGATTCCACATTTATCTATCCGTTCCAGTGCAGATAGTCTGAGAAGTCTTCCTGATGTGATTTTTCAGCTTTCTATTCCACAGATCATGCCTGTCATGAGCGCTCTGGTTCTGGCTGTTATGCTGGGTCTGGCTTCTGCATGGACCAAAGCACAGCTGATGACTTCCCTGCTGAAGGAATTTCAGAATATTGTTCTTTCCCTGGTATCCCGGATCCTTATTCCGATCCTTCCTCTGTTCATTGGACTGACCTTCTGTTCTCTGGCTTACGAAGGAACTATTACCAGACAGCTTCCTGTATTCCTGAAAGTTATTGTCATTGTATTACTTGGTCATTTTATCTGGCTGTTTCTCCTGTATACTGCTGCCGGAATCTATGCCAGAGAAAATCCTCTGAAAGTTATACGCCACTATGGTCCCGCCTATCTTACTGCAATAGGCACCATGTCCTCAGCAGCCACCCTTGCCGTAGCACTTCAGTGTGCTGGAAAAGCTAAGCCCCTGAGAAAGGATATGGTTCAGTTTGGTATTCCTTTATTTGCCAACATTCATCTCTGTGGCTCTGTGCTGACAGAAGTTTTTTTCTGCATGACAATTTCCAAGATCCTGTATGGTGCCGTACCTGCGCCAGGGACTATGGCTCTTTTCTGTATTCTTCTGGGAGTTTTTGCCATAGGTGCACCCGGAGTTCCCGGTGGAACTGTCATGGCCTCTCTCGGACTTCTCACCGGTATACTGAAATTCGGAGATTACGCCACTGCTTTAATGCTCACGATCTTTGCACTTCAGGACAGCTTCGGAACTGCCTGCAATATTACCGGAGACGGCGCACTCACTCTGATTCTTACCGGCTATGCAAAGAAACATCATATTGAAGAGCAGCACATTTCTATCTAGTATATAGTTATTTCGAAATCGATGTACTAATCTACGGGCGGATAATTTTATCCGCCCCCATCATTCGTTCAGTAATGGTATACATATCCGTAACCTTCCCTACCAAAAGCTTCTCCATCAGGCCATAATGTTTCAGGCAGGTACCACAGGTCAGTATCTCTGTCCCTTCTGCTTCCATTTTCTTCAAATCTTCTATGCTGTCAGAACCTTCTGTAGTAAGCTTTGCTCCTCCGTTGTAAAAAAGGATTGTATCCACATGGGTCTCCATCTGTGATAAAGCATATAAAAAGCCCTTGAGCAGAACTTTTCCCAGTTCATCATCTCCCTTTCCCATAACATCAGCGGAAATCACTGCTACCTTTACTTTCTTTCCCGGCATTTCACAGACAAACTCCTCTTCCTTCACTTCTGTGCCTGTCTGTTCGGTCTGAACCTTCATTTTTACCCTGTATTTTTTTACCTCCAGTTTTTCTGACACAAAGGTACAACCGGTTTTATTTGCCAATCTGCTGAGATTGTTTACCGCAGTCTCATTGTCAACCAGGATTTCTATTTCATCTCCTGTTCCCGACTGATCGATCACCTTTTTTGTCATTACCACCGGTATGGGACACTGTTTTCCCAATGCATTTACTTCATATTTCATTTCAGATCACCTCATTTAGTTTTTTGCAGGCAGATACATAGCATCATTTCTGCTTTTATCGCTTTATACATAAAAACATATCACATTTTACAGACTACTTCAACAAATTTAACCGAATCAAGTAAGTCCCCTGCGGCAATGGAATTTTGGCTTGTATGTCTCAGGATTTTGGCATATTCATGCCAAAACACCTCGCGGAATAGTGGTGTGTGAACAGTAACAATTGTTACTGTCAGATACTGCGAATAAATGTATAGACTTGCGAATGAGTCTGTAATCTTTTATACTGAATATATATAATGATGTTAGGGGCAAAAAAGTACTTTGCCCCTGACCTGATATCAGGAGGTTCTGTTATGTTCATACAGATTCTGTCTGCCATACACAATGCAGGCACTTTGCTTTTTGGAATTTACTGTTCCGCCTTTTTTCTTGGTGTAAAATCAAATAAGAAAAATATTTTATCCCTGTTCCTGCTGTTTTGTGTTCAGGGTTCCCTGTACCTCATTAATTCAGCATTTTTCGGAGAGGCACTTGCCCTGCAATCCTATCCTTTCATTGTACATTTACCCTTAATCCTGTTTTTATCCCTTTATTACAAGTTTCCTCTGATTTCTTCCTGTGTTTCGGTTTTCTCCGCATATCTTTGCTGTCAGCTGAGTAACTGGATCGGATTATTTGCACTAAATCTAACAGGTGCAGAATGGTGCTACTATTCTGCCAGAATACTGACCACGTTTGGAACATTTATCATTCTTTATAAATATGTTTTTCGTTCCACCCGTACCATTTTTGCAAAAGACACCCGAGAACTGAGTATCATCGGATTCTTGCCTTTTGTTTATTATATTTTTGATTATGCATCTACCAAATTCTCCAGTCTGCTGTATTCCGGAAACAAGGCAGTCGTTGAATTTATGGGATTCGCTTTCTGTATTGCATATCTGGTATTTCTTATGATCTATTTCAGAGAATATGAAAACAAACAGGAACTAAAGCAATACAGTAACCTGATGGAAATCCAGCTTCAGTCCATGCAGAAAGAAATTGATCAGGTAAAAATCAGCAGTCAAAAACTGGCAATCCTGCGTCATGATATGCGTCACCACCTAAGCATCATCCTTATGCAGCTGCAAAATAATCATTTGGAAAAAGCACAGGAATATATCAAAGAGATCAGCTCAGCATACGCTGATACCATTATTTCCAATTACTCCCCAAATGAAATGCTGAACTCTGTAATCTCTATCTATGATTCCCGCTTCACAGACAGGGGATTTTCTCTTGACTGCAATATTTCTACCGGAAAAGATCTAACCTGTTCTGACCTTGCATTCTGTACAATTTTGTCAAATGCACTGGAAAATTCCATGCATGCATTAGAACAGGCAGACAGACAATCCAGATGGGCCAGACTTACTATTTCTCAAAAAAAGAAACATCTTATGCTCCAGGTTGAAAACCCTGTAGCAAAAATGCCGGAATTTGTAGATGGTATTCCTGTTTCAGCAAAAGAGGGACATGGCATCGGAGTCAAAAGCATTATTTATTATGTTGAACAGTTAAACGGACAGTGCCAATTTTCTGTATCTGATCAACTCTTTATTTTAAAAATTTTCATATAACCTATTTGCATTCCAGTGCCTTTGCTTGTCTGTAAATCTCGCAGGCTCCTGTATTTACACACCTTTCATGGCCACAATCCATAAATGACAGTGTTTTTTCCTTATCTTGTATGGTATATTCACAGCATACTGTCTGCCCCATATTACAAGTACGACAAAAACCACTGATAAATTCCTCTTCTGTTTTCAAATTCTCCATCTCCTTCTTATCATCTCTTTCGTGGCAATGTCTGTTCATCGGACACTGCCATTTGGTTATTTTACACAATTTCAATTTTAGTTATCTTATTTTTTATTGCATTTTACACGATACCGACTTATAATAATATTAGTACATCCACTTATTATATTTCCTAAAAATCATATGATGTCAGTAACTCTATAATATCACAGCTCTAATTCTAAATCAAAATAATAAGAAAAGAGGGAACATTATGAACAAAGAACTTTATGATGAGGCCGTGAGATCAAATGTATTATCAAAAACATTAATCAGTACACTTCTGGAGAGTATGAATTACAGTAGTATTTCCTTTATCAACTGGACTGTGGAGGTTTTGAAGGTAATCCGCACACGCCTGGAACGTGGAGATAAGATCATTGATGAAGTATCCGGAATCACCTATGACCTGAATTCTTTTCATAAATTTGTTAAAACTAATTTTTCTTCTTATATAACCAGCCAGGTCTTTGATACACCTGACAAAGCTGAAAAAGTATACTTCTCTTTGGAAAAAGCCTCCCCGGATGGTCATGCTTACAATATGATCATGGCAGATTCCTCAAAGAACAAAACCTACAAATGGATTTCCAGTCTCAGTGAACGTTTCTCCCTGGTAGAAATGATCGCTACCGGTATTGTCTATTTAAAGGATATTAAGACCAATACTTACCAGCCATTTATATCCGGAAATGGAAAATATTGCAGATATGATTCTGAAAATGGACAAATAATAGAATTATAATTTTTCGCAACAAAACCCCTGTCAAAATTATGACAGGGGTTTCATACTTATTCTTTGATTAGTTGTTGATAAGTTTGTCTTCGCCATTCCAGCTGTAAAGTTTACGGATTTCTTCGCCAACTTTTTCAGACTGATGCTCTGAAGCTAATTTTCTCATAGCTTTGAAGTGAACCTGTGCACCTGCATCAGACATATCAAGTAAGAAGTCTTTTGCAAATGTACCATCCTGGATATCAGAAAGGACTTTCTTCATAGCTTTCTTTGTATCTTCTGTGATGATCTTAGGTCCTGTGATGTAATCGCCATATTCAGCAGTGTTGGAGATAGAATATCTCATTCCTGCGAATCCTGACTGATAGATCAGGTCTACGATCAGTTTCATTTCATGGATACATTCAAAATATGCATTTCTTGGGTCATAACCAGCTTCCACAAGTGTCTCGAAACCAGCCTGCATAAGTGCGCAAACACCACCGCAAAGTACAGCCTGCTCACCGAAGAGGTCTGTCTCTGTCTCTGTGCGGAATGTTGTCTCAAGAACACCTGCTCTTGCTCCACCGATACCAAGTGCATATGCAAGTGCGATATCCTGAGCTTTACCTGTAGCATCCTGCTCTACAGCGATCAGACAAGGAACACCTTTTCCAGCCTGATATTCGCTTCTTACAGTATGTCCAGGTCCTTTAGGAGCGATCATTGTAACGTCAACATATTTCGGAGGTTTGATGCATCCAAAATGGATGTTGAAACCATGAGCAAACATTAACATGTTGCCTTCTTCAAGGTTCGGTTCGATAGATTCTTTGTAAAGCTTAGCCTGTTTCTCATCGTTGATAAGAATCATGATGATATCTGCCTGTTTAGCTGCTTCAGCTGCTGTATATACCTTAAAGCCCTGCTCTTCAGCTTTCTTCCAGGATTTGCTGCCTTCGTACAGACCGATAATGACATCACATCCGGATTCCTTTAAGTTCAGAGCATGTGCATGTCCCTGGCTTCCGTATCCAATAATTGCAATTTTTTTACCATCCAGTAAGCTTAAATTACAATCTTCCTGATAAAAAATCTTGTTAGCCATTTTAATTTTCCTCCTGCTAATTTGTAAAAAAATTTATCGTTAAGGGATTCTCCCCTAGCAAACTATGTAATAATCAAGCTATAAAAAAGTCACATCATCTGATCCTCTGGATAATCCGGTAACACCTGTACGGGCCATCTCCAAGATTTCATAGTCCTTCATCAGATCAATAAATGCTTCCAGCTTATTATGAGTACCTGTCATTTCCAGTATGAGGGATTCCTTACTCACATCCACAACCTTGGCATGGAATATATCTGCAATGGAAATAATCCCCTGTCTCTGTTCCGGTCTGGCTGATACCTTCACCATAAGTAACTCATGGCATACACTGTTATCCGGTTCCAGAATCTTGATATCTCTTACATCTACAAGCTTGGCAAGCTGATTTGTGATCTGTTCCAGAATCAATTCATCGCCGCTGCACACAACGGTAATCCTAGAAAACCGGTCATCTGCCGTTACACCGCCTGTAATGCTGTCAATATTATATCCTCTGCGACTGAACAGACCAGATACCCGGGTAGTCACACCTGCAGTATTATCTACTAACAGGGATAATACTCTCTTCTGCATGTTTCACCTGCTTTCAACGCACTTCATCAACGCGTTAATATAATAAATAGTTTGTATGGTTACCATTATATCAACAATCAACGGTTTGTCAATGATATTTTTGGTCAAACCAATCGGTTTTTTTTACTGATTTTTGGCTATTTTGAAAAAAATCATCAGATTAGATACTTTTCCCGCAGTTCCTCAATCATTTTGGGTTTCAGATAAAGCGCATCCCTGAAAAATCTTTCCATAGTGCCATACTCTTCCAACACGGATTTATATGCAGTATCCAGGTAGTCCTCTCTGACCTGATACAATGCTGTCAATTTCTCTTCTGTATCTGCTCCTGCTTCCGGCCAGGTCTGGGACAGACGCAGCATATATTTAAGCTCCGGTGACAGATAACGATTTGTACGCAGATAATCCTGATAAATAATATCCTTCTTTACACCCAACAGTGCCAGAAGTAAGGCTGTAGCCAGCCCCGCTCTCCCTCTTCCTGTGTCGCTGTGCCAGAGAAGTGCTCCTTTTTCATGATGGTAAACCACATCCACAAACCTGGCAAACTGCTTAATGGCATAGAAATCCGTGCCTATCTGTGCATAGAAATTTCTCACATATTCCCAGGGATCAGCCGGAATTTTCTGCAAAAGTTCACGGATATCTCCAGTATCGCACAAGCCGGAAACCTCTTCCAGAATGGGAATGTGATAATATTCCACTCCTGCCATAATAAGATCCGGTTTTTTCCTGATTTCCGCGCCGGACCGCAGATCAATCACTGCTTTCAGATTATATGCTTCCATAAGAAGCTCCTTATCTGCCTGGCTGATATGATACAGAGCTCCGCTGCGCAGAAGCCTTTTAGGCAGAATATGTCTGCCATCTTCCGTGACAATCGCACCCAGATCCCTGGTATCTGACAGGCTCTGAAGAAGCACTCTTCCTCCTTTAGGAAAGCCTGTTGCCATATCCGGATTCAGTGCCCTGAGAAGGCGGATACAATCTTGTACCTCTCTCTGGCTCATATCAAATTTATACCGTTTTTTTCTCCTGGTAACGATCACAAGATAATTTATGCTCAGCTGCCTGTCGCCGCCTTCATCTGCGCCTTCTTTTCGCATATAAGCCCATACAATGTCTCTACATGGAAGACTGTTTATCATCATATGTCTGGTAAATACCAGAAACCCATCTTCAATTCGTATCTTTCCGTACTTCATGTTTCATCACTCCACTATCTACGGTTTTTCAAAATTTCTTTTTCAGAATAGCATAGAAATCCATATTTGACAATTCCTGACAAATGTTTATAATCATGGATGTTATTATTGGTTACTGTTTTTGAAAGGACATCTGTTATGGAAAATCTTGTTTTCTGTCTTAATGCCACCATTCCCATTTTCCTCACTCTGATGCTGGGACTTTTTTTCAGGCGGATCGGCCTTTTTGATGACACCTTTGTAAGCCGCCTGAACAAATTTGTATTTAATGCCGCGTTGCCTGCACTTTTGTTTCTGGATATTGCAGAGTCTGACTTTTACAGTGTTTGGAATACAAAATTTGTATTGTTCTGTTTCTTTGTAACACTGATCAGTATTGGAATTTCCACAGGACTTTCCTATTTATTGAAGCCACGCAATATTCAGGGTGAATTTATCCAGGCATCCTACCGCAGCAGTGCTGCCATCCTTGGAATTGCCATTATCCAGAATCTTTATGGAAATGCAGGAATGGCTCCCCTTATGATCATTGGAAGTGTGCCTCTGTATAATGTAATGGCAGTTACCACACTTTCCCTTTTCGCACCCGGAGGTGGAAAGCTGGATACCACAAAGCTTGTCAAAACCCTAAAGGGCATTGCCACTAATCCTATAATCCTTGGAATCCTTGCCGGTATGATATGGTCTCTTTTACGTCTTCCTCTGCCCGCAATCATAAGAATCTCTGTCAATAACCTGGGAAAAACCGCTACTCCTCTTGGTCTGATGGCTATGGGCGGTGCGCTGAAATTCGGCAAAGCCTTTTCAAGACCAAAACCGCTGATCGCCTGTACCTTTCTGAAGCTTGTAGGCTATGAAGCTGTATTTCTTCCCATTGCCGTATTATTTGGCTTCTCCCATGATATGCTGGTGGCTATCATTATCATGCTAGGCTCTGCCACTACTGTAAGCTGTTATATCATGGCCAAAAACATGAAGTATGACGGTGATTTTACTTCCGGTGTAGTTATGACTACCACTCTGTTAAGCTCCTTTACCATGACAATCTGGCTCTACATATGCAAAAGCCTGGGACTGATCTGAGCCCAGGCTTTTATGTTAGATCAGCTTCAGATATTCCAGGCCGTTTCTGATTCCATAATGAAACATATCCTGTGTAATATGATCAGCCAGAGCTTTTATTTTTTCTGAACCATTTCCCATGGCAACCTTCACTGCCGCATATTCAAACATTGCGAGATCATTATTGCTGTCTCCAAATACGATGGTATCCTCCCATGGAATGTCAAAGAGCCTGCACACTGCTGAGATTCCCACTGCCTTGTTAAAGCCTTTGGGAACAAGTTCAATAGTGGTTCCCGCAATTCCTGAACCGCTCTCATGACGGATAATATCATAATACTTACTCAGTTCTCTGCAGGCAGCCTCTGCATCACAACCCTTTATCATTTTTGCACTGATCTTATTAATGTGCATACAGTCTTCATTTCCCCTGATGGGACGCCATTTTGGTCCCAGAGATTCTGTGATCAGATCTGTATACCAATTCACATCTGTATTATATTCATCCTTATCATAATACATAAAATCTGCACCTTCCATAACCGGGACCAGACCATATCTGCGCAGAATTTCCACTGACTTTTTTGCAATTTCCGGAGTCATCTCTTTATTAAAAAGACGCTCTCCGTTCTTTTCAATGGTAGCCCCACAGGCACTGATCATACCTGTAAACGGAAGTTCTTCCAGATACCAGGAAACAAAAGCTCTGCTCCTGCCTGTACACAGCCATGCCTCATGACCGTTTTCTCTTAATTTTTTCAATGCCTCCTTTGTGCTCTGGGGTACACCCTTTTCCATATCGCAGAGTGTTCCGTCTGCATCAAAAAACACTGCTTTTCTGTTCACTTTCTTATCTCCTGATCCTTATATTTACTTTTTATCTGCCAGTGTGCCCACAGCTATGCAAAAAGCACTGACGCAGCCTTTATCAGGCTCTCTGTATCCTTGGCACCTGTAGTTTCATATACAGAATGCATAGCAAGCTGTGCCAGACCAATATCCACTGTTTTCATAGGAACCTGGGTATTGGAAATATTTCCCAGTGTGGAACCACCTGCCATATCTGAGCGGTTCACAAAAGTCTGGTACGGCACCTTTGCCCTGTGGCAGATGTCTTTGAAAATTGCAGCGGATACTCCGTCTGTACAATATTTCTGATTTGCATTGTACTTGATCACGATTCCCTCATTCAGCACCGGACGATTTACCGGATCTGTCTTATCTGTATGGTTTGGATGGAGGGCATGAGCATTATCTGCAGAAATCATAAAGCTGTCTGCAAGTGCCATATAGTATTCCTCCTGGGTTCGTCCCAGTCCCATATTGATCCGCATCAGAGTATCCTTCAGGAATGTGGAGGCAGCACCCTGTCTTGTGCTACTTCCCACTTCTTCATTGTCCAGCACACAATGGACAGCAATACTTTCCTTACGCTCTCCCTGCAGAAATCCTTCCAGAGAAGAGAATGCACACTGTAAGTCGTCCAGTCTGGGTGCAGAAACAAATTCCTCATTTATTCCCCACAGAGTACCCGGAGTCCTGTCATAAAGGAACAGATCATGTCCCAGAATATCTTCTGTCTTTACATCTGCAGCTTCAGCCACAGTTTCCATAAATCTGCCCTTTCCTTCCTTATCACTGAAAAGAGGCAGCATATCTTTCTGTACATTATATTTGTATCCCTCATTTACTTCCCTGTTCATGTGAATGGCAAGGTTGGGAATAACCAGAAGATCTCTGTCCACAGTCACCATCTTCTCTCTGACCTTTCCATCCTGACGAACGATCAGTCTTCCTGCCACTGACAGAGGTCTGTCAAACCATGGAGACAGAATCATTCCACCATAACGTTCTACATTCAGTTTGATATAAGCATTCTCCACCTCTATTTCCGGATTCTCTTTAATCTTAAGAGAAGGGGAATCACTGTGGCTTGCCATGATATGAAATTTCCATACAGGCTTTTCAGGAATAGAAAAAGCTATGATCGCAGAATGATTTCTGGTCACATAATAATTTCCACCTTGTTTAAGCTTCCAGTGTTTCTCTTCTTTCAGCTCTTCAAAGCCTTCCTTTTCAAGTCTTTTCATCATCTCTACCACTGCCTGAAATGCAGTGGGGCTTTTCTCTATAAATTTCAATAATTTTTTTGCATTCTTCTTATACATATGTTTTTCTCCATCTGTGCAATTCTTATTTTATGGTAAATCTCAAATACCAAAGTCTGTATTTATTATAACCACCCGGCTTTGTCTTAGCAACAAAAAACAGCAGTCAGTTTTTCCTTTTGGAAAATATCTGCTACTGTTTTTTAACTATCAGTCTTTAATGATCAATGCCATGAATACCAAATCTGTGTTTCCTGTATTGGCAAGTCCATGTCCATGATTATCCGGCGTAAAAGTAATATCTCCTGACTTAACAGAACGATAAGTACCATTATCATTGTACTCTCCCTGTCCCTGTAAAATATAATAAGTTTCGCTTTCTCCATGATGCTCATGATATCCCAGTGAACATCCCGGCTCCAGAGTTACCTGTGCATACAGCCCACATTTACCGTTTAACTGCTCTGCATCCAGAAGCTCCTTGATAATTACATGTCCATTGCCGCCTGCCATATGCTCTTCACGTCTGATTCTCATTGCATTGTCCTCCTGTAAATTATACTTTGTCTCTTATAATACCACGATTCTATATAAAATACCATTTTTTTATTCTTCCGCTGTATCTTCTGTTTTCTCTTCTGTGATCAGGGTAATTCGTCCCTGTCCATGCGCCTGTGCATACTCATCACCGATCACATCGTCAAGGGAAGCTATATAATCAATAACCAGATCATGATCAATGGTCCATTCTTCTCCTTCAGCCGGTGATATAACCTTTGATCCCTTAAACATGGTCATTCCATCTCCATATCCTTCAGACTGCCGGTTGTACTCTCCGCTGCGATCTGGATTTCCGGTTTTGTTTCGCCTGCATATACTGTGGCAGACACCATTACTGCTGAGAAAGCAAATAAATAACGCATTGTTCTTTGTTTCATAAAAATACCGCCTCCTTTCTTTACTACCTTAAATATACTTGAGAAAGGAGGCATATTCAACAGCTTCTGCCATTTTTATTTAATTATACTTTGTGAAGTCCCCACCCACTGCTTATTGCTTTTCGCAACCCTCGCAGGGGACTTACTTGATTCGGTTAAAAACTACAGATTTTTGATTCTCTCAATGGCCTCTATGGTATTCTCATGGGTTCCAAACGCAGTGAGACGGAAGAATCCCTCACCATGAGCACCGAATCCTGAGCCCGGAGTTCCTACGATGTTGGCTTTTTCAAGGAGATAGTCAAAGAACTCCCAGGAAGTCATCTTATCAGGTGTTTTCAGCCAGATATACGGAGCATTTACACCACCGGATACGGAATAGCCTGCTGATGCCAGACCTTCGTAGATAGCTTTTGCGTTATTCATGTAATAACCTACCTGTTCTTTCAGCTGTGCTTTTCCTTCCGGAGAGTATACAGCCTCTCCTGCACGCTGTACGATGTATGGAGCACCGTTGAATTTTGTGCCATGACGTCTTGCCCAGAGACTGTGAAGATCTACGCCGTCACGAACCAGATCCTTTGGTACAACTGTAAAGCCGAGGCGGACACCTGTGAAACCTGCATTTTTGGAGAAGCTGCGCAGTTCGATGGCGCAGGTTCTTGCTCCTTCGCACTCATAGATGCTGTGCGGTACATTTTCTTCGGAAATGTAGGCTTCGTATGCTGCATCATAGATAATGACGGAGCCATTTTTATTTGCATAATCTACCCATTCCTGAAGTTGCGGTTTGGTGATGGCACCACCGGTCGGGTTGTTCGGGAAGCAAAGGTAGATAAGATCCGGTACTTCTTCCGGGAATTCCGGAAGGAAGCCGTTGGCTTCTGTACATGGCATATAGACTACGTTATCAAAGTTACCACGTTCTTTGTTGTATTCTCCTGTACGGCCTGCCATTACGTTTGTATCTACGTATACAGGATATACAGGGTCGCACACTGCAATCTTGTTATCCAGTCCGAAGATTTCCTGGATATTTCCTGAATCGCTCTTTGCACCGTCAGAGACAAAGATTTCGTCTGCCTCAATGTCACATCCTCTGTCTTTGTAGTCATTCTTTGCAATGGCAGATCTTAAGAATTCATAACCAAGATCCGGTGCATAGCCATGAAAAGTAGCTGCATCACCCATTTCATCTACAGATTTATGAAGTGCCTCAATGATTGCCGGCACCAGAGGCTGAGTTACGTCACCGATTCCCAGTGAGATCACGTTTGCCTGTGGGTTGGCTTCTTTATATGCTTTTACTTTTTTTGCAATTGTGGAAAACAGATAGCTTCCCGGTAATTTCAGATAGTTGTGGTTTACTGTTACCATGTTTGATTTCCTCCCTGGCATGTTTCGCAGTTTTTATATACCTGCCTACAGCAGGCTGCTGCTTTGCTTTGCCTTTCCATTTCTGTTTGTGTCTTTTCTTCAAATATGTTTTATTCGAGTTTTATTATACTTAATTATTTAGTAATGTAAAGCCTCAAAGTATTTTCTGAGCATAATTTTTAATATTAACATTACTGTTCACTGGTAATATCCCGCGAGGTGTTTTTTGTGAGCGAAGGTCACAGAAAACACGAGACATACTGCGCGAATTTATGCGATTAGCATAAATTAAGTTTGCGAAGCAAACGATACTCCTTGTGCTTTGTACAAGGAGGTTCATATTTTTTTGCATCGCGAAGCGTGTTGCTGTGAACAGAGTGAACAGTAACATTTTTTACCCCGGCATAATGTCCGGGGTGATTTATTTTATTTACGCTTCTCTACTTCTTTCATAAGTGTCTCGCGAGCACTTGCAGGATTTGCCTTGCCTTTCATCTCTTTCATGATCTGGCCTACAAAGAAGCCCATGACTTTATCTTTACCTCCCAGGAGTTCTGAAAGCGGACCTGGATTAGCATCCAGGATCCGGTTGATGGTTTCTTCCAGAAGTCCTGTGTCTTCTACAATCTTCAGACCATGTTCCTCAATGTAGGCTACAGGATCAATGTCTTCCGCAAAGACTTTCTCAAAAACTTTCTTGGCATTCTGGGGACTGACTTCGGATTTTTCTACCATTACCAGAAGATCTGCAAGATGTTTCGGTGAGAAAGATACCTGTTCCGGATCCATTGCCTTATCTTTCGTCAGGCGGAGTACCTCACCCATAAACCAATTTGCTGTCTTCTTTGCATTTCCGTAGATTGCTGCTGTTTCTTCAAAAAGTACTGCAAGATGGCGGGATTCTGTAAGGATTCCCGCATCGTATGCCGGGAGTCCGTACTCTTCCTGATAACGGGCCTGTTTCACTTCGCGAAGTTCCGGCTGTTCTGCTTTGATCTCTTCAATCCATGCATCAGAAATATGGATTGGAGGCAGATCAGGGTCAGGGAAATATCTGTAGTCTTTGGCATCTTCTTTGGAACGCATGGCGTAGGAATATTCTTTATTGTCATCCCAGCGGCGTGTTTCCTGTGTAACTGCCTTGCCTTCTTTGATCAGTTCAATCTGACGTTCTCTTTCGCCTTCGATTGCTCTGGCAATGGCTTTGAAAGAGTTCAGATTCTTCATCTCTGTTCTGGTTCCGAATTCTTCTGCTCCTACTTCACGGACAGAAAGGTTAACGTCTGCACGCATGGAACCTTCCTGAAGCTTACAGTCTGATACACCCAGATATTGCATCATACAGCGGAGTTTTTCAAGATAGGCAATAACTTCCTCTGAGCTTCTCATATCCGGCTCAGATACGATCTCGATCAGCGGTACGCCGCTTCGGTTATAGTCTACCAGAGAGCAGTCTTCCCATTCATCATGGATCAGTTTACCTGCATCCTCTTCCATATGCATTTCATGGATACGGATTTTCTTTTTGCCTGCAGATGTTTCAATCTCTACCCATCCGTCATGACAGATTGGCAGATATAACTGAGAAATCTGATAGTTCTGGGGGTTATCCGGATAGAAATAGTTCTTACGGTCAAATTTGCAGTACTGATGGATCTGACAGTTTGCTGCAAGACCTGCTTTCAGGGCAAACTCTACTACTTTCTTGTTTAATACAGGCAGGGAACCCGGCATACCTGTGCAGACCGGGCATGTATGTGTATTGGGTGCTCCTCCGAACTCTGTGGAGCAGCCGCAGAAAATTTTTGTTTTTGTTGCAAGTTCTACATGGACCTCAAGTCCTATGACTGTTTCGTACTGTTTCATTATCTGGTTCCTCCTTCTCCTGGCACGGCAAAGGAACCGCGGCTGGTTTCATAGGCGTGTGCTGCACGCAGGATTTTCTTTTCCATGAAGCAGTCCCCGATCATCTGGATACCGATTGGGAGACCCTTGCTGTCTTTTCCGCATGGAACTGTGATTCCCGGAAGACCGCAGAGATTGACTGCTACTGTGTAGATATCTCCAAGATACATGGCAAGGGGATCCTTTAAGCTTTCACCGATCTTCGGCGCTGTAAATGGAGATGCAGGTGCAAGGAGCACATCATATTTGCCAAATGCCTGGTCAAATTCTTTCTTGATCAGAGCTTTTGTGCGGAGCGCCTTCAGATAGTATGCATCATAATAACCTGAGCTTAATACGAAGGAACCAAGCATGATACGGCGTTTTACTTCCTCGCCGAAGCCTGCTGTTCTGGTTTTTTTGTACATGTCGTGAAGACCTTCGTATTCTGTTGCACGGAAACCGTATTTCACTCCATCGAAACGTTCCAAGTTGGAACTTGCTTCTGCACTGGCAATAATATAGTAAGCCGGAATCATGTATTCCATAGTCTTGATAGAGAAGAATTCTACTTCTGCTCCCAGTTCTTTCAGCGTATCAAGAACGCCCATAAAAGATGCTTTTACTTCTGGATCAAGTCCTTCTGCCAGGTATTCTTCAGGAACTCCGAATTTCATCCCCTTGATATCGCCTGTCAGTTCTTTGGAGCACTGAAGGTCTTCTCTTTTCATGGATGTGCTGTCTTTTTCATCATGTCCTGCAATAATTTCCAGAAGGGCTGCGCAGTCAGCTACATCTTTGCCAACCGGACCGATCTGATCCAGAGAGGATGCGTAAGCTACCAAACCGTAACGGGATACCGTTCCATATGTTGGCTTGATTCCGGTCACGCCACAGTAAGAACTTGGCTGCCGGATAGAACCACCAGTATCAGAGCCAAGTGCCAGATAAGTTTCTCCTGCTGCTACGGCTGCACAGGAACCACCTGAAGAACCGCCTGGTACGTGTTCCAGATTCCATGGGTTTCTGGTGATGCCGTAAGCGGAGGTCTCTGTTGTACTTCCCATGGCAAATTCATCCATGTTTGTTTTTCCGATAATGACCAGTCCTGCTTTTTCCAGACGGTCAATGACTTCTGCATTATACTGCGGCATAAAGTTCTCAAGAATCTTCGATGCACAGGTAGTTTTCTTTCCATTAATACAGATATTATCTTTAATCGCAATCGGTACACCTGCAAGAAGACTGGTATAAGTACCGTCCTCAATGCCTTTTTGTACTTCTTCTGCACGTTTATATGCTTCTTCTCTATATGTGTCAAGATAAGCGTGTACTTCTGAATCCTGTTTCTCAATCTGTTCAAAAACAGTTTTTACTCCATCCAGGACGCTGACCTGACGCTGTTTTATTTTTTCCCCAAGCTGCAGGGCTGTTAATTTCTCCAACTCCATTGTCCTGTCTCCTATCCTATGGTTTTCGGAACCTGATACTGTCCTTCTTTTGCTTTTGGTGCATTTGCCAGCATTGCTTCTTTGTTGTCTCCGTTTGTGACAACATCCTCACGAAATACGTTTTCGTCCTGGAAAATATGGGACATAGGCTCTACTTCCGATGTATCCAGTTCATCCAGTTTCTCTACATAATCAAGCATTTTCTGCATTTGGGCTTTTGCTTTTTCCTTTTCTTCTTCTGAGAGGGAAAGCTTGGCCAGGATGCAGACATTTTCCATTGTTTCATCATCTATGATCTTTGCCATGATTTTCTCCTTATATATGCTGTCTATAGCATTCTATATTGCTTTTATTTCTTTCCGGAATCAATCAGCCGCTTCCGGTCAATATATAGACAGCTTTCCAAATTTCTGACTCATTTACGGCTCCAGTCGGTTCATATCTCGCGGGAAGAGGCAGGTTTCACGAACATTCTCTTCGCCGATAAGCTGCATGGTCAGACGTTCCAGACCGATTCCCAGACCACCGTGAGGCGGCATACCATGTTTGAAGGTATCCAGATACTGTTCCATACCTTCCTGTGTCATACCTCTGTCTTCAATCTTCTGTACCAGCATGTTGTAATCATGGATACGCTGTCCGCCTGTTGTAATCTCAAGGCCTTTGAATAACAGGTCAAAGCTTAAGGTAAATCTTGCGTCTTCCGGATCATCCATTGCATAGAATGGACGTTTCTTTGACGGATAATGTGTGACAAATACGAAATCTGAGCCATATTCTTCTTTGAAATACTGTCCGATCAATGCTTCTTCTTCCGGCTCCAGGTCAAATGGGTTTCTGATCTTACGGTTGTATTTCTGAGATACCAGTTCTTTGGCTACATCGAAACGGACTGCCGGGATTTTGGACACGTCCGGGATTTCAAGTTTCAGGATCTGTACTTCTTTTGCATATTCTGTTTTCAGAAGGTTCATGGCATACTGCAGGAATCCTGTTTCCATTGCCATGATTTCTTCGAAGCTGTCAATATATCCCATCTCGAAGTCCAGACTGGTATATTCGTTTAAGTGACGTTTGGTGTTATGTTTCTCAGCACGGAATACAGGACCTGTCTCAAATACTCTGTCAAATACGCCAACCATCATCTGTTTATAGAACTGTGGGCTCTGCGCAAGTACTGCAGGTTTGTGGAAGTAGCTGAATTTGAAAAGGTTTGCCCCACCCTCTGCTCCTCTTGCCCCGATCTTCGGAGTATGGATTTCTGTGAATCCCTGTCCGTAGAGATAATCACGGAATGCTTTTGTCAGTGCCTCCTGGATTTTAAATTTGGAACGCTCCTGAATGTTTCTCAGGGAAATCGGTCTGTAGTTTAATTTTGCTTCCAGGGAAGTGTTCAGTTTCCATTTGTCGATTGCCATTGGAAGCGGCTCTGCAGGTGTTGATAAGATATCAATATGACGGATACGAAGTTCTCTTCCGTGGGGTGCTCTCTCTTCTTCATGCAGAATGCCTTTCACCCTGATCGTCATTGCTTCCTTCAATTCATGAATGGAAACATTTGCCATTTCATTTTCATAGACTGTCTGGAATAAACCTTCCCTTCTTCTAAGAATGATAAATGCCACATCACCCATATTACGGATGCTGTGAACAGCGCCTTCGATTACGGCTTCCTGGTTCAGGAGATTATTACCTACGAGTTCCTCCCAGGTATTGATTTCTTTTTTCCATGTTCCATCCATAAATTCCATTTCCTCATCCTCCATTTCTTCATTTCTGAAAACCTTTGTGATATCTCTATGAGTTTCAAGTTCAAAAGTCTTTTCGTGCAAGCATGAACGACTTTCTGACCTTGAACCCCGGAATATCAAAAAGGCGTAATCAGAAAATCCGGAGACACTTATCCCCTAGACTCTCTGATTACGCCTTTGTAATCATTCTTCCCGTTATTATCTATTTTATGTTTGTTTGTGTTCTTTCTATATATAATATGATGTTAGGGCCAAAATGTATTTTGCCTCTAACTTAATATGAACAAAAATATATTTTGTATATTACCACATATTCTGTCAAAATAATATCGTTATTTTTTACAAAATTTTCCTTATTATTTTCGGATATTTTATTTAGAGCGTGTTTGAAAAATCAGATTTCATCATACATCAGCATGAGTAACATCTGTGCAGTTTCTACCATGTTGGTTCCTGAATCCATGCTGCATTTCTGGATGTGTCGATATGCTTCCTCTTCTGTCATCTGGTTTTTTTCCATCAGAAGGCGTTTGGCATTCGAGATATAATTCTGTTCTTTTTCTGATCTGGGCTTTGGTTTCTTCTTTTCTTTTTTGATCCGGCGTTCCAGATGATAGAACATGTCATTGACCGTATCTACCAGTACGCTTGCTTTCATCGGCATCTGTACAGTGCTGACAGAATTCGGTGCTTCATCTATAATACGCTGAGAAGCCAGAAGCAGCATTTCAAAATACTGTGGCAGGTCATCCAGAGCGTCTTTATAATAGGCATCTGTCAACTTATACCCGCATATCAGAACACCACTGTCAAGTTCCGAGATACTGGCCAGAGCGTTAGAGACAGAGCTGCAGACAGAGGCTACTGTGAGCCCATGTCTGTTAAGTATTGTGCGGATTTTCTTTGCGTCTTCAATTTTCGGTAACGCAATCACAATGCTGCTGCTCATAACTCTGCCACTCCTATTTCTGTTACAGTCTGAGTTTCCGT
>HE978651.1:1067645-1080737 GCA_000285855.2 Ruminococcus sp. JC304 | reverse complement strand
CCCACTGCTTATTGCCTTTTACAATTTCTACAGGGGACTTGTTTGATTCGGTTAAATTCTGTATAAGTATTCCTCGATTTCCCAGGCTGAAATTTCTCTTGTATAGCGAAGCCATTCTTTTTTCTTGGCTGCTGCGTATTCTTTACAAAATTCTGTTCCAAGTACTTCTTTGATCCAGTCATTCTGTTCGAAGTAATCAATTGCTTCGTTCAAATTTCCCGGAAGATTTTCAATCTTCATTGTTTTCTGATCTGTTTCGGATAACTCTCTACTGGAGGACTTAGTCGGATAAATCTTCTTATGGATTCCATCCAGTCCTGCTGCCAGACATACTGCAAATACCAGATACGGATTTGCTGCTGCATCCGGACTTCTCAGTTCGATCCTTGTCTCCATACCTCTGGATCCCGGAATTCTTACCAGGGAATTCTGGTTGTTCTTTGTCCATGTCAGTTCCGTCGGTGCTTCATAGCCCGGAACCAGACGTTTGTAGGAATTTACGATAGGATTGGTGATCAGTGCCATCTCTTTGCTATGAGCCAGAAGACCTCCTACGAAGTAATAAGCTTCTTCGCTTAATTCCTGTGGATTTCCCGGATTGACGAATACATTTCTTCCATCTTTAAATAAGGAGAAATGAATGTGCATTCCGGAGCCGTTTACTTCTGCCCTTGGTTTCGGCATAAATGTCGCATGAAGTCCATGGCGTTTGGCAATGGTACGGACCGTCATCTTAAATGACATGATCCGGTCTGCAATAGTACGGACTTCACCATATTTGAAATCTACTTCGTGCTGTGCAGGAGCAGTTTCATGGTGAGAAGATTCTACCTCAATCCCCATGTCTTCTAGATTTAATACAATATCACGTCTTGCGTTTTCACCCAGATCCACAGGACTGACATCCAGATATCCGGCCTTTTCATGTGTTACAGTAGTCGGAACTCCGTTATCATCTGTATGAAAAAGGAAAAATTCACATTCCGGATCTACCAGACAGGTGTATCCCTCCTTCTTTGCCTCCCGGGCGGTTTTCTTCAGGATATATCTCGGACTTCTCTCATGAGGGGTTCCGTCCGGACAATAGATATCGCATAACAGTCTGGCAACTTTTCCCTGCTGTGGTCTCCATGGGAGAATTGCAAAGGTGTCAAGATCCGGTCTTAAGTACATATCCGGTTCGGATTCTCCTGCGATTCCTGCGATAAAGGAACCATCTACGATACATCGGTTATCCAGTGCACGGGGAAGTTCCCGGGCAGTTATGGCGATGTTTTTCAGCGTTCCGAACATATCTGTGAACTGGAGACGGATAAATTCCACGTCTTCCTCCTCAGCCATCTGTAATATTTCTTCTCTGGTATAATTCCCCATTTTCATTCACTCCTTGTCAGCATAGTTTCTGCTGTTTTTGCTTTCTTAATGATTCTTCGATACAGTTTTGTCCTGTCTGGAAGTTTTATAGATTCTTTTTATAATGATATAAAAAATGGCGCACTTTCTACAGTTACTTTTCTATAGAAAGAACGCCTTTGTTCATGTAGGCAATTATAACAATGTACCTGTTCTTTGTCAACTGCTTATTTTTTCATCGGCTCTTTCCATGTTACTGTGCATTCCGCTCTCAATAACATGCTTTGCTGCTTACTTATAATTGCTATTTTGAGAATACCGCATCATTCCTCGAAAGAAGATATACGCAATACTGATTCATACTGATTCCCTCAGTTCATTGATTTCTACTCCTTCTTCTAATGCAGCTTCAAGCCATGCTTTTTTTGCATCCAGGGCATTTGAAATTGCACTTTCCACTGTTTCTCCGCAGGTAATACAACCAGGGAGATCCGGATACGAAACCACAAATCCTCCTTCTGTTTTATCTTCTACAACTTCCATACGATAGGACATTGACATATAATCATTCAGCGTCTTCATTGCCGCCTCCTTTACTGTGCCAGTTTCCAGCCGATAGCTTCCTGCCTTGCGGATACGAAGTCCGCATACAGGCCCTTCTGCTGGATCAGTTCTGCATGAGTGCCGCGCTGAACGATATGGGAATCATCCAGCACCAATATCTGGTCCGCACCCCGGACAGTTTTCAGACGGTGGGCGATCATAATAATAGTCTTGTCGTGCGTCAATTCCGCAATCGCCCGCTGCAATTCTTCTTCATTTTCCGGGTCAACGCTGCTTGTGGCTTCATCCAGAATGATAATCGGGGCGTCTTTCAGTATGGCGCGGGCAATGGAAATACGCTGCTTCTCACCGCCGGACAGGGTTCCTCCGTCTTCCCCGATCACCGTATCATACCCGTCGGGCAGGGCGGAAATAAATTCATGGCAGCAAGCCTTTTTCGCCGCCTCTACCACCTGTTCGTGCGTGGCATCCGGGCAGCCGAATTTGATGTTGTTCTCAATCGAATCGGCAAACAGATACACATTCTGAAATACCATGCTGATATTCTTCATCAGGCTGTCCAGCTTGAAATCCCGCACATCTTTGCCGCCAACCGTAATCCTCCCGGCGTCTACATCCCAAAACCGGGCAATTAAGTTGCACATAGTCGTCTTGCCAGAACCGGACGGGCCGACAATGGCCGTGGTCGTTCCGGCCGGAATCGTAAAGCTGACGTGATCCAGAATCTTGCGGTCTGCGTGGCCCAGACCACCTTCTCTGTCTGCTCCGCAGCCATTCACCTTATAGGAAAAGTCCACGTTATCAAATACGATTTCCGAGGATGCCTGAACCACATCCGCACCCTTTTCATCCATGACCGGCGTATCGTCAATAGAGTTTGCCGTATCCATAGAAGCCGCCAGCATTTGCAGCAGGGAAGCCATGTTTCCGGCGTTTTCCAGATCATTGAACACCATAAAGGAAGCGATCACCAAAATCACGCCATAGGCCAATGACAGGGAACCGTTCAGCCAGAAGTAAATGGAGGCCAGGAGCAGCAAAACACTGAACACCCGGACAACAACCTGTTTCAGGGCATCATAGGGGACACTGGCTTTTGTCAGTTTCAGACTGTCCCGGCAGCTTGCCTTGATTGCGCTGTCAATGGACTGTGTGCTGTCCTTCTCCATACCGAAGGCTTTCACGATCCCCATCCCCTGGATATACTCCAAGACGGATTCCACAAGGCTTTCCTGTGTATGCTGCCGCACTCCGCTTAAGCGCGCAGATTTACGGAGCGCTAGCTCCGCCGCTGCAAGATAAAGCAGGACTCCGATAGCGGCAATCAGACCGATCCTCCAGTCAAGAACCAGCAGGACGATGACAAACGCCACCGAATTGAAAAATCCTCCCAACACAGATACCAGCACACGCGCCGCCGAATTTTCCACATCCCCTAACGTAGTGGTAACGATAGCGGTAATGTTCCCGATACTGTTCTTGTTAAAATATCCCATCGAGATGTAACGCAGCCGGTCTCCGATGTGGATACGCTTTTCCGCCACCATACAGTAGCCGGTTTCCGTTTGCTCCATCGTGGAGAAATAGGTCGTGATGATCCTTCCAACCAGGGAAACAGCCATGATGCCCAAAGAAATCCAGATAAACCGGCTGTCCCGGTTATCGGATACCAGCGCCTCCACCACGATAAAGAGGGCGGCAAACTGTAAAGCCGCAAACAGGCCGGAGAGGAACGCAAACAGCAGGGATTTTTTCAGCAGTCCCTCTTTGCTGCCAGCAAACGCAAAAATTTTTTTCAATGTTCCATACATTTGACAACACCCCCTTACATCTGATCCTTTGCGCCGATATGCGCCTGCCACATATCCCGGTAAAGGGGACAGGTTTCCAGTAACTTATCATGCGTTCCCTGGGCATGGATAGTTCCATCCTTGACCACCACAATATTGTCCGCACCGATAATGGTAGACAGGCGATGGGCAATCACGATCAGCGTTTTACCCACTGTCAGGGCAGAGATTGCTTTCTGCACAACTGCCTCATTCTCTGGATCGATATATGCAGTCGCCTCGTCCAAAATGACCACAGGGGCGTCCTTCAGCATGGCGCGGGCAATGGCGATCCTCTGCCGCTCACCGCCGGAAAGATGGGAACCGGCACTGCCGACAACGGTATCATACCCTTGATCCAACTTGCGGATAAAGGTGTCACAGCCACTTTGTTTTGCTGCCTGCTCCACCTCCGCATCTGTGGCGTCCGGCCTGCCCATGCGGATATTTTCCCGGATGCTGCGGTTAAACAGGTAATTATCCTGCGATACATAGGAAATCTGGGCGGCAATTTCAGACAGCGGTATCTCCTTCAGTTCATGGCCGCCCAGGGTAATACTGCCGGACGTAACATCCCAATACCCAGCGATCAGCTTCGCCACGGTAGATTTGCCGGAACCGGACAGTCCTACAAGGGCGGTCATGGTTCCCGGCTGGATGGAAAGGCTCACATCATGCAACACTTCGTTTTCCCCATCATAGGAAAAGGAAACATGGTCGAGTCCGATACTGGTATCTGCCAGATTTACCGGCGTATCTTTATGATCCAGTTCTTCCGCGTTCAATAGCTGGCTGATTTCCTCCACATTGGTTCCCAGTACAGCCAGGTCATCCGTAAAGGTAAAGACGGACATGATCGGCCCCACAAGCCCCAGGGAGAAAATCACAATGGAGAGGAACGCAGATAATTCCAGGCTGCCGGACAGCCAGAAGGCAAACCCACAAGGCAGCACACAGATCAGCACTGAGGGAAGGATCGCATTGTAGGCACTCATGGTTTTCTGGTTTTCCCGCATCCATTCCACATAGTAATTCGCATTGTAATTCACGGCGTCCGAATATTTCTTGTAGGAACCGGCCGACTGGCTGAACGCCTTGACAACTTCAATCCCGCCGATATATTCCACAATGGCGTTCGCCATATCTTTCCCGGCTTTGACCGCGCCCTCCCATTTCTTTGGGTAACTCATCATACCGACAGACATTACGGCAAGACCGACTACCAGCGTAACAAGGGACAACAGCGCCATGCGCCAGTCCATAATGAAAAGATACACGACAATTACCACCGGAACCAGGATGTTTGCGGTCATCTCCGGGATGAGATGTGCAAACGTGGATTCCATCCCTTCCACCCGGTCAACAATCGTTGTTTTATACTGACCGGACGGAGTATCCAGGATCGTCCCCATCGGAACGCGGACCAGTTTCCCTGTCAGCCTCCCCCGGATATCCCGCAGCGTGTAATAGGCCGCTGTATGGGAAACGGTCGTTGACAGACTGGAAAACAGCACTTTCCCCAGGTAGCCGCAAAGTGCGACCATGCAAGTTGTCACATAACGGGAAAAATCCTGCTCCCCGTCCAACATCATTGTGACGATATGCACCACACAGAAATAAGGCACCATCTGACAAGCAACACCCAAAACCGCAAGGACGACACTGCCGATGAATTTTCCGTGATACGGTTTGCCCCATCCCAATAAAACACTTATTGGCGACGCTTTCTTTTCTTCCTTCATTTTTCAGATACCCCCTTTATGAAGTATTCTCTTATTTTTCTGAGGCCATCTTCATCCATTCCGTACTGGTCGATAATCGAACCATCCTCAAAATGAATGATGTCCGTACAGCAATCTAAAATCAGTTCCAGGTCATGGGTAATGACATACACAGTGATTCCGGCATCCCTGACCTGCCGTAATACATTTGCAACCTCTTTCATATGCCTGTAATCAAGGCCGCTGGTCGGTTCATCAAAAAACAGGATCGAGCGTTTTGAAGCGATTACCGAAGCAATCGCAACCCTTTGTTTCTGGCCACCGGACAGGGACATGGGATGCCTGTCCTTAAAATCCAGTAAATCTAACCGACTTAGGATTTCTTCTGCCCGCTTCTGGTTTGCTTCATCCATACTGATCAGCACTTCATCAAGGACCGACTCGGTGAAAAGCTGATGATTTACCTCCTGCATGACCATATAGCAGGTATTCAGCCGGTCTTTCGGACGGTATTTCTTTCCGTTCCAGACAATCTCCCCACAGCGCTTCTCCAAGCCGCAAAAACAGCGTGAAAAAGTGGATTTCCCGGCGCCGTTATTCCCGATAATTCCAACGATCCGGTTCGTAGGGATTTCACAATCCATGATATGTAAGGTTTCCGGTTCGTTTTTATAGGCAAAGTGGAAATTACGAAGCGCAAGGGCGGTCTTTGCCTGCTGCGGTAAAACCGGAGGCAGGAGACGCTCCAAAGCAAACGTGCGCAGTCCCATATCGGAACGCTGCTGCTCCGTGAGCTGCTCAAATTCTGCCGCAGAATAATCATGACTCACCTGCCCGTCTGCCAGATAGATAAACCGATCCGCTAGACCGCGAAGATAATAAAGCCGATGTTCCGATACAATGATTGTTTTCCCCTGCGATTTCCAAAACGCAAGAATCTTTCTCAAATCAAGGATGGAAGCCGCATCCAGGTTAGATGAGGGTTCGTCCATAACGAGAACATCCAGTTCCATAACGGATACCCCGGCACAGGCAATCTTTTGTTTCTCCCCGCCAGATAAGTGGAAGATATTACGGTCCATCAGCTTCTCCAGCCGGAAGTCCCGAACCGTTTTTGCCAGCCGTTCCCGGATGTCTTTTTCTGGCTGTCCAAGATTTTCGCAGCCAAATGTAATTTCACTGGTGGTATCCACATTGAAAAACTGGGACCGGGGGTTTTGAAACACGCTGCCCACAACTGCAGCTGTATCGTAAAGGGGCTGTTCGGAAACCTTGGCTCCATTTACCCATACTTCTCCCGTCATCTTTCCCTCATAATAATGGGGGATCAGTCCATTAATCAGGCGGGTGACCGTAGTTTTTCCACACCCACTTTCACCGCAAAGGACAACAAACTGACCATCCTCTATATTTAGATCAATATCCCGAACACCGCCGGTATTTTCATTCTCTTCTCCATAAGAAAATGAAATATGGTCAATCTTTATCATACGCCCACCCCCTTAAAAAGAAAAATACTGTCCCAGCAAAAACAGAGCGAAACATAAAGCACAAAGCAGGATCGCAATCATGTCCTGAACATGAAAACCAATCTGACATACGTTAGTCCGTTTGACCGGAGCGCCAAGCCCCCGCGTCAGTGCAGCGGCGGAAAGTTCATCTCCGATTTTCACAACAGACACCATCAGCGGTACAAGACGGTATTCCACCATCAAAAATGGATTTTTCCCTCCAAACCGGATACCCCTCATTTTCATTGCATCACTGATCGCCTGGTATTCTTCGCTGATCGTAGGGAAAAACGAAAAATAACAGACAAAGGGATGACGATTTTCTCTGTCAGGTGCATACGTTCCATCGAACCGATAAACTCACTGACTGAGGTGGAAGAAAGCAGCCAGGCCCCCGTCATAATACCAGGGGCAAACCGCGTCATAATGGATGTCATCGCCAAAACCACAAAGGACAGCAGATCGCTTAATGTCGTCAGCGCTATGCGTTCCAGTGCAAAGTAGGCGAGATATAAAAGCAGGTACTTGCCTGCCGTTTTGAAGCGGCGTTCCGACAGGATCAGCACAAAGGGGATTAGGCTTAACACAGGTTTTACAAAATTCATAATCCCTTCGTTGCTGGTGCTGAACATCAATGTAGTAACCGTCAACAGCAAAATCAACTTCGTACGCGGGTCGAGCCGGATTCCTTTCCTTTTGTCCGTTGTAGCGGAAAAGGATACCCCCTCCATTATGCGATGCCCGCTTTCGCAAAATGTTTTTTCAGAAGCGTTTTTCCAAGCAGTCCGCCCAAAATGGCAAAGACAAAAATCCCGGCAACCACAAGGATAATGCTCCACATCGGCATAACCGCCATTACCCGGTCGGCATATTCCTCCCCGAAGCTGGCGGCAAAGCTGGCCCAGGAGTCCTCGACCATAAAATACATCGGAATGTATGTACCTACCATCCACAGGCTAAATACAGCATAACCAAGGATGCTTTTCTTTGCACTTTTATAGTCGCCGGATTTCAAAATGAGATCCCCAAGCAGGCCGAAAATCAGTCCCATAGGAACACCCCAAAATCCCATGCCGGTAAGTCCCATCAGCAGGCCGCTCAAAACACCCATGATTGTAACCATGCCGAATTTCTTAACCCTTGTGAGGAACAGCATGAAAGGGATACCGGTAATCAGCGACCACAGGCTTCCGAGAACAGGAAGAAAGATCGGGACAAACCCAATCGGAATGGCGACACAGCAGCCAATGACAAAGTAAAGAACCGTAAACAGACCAAGGTTAATGAGGTCTTTTGCTTGTAACTTGTTATTCATGATGAATACCTCCACATTCATTTTCCAGTTAGTATCTTCTAACCTTTTTATAGGATAGCATAGTACCGGCTGATTCTCTACAACCAATCATCTTTTTAGCTCCAAACAGCACCGAGTTTTTCTGTTGACTGACTTTGACTGTGATCTTATAATAGAAGTGCAAGGCTCAAACGGAGCGGTTAACAGACCAAATGACAGGAGTTAGAAAATGAAGATAGATGAAATTATCAAGAAAAGCATTGAAATTCCAGGTATATCTATAAAACGGGGCGAATTTAGCGCAGAACTCATTCTAAAGGAGAGAGACGGGAAAGGTTCCATGACTTTTTTCCCTCTGTTCCCAGGAGTTACATTGGCTTATATTTTTGTGAACTCTCCTGTCTGGACAGCCCCAGACTTTCACGATAATGGCTCCATGGAAACAGGACCATTGCTCTTAAATTACTGTGTAACAGGACGATGCGAACTCATCCTGAATAACGGGAACTTTGTGTATGTGAAAGATGGGGAGATATCCTTAACCGAACGATTCGCCAGACAGCAATACGTTTATCCCCGCCGAATCTATGAAGGAATTGAGTTTTTTGTGGATATGGATACCGTAAATGCTCAAAGCT
Organism: Ruminococcus sp. JC304; assembly: GCA_000285855.2. Lineage (GTDB taxonomy): Bacteria > Bacillota > Clostridia > Lachnospirales > Lachnospiraceae > Blautia_A > Blautia_A difficilis. The sequence goes on along the minus strand of HE978651.1, from coordinate 1,071,827 downwards.
CCTGGGTAGAGGCTGAATTTGATATTGATTTCCACAGACTCAGAGATCTTTACTGCCCGGATGGGGGTACTTATATTGCGTCGGTTACGACTGAGATAGAAGAAGTCTTAAAAAAGCTGTGGTCATTACTGGAGATTTCTGTTCCGCTGGCAATCCCACAAATGAAAATCTATACCCTTGCCCTGTTTTCACTGCTTCAAAATCTGAAAGAAATACCACCTTCCCAAGCCTGCACATTCTTCACAGAAACACAGGTAGACATTGCAAAACGTGTAGAAAAAATCATCACTTCTGATCTGCGCCAACACCATCCTGCGTGGGAACTGGCTGCACAGTTTTCCGTCAGTGAAACCAGCCTGAAGAACTATTTTCGCGGAGTTTATGGTCAAAATATATCAATTTATTTACGTGAAGTTCGTATGCAACGAGCTGCTGAATTACTCACTACTACAAACTTATCTGTATCGGAAATTGCAGAACAAGTTGGTTATTTGAATCAAAGCAAGTTTTCTTCGGCATTTAAGAAGCAGTTCAACGCTTCGCCATTAGAATTTAAGCGCCGCAAAAATTTAGAGAGAAATACTTCCAACTGACGGGTTCTAACATTTTTCACAATAAATATTTTTATTAGAAACTCATGACAAATGAAGTCAGAGTCATTTCTTATATTATAGGAAGTGACTCTGATTATTATAATTTACACCACTTTACAACTTTTTCTGTTCCGACAGCAGATACCTTATTTTTGCTGATATTATCCATACTGGCCTTAGAATCCGCACATTCCATCCGGTTTCTATATCAGCATTTTTTATCCAGAATAACGGAGAAATCACTGAATGTATTTTATTATGCATGTTCCTATGCAAAGGTTGATTATTCCCGATTTATGAATACTACTGTCAGGATTGTTTTGAAGCTGATACCGGATTCATTGCAGACGCAGCCTGTATTTCTGTGCGTGGATGATACGATGGTATCTAAATTTGGCACAAAATTTGAAAATGTTTCAAAACTGTTTGACCATGCCGCACACAACAGTTCCAACTATCTGAATGGACACTGCTTTGTGAGTGTCATGCTCTGCGTACCTGTCTGGAATGGGGATAAAGTATATTATCTTTCACTTACTTTTTGTTTTGAATACTCTTCCAATAACTGACTTGCATTGTAATTTTTCTTTTAAAGAATATCTGAGCGGAAATCCTTTTTTAACTAAACGTAATTCATTTTGCACATTATAGCTGACAACATTCTGTCCTAATATCAATATAGAAAACAATAATACATGCCTTCTTTCATCAGCATAGTCATTGTATCAGGATAAAGTTCACAAAGTATCCGCAATACGTTCCCTTAAGTTCATGTCATTATTGAAATCGTACATATTTCAGTATAAAAAGTTCAGTATTCAAATTCTGACTATTTATAGTAAATATGGTCTATCAAAATGACTATTTTCTGTTTCATTATTTAACTTAACCAAACAATTCCTATGCATAAAGACGGAATTCACTTTACATTTCCCCCATATATTTTTCTGCCATATGTACTGCCATAGCACCATCTGCAACAGCTGTTACTATCTGACGAAGTAACTTTGTTCTGACATCTCCTACAGCATAAACACCTGGAATACTCGTTTCAGTATTTTCACCTGCCACAATATATCCTTTATTATCCAGTTCTATCTGATTCTCTAAAAAATCTATTGTCGGTTTTCTTCCTATGCTCACAAACAAGCCGTCACATTCTATAATGTTTTCTTCTCCTGTAACTGTATCTTTCAACCGCACACCAGTCAATCGTTCTCCATAAAGCAGTTCTTTTACTGTACTATTCCATCGAAACTCTATATTTTCAGTTTTCATCAGCTGGTCATTGTAAATTTTTGTTGCACGTAATGTATCTCTTCGATGAACAATGATAACTTTCTTAGCAATTCGACTTAAAAGAGTAGCATCTGATACAGCAGAATTTCCACCACCAACAACAACCACAATCTTATCTTTATAAAACATACCATCACAGGCGGCACAATAAGCAACTCCATGACCTATCAATTCTTTTTCTTTATCAAGACCAAGTTCTCTTGGATTTGCTCCTGTAGCTATCACTACTGTTTTCCCAATATAAATTCCCGAACTAGTTTCTACTCTCTTAAGCTTTCCTGCTAAATCCATATTAAAAACTTCTGCATATTCACTTTTAGCACCATATTTTTCCGCCTGTTTTTGCATTTTCTCTGCCAATGAAAATCCGTCAATTCCATTTTCAAAACCAGGATAGTTATCAATCTGCCATGTCAGTGACATCTGGCCACCTGCAGATAATTTTTCTAAAACAATTGTTTCAAGTCCTGCTCTGGCTGCGTATAATGCTGATGTATACCCACCAGGTCCTCCTCCCACGATAATCATATCGTAAACATGATTTTCATTCATACAACAGTCCTCCTATTTTATTTTTCCAAAGCTTCATTAATAAAGTTTTCTATCATTTTTTTGATTCGGGTGCAACAATAGAATCTATTGCCTTTCCATCTCGATATAAAACCAGCGTAGGAATTATCTCAATCTTTTCAGCTTCTGCAATCTGTGGTTCTTCATCAATATTTACTTTTCCTGCAATAAGAATATCGCTGTATTCTTCACTTATTTTTTCATAAGCTGCTCCAATTCTACGGCAATAACCACACCAAGGTGCCCAGAAATCAACCAAAACCAGTTTTTCCTTATGAATTAATTGTCCAAACTTTTCTTTATTTATATTTATTGATGTCATATTTTTTAACCCCTTCTCCTGTTTGAACTTAATATACCCCATAAAAGATCTTGCTTCCGTGATGATATCACAGAAAAAACAATTTACTTTATTACGCTTCTTTTTATTTCTATTTACGGCATATGCCAGTTATATAATTGACACATCTCAATAAATTAAGTATACTCCCATCTTTGACAGTTACAAAAAGCTGGGAGTATTATACGTTCAATTCATTACTTTCGGCAAGTAAGAAATAATCAATATGAAAATAACAAAAAAGGATGCGCTACGGTAACTTCTCCATTACCTTGGCACATCCTTTCGTATTATTATTTTTTACAATTCTTCTTAATGACAACTATGGCTTCCACATCCGTGCTCACCACAGGTATGTCCTTCCCCGTGGCTGTGCTCATGGTGAGAGCACTTCACATCCGGATTGTAATCCAGTGTTTCATTAATAAAGGCTTCTACTGCTTCATCCGCATCTCCGGAAACTCCTCCGAAAAGCTTAATACCGGCTGCCGCTAATGCTGTCTGTGCACCGCCTCCGATTCCGCCACAGATCAGAACATCTGCATTCAATGCATTAAGAACTCCCGCTAATGCACCATGTCCGCTTCCATTCGTATCTACTATTTCTGAATGTACTACTTTTCCTTCCTCTACATCGTAAATCTTAAATGTCTCTGTGTGTCCAAAGTGCTGGAAAATCTGTCCATTTTCATATGTTACTGCTATTCTCATGATACCTTCTCCTTTTTCTTCTGCATATTTTTGGTAAATTTCCTGTTTGTAACATCCTCCAAAGCTACAGTTGCTGTTCTGACCGTCACAGATTATGAAATCCCCACCCTCAATTCTAAGCGGATGTCCATCAATAAGTGCATCTGCTATTTTCTTCCTGGCAATCTCGTAAATCCGTTGAACTGTTGTTCTTGCGACTTGCATAGATGCTGCACATTGCTCCTGACTATAACCTTTCTTGTCCAAAAGACGAATTGTCTCATACTCATCTACCGTCAGAACAATAGGTGTTTTTTTCTCAGTATTATCTGCCGGAAGGAATTCTAAAATATTGGGGAAATGACAGACTTTTCTGCATTTTACTGGTCTCGGCATAAACTGCTCCTTTCTCGCTTTTCTTATATAATAGCCTTATAAAAGGCATATGTCAATAATGTTTTTGACATATGCCTTTTATGTATAACCTAATAGTATTACTTATTTTCGATTATTTTTTAATTTACAAATGCCCTGCGTCATTGTTCCCATTGGACAAAATGCACACCAGGTTCTTGGCTTATATAACACCATTACAATCAACCCTAACAACAGAGATGTAAGCATCAAACTATAAAATCCAAAAGTGAATTACTCGGTAACTGAGTTACCAGAGCATCTGAATTAAGGCGG
>HE978651.1:1055212-1066809 GCA_000285855.2 Ruminococcus sp. JC304 | reverse complement strand
GCTCTGATGTTCGATATACCTGCGGATATTTTCTTCCGATACAGATCCGACCGTTTCCACATAATAGGAATGGTTCCACAGTTACCCTTTCCAAAGCTGGTTTCTTATTTCCGGAAAACGTTCGAAAAGTTTCCTGCCGGAAATCCCCTTCAGGTATTTCACTGACCATACCATATGATAATTAATATTACACACACAAGTACGGTAATGTATAAGATTTTCTTTCATACATATATAATACCATGATATCAAAAATTCCGCAATAAAATATCGAACATATTTTCTTTTTATAATGCTGGATACAGCTTTTTATAGGGAGAACTTAAATGAAAAACTAAATTCCGGTTTTGGACCCCCGGGGGTGCGGACAGAATCCTGGACCAAATAAGTTTTAGGAGGTTCATATGTATTCATACGAAGACCGTATCCGCGCTGTAAAGTTTTATATTAACTGTGGTTACAATGCTGCGTATACTGTACGTAAATTGGGGTATCCTGATGTGACCAATTTAAAGCACTGGTACCGTGAGTACTCTCAGTACAATAATCTGCATCAAGGTCGTAAGAAAGTCAGCAAATTTTCTGATAAAGAGAAACGAGATGCTGTTGATTACTACTTTAGTCACGATTGTAATGCATTGAAGACAGTTAAGAATCTAGGGTATCCCAGTCGACCACTTCTCATTCAATGGGTTAAAGAACTTTATCCAGAAGAAGGAGAAAGATGTTGTAAATCTTTTAAACCACATGTAAGATGTTCTCAAGAGGAAAAAATCCAGGCAGTTATGGAATCATGCAGAGGTAACTTAAAGATATCACAAATTACTGAGATATACGGTGTTACCCCTTCTGCGGTTTCCACTTGGAGAAAAGAGCTGCTTAGCGAAGGGAGAATATTGAAAATGCAACAACCCTCTGCTAATGATAAATCTATTGATGAACTGATGCGCGAAAAGGCTGAATTAGAAGCAAAAGTCAAACGCCACGAACGCGATGTATACAAGTTGCAATTAGAACGAGATGTCCTTGAAAAAGCCGGTGATATCTTAAAAAAAGAGAAGGGCATCAGTCTCGATAAATTGACAAATCGCGAAAAAGTATTCTTGATTGATGCCCTACGAAATCAATATAAGTTAAATGAACTATTACCGATTCTAAGGCTCTCTAAAAGCAGTTATTGTTATCAGGTACAATGCATAAAACGTGAAGATAAATATAAAGAGATTCGCGAGAAAATAAAAGTACTCTTTGTGCACAATAAGGAAAGATATGGCTATCGGCGTATACATTGTCTGCTAAAACGAGAGGGCATTATTGTCTCTGAAAAAGTCGTTCGTCGTATAATGAATGAGGAACAACTACTAGTAAAAACAACAAAGAAACGTAAATACAACTCATATAAAGGTGAATTAAGTCCAGAGGTTGAAAATGTAATCAATCGCGATTTTTCAGCACCTCAACCAAATCAGAAGTGGCTTACCGATATAACTGAATTTCATATACCTGCAGGAAAAATTTATCTTTCGCCTATAATAGATTGCTTTGATGGTATGGCTGTTTCGTGGACAATAGGAACTTCACCAAATGCTGAGCTGGCGAATACCATGCTTGTCAACGCAATTGACACATTGAAAGATAATGAACGTCCTTTGGTTCATTCGGACAGAGGTTGTCATTATCGATGGCCAGATTGGATAAACTTGATGGATGGGGCTGCACTGACCCGTTCTATGTCAAAAAAAGGATGTTCTCCGGACAATTCTGCATGTGAAGGGTTCTTTGGCCGCCTCAAGAATGAAATGTTTTATAACAGAAACTGGAATCATATTTCTATAGAATCGTTCGTTAATGAACTTGATAAATATATGCACTGGTATAATGAAGATCGAATCAAAATGTCACTTGGTGGAATGAGCCCACTTGAGTATAGACGTAGTCTAGGAATAGCAACTTAGTCCAAGAAAACGTCCGCACCCCCCCAATAATCCACAGATGGAATTTAGTTTTTCATTTAAGTTTTTAGTTTTTTTCAACATTCCAGACAAATCAGAGGGGATACTGCAATGTATAATGTGCATTGCCGGTATCCCCTCTGATTTATTCAACCATTATTCACAATTTTTTATTTCATTTTAACTTTTCTGACATTTGACCATTCGCTGAATGTTTTTGAATTATCCTCAGAAGTACGGTTCCATGCATGTAAACCAATATAATAAGTGCCTGATTTAACGTTCTTAAATGTAACAGTTACTGTATTTCCTTTTATCTTTTTTACATAATAATTCTCTCCGGAAACAGCAGGGCGCTTCTGTCCGTTAGTTCTGGTAAGGGTGTCACTGAGAACAACATCATATCCCTGAGAGTTTTTGCTCTTCGTATATTTTACTGTCACTGTGGAACCTTTCACAGTTACTTTACTGATTACAGGTGTCTGTGGCGTAATGGCACTCACATCTACTTTATGGATCTCAGACCACTGTCCAAATACTTTTTTGCCATCTTCACCCTTAAGCCATGCGTGACACGCTACATACCAGGTTCCCTTATCCATATATGCAAATGCAGACTTCAGTTCTTCCTGATTTTTCAGGACCTTTGTATACTGTCTTGTTTTAAGCATATCCCCAGAGGTACCGATTACATAATCATAGTTAAGAGCACCTTTACACTCTTCATTCAGCACCATTTTTACAGAGTTTTTGGAAACAGATACATTCTTTATAACTGCTTTTGCAGGTCTGGTATAATTTCCGTCTGAATCTGTGATACTTCCGTCTGTACTGTAGATATTTCCTTTTGTATCTGTTACAGTTTCATCTTTATTTACAGTTGGCTTTTTACCATCTGCATCAGGTGTCAGCTTCGTGCCATCCGGAAGTGTTACAGTTCCATCTGAACTGATCACGATTCCTTTTGGTGTAACGAGATTTCCATTCTTATCTTTCTCAGTCCCCTCCGGGTAAGTATCCGGTATCGGAGTAACAGTTGGTGCTGGCGTTACTGATGGATTTACCGATGGTGATGGATTTACCGACGGTGATGGTTTTACTGACGGTGACGGACTTACCGATGGTGATGGGTTTACGGTCTGTATGATTGTAGTGTCTGATATGGTACAGTTCTGAATTTTATTATCCGGTGTTTCTGTAATGTCACTCCAATATGTATCCGGAGCAGATTCACTGTTGGAAGTTATTTTTTTACCATTTACCGCTGTTCCTTTTGTAGAAGGAGATATAGTGACAGATTCAGTATACGCTTTACCTGGTTCTGCGTTTTTGTTCATAAATGAATAAGTAGAACCTCCTTCCAGATATGCTTTTGCTGTTTCTACATTTCCGGTGCCCTCAACTGCATTACCACCGTTATCACCATCTCCTCGTCCTGCAACAGCAATCAACGTTCCTGCTCCGGAAATCTTTCCGTTGTCAAGAATCACCGCTGCACCGCCAACTGAAGTAGTTGCTATGTTTCCTCCACCGTATGCTGCAAGCTGGCTGCCCTCGCCAATAGTAAGTGTCCCGCTGCTGACTTTCAGGGCCGGCTGTCCGCTGTAGCTTTTTCCTGTGGCAGGATCTGTTCCTGTGGCAGCTTCATCACCTTTGATATATACTTTTCCTTCTACCTTTACATTTCCATTTGTCACAACAACAGGTGATGTATTGTGACGTGCCTGTGTTCCATCAGTAAGGAAATTAGTGTTGGAGTAGATCATAGAATTCTTTATGGTCGCTCCATCATTCAGAATCAGCTGTCCATTAACAGAAGTACCTGTCAGGAATTTTCCGCTATAATCATCGTGGTTGACAGATATTGTTCCACCATTTTCTACTTCAATCTGTCCATATATGGAAGAATCTCTCAGATTCAATGTTCCGCCCTTTTCTACTTTTATCTTCACACTGCTGAGAACCTTCATATTGACCATTGTAAGGTTACATCCATCCGGTATGAGCAATGTCTGAGTTGTCGCTTCTCCCTCTGAAACAGCATATCCCAGTTCTCCATACGTACCGCTGGTATGAGAGCCATACCAGGCTTTAATCTCTGCCGGGACTGTTACAATATCATCTGTATCATTAAAATCAGGAATTACCCATGGATCCATATCGTACATATATTTTCCATCTGCAGTCTTGGTTGCATTTTCAAGCTTCAGATGATCTGCCAGTTTTTCCTTAGTACTGTAAACCTTGAAAGTAAGCTCATTACTTGTTACTGTACGCCCTGATTCATCAGTTACTGTAACACTGACAGGATATGTACCGATTTCAGCAGGAGTTCCGCTGAGAGACAGAGAACTGTCATATGTGGAATACATCCCTGCCATTCCACTTTTACTGTCAATGTTTACCTTTGTATTCTTTGTGTCAATTTTTACACTTGTTTTTGTTAACTCCTTCCAGTCATCTTCAACAGGTTCCTTCCCATCCGGAAGATCTGCCGCTTCCACAACTACATTACTGTTTTTGTTGGATGAAACAGAAGTGGATGCACCTGAAACTGCATCGTATTTCTTCTGCCCTGTAACAGCGCTTTCGAAGTATCCTTTTAATCTGACATGAAGAGTGTTCACTCCGTTGGATGCACCTTTAATATTAGTTTCACCGGAATCAGTTGCAACAACTGTGAAGGCATTTCCTTCTGCATTTACCTTAAGATAAAGTTCTTTATATCCATTACTTTTTATTGTAATGACATTTCCAGTGTGAAGTACAGTTGGATCAAATACAACACGATTATTAATGCTGTCCGGACAATATGCTTTTCTGCCACATAATGCTATTGCATAATCTGTTTTATCCCATACTGTTCCATCTACAGATATTTCTGTGATTTTACTGATGTAATCAGAAACATTATTTTCATCAGCTGGTTTAATGATCTTGTAGTTTGTACCTGAAATTTCCACCTGATCTCCTGAAAATGTCGGGGCATCTTTGGTCTGTTCTGGTTCAGGCTGTGAAGTTATTTTTTCAACAGCCCATTGCTGTCCGGTTCCTGTTACCTTTAAAGTAAGATCCTTGTATCCGTTACTGGTGATTACGATTCTATCATTTTGGCTAATCGAATTCGATGTATAGAGCTGAACCTTACTATCAGTCGGAAGTAGCTTATATGTTTTTTCATCCGCGTCCCAACTATATAATATTTTACTCCACTGCTCATCATTCACAGTAATTTTATTAATATTAGTTATATAATCCTCACTGCAAATCAAATAAAGATCTCCCCAGTCATATTTTGCCGTCACCTCCGGCGGTTCTTTCGCACTTTGTGTACCCTCATCCTGAGCCGCCTGTACATTCTCCTGCTCATCCGCAAAATCCGGTGTTCCCGGTCCATCACTAAAGGAATCATCATCTGCCTCCTGTGTGATCGTTGAATCCGTAGTCATTGAATCTGTAAATATGTCTGTTGCACATACCGGTACGGAAGCAATCATATTTGCCGCAATTGCCATAGACATCAGAATTGCCATTCTTTTCTTCATCTGTTTCTTTCTCCTCCTGTAATATGATATCAGGGGCAAAAGACATTTCGTCCCTGACTTAAAGCTAACTGTGCATCATCTCATTTCAGATGAAGCGGATAAAATCCTCCGATTCATCTCAGTTCTTCAATAGAAGTTTAAATGAGCAAATCACGCAATAGTTTGCTTTAGTTAACCCTGCTGGTTAGCATATTCTAACCTGTGTAAAAATGCAAGAACATTCTCATGCCACTGTTGAGAAAGTATCTCATAAATCAGGCAGTATCCTGTTGACAAATTTCATCCTGCCCGGCCAAAATCCTCGGTTGGTACGGGGTTTCTGATATAATAGAGCTGCCCGTTCGGAGGGTAAATCTACCTTTCTGTACTTGACCATGGAAGAATCGTAGAAAGCCAGCAATACGGAAGAGTATTTTATGTATTGTTCATGGATTGGGAAGATATGCATATTCGTTACAGTGATAAATTTTCTGAATAATAAATTGCAAATTACGCTTAAACGACGAAAAAGATGCCCAGGAATGGTATCAATCGGCAATGCAGGTGTTTGCTGATGCCCCTCTCCAATAAGGTCCATTAACATTCTTTTTATTTATGTCATATGTCAATTATGCAATTGACGCAGCTTAAAAAAGCAAGTATACTATGTTCGTAAAGGAGATAACGGTTATGAACTTCGAAAATTATTTTCCACTATGGAATGACTTAAATACAGCACAGAAAAAACTAATTTCAGACAATTTAATCACACAGTATGTAAAAAAAGGAACAATCATTCACAATGGAAACCTGGATTGTACTGGATTATTACTGGTTAAATCCGGGCAGCTTCGAACCTACATGCTTTCAGATGAAGGACGAGAGATTACACTTTACCGTCTGTTCGATATGGATATGTGTCTTTTATCCGCCTCATGTATCATACGCTCCATTCAATTTGAAGTAACCATTGAAGCAGAAAAAGATACTGATCTTTGGATCATTCCTGCTGAAATCTATAAGGGCATCATGAAGGAATCTGCTCCTGTCGCAAACTATACCAATGAGTTAATGGCTACCCGTTTTTCTGATGTCATGTGGCTGATTGAACAAATCATGTGGAAGAGTTTGGATAAGCGAGTTGCTTCATTTCTTTTAGAAGAGACCTCTATCGAAGGAACAAATGAATTAAAGATCACTCACGAAACCATCGCCAACCATCTTGGTTCCCACAGGGAAGTTATCACTCGAATGCTCCGATACTTTCAAGGCGAAGGACTCGTCAAACTCTCCCGCGGTAAAATCACAATCCTTGATTCGAAAAGACTGGAAACTCTACAAAGATCATAAAACTGTTTTCTATAACATCTAAAGAATCCTCCATTTATCAGAATTATAAAAGTCATTCTAATAAATGGGGGATCTTTTTATACTACGAAAAAATTATAAAAATATTATGATTATTTTTTATAATCCATACCGCATGCATATGCCCTTTCGATCAGCGCACGGTCATTAACCACTGCATCATAGAAGCGGAATCCACCGGAAAAGTTATATGTTTCATATCCATTTCCTTCCAGAATACGGCTGGCAATGTAACTGCGCAGACCACTTTGGCATATCAGATACACAGACTTTCCTTTCTCAATTTCGTTAATTCGTTCCCTCAGTTCATCTACAGGAATATTGTTGAATCCATCCATATGACCCCTGTTAAATTCACCTACCGTTCTCACATCCAGCAACACCACATTTTGATCTTTAGAAATCTTATCCATATCTTCCAAATGCCATTGTTTTAAGGTACCTTTCGCTATATTGTCTATCATGAATCCAGCCATATTTACAGGATCCTTGGCAGAGGAATAAGGCGGTGCATATGCGAGATCTAAATCTTTCAGCTGGGTTGCCTTCAGCCCTGCATGAATTGCTGTTGCCAGCACATCAATACGTTTATCAACGCCTTCATATCCAATAATCTGAGCACCAAGCAAACGATAGGTTTCTTTTTCAAAAACCACCTTCATGGTCATCACTTTTCCACCAGGATAGTAACCGGCATGACTCATAGGAGAAAGAATTACTGTATCTACCTCTAATCCTGACTTTTTGGCATTGGTTTCATTGATACCTGTAGTGGCTGCTGTCATATCAAATACTTTGATAACGGAGCTTCCCTGACTGCCCAGGTAACGACTATCACCACCACAAATGTTATCCGCGATGATCCTGCCCTGTTTATTAGCAGGTCCCGCTAAAGAAATCAGCGCATCATCACCCGTAACATAATGTTTTACCTGAACTGCATCACCTGCTGCATAAATATCCGGTACAGAAGTTTCCATTCTGTCATTCACTACAATACTTCCCTTGATGCCAAGTTCCAGACCAGCTTCTTTTGCTAATGCTGTGTCTGGTGTGACTCCGATTGCTAGCACCACCATATCAGCCTGAAGGGATGGATTATCTTTTAATAAGATCTCCACTCCATTGTCTTTTCCTTTAAATCCTTCTACTGTATAGCCTAGTACCAGTTTTATTCCATGCTTTCTCATTTCATTATGGATCATGGATGCCATATCCGGGTCAAATGGATTCATCAGCTGCTTAGGTCGTTGGACAATCGTAACATCCATGCCAAGCTCCCTCAAATTTTCTGCCAGCTCTAAACCAATAAAACCGCCACCAGCCAACACAGCAGATTTTGGATGATTCTTATTAATATATTCCTTTATCAGAAAAGTATCTTCTACAGTACGAAGTGTAAATAGTTTATCAATACCTACTCCAGGAAGTCTCGGCTGTGTTGGCTTTGCACCTGGAGAAAGGATCAGCTTATCGTAATTTTCTTCAAATATTTCACCGTTTTCTAAATTCTTCACTGAAACAGTTTTACGTTCCGGATGTATGGAGATAACTTCATGATGAATTTTCATATTAATACGGAAGCGTTTAAAAAAGCTCTTAGGTGTCTGTAGTGTAAGTTCTTCCGGATCTGTGATCACGTCTCCAATATAATATGGAAGCCCACAATTCGCATAGGATATGTATCCGGATCTTTCAAACACAGTAATTTCAGTATGCTCATTCAGTCTGCGTATTCTTGCTGCGGCTGTAGCTCCTCCGGCTACACCTCCTACAATTATTACCTTCATCTTATTTTTCCACCTTTCCTGAGTAAGCTGCAATGCCACCGATATTATTTACTTTAGAATATCCCATTCGTTGCAGTATCCCAGTTGCCTGGCGGCTTCGTGAACCGGAATAACAGTATACAAACAGTGGGATATCCTTATTCTTCGCTACAGAAGCAATATTGTCAAGTTGCTGCAACGGCACATTTTTACTTTCTGGTATATGTCCTTCCTGATATTCCTGCGGTGTACGTACATCCAGCAGAACTGCATCATCAGTCCTTTTATATTCTTCTATGCCTTGATTAATATTCGACTGTTTAAAGAGATCAAAAAATCCCATTAGCACACCTCCCTAAAGCATTTCTAAAATCGCATTCTTAGGTCTCGCCCCTGAAACCTGCTGTACAATCTTCCCATTCTTCATAACCACTAAAGTCGGAATGCTCATAATACTGAACTTATTTGTCAGTTCAGGCTCTTCATCTACATTAATCTTTCCAACTTTAATATCTCTACGCTCACTTGCAATCTCCTCTACAATAGGTACTACCATGCGGCAAGGTGCACACCAAGATGCCCAAAAATCTAAAAGAACGGGTTTATCGGAATTCAGTACTTCGTTCTGAAAATTATTTTTATTGATATTAATAGCAGACATTTTACAGTCCTCCTTATCTTTTTCTTTTTGTAGATTTATTATAGTCTTAATTTCATTTATTTTCCGTGATTACATCACCATACCTCATTAACTTAACTTCTTGCCATACCATCTACACTTAATATAACACCTGTAATGTAACTCGCCTCATCTGAAGCAAGAAACACAAACGCATTGGCAATATCTTCTGGCTGTCCAAGACGACGCAATGGAATTCTTTCAATCATAGGTTCGATAACTTCCTTTGGCACGGCCTTCATCATATCAGTTTCTGTAATCCCAGGTGCAACAGCATTAACACGAATACCTTTAGGTCCTAGTTCTCTTGCTAATGATACAGTCAATCCGTTTACTGCAAACTTGGACGCAGGATAAGCAAACCCACTTGGCTGTCCAGAAATACTCACCATGGAAGAAGTTGAGAGAATGACCCCCTTGCCTCTTGCCACCATACATTCTGCAGCTACACGAGTAGTATTAAATACTCCTTTTACATTTAGATCCATGACTTTATCAAAAGTCTCCTCTGTATAATCCATAAAAGAGGTGTTTTCTGAAATCCCTGCATTATTTACCAGTATGTCGACACATCCATATTTTTCAGTTGCCTCTTTAAAAGCCTTTCTGACAGACTCCATGCTTGCCAGATTTGGACTAATTCCAGCAACTATTGCATTGGGATATTTTTCTTTTAATTTATCTACAGCAATATCTGCCGATTCCTGTGAACTTGCTGCCAACACAACTGAAGCACCTTCCTTCAAGAATTTATCAGCTGTAGCAAATCCTATACCACGGCTTCCACCCGTAATGATTGCAACTTTATCTTTTAATCTCATTTAGACTACCTCCTTACTTTGTTTGTAGTTACATTATAAGCAAAAGGTAAATCATTTTCTGTGATATCATCACAAACTATCGCAATAAAAAACCCTGTTGCTCACACGCACCAGGGTTTTTGTTTATTTATCCGTATTTAAATAATCAGAATTTTATTCAACTTCTGAAAACTGATCTTTTCCAACATTACATAATGGGCATTCAAAATCTTCTGGAACGTCCTCCCACTTTGTTCCTGGTGCAATACCACCTTCAGGATAACCTTCCTCTTCATCATATTCCCATCCGCAAACGTCACATACATATTTCATTAGTTTGTTCCTCCTTATAAATATATTAATACACAGCATATATTACTGTTGTATTTGTGCTGTTCTGTAACCTTAATATGTATAAATGCTTTTAGCATTTCCATAATCCATGCAGGTTACAATATGCATATACTTCTTCTACCTGTTCACCATCGCAAAGACAAAAATCTGCTATCGGCTCCTGCCCTGGATTTAACTGTTTTCTGTATATTCCCTGGTTTGTATTTAATGTAATCCACTCAATGAAATGCTCTTCAAGCATTGGATGTTTTGTTTCTCCGACCACGACATGAACATGACTGCCTTCTACCGTATATACAGGTACATGCTTCTCGACAGCAGCATCTGTCACTCCGGCTTTTAATTCCTGCATAGGTTCTCCGCAACAAATTACAGGTACACCCTTATCCTTTACCTTTTCAACAATGTTTCCACAATGCTTACATATATAATACTTTACTTCCATGCTTTTATCTCCTTCCATATGTAAAATTTATAATCCAATTGTCTCTATAATCTTTTTCAAAGAATCTGCGGATTCCTTAAGCTTTAACGCTTCCTCTCCACTTAAATTAATAGGTATATCAGACTCAATGCCATCTGCACCTACAATAACCGGCATACTTAACGATACTCCGTCAATGTCATATACTCCATGAATCATATGAGATACTGAGAGTATTGATTTTTCATCTCTCATAATCACTTCGCAGATTCTTTTTACAGACATTGCGATTCCATAATATGTAGCGTGCTTTTTGTTTATAATCTCATAAGCACTGTTCCTGACTGCTGTAGCTATTTCTGCCGTGTTTTCCTTGTGCTTGTAATGTCCACGCATTTCACACATTTCACTCTCGCAATAATCTCATCCCCCTTAATAATTCTCCTCATGTACTTCAAAATAGCTCTGTGGATGATTACATACCGGACATACTTCAGGTGCCTTAGTTCCTACCACAATATGCCCGCAGTTACGGCATTCCCATACCTTTACTTCACTCTTTTCAAACACCTGTGCAGTTTCAATATTCTTAAGAAGTGCACGATATCTCTCTTCGTGGTGCTTCTCAATCTGTTTATTGTCAATAGATAATAGTAATAATTACTATTATTATAATAATCAATATTACTGATTACCTTTTATTTAAAATAATCATTCAATCATCATT
>HE978651.1:1046283-1053589 GCA_000285855.2 Ruminococcus sp. JC304 | reverse complement strand
AATCATCCTTGTACATCTGCAAAAGTTTTCTTGCAAAAGTTTTCTTGCAAACGCTTCTCTATCCTCAATATCTTCCCTATTTGCGACCACGGTTATATTTTTATCCCGATTTACAGAAAAAGTTCCAACTACATCTGGCTCGCCTTCTTTATGACTGGATTCAAATTTCCCATAAATACTTCCTGCAGCAATTATCAAGATTGCTGTTCCTGAAATTACTGCAATTATCTTTTTCTTCCAAATCTTCCCAAGGTTTCAGACCCATTTCCTCCCAGGTGACACCATACGGTGCACCTCCGGAGGTATAACCGGCAATAAAGAAAAATCGGTCATCTTGCAAGATTTCTTCTTTGGTCAGATTATCCCTTGCTTCTTTTTTCCGTTTTGCTCGCTTCTGCTGCTTCTTTTGTTTCGCAACAGCTTCTTTTCATTCCATTGTTTTCCAAAAGGTTCACTTCCATCAGCGTTTTCATGGGGGGTACAGTATGACATTAGATACATCATTATGAAACGGTATATTTTTCAGAATTTTTCTCCTATGGTACAATGCCTTCCCAGCTTCATCACCCCGTTACGTAAAGAGTCATTTTGAAGCTCTTCCTGAATATATTGTGCCACTGCATTGTCGTGCAGCAATGCACACTCTGCCAGATCCTGCAGGCTTTGACCCTGTATACCCATTTTTTCAGCAGTACAAACCGCCATATGTGCCACACGTTTAGAATGATTGTTTGTTACTTTAATCAGCTCTGCCTCTACACAGTCCAATGCATATGAGCAGGCTGCTAATAACCCCAGCACATCAAATTTCATTTTTGATCTTGTCTCCTCCTTTGTTCTGTTTTCTGAGAAATCTGGAATATGCTTACCATGACAGATTTCTCAGCCTCGGATCAATAAAAGCATATGTTTTGTCTTTTCTTTAATTTTTCCATGACCGTTGGATATTTTTTATAATCTGTGTGAGGTAAGGCCTGGGCAGCTACCATCTGTTCCAGAAAATCATCCACTTCCGCAAATTGTATATAAGTCATTTCTTCCAGTATCTGATCAATATCTGCAAGAAGTTCTTTGTTCAGCAAAAGCTTCTGTGCTCCTTCCAGCGAAGAATTTCCAGCATTGATCATCTTCTCCCGTTCCATGTCAGGATACATCCCAATGGTAATGGCTGATTCCACAGATACATATTTTCCAAAAGAGCCGGCTGCATAAAATCGATCTGCCTGATTCAGTTCAAGTCCAGATTCCCGGAGCATGATCTCAACCATTATATGTGCTGCGGCTTTGGTAAGAATAAATTCGTCGATATCTTTCTGATAAAAATACAGACCCGGAGCATATTCTATGCAAAGCTGACCTTCTCGTTTCTGAATAAGATTCGTTTTTTCAGGAGAAAACTTACCACGAATATCTATCCAGCCTTCTAAAAAAAGTTCCGCAATCAGATCGACAATACCGGAACCGCAGATACCCTTAGGGCTAATTTTTCCTGAAGAGTTACCAATTACATGAACATGGATTTTTCCACCTCTTATCCTCACGCTGTCCACTGCTCCGGCATCTGCCCTCATCCCGGTATGTACTACACCGCCTTCCAATGCAGGCCCCGCCGCACCGGCGCCGCAAAGAAGAAAATCTTTATTTCCTATCACAAGTTCACCGTTGGTTCCAATGTCAAAGAAAACACTGATTCCATCCTTTTTATATAATTCCGTTTCAATCATTCCACTGATGATGTCACCACCCAGATAATTAGACTTCGCCGGATAACAATATACATAACCATTCAGCGGAATGTCCAGATCTTTTGCCGGCTGGAATCCCGGACGGTCTGCATGAACAGCATGTGGCGTATAAAAGACACAGAAAGCATCTATTCCCAAAAGAAAGTGGATCATGGTGGTATTGCCTGCTACTACCATAGACAGACATTTTCGTGACACCGGATGCTTTACATCCAGCTTATCCATGCACTCTATAATAGACTCAACTGTAGCAAGCCGTATCTCTTCCAGTTTTTTCCTGTCATCTTTGCAGAAAAAAATACGTGATAAAATATCGGTTCCCCACTGAATCTGTTTATTAAAGCAGCTCTCTTCTCCCAATATCTCACCACTATTACAATCTAAAAGTCTCACCACTACCGTTGTACTTCCAAGATCCACAGCCAGCCCATAATGCTGTCTGGCTGTATCTCCGCTTTCTATATCAACCAGCTCCCATTTTTCTCCATTCCAGGAAAGCGAAACGGTTATTTTCCAACCTGCACGATCAAGTAATGGATATAGTTGTCTCAACATGCGAACCGGAATATGAACCTCCTCTTTCACGCCCTCCGCGGATAAAGCTTCCAGAATGCGCTGCTGGTCTGAACGCTGGTCCTCTTCGGTTGGAACAGAAAGATCAAGATATAATTTTCGGCTAAGACCTCTCATAGTATTCATCTCCCTACAATTTGTGCATTTTTTATTCTGTAAAAAAAGAAGGTCATCCGTTATATCACATACTTGACGTCCTTCCTTTTCATTGTTATTTATTATACTTCTGAGAACTGATCTTTTCCTACGGAACATAACGGACATTCAAAATCTTCCGGAACATCTTCCCATTTTGTTCCCGGTGCGATACCACCTTCTGGATATCCTTCCTCTTCATCATACTCCCATCCGCAAACATCACATACGTATTTCATTAGTTAATCCTCCTAATTCTGATTTTCTTAAGTATTATTAAAATCCAAAATACATTTTTATCATACCCAGAACAAAGAGATGTACTGGATAAAAAAAATAATTTACAATCTTATTCTGCCTTCCCCGTTCTCCATTATATGTAAGGGTTAATCCAAATCCCAATAACGCCCACGGTTCTTTATACATAGCCAAAAAGCAAAATGGAATTGCCCAAACAGGTTTTTTATGAAAAATATATAAAAAATACCCAATTAAGACTGCATGATACTCATAATCCAATCCCAATATCATCGCACTCAGGCATCCGGCTCCCACGATTACATCGGAAATGAAATACCATAATATACGCCAACGTACTCCCATTTTTTCTTTTAATGTACCTATGATCCAAATGATAACGAGTACCAAAGCCAATGTGAACATAATATTGTTTCCATTTGGCTCAAAATAGGATGCCGTTGTAAACATGTCATATGGAATTTCTGAGATTATTCCAAACAAAAGAAGCATACCTAAATATTTCCACCTGTTTGTCGTTCTGAAATAACCTTCTATCAATAAAAATATAAAGATCGGGAAAGCTATTCTTCCTAATATGTCAAAATATGACTTATCACAAGCAATATTCCTCCATTCAAATTAGGATAAATCAGAGCCTTATTTACATGATCTATGAGCATAGTTGTAAATGCGATATACTTTAATTGTGCTCCGGATAATGTTTTCAGTTTGTTCATTTCCGCCCCTCATTGTATCGTATAACAGACATACCCATATTCATATCTGCAATTCACATTAATAGTTTTCTGCATGTACTTCAAAATAGCTCTGCGGGTGATTGCATACCGGGCATACTTCCGGTGCTTTTGTTCCCACTACAATATGCCCGCAGTTACGGCATTCCCATACTTTAACTTCACTCTTTTCAAAAACTTTAGCAGTTTCAATATTCTTAAGAAGTGCACGATATCTCTCCTCGTGATGCTTCTCAATCTCTCCTACAGCTCTGAATTTTGCTGCAAGTTCAGGAAAACCTTCTTCCTCAGCTGTTTTAGCAAAACCTTCATACATATCTGTCCACTCATAATTTTCGCCTTCTGCCGCTGCCGCCAGGTTTTCCTTTGTATCACCAATTCCTGCTAATTCCTTGAACCACATCTTTGCATGTTCTTTCTCATTATCTGCGGTTTTTAAAAACAATGCTGACATCTGCTCGTAGCCTTCCTTTTTCGCTACAGAAGCAAAATAGGTATACTTATTTCTTGCCTGCGATTCCCCTGCGAATGCCTCCTGTAAATTTTTCTCAGTCTGTGTTCCTACGTATTTGTTTGCTGCCATTTCTTTTTCCTCCGTTTTCTTTACTATTTTTTCAAAATCTGATGCTGGGTGCTTACATAAAGGACATATAAAATCATCCGGTAATTCTTCTCCTACATATTCATATCCACAAATTCTGCAACGCCATATTGTCTTCCCATCCTCGGTTTTTCCGACTGCCTGTGGCTTAGGTTTAATATTATTCTGGTAATAATCATATGTGACAGAAGGAACATTACTTAAAACTTCCATATCTGTTATCTCACCGATAAACATTGTATGTGATCCTAAATCCTCCGTTTTATTAACTGTTACAGAAATGTATGCATTTGTACCTTCTGTAATATAATAAATACCATTTGTACCCCTAGCACACTTTTCAAATGCTTCAAATTTATTGGTATCCCTTCCTGATTGGAAGCCAAAATGTTTAAACAATTCAAACCGTGCCTTCTGACTTAAGACTGATACTGTGAATTTTCCAGTTCTCTGAATCATGTCATGCGTGTAATTTGCTTTGTTGACGCAGATACTTAACTGGTTCGGTTCTGAAGCTGCCTGAATGGCTGTATTAATAATACATCCATTGTCTTTTTCATCTTCCCTGGCAGTCAGTACAAACAATCCATAACTCAACTTATACATTGCTTTCCTATCCATTTTTTTCCTCCTTTACCTTCTCCCTGCATTTTGGGCAAATACCTTTAAATGAAATATCATAATCCAAAAATTCGATTCCATGAGTGTTATGAATTCTTTCCAGCAAATCCGGTATTTCATCCATATCCACATCTGAAACTTCACCGCATTTTGTACACCTGACATGGTAATGATTTTTCAATGAAAAATCGAACCTATTCGCTCCATCCGGAACTTCAACCTTCCTTAACGAACCCTCATCTACCAATATATCAAGATTTCTATATACAGTTTCTTTTCCGATTGTAGGATATGCTGCTTTTATATCTTGCGTTCGATTGTTTCCAACTCCCGCCGTTTCTTTTCTATCAGTTTTTTCTGATTTAACAACTTAGCTTCTATCACGTCGATGTCTCTGTTTCCCAAAAACTCTCCAATCTGACCCAATGGCATATCCAAAACGCGCAAGTAACGAATCGTATTTAAAACCTCAAACTGACGTGCACTATAATAGCGATAGCCTGTTTCCGGATCTGTGTATTCTGGTTTCAACAGACCTGCCTGTTCATAACGCCGCAGGCTGCCAACACTGATATGAAACATTTTTGCCACATCACCAATCTGGAATAATTTTTTATTCTCCAAGCTGTTTCTCCTCATGAATTATGTCTGTCATTTTCTGATCAAAACAAGCATCAACCTGTGAAGCGATTTCTCCATCAAGCCATCCTTTTTCTACCATATCATTTAAAATACCGTAAGCTTTTTCATGTGGCATTCCCTGTTTATACGGGCGGCTTTCTGTCAGTGCCTGATAAATATCGACACACGCCATGATGCGTTCCTGTGTGTTTAATTCAGCAGCTGTTTTTCCAAATGGATAGCCTGTCCCGTCCAGTCTTTCATGGTGAAAGGCAGCCCAGTCACGTATCTCTTCAAAATCATCGATTTCTGACAGAATATAATAAGTATATGCTGCATGGTGTTTCATAACTGCAAACTCATCATCCGTCAGTCTTCCCGGCTTCTCCAGAATTTTGTTACCTATGGCAACCTTTCCAATGTCATGCAGCGCTCCTGCAAGATACATTTTCTGCACTGTCTCCTCATCAAATCCCATAAATCTGGATAATTTCTCAGCATCTGCCGCCACACCTATGGAGTGTGTACTCGTAAATGGTGATTTATAGTCTACGATGCGTGCGAAAAATTTCGCCAGTGCTTTAATCTGTTCAAAGCTAAGATCTTGTTTTGTACGCGGCACTCTGTTCCATAAACGAGTCTCCACATCTTTTTCTCCAAGTGACAGAAAATGTTGTTCAGAAAAAGCATGTCTAAATGCTTCTATACATTCTTCATCCGCTATAGAACCTGTGATTTCCTGAAGAAATGCTTCTACCTTCTGCCAGGTGTCTGAATCAAAAGAATCACTGCAGCAGACCTGGTCAAGCAGATCACATAGATGGATAATTCGTGCAAAAACCGGTACTTCTGTCCATTTTTTTCCAAAAGGTCCACTTCCATCTGCATTCTCATGATGATACAAAATGACATTCTTTATATCCGTATGGGATGGAATGTCTTTCATGTTCTTCTCACCTGCCGCACAGTGAATTCCCAGCTCCAGTGGAATCGCCGAACCTATTGCACTTGCAATATCATTGTGTAATTCTTCCTGAATATATTGAGTCAGTGCATTATCATGTAACAACGCACCGGCTGTCAGATCCTGCAGACTCTCCCCCTGAATTCCCATCTGTTCTGCCATGCAGACACTCATATATGCAACACGCTTCGCATGCTTATCTGTTACATGCACTAACTCTGCTTCCACACAGTCCAATGCATAGGAACACGCTCCCAACAATCCCAAAACATCTAATTTCATACCCTTTTGTCTCCTGTCTGTATCATATATCTGACTGTTATTTTATCACAAAAAATTTATATAAAAAAGGTTTCATTATTATTTATACAAAAATAACAGGCAAATCTTTATCTGCATAATTATCAAATAAAGCTTTGCCTGTTTTCTCACTTTATAAATATGTCATTAAATGCGTGTCCTAAAGTCTTTCTTAAATAATCAGTCCATGCCTACTGTTTCTCTCATAGAATCTCTTCTTATGCGTCCAGCACAACCCTGCAATCCTTCTTATAACATGCGATGCCGATATATTTACAAAGTCTTATAAATCCAATATTTCAGAAAGTCAAAAATCGGCATTTCTAAAATATCGGCATATGGAATATTGAAACAAGCTACTATGAACAGAAAACGTTCTGGTCTTTTTGTAACTATATGGTACGAAGCTGCAAAGGGATCGAAATGCTGGTCAATCTGATTAACATCAGTTACTGTCCCATGAAGATTCTGCCCTATCAGAACGAACATTTTTCTGAGTACCGTACAAAAAGCGTACAGGAGTTTCGTTTTGAATTAAGTCAGGGCATTCGCAGTCAGATATTTTTTGCCACTTTCGTGAAAAATATCGAAACACACATAAAATCAAATGCCATGACAAAGGCCTTAAAACAGCTGATTCATCAACAAGTCTATCATTTATAAAGTTATAAACTGGTGTAATATAGTAATAATTCTCATTATTACTAAAAGATGCCCATGCTGAGCATCTTTAATCTAAATTATTGTTCTA
>HE978651.1:1040501-1044994 GCA_000285855.2 Ruminococcus sp. JC304 | reverse complement strand
AGACTTTACAATTTAAAATTGGATAAAAAGGGCAAAAAAAGAAGAGCTGCTTGCTCTTCCCATATAGTAGTAGTAAAATAATATGTCATGCCAGCGCAATATATTACCTAGAATATCGCTATAACAGGAAAGGGGCTGCATTGTGACAGCCCCTAGTTTACTTCATCACGTTGTCTACATTCTGAGTGAACTCGTTCCCTGGTTTATTTTAGCATCGGTCTGGATTTTGTTTCATAAAGATAAATTTTGCCACAGAGCGGTCGTATGTTTTAATGTGTCCAAACAGCCAGTCGATTACATTTTTCTGTACAAGTTCACTGAACCGATCTGTTGGTCCTTCATACTCCTGAAGGTATTCATACAGTTCCTGAATTGTCTTTTTAAACTCTTCATGTTTTTCATAATGTTTTTCACGCTCTGGATAACCGGCTTTTTCCTGAAGTGCTTCTTCTTCTTTAAAATGAAAGTCAGTATACTCGTTAAGATAATCCAGAAGTTTGATCGCCTTTACCTTGCTGTCGCCATTTTGACAGGCAATTACAAAGTTCTGAATACGGTCAATCAATTCTTTGTGCTGTGTATCGATTGTTTTATTTCCTGTTACTAAATTGTCATCAAAGGTAATGTTTAAATCGTAAGTCATAATTTGACCTCCATTTCTTTTATATGTTCTCTTAGACTCTTTTAATGTCTGGCAGTTTCGTACCTGCATTTTCTTCTTAGACTTCTACAGGAACGAAAACATCTTTTCCTAATCCGCAGATTGGGCATGTCCAGTCATCTGGAATATCCTCAAATGCAGTTTCTGGATCGATACCAGCGTCTGGATCTCCTACTGCCGGATCATAAATATATCCACATGGTTCGCATTCATATTTTATCATAGTCATTTTCCCTTTTCAATGTCGATTTATTTTTTTTACCAAGTTCATAGCAATTTTTTCTAACACTTTGTTTCTTGTATATCTGTATTTTACATGATAATTATTCTCTTGTCAATAATAGTAATTATTATTATTATTGCACTTAGCATAAACTGATATTTGAATTGCAAATTTACATATTGTATATATCATGGGAATAGTTGAATAAAAAAATGAACTCTATTCATTAAAGACAGAGTTGCTGGAAATTATTTCTCTCCAACAACTTTTTTCGTCTTTAAGTCCTTGAAACACAATACTGTCCAATCAGATTCATCCAACTGTTATATTTATTCTTTTCACACACCTTTCGGCAAATTTCATTTTCCATCAATACACAGAACATCTTATCATAATCAAATGCCCAAACAGCACCATTCACATGGTTTTCCACTGCTTTCTGATCTATGTTCTTTAAACGTGTGACCATTTTTTCAATTTCTACATTTCTCAAGTTACCGATATTTTTGCAGATAAACCGAAAGAAATTCAACGTTGCATATTCGTCATGCCAATGGAACTCTTCTGGAATGTTTTTAATTTTACTGACTCGCTGCTGTTCTTTGATTATCTGATCAGCTACACCTTTCATCGAATCTTCGTATCTCATATTACTCACCTACTCTTCCTCAACGCCCAGTGACGGTTTAAATCTTTTATCCTTTGCCTGCGATACCACGATCTCATAAAAATAAAATCCTAAATATCCAAGTGCCTGCTTCTTCATTTTATAAAAAGAAGTCCTGCCTATTCCTAACTCCTGCTGTACTTCCACATCTGTCTTATTATAATGACTGCAAAAACAGGAATGAAGGATTTCACTGAGCATCACACCATTCGGTGCATAGAACTTCACCAGTGTCATTCCACGATAGATCATATCAGACAAGCCATAAATGATCATCAGGTTATTCATTTCCCGGTGCATCTTTGGCACATTCAGCTGATTATTATAAATGCTCAGATAACTCAATGCATATGCCATATCTTCATTGATTTTCTCCTGGCACTCCATATCCAGTTCTTCCAATACAACCTGGTTTTCTAAAATCAGTTTCTGGTAGCCCGTCATCAGTTCTTTAATATCAGTATAATGTCTTTCGATTGTAACTTCCAGATAATCCTGTGCATGACTTGCCATCTGGAAGGTAATTTCTTTCATTGATTTAATTGCATAATCTCTGTCTGTCATCAGTTTCAAAATCTCCTTATCATCATCACACTAACTGTCGGTCTTTCAGACCAGTTCGCTTTCCCCATGATTTTGATGGGAAGCAATTACTTACTACAACTTGCAGAAGCGGATATCCAAAAGGCATTGTGGGAGCTGCCTTTGCTGACCGAAATCCATCTTCTTATGTAAAACCTGCAGGAATATAAAGGGAAAGTGACTATCCCTGCCGGTTAATAATCCAAATAATATCGTCTATACCAATCTCTCCTTATGCTGTTTTTCTCTCTATAAACCATTTATCCACTTCGTAAAACAAGTGGCTTTCCTGCCCCTGTATCATACAGGTGTACATCATTCCTACACCGCCTGCCTTTCTGCTGGCGCATCGCTCGATTTTCAAAATTCTGTCAATGCTATACTTTCTTCCATCCTCCCATGTAAAAAAGGGTAATCAAAGTTTTTGAGGGGATGTCTTTTTGAGGGTTTAGATTGAGGGGCAAACTTGAGGGGCTGGCTCTTGTCTGCCTATGTAGAAAAAAAATAGGATTATTCAGTTCTTATCGCTGATCAATCCTATTTTATTTTTTCCTTCTTTTTGTATGATTGTTCTTGCGGAAACTCCAAAACAGAAAGGAGGATACATGAATAGTATCACAAATTTACTCGACCTTGAAGATACAGATATCGAGATCACCGATATTCAAATTCAAGATCAAACAAAAACACTTACTCTTTCAACTCCACCTGTACCACATTTTTGCCCTTCTTGCGGATTTCGTATGTATTCACGTGGCATTAAAAAGAGAACCATTAATCATCCAATTCTTCAAGATAATTACTCACTTGTTCTTATCTTGAAGCAGCGTCGATGGCGATGTACAAATCCTGAATGCTTATATGACACAAGCGAATCATTTAAGTTTGTAAACCGGCAACGACGAACAATAAATGCTACAGATATGCTTATCGTAGATGCTTACAGGAATCTCTTAGAAACTTCTGTTTCTATAGCAAAAAAATTTCATGTTTCTGATTCTCATGCACATGATGTCTTCAATCGATATGTTAAATTAGACAGGCTAACTCTCACAGATGCCATTTCGATTGATGAAGTCTTTTTAGACATGGATGAGCACTGTAAATACGCACTTGTCATTCAGGACTTCCACACAGGTGATCCCATCGATTTACTACGAAGCAGACGTTCTAATGTGACCGATCCTTGCATAACTGTTTATTTTTATACATATTAGCATCTGCATCATCCAATAACATCTGCATTGTACAAGACATATTATCGGAGGATAATGCCCATCCGCATGCATAGTCGATTGGTATTTGATTTTCATAACTATTTAATCTATCTTTTTCTCTGTACAAAACTTTTAATATTTCCTTAATTTCCGCCTCATTTGTATGATAAATGACTGCTATAAACTCATCTCCGCCATATCTTCCAACAAAATCCTTTTCTGGAATAACACTTCGCAAAAGCTTTGAGAAATTCATTATTAACCGATCTCCTGCGGAATGTCCCATTGTATCATTTACAGTTTTTAGATTATTTAAATCAAACATTATGCATGCTGTAGAACCTGTAATTATATCTTTTTTATTAAGAAGGTCATTACAGGCATTTTTATTTGGCAGCCCAGTATGGGTATCTACGAATGCTTTCTGTTCCAGCAATCTGTTTTGCATTACCATCTGCATTGCCTTTAGAGTCTGCATAATAACCAATATCACCAGAATCAACATATCAAGTGCCGACAAAAGCTCTATAGTACGAATCTTTATAGCGATCTTTTCTGAATAGCTTTCTGCGGCAGAGACAGTTTCATCTGCCATCGTAAAATATATTTCACTCATATTAACAATGTCTGTATTTTCGTATCCCTTGTTTCTTACTGCTTCAATTTCTGTTTTCAATTTATCCCAGTAATCACTCTGGATTTTCAATTTCCCCTGATATTCTTCGTCATTGAGTTTTACCAGATTATAATGTCCATCCTGATATCTCAATCCAAGAAGAATATCATCCAAATATTTAATTAATTCATCATTTTGGTTTCCTGTAATTTCTAATTTTACTTCGCGCTGTGTAGCTCCACGTACCAGACCTGCATAATTTATTACGCGTGCTGTCCCCTGCAGCCTGCTAATCTGAATCATCATAAAAATAATAATAACTACTAATATCAATATAAGGAAACTCTGTATAATACCTATTATATTTTTACTTTTTTTCTTGTTTGTCTGCATTTTACAATTTATCCTGAACCTTAAATAATATTCATTTCAATAACTATGCTATTCCTTTACTTTCTCCCTGCATTTCCAAGCGGTAAGGTGTCACGCCATCCAACGGTTTTAGAACGCCATAAAACGCAGATAGT
>HE978651.1:943039-1039680 GCA_000285855.2 Ruminococcus sp. JC304 | reverse complement strand
TTTATCCCTCCCTATCTGTAACTTTCTCTTTTTTTGCCTTTTCTTTTCTATTACCAGTAATCATTTTATGACCTGTATATATCGCCATTACCATACATAACATAGAACTTAAAGCAAAGTATTTATGACTTGATTTTAGCTTTTTATATCCAGTGTAATAAGTCCCAAACATTGTAATTAATGCTCCAACTGACCAATATTTATGTGCTTTCATATAATTCCTCCATTTTTTCAGTGTATTCAATTGTAATTATACTCTACCACATTCCTATGTCAATTCGATAATAGCGCATTCCTATAAATTTTTCAGAATATCATGGTTAAATTTGAAATCTGAATCATAAAATTTCTTTTCCTCTCAAATCCATTTTTGTCAATCCGACTACTAACAATCCTATAAAGACTGCCGTATTCACAAATAAAAGTACAACAACACTTTTTACCACTCCGAAAGTAAAAAGTATTGAGAAAATTTCTACTGACAATACAATAAAACACATATAATTTGTCAAATACTCTGTTATAATTTTTCCATAATAATTGTTCATCTGTAATTTGGCATAGATAAAAGGTTTTAATAAATAACGGATTATAATGCAGATAACCGGACAAATAAAAATCCAATTTTTATTCACCAAAGATGTTGCCACACCTTTACTCCATTGTACCGGAATTTCTGTCGGCAGCTTAGAATAAGACAACGACCCAATAATCAAGCATAGTACGGTAATCGTTATCCAAGTAAGCATACTTCCCCATATATACAAAAAGCTGACTGAATCTAGTTTGAAAACAGTTTGATTATCTTTCCAATAATCCTGCAACTCTGTTACATATTGTTCTACCTGTAATTTTTCATAACTAATACTTTCTTCACTCAACATTTTTTCGCACATGAGTTTTGCCTTATTCAAATCAGTAATCTGACTATTTAATATTTCATTCTGCCTCTCAAGCGTTTCCTGCAATGTTACTTTTCCAGATATAATGCTTCGTATATCCTCAATAGAAATTCCTAATGTACGCAGATATGCAATCTTCTTTATATTTTCCACATCATTTTCTGAATAATCTCTATAACCATTACTTTCGTTTCTTGAAGGCTCAATGAGTTTTTCCTTTTCATAAAAACGAACATTAGAACGGGATAAACCTGTTCGTTCTTCTACGTCTTTTATTTTCATGTTATGCACTCCTTTCAAGCAACTCTATTTTATCTTAAGAATAAGCTATAAACAAGGTTTACAGTCAAGCATTTATCCAAAATCTCTTCTCTTTTAATTATAAATCAATTCAGCATTCACAACCTCTCTTGCTCTACTCCAAATATTATTCATTTCTCCTACCCAAGCCACCTGATCAGTTGCTTTAAGTTGTTCGGTAATACCTTCACTCTCTGCCATCTGCTCTACAATCCTTTTCTTCTTCAATCCGTAAAGCATCTGCAAATATTCCTGCATTTCTTCACAGAGGAACTTCGGCATTTTGATCATACGATTACTTTTCTTTGTTTTCGGTGTGGTAATCACATCTTCGCCGTATAATCGCTGATAGGACTACGCTGGGTTTACTAAGTATTTTTGTTTATTTAAACTAAACTACAATTATTGTAGTACCCGAAACACCCGAAAATCACTTCAAAAAAAACAAAGGTGCCACTTCCTGACGTCCTTTTCCGTCAGGCAATAGCACCTTTGTCATATTTTATCTTATTTTTACAGATAGGAATATCCCATCAGTGATTCATCTACCGCTTTTGCAGCTTCCCTGCCTTCACGGATTGCCCATACTACCAGGGACTGGCCTCTGTGCATGTCTCCTGCTGTGAAGACTTTGTCTACGGAGGTCTGATACTGCTCTGGTTTTGTGTCTACGTTAGTTCTTCCGTTGATGGCTACCTTAAATGCGTCTGTTACATATTTCTCACTGCCAAGGAATCCGGCTGCAATAAGAACTACGTCTACAGGAATGACTTCCTCGGTTCCTTCTACAGGTACCATCATCATACGTCCTGTCTTTGCATCTTTTTCACTCTTTAATTTCGTGAGTTTGGCCTGGCAGACATTTCCGTTTTTATCTTTGATAAATTCTGTAACAGTAGTCTGGTATACTCGTGGATCATGTCCGAATACAGCGATTGCTTCTTCCTGGCCATAGTCTGTTTTGAGGACTCTCGGCCACTGTGGCCATGGGTTGGATGGTGTTCTTTCTACAGGCGGCTTCGGCATCATCTCTAACTGGATCACAGATTTGGCACCCAGGCGGATGGAAGTTCCCACACAGTCATTTCCTGTATCACCACCACCGATGACAAGAACATTTTTTCCTTTGGCAAGTTCATATGGAACTTTGGCAAAATCAGAGTCCAACAGCGCTTTTGTTACCTGTCCCAGGAAATCTACTGCGAAATAAATTCCTTTTGCATCCCTTCCCGGAACTTTGATGTCTCGTGGATTGGATGCTCCGCAGGCAAGGATGACGCGGTCGAACTGTTTCAGAAGTTCTTCTGCCTTGATATCCTTTCCTACGTTTACATTTGTAACGAATTTAACTCCCTCTTCTTCCATAAGATGGATTCTTCTGTCAACAACAGCTTTGTCCAGCTTCATGTTAGGGATACCGTAGCGGAGAAGTCCGCCTACACGGTCTTTTCTTTCAAATACAGTTACACTGTGGCCTCGTCTGTTTAACTGTTGGGCTGCTGCCAGTCCGGAGGGACCGCTTCCGATGACTGCAATAGATTTGCCTGTGCGTACTTCCGGAATCTGCGGAGTTACCCATCCGTTCTCATAGGCTGTCTCAATAATCGCACGTTCGTTTTCTTTGGTGGACACCGGTTCTCCGTTTATATTACAGGTGCAGGCTGCTTCGCAGAGTGCAGGGCAGACACGTGAAGTAAATTCCGGAAAGCTGTGTGTCTTGCTCAGTCTTAAGAATGCCTGTTTCCAGTTGCCTGTATAAACCAGATCATTTGTCTCAGGTACAAGGTTGTGCAGAGGGCAGCCGGATGCCATACCGCCGATCATCATACCTGACTGGCAGAATGGGACACCGCATGCCATGCAGCGTGCACCCTGAAGTTTCTGTTTTTCTTTATTTAACGGGGTCCTGAATTCTTTGAAATTTGCAATGCGGACCTTTGGCGGCAGAACCTTTGCCGTCTCTCTTTTATACTCTAAAAATCCCGTAGGTTTTCCCATGATTTCCTCTCCTCTCTCAATGCTTGGCGCCAATACTTTCGTAGAACGCTTCCATCTGTGCTTGCTGACTGTTCAGACCTTTTTCTTCCAGTTTTGCACTTAAAGTGATCATCTTCTTGTACTCATTTGGAATGAGTTTCTTAAAGTGCGGCAGATAATAATCAAAGTCAGCCAGAACTTTCGCACCGAGTTTGGAACCTGTTGCTTCTACATGAGCTTCAATCAGGTCGCGAAGTTCTTTTCTGTCATATTTATTTTCCACTTTTTCGATGGAAATCATAGCTTTGTTCAGGTTCTTGTAAAGAACATTATCCACATCCAGTACATATGCGATACCGCCGCTCATACCTGCTGCAAAGTTCTTGCCAGTCTTACCAAGTACGACTACGCGGCCGCCTGTCATATATTCACAGCCATGTTCTCCTACACCTTCTACAACTGCGGATGCACCGGAGTTACGGACTGCAAAACGCTCGCCTGCAACACCATTGATAAATGCAGTACCGCTGGTTGCACCGTAGAGGGCAACATTACCTACGATAATATTCTCTTCTGCTTTATATGCAGCTTTCTCCGGAACCTTCAGGATCAGTTTACCACCGGAAAGTCCTTTTCCGAAATAGTCATTGCTGTCACCGGTCAGTTCCAGTGTAAGTCCCTTGGGGATAAATGCACCGAAGCTCTGTCCGCCGGCACCGTTGCAGTGTACAGTGATAGTGTCATCTGCAAGTCCGTTTTTATTCTTTCTGGTGATTTCTGCTCCAAGGATGGTTCCGAATGTACGGTCAATATTTGTCAGGTTTACAGAAAGCTCTGTTTTCTGGCCTTTATTGATGGCATTTGCACATTTCTTAACCAGAACTTTTTCATCCATGGTCTTTTCCAGCTCGAAATTATATACAGCCTTCGGGTCAAAGGTAACTTTCTGATCTTTACCTGCAAATGGGTTGTTCAGAATTGCACTTAAATCTACTTTACCCTGATGTGGTTCTGGTACATTGTCTGTCTGAACCAGAAGATCAGTACGTCCAACCATTTCGCTGACTGTACGGAATCCCAGTTTGGACATATATTCTCTTAATTCCTGTGCAATAAAGCGCATGAAATTCTCTACATATTCCGGTTTTCCTTTAAATCTCTTGCGGAGCTCCGGATTCTGTGTTGCCACACCAACCGGGCAGGTATCCAGATTACATACACGCATCATCACACAGCCCATAGTTACAAGAGGAGCTGTTGCGAAACCGAATTCCTCTGCACCCATCAATGCTGCGATCGCAACGTCACGACCACTCATAAGCTTACCGTCTGTCTCAATGCGGACACGATTTCTCAGGCCGTTTTTAAGCAGTGTCTGATGTGTTTCTGCAAGTCCCAGTTCCCATGGAAGTCCTGCATTGTGGATAGAACTTCTTGGAGCTGCACCTGTACCTCCGTCATAACCGGAGATCAGGATCGTCTGTGCACCCGCTTTGGCAACACCTGCTGCGACTGTACCCACACCTGCTTCAGATACCAGTTTAACAGAAATATCTGCATATTTATTTGCATTCTTAAGGTCATAGATTAACTGTGCCAGGTCCTCGATAGAATAGATATCGTGGTGCGGTGGCGGGGAAATCAGGCTGACACCCGGTGTGGAATGACGGGTTTTGGCAATCCATGGATATACCTTCTTTGCAGGAAGATGTCCGCCTTCACCAGGTTTTGCACCCTGTGCCATCTTGATCTGGATTTCTCTTGCAGATACAAGGTAACGGCTGGTTACACCGAAACGTCCGCTGGCAACCTGTTTGATCGCAGAGCATCTGTCATCACTGCTTCCTGCGGAATCCAGTCTTTCATCACTTTCACCACCCTCACCTGTATTGGATTTTCCATGGAGGTGGTTCATGGCGATTGCCAGTGTCTCATGTGCTTCCTGTGAAATGGAACCATAGGACATGGCACCTGTCTTGAATCGTTTTACGATATCATCTACGCTCTCCACTTCTTCAAGTGGAACCGGAGTCTCAGCAAACTTAAAATCCAGAAGTCCTCTTAAGTTTCCGTGGTTTTCTTTATCCACCAGATCTGTGTACTGTTTGAACAGATCGTAGCTTCCTGTCCATGTGGACTGCTGCAGAAGGTGGATGGTCTGAGGATTGTAACGGTGTTCCTCTCCCTGGCTTCTCATCTTGTGTGCACCTACGCTGTCCAGAGTCAGGTCTGTAGGAAGTCCTAATGGGTCAAATGCTTCTGAGTGAAGCTTCTCTACATTCTCTTCAATATCATCCAGAGTGATTCCGCCTACACGGCTGACTGTACCAGTAAAGTATTTCTCGATCACATCTGAGGAAATACCGATTGCCTCAAAAATCTGAGATCCCTGATAAGACTGGATGGTGGAAATACCCATCTTGGAAGCAATCTTTACAATACCGCTGATGACTGCATGATTGTAGTCATCTACTGCTGCATAATAGTCTTTCTCCAGCATATGGCTGTCGATCAGTTCATGAATGGTCTCAAGGGCAAGGTATGGGTTGATGGCACTTGCACCGTAACCAAGTAAGGTTGCAAAGTGATGTACTTCTCTTGGCTCTCCGGATTCCAGAATGATGGCAAGAGAGGTACTCTTCTTTGTTTTTACAAGGTGCTGATGAACTGCGGATACTGCCAGAAGTGACGGGATCGGCATATGGTTTTCATCTACTCCTCTGTCTGAAAGAACAAGGATGTTTGCACCCTCGCGGAATGCTTTATCTACTTCTACGAAAAGACGGTCAATAGCTCTCTCAAGCTTGGTGCTCTTATAATATAAGGTAGAAACAACTGCTGTCTTGAAGCCCTCATGTTTGAAGCTCTTGATTTTCATCATATCTGTATTTGTCAGGATCGGATTATTGATCTTTAATACCTGACAGTTTTCCGGTTTCTGCTCCAGAAGGTTTCCGTCTTTACCAACATAAACACTTGTGCTTGTAACGATTTCCTCACGGATTGCATCGATCGGAGGGTTAGTAACCTGTGCAAAAAGCTGTTTGAAATAGTCAAATAATGGTCTGTTCTGTTTGGAAAATACTGCAAGCGGGGTATCCACACCCATAGCTCCGATACTCTCTGCTCCGTTTAACGCCATGTTTCTGATGGAAGTACGGTACTGCTCATAAGTATAGCCGAATGCTTTCTGCAAACGTGCTCTCTGCTCAGGTGTATATTCTTCCGGTCTTTCGTTAGGAATCTTGATGTCTTTTAACTGTACCAGATGACTATCCAGCCATTCACCGTATGGCTGCATTTTTGCATATCCCTCTTTCAGTTCATTGTCATCAATTACTTTTCCCTTTACAGTATCTACAAGAAGCATTTTTCCAGGATGGAGACGCTCTTTTAATACGATTTTCTCTTCCGGGATTGGCAGAACACCCACCTCTGAGGAAAGGATCATATAACCATCGGAGGTAATATAATATCTGGATGGACGGAGACCGTTTCTGTCCAGAACAGCTCCCATCACATCACCGTCTGAGAAGAGGATAGATGCAGGTCCGTCCCATGGCTCCATCATAGTTGCATAGTACTGGTAGAAATCACGCTTTGCCTGTGAAATAGTATCATTGTTTGCCCATGGTTCAGGGATTGTGATCATCACTGCAAGAGGCAGCTCCATGCCACTCATCACCAGGAATTCCAATGTATTATCAAGCATTGCAGAGTCGGAACCATTTCTGTTTACAACAGGGAGCACTTTATGAAGCTGTCCCTCCAGATATGGTGATTCCATATTTTCTTCTCTTGCAAGCATCTTATCTGCGTTGCCGCGGATGGTGTTGATTTCACCGTTGTGTACCATAAAGCGGTTGGGATGTGCTCTTTCCCAGCTTGGGTTTGTGTTGGTACTGAAACGGGAATGTACCATGGCGATTGCAGATTCATAATCCGGGTTCTGAAGATCTTCGAAGAAAGTACGAAGCTGTCCAACCAGGAACATACCTTTGTAAACGATGGTACGGCTGCTCATGGAAACTACATAAGTATTATCATTACTCTGTTCAAACTCACGTCTTGCAATGTAGAGCATACGGTCAAATGGAAGACCTTTTTCCACATCTTCCGGCTTTTTGATAAATGCCTGCATAATACATGGCATACATTCTCTTGCTTTGTGTCCAAGCACTTCCGGGAATACCGGGACCTGACGCCATCCAAGAAGTTCCAGGCCTTCTTTCTCAAGAATGATCTCAAACATCTTCTTTGCCTGTGCGCGTTTGATCTCGTGCTGCGGGAAGAAAAACTGTGCGATGCCATATTCTCTCTCATCGCCAATCTCAAATCCCTCTTTCTTACAGGCTTTCTTGAAAAATTTATGGGAAATCTGAAGAAGAATACCTACACCATCACCGGTTTTGCCTTCTGCATCTTTACCTGCACGGTGCTCCAGATGTTCTACGATTTTTAATGCGTTTGCAACAGTATCGTGGGTTTTCTTTCCTTTGATATTGACAACTGCTCCGATACCGCAGTTGTCATGTTCAAATTCAGGCCGGTACAGACCTTGTTGTTGCTGTTGTTCTCTCACTTCTTTCATAATCTCCTCATCCTTTCTATTTCTGCTGTTCTTCGCTTATTTTTTATTTCAAGTACACGAATGTGTTTGAGTAATTAATTACCTTTATAATCGACTGCCGCCTGAATAAATCCTCTGAATAAAGGATGTGCATGGTTCGGACGGGATTTGAATTCAGGATGTGCCTGGGTTCCTACATAGAACGGATGCCCTGCAATCTCGATCATTTCTACAATTCGGTTGTCAGGAGAAGTTCCTACAATATTCATTCCCTTCTCCTGAAGTTCTTTACGGAATGCGTTGTTTACTTCATAACGATGTCTGTGACGCTCATGAATCTCTTTCTTACCGAAGAGTTCATAGGATTTAGAGCCTTCTGCAAGGATACATGGATAGCTTCCAAGTCTTAAGGTTCCACCGATATCCTCGACATCTTCCTGATCCGGCATCAGTGCGATCACCGGGTGTTTGGTATCCGGATCAAGTTCAATACTGTTTGCATCTTCATATCCAAGTACATGGCGGGCAAATTCTACGATTGCCATCTGCATTCCCAGGCAGATACCAAGATATGGTATCTTATGTACTCTTGCATACTGTGCTGCCAGAATCATTCCTTCTGTACCTCTGTTTCCGAAACCACCCGGAACCAGGATACCATCTACATTGTGAAGCTGCTGATCCAGATTCTTCTCTGTCAGTTCTTCGGAATCGATCCAGTCAAGCTCTACTTTGGCTCTGCAGGAAATCCCGCCATGTTTCAGTGCCTCTACTACACTAAGATATGCATCATGAAGCTGTGTATATTTTCCTACGATTGCGATTTTAACTGTTTTGTTCGGATTTCTCAGACTTTCTACCATTTCCTCCCAGTCACTTAAATCCGGTTTTCTGTTTTCCAGACGGAGACTTGAAAGAACTACATCTGCAAGCTTCTCTCTTTCCATTGCAAGAGGAGCTTCATATAAATATTCCACATCCAGGTTCTGAAGCACATGTGATACAGGTACGTTGCAGAATAAAGCGATTTTTTCTTTAATGTCCTCTGTCAGTTCATGTTCACTTCTGCACACCAGTACATCCGGCTGGATTCCCATTCCCTGAAGTTCCTTTACGCTTGCCTGTGTAGGTTTTGTTTTCATTTCTTCGGATGCTTTCAGATAAGGAATCAACGTTACGTGGATCAGGATTGCATTGTCATGTCCCACATCATGCTGAAACTGACGGATTGCTTCCAGAAACGGCTGACTTTCAATATCACCAACGGTTCCTCCCACCTCGATAATGGCAATCTTATCTTCATCTGATGATTTTGCGCGATAGAAGCGTCCCTTAATTTCGTTTGTAATATGAGGGATTACCTGCACGGTACCTCCACCAAAATCTCCGTGACGTTCTTTCTGAAGAACAGACCAGTAGACCTTACCGGTTGTCACATTGGAATTTTTATCAAGACTCTCATCAATGAATCTCTCATAATGTCCCAGATCCAGATCAGTTTCTGTACCATCATCTGTTACAAAAACTTCTCCGTGCTGAATGGGGTTCATAGTTCCCGGGTCAATATTAATGTAGGGATCAAACTTCTGCATGGTGACCTGATAGCCTCTTGCTTTAAGAAGACGTCCCAGAGATGCAGCTGTAATTCCCTTTCCAAGACCGGAAACAACGCCTCCTGTGACAAATACATACTTTACTGCCATTTGATTTCCTCCTCCATCATCCTTGGTTCTCTAAAACTGATAACATA
Source organism: Ruminococcus sp. JC304 (assembly GCA_000285855.2). GTDB lineage: Bacteria > Bacillota > Clostridia > Lachnospirales > Lachnospiraceae > Blautia_A > Blautia_A difficilis. Next base: position 1,030,181 of record HE978651.1, on the reverse strand, counting down.
AATTCTTTCCGGAAAATCTGGATTTCAATAATAAAAAGCGCCAAGTACAGAAGCTCTATAGGGACACTTTGCCCACAAGTTCTGTACCTGACGCCTTTGTCAGATTTATCTTTCTTATTCGAAACCATATTTCCGATTTTTATCTTAAAAATATGCTATACTATAAAACAATTTTTTATCTTTGTCAATATTGAAATATCTGATTCGGTAAAAAAAATCAGGAACAGATATACTGTTCCCGACTTTTATAGCTTCAGGCTACTGCAAACTTTTGAAGAGTACGCTCAAACTCCTTATTTTCTCCATGACAATCTACGGTCAAAACCTTTGTCAGATCCATACTCAAAATCCCAAGAATGGATTTCGCGTCAATGAGAAACCTATTATAATAAATATCAATATCAAAATCACATTTGGAAGCTGCATTTACAAATTCCTGTACATCCTCCGCTGCATTTAACTTAATCTTACTCTGTGTCATAATGATCACCCTTTCTGGATACTCTGTTCATACTTTTATCAGTGAACCTATCACCTTTCAATTGCACACATTATGTCCTACACATTTCGATTTGTCAAGATTTTTCACGATTTCCTGTTGACGTTTTTTCTATTTCATTTTGTATATTTTGTACAATTATAATGCTGCTAATTTAGCTATTTTGTCTTTTCATATTTTATATATTCTCATATTGGCTTGACCATTTTACGGGAATCTCTTTATAATTATATGCATTTTCCCCAATTTTCATGATTTTTTATTTCCTGTATCCAATTAATGGATATGCTGGTACATCCTTTCTTTCTCAGGAATCAGCATTTTACAATATCCATAAAATCAGCATCTTTATAGTCAGGAATATCCATTGGATACTTACCGTCAAAGCAAGCCTTGCAGAGAGGAAGTCCTCCTGCCATGCCTTTCAAATAATCTGTCTGCATATATCCAAGAGAATCCGCACCGATCATCTGACAGATTTCTTCTTCACTGTGGCTGGCAGCAATAAGCTGATCATTAGAAGGTACATCTGTGCCGAAATAACACGGGTGCAAAAATGGCGGGGAACTGATACGCACATGTACCTCTTTTGCACCAGCCTCTTTTAACATATGGATCAGATTGGCAATCGTGGTACCTCTTACAATTGAATCATCTACCAGAACAATTCTTTTTCCCTTCACTACAGACTCCAGCACACTTAATTTCAGATGTACACTGGATTCTCTTTCTTCCTGGGTAGGCTTGATAAAGGTTCGTCCAATGTAGCTGTTTTTATAAAATGCAAATGCAAAGGGAATCCCTGATTCTTCTGAGTATCCCTTTGCTGCCGGAAGACCGGATTCCGGAACACCTGTAACAATGTCTGCTTCTACAGGATAAGACTTGGCAAGCGATTTACCACCCCGGATTCTGGCATCATAAACCTTTACTCCATCGATTGTACTGTCAAGGCGGGCAAAATAAATATACTCAAATACACAATGTGCCTTTTTTGTACCGGCAAGTTCCATATTGGATTTCAGTCCATCTTTTGTGATAGTAAGAATTTCGCCCGGTTCAATATCACGGACAAACTCCGCACTCACTGAGGTCAGCGCACAGCTTTCAGAAGCAATTACATAAGTATTTCCTCTTTTTCCCAGGCATAAAGGCTTCAGGCCATAAGGATCTCGGACAGCGATAAGTTTTCTCGGGCTCATAACAACCAGTCCATAAGCGCCTTTAATCTTCCTGGCTGTTTTTAAAACAGCTTCCTCTACTGTTTTGGAATGCACACGTTCTCTTGCAATATGGAAAGCAATCACTTCTGAATCTGTAGTTGTATGGAAAATTGCACCATTCTGGATCAGTTCCCACTTCAGTTCCGGTGTGTTGACCAGATTTCCATTATGAGCCAGCGCCAAAGTTCCCTTTACATAAGACAAAACCAGGGGCTGCGCATTTTCAGCAACAGAAGCTCCTGTTGTAGAATATCTTACATGACCAATTCCAATGTCTCCTGAATATTTACGCACTACATCCTGGCGAAGCACTTCACTTACCAGTCCAAGATCCTTGTGAAATTTTACATTTCCTCTCTCTCCTCTGGTATCTGAAACTGCCAGTCCACATGATTCCTGTCCTCTGTGCTGCAGGGAAGTCAATCCATAATATATGGATGGAACCACATTTCCTCCATCCAAATCATAAATGCCAAACACCCCACATTCTTCTTTTATTCCAGCCATCTGATCTCTCCTCCGATTTCTATCATATCGTTAAAAACTTGCATAGTAAATTATAATAACAGAATTAAATTTGTCAACTGTTCCTTTTTATTTTTATTGTCTGTAATTTTTTCTGTTTTTTCTATTTTTTTAAAAAAGTACTTGACATCTCTTTTTATATCGTTTATAGTACAGCACATAAAGCAAAGGCGCTTTGAACTGATGTAAATCAGATTCGAAGTGCCTTTTTCGTTTTATACAAAACTTTTCGTTTTATAGAAAATGTTATGCGAATGAGGGATTTTCTATGAGACGAAAAAAATTGATGAACCATAATTCGAAAGGAGAATACCTATATGGCACAGAATATCCCTGAACTGTATGGCAGCCTGGTCTTCAATGACAAGGTAATGAGAAGCAAACTGCCAAAGGACATGTACAAAGCATTAAAGAAAACAATTGAGAACGGTACACATCTTGAACTTGATGTTGCCAACTCCGTTGCAGTTGCAATGAAAGAATGGGCTACAGAAAACGGAGCCACCCATTATACTCACTGGTTCCAGCCAATGACAAATGTAACAGCAGAAAAGCATGACAGCTTTATTTCTCCTACAGGAGACGGTCAGGTGATCATGGATTTCTCCGGCAAAGAACTTGTAAAAGGTGAGCCGGATGCTTCCAGTTTCCCGTCAGGCGGTCTTCGTGCCACATTCGAGGCAAGAGGATATACTGCATGGGATCCGACATCACCGGCATTCATTAAAGACGGAACTCTTTACATTCCTACAGCATTCTGCTCCTACAGTGGCGAAGCACTGGATAAAAAGACTCCTCTTCTCCGCTCCATGCAGACATTGGACAAAGAGGCCGTAAATCTTCTCCATATTATAGGAAACAAAACCATTAAACATGTAAATACCACCGTTGGTCCGGAGCAGGAATACTTCCTGGTAGACAAAGAATTATATAAACAAAGAAAAGATCTGGTATTCTGTGGACGTACTTTGATCGGTGCCCCTGCTCCAAAAGGACAGGAGATGGAAGATCATTATTTCGGAGCACTTAAGCCGCGAGTTGCAGCTTACATGCATGATCTGGACGTTGAGCTCTGGAAGCTGGGCATTCCTGCCAAAACTAAACACAATGAAGTAGCTCCTGCACAGCATGAATTAGCTCCTGTATTTGATACCACAAATGTTGCAGTTGACCACAACCAGCTTACAATGGAAATCATGAAGAAAGTTGCTGACAAGCATGGTCTGGTCTGCCTCCTTCATGAAAAACCATTTGACGGCATTAACGGAAGCGGAAAGCACAATAACTGGTCTATGATCACAGATGATGGCATAAATATTCTGGATCCTGGCAAAACGCCGGGAGAAAACACACAGTTTCTGATTTTCCTTACTGCTGTGATCAAAGCAGTAGATGAATATGCAGATGTACTTCGTATTTCTGTTGCAAGTGCAGGAAATGATCATCGTCTGGGTGCCAACGAGGCTCCGCCTGCAGTTGTATCCGTCTTCCTTGGTGATGAACTTACAGAAGTATTAAAAGCAATTGAAAAAGATGAATATTTCGCAGGAAGCCGTGCTGTCCAGATGAACATCGGTGCCAAGGTTCTTCCGCACTTTGTAAAAGATAACACAGACAGAAACCGTACTTCACCATTCGCATTTACCGGTAATAAATTTGAATTCCGTATGCTGGGATCTGAAGCTTCTGTTGCAAACCCAAATATCATCCTGAACACAGCCGTTGCTGAGGCTGTTCATCAGTTTGCTGAGGAATTAAAAGATGTTCCGAAAGACAAAATGGAAGAATCAATCCATGAACTGATCAAAAAGACCATTATTGCTCACAAACGTGTTATTTTTAATGGTAATGGTTATACAGATGAATGGATTGCTGAAGCTGAAAAACGGGGTCTCTTTAACCTGAAATCTACCCCGGATGCTCTTCCACAGTGGATTGCAGACAAAAATATCGAGCTCTTCACAAAATATGGCATTTTTACCAAAGAAGAAATTGAATCCCGTTATGAAATCTGGCTGGAAGCCTATTCCAAGATCGTTAATATCGAATCCAATACTATGGTTGAAATGGTACAGAAGGATTTCCTTCCATCTGTATTTGAATATATTGACAAGCTGGCGGCTACTGCTATTTCCAAAAAATCTGTTATTGCAGATATCAGTACTGATGCAGAAGGTAAACTGATCAAAGAACTCTCTGATCTTGCCGGTGATATCACCAAAGGTCTGGAAACCTTGAAAGCAGATACAGCAACAGCTCTTGCTACAGAGGATCCTCTTGCAAATGCAAAGGCATATCAGTCCATAGTACTTTCCGACATGGAAAGCTTAAGAAAATCTGTAGATACAGCTGAAACACTGATTCCGGATGCACTGCTTCCATATCCTACCTATGACAAGCTTCTGTTTTCCGTATAAATGATATGATTCTGAATGTTTATAGGATTATTGGAGCTGCAAAGCAATGGAACAATCCGTAAATATTTAACCGAATAACTGCGGAGCAGTTATTCGGTTATGAGCAAGCAGCGAAGCGGATTGCGAATATCCACTTGACTACATTGGTAACAACAGGGGAATATCCCTTTATGAACTCTACTTCATAATTCATTATCGATTTCCTCATCCATTAATCACACGATATTTTGATATTCCCCTGTTTTACATATATTTATAAAAAAATTTTAAGTTCGCAAAAGCGCGACAGAACCTTTTAGGGATTCTGCCGCGTTTTTCGATATAGAGGAAATTTATTCATGAATGAGGGAGGAGTAATATTATGGAATTTTCTTCAGTAAACACAATATGGGTGCTGGTCGGCGCCGCACTGGTCTTCTTTATGCAGGCCGGATTCGCAATGGTAGAAACAGGCTTCACACGAGCCAAAAACGCAGGTAACATTATTATGAAAAACCTGATGGACTTCTGTATCGGAACCCCGGTCTTCTGGCTGGTCGGCTTCGGTCTGATGTTTGGTGCAGGTAATGGATTTATCGGAAAGATCGGTGGTATTGCAACAGAAGCACACTATGGTTCAGGAATGCTTCCTGACGGAGTTCCTTTCTGGGCATTCTTAATCTTCCAGACAGTATTCTGTGCAACATCCGCAACAATTGTTTCCGGTGCAATGGCAGAACGTACCAAGTTCCTTTCCTATTGCGTCTACAGCCTTATGATCAGTCTTGTTGTATATCCGATATCCGGACACTGGATCTGGGGCGGTGGATTTATCAGCCAGATGGGATTCCACGATTTCGCAGGTTCCTGTGCAGTACATATGGTAGGTGGTGTGGCAGCTCTGATCGGTGCTATCATCCTTGGACCTCGTATCGGTAAGTATACAAAGGACGGCAAATCAAAAGCTATCCCGGGACACAACCTTACAGTTGGCGCTTTAGGTGTATTTATCCTCTGGTTCTGCTGGTTCGGATTTAACGGTGCTTCCACAGTAAGTATGGAAGGCGATGCAATCGTAAGTGCAGGTAAAATCTTTGTTACTACTAACCTTGCAGCAGCTGTTGCAACTGTAACTGTTATGATCATCACATGGGTACGTTACAAAAAACCGGATGTTTCCATGTCTCTGAACGGTTCTCTTGCAGGACTTGTAGCAATTACAGCAGGATGCGACACAGTTTCTCCTACATCCGCAGCAATCATCGGTATTGCTTCCGGTTTTATCGTAGTATTTGGTATTGAATTTATTGACAAGGTTCTGAAAATTGATGACCCTGTTGGTGCTGTCGGTGTTCATGGTTTAAACGGTGCTTTCGGTACCCTTGCAGTTGGTCTTTTCTCAGACGGATCAGGCACAGACTGGAAAGGGCTCCTTACAGGCGGCGGCTTCCACGGATTTGGTGTTCAGTTCACTGGTATGATCATTACAATCGCATGGGTTGTTGTTACTATGACAATTATCTTCCAGGTAATCAAACATACAATCGGACTTCGTGTTTCAGCTGAAGAAGAAATCGCAGGTCTTGACTCCAAAGAACATGGTCTTACAAGTGCTTATGACGGTTTCGCAATGGCAGGCGTTCCAACTCCTATGGGAACTTCTGTAAAAGCTCCTGTTGTTACAGCCAGACCTTCCGCTCCTGCTGAATCAGTTCCTGAACTTCCGAAAGAAGGCGTTCATAAACTTACAAAGGTTGTTATCATCACACGTCAGAATAAGCTTGATGAATTTATGCAGGCAATGAATGAGATCGGTGTTACAGGTATTACTATCACAAATGTTCTCGGATGCGGCGTACAGAAAGGTGCTCCATCCTACTATCGTGGTGTTGAAGTAGAAATGAATCTTCTTCCTAAGATCAAGATTGAGATTGTTGTCAGCCTGGTACCTGTAAAGAAAGTTATTGAAACTGCCAAAGCAGTCCTTCATACAGGTCAGATCGGTGATGGTAAAGTATTTGTATATGACATTGAAAATGTTGTTAAGATCCGTACAGGCGAAGAAGGTTATCTCGCTCTCCAGGATACAAAATAAATAAGCAATCAATAAATATCCTGCTATAAGGCCAAAAAGGAGTCCGGAATAAATCCGGGCTCCTTTTTATTGTTCACAACCATTATGCAATCTGGGCAGATTCCAACGATAATGTGCTGCCAGATACCGAATCAATATGATTACGAAGCAGGCTACCATCATAGCTTCCACATTTCCCACAAAACGATTCATATACACACATACAACCGCTCCTACAATAGACGCGCATGCATAAATATGCTTTACAAAAATATAAGGCGGTACTCCTGCCATCATGTCACGCAGCAGGCCTCCCCCTACTCCTGTAATCGTTCCCAGAAACACCAGGAGAAACACATTATCCATATATCCACTGCGAATTCCCGTATTCACTCCCACTACTGTAAAAATTCCCAGACCGATAGAGTCCATCACCAGCATGACTCTGTCATAGGTAAGCCGCATATGCCCTTCCAAAAGCTGCCGTTTCCAGTAAAAAACCAGAAAAACCAGACAGGAAGTAATGGTAGCCACCAAGGCATATACCGGATTTGTAAACACATTAGGTGGAATAATCCCCAGCACAATATCCCGGATCATACCTCCGCCTACAGCTGTAACTACACCCAGTACACTGACACCGAAAATGTCCATATTCCGTTCTACACCTACCATTGCCCCGGAAGCAGCAAAAGCAATCGTACCTGCCATTTCCATAAAAAAAGTTATAATACTCTGGTAATCCATATTAACCTCTGACTTTTATATTTTAGTTCATAAATTATATCATTTTTTATAACTTATGTGAAGCAGGATCCTGATTTTTCAGACATCTTATTTTTTTATTTTTTTCACAGATGCCCCCTTAAACAAAGTTCCGTCTACTGAAAAACGATCAATCAATGTAGTCTTGGGATTCTCAATCAGATCGATCAGCTTCTCCGCAGCTATCCTGCCAATTGCCGCTGTGTCCTGACAAAGGGTGGTGAGCTTTGGCTCCAGAATTTTCGCAATATCAATTCCATCATAACCTGCAATAGAAATATCATCAGACAGCCGCTTCAGTATCGGAAGAACCCTGAACTGCAACATCCTCTGTAATAGATTTTACGCTTTCTTTTGTGTAATAGCCTCTCGTACCTGCTCAACAGACAGCAATGTGGTCTCTGCAATTTTATCAAGATCATGCTCTCCATTTTTCCACATATTCCATGCGATTTTTTTACTTCTGCTTACTTCTGCCTCATCACGTTCTCTATCTACAATTACCTGCATCGTCTTGCACATATCAGCCACTCCTTTCGGTTCCTCTTTAAAATATCTTACTCTCGCAGCTATTTTTGCATTATGCATTTCGTGATAATTAACACAGTTAAAATCATGCATTAGCCAGCCAACCTCATCATCTCCTCTGTAAGAGCCATTTACATATACAATATGTGCTTTATCATTAAACAGTTTCCCTGTTTCCTGTACTGTTCTTTCTATTGTATAAATCGGAAGTCCACCTACCAACACATCATTAGACGTTATAAATATGATATATGTCTCTGGCATCTCTGTATATTTACTTCCTGATGTTGTAAGTCTGGTATCAAATAATGAGCTGTTTAATCTGGCACGTTCTGGTACTGCCCCACTATCATCCTGTTGGACCTCGATATCGTACTGTTTTCCTTCGGAATCATTAGCGTATATATCTAATCTGACAGATCGTCCAAACAAATTTCCAATCGTCAACTGTGTAACAGATTTCGTTACCGTCAGATCATCTCTTTTTAAAATGATCTTCAAGAGTTCCTCAGTACACTCTAAATCACTGGAAAACACCTGTGTCATAAACGTATCATCCATTAACGTAAACTTGTTAATGGCGTCCATGCGTTCTGTATTTTTCTCGTCTAAATTCAACACCTGCATTCATTCACTTTCTTTTCATATTCTTATTATAAGTGCTTTCATTATACTTATGCAATAAGATTTTTTCGACAAAACAGGAAGAGAATCATGCATCCTCTTCCAGGTCTTAAATGGTATTTTTTACTTCTGCCATTTCCAACATCATTGTTACTTAACTACTTTTCCTGTAGGTGTTACCCCAATCCGGAGAACATGTGAATACAATTTTCCACCCTTTTTCTGTACCGCTTTGCAATTTCCCACTGCATACATTCCGGATGGATAGTGTGACTTTGAAGTAACCGTAAAAGTATTAGATGCATTATTATATCAGTTCATAGATGTCTGTTTACACTGGCTAGCCATTATATAAGAACAGTCCCCTTAAAACCCACTGTACCATCGTTGCATTGTCACTTTTTCTGTATATTCTCCACTGCTGTCCATACTCTACCCTGCTCACTGTCGAAGCAGCCCTTGTTAAAATTGGCTTTGATTCCCACTCATTAATTTCAGCGGCATATTCTGCGTCTATATTGTCGTCATTAGTGGAAATCAAATTCATGGATTCAATTCCTGCTTCTGATAGTTTTATGTTGTCATCCTGCATAGCAGCTTCAAAATCTGCCTCTAATACTTCGGCCTCACTGTCTGACTGCGTTGAGCCAGTGCTGTTTCCAGAATATGAAGTTTCTAAAAAATCATCCAGTCCCAGACCAATTCCATCTTTCATGGCCGATTCAAAATCTTGCTGTAGTTTTTTATCGCTCACGTCTGCTTGACACTCCGTTGCGAAATCATCATCGCACATTGCTCCTTCATCAAAAGAATATAACTCCGTTGATTCATCCGCATACACATCTGCCGCATGTACAGGCACTTCCAGCATTCCTATCAAAGAAATCATCAGTAAATATAGTGTAGCTTTTTTCATGATTTTGTCATTTCTTTCTCTTCTATTACTGCATATTTTCAGATTTATTAACTGAATTATTGTGTTTTTCCAAATCTTTAACACAAATAATAATTCCTCAATGTCATTTAGTTAAGCCTGCGTGACAATTTAAACAGAGTGTTGTTGAATATTTGAACACACTCTGTTTAGACGACGGCTATACGATAAATAGTACAAATCTTGCATCATCACCGAATATTTCATTTCATCTCCCGTAATGGATGTTCCCATGTATCCCTCTATAAAATCGAAGTATCCATTCGTTCCAGCATTCTTTTCCCAAGTATCTATCGAAGCCTTAATCCTTAGCAGACACATTACCGGAATCTTATAGTATTGTTGCATTTTCTTTAAATCTAACTCATGCTGCCTCCCTCTGGAAATAAGCAGCTCCTTTATTTCACTATTCGTGTATGGATCAAATGCCATAAGCAGGGCAGTTTCAAGCCGTTCATTATCCTCATTGCGAAAGTTTCCCGTGTCAAAACTTTCTCCGGTACATCTTGATTTAATATCAAACAATACAAGGGCAATTGCCTCTTTCATTCTTCTGCTGTTTGAAGCGGGAAACTTTCGATGGATTTTTAACGCATTACTTTCCATCGGCAAAAGAAGCATACTGTAAGTTTCCTCATCACCTTTTCTGATTTTTCCAAACTCTTTTTCCATTTGAGAGTATATTTTTTCAAACTGATATAACTGCATTTTTCTTCTCTCTTCCTTTAGTTTTTATCCTCATTTTTTTCAAAAAACATTTGACAGGATAAGCAATATATGTTATGTAAGCCTTGAATATAAACACATTTCAAGGAGGCACCCTATGACTCAAAACTTTTTAGCTGACTTAAAAACAACACTCGAAAACTGCATTGCTGAACTGGATGAACTTCATTTCATGTTCTGCCAAAACCCGGAAGCTGATTTCACAGGAAACCGTAAACTTTCTTTCCATGATTATATTCAATTTATGGTTCAAATGCAGAGTAAATCTGTTTCAAATGAAATCCTGGATTTCTTTGAGCATTCACTTGCAGCCCCTGCAAAATCTTCTTTTACCCAGCAGCATTTCAAACTCCAACCGGAAGGATGGAGCTTTCTGTTCCATATTTTTGTGGAACAGTGCAGGGAACTTTCTGATCAGCCCTATCACGGCTATCGCCTTTTAGCATGTGATGGTTCCGATGTCAATATAGCACGAGACCCAGAGGATGAAAGAACTTTTATCCATGAAGGCGAAAAGGGTTACAATGCGATTCACGTCAATGCTCTTTACGATATCATGAACCATACTTACTGTGATTTTCTGGTTCAGGGAAAAAAGAAGCTTCATGAACGTGCTGCACTGAATACCATAACTGACCGTTATCCCGATTCTGTGCCGGCAATTTTAATGGCAGACCGGGGATATGAAAGCTTCAATGTCTTTGCTCATCTTATTCAAAAGAATATGAAATTCATTATTCGCATGAAAGACATCAACAGTAACGACATTCTTTCCGCTTATGATCTACCTGACAGTCAGTTCGATACCCATATAAAAACCACTCTTACCAGACGCCATACAAAAGAAACTCTTGGGGATCCCAATACGTATACCATTCTTCAGCAGACTACCGATCTGGATTTCCTGGATGAAAACTGTACATATTATGATATCGAATTCCGTATTGTTCGTATTCTTCTTGATAATGGGACCTACATCTGCATTGCCACAAATCTTTCGGAAGAAGACTTCCCCTTAGAAGAGATTAAAAAGCTTTACAGAATGCGCTGGAGCGAGGAAACAAGCTTTCGTGAGCTGAAATACACCATAGGTCTTGTTAACTGGCATAGCAGCAAGTATGACGGGATCCTTCAGGAACTCAATGCCCGGATGATACTATATAACTTCTGCGAATTTGTGACAGCTCAGGCCGTTGTGAGAACACGAGATAACACAAAGCATATCTACAAAATAAATTTCGCCACCGCAGTCAACATATGCAGAGCATATTTAAAACATAGCAGTGACGAAATTGAGACCATGCTTCTCATACAAAAGCACCTGACACCAGTCAGGAGCAACCGTAAATATCCTATCCGCCTCCGTCCAAAGAGAAATAGGGATTTCATGTATCGAGCGGCTTAAATATCATCACTATTATACTTCTTTTTCAGACAGATCTGCAATCTGTCTTTTTGGTATACGAAATTGTATTTTATGTTCTTCACAGGTAGTCATCTGGGGGGGGCAGACAGGACTTCCCATTGAACATAATATTTCTTAACTGAACCATGTTTTCTAAAGTCAAATAACGTGATATACTGTTTTTATCAGACGAAATGCTTATCTAAATGACATTGATAAAAATATATGTATGATAAATTTATACATATCTTTTTCAGTTTCCTTTTATTCCGCAGCAGATTCTGCTTAATTGCCCCTTCTGACATCTTATGTCTGGCGGCAATATTTTTAATGGATTCCATTACCCAATATCTCTGGACAAAATATCCCTGTCCCTGTCAGATAAACCGCCCAGGAAACGATTGATGATTTCTATCAGTTCCTCAGCTTCCATATGTTCATCTAAAATATGCGTTCTAGCGGTATTTAAACTTTCTACCTCTTCCGTTATGTTTGCAATATGCATATCCATCCGTTTTGCCGCATGCTTTTTTCTTAACATATCAATTGCGAATCCTCTTGTAATTTTTCCTAAGAAAGCTACCAGTTTTGGCGGCCTTTGGGGTGGGATATACCGCCATGCCGCAAACCATGTATCATTTACACACTCCTCGGAATCTTCCCTATTCATAAGAATCTTCCACGCAATAGAATAACAAGTGGAATTATACTTTTTATCAACTAATTGTATTGCATTTTCATCTCTTCTCCAGAACAAGTCTATAATATAAGTATCTTCCATACAGCTTTCTCCGATTTCGTACTTTCAAACATCCTGTGCAAATATCATAACAAAAAAGGCTCTCATAATAAACATCGTATTTCTTATGCTTTGGTTACGCTTTCTCTTCAAATTTCTGTTTCATGCTCTTATCTTCATCTACAATTCGTAGTATTCCCCCAATGGTGCAGAAACTTATTTTCGTTCTATATTCAAAAATTTCTGCCAAAGTGAGCTGTTTATATGTTATCATGTAGGTATATCTCCTTTAGGTGGATTGGTTAATTAGTTTCTAGTCAATTCTATTTTACCATAAACCTTGAGGAGATATTTTATTTTAACGACAAAAAACACCGTATTTATGCAGTGTTTGGCGTTTCGCAAACGCCTATACGTATTCACTAAATGAAAGGAGACAAATATATGCAAGCAAAATCAAAAAACCTAATTATTGGGTGCATTGCTACAATGGCCATCGTTGCAACTATTTCAACTGTGCATGGACATGTCTGTTTGGATAAACCCTTCACTTCTCATGAACATACCTGGGAAATTATTGAAATCAAAGAGGGAAAGGAATATATTTCTTGTCCGTGCGGCTGTATGGAAACACGAGATCACAATCACAAGTGAAATATCGCACGCATTGAAGGGAATACTCTATTTTTTGTTGTGACTGTGGATGCAATGAAAGTTGTGACCTTAGTATGTTTGAGGAAGTGTCAGTTTGACACTTCTCAGGCTTACTGAAGTGGAAACCCTCGGTATGAGGACAGCCTATTTTGCTGTACTACATAGACGGTTCCGTGATATAGTGTTTCAGCCTAACCCCGGTATCCCTGCAGATTGTCGCATGTTTTCAGTTTCCTATTATGTAATCAATCCGTCTTTTTTGTCCGTTCTGTTTTTTCTTCTGCTGTCTGGCAGCTCTCTTTCTGTTTTTCAGGTTTTGTGAAGTCAACTTTACAGAATTTACTTTTCTCTTTCTCAAACCAATTTAAACTTTTCTAAACAAGGGGCCGTTGTCTGTTTCTTTTTATTTTACCCTGATTCTTCTTCCCCAGGATACCCAGTCTCCGTAAGCTTTCCTTCCGTTAATTTTGGCCCATGGGCGGACTCTCAGAGTATAGGTTCCGGGCTTCACGCCTGTAATCCTTGTATAGGTTGTCCGATTGTTCCGTTTATATACGGTGGTTCCGCCTGTAGATCTCAGTTCCATATCTGCTCTTGCAAATCCTTTTGGTACGCCAACTGTTACAGACACAGCTCCTTTACTTGTTTTTACAGTTTTAATCTTCACCCTCTCTGTGGGAATTCCGTTCTTTACTACTACTTTTACTGGATAACTCCATGCCCCAAACCTTTTCCCGGACACATTTCCATCATAATAATCCCTGTTGTACGCATGGATTCCCAGATAATACGTGCCGTTTTTTACATTTGTGAAGGTGATGGTCTTTGCATCCTGATTCTTCGCCACCTTCACATAATTCTCAGGTCTGTCAACCCAGCTTTTCTTTGTCAGAACCGCATCGAAACCTTCGCTGTTTGCGCAGTCATAAGCCGCTGCCTTAATAGTTGACCCCTGTACTTTCACATCTTTTATCGTTGCTCCTTCCGGATAAGGCGGTGCAATATGAGGACAATTCTGGGAAATTATATAAGATAATTCTATTCCTCCTGTGATGGAAACCTTAAAAATATCAGTAGCTACCTGTTCTTCCTTTTTCGGACGAAGATAAACCGTTGTACCTTCTCCGGGCATAATAACCCCCGTTTCATAATCATCAAGGTACGCCCAGAAATGTTCCGTATTCTCAAAATCAACCGTAACAGGATTTTTTCCATTGTTATATATCCATATACTGCGTTTTGGACACATAAACATATCCGGATCCGGATCTGTATTATCCCACCAGTCGTATTCTTCAGGGGTAATTGTGAGAAATCTCGTACCGCTATTCGGTCTGCAGTTCACCTCATAATCCTGATCAGATGCGCCGCGAATAAGAACCCGTATCCTACACTTCGCCTGAATGCCTTCTTCTGTTTCCATGACAAAGGTTTCTTCATGAATTCCCGGAGAAAGATTTTTCTTTACATAAATATCCGCTGCAACAGCTTCTCCGGGCTTAACCTTATTCCCAACTTCCATTGGAAACCTTCCCTGAAACGGATAATCAAACGGCTCAAGTGTAAAATCATTCAATTCTGAGATAGATTTGATATGCCAAGCCTCTGTGCCTGTATTTTTTATCTCCAGCCTTTCCCACCCCCAACCACTGCCGTTTACTCCAGTCTGTCCCAAATCAAGGATTTCACTAGAAACTGTCGCCTCATATTTCTCATATCTCATTTCACTGTCTGAATCCACAGTATCCTCGAAAATAGCTGAAGCTTCCGATACATCGCCTTCCTGCTCTGTGGTTTCCGAAATAAATGTTTCCTCTCCAGCAGAAAAATCGGCTGCCAATACCGGCTGACCGGTAACGATCACAGCAGAAAGAAACAGCGATAAAAATGTTTTGCCTCTCCTTCTCATAATACTTTGCCTTCTTTCCATCATTATACCTCGTTATCATGTTACGTTTATGTTAACAATTGTATCATATATGTAATATTTTTTCAACAATCTTTTTTTATTTAACATATTTAACTATGCAGAAAAAGCGGCTTGAAAAGCCGCTTTTTTCTACCTTTGCAGGAACCCAATCTCTGTAAAGATAAGTTTCGTTATTTAAATTCAATGGAAGAAAATCTGTAGATGTAGTCTTCCCCCGGATGTTTACCATTATCGCCCGCAATCGGACTGTTCGCATTAACCGACACAATCATATTGTTTGTATTTCTGTCAATCGCTACGGATTCCATTTCAAAACTAAAGAACTTTGATTCATCCAGTTCATTGTTAAAGGCAAAATCCGGAATTAAAACAGGATATTTCTTGCCATCTTTAAATTTCATTGTTTTAGTTCTGCTCATATCAATGTGTAGTACCCTGCTTCCACTGGTTTGCACATCACCATTAGGAAAATATTCCAGTTTTTTCGTCGTAACAATAAATAATCCGTATTTGTCACTGTAATTGATTCCCTGAAGCACTTCATAACCGGTATTCATAAAATATTTTGTTTGATCAACCACAACTTTTCCTGCTGAGAAGTGTACAATACACAGTTTATATATTTTTTTATCTTCTTCACCCTCTGCACCGGTTTCGGTAAGAAGAATAAACTGATTGCCTTTGTAATGGCTGATTGCGTTTGTCCGGTTTTCCCAGGTATACCTATTATAGGGCCATTCTTCAGATGTACTGCCCATAGTAAGCTTCACAACCGAATATTCACCTTTTCCATTAGGTTCCGCACAGGTAACATACAATTCATGATTGTATATATCCATTCCATTGGCATGATACAGACATCTTTTCTCTCCCGGTACTACCTTATTAGCCAGTCTTTTTACGCCCTTCGTACTGCTTGTGTAATCCTCAAATTCCCAAATGGCTGCTGCGCACTTCTTATTTTTTTATTTTTTTCACAGATGCCCCCTTAAACAAAGTTCCGTCTACTGAAAAACGATCAATCAATGTAGTCTTGGGATTCTCAATCAGATCGATCAGCTTCTCCGCAGCTATCCTGCCAATTGCCGCTGTGTCCTGACAAAGGGTGGTGAGCTTTGGCTCCAGAATTTTCGCAATATCAATTCCATCATAACCTGCAATAGAAATATCATCAGGAATTCGTAATCCTCTTTCTCTGATCTCGTTAATTCCTCCAATAGCAGCATAATCATCCGGATAAATAATACAGGTAGGAGGATCCGGAAGTTCCAGCAGTTCACCGGTTGTCCGTGCTGCACTGTCTGCATCTCTGTATGGGCTTTCTTTTACATATTCATCCGGAATCTGAACCCCCAATCTCTGCACAGTTCTGTAAAAACTGGTGAGACGCATCCTGGTAACAGAGGTATTGTCACCGTGGATATAGGCAATCTTTCTGTGACCCTGCTCGTAGATATAGCTCACCAGCTCCTCCATACCCTGACTGTTGTTGGAAACCACTGCAATATTCCCGTCAAAAACATGGTCAATCGTCACCACCGGAATCTCTGAGCGGATCAGTTCCTGCACTTCATCTGTATAAAAGTCAACACAGGCGATCACCACTCCGTCTACCCCTCTATAGCGACAATGTTCATAATAGCTTAACTTCTGTCCTGAGATTTTACCGCTGGTAAAGGTAATATCATAACCTCTCTCCTCTGCAGTCCGTTTAAAGCTTTCAAGCACATGATTAAAATAATTATGGGTAAGTCCGCTGCGTGCTTCATCTACAAACATAACTCCAATATTGTAGCTTCTCTTTGTCTTTAATGTTCTGGCAGAGGAATTGGGCAGATATCCCATTTCCGAGGCAGTTTTCAAAATCAGTTTCCTCGTCTCTTCACTGATATCTGAATAACCGTTCAGCGCTTTGCTTACGCTTGCCACAGAAACATTACATTTTTTTGCAATTTCTTTCATGGAAACCATATTTACGCCTCAATCTGTCACTATACACTCCGTGAACAGTAACTCCTTTCCTTCTAAAATTTTCGTAATCGTTTTCGTGCTTTTATTTATATCTATTGTATAACTACTCACACAATTTTTCAAGATAATATTTTCTATTTTTGTGCAATATTTACTATTTTCGTATGGTTGCACAATTTTCCCATCCTATTTTTTCCTTTTATTACAAATCAGTTTCATCATTTTAACGAAAATTCATCTATTATTTTGGACAGTTATTTTTCCTGAAAACAGTTGATTTTCTTATTTTATTCCGCTATACTAAGGAAAAACAGCAGAATATCTCACGATTCCATGTCGTTCCTTTCTGAACTTATTCGTTTTCGTGATTTAATTTTCTGTATTTTCAGTAAACATGTTATATCTCACTACAACAAATAGGAGGATTTTTTATGAAATTCGGTTATTTTGATGACCAGGCAAAAGAATATGTCATCACTACCCCTGACACCCCTCTTCCATGGATCAACTATCTGGGAACTCAGGATTTCTTCTCCCTGATTTCCAATACCTGCGGAGGCTACAGCTTTTATAAGGATGCCAAGCTTCTGCGCATCACACGCTACCGTTACAACAATATTCCGGTAGATTCCAACGGCAAATATTATTACATCCATGATGGCGAAGATATCTGGAATCCAGGTACAATGCCTTCCAAAACACCTGTGGATTCCTATGAATGTCATCACGGAATCGGATACAGCCGTTTTCTCTCTTCCAAAAACGGATTAAAGGCTGATCTTCTGGCTTTTGTACCGGTAAATACTTCCTGTGAAATCAATAAACTGACTCTTACCAATACCACTGACAAACCCAAGACTTTCTCTCTTTTTTCTTATGTAGAGTTCTGTCTCTGGAATGCAGTTGATGACAGCACAAACTTCCAGCGAAACTTAAGTATTGGTGAAGTTGAAATCGAAGGCAGCACAATTTATCACAAAACAGAGTACCGTGAACGCCGCAAACATTACAGCTTCTTCAGTGTAAACTGTCCGGTAGACGGATATGACACAAGTAGAGATGCTTTCCTGGGACATAATAATGGAAATGCTTTCCCTGACGCTGTAAAGAAAAACAAAGCAGGTAATTCCGTAGCCAGCGGCTGGTACCCTATTGCAAGCCATCAGATTAATCTTACACTTTCCGCCGGAGAATCCCGTGATCTGGTTTTCGTTCTTGGCTACAGCGAAAATCCTCAGGATCAGAAGTTCATTGCTCCTAATGTAATCCGCAAGGATGGGGCTCACAAAATCCTAGAACAGTTCCAAACAACACAGCAGGTTGATGCAGCATTTGCAGAGCTGAATGCTTACTGGTCCAAGCTGCTCTCCCGTTACCATGTAGAAAGTAAGGACGAAAATGTAAACCGTATGGCCAATATCTGGAATCAGTACCAGTGTATGGTAACTTTCAATATGTCCCGTTCTGCTTCCTATTACGAATCCGGCACAGGCCGCGGTATGGGATTCCGTGATTCCTGCCAGGATCTTCTTGGTTTCGTACACCTGATCCCGGAACGTGCAAGAGAACGTATCCTGGACATCGCAGCTACTCAGTTTGAAGACGGAAGCGCTTACCATCAGTATCAGCCTCTTACCAAAAAGGGAAATCTTGATATCGGAAGCGGTTTCAACGATGACCCCCTTTGGCTGATTGCTGCAGTTTCCGCATATCTGAAGGAAACCGGTGATTTCTCTATTTTAAACGAAATCGTTGACTTTGACAACCAGAAAGAAAAAGCAGCTCCACTGTATGAACATCTTCGCCGTTCTTTCGAATATACCAGCACTCACCTGGGACCACATAAGCTGCCTCTCATTGGACGCGCAGACTGGAACGATTGCCTGAACTTAAACTGCTTCTCCACAGAACCTGGAGAACCTTTCCAGACAACCGGGCCTTCTGAAGGACCAGTTGCCGAATCAGTCTTTATTGCAGGAATGTTTGTGAAATACGGTAAGGAATTTGCTCAGATCAGCCGTCATATGGGAGATAACGAAACAGCCACAAAGGCAGAACAGGAAGTAGCTGCCATGTATCAGGCTGTATTGGATGCAGGCTGGGATGGTGAATGGTTCCTCCGCGCATATGACGCACAGTCCCAGAAGATTGGATCAAAGGAATGCAAAGAAGGACAGATTTTCATTGAGCCCCAGGGCTTCTGCGTTATGGCAGGAATCGGTGTCAAAGAAGGACTTGCTGAGAAAGCTCTGGATTCTGTCAAAGAGCGTCTGGATACAAAATACGGTATCATGATCCTGCAGCCGGCTTATACCCAGTATTATCTGAATCTGGGAGAAATTTCCTCCTATCCGCCAGGATATAAAGAAAATGCAGGTATCTTCTGCCACAATAATCCATGGGTATCCATTGCAGAAACAGTGATTGGCCGCGGCAACAGAGCCTTTGAAATTTATAAAAAGACCTGTCCTTCCTATATTGAAGACATCAGCGAAATCCACTGTACAGAACCTTATGTTTATTCTCAGATGGTAGCAGGCGCTGACGCAGTTTACCATGGTCAGGCTAAAAACAGCTGGCTCACAGGTACTGCAGCATGGACTTTCTGGAATCTTTCCCAGGCTATTCTGGGTGTACAGCCATCTTATGACGGATTATGCATCGATCCATGTATTCCGGAAGGCTTTGGAGATTTCACACTCACCAGAACCTTCAGAGATGCTGTTTATCATATTGATGTGAAAAACCCGGATAATGTACAGAAAGGGGTTAAGAAAATCAATGTGGATGGCAAGGAATATGAAGGCTGTCTGATTCCTTTTGAAGAAGGCAAAAAAGAATATCACGTAACTGTATACATGGGCTAAAATCCCAAAACAGCCATATCATTTTCTGTGATATGGCTGTTTTTTGTTACTTTATTATATCATCTCCGGCAGGATTTTCTGAATGCATTCAATAAATTTCTGTGCTGCAGGAGTAATACTTTCCGCATTACGCAATGCAATTCCCAGTTCTCTGGTCACAGAAGGTTCAAGAGGAAGGGTCTTTATCGCTTCCTGAGTATGGCCGATCACAAGTTTCGGAAGAATACTCACACCAAGATGGCTGGATACCATTGAGAGGATTACATGGTCATCTTTTGATGAAAACTTGGTATCCGGAGTAATATCAGCGATTTCCAGTGCTTCATGCACATCATAATCTACGCCTTCAGCAGAAATAATAAAGGACTTCCCGGCCATTTCTGAGATAGGAAAAGCCTCTCTTCCCATTGTGTCATAATCCTCAGGAACTACTGCCAGCAAAGGATCTTCATACAACGGAATCCAATCCAGGCAACCAATGTTTCTTTTACTCAGCAGCCCGAAATCTGCCTGGTTATTTTCCACCCACTGCACAATATCATCTGTACCACCCTCCATCAAGGCAATATCGATACCTGGATATTCCTGCTGAAAAGCATGGATGATCTCCGGTAGCCAGTTTCGTGCTATGCTTGCAAAAGAAGCAATGGTAAGCCGTCCTGTTGTCAATCCATTCAGAGAACTGATGGTCTGCTCTAACTGTTCATTAATGGACAGTAGCTGACGTACCAGAGGCAGGATGGTCTCTGCATTGGTGGTAGGAATTACCCCTTGTTTGGTTCTGATAAAAAGAGGAAAACCAAATTCAGCTTCCATCCCTTTCAGAATATGACTCACACCAGGCTGAGTATACCCCATCCGTTCTCCTGTTTTTGTAAAATTTTTAGTATCTGCCACATCGGCAAATAAAGCATATTTATTAATCTCCACTCCGAATCCCTCATTTTCCGGTCGCAAACTATATATTTTAGCGTAAAAAGGGGAGCTACTCAATTAAGAATAACTCCCTTTTTATTACTCCGTTTGGACACGATAAATGCTTATTTTAAGCTATTTATTAGAATTTACCAGCTTTAGCAGCTTCCTCGATGGAAACAGCTACTGCAACTGTCATACCAACCATTGGGTTGTTACCAGCGCCGATGAGACCCATCATCTCTACGTGAGCCGGTACAGAAGAAGAACCAGCGAACTGTGCATCAGAGTGCATACGTCCTAATGTATCTGTCATACCGTAGGAAGCTGGACCTGCTGCCATGTTGTCTGGGTGAAGTGTACGTCCTGTACCACCGCCGGAAGCAACTGAGAAGTATTTCTTACCTGCTTCAAGACGTTCTTTTTTGTATGTACCTGCAACCGGATGCTGGAAACGTGTCGGGTTTGTGGAGTTACCTGTGATAGAAACATCAACGTCTTCTTTCCACATGATAGCAACGCCTTCCGGAACGCTGTTAGCGCCGTAGCAGTTAACTTTTGCACGAAGTCCTTCGGAGTATGCTTTTCTGAATACTTCTTTTACTTCGTTCTTGTATGGATCGTATTCTGTCTCTACATATGTAAAGCCATTGATACGGGAGATGATCTGAGCTGCATCTTTTCCAAGACCGTTCAGGATAACACGTAATGGTTTCTGACGAACTTTGTTTGCTTTCTCAGCGATACCGATAGCACCCTCAGCAGCTGCAAAGGACTCATGTCCAGCCAGGAAGCAGAAGCACTCTGTTTCTTCTTCAAGAAGCATTTTGCCAAGGTTACCATGTCCAAGACCTACTTTACGTGTATCAGCAACGGATCCAGGAATACAGAATGCCTGAAGACCTTCTCCGATAGCTGCTGCTGCGTCTGCTGCTTTCTTACATCCTTTTTTGATTGCGATTGCAGCACCTACTGTATATGCCCAGCAAGCGTTCTCGAAACAGATCGGCTGAATGCCTTTGATCTGATCGTATACATTAAGACCTGCGTCTTTTGTGATTTTCTCAGCTTCTTCAATAGAAGCAATGCCATAGCTGTTTAAAACAGAATTGATTTTGTCAATTCGTCTCTCATATGATTCAAATAAAGCCATTTCCTGTTACCTCCTAAATTATTCTTTTCTTGGGTCGATAATTTTAACAGCGTCTGCAACACGGCCGTACTGACCTTTTGCTTTTTCCCATGCAGTATTCGGGTCATCGCCTTTTTTGATGAAATCAGTCATTTTTCCAAGGCTTACGAACTGATATCCGATAATCTCATCATCTGCATCAAGAGCAATACCTGTTACATAACCTTCTGCCATTTCAAGGTAACGAGGTCCTTTTTTCAGAGTTCCATACATTGTACCAACCTGAGAGCGAAGTCCTTTACCAAGGTCCTCGAGTCCAGCGCCTACAGGAAGTCCGTCTTCTGAGAATGCAGACTGTGTACGTCCGTAAACGATCTGAAGGAAGAGTTCTCTCATAGCTGTGTTAATCGCATCACAAACTAAGTCAGTGTTCAGTGCCTCCATAACAGTAAGACCCGGAAGGATCTCAGAAGCCATAGCTGCAGAGTGAGTCATACCTGAACATCCGATAGTCTCAACCAGTGCTTCCTGGATGATACCTTCTTTAACATTTAATGTAAGCTTGCAGGCACCCTGCTGTGGTGCACACCAGCCAACACCGTGTGTAAGACCGGAAATATCTTTGACTTCTTTTGCCTGTACCCATTTAGCTTCTTCTGGGATTGGAGCGGCGCCATGATGAACGCCCTGTGCAACTGGGCACATTTCTTCTACTTCGCGTGAATAAATCATTGTAAAACTCCTTTCAAGTATAGATTAACTTCATGTTGTTATACTCTCCACTGTACAGAACTGCTGAATGAACTGCACAGGGCAAAACTCTGAGGTCTGCTGAATGACTTCAGAGGAGTATGCCTAACAACCTAGTGTTATTTTCTCACAAAAGTGCTGATTCGTCCAGTCATAAATTGTAAAATTTTTAACCATCTTTGATTTTTTTGTGGTAAAATAGTTCTAATTTCTATTAATGAAGGGATTTCTATTATGACAACAAGGTTACCTGCTTCCTTTCTCCCTGAACGATTTCGGGTTCTGAGTGGAAGTGCTTTGAAATTAATCGCCATCACCCTGATGCTCATTGACCATACAGGCTTAATGATCCTGTATAATTATCCTGCCACAACTGCAACTCTTTTCAGTTTCGGTGGTGTAGATTACAGCTGGTATCGAATTTTCCGGGATATCGGAAGAGCCGCTTTTCCAATTTTCTGTTTTCTGTTAGTGGAAGGATTTTTGCATACACATAATCGTAAGAAATATGGCCTGAGTCTGTTTTTATTTGCATGTATCTCTGAGATTCCATGGAACTTCATGTTTACCAATACCTGGAGATATGAGAAGCAGAATGTATTTTTTACCCTGTTTCTGGGATACCTGGCATTCTGTGCGTTGGAATACTTCTGGGATAATCAGAAAATGCAGCTTGTCTGCGTACTGGCACTGCTGGCTGTCTCCGTATTCCTGAAGGCAGATTACGGATGGCGGGGATTTGTATTCCTGCTGATCATGTACTGGTTCCGTAACGATAAAACAGCCCAGGCCATCATCGGAAGCTGCTGGCTTTACTACGAATGGAAGGCATGCTTTGCTTTTCTTTCCATTAATATGTATAATGGCGAACGTGGATTTATCAAAGGAAGATTTTTGAAGTATTTCTTTTATTGGTTTTATCCGGTACATATTGCCATTCTGGTAATCCTGAGGAAAGTTTTATTTCATATGTAATATCAATTACAACAAATATCTTCTATATCTGACAGACAAAAAATATAAAAGGGCAGGCTGTATGACTGACATAATATCATTCCTACAGCCTGCCTCTTCTATTTTTTAATTATCTCTTTTCCACAATTTCTGTTTTTGACTTGTAAATGTGATTTGCAGGTACGCAGCCTCTTACTGAGGAAAGTGGATAAATGTTGCAGCAGCGTCCGATCACAGTTCCGGGGTTTAATACGGAACCGCAGCCCACTTCTACGTTATCTCCAAGCATTGCGCCGAATTTCTTCAGACCTGTTTCAATCTTCTCGTCACCGTCTTTTACAATTACCAGTTTCTTGTCAGATTTTACATTAGAGCAGATGGAGCCTGCACCCATATGGGATTTATAGCCCAGAACTGCATCCCCTACATAATTGTAGTGCGGAACCTGTACCTTGTTGAAAAGTACTGCATTCTTTAATTCTGTAGAATTACCTACTACTGCACCCTCACCTATAATTGCTTTTCCGCGTATAAATGCACAGTGGCGTACTTCTGCTTCTTTACCTATGATGACCGGACCGTTGATGCAGGCTGTAGGTGCCACTTTGGCACTCTTGGCAATCCATACATCTTCTGACGGGTGGTCGTATTCTTCTTCACTTAAGGTCTGTCCCAGTTTCAGAATGAAATCTCCGATCTCCGGTAATACTTCCCATGGATATGTTTTTCCTTCAAATAAATCCTTTGCGATTGTTTCGTTAAGATCCAGAAGATTTGCAATTGTATAATCTTTTAACATTTTTATTTTCCTCTTTTCTTTCCTGCCGGTTCTTTATAGTTCACTGCTGCAGCATCAAAGAAGCGCCGCAGATAAGCCTGATAATTATTCTTTTCCACCTGCTGGGTCTGAATACGCACAAAATGCTCCAGCTTGTCCATATATTCCTGTTCTGTAATGCTTCCCTCTGCCACATAATTCAGTCCTTTTTCCCAGCTTGCAGTCAGTTCCGGATTCAGAAGCTGCCGGATGGAGCAGTTTACCACATCAAAGATCATCTCTCCAAGAAGTGTCGGAGTGATGACCTGGGTTTTCTTGTTCAGTGCCAGATATTTGATATTGCACAGTTTCTTAAGAATCTCTGCTCTGGTGGCACTGGTACCAATTCCGCAGCTCTTGATCTGAGCACGTAATTCCTCAGCCTCAATAAGCTGTCCGGCATTCTCCATTGCAAGGATCATAGAACCGGAATTATAACGCTTTGGCGGCGATGTCTCGCCCTCTTTGATACTCAGGCTGTCCACAGAGAGTATATCACCTTTTTTCAGGTTCTGCAATGCGGCAAGAAGTCTGGTATCGCACGCCATATCCTCAGCCGAATCATCAGCTTTGTTCCCGCCGTTTTTTCCTGTATCCGGATCTTCCTCTTCACTTCCCTCATTGCCGGCTGCGCCGGCTCTGTTCACACTGCTCATGGCATCTGCCGCTTTTCGCTTCGCAAAAGAATTTGTGGCAACTTTTAAGTATCCTTCATCCAGCAGTACTTTAAATGAGGAAAAGAAGCTCTCATTCTGAATCTTTGTTACAAGACTGACCTTCTGATATACAGCAGGCAGATAAAAAATACTTACAAATCTTCTGACAATGGTCTCATATACACGCTGTGCAGTAAGAGAAACACTTCTTAATGCATTTAAGCCCTGGCCTGTGGGTACGATTGCATAATGATCTGTAATCTGCTTATCATTAACATATCTGGTCTTTGCCAGATTTTTGTAATTTCCCTGTTCAATAATGTGCTGTGCGATTTCCGCTGTATGTTCATAATTTCGCAGCCCGGAAATATTCTTATAAATCTCCTTTGCAGCCGCAGTCGACAATACACGGGCATCCGTTCTGGGATAAGTGACCAGCTTCTTCTCATACAGTTCCTGTACGATTTTTAATGTCTCATCCGGACTGATCTTGAACAGCTTGGAGCACACATTCTGAAGCTCCGCCAGGTTAAATAAAAGCGGCGGATTCTTGTTCTCTTTTTTTCGCTCAATTTTCTCTACTGTACATTGCAGAGGCTGACTTACCGACAGCTCCTGTATCAGTTTTTCAGCATAGACTTTCTCTTTAAATCCGTTCTCTTTATACAAATAAGGAGTCTGGAAATATCTGCTGCCTTCCACAGCTCTCCATTCTCCCTCAAAGTTTTCTCCCTCAAGGGCAATGCTGCTGAGTACGCGGTAAAACGGAGTTTTCACAAATGCACGAATCTCTCGCTCTCTTCGCACTACCATTCCAAGTACACAGGTCATAACCCGTCCTACGGAAATGGCCTGATATTTCGTGTTTAAATAATTTGACACACTGTTTCCATATCGCAGTGTCAGTACACGGGAAAAATTAATTCCCATGAGATAGTCTTCTTTCGCCCGAAGATAGGCTGAAGCAGAAAGATTGTCATATGCAGACAGATCTTTTGCCTCTCTGATTCCTCTCATAATCTCTTCTTCTGTCTGAGAGTCGATCCAGACTCTCTTTTCTTTTTTCCATGAACGCCTGCCATCTGTGCCACCAGACGGTAGATGTATTCTCCCTCCCGTCCAGAGTCAGTGCACACGTAAATAGTGTCCACATCTTCGCGGTTAAGCAGTCCCTTTACAATCTCAAACTGCTTTTGCACTCCGGGGATCACTTCATATTTAAATTCGCGCGGCAAAAAAGGCAGGGTATCTAAACTCCACCTTTTATATTTGATATCATATTTTTCCGGGTAGCTCATGGTAACCAGGTGTCCCACACACCAGGTCACCACACTGTCCTGAGATTCCAGGTAGCCATCCCGTCTTTGTCCGTTGATTTTCAAAGCTTTTGCGAATTCCTGTGCCACACTGGGCTTTTCGGCTATGTATAAAGCTTTTGACATATTATTTATCTGCACTCATCTTTCTAAGCGGCCATGCCAGTAATAAGGCACCGCCCACCATATTTCCTAATGTTACAACTACCATGCTCTTAATCATGGCTCCGATGGATAATCCAGGTACCAGACAGTATGCGGTAACAAAGATTCCCATATTTGCGATGCAGTGCTCAAATCCACTTACAACGAATCCTGAGATACACATGGTAATCATCAGAAATCTTCCTGCATCACTCTTTAATTTCATACCACAGAGTACACCGAGACAGACGAAGAAGTTACAGAGTACTGCTCTGAAAAACATCTGTCCAAGAGGGATACTCAGTTTATTTCCAATGAACCCTGCAAAATAATCTGCAGTTCCTGATGCCCCTGCCCATACAAACAGCAATGCTAAAATTGCACATCCAACAAAGTTTCCGAGGTAGCTTACACCCCATACCTTGCCAGCTTCTTTCCAGCTTACCTGTTTATCAAAGGCTCCGAATGCCATTACCATATTATTACCGGTAAAAAGTTCACCGCCTACGAAGCTGATCAGAAGCACTGCAATCGAGAATACCAAAGCTCCCAGAAATTTCCCCCATTCCGGCGTGGTCTTGGAAAAAACATTTCCAACTACATTACTGTAGATCATGGCCATATCAATAAAGAATCCCGCCATAACCGCGCGTACAAAGTACTTGAAGAAGTTGGTGTTTACCAGGTTACTCTTGGCTTTCGCCGCGTTTGATACTTTCTGCACATCCTCAAAATTCATAATAACACCTCCGCAATGTTTTTAATAAAAACATTATAGCACTTTGACAACTTTATCACAATCTTTATTTGTTGTAATAGTTCACTAAATATATTGTCATTTTTTGGTTATTATTAAATTTAAATAAAATATTCAGATATTGATTTTTTATATCAATAACATCAGGCAGTCTAATCAAATATTACATATTTATCCTGCAATTCTGTAACAGTACCGATAATTCCTCCGGAAATATCCATTTTTCCCAGTTCAGCAGCAAGCTGATCCGCCTCATCTGACGGCACTGCGAGAAGTAGTCCCCCTGAGGTCTGAGGATCAAAAACCACATCCTCCTTCCAAAGCTCCCTGATCTCACTTCGGATTGCCTCTCCTGCAAACTCCCGGTTTCTATATGCACCCTCAGGAACCAGTCCCATCTGGGCATATTCAGCCACACCATCCATAACAGGAAGTTTCCCGGAATGAATCACCAAAGTCTTTCCACTGCCCTTTGCCATCTCCAGGCTATGTCCTGCCAGACTGAATCCAGTCACATCTGTGCAGCTGTGAATCGTATATTTTCCAGCAATCTCCGCTGCATATTTATTCAGCTTTGCCATCACCCTCTGCACACTCTCTGTTTCCTCTGCTGATGCCATTTCTGCTTTGATCGCCGTATTTAAGATACCACTTCCCAGAGGCTTGGTGAGAATCAATGTATCTCCTTCCCTGGCTCCATAATTCTTCCACATTTTCTCGGGATGTACATACCCGGTAACACACAGACCATATTTAGGTTCTTTATCATTGATGGTATGTCCTCCTGCAAGAACTGCACCGGCTTCCATTACCTTATCAGCTCCGCCTCTGAGGATCTGTTCCAGCACTTCCGGTCCCAGGCAGTTTGGAAAAGCCACCACATTCAGGGCCAGCTTGGGAATCCCCCCCATAGCGTAAACATCACTCAGCGCATTAGCCGCTGCAATCTGACCATACATATAGGGATCATTTACCACTGGTGGAAAAAAATCCACTGTCTGGATCATTGCAAGCTCATCTGATATTTTATATACTGCAGCATCATCTGAAGTCTCCGGCCCTACCAGAAGCATGGGGTCTGTAAACTTTGGCAGTTTTTCCACCACCTGTGCCAGAACCTTAGGGCCGATTTTTGCGCCACAGCCTGCTGCACTGGCAAGCTGGGTAAGATATACTTTATTATTTTTCATCAGGATAGCTTCTCCCTTTCTCAAAACCAGTATATTTTTCCAATGTCAGGCTCACTGACAGCTATATTTTAACATAAACCACTCTGCGCGTCAAAGCTGTATGTCACATCAGGATCTGGTATATTCCTTCATATTCCAGGTCTTCCTTCCTGAGGTATTTTTCTACAGTATCCTGATTTTGTCTGCTGCACTTCCACGCCAGTCCACAGGAAGCTGAGATTTCTCTGGGTACAGGGATAATCCTGCCTTCAAATCCTGTTTCCCTTCCTCTGCTCTCCATAGCCATGGCCTGAGTAGTGGACACAAAGGTAATGATCACTGTTAAATTTTTTTCTCTCATATCTGCTCTTATTCCTATCTTCCACCATTGTATCATATGGTCAGAAAAGGGATGTCATACAATGACATCCCTTTATTTTTCTTATTATTTTGCCTGAATATATCCCTTTGCCTTCAGAGTCTCTGCACAGAGAACAGCTCCGCCTGCAGCACCTCTGACTGTATTGTGGGAAAGTCCTACAAATTTCCAGTCATACACAGTATCCTCACGGAGACGTCCTACAGATACTCCCATACCATGCTCAAAGTTTACATCTTCTGTAACCTGTGGACGGTTGTCCTCTTCCAGGTACTGGATGAACTGCTTCGGAGCACTTGGAAGCTCTAATTCCTGCGGAAGTCCTTTAAACTCTACTAATGCTTTGATCAGCTGCTCTTTTGTAGGATTCTTGCGGAATTTAACAAATACAGCTGCTGTATGTCCGTTCAGTACAGGTACACGGATACACTGGCATGTGATCACCGGCTCTGTAGCAGGTTTGATCACGCCGTCTTCTACTTTACCCCAGATTCTTAATGGCTCTTTCTCGCTCTTCTCTTCCTCGCCGCCAATGTATGGGATAATGTTTCCAACCATTTCCGGCCAGTCCTTAAATGTCTTACCTGCTCCGGAGATTGCCTGATATGTAGTAGCAACTACTTCATATGGCTCGAACTCTTTCCATGCAGTTAATACAGGAGCATAGCTCTGGATAGAACAGTTTGGTTTAACCGCGATAAATCCACGTGTTGTTCCAAGACGTTTCTTCTGAGATTCGATTACATCGAAGTGTTCCGGATTGATTTCCGGCACTACCATCGGTACATCCGGTGTCCATCTGTGAGCACTGTTGTTGGAAACAACCGGTGTCTCTGTCTTCGCATATTCTTCTTCGATCTTCTTAATCTCTTCTTTTGACATATCTACAGCAGAGAATACAAAGTCAACGGTAGCAGCAACCTTCTCCACTTCATTTACATTCATAACTACAAGATTTTTCACAGCTTCCGGCATCGGTGTGTCCATTTTCCATCTTCCGCCTACAGCTTCCTCATATGTTTTTCCTGCGCTTCTCGGGCTTGCAGCTACGGTTACTACCTCAAACCATGGATGATTCTCAAGAAGTGAGATAAATCTCTGTCCTACCATACCTGTGGCACCTAAGATACCAACTCTCAGTTTTTCACTCATAATATAATCTCCTCTTTGCATGTCATCTGACTCTATTTTCCTGCGTCAGACCTTCTTTTTCAGATGTCTCTATTTCGCGTACATCTGTCGTTCTTGTACATACTATAACAAATTAAAGTAAAATGCAACCCTTTTTTATGTTTTTTCAAATTAATTCTGTTCCAGATATTTCCGGTTCTCTGCAATTACCTTTTTCATAACTTCAGATCCCGGGGCACCAATAGTCATACGTTTCTCTACACAAGTTTTCATACTGATAGCTTCATAGATATCCTGTTCAAATACAGGACTGATAGCCTTGTATTCTTCCAGTGGAAGTTCATCCAGTGAAATCCCTTTGTCAATGCAGGTAAGGACCAGACGTCCTACAATACCATGGGCATCCCTGAAAGGTACACCGTGATTTACCAGATAATCTGCTGCATCTGTAGCATTGGTAAATCCGTTCTTTGCACTTTCTTCCATATTTTTTTTGTTAAACTGCATAGTTGAGATCATTCCTGTAAACAATGCCAGACAGCCTTTCACTGTGTCAATGGCATCAAAAGTAAGTTCTTTATCTTCCTGCATGTCTTTATTATACGCAAGCGGAATTCCTTTCATAGTGGTAAGGATAGAAGTCAGAGCTCCATATACACGCCCTGTTTTTCCTCTTACCAATTCTGCAATATCCGGATTCTTTTTCTGAGGCATAATACTACTGCCTGTACTGTAGGCATCATCAATTTCCACAAAACGATACTCATTGGAATTCCACATAATGATTTCCTCGCAGAAACGGCTCATATGCATCATTATGGTAGAAAAGGCTGACAAAAGCTCAATCACATAGTCTCTGTCTGAAACAGAATCCATACTGTTTCTGGTAGGTCCGTCAAAGCCCAGAAGCTGTGCGGTATATTCTCTGTCCAGCGGATATGTGGTTCCTGCCAGTGCTCCTGCTCCTAAGGGACAGGTATTCATTCTCTTGCGGATATCGGAAAGTCTGCTTCTGTCACGGACAAACATCTCAAAATATGCTCCTACATGATGTGCCAGAGTAACAGGCTGTGCCTTCTGTAAATGAGTAAAGCCCGGCATATATGTATGGATATTCTCCTCCATGATCTTCTGCAGTGCTTCAAGAAGCTTCTTTACCAACTCATCTGTCTCATCAATCTCATCCCTCACATACAGTTTCATATCCAGTGCCACCTGGTCATTACGGCTTCTTCCTGTATGAAGCTTCTTACCGGCATCTCCGATTCTGTCAATAAGATTTGCCTCTACAAAACTGTGAATATCTTCATATTCAGATGTAATCTCAAGTTTTCCAGATTTTACATCTGCAAGAATTCCATCCAGACCATTTTCAATCTGTATTTTTTCCTCTTCTGTCAGGATTCCCTGTTTTGCAAGCATTGCTACATGTGCTTTGCTTCCTCTGATATCCTGCTCATAGAATTTCTGGTCAAAAGAAATTGATGCATTAAAATTATATACCAGTTTGTCTGTTTCTTTGGTGAA
Organism: Ruminococcus sp. JC304; assembly: GCA_000285855.2. Taxonomy (GTDB): domain Bacteria; phylum Bacillota; class Clostridia; order Lachnospirales; family Lachnospiraceae; genus Blautia_A; species Blautia_A difficilis. The sequence goes on along the minus strand of HE978651.1, from coordinate 998,674 downwards.
ACGTCCGCCCCAAAGCTGTGCCATAGTATTTATTCCTCGTTTCTTTCTGAATTTTAGTACTTTTGTGCATTAGTGTATCATATTTTTTCAGATTGCAAAGTAATTCATTTTGATTCTTTCAGTTTGTAACTAATTATTTATTTGAAGCTTCTCTTCTGGAATATACACATCCGCAGTAATTCTGCCGGTAAAGATCATATTCATGAGAAAGCTCTATGGAACGCTTATATCCATTTTTTTTCTTAAAATCGGAAGGAAGATGTGTTACATGATAGATCTCTGCCAGTTCTTCTCCGATTTCATTGATCCTGGCTGCATTTTTCAGCGGACTGATAGACAGAGTGGTCGTGAAATAATCATATCCACCTTTCTTTGCCAGCTTTGCTGCTTCTTCCATACGCTGACGATAACACCTAAAGCAGCGTTCTCCCCCTTCCGGTATGTCTTCCAGTCCTTTTGCCATCCTGAAAAATTCCTGTGGATCATAGCGTCCCTCTATCAGTTTGACCGGATGCTCAAATTCCATAGAATTTACCAGACGGTTAATTTCCTGTACTCGTTTCCTATACTCTTCTTCGGGGTAAATATTGGGATTGTAATAAAACACTGTAATATCAAAATATTTCGACAAATATTCCAATACATAGCTGCTGCAGGGTGCACAACAACTGTGAAGGAACAGGCTTGGGACTTTATTCTCTTTCTGTATCTGTCCTATGAGCCTGTCCAGTTCCTTTTGATAATTTCTTATATTCATGAATTATTCTCCTGTTTTACGCTTTCTGGTCTCACCGATACGCTCTCCCATTCTGACAACCGTTTCATATCCATTTTCGGTATTTTCAATCAGGTCATAGTCCAATCTTACCTTTTCATGCTGCAGAAGAAGAATAATCGTGGAACCTCCGAATTCAAACCAGCCTTTTTCCTGTCCCTTTTTTACTGAAACAGATTTTTTCTCCACATTGGTGATTTTTCCCACCATCATGGCACCTACTTCCATCATAAGTACAGTCCCGAATTTCTCTGTTTTCAGCAAAGTATATTCTCTGGCATTTTCTCTGTAAATAGGATATACCTCATTTGCTACAGGATTTACAGTATGAAAAATCCCCGGTACCACTACATTATCAGATTTTTTACCTTCTGCAGGATAGCAGAAATGATGATAATCATCTACTGTCAGTCTGAATACCAGGGCATATCCGCCCAGATATCTTTCTGCCAGACTTTTATTACGAAGCAGCTGCTCTACTGTGTATTCTGTATCTTTAATCCAGAAACGGGAATTTTTATCAATCCTGTAAACAGAAAGCTTACCATCGCAGGGACTAACCAGCACCTTTTCCCTTTCATCAACAGGACGTTCTCCCTGGCGTAATCTGCGGGTAAAAAAATCATTCCAGGAAGAAAATTTCTGCTTTTCACAGATACTCAGATCAATTTTGTTTTTTTCCACAAAATCTCCCACAAACCTGGCCGAAAATCCCGTATTTAACAATCTGCCTGCCATTTTAGATACCCAGGGGCTGACCAATACTCTGAGACAAAGTCTTCCACCCCGGTCATTATACAGATGACGCAATAATTTGTCCTGCCCATTTTCCTCAACAGTTACATTTCCCATTCTGTCAATATATTTCATTGGTATATCTCTCCTGTTTACTATATAAAACGGAACATCTTTGCAAGTGCCAGTGCTACCACAACTACCAGAAGAATACGCATCGGATTCTGTGGTTTCTTTACCTTAATATTTAAAATAAAAAGAAGGCCTACTATAATTACCGCAATATGTATCACAATCAGAAAATGAATCATATAATATCTTCTCATCAGATACAGAAAGGGCAGAATGATCGCCATGGATGTGATCGGCAGTCCCTGATAGTATTTCCGGTTTTCTTCCGTCTCCGCCTGTCTCTTAGCTTCTGTCACATTAAAATATGCCAGACGGATCACAGATGCTATACTGTAAAATATCAGGGAAACCACTCCTGCAGGCGTATTTACACCCAGACAGTAACAGATCATTGCCGGAAAAACTCCAAAACAAACTACATCACAAAGCGAATCAATTTGAATCCCAAAATTCTTCTCATCCTCTGTACGGTTCTTTTTAGTTCTGGCTATTTTTCCATCAAACATATCACAAAGTCCTGACAATGCCAGACAGAAAATGGCCATTTTGAAGTTCCCCTCCAGAGCCATTGTAATTCCAAACACGGAAATTCCCAGACTGATATATGTAAGAACCACCGTATAATCATAAAATCCTAAAAACATGTTTTACCCCCTATTTTCTTCCTGTACTTTTCGTCCTATTACCAGATGTGCCACACAGGTCATCACTGCACTGATGAGCATCTGTGCATAATAGGAAATTCCTCTGCTCAGCAGCATGGCCGGAAGTAATGTCTCCCCAAAAACCGGCGCAAAGATAACCAGATACAGTGATTCGCTGATTCCCATACCTCCCGGCAAAGGAAGCATGTCTACAGATACCGAAATCACTGACTGTAAAATTGTCAGAGTCACGATCCCATATTCATGAAATCCCAGGGAACGATATACCCAGTAAGTAACTGTAAACAAAATAATGCGCTGTACAAAAGTGATCAGAAACACTTTCAGAATCACCAGCTTATGTCCTGCCCAGAATGCTGCTGTGGCATGATACTGATCCATGGAATTTTCCAGTTTCTCCAGTCTGCTTTTTCTGGGTTTCAGGAATCTGAAATGTTCCAGCAGTTTCATTCCCTTTACCATGAGCCATTTGGCAAGTCCAGGTGCAAACACCAGAATCATCATAAAGGAAACACAGAACACATTCAGTCCCACACCAAGATAAAATACCCACATATACTGTCCTAAATATCCTGTCAGAAATCCCTTTCCGAATATCCATAACAGAATACCGATCAGCACCAGAACTGCTTTGTAGGTGATCGTAACGATCATCAATACCAGCGTGGTCACCGGTATGGGAAGTTTATCTTTCTTCATATAATAAATCTGCATGGGCTGTCCCCCTGTGGCGGAAGGAGTAATGCAGCTAAAAAAGAACCCCACAAAGGAATACAGGGCACAATGCCCCATTTTAACCCCTGCTCCCAATGTCCTCATCATATAGAAAATGATCACGGATTCTCCCAGAATAAAGAGTACCACACAGATCACACTGATAATCAGATACACCGCATTTGCCTGCTGCACTGTAGAAATAATTTCTCCCAGATCCTCTCCCTTAAACACCATATATACGGTCAGAGAAAACACAAGGATCAGAAAGATAAAATTAAAAACCGCCTTTTTTTTATCTGTCATAGTTTCTGTACACTTTCCTACATATTGTATGCTCTGTTACTGTAACTTCCAGTGCATTCACAAATAATGAACTACACTATAGTTACACTAATCGTCTTATTATATCATACCTTCATGGGTCTGCATATCATAAAATATATGTAACCCACTATCTCTTTCACTTATATTTGTCAGAAAGATTTTTAATGGAGGTAAAAATGAAACCACTGCTGGAAGTATCAGATGTCTGTCTTTCATACCACAGTATTTCCGGGGAAACCAGGGTCCTTTCACATATATCCTTTTCACTATTTCCAGGAGAATTTCTCGCAGTTGTAGGTCCCTCCGGCTGTGGAAAATCCACTCTTCTAAACCTGATATGCGGATTACTGAAGCCTGAACAGGGACAGATTCTCCTGAACGGAGAACCAGTGTTTGCCGGAGACTGCCGCATTGGATATATGTTGCAGAAAGATCACCTTCTGGAATGGCGGAAAATTTACAAAAATGTAATTCTGGGACTGGAAATACGCAAAGAACTCACTGCCGAAAAACTGGCCTATGTAAATCAGATGTTACTCACCTATGGCCTGGACAAATTCCGCAATGCATATCCTTCTCAGCTTTCAGGAGGAATGCGCCAGCGTGCTGCACTGATCCGCACTCTTGCCCTGTCTCCTATGCTTCTTCTGCTGGATGAACCCTTTTCCGCGTTGGATTATCAGACCCGTCTCAAGGTCAGTGATGATATCGGTAAAATCCTGAAAAAAGAGAAAAAAACAGCAATCCTTGTCACTCATGATATTTCAGAAGCGATCAGTATGGCAGACAGAATACTGATCCTCTCTCCCCGACCCGCCACAGTTCAGAAAGAGCTTTCCATAAATCTGTCTGTTCCAGACCGCACTCCCCTGTCTTCCCGCAATGCACCAGATTTTAAAACTTACTTTAATCTTATCTGGGAGGAATTAAATCATGATGCCTGAACCATCCTATTACCAGCAATTATTTCTTCGCCGCATAAAACGGGAGAAACAACTGATCGTGCTGTGGAGAACCGCTGTTTTTCTTTTGTTTCTCCTTATCTGGGAATGTTCTGCCAGATATGGTCTTATTGACTCTTTTATTTTCAGTAGCCCCTCTCTGATCTGGAAAAGCTTTATGGAAATGTGCCGGGATCTGTCCATTTTTTCTCATCTGGGTGTTACAGTTACAGAAACCCTGGTCAGTTTTTTCATAGTAGTGATCCTGGGTGCCGGACTGGCCGTGCTTCTCTGGTGTTTTCCCAGATTGGCCCAGGTCACCGAGCCTTATCTGGTAATACTGAACAGTCTTCCTAAATCTGCACTGGCACCCCTTCTTATTGTATGGCTGGGTGCCAATGAGCGAACCATTATTGTATCCGGAGTATCTGTTGCAATCTTTGGTTCCGTTTTAAATCTATATGCCGGATTTCAAAATACTGATCCAGATAAACTTAAACTTATTGAAACCCTAGGCGGCGGAAAAAAGGAAAAATTCCAGAAGATCATACTCCCCTCTTCCCTTCCTCTGCTTCTCAGTGTGATGAAGGTGAATATCGGTCTTTGCCTGGTGGGAGTAATCATCGGTGAGTTTATCGGTGCCAGACAGGGACTTGGCTATCTGATCATCTATTCAAGCCAGACTTTCAAGCTTACCTGGGTTCTGATGTCCATCACTCTTCTGTGTATCATTGCTCTGATTTTGTATGGAATTCTGGGGCTCATTGAGAGATATGTTACAAAGTAAAATTCTTACCTCTTCTTATCTTTTAACGAAACTCATCCTGCATTTTCTTCAAAGTTTTTTATGATACAAAAAAACCGGAACAACAGATCATGATACTATTCTCATGTCCTGTTGTCCCGGTCATCCAATGCCATTTATTATTTCAGATCTGAAAAAAGTTCTTCCTGATATACACCTGCATCTATCAATTTACCAAAGGATTCTATTACATAATCCTTATCCTCTTTATAAGTTACACCAAACCATCTGTCACTAGAATCCAGCACCTTTACAGATACTTTTCCTGCCTGAAGCAACTCATCAATATAAATAGGAAGCAGATACTCTGCCTTCAGAATGTTCTCTTTGGAGGTATTCTGGAAAAATTCCCTGAATCCATCTTCCAGAAGCTGTACAAACTCCGGTGTCAGCCCCCACATATTCATGGAAACATAAGATTCCGGATCTACCGGTGTCAGTCCCCCCTGGTACTCTACAGCTGCACCCTCAGCAGTTTTTACAATATTGTGAGTTTCATGTACTGCTGTCAGATATCCCGACTTATTGGTTTCACAGATACCACGGGTAACAGCACCATTTTCACTTAGCGTATTCTTCAGGATAAAGCCTGCCATACACAGCTGTTCTGCCTTATCCGGAGTATAACCTTCCAGAAAATCATGAAGCTTTACAAAAGCTTCCTTTCCATAATAATCATCTGCATTTATAACTGCAAATGGCTCATGAAGTACCTCTCTGCAGGCCAGAACTGCCTGTCCTGTTCCCCAGGGTTTCGTTCTCTCTGGCACAGTTTCTACTCCATCCGGGAGATGATCAAGTTCCTGATATGCATAAGCAATCTCCACACCCAGATCATCACAGATTTTCTGGATACGGTCACCAATTGCTTCTTTAAATGCTTCCCTGATATCCTTGCGGATAATAAACACAATCTTATTAAATCCAGCTTCTATGGCATCATGAATGGAATAATCCATGATGATCTCACCATGTCTGCCAACAGGTGCCAGCTGCTTAATTCCACCGCCAAAACGTGAACCGATTCCTGCAGCCATAATAACCAATGTTGTTTTCATTTCCACACGTTTCCTCATTTCTTCATTTTATGTGTAATTCTATTTACAGTTTAATCGAAATAGATACAAAATGCAATACCTACAATATTTCCGCAAAAAGCTGTAGATTCTTGCAATATTTTCTGATAAAATAAACTTAATCCTAACGAGTGTCTATTAATTATCGGATTTTATAAATAAATTTTTTCTGCCAATAATTAATACTCCCTATGGATATCTCTTATTCACTTTAATTAAAAGGAGGTTCTTTATGAAAAGAAAAAAATGGTTACAGAAAACTGCAGTTCTTTGTACTGCTATGGTTTTAAGCGCAACATCCATACCTTCTGCTGCTTTTGCCGCAGACAGTTATGCTGATATCGAAAAAAGTGCCCTGGCAAAGATAGCCAGCGAATTTGCTGCTTCCTATGCCACCTCTCTGGAGCAAAGCCAGGATCTTGTCTCCGGGGTCAAAGGCGATATTACTGTAAATATAGAAGATTCCGGACGGTCACTTCTGGGATTTGTCGCTCCCTTCGATGTATCTTGGCTGAATAATGCCTCTGTTACCATCAACAGTTCTTTCAAAGATAACAAAGAAGGCGGTTCCATGGCACTTCTCGTAAACGACAGTCAGGTCTGCACCCTGGATTTTTATTTTGACCCGGATACCGAAGATATGTACATGAAAGTTCCGGAACTTTCTGATAAATATATGAAAGTAAATCTTAAGGAAGCAGAAGATGACGAAACTCTTGAGGCATCCACAGAAAGCCTGAGTGACTCTGTAACGCTTCTCAACAATATGACAGAAGTCATGCCTGAAGCTTCTGTAGTAGAATCCTTACTTAACAAATACGGTACCATCCTTATTGATAATGTGAAGAGTACTGACGGTACTTCCGATACCCTTACTGCCGGAGATATCAGTCAGGACTGTACTGTATATGAAGGTACTCTGGACTCTGAGGCTGCAGTCAGAACTCTTACCGCCGTTCTGGAAACTGCAAAATCAGACAAGGAAATTGAAGCAATCCTTGAAAAATGGGCTGCTGTACTTCCTGACAGCCAGGATCTGAAGGAACAATTCCAGGAAGCAGTTGACAGCGGTCTGGACGCACTTAAGGAAGATTCCTCAGATGAGGCTTCCCAGGATGAATATTTTTCTTCTAAAACCTGGGTCAGCGAAGACGGAAAAATCATTGGCCGTTCCCTTACCATGCATGATGCTTCCGGGGATACTCCTGTTTTCACCTGGCAGATGCCAATGAACGATTCCTCTTATGGATATCTGTTGGAAATCTATGCTGAAGACGAAGTTTATGCACTTTCCGGAAAGGGCACCATTGAAAATGACATATTAAATGGTTCCTACCAGTTCAGCATGAACGATGAACCTGCTGCAAATATTGAAGTAAAGGATTATGACACAGTGGAAGCTAAAAAAGGCAACATCAATGGAAGCTACTCCATTTCCTTTATAGCGGATGAGTCTGATGACAGCTCTGATGTTTCTCCTCTGACTAATTTTTCACTGGATGCAGATATTGCAAGCACTGCAGAATCCGGTTCTGTCAAGCTTGGTATTGTCAGTGCAGGTGCAACACTGGGTTCTGTTTCATTGGTTTCCGGCAAAGGTGACGGAGTGGATATTCCTGATCTCGCCTCTTTAAAAGATGTGTGTGATGTGTCCAACGATGATGATATGACTGACTATGTATCATCCATGGATTTCACAAAGCTTATGGACAATCTCACTGCCGCAGGTGTACCGGATGAAGTGATCACCTATATTTTAAGTGGTGGAAGCTCAGACACTGATACAGAAATCGATAATGAATCCATCAACTAATATCTAAATGCAAAAAGCTGACAGTTTCTAAATTAGAAACTGTCAGTTTTTTACTGTTACAGCTATTACTCCTCACTTATAAGGCTTTCCATCCATTTTGCTGCATTTTTCTGGTTAGGTGCAGAAGCAGGTACCACAATCGTAATACTATCATAGCTTAATCCAAATTCCTCTGCCAGTCTGCTGTCTTTGATGGTAATATGTGTCTGATCAGACTGTGTTCCGAATTCCCCGAAAACATGATCACCAAGCAATTCTTCCAGGTTCAGGAAAATACCATCTGTATTCAATGAATCATATAACTGCTCCGGCATCAGCATAACATCCAAAGTCCCCGCCTGAACCTGTGTCATATATGCGGTCTGGGCATAATAGTCCAGATTGCCTCCTGTTTCATCTGTAGTAATATTCACACTGATCTGTACTTTACTATATTTATCCTCTGTCACACCCAGAAGCTCTTCCACCTGTTTTTCTATATCATCTGTATCACTCAGCTGGGAATTAACAGCTGCAATTGACAATACCGTTTTTGTTTTTGCATTTATATACCAGTCTTTTAACACAAATGCAAGCACGATAGCTGCCAGAATCCCAAACATTACCGGCTTATAATACATCCAGATATATTGAAGTTTTTTTCCGGGTCCCATTCCCTTTAATTTTTCTTTTTCAAGCAGGCGTTTTTCCTTCCGTGACAGATCTGATTCATTTTTATAGACCGGGTTAAGCACACTTTCATCATGCCCTGTCTGTTTATCTTTGGTTGCTTCCAATATTTTTTCCTGATTATTTTGTGCCATTTGATCTCCTTTTGTCTGAATATACCTGTATTATAATGGACTGCCTTTACGCCACAGGCCAAACTGCTTGGATAATATATCAACTATATCATATTTTTCCCAGAATGAACAGATCCGATAAACCAGTGCAATCATCCCTATTGTAAACACGCATACAGCAAAAGGACGAATCCACAGATAAGCCAGATTATCTTCAAAATTCCCGGCAACTGCCAACACCCGCATCATGTCTCCCACTGCCAGATGAAAAAGGTAAACCGGAAAAGCCAGTTTTGCCCCTACAGCAGTCAAAACCTCCGGCATCCGGATCCGGGTTCCCCAGAGAACAGTCAGAAGAAAAATACTGATACAGATCAAAATAGAGCCTACATATATTTCTTTTGCCCCAAACTGTGAGGATTCCCATATTGTCATCCCAATACCCACTGTCATTATCAAAATCAGAGTAATATAACCAATCTTTCTGCGAAACCAATATAGATATTCATGGAACATCTGACCCAGAAGATAAAAGGACATACCTGTAAAAAGCCAGTTTCTGTATTCCATAATACGATAGGAATATCCAAAAAAGCTGCTGAAATACCCTCTCCATAAGAGTCCACCCAGCAATACCGGGATACACAAAAATGCAATTTTACGCAAATGAAATCTCTCTATCAAATAATCCAGCATATAACAATAAATCAATGCCGGCAAAAACCACAAGTGTCCACGTAGCGGAGAAGTACTGTTATACAAAAGCAGCTTCATAATATTCTGTCTGTCTGTAACTTCCCTGATCCATCTGTAAAGATTTTCCCCTGTTACCAGTCTTTTACTGATTTCCCAGATAAAATAAAAAGCCATTGAAAAAATCATCAGTTTTACAATATGAAATATTTTTCCCGGGATTCTGTCAGAAGCATCTTTGCCATTATAATAACAGAAATAACCGGATATCATAAAGAAAAACGGAACTGCAAATCTTGACAAAGCTTCTATAAATACACCGGTTTGTCCGGGCAGGTCAATATGGATAAAAATAACCATACATGCTGCAATTGCCTTCATACCATCTAAACATTTGTTTCTCATAATTCTTACGCTTCCTTTACAGCATGACAGTATAGCAAAGGCCTTTTTTTCTGTCAAGACGGTAACAGCCAGCTCCTGTCCTGTCTTGCCAGAAGCCTGGCATTATGATAGGCCATTCTGAGAGTCAGGCAGGTTCTCCCCAGATATCTGCCTCCATCAGAGGTTTTCATACAGGCCAGAGCCAGGTCTGGTTTACCGGGATGACGCAGGCAGATAGGAAGCAAAAGCTGTATGGAATGATTATAATACTGGGGAATGGCAGTTTTATAATCTGCTTCCAGCATTCTCCTAGTCTGCTTCAGTGCACCGTCAAACAGCTGCAGACGCATACTACTCTCCCGCACCTCTGTGGGAAGCCGCTCTGCATTGTCTGTATCCCCGAAAATATGATCATATTGGGGTATAATGGGAAGCTTGGTATCAAATACCAGTTCTGAAGGATCATTCACATAACATGCCCGCTCCGGCAGATCAGTAATCCCTTCCTTCACTAAATGATAATCCGTATAAAAGCCGTCCAGAAACCATCTCTGCCTGTCCGGAACCAGATTGGGAATAAAAAAAGCATAGATTGGCTGATAATAATGATTAAAGAGTCCTGTATTAAAGATTGCATATTTTTCCTTTTCCCAGACCTTTCCCTCCTCATAAAGTCGTTTAAATGTATGCTCCAGATATCCTTTCAGGATTCCATTATCTTCTGTGCCGGAATAACTCCACCGCTCCGGTACAATCCCTGCAAGATTCACAATCTGCCGGTTATAGTCCCCACAGTAGGTAAAATCAAATAAATTCATGCATTTCCTCCTGCTTTATTGATCATTCACTTTTAAACCCTGTATCATTATATTGTATTTTGGAAAATTTACGGCAGAACTGCCAGATCAGAATTCGTACTCTTTTGTAAGTCCTTTTGACTAACCATAGCACATTTTTTCTGAAATAACAAGAGCTTTCCAACTGCAGTCTTATTATTGCCCTTATTATTATTTCATATTATAATGAGAATTGTGTGAGCTGCTTCGCAACGGAGCAATTGGTAGATATCAGGGAAAACTCAGAAAGGAAAAGATTTAATATGAAAAAAAGGGTTACTACTCTTCCGGTGAATTTGCACGTATGGCCCATGTAACGCTTCGTACCATACGTTATTATGACAAACAGGATCTTTTAAAACCATCTTTTGTAACGGAATCAGGCGCCCGTTTTTACACAGACAGCGATTTTGCCAGACTCTCACAGATTCTGCTGCTGAAATATCTGGGCTTTTCACTGGACGATATCCGCGAAATGATCATCGATGACACAGATTATCATTTCATGGAAAATTCTCTGAATATTCAGCTGAAGCTGGTCAGAGACCGGATCGAACAGATGCAGCTGGTGGAAAAAGCAATCCAGGACACTACAGAAGCAATCCGCTCCAGACATGTTATTGACTGGAATCAGATGCTTGATCTGATTCACCTGACCGGTATGGAAAAAAGTATGAAAAACCAATATCAGAATGCTTCCAATATTTCTTCCCGTATTAATCTGCACAGCCTCTATTCCCAAAATAAGCAAGGCTGGTTTCCATGGATTTATGAACAGTGCCAGATTGGTTCCCATATGAAAATCCTGGAGCTTGGCTGTGGTGACGGAGCACTTTGGACACAGAACCTTTCCCTTTTACCAGCCAATATTTCCGTCACCCTTTCTGATCTGTCCTCCGGAATGCTTTGGGACGCAAGACGTGCTCTGGGCCGTAAAGACAACCGCTTCTCCTTTGAGGCTTTCGACTGTTCAGAAATCCCTTACGAAAATAACAGCTTCGATCTGGTAATCGCTGATCATGTACTTTTCTACTGTGAAGATATTCCCGCAGTATGCAGAGAAATCCACCGTGTCCTTGTTCCCGGCGGAAAATTCGTCTGCAGTACTTATGGCAGCCGCCACATGCAGGAAGTCAGCCAGCTGGTACAGGACTTTGACAGCCGAATCGTCCTGTCTGCAGACAAACTTTATGAACGTTTTGGCAGAGAAAACGGAAGGCAGATCTTATCTCCCTATTTTTCCCATATTTCCTGGAAAAACTATAAGGACTCCCTTCTGGTCCCTGATGCAGAACCTCTGATCTCCTATATTCTTTCCTGCCACGGAAATCAAAATCAATATCTCCTGGACAGATATAAGGATTTTCGCTCTTTTGTATCAAGAAAAACCAGAGATGGTTTCTTCATTACCAAGGATGCTGGTATCTTTTTTTGTGAAAAATAACCAAAATTTAATTTTTTTGTAAAAAGTGCTTGAAGGTGACGCTAGGTCACCTTTTATAATACAATTATCATAAACCGGAGAAAGTTGGGAAATCTCCGGTAACACAGAAAGCTATATACATCCAGTGCAGCCCTGTATATGAACAGCTGTACTGACAAGGAAAAAGGAGACTACTCATGAAAGGTATTATTTTAGCAGGCGGCTCCGGCACACGCCTTTACCCGCTCACAATGGTAACATCAAAGCAGCTTTTACCCATCTATGATAAACCAATGATCTACTATCCAATGTCTGTACTGATGAACGCAGGAATCCGTGACATCCTGATCATCTCCACTCCACAGGATACCCCTCGTTTTGAGGAGCTTCTGGGTGACGGACATCAGTTTGGTGTTCACCTTACCTACGCTGTACAGCCAAGCCCGGACGGACTTGCACAGGCATTTATCATCGGCGAGGAATTTATCGGTGATGATACAGTTGCCATGGTTCTCGGCGATAATATCTTCGCAGGACATGGACTGAAGAAAAGACTGAAAGCTGCTGTAAAGAACGCAGAATCCGGCGAAGGTGCTACTGTTTTCGGATACTATGTAGATGATCCGGAGAGATTCGGTATTGTAGAATTTGACCATGAAGGCAAGGCTATCTCAATTGAAGAGAAACCGGAGCATCCGAAGAGCAACTACTGTGTCACAGGTTTATACTTCTATGACAATCGCGTCGTAGAGTATGCAAAAAATCTGAAACCAAGCGCCAGAGGCGAACTTGAGATCACAGACCTGAACCGCATCTATCTGGAAAAAGGGGAATTAAATGTAGAACTTCTGGGTCAGGGATTCACATGGCTGGATACCGGTACACATGAAAGTCTTGTGGAAGCTACCAACTTTGTAAAAACAATGGAGAGCCACCAGCACCGTAAAATCGGATGTCTGGAAGAGATTGCATATCTTAATGGCTGGATTACAGAAGATGATGTACTGAAGGTTTATGAGGTACTGAAGAAAAACCAGTATGGTCAGTATTTAAAAGACGTTCTGGATGGTAAATATTTAGACGTACTTCACTGATTCAGAATCTGTTTTCTGATTTTGCCGCATTTTTTTCAGTTAAACAGAAATTGAACTATATCAATCCCTTCTTCCCGTAATCTGTCAGCAATTCTGTTTCTGACAGATTACAGCAGAAGATGCAATTATAATTTCAAAATCAAAGGAGAATTTTAATGAACATTATCGTAACCGGCGGTGCCGGATTTATCGGAAGCAACTTTATTTTTCACATGTTAAAAAAATACCCGGATTACCGCATCATCTGTCTGGACTGTCTTACCTATGCAGGAAACCTTTCCACTCTTGCACCTGTTATGGACAACCCTAACTTCCGTTTTGTAAAGGAAAGCATCACAGACCGTGAAGCAGTTTACAAGCTTTTTGAGGAAGAACATCCTGATATGGTTGTTAACTTTGCAGCTGAGAGCCATGTAGACCGTTCTATCGAAAATCCTGAAGTGTTCCTTACCACAAATATTATCGGCACTGCTGTTCTTATGGACGCATGCCGCAAATACGGAATCAAACGTTATCATCAGGTATCCACCGATGAAGTTTACGGAGATCTTCCATTAGACAGACCTGACCTGTTCTTCACAGAGGAAACTCCCATCCATACAAGCAGCCCTTACAGCTCTTCCAAAGCTTCTGCAGACCTTCTGGTACTGGCTTACCACAGAACCTACGGACTGCCTGTATCTATCAGCCGCTGCTCCAATAACTACGGACCATATCATTTCCCGGAGAAACTGATTCCGTTAATGATCGCCAACGCCTTAAATGACAAACCACTTCCTGTTTACGGAAAGGGTGAAAATGTACGTGACTGGCTGTATGTAGAGGATCACTGCCGCGCCATCGACCTGATCATCCACAAAGGACGTGTAGGCGAAGTTTACAATGTAGGTGGTCACAACGAAATGACAAACATTGATATTGTTAAGATCATCTGTAAAGAGCTTGGCAAACCGGAAAGTCTGATCACATATGTGGCAGACCGTAAAGGTCATGATATGCGTTATGCCATTGACCCGACCAAGATTCACAACGAACTCGGCTGGTTACCGGAAACAAAATTTGCAGACGGTATCAAGAAGACCATCAAATGGTATCTGGATAACAAAGAATGGTGGGAAACAATCATCTCCGGCGAATATCAGAACTATTATGAGAAAATGTACGCAAACCGTGGGGAGGCATAATTTATGAGAGTTTTTGTAACAGGTGTAGGCGGTCAGCTTGGACATGATGTTATGAATGAACTTGCGAAACGAGGCTATGAAGGTGTGGGAAGCGACATTGCTCCTTCCTACAGCGGAATTGCAGACAGCACTGCTGTCACAACCATGCCTTACGTACAGATGGATATCACAGATAAGTCATCTGTGGAAAAAGTTATCAAAGAAGCAAAAGTGGATGCAGTAATCCACTGTGCTGCATGGACAGCTGTAGATGCTGCTGAGGATGAAGAAAATCAGCCGAAAGTTCGTCTGGTAAATGTAACCGGAACTCAGAACATCGCTGATGTGTGCAAAGAACTTAACATCAAAATGCTGTATCTGTCCACTGACTATGTATTCGATGGTCAGGGAACCACTCCATGGGAGCCTGACTGCAAGGACTATAAACCATTAAATGTCTATGGACAGACAAAGCTGGACGGTGAACTTGCCGTATCCGGTACTGTTGATAAATTCTTTATCGTCCGTATTGCATGGGTATTCGGCAAAAATGGCAAGAACTTTATCAAAACCATGATCAATCTGGGAAAAACACATGATACTCTTTCCGTAGTCAATGATCAGATCGGTACACCTACTTATACCTATGATCTGGCAAGACTTCTGGTAGATATGATTGAAACTGAAAAATACGGTTATTATCATGCAACCAATGAGGGCGGATATATCAGCTGGTATGATTTCACAAAAGAAATCTTCCGTCAGGCCGCTACCATGGGACACCCGGAATATCTCCCGGAAAACATGACAGTAAACTCCGTCACAACTGCAGAGTATGGAGTTTCCAAAGCAGCACGCCCATTTAACAGCCGCCTGGATAAGAGCAAGCTGACAGCCAATGGCTTCACTCCTCTTCCAACCTGGCAGGATGCACTGGGACGTTATCTAAAAGAACTGGATTTCTAACAAGACGGAGTAATTTCCTATAACATAAAAAATCAGCTGGCAGCCGGCATATATTATACCGATTGTCAGCTGTATTTTTTAATACTCTTTTTCTGTTTTCTTCTGCTATTCTTTTTCTCTGCTGCGCTCCATATATTTTTCCATATCCAGTATTTTCTCTGATTTTGCAACGATCAGGGATGCTGCCACATCACCAAGACTATTGCTCATGGCACGCATCATGCCCAGAAGTGAGTCCATGCCCATGACCAGAATAGAGAAAAACATGGATAACAACATTCCTCTACTGATTTCCACATTAAAGCAATCGGAATTTTATCTCTTAGGACACTGCTTTCGTTTTATTCTGCTGTATTTTCTGCCATGCACATCCGGCAACGATCAGAAGCAGTCCCAAAATATCCGTCATAAGCGTTGGATTGATAAGCATCAGTCCTCCTACAGCCAGCATAACGCGGACAATTGCAGGCATCTTCGTAAACAGATATCCTTCCAGTGACGCTGACAGACCAAATACACCGATCAGTGAAGTAATAAAGATCTGAACTACACTGACAGCAGTGGTATCGATCAGAAGCATGGACGGATTAAAGCAGAATACATAAGGTACAATAAATACTGCAATCGCCAGTTTCGAAGCTGTAAACGCAGTCTTCATTGGGTTCGATTTTGCAATGGCAGAACCTGCATAAGCAGCAAGTGCTACCGGAGGTGTAATATCTGCTACAATACCGAAGTAAAATACAAAGAAGTGGGCTGCCATAATCGGCACTCCCATACGTACCAGAATCGGTGCGCAGGTTGCTGCCATGATACAGTAGTTTGCAGTAGTCGGAACACCCATACCAAGAACAATACAGCAAAGCATTGTCAAAAGAAGCGCAATGATCAGTTTTCCGTTTGCAACACTGATAATTCCGTTAATCAGGTCATTCGCAAGGCCTGTCATAGTAATGGAACCGGAAATGATACCTGCAACACCGCAGGCCACAGCTACAGAAATAACGCCTCTGCCACCTGCTTCCAAAGCATCAAGACACTTGGAAACACTGATTCTGTTCTCTTTATCAAACAGACTTACTATAATAGAAAGAACGATTGCATAGCTTGCTGCTTTCTGCATGGTCATATAGTTTCCTGATACCCAGATAACCAGCATAACCAACGGTAATAACAGATAAATCTTACGGATCAGAATCTTAAATACAGGAAGTTCTTCTTTCGGAATACCGGAGAGGCCCAGCTTCTTAGCTTCCAGATGAACTGCAATAAAGATTCCTGTGAAATACAGCAATGCCGGCAGGATTGCCCTGACAATGATCTGTGAATAGGGTACTCCTATAAAATCAGCCATAAGGAATGCGGCAGCTCCCATAATCGGCGGCATAATCTGTCCACCTGTAGAAGAAGCCGCTTCTACTGCACCTGCAAACTCCGACTTATATCCAGTTTCTTTCATCATAGGGATAGTAACAGAACCTGTGGTAACTGTATTACCTACAGAAGAACCAGAAACCATTCCGCAAAGAGCAGAACTGATAACTGCTACCTTCGCAGGACCACCTGCATATTTTCCGGCCACGCAGTTTGCAAGCTGGATAAAGAAATTAGAGATTCCTGTTCTCTCCAGGAACGCACCAAAAATAATAAACACTACAATATACTTAGAGCATACATTTACAGGTGTGGAAAAAATACCCTCTTTTGTATAAAAAAGGTTACGTACCAGGAATTTCACCCTGCCAAAAAACGCCGGGTTTGTAAGTCCTACAGCCAGGGCATAGATCAGGAAAAAGCCGGCTACAATCAGGATTGGCAAACCAACACAACGTCTGGTAAGCTCAACAAGTGCCAGAATGCCAATAATGCCGATGATAATCTGATAGGTTTCAAATCTGGTACCCTGATTGATAATCTTATTCGCACTAAAAGTGAAATACAGAAACGCTCCTGTGCCAAGCAGCATAAAAATAATATCGCTTATCGGCATATAATTCTCTCTGATGTCACCCTTCTTTGCAGGATAAGTCAGAAACCCGATCAGAACGATCAGTCCCAGGAAAGAAGTCAGTCGAATTTCTTCCAGGAAGGTTGCAAAAAGTGTTACATAGATACACCACAGTGAGAAGGCGATGAGAATTCCGCGGATAGCAATCTTATATTTTCCTGTCCATATACGGATATTAGACTCACGGTCATATTTTTTCATAACCGCATCTACATCAGCTCCCTCAGACTCTGACTGTCCCACCGGAGATGTATTTACTTTTTTACTGTTATATTCTTTCATACCGGTTATTCCCCTTTCGTGTCAACTGTAATTCCATGCTCTGCATAATAACGTGCAGCACCTTCATGGAACGGTATCGTCATACCTGTAGTGGCATTCTCCAAGGAAAGCTCCTCTCCCTTTGCATTCTCGGATGCAATCTCATCTGCATGGTCAAAAATAGCAGCCGTCATATCATACACTGTATCATCGTCCAGATTCTCAGATACAACAATTGTTGCCTTAACGGTGATTGTCTCTACCGGTTCATCCTGTCCCGGGTAAGTACCTGCCGGAATCTGATAAGTGGTATAGTATGGACAATCATTTAGAATAGATTCACGAATATCTCCGTCAATGTTGATCAGATATACTCCATTCGTTGTTGCAAGCTCTGTAATTGCTGTTGTAGGTGCTCCTGCAACAATAAATGCAGCATCAATCTTTCCATCCTTTAATGACTCCTTACTGTCTTCAAAGGAAAGATACTGTGGATGAATGTCATCAAGAGTAATACCTCCTGCATTTAACACATCCAGTGCATTAAAATACACACCTGAGTTTGCTGCACCGATTGATACGCTCTTTCCCTTCAGATCCGCTACTGTTTTAATATCAGGATCCATGGTGAACAACTGAACTGTCTCAGCATAAAGACCACCCAAAGTTCTGAAATCGTGAGTCGCACCATCCTGCTCAAAGGCTCTTACGCCATTCCATGCGTAAGCCATAACATCAGACTGTACAAATCCAAGCTGAAAATCCCCGTCCTGAACAGACTGCAGATTTGCCTTTGATCCACCAGTAGAAACAGCTGTAACCTTCACATCTGTGTTATTCGTAATATACTGGGCAATTACACCACCATAAGAATAATAGGTACCTGCCGTACCTCCGGTACCGAATGTCAGGCGGGTTTTACCCTGTCCACAGCCACTCAAAAGACTGACTGCAAGAGCCAGAGACACAACCAGGCCAATGAGTCTGCCTGATTTTCTTTTGCTTCCGATAAGCTCTTTTTTTCGCATAGATTCATCTCCTTCTTTCAAATTATATAAACATGTCAAAATATTATATCATATTTATTTAAAAATGAAAATATTTATTGAAGACTGGCACAAAAAACGTTACAATGAAACTAAGAGTTACTGTTCACTCCGTTATCAGTAACAAATAATATACAAACTTAACCTGATGGAGGTAACTATTATGGCTAAAAAAATATATCCAGTCATCACGATCAGTCGTGAATTCGGTGCCGGCGGACACAGCATTGCAAAAGTGCTCTCAGAACGACTGGGCATCCCTTATTATGATAAAGATTTTGTAAAAGAAACTGCTTCCAGAAGCGGATATTCTGAAGAAGATATTGAACGTGAAGGTGAAAATTTAAGCCGGAGCGCCAGACTTCTGGACAACTTTCTTGGAAATTCCATGAACTATTCCAGCTCCCATGATGCCATTTTCCGTGCACAGAAAGAACTGGTTCTCCACCTTGCACAGCAAGACTGCATCCTGATCGGACGTTGTTCCAATCTGATCCTGCGCGAGTCCGGAATCCCAAGTCTGGATGTCTTTCTTCATGCAGATGTTGATTTTCGTACAGAACATGTCCGCAGGTTAGGCTTAAGCGGAAAGGAAGATCCGCGAAAATACTTGAATAAAATAGATGATATGCGTGAAACCTACTTTAAGACATATACGAAACATAATCTTGGTACATACCGCGACTACGATCTGTGTCTGGATACCGGAACTTTAGGCTTTGATGCATGTATTGATATTGTTGAGAAACTTGCCCGCCAAAAAGCTCAGAACGACTGATATCGCCACAATTTTTCATAAAAATCATCAAAAACAAAGATGCCGCTGATCATTATATTCTGATTCAGCGACATCTTTGTCTTTTATTATATCATCTTATTTTTCTGTTCTTTTCCGCCACCAGTACAGCGAAAATTAATATTCCAGACTTAAAAGCAGTAAAGTACCTAATCTGGTGTACCCACAAATTACTCCCTAAATCAATTAGAATGTAAATTTGTCTGCGAAATATGCATCCAGTTCATTGATCTTCACACGAACCTGCTCCATAGTATCACGGTCACGGATAGTAACTGCTCCGTCGTTTTCGGACTCAAAATCATAAGTTACACAGAACGGAGTACCGATCTCATCCTGTCTTCTGTAACGTTTACCGATATTTCCACGGTCATCATATTCACAGTTATATTTCTTGCTTAACTGCTGATAAATCTTCTCTGCGCCCTCATTAAGCTTCTTGGAAAGAGGAAGCACACCAATCTTAACAGGTGCAAGTGCAGGATGGAAATGAAGAACTGTACGAACGTCATTCTTCTCTGCATCCAGAACTTCTTCGTCATATGCGCTGCACAGAAATGCAAGTACCACACGGTCAGCACCCAGTGACGGCTCGATTACATATGGGATGTATTTCTGTTTCTTCTCATCGTCAAAGTATGTCAGATCCTGTCCGGATACATTCTGATGCTGAGTCAGGTCATAATCTGTTCTGTCAGCGATTCCCCAAAGCTCGCCCCATCCGAATGGGAACAGGAACTCTACGTCAGTAGTAGCTTTGCTGTAGAAGCTTAATTCTTCTGCATCATGGTCACGATAACGAACTTCTTCATCCTTCAATCCAAGAGAATGTAACCAGTTCAGGCAGAAGTTCTTCCAGTATGCAAACCACTCAAGGTCTGTATCCGGCTCGCAGAAGAACTCAAGCTCCATCTGCTCAAATTCACGGGTACGGAATGTGAAGTTACCCGGTGTGATCTCATTACGGAAGGATTTACCGATCTGGCCGATACCAAATGGGATTTTCTTACGGGATGTTCTCTGAACATTCTTAAAGTTTACGAAAATACCCTGTGCTGTCTCAGGTCTTAAATATACTGTATTCTTGGCATCCTCAGTAACACCCTGGAAAGTTTTGAACATCAGGTTAAACTGACGGATATCTGTAAAATTATGTTTGCCGCATGTAGGACATGGTACATTGTGATCTTTGATGAAGTTCATCATCTCTTCCTGAGACCATCCGTCTACAGAGCTCTCCAGTTCAATGCCATTCTCCTGGCTGAAGTCCTCAATGATCTTGTCTGCACGGAAACGTTCATGACATTCCTTACAGTCCATCAGCGGATCAGAGAAGCTTCCCAGATGTCCGGAAGCCACCCATGTCTGTGGGTTCATCAGGATTGCACAGTCAACACCTACATTGTATGGGGATTCCTGAATAAATTTCTGCCACCATGCACGCTTTACATTATTTTTTAACTCTACGCCCAGATTACCATAGTCCCATGTATTTGCAAGACCACCATAAATTTCAGAACCCGGGTAAACAAATCCTCTTGCTTTTGCCAGAGCAATGATTTTGTCCATTGTTTTTTCCATGACTATTCTCCTCGTCTTTTATTTATATGACTAACGCTATTATAGCTGTATCTCTTTTCTTTTGCAAGGTTTCTCAACTCATTATTTCCAGAATTTCAAGGCTTTTGAACTTTTTATCTGTATTTTTCGCTATATATTTATGTATGAAACGCTCTAATTCCACCAGTACTTCCTCCTTCACAGTGAAAGTATAGAGTTTTCCCAGGTCTGCCACTGCAGCATACCGCATGACATAAAGGGCTGACTGAGAGATTCTTCCCCCATCTTTCACCTGTCTCAGACATTCCTTGCACAATATCCCATGTGCCTCCTGAGAAAAGAAAAGTTTCTCTTCTTCTCCAGGCTGTTTTCCACAGCCTGTACAGTTAAAAAGAGAGGGACCCATTCCCTGGACAACCATCATCCTCAATTCAAAAATACAGCGAATCAGCCGATCCTCAATGTGTGGATTCAAAAGAGCTTTCACCGTCACATACAGCAGATTCATGGCATCCTTCTCATCGGTTCCTTCCTGTCCAAAATAGTCTGCCAGTTCCAGAAAATAGAAACCATAATAGATACCCGGCTGTTTTTCTGCCAGTTCTGCAAAATGATGAGTGATAGATACCTGATTCAGATTGTAGCTTGTCCTGCCCTCATAAAGAGTAAAAATACCAAAAACAAAGGGAGTTGCAGCTGCCAGAAAAGGGCTGTTCGGGCGGCGTGCGCCTTTTGCAAAAGCAGAAATTTTTCCTCTCTCTCTTGTGAGAAGAACAATCCGCTTGTCATATTCTCCCACAGGCATGGCTGAAAGTACCACTCCCTGCACAGTTATCAGATCACTCATTGATTTATCCTTACATATTCTCAGATTTCTTTTTTGTCATATCCGAAGTTCTTGATAAGGAAATCACTGTCCCTCCAGTCCTTTTTTACCTTTACCCAAAGCTTCAGATTAACCTTTGATTCCAGCATTCGCTCAATCTCATATCTTGCATTGCTTCCAATCTTTTTCAGCATGGCACCCTGTTTGCCGATGATGATTCCCTTATGAGACTCTCTCTCGCAGATGATAGTCGCATCAATATCCACGATCGGATTTTTTCCGGGACGTGTTTTCATCTGATCAATGGCAACTGCGATCCCGTGGGGAATTTCTGCATCCAGAGCATGAAGAGCCTTCTCACGGATGACCTCAGCCACAATCTGGCGCTGAGGCTGATCTGTGACCGTATCCTCATCATAAAACATTGGTCCATATGGAAGATATTTCAGGATACAGCCGATAATATCCTGGGTATTCTGTCCCCGCAGTGCGGAACATGGAATGATCTCTGCAAAATCGCATACCTTACGGTAGGTATCAATAGCAGGAAGTATTTCCTCTTTAGATACTGTATCGATCTTATTGATGATCAGGATCACAGGTACTCCGATTCCCTGAAGCTGTTCTGCTATATGTCTCTCCCCGGCTCCGATAAAGGTACTTGGCTCCACCAGCCACATAATGGCATCTACTTCCTTCAGTGTTCGTTCTGCCACCTGGACCATATATTCTCCCAGCTTGTTTTTTGCTTTATGGATACCCGGGGTATCAAGAAATACAATCTGTCCTTCATCACAGGTATAGACTGTCTGGATACGGTTTCTGGTTGTCTGTGGTTTCTTGGATGTAATGGCGATCTTCTGACCGATCAGGTGATTCATCAGAGTAGACTTTCCTACATTTGGGCGTCCGATGATCGCTACAAATCCGGATTTAAAATTTTCGTTCATTTTGTTCTTTTCCTTATAAATTATTACTTTTCCATCTATATCTGCAACATAATATCATGTTTACTCTCAACAGTTGACCAGTGATTTCACTTCCATCAGTACATCAGAAGCCTCAGATACCTTGCTCTCGCTTCCAACAACACAGATCTGGTCTGCTGCCAGAACTGCTTCTATGATCTCAGCCAGCCCATGGATATCCTCCACAGATGCATTCAGGATCTGATCTCTCTCTTTCTGGATCATCTCTTCTGTCACACCGCAGAAATAGGCTGTCTTTGAAACAGAGCCTTTCATCTGAGGTGTTTTGGGCACATCCTTGCCACTGATAGTACCGATGATATATTTTGTCATCTCTCTTTCATCTGCCTGGAAACCTCGGATATACTCCGGAATTCCCTTATATACATCCAGCGTACGTTTCAGATGAGGATCACGGTAGGACACCAGATAGCTCTCTCCATTTCTCTTAAATCCGCTCATACAGCCATATGCGCCGCCTTTTACACGCAGATTGATCCACAGATAGTCATAACTTAAGATAACTTTCAGAATTTCCAGTGCACCTGTATATTCCAGACCTTTTTTCTTAAAGTTACCGGTCTGGGCCACATACTGGACCTGTCCTGAAGTCTTAAAGCCTTCGTTCTTCTTTGTGCAGGTCAGTTTTTCCTGTGATCTCTCCACAGGATCTGTGCAAAGTCCCTCTTTTACAGATAATGCCAGCTTCTTAACAGTTTCCAGTGATTCCTTCTCTCCTGTATAGTTGATTATAAAGTTCTCAGGACGAAGGATCTCTTTCATCAGTCTGCGAAGTTCTTCTACAGTTTCTTCTTTTCTCTGGTCAAAATCTTTCTCCAGCTTCTCGATAAACTGATAATATCCGATTCCTGCCATCTCATCCTGAAATGCAGCCATAGGTGAAGAATATGCTGTCGCTCTCAGCACAGCAGTGGAATGTCCTGCACCTGTCAGATTTACCTGGGCACGGGATTTCACAGACGCAATAATCTCATAGAGACGTTTTGTATCTTCCAGTTTTGAACTGTTCAGGATCTCCTGGATCATTTTGAAAAGAAAATCCAGTTTTGTATAAAGCGCCTTACCCCTTACAGAGAACATAGCCTGAAACTCTTCTGTTGAATCAGCTCTGTCAAAAACCTCTACTCCGCAGTTGATACCGCCTGTATTGGCATTGATCTCATTGAACAGCTCTCCGTATGTGTGCTCCTTTGTATCCACATATCCCAGCACAGATTTCAGCAGTCCCAGATAAGGGATCTGTTCCGGTGCAATACTGTCCGTCTTAAACATCAGATCTACATATCCGATACCATTTGTACATACCTCATGATAAAGGAACAGGCTGTCATCTACAGATAATTCTTCATTTACAAAGTTCCCGGCCTCTTTCTTAATATCACTTCTCTTTAACATAGGAATACATTCCAGTGCTTCCGGATCCTCCTCAGATTCCTGATATGCTTCCAATGCTTTGGTCTTCTCAACCATTGTATTCAGTTCTTCTTCAGAAAGACTGCTTCTGTATGCTTCCAGTTTCTCTTCCAGCTCTTTCTCACGCTGAGCTGCCAGTCCCTTCTTCGGCACAAGAGTAAGAATACAGCCATGAGGATTCTCAAGAAGATATCTGCGGATCAGCTCTTCAAAATATCCTTCATTTACTGCTTTCTTCAGATTCTCAAATACCCTGAGCATCTGCACCTGTGCAAAAGGAGCTTTACTCTCATACAGCCAGTCTCCCAAAATATCAAGACTGTACATCAGTCCCTTTGGATAAGAGGAGAAGTCTGCCTCACGGTAACGGAATTCAAAATAATTGATTCCCGCTTCCACCGCTTTTTTATCAATTCCATTCTTAACAATATTTCCAAGTACCTGTCTGATCACAGATACAAACTCTTCTTTTCTATCAGGATTGGAGCCCTTTGCGATCACTGTAAAATATGGCTGAAGAATTCCGTCATCATAAGAGCCATAGACATCCTTGCCTAGCTTTGCATCCAAAAGTGCCTGCTTCAGTGGTGCTCCCGGTGCACTTAAAAGAGCATAGTCAAGGACTTCAAATGCCATTGCCATCTGGCTGTCCCCGGCATTTCCGGCGATCATATTGTAAGAAAGATAGGTATTATCCTCTTCTCCCTCATTCTCTGCGATGGGATACTCCAAAGCCACATCCCGGCACTCGTCAAATGCTCTCTGTTCCCGGATCACAGAATCCACATCCAGGTATTCAAAATGAGACAGATAATGCTCATCAAGGAAGTTAAGCTTCTCATCCATATCCATGTTTCCATAGAGATAAATATAACTGTTAGACGGATGATAATAGGTTTTATGGAAATTCAGAAAATCCTCATAGGTAAGATCCGGGATATTTTTCGGATCACCGCCTGACTCACAGCCATAAGTGGTATCAGGAAAGAGATGGTTCATGATCTCACGCTCCAGAACCTCATCCGGAGAAGAAAATGCCCCCTTCATCTCATTGTATACAACACCATTATATTTCAGAGGTCCTTCCGGCTGTTCCAGATGATAGTTCCAGCCTTCCTGACGGAAAATCTCTTCTCTCTTATAAATATTCGGATAGAATACCGCATCCAGATAAACATGCATCAGATTCTGGAAATCCTGATCATTACAGCTTGCTACAGGATAGCAGGTTTTATCCGGATAAGTCATGGCATTCAGGAATGTGTTCAGAGAACCCTTTACCAGTTCCACAAAAGGATCCTTTAATGGAAACTCCCTGGATCCGCAGAGCACACTGTGCTCCAGGATGTGTGCCACACCTGTGCTGTCCTTAGGCGGTGTGCGAAATGCGATATTAAATACTTTATTCTCATCATCATTCTCGATCAGCATAACTCTTGCGCCGGTTTTTTTATGGCGAAGCAGCCATCCCCTGGAATGAATATCTGTAAGATTTTCCTCCATTATCACTTCATATGCTGTCAAATTCTCTTTGTTCATTTCTGCCTCCAAGTTATTTTTTATTACTGCCCCCTCTGTTCACAGTAACTTTATTTACCTGTTTTTGCGTCCAGTCCGCCTTCACCCGGAAAATGCTTTTCATAAGCTTCCCTTGCTGCCCTGGTAATAATCCCCAGTTCTTCCTGCATATCAAGGTTTACAGGGAGCTGTACAGCAGTCTCATAAATATCTATCTGTAATTTGTTTTTGGCACCTTTTTCTCCGATGGGAACGATTCCGCAGATTATGGTATTATAATTCTTATCCTTTTCACACAATTCCATGTACGTTTTCACCATATGGCAGCATTCTTTGTACAAAAGCTCCTGGCGAAGTGCATCTCCCTGCTGAAATTCTCTGAATTTCAATTTTTCCAGATGTTTACCGATTTCTTTTTTTGCACTTTTCATGCCAAAGAATCTCCTGCCTGCATCCCTGTTGTATTCCAGAGACATCCACAGTCCCAAATATCCGTCAGCACGTCCATCTCCAGTCTCAGAAACAGCACTGTAGCGAATATCCCAAAGTTCCTTTCTAATGGCATTCCCCTCTGTGTCCTCTCCTGCTGCAATGGACTGATCCAAAAACATTTTTCTTTTCATAGGATCATGTTCTTTATAATAAAGGGCAATCAGCTGTGTATCTTCCATAAACCTTTGTTCCTTTCGTTTTCATTTATATATTATTTTATTATTCTCAGTCTTTTTTATTCTTCCTCATAGGCAAGCTCAGTTTCTGCCATTGCAAGAGCTTCTTCAATCACCTGATCCATATCCATATAGCGGTACATACCCAGTCTGCCTCCGAAAAGTATTTTTTTCTCCTCCAGGGCTTTTCGCTCATATTTATCAAATAATTCACTGTTCTTGGGATCATTTACCGGATAATAAGGCTCCCTGCCTTTTTCCCAGGCAGCGGGATACTCTCTGGTGATCACTGTCTTTGGCTGAGTTCCAAACTCAAAATGCTTATGCTCAATGATTCTTGTATAAGGCACCTCATAATCTGTATAATTGACCACAGCATTTCCCTGATAGTTACCCATTTCCAGGGTTTCTGTCTCAAAACGCAGGGAACGGTATTCCAGTTCACCATAGCAATAGTCATAAAATTCATCGATCATACCTGTAAAAAGAACCTTTTCAGCCTGATCCATCAGTTCCTTTTTATTTGCAAAAAAGTCAGTATTCAGGCATACCTGCACACCCTCAAGCATTTTTTTGATAATGCGGGTATAGCCACCCTTAGGGATACCCTGATATGGATCCTTAAAATAATTGTTGTCATAGGTATATCTAAGAGGAAGTCTCTTAATAATAAATGATGGCAGATCCTTGCACTCTCTTCCCCACTGTTTCCGTGTATATCCCTCTATCAGCTTCTCATATACATCCTGTCCTACCAGAGCCAGAGCCTGCTCTTCCAGGTTTTTAGGATGAGTAATATGCATTCTGGCTATCTGCTCCTGGATCTTCGCCTTCGCCTGTGCAGGAGTCTTTACCCCCCACAGCTGATGAAATGTATTCATGTTAAACGGAAGATTGTATAATTCATCTTTATAAACAGCAATCGGGGAATTTACAAAATGATTAAACTCAGCAAACTGATTGATATACTCCCATACATTCTTTCTGGAGGTATGGAAGATATGTGCTCCATATCTGTGCACCTGGATTCCCTCTACCTCTTCCGTATAAATATTTCCCCCAATATGTCCTCTCTTATCAATAACCAGACAGGTTTTTCCCTTTTTGGTAGCTTCATGTGCAAAAACTGCACCGAAAAGTCCCGCTCCTACAATCAGATAATCATATTTTTTCATGTTATACACCTTCTTGTTTTTTAATTCAAGCGGATAAAATCATCCGCTTCGCTACTTGCTTGATTCGGTTAAAAAAGCAGCAGCACAATTTCTCGCGCTACTGCTATTATAACAAATTCCTCTAAAATTGGATAGCCCTTTATTTCATAGAAGCCACTTCATCAAACACATCTGTGATTTCTTTAGACGGTGCTTTTGTTGCAAGACTGAATACAAGAATCATTACCAGACTTACTGCAAATCCCACTGCCAGAGAATATAATCCCGTATAGGTACCAAGTGTCTGTCCGGATACAAATGGAATGTAGTCCCAGATAATAACAGTCAGACCGCCGGAAACAATTCCTGCCACAGCTCCTGCCAGATTAGTACGTCTCCAGAACAGAGACATTACCACGACGGGGCCAAAGGCTGCTCCCAGTCCTGCCCAGGCATTTGATACCAATCCCATAATACTGCTGTTTGGATTCCAGGCAATTACAAAAGCAAGAACAGAAACAATAATAACTGTAAATCTGGCAACTGTTAAAACCTCTTTGGAATCTGCATCCTTCTTTACAAACTGATGATACAAATCCTCAGAAGCTGCTGATGCAGTTACCAGAAGCTGGGAATCCGCTGTGGACATAATCGCCGCTAAAATACCACAGAGGAAAATTCCTCCGATAAACGGAAGTGCAAGGTCATTGGAAAACAGTTTCCCGATCATCTCTATAAACACACTTTCAGAGGAAGATGCCCCCTCTGTTCCCAGAACTTCCGGTAACAGGTAAGCACGTCCGATCACACCGATAAAGCATGCTGCAGACAGAGAAAGAATATCCCACACAATAGCGATCACACTGGATTTTTTCAGCTCTTTTTCACTCTTCACAGCCATAAAACGGGTAAGGATATGGGGCATTCCACAATATCCCAGTCCCCATGCAAGCTGTGAGAAAATCTCAATAAAAGTATAATTACGTTCTCCGTTCTCAAATGCATTAAGGAAAGCTGCTGCTCCTCCCGGTGCCCCGCTCTGGTTCAGCAGATCCGCCAGATTTCCCGGAAGCATAAAATAAGCAACCAGCGGTACAACAAGAAGACCTATCAGCATCAGTGTTCCCTGTACAAAATCAGTTACACAGACTGCCATAAATCCACCCATAAAGGTATAGCAGAGAATAACTCCGGCTCCTATTGCCAGTGCTATATGATAATCAATTCCAAATACGGTATTAAACAGTTTACCACCTGCTGCCAGTGCGGATGCCGTATACACCAGGAAAAAAATCACAATTACAATTGATGAGATCAGAAGCAGGATTCGCTTCTTATCCTGAAAACGATTCTCAAAAAATGCAGGGATCGTCATGGAATTATTGGCTGCTATGGTATATCTGCGGAGCCTTCTGGATATACACAGCCAGTTTAGTACAGTTCCGATAAAAAGTCCCACTGCGATCCAGATCTGTCCGGTTCCCAGTGAATAGATAGCACCCGGAAGCCCCATCAGAAGCCATCCGCTCATATCAGATGCCTGCGCAGACAGAGCTGCCACCCAGGCATTCAGCCCTCTGCCTCCCAGAAAATAATCCTCTGAGTTATTTGTTTTCTTCATATAAACCACACCGATCACTATCATAAGTAACAGATATGCTACAAATGCGGACAATATGATCATAGTATTACCACTCACTTCTCTTCTCCTCCTTATTACGCAGGCATCTTTTACTTTTTCTGTCTCTGCCTGTTTTTCATTTCTACACTTTAACATATCAAATCCCAAAAAATCAATAGTGATTCTGTTTATTTATGTTTAACATTACATTTTAGAATGTCAAATATGTTTTATATCACACATTTTTATAATTCCTCTCCGTCGCAGTGCATCCTGCCCGGAGGGCTTTTTTATGTTATAGGAACCTTACGGAGTAATTTCCTATAATCGAGTAGGAGGCGGTGATTAACCGCCGTCCTCTCACAGCGTACGTACTCTTTCTTTCCATATCTGATTGAATGACCTAGACACTTTCACATTAGAAATGTGTGCTACCAGGTACGTAATGTAACAGGCACAGTGATAACACTGTGCCTGAAATACATTCTCTATTTAACAATCACCTTAACTATATTGGAATAAGCTCCCGTCGTGGCATAATTTCCATTCTCGTCACGGACGATTCCACGCATTTTAAAATAATAGGTGGTATCTTTCTTTAAAGCCTTTGTGATGAAGTTCTTCTCACCGTCTGTAAACTTCATCAGACGCTGATAACCTTTATCTTTTGCATTACGATAATAAATCACATAACTGCATTCCCCATCCTTATATGCTGCAAAAGCACCACTCCAGTCAAGTCTTACCTTATGGCCGGAAACAGCCTTTCCTTTTAAAGACGGTGTTCCAGGCGCAGTAAAGCAGATTACCTGAGCTTCATTATAATCTGAATAATAATTCTTTCCGTTTATACGGTTGTAAGCACGAACAATGATCTTATAACGCTGTCCTGCAGCCAGACCTTTCACTGTCATAGAAGTTAATGAATTCTTAACGATTACACGTTTGATATTTTTTCCGGTTCTACTGTCCTGCACATAAACCACATAACCATCCGGACGAATTTTTTCTGACATCCATTTACAGGTAATGGATGAATCCGTTCTTCCTGTCACCTGTACCCCACTCACCATTGCAGGGCAAAAAACATTTACCTTTTTAATCTTTGATGGAATACTGTAATACTTCTTATTTCCATCTTTTGAATATCCCCGCACACTCAAATAGTAAGTACCCTTTGTTACATTTTTAAATGTGACATTTATGGTACTCTTGTCTTTCAGTTCGTATTTTTTTATACTCGGAACAGATTGAGAAACCTTCAATCCATTCCAACCATAATAAAGAAATTTTTCTTCCGGTTTGATTCCAAGTACATAATCGTATGCATATGCATGTTTATCCAGGTTTTTCAAAGTCACCGTTACTGTTGAACCCTTTACAGTAACTTTGGTGATTTCCGGCAGCACAGGCGTATTTACTTTAACCGTTGCTTTTTTCGGAGGACTCCATATTGTCCATGTTTTATCTTTTTTTAAGCCCCGGACTCTGATATAATAATCTCCTGCTTCCGAAAGATATGGAATTTCTACAACAGCATCCTTCATTTCAAAAGTTCGTATACTTTCTTCCCAAGCAGCAATCAAAGTACCAGGTATCAGTAACTCCACATCCTCTCCTTCATATGGCTCACCTTCTGCAACTTTATCCACTCTGTATTCATACTTCATAATATCAGTATTTTTTCCGGCGACAGATACATTGATTACATTTCCTGCTACAACTGGTTTGTTCACTTGAAGCACAGATATTTCTGTTACCTTTCCATTATTCTTGAAATTGATTCCCATTGAATCAGCATAGGCCTCCGCATAAGAACCTTTTTCTCCAATAATCGTAATACTATTTTCAATCCCCCAGAAAGCGGTTGCAGAGATCTCCTTTACATTTGAAGGAATATAAAGTTCTTTTAAGCTGTAGCAATTCTTAAATGCACCGTCATCAATTGACTCAACACTTTTTCCTATTTCCACCTTCTTCAACTTTGGACAATCACTATAATCACTGGCTCCTATACGACGATATCCATTCCCCGTATGCACATATTCCAGATTTTTACAATCACTTGCTATAAACTCCCCATCAATCTCAGTAATATGATCTGGTATAATAAGCTCACGAAGCATAGAACAACGGAACATACACAAATCATAGCTTCCTATTTCCTGTATTGTATCTGGGAATTCTACCTTTTCAATATCTTTTCTTGCCTGTGAAAACATAGTTACCGGTGTACCATACAGTCCTCTCTCTACAGAAACATTTCCCCTTAATCCTTCGGCATGATAATAAGGGCTGTGCCACTCAAAAATACCAGCCCAATACGAAACATTATCGACCTCTACTTCCTCCTCACCATCTTCATTTACGGGACGTTCTCTTACTACCAGATTTATTTTTTCATTATCCTTAAGATCATTGTAAATATAGGTGTAGCGATAGCACTCAACGGTAAGCCCCTCACAGCCATCGAAGATATTTTTTCCCACCTCAAAGAAGGCTGATTCTACAGATACTTTTTTTAATTTCGTACAATTCTGAAAAGCTTTGTCTGCTACAGAGTATACAAACAAGTCTTTCGTTCCGTCACTGACGTATTCTTTCAGCGTAAGATCCTCAGGCACTTCCTCTGTGTAGCCTACAATTCCACAGGTATCCCTTCCGGTATCTTTGCGGTATATTACTCCTTCGTAAACAAACTGATTCGAAGACAACTCTGTTTCCGCTGAAACAACAGGCTCTGAAGTCATATCCGGCACTTCCGATACGGATTCTGTTCCTACTCCGTCATCAAAAACATTCTCCAGCAAATCTTCTTCCACAAACGAATCTGCACTCCCGTCTGCCTGTCCAACTTCACCGCCATCTGTAAATGCTTCACTTCCGAATGCAGAAACAGGTGTCAAAGACATTGTCATTGCTAGTACCGTTACAAGAAAGGTTCTTTCCCACTTTTTTCTCAACATACTTTTGCTCCTTTCAAAAAATCACTCTGAAATATCTCCATATAGACTAACGCTCCCATTCACACTTAAAGACGCATGTAATGGTGTCTGATTGAAATGCAGTCGATTTTAATATTTTACTTTTGCTCTTACTACTCACTTTTGCAAAATACATTGTGCTTCCTATCCTTGCCATAGCTACAGCATTTGTAAAACCTGATGCTGGATTATCAACTTCAGCTGCAAGTGTTGAACCACAACTAAAACGTAATTCCTTCTATGACATTGTTCCGGCCATAAGTATACCTTATAACATATGAGTATTACCATTCATTAGTAAAGTGATTTTAATATCTTATATCGTTTCCCTCCTTTACTCCTTTATTAATTCATATGTGTTATATGAATATACTATATATATATCATCTTATAAGCATTATGTCAATATATTATTAGTTTATTTATAATTGTTTTGTAACAATTTATTTTTATTTAATTAATATTATTCAATCAGAGGTAAGACAAATTTGCCAATTTAACTTATACTGGCTTTCATAGGGTCTGAACCTAGAGTTCATCAACGATAACAGGTAATTTAATTATTCGTATTTTTTCCCGATAATGTAAATCGAAACTACCATACCACCTAATATCATAATTAAGAAAATTTTATTCAAAATATCCCATAAAGCTATATTGAAACAATTGATTATTATAATACCTGCAAGAGGATATAGAACAACCGTTGCAAGTGTCCATATTTTTAAAGTTGTGCAGATGTATATCCAATTTCCATTGTTAAAAGATAAACCAACTAGATGTATTCTAAAAATTCCCTGTGAAACATAATTTATCTTGTTGGCATCATAATATGTTGGCAATATGTCTTTTGCAAAGAAACAAAACCATGCACCAAATAAAAGCATTCCCCCGGTAACCAGCAATATATCCCCTTTCATCTCAGCGTTCGTTCTGCAATCCCATCGTTTTTCTCCTATAAGCAGCCGCAATTTTCGGTGGCATGTTATGGCCGCACTGCTTTTTTGATCGAATTGCCACATCGGACAGTAATCGAGTAGAGAACGTGCCCTCGCCGGGCACGAAAAAAGGGATTTCTGCTCCCGGCAACTGATTGTCCGGATGGCAGAAATCCCTTTTCTTTTTATGAACGCTCCCCGTTCCCACTAGAGACGGGTGTGCCAGAGGACAGTTTCTTTGCCCGGTAATATTCCTGTTTCTGGACATACATGGCCAGATTCGCTGTGCTGCTCCACAGAAAAATCCGGATGGTCGCTGGCAGAGGTGCACCCGGAGGACATACTCAATGTCTCCACCTTCGTCCCGGACCAGGCCGCCGCAATCCATTGGATCAGAACGCTGCCAACACCAAAGAGCGCCAACAGAGCCACCAGCGCTTGTAGCAAAACGGCGGTGATATTTTGGTGCAGGTCGCTGACATCTATGCCTTGCAGGTACAGCTCCTTGAAGATGGCCTTTCGCAGAAACAGGATGCACAGAATGCCCACCACCACCGCAGCGGTTTCCGAATAGATCAGCCGCTTCCGGTTTCCGGTCTCTTGCATTGCCGGAGGACAGTCACATAGCTGCGACAATCTTTTTTTCACCGACTTCCGAGTCAGAACCCAATGGATGCCACAGCATAGGGAAGCTGCAATATAACGCGGCAAAAACGCACAGCCCATGAAGAAAGGTGCTGGCAGCCGCAATCCCCGCAATGCCCAGATAGACATACCTGCGAGGCTTCCGAAAATAAAGGTCAAAGAGCCAACCGGCTCCCGCCGCAAACAGCACGCGAGCAAATACCAGCATTATGGATCCAAGGGGCATCCCGCTGGCAAAGGGAGAAAATACCCGGTCGAGCTGGGACAGGCTGTAGGTGCCGTTCCACATGGACGTGACCGCAAAAACGCATACCACCGGCACACTCCCCTGTGCCCCCAGCATCATAGCCGCCACAATCACCAGAATGTGCAACGTGGTGGTGGAAATGGCCGGAAGCTCAATGTATCCCAGATAGGAAAAGGCAAACACCGCTTCCCAGGCCATTAGCATCAAGATGATCTCCTGCAATTTCTTTTTCGTCAGAGCGATCCCATATCGCTGTCGAAAACGCTCCATATAAAGTTCCTCCTTATGAACATATTGCTGACACCAGCTAATGTTTTATACGCTATACCCAAAGTTCAGAAAGAACCACTACACTGCACCTGTCTCATTTTTTATACTGTTTTTACTTTATCTTCCCACGTTTTTTTCCTTTTTTCAAATAGACATTCTTAATATAAGAAAGCAGAACCTCTTCTCCATGATCGTTAAGGATTCGCAAAAGAGCCTCCAGATCTCTCTTTGTGTCCGGATGGATAAACCAAAGTCTTTCTTTACTTTTCAGGAAATAACTCAAAGGCTGTGTATGGTCATATTTATCCCCCAGATAATTCCGGGAAGCACTGATTCGATCCATCACCATCTCGGCAACATATTTACGGGGCATGGGAACGCCATTAATAATATGTTCATCTCCCGGTACATAATCTACCCAATACTCAAAATGATGCTTGTTTCTTCCCTTATGGTGAAGCCAGGATCGTGAAATGCCTGTAGCTTCCCTCTCTGCATTATTGGGGCTTCTATCCCCCTGATAATACTTACAGCCAACCAAAAACTCCACAGGCTCATATTTTGACAGATCATGAAGCAGTCCCTGTTTATAAAGCCCGATACGAAAACAGTAACGCATCACCAACAGCTTATGTCTGGTGATTGTCTTAAAGTGCAGCCATGGATGCATTTTTCTCTCCCTCCTGTTTTGCCAGAAGCACTACGATGGTACGGGGTGCAATCTCCAGCTTCCTGCTATATTTCTCGTCATCATAACAAAATCCATTGGTCTTTAGCATACTTGTATCAATTACTTTTTTCCAGCAGCCCTTTCCCGGCAGGTTGGGAAGTGCCACACTTCTGTTTTCCCAATGGAAATTATATGCAATATAGACAGAATCATCATAAGATCCATCTTTCTTTCTGGCATAAGCACCGTAATACATAATTCCCAGAAGTCTGGAAGTATTCTCAGAATTCAGAAACCATGCCCTTTCCCCATGTACAGATACATCCGGCAGGCCTCTGGTCTGATAATCCACTCCACGTAATTCTCCGGGTGTATGGAGAATAGGATGTTCCTTTCGGAAAGCAATCACTGCCTTTACAAATTCCAGAAGACTCTCATTCTTTTTGAGCCCCTTCCAGTCGATCCAGCCTATGGAATTGTCCTGACAATAAGCATTATTATTTCCATTCTGGGAATTACCGATCTCATCTCCTCCATAGATCATAGGAACCCCCTGGCTGAGCAATACCATGAGAAAAGCATTTCGAAGCTGTTGTTCTCTAAGCTGCCGGATATTCATCTTACGTGTAGGACCTTCTACTCCACAGTTCCAGGAATAATTATAGCTGCTGCCATCCTGATTGTTCTCATAGTTAGCCTCATTATGACGATAATTATAAGTCACCATATCATTCAGGGTAAATCCATCCTGACAGGCCATATAGTTAATCACTGCATATCTGTCCGGATTTCTTCTCACATGCCAGGCAGCTCCTTCTACCATCTCCTCGTCACTTTTCAGGAAACGGCGCATATCCTGGAGAAATCCGGGATTATACTCAGCCACACATTTATGGGCAGGTTCTTTCTTTCCTCGAATATCCCGTTCATCAAATCCGTAGAACATCAGCTTACTGTCACTGAGAATACCATCCTGCATCAAAAGCTGTACCGGTGCTCCATCTCCCAGCACATGAAATCCATCTACATGAAAATTCAGTTTCCAGGACTGCAATGCCCGAAGGGCCAGAAACGGGTTTTTTCCTGCCGGAAAATACATCTCCAGGATGCAGGCAATTCCGGCTTTATGCATTGCCTTTATCAAATGCCTGAACTCCTGTGCCGGATCATTCGTTGCACTGTACGAACGCTTTGGTGCCATATAATACCCTGCTGTATATCCCCAATAATTCACCTTTTTATCAACTTTTTTCTCTGATACCATACTGCCGGCAGAATACTTTTCCGGTACAGTCTCCATAAACTCATATACCGGCATCATCTCTATTGCATTAATCCCCAGTTCCTGCCAGTAAGGAATCATTTCTTCCAATGCCTGAAAGGTTCCTTTTTTTCCCTTAATCTGGCTGTTGGCCTTAGTATAGCCTCTCACATGAAGCTTATAAAGTATCATTTCATGATAAGGAATATTAAGGCACTGATCCCCTTCCCAGTCATAATCTCCCGGGTTCCAGAAAGTACAGTGTACTTTATGATCTTCAGGATCTGTCTCTGCCCCAAAGCGCTCTCTCCCTGAAATCCCATAAGTCCATGGATCTATATACACCTGTCCGTCCAATAAAAAATTATATTCATATCCCTCCGGCAAAAAATCCGGCAGAAAAAGAGAATACACCTCCCCTGCCTTATTCTCACTGGTAAACGGAATCTCCATACAGGGTTTCTTTGACCTTCTTTTATAGAGGACCAGAGAAGCATTCTTTCCTTCAGGAACCTCCACTGTAAAATTATATCCTCTTTCCAGTCTGTTCACCCCTGGCAGCAAAGGCATTCCCTTCTCTGTCTTATATCTTCTGCTGTCAGCCATTCTTCAACGTCCTCCCCTGTTTTTAATATAATGCCTGTTCTCAATCCTTAATTTTCAATTCTACCGGACAGTGATCAGACCCCATAATTTCTGTATGGATCCTGGCATCTTCTAATCTGTCTTTTAGCGCTGGCGAGGTGATAAAATAGTCAATTCTCCATCCTGCATTCTTTTCTCTTGCTCTGAACCGATAAGACCACCAGGAATAGATTCCCTCCTGATCCGGATAAAAATATCGGAAAGTATCAATAAATCCACTTTCCAGCATTCTGTCAAAACATGCTCTCTCTTCATCTGTAAAGCCTGCGTTTTTATGATTGGTTTTTGGATTTTTCAGGTCGATCTCCTGATGTGCCACGTTCATATCTCCACAGCAGATCACCGGCTTTTTCTCCTGAAGTCTCAGAAGATATGCCAGGAAATCCTTTTCCCACTGCATACGATATTCCAGACGTCTCAGCTCACTCTGGGAATTAGGGGTATATACCGTAATAAAATAAAAGTCCTCAAACTCTAGAGTAATCACTCTGCCTTCTTTATCATGCTCTTCGATTCCCAGTCCGTAAGCTACAGATAATGGCTCCTTTTTTGTAAATATAGCTGTACCGGAATATCCCCGTCTGTTGGCATAATTCCAATATTGATAATATCCCGGCAGATCAAGCTTTACCTGTCCTTGCTGACACTTGGTCTCCTGCAGACAGAAAATATCTGCATCCAGCAAGCGAAAGCTTTCTTCAAAGCCCTTGCCGATGCAGGCACGAATTCCATTCACATTCCAGGAAATAAATTTCATAAATTTCCACTCCTATATCTCAAAATTTCTGAACAAATCATTCTCTTCCGTTCATTATAGCACATCTTATATAATTCCGCGATTATATTTTCTTCAAACCATAAAAAAATTGCATTTGACTTCCGTTTCTGGTACAATACTAATATTCAGACTTCTGTAAGAGTCTTGAATCATCAGGATACCATTAAGGAACAAAACTGTGTTTTCTATTACAGTCACAGTTCTGAACATTTATAAAAGAAAGAATGAGGATTAAAACCATGACAGAAGAATTTACAACCGGCGGATGTTCCCCCAGTGACTGCGCTTCCTGCAGCGGTTGCAGCAACCCAGAAGGAAACTGCCAGGATATCGAAGACAGACGCACCATCACCCTTACCCTGGACGATGATACAGAGGTAGAATGTGCGATCCTTACTATTTTCCCGGTAGATGCCAAAGAATATATTGCCCTTCTTCCATTAGATGAGAACGGTCAGAATGAGAGCGGTGAAGTATATCTCTATACCTTTGCCCGCACAGAATCCGGAGACCCGGTTCTTTCCAATATCGAAAGCGATGAAGAGTACAACAAAGCTGCCATTGCATTTGACACTGTTTTACAGAATGCAAAGGATTCTATGGAAAAAGTTGAGAAATAATGCTTTCAGGCTTTGTCTCTCAGAATATTAAAGAACTGTCATAAGCCCTATAATATGTGCTTATGACAGTTTTTCTTTTTCTTAGATATTATACACGCTCCGTACTCGAAGTCCTTCCGGTTTTCCCTGAAGAATCTTTATCCGTCGCTCTCCGGCGTTCATATCAAAATAATTATCCTCCAGAATTAAATCTTCTGTATCATTAAGAATCTCCACACTCTTTGCATAGGCAGAAGCATTCACGATAATCTCATCTCCCTCTGTCCTCACTTTCAGCTTCGGATCCAGATAATGGAAATATTTAGGATAAGAGAAAATAACAGTTCCCTGAGAGATCATCTGATCATCCTCCCATGCCTCAAAACTTACATATTCATTAAAACAGTCAATCTGTGGAAGTTCCACCTTATCCAGCCATACTGCAGACAAAGCAGGTACCTCTACCCACTGTTTCTCTTCCATAAGCACTGTGGCATCTGCCTTTCTCACTTCCCATTTTACAAGAACCCTACGGTCTGCGAGAGTTTCATTTGTCACATTCAGACGGATAGATTTTTCAAATTCAAAATGCTGACGATTCATATCCGCCTCTACTGTCATCCAGCTCTGTTCCTCACAGGAAAGCATCACCGGAGCAAAGAAACGCTTTGCATAATAATGTAATGCCTTCCAGCGACCATAATAATCAACAGATGACCAGGAGATTACCGGCCAACAGTCATTCAGCTGCCAGTAAATAGCACCCATACACCGTCCACGATTTCGTCTGTAATGCTCCACTCCATAACGGATTCCGTCTGCCTGGAGAAGCTGGGACGCATAAACAAAATCGCTGAAATTCTCAGGATAGCGATATGCAGCCTGCATATATTTGGCAATTTTTCCATTTCCTCCATAATTTCTCTGATGTTTTTCCATCACATAGGAAAATGGATTCAATTCCCTTGGATCATCTGTAACGGTTTCCAGTGTTTTTACAGAAGGAAAAGCCTGAAATCCAAACTCTGATGCATATCTGAAGAAATATTTCCTGTATTCCGCAAAAGGCTTATTCCCATGCCATACCTCCCAGTAATGTACATCTCCGCGGTTAGGATCATTGGGATTATCAAAGGATCCGCCTGAAGACGGGCT
This sequence comes from Ruminococcus sp. JC304, assembly GCA_000285855.2. Taxonomy (GTDB): domain Bacteria; phylum Bacillota; class Clostridia; order Lachnospirales; family Lachnospiraceae; genus Blautia_A; species Blautia_A difficilis. The sequence continues at coordinate 959,298 of HE978651.1, read as the reverse complement.
AGCCGGCCAGTAGAAAGTTTCCGGATCATATTCCCGTAAAATTTCAGGGATAATCCGTTCATACATAAACAGATAGTCTCTCACCTCTGACGGCTTTGTTACCCAGGTTCCCTCCTGTGTAAAGGTCTCCATCTCATTGTTGCCGCACCATAATGACAGGGATGCATGATGACGGAGACGTTTGATATTATCAATAAATTCCTGTCGGATGTTAGCCTCAAATTCCGGTGTAAGCTCATACATTGAGCAGGCAAACATAAAATCCTGCCATACCATCAGTCCCAGTTCATCACAGATATCATAGAACCAGTCCTCCGGATAATAGCCGCCTCCCCACACACGGACAGTATTGAAATTTGCTCTTTTACACTGAAGGAGCAATTCTCTGGTACGTTCCCTGGATGTCCGCTGAAGTAAATTGTCTTCCGGAATATAATCAGCACCCATGGCAAATATCTGATGTCCATTTACTTCATGGGCAAAACTTTCTCCCCATTGATCCTTTTCTATATGCATGGTCATGGTTCGAAGACCAATCTTTCTGCACCAGGTATCTACAATCTGATTTCCTGCTTTCAGATTCACTTCCACCTGATATAAAGGCTGTTCTCCTAATCCATTGGGCCACCAGAGCTTCGGGTGGTCAATCTCAATTTCATCCGGAGACCCTTCCCATGTAGTCTTTGTTCCATCAGGTTCCGTAACTGTGATTTCATATTCCAGTAACTGACTCTGCTCTGATTTTCCTGCTTTTTCACAGTTATCTTCCTCTGCTTCATCCATTGTCTCCACATCAACTTCCGGTATCAGCAGCACCTTTCCCTCTTCATGGATCTGACGGATATACACACTGTCCAGTCTGGCATGTTCTACTCCCAGAAGTGTTACAGGGCGAAAAATGCCTCCATCCGGCAGGCAGGCACCCCAGTCCCAGCCGCACATATAGTGTGCCTTGCGCAGATGCATAAATCCTTCCACTGTATCTTCATTTCCATGTGTTTTATATTTCTCGTAAGCTGCTGCCATAAATTTCAGAGGAGATCTGATAATGACACGAAGAGTATTTTCTCCTTTTTCCAGAATCTCCTTCACAGGAAACTCCCAGACTCTGTGCATACTTTCTACTCTTCCCAGACAGCACTCATTCAGATAAATATCCCCAATCGTATCAATTCCGTCAAATCTCAGGATTATTTCCTGACAGTTTTCAAATTCTGTTTCGTCATATATAAATACGGTTTTATATTCGTAATCTTCCTCCATCAGTGCCTTCGCCTGATATTCGTTATCTTCCCAGAATGGATCTTCCATTTTTCCAGCCTGAAGAAGAGCCATATAAATATCTCCCGGCACCTGTGCCGGAACCCATTCCTGCTCTTTCACCTTGCACAACTGCCAGTTCGCATGAAGCTGCATTTTTACCATTGTTCCCTCTCCTTATATAGGATACAAAATCCTTGCCGGATTCCATCGGACATTTTTAATCCACTTTGCATCCAAACTTAGAATATCCTTACAATATCATTATACATTACCACAACCATCAGTACCATCAAAAGCATAAGTCCGGCAAAATGTATTGTTCCCTCGATCCGTCTGTTGACAGGTTTTCTGCGGATTGCCTCAATGACAAGAAATACTAGCCTGCCACCATCAAGTGCCGGAAAAGGAAGCAAATTCATTACGCCCAGATTGGCAGAGAGAAGAACCGCCATATTCAGGAGATTCATCCACAGCATCACGCTTCCCTCACTTCTGCTTTCCTCATAAGTAGTACCAATTGCATCTACCACACCTACAGGTCCACTCAGATCCTTCAGACCAAACTTTCCACTGCACAATTCCTTAAGGCTGAGAATGGTGGTACGGATCATATATTTCACCTCAACCGCCCCGTAACGGATCACATCCAGCCCCTTTGCCTTCTCACAATATATATTATAAGAAAATCCTGAATCCGCTATCCTGTATTCCTTCGGGGTGATTGTATCATCATATTCCAGCCCTTCATGTTTCCAGGTAATCTTCACCGGACTGCCATCCAGCGGATGTTCCCTGATATAATCCTGATATTCCTGGCTGGTACTGATCCTTACGCCATTAATAGAAGTGATCACATCTCCCGCCTGTACACCGGCCTCCTCCAATGGCATTCCAGCCATTACAGATTCCACGGTCATAGGTGCACTGTCATCTCCCGTAAAATTGCATCCCAGCAGATATCTCACATTCGTGTCAGCCTTATAGGAAATTTCCTTCTTTTCACCATCACGCTTTACTGTCAGATTTACAGTATCCCCTTCTTTTAATTCATTCATATAAGAATATACATAAAGATCTTTCCCCAGATCAATATGGTAGCCCTGATAACTGGTGATCACATCTCCCTTTTTCAATCCTGCCGCTTCCGCTGCAGATCCTTCCTTTACAGAAAGGACTGTGGATGGTTCATAGCCTACCACTCCCACAATAATCACAGACAGTACAAATGCCAGTATAAAATTAAACACCGGACCTGCAGCCACAACTGCAATCCTGCCCCACACAGATGCATGATTAAAAGTTCCGGGTGCATCCTCTTCATCTGTATCCTCCCCAAGCATTGCGCAGGAACCACCTATAGGCAAAAGCTTGAGAGAATATCTGGTTCCTTTGTATTCCTTACTCAAAAGTCTTGGACCCATTCCCAGGGAAAATTCTGTTACAATGATTCCATTTTTCTTTGCCAGAAGAAAATGTCCTAACTCATGAAAAAGGATAATACCACTAAATATAATAATCGCAATAATTATTTTCAAATTACCACCTGCTTTCAATCCACTGATAGGTTTCCTTCTCAATCTCCAGGATCTGATCCAGATCCGGCTCCTTCACCAGGGTATGTCTCTCCATAGACTGCCCGATAATATCATATATATCCAGAAATCCTATTTTTCTCTGCAGGAATTTCTTTACTGCCAGTTCATTGGCAGCATTGAATACAGTAGGCATACTTCCGCCTTTCCCAGCAGCTTCTATTGCCATCGGAAGCCCCTGAAATGTTTCCATATCCGGTTCTTCAAAAGTAATCTGCTTCAGCGTTCTGAAATCCAGTCTGTCCCCTGCCAGGTATCTTCGGTCCGGATAACACAGGGCATACTGAATAGGCAGCCTCATATCCGGTGTTCCCAGCTGAGCTATTACAGCTCCATCCTCAAATTCCACCATAGAGTGGATAATACTTTGAGGCTGAACCACTACCTGAATATGATCCAGGTCCACATCAAAAAGCCATCTGGCCTCCATTACTTCAAGTCCTTTATTTACCAGAGTTGCAGAATCTACCGTAATTTTCTGTCCCATCACCCAGTTTGGATGCTTCAGCGTATCTTCCAACGTAACCTTCCTCAGTTCTGCTGTTTTCCTTCCCCTGAAAGGACCTCCGGATGCTGTGATCAGAAGCTTATGGATCTGTTCCTTTTTCTCTCCGTGAATAGCCTGAAAAATAGCACTGTGTTCACTGTCCACCGGAAGGATCTGAACATTCATTTTTCTGGCCAGTGGCATGATCAGATGTCCGGCAGTCACCAGTGTTTCTTTATTTGCCAAAGCAATATCCTTACCTGCCCTGATTGCCTCCATAGTCGGTCTGATCCCGATCATTCCCACAATAGCAGTCACCAGAATATCTGCTTCCTCCATTCTTGCCAGTTCCAGCAAACCATCCATACTGCTTACAATTTTCACATCCAGATCCTGTACTCTTACTGCCAGATCTCCGGCTGCATCTTCATTCCAGACAGCTGCCAGTCTGGGATGAAATTCACGGATCTGCTCTTCCAATTTATCAATATTATTTCCTGCTGAAAGTCCCACAATCTCCAGATCATCATTGGCCCGGACTACATCCAGGGTCTGAGTTCCAATGGAACCGGTAGAACCTAAAATTGCTATTTTTTTCATCTTGATCCCTTCTGTTATAACTATATTATCAAATGGATATTCACGATCCTACGCTGTGATCATAATCAGTGACAAAAAGTAAATTACAGGAGCTGTAAAAATCACACTGTCAAAACGATCCAGAATTCCTCCATGTCCGGGAATTAATTTGCCGTAATCTTTAATTCCCTGGTTTCTTTTAATTGCAGATGCCGCCAGGTCTCCTACCATGGAGATCAGTGCTCCCACTGCACAGATAACTGCATATTGAACCATTGGTCCCTGAGTTGCCGCAGCATAGGCTACACCCAGAAGTGTAGCTCCTGCCACACCCCCCACTGCTCCTTCTATAGATTTTTTCGGACTGAGCACAGGTGCCATTTTATGTTTTCCAATAAGCATTCCCACACAATAAGCGCAGGTATCACACCCCCAGGAACACAAAAAGATCAGCCATACATGGAATTTTCCTCCCTGCAGACATCTGGTCAGATAGATGAATGACAGCATTACTGCCACATAAACGATTCCAAACAATGCCGGCATAACCTGCTTTGCCTCATATTCCGGATAAGTAAATACATACACAAACATGATCAATACCAGGCCAAAAATAATTGCCAGCACCCCATATCTCTGAAAATCGAGCAAAACAGCAACATAATACAAGACAGCTCCTGCATATCCGGCCGCAGCCAACAGATAATTTTTTTCATTCTGCACCTTCATTGCCTTGTATAATTCTGACATACCAATCAGAGAAACTACAAGCAAAGTAAAAAACAGTATATATCCACCACTGATAATTGTTGCAAGCGCAATGATCACCAGCAGGATTCCACTTAAGAGTCTTGTCTTAAACATTTATGCTTCCTCCTTCACTCCACCGTATCTTCTGTCTCTCTGATTATACTTTTCAATTGCCTTCACCAGCTCTGCTTTATTAAAATCAGGCCATGCCACATCTGTAAAATAAAACTCTGTATATGCCATCTGCCATAACAGAAAATTGGAAAGACGAAGCTCCCCACTGGTGCGGATCATAAGGTCGGGATCAGGAATTCCTGCTGTATCAAGATAATTTCCGAATACTTTTTCATCTATTTCCTGGGGATTTATCCTACCATCAGCTGCATCCTGAGCAAGCTTTCGCACTCCCCGGATAATCTCATCTCTGCTTCCGTAGTTCAATGCAATCTGGAAATAAATTTCATCATATTTTTGTGAATACTCCTCCAGTTTTTCAATGCTGTCCTGAATATCCTGATCAAATGCTGAAATTTCTCCAATTACACGAACACGCATTTTATTCTTATCAGCAAGTTTAATGCATTTCTTGAGATAACTGCGGAACAGCTTCATCAGACCATCCACTTCTTCTTTGGACCGTTTCCAGTTCTCTGTTGAAAACGCATAAACTGTAACATATTTTACTCCCAGCTCTTTCATATAATCACAGACTGTTTCCAGATTCGCGCAGCCCTTCATATGTCCATAGCTTCTGGGCATCCCTTTTGCTTTCGCCCAACGTCCGTTACCATCCAGTATAATGGCTATATGATTCGGTACATTCATATTTTTTCCTCGTTTCTTATGTTCATTATATGCTGTGTACAAACCATGCTGCTCTCGCAGACACCATCTGCAAGCTTAAAAGAGAGCCCGCATAATGGAGCTCCCTTTACTTTTTATACAGTCATGATTTCTTTGCTCTTGGCATCTACCGCTGCATCAACCTCTTTAATATATTTATCAGTGCTCTTCTGGATCTTATCTTCCAGCTCCTTGACCTCATCCTCAGATACATCCTGTTTTGCAAGCTTCTTATATGCATCATTGGCATCACGACGGATATTGCGGACTGCAACCTTGGCAGCCTCGCCTTTCTTCTTGACATCCTTTACCAGTTCCTTACGGCGTTCCTCTGTAAGCTCTGGGAAAACAAGACGGATCACTTTACCATCGTTGCTGGGATTCAGTCCCAGATCAGATACAAGAATTGCTTTTTCAATTCCTTTGATCAGGCTGGACTCCCAAGGCTGGATCTGAATCATACGTGCCTCCGGAACTGTCACATTCGCCACCTGCTGCAGAGGTGTAGGCGCTCCATAATAATCTACAGTCAGTTTATCGAGAATATGGGGATTTGCCCTTCCTGCACGAATTGTTGCCAGCTCGCTCTCAAGATTCGTCAGTGTCTTTTTCATTTTTTCTTCATATTTCTGAATTCTTTCATCCATTAGGTTTGTCTCCTTCTCCTGTTGTTTTATAAATTGTCTAACTGCTCTGCATTCCCATCCTTTCGGATCAGACAGTTACCTTTGTACCTGTGAATTTGCCGTGAACGGTATTAATAATACTGTCCTTCTCATCCAGTGCAAATACCAGCATTGGCATTTTCTGTTCCATACACATAATGGAAGCTGTCAGATCCATAGCTGCCAACTTTTTGGCTACTACTTCTTCAATGGAAATCTCATCATATTTCACTGCATTAGGATTGATCTTAGGATCACTGTCGTAAATTCCATCTACTGCTTTTGCCAGAAGAATCGCCTCTGCCTCAATCTCCACTGCGCGAAGAACTGTTGCTGTATCTGTGGAGAAATACGGATGTCCTGTTCCGCCTGCAAAGAATACGATCTTACCCTGTGCAAAGCTCTCCTCCACTGCATCTTTGGAATACAAATCTGTAAATGCACCACAGACAAAAGGTGTATAAATCTGTGTCTTCATTCCCAGGTATCTGCAGATATCTGACACATAAATGCAGTTCATCACTGTAGCAAGCATTCCGATCTGGTCTGCCTTGTTTCTGTCGATTGTCTCGCTGGTACGTCCTCTCCAGAAATTTCCGCCGCCGATCACAATCCCGATTTCCAGGCCTTCTTTGGAAATCTCACGGATCTGTTTGGCAACCTCAATAACTGTAGCCTCATCAAATCCTGTCTTTTTTTCACCGGCAAGAGCTTCCCCGCTCAATTTTAATAATACACGCTTCATATTGTTTTCTCCTAAAGTTCATTTTATGATACTTTTATTTTACCATATATTAGCAACAATTTCATTACCATTTTCATCAACTGTGGTAGAAACTGTAAAATTACTGTAATAATAGAAGCCTGTCTTTCCGGTTTCAGGATCTGTCTCATAACTGCTGCCCTGAGGAGAGCCACAAGCACTCTGCAGTGCATCAATAGACTGGCCCACATACTGCTTTGCAGTAGAAATCATATCATCTCCACCGCTATTATCATTGCCTCCGTTATTGTCATCTCCGCTGTTACTGTTGCTTCCACTGTTGCTGTCATCTGTATTGCTGCTGTTATCTGCATTACTATTTGAATCAGAATCTGTGTTCTGTGACGAATTATCACTGTTATCTGAATTGGTATTTTGATCATCCGTTGAATCAGAATCATCGATCATTCCCAGCCGCTTCTTTACATCATTTAAAGTTGAAATTTCCCTCTTGGTACTTCCTGTCAGATATTTTGCATAAGGAATAGCATCCTCATCTGTGCCACTCATACAGAGAGTGATCTGTGAAATAGTACCCAGGGGAATATCCCGGAAAAAGCACTCATTCTTATCTTCATCAGAGAATCCCACACGAATATCATAAGAAGCAGTATTCTTAGTGCTGTCTTCCGTTGCATTCGGTGAAAAATAATACAACGCTTTGTCCTTATCCTTTAATGTGAATTTTCCATCCACCAGGTCACTGCCCCAGGTATCATCATCAGAATCATCCTCATCCTCCACATGTTTCCTGATATAAACAGAAGAAATATCACTTCCCATGTTATTCACAAAAATAACTTTGGAAGCAGTTGCTGATTCCTCGCCCATAATATTGGCAATCTCTTCCTCTGTAGACTGCTTCATATCCACAATTTCTGCTGCCTTAGTAACCTCAGGTGTAGGAGTGGCACTTGCTGCAACAGGTTGCACATCTGTATCTTTTTTCTTTCCACAGCCGGATACTGCCACTGTCAGTGCCAGTACTCCTGCAAGTATCAAAAATCGTTTCTTCATAATATATTCCCTCCTGTATCTGAAATATCCAGATTCAAAGCTGAATTTCAATTTCTTATTATTACAGAGTCTCTATAACTTGTCAACCAAAGTGCTTCTGATTTCATATAATTTTCAGAGTTATTGTTTTCCATAACAAACTATTTACTTTGCCGGACATTACTCTCAAACAAAAAGTTTTCTTACTACAGATTTCTTACTTTAAAATCGCGTTCTGCCTCTCTTCTCTGGTCTTTTTTCGCAATATCCTGTCTCTTATCATAAAGTTTCTTACCTCTTGCCACGCCTATCTCAACCTTCACCAGGCTATCTTTAAAATAAACCTTCAGAGGAACCAGCGTCAATCCCTTTTCCTTCAGCTTCGCTTCAATCTTATTGATCTCATATCTGTGAAGAAGAAGTTTACGCACTCTCAGCGGATCCTTATTAAAAATATTTCCTTTTTCATAAGGGCTGATATGCATACCATAGATAAACACTTCTCCTCTCTCTACACGGATAAAGGACTCCTTGATACTGCATTTTCCCATTCGCAGAGATTTCACCTCTGTTCCTGCCAGTGCAATTCCTGTCTCATAAGTATCTTCTATAAAATAATCATGAAATGCTTTTTTATTATTTGCGATCAGCTTGATTCCTTTTGTCTTAGCCATCTGTCAATCTCTTCCTTTCCACAGCTACTCTTAATCTGCCAGCACAAAATCCACCGTCTTAAGAAGCTTATCTGCATCCTCCACGCGGACACACACCTTGTCTCCCAGCTTATACACCTTTTTTGTCATATCTCCTCTGAGTTCATAGCTTTCCTGATCAAAAGTATAATAATCATCCCTCAATGTATTCACATGAACCAGTCCCTCCACAGTATTGGCAAGTTCCACATAAAATCCCCATCCAGTCACTCCGGAAATGATTCCTTCAAATTTTTCTCCGATATGATAAGACATATACTCTGCTTTCTTCAGTTTATCAGATTCTCTCTCCGCCTCATCAGCTCGTCTCTCACATACACTGGACTGTCTTGCCACTTCATCCAATATTTCCCGGTAATGCTCTGTTCTGCCTTCGCGCAGCAGCCTTCCTCTGAGATTATCCTTAATGATCCTGTGAATCTGAAGATCCGGATATCGTCTGATCGGTGATGTAAAATGGCAATAATATTTGGCTGCCAGGCCAAAATGTCCACTGCATTCTGTGGTATATTTTGCCTGCTTCATGGAACGCAGCACCAATCGACTGATCATCGGTTCATTGGGAAGTCCCTCAATGCTCTCTATAATATTCTGGATTTCCTTAGGAGTGATTTCCTCTCTGGCCTTCTGAATCTTTACCCCCTGATTATGAAGCAAAGTCAGAAGACTCTCTATCTTTTCGGGGTCCGGATTGTCATGGGTTCTGTATACAAACGGAATTTCTTCTGTGCAGTATTCCTGAGCCACTGTCTCATTAGCCATTAACATAAAATCCTCTATAATCCTTGTAGCTACATTGGCTTCATAAGGCTTCACATCAATTGCCTTTCCCGCCTCATTTAATATGATCTTACTCTCTGGAAAATCAAAGTCAATAGAACCTCTGTGATGACGACTGCTGCGCAGTTTCTCTGATAATTCCTTCATCAGGAAAAACATGGGAAGCAGCTTCTCATAGCGTTTTTTTGCATCCTGATCTGTATCCTCCAGAATATTTTTCACATCTGTATAGCACATACGCTCATCTACATTGATCACTGTTTCCACAATCTGATGAGCCACCACTTTTCCCTGTGCATTAATATCCATAAGGCAGCTTAATGCAAGCCTGTCCTCACCCTGATTCAGAGAACAGATCCCATTGGAAAGTCTCTCCGGAAGCATTGGCACAACTCTGTCTGCCAGATATACACTGGTTCCTCTCTTTAATGCCTCTCTGTCCAGAGCACTATTGTACTGTACATAATTACTTACATCTGCAATACGCACACCCAGATGATAAATCTCCCCTTCCTTGCTGAGAGAAATAGCATCATCCAGATCCTTTGCATCCTCACCGTCAATAGTTACGGTCTGCAGATGGGTCAGATCCAGACGTCCGTCACGGTCTGCATCAAGCACATGATCCGGCACTCTCTGTGCCTGTTTTATTACTTTTTCGGGAAATTCAGCAGGGATTCCAAAGCTTTTCACAATTGCCAGAATGTCTGTCCCCGGTGTACGGATATTTCCCAGATTTTCCTTGATCTTTCCTTCCGGTTTTCTGTTTTTGGAACCGTAATCTGTTACAACGGCAATTACCTTATCACCATTTTTTGCTCCCAGTGAATTTTTCCTTGAAATATAAATATCCTTTGAAAATTTGGGATTATCACTGATCACAAAACCAAAATCTCTATTAAGCTGATAAGTACCTACAATCTGCTCCATCCCTCTCTCCAGGACTTCCACAACTATGCCCTCACGGCGTTTTCCCTCTCGCTGTTCATCTTTAATGATAATCCGGACTTTATCCTGATTCACAGCAGTACCCGTGTCTTCCTCCGGAATAAAAATATCCTCTTCCTGTCCTTCGATCTCCACAAAGCCAAAACCTTTCGGATGTCCGATAAAGATTCCCTCTGCCTGCATCCCTTCTGGTTTCTTCCTGTCTTTATCCTCTTTTTCTCTGCGCTCTTTGCAATTTCTGTTATCTTCTTTATGTCCTTTCAGATGCTTTTCTTTCTTTTTCCATTTTCCGGTGATCCTGGAGTATCTTCCCTTATTATCCTGAGTTATTTTTCCATCCTCACACAAACTATCCAGAACATCAAATAATTCCCTTTTCTCTTCTCTGGACAATCTCAGCAAAGAAGACAGCTCGCGCAGTCTCATAGGCTTGTAAACCGGATCCCCCATTAACTCCAAAATAAATTTTTTTCTGCGATCTATGTCTTTCCTGTTCATTTTACTCCTCTGTATCTATTTCATCATATCTGAAAATCAACTGTTTTCCAGCACTTTCACAATCAAGCGGATATTCGCAATCCACTTCGCTACTTGCTTCGGGTAAAAAAATGGCTGCCGCATAAGCACACATCCAAACAAGGATATGCTTACTGCAACAGCCGCATTTTCATTCTCTCATTAACCAAGTATATTCAGCACTACAGCTAATACGAAAAACAAAATTCCCATAACTGTGGTAGCCTTCACAAGTCCGCCCTCCATAGAACGACCCTTATTCTTGCCCCAGTATGTCTCTGCCGCTCCGGCAATAGCGCCAAGGCCCTGCTGCTTACCCTCCTGCATCAGAACTACAATAGTAAGAGCAATACAATCTATTAAGAAAATAATACCAAGAATAATCTTAACAACATTCACTTCATTACACCTCCTAATCAACTAGGAGATATTTTAACATAGCTGAGAGCGGATTTCAACTACAATTCTTGAATTTTCAATATTTTCCGTATTATCATGTTCACTGATAGTTGCTTACTGGTTTCCTTCTCTTATTCTATTTATACAAAAGGATTCTCATAAATTTCCAATTCTCCCAGTTCTTCGTGAATACGAAGAAGCTGATTGTATTTTGCATTTCTGTCAGATCTGCAGGGTGCCCCTGTTTTTATCTGCCCTGCACCTGTGGCTACTGCCAGATCTGCAATAAAGGAATCCTCCGTCTCCCCTGATCTGTGTGAAATAACCACACGATATCCTGATTTCTGTGCCATTTCCACTGCATCCAAAGCCTCAGACAGCGTTCCTATCTGATTTACTTTCACAAGAATTGCATTTGCTACCTTCTGTCTGATTCCGCAGGACAGACGCTTAATATTCGTCACAAACAGGTCATCCCCCACCAACTGAACCCTTGCGCCCAGACGTTTCGTAAGTTTTTTCCATCCTTCCCAATCCTCTTCTTCTAACCCGTCTTCAATAGATACAATAGGAAACTGATCCAGAAGTTTCTCATAATATTCGATCATTTGCTCTGAATCCCGCAAAATCTCTTTTCCTTTCATTAAACTTTCACCTGGGAAAACATATGCATTTCTATCCTTATCATATAATTCACTGGCAGCTGCATCTATAGCAATATAGATATCCTTTCCCGGCTCATACCCAGCCTTTTTCACAGCCTCCATGATCAATTCCAGCACACTCTCAGAATCTTCCAGATCCGGAGCAAATCCGCCTTCATCTCCCACAGCAGTGGAAAGTTTTTTCTGTTTCAGTATGATTTTTAGACACTGATAAATTTCTCCACACATCCGGATCGCTTCTTCCATATTTGAAGCACCTGCAGGCATAATCATGAATTCCTGCAGATCCACAGTATTATCTGCATGCCTGCCCCCGTTTAAAATATTCATCATAGGAACCGGCATCCGTCCTGTATGACATCCTCCCATATACTGATACAGAGGAATACGCAAGGCTGCCGCCGCTGCCCTTGCCACTGCCATAGATACTCCCAAAGCAGCATTTGCTCCTACACTATTTTTATTATCCGTTCCATCTGTCTCAATAATCTTACGATCAATGAATTTCTGATTCAGCGCATTTTCTCCCAAAATTGCTTCTGCCAGTCTTGTGTTTACATTTTCTACTGCTCTGTGAACACTTAATCCTCCATAATTTCCTTTTTCTCCATCCCGCAGTTCAACTGCTTCAAATTTTCCTGTGGAAGCTCCGGAGGGCACCATAGCTCTCCCCGTATATCCATTTATCCCTATTACGCCTTCTCCTACCGTAACTTCTACTTCAACTGTAGGATTTCCTCTGGAATCCAGTACTTGTCTTGCGTGAACCCTTCTTACAGGCAGATAACGTAACATTTTAGAACCTCCTATAAAATTAGACTTTTATAGAAATAGTTTTTCCCGGATATTTTTTTCTATACAGTTTCTGATGAGCTTGTATTTTCAGAATATTCATTAATTTATATTATCTTATTTGTCTTTTATATTTTATTTTATATTTTTTCAAATTTATACTTGACTTATTCAGAGTTATCTGATATAGTAAGGTCATAAAACAACAGGGGATAAAAAATAAAAACTGAAAGGAGTGAGACCACCGAAAACATAAGATTTTATTTATAATATGTGAAAGTGAGGTACAGACCACCAGCATAATTTATTTTAAATCAATTCTTATAATTTATGAAAGGCAGGTACAGACCACCAAGAACTTAAAGCTTTAAATCCAATAACGTTTTATATCTGAAACTTATTAATTTATTTAAAGAAGGTACAGTCCAATGAAGTATTAACGATTTACCCTATTTCCAAATTACAGAAGGATGGTACAGTCCAATGAAACCATAATGATTTACCTCATCTCTAAAAGACAAAAGGATGGTACGGACCAATGAAATCATAATGATTTACCCAATCTCTAAATTACACAAAAGGATGGTATAGTCCAATGAGATCATAACGATTTACCTTATTTTCAAATCACATAAGGATGGTACAGACCAATGAAAATTTAATGATTTACCTTATTGTCAAAATTTTAAAGGATGGTACAGACCGATGGGATATGAGTCTTTGATCTTATAAATCATAAAATAAACAATATAAAATACTAATCAGAAAGAGAGGTACTTACCATTGGATATTCAATTTTAAAAAGAGCCACAGTAAACGAAACTGATGGCTCTTTTTTATTTGAATTTTTTACTCTTTTCACGCATATATAATAACAATACCAATTATTTTGGAGTTTCTTCTATGAAGAACCTTACATATCTTTTTCACAGTAGATTCAGCAAATATCTGAAACTTGTACTGATTTTCTCTGCTGCTTTCCTGACAGGACGCCTGCTTGCAAAAATCACATCTTCCGAAATCATCCCTCCGGATATTACAGCACTCTCAGTATCTTCTAATCCTTCCGGAAACTGGGGACTCAGCTTTCAAGAAAAAGGAAAACAACCTCTGGGTAATGCTTCCATACAAGAATTAAAACAATATAATGCTTTTTATGTTCAGGACACTAATAGCAAAAATATCTATCTTACCTTTGATGCAGGATACGAAAATGGTAATACCTCTGCAATTCTGGATGCCTTAAAAAAACACCAGGTACCAGCCACTTTCTTTGTGGTAGGAAGTTTTCTATCCCAAAATCCCGATCTGATCAAACGAATGGAAAAAGAAGGACATATCATAGGCAATCACACTATGACTCATCCAAATATGTCCAAAATTTCTACAAAAGAAGCCTTTCAGAAGGAACTATCCGATGTGGAAGCTATATATAAAGAAGTTACCGGCAAAGAAATGATAAAGTTTTATCGTCCTCCTCAGGGAATCTACAGTACTTTAAACTTATCTATGGCAAAAGAACTGGGTTATCACACCTTTTTCTGGAGTCTGGCCTATGTAGACTGGTATCAGGATAATCAACCGGACCCTCAGGAAGCCATTACAAAGCTAACTAATCGGATTCATCCAGGAGCTATTGTACTTCTTCACAGTACTTCCTCCACCAATGCTCTGATTCTGGATGAACTTCTGAGCAAATGGGAGCAGATGGGATACAGCTTCCATAGTCTGAAAGAACTTATTGAATAAAAAATACTTTCTGACTGCTATTGACAAGATTTGATACACGCTATATCTTTTACATATAAACTTTTATATCATTCAGCTCTTCTGTCTCTATTCTGAGGACTATAAAAATACATCCTATATCAGATCATAGAAAGGAATTCGTATGATTACTCCAGATTTATACAAACAAATACTAATAAAAACTGAACAGCTTCAACCGGAATTAAAAAAAATCCGCCGTACCCTCCACCAATATCCGGAAACAGGATGGATGGAAATGCGCACATCTTCTATTATTGCCGGTCATTTAAAAAAATTTAACTTTGATGAAATCCTGACCGGCGAAGCAGTTTGTAAAGCAAATGCACGAATGGGAATTCCTGATAAGAACTGTCTATCTGAACACTATACACAAACTATCAATCAGGAGGGTACAGATCTTGCATATCTTCCGGACACCCAAAAGGGGTTCACCGGTGTAATCGGAATTTTACGCTGCGGCTTTGGGCCTGTTGTAGCACTTCGATTTGATATTGATGCTCTTCCCATACAGGAAAGTTCTGAAGAAACACATTTTCCCACAAAGAACGGATTTAGTTCCCAAAATAATGGTGTCATGCATGCCTGCGGCCACGATGGACACACGGCCATAGGACTTGGCATTGCCAGAATTCTCAGTGAAATCCGCCATGAACTTCATGGAACCGTCAAACTGATTTTTCAACCAGCTGAAGAGGGCGTCCGAGGTGCCCGGGCTATTGTAGAAAACGGGCATCTGGATGATGTAGATTATGTTCTGGCCTCACACATGTGTAATCATCCCCAACAGCAGGGATTCGCCATCGGAGTGGGAAAAAGTCACAGTATGTCAACCACAAAATTTGATGCAGAATTCTATGGTAAAAGTGCTCATGCTTCTGCTTCACCAGAATCAGGAAACAATGCCATGCTTTCTATGGCCACAGCTATCTTAAACCTTCATGCCATTCCCAGATGCAGTCAGGGTGATACCAGAATTAATGTAGGTAAAGCCACAGCAGGAACTGGCAGAAATATCATCTGTGATCATGCACATATAGAATTAGAAGTACGTGGATCCTCAATTGAGGCAAATGAATATATGAAAAATTATGCAGAACGTATTATCCACTCTGCCGCCCAAATGCATGGCTGCACCTATAAACTCAGACAGATGGGATCCGCCATAAGCGGAAAAAACGATGAACCTCTCATGAAACGTCTGGCCAATGTGTGTGAAAAGGAAATGCATCTGAAAATTCTTCACCTTTCCTCTGCAGATGTAGGCGGAAGCGAAGATTATTACTATATGTCCCAACGTGTCCAATCTCATGGCGGACAATCCTGTTATTTTTTAAATTTAAGTCCCTGTGCAGCACCTCTTCATAATGACAAATTTGATTTTCACGAAGATGCTCTTGCAAATGGCGTAAAAGCCTTTTGTGGAATTGTGCTGGATCTGCTTCAGTAGTTTTCTCAATATCTTTTTATGTTATAGAAACATTACAGAGTAATTTTCTATAACATAAAAAAACACCGGAAAGCCGTATTCATTGACTTTCCGGTGTTTTTTAGCAGGGGATGAGAGAATCGAACTCCCACCAAAGGTTTTGGAGACCCCTATCATACCATTTGACCAATCCCCTATAAAATACAATACATGTGACTGGTTGAAGCCACATGCAAATAATTAATGCACCTTCAAAACTACATACATGTTGACATTTCCTTGAGATCATTCTTCCTGCGATTCTTGGTCAAG
>HE978651.1:881806-940077 GCA_000285855.2 Ruminococcus sp. JC304 | reverse complement strand
CATAACTGTCAGCTCTGTTCAAGCGACTTGATTACTTTAACACAAAGGCTTTAAGTTGTCAAGCACTTTTTTTAATTTCTTTTTTCTTTCAGAAATCTATTTAAATTGTCCCCATCTGAGAAACAATTATTTCCGACAGCTCAACTAATATAACACTCCTATCCCCCACTGTCAACCCCCTTTTTTACTTTTTTATTCTTTATCATTTCCAGTCACTATACTTTCCTGCTTTGCTGAAAATACTCCACCAAAATTTTCGCAACAACCGAATTCATTGTCTTCGCAAATGCCAACCCAATAACTCTGGATCTTCCCGGCTCCAACGGTCTGCTCTCAACATCATCAGCAAACGCCTTCATAACCAATTCCTGTGAAATCGTCACTCCCAACCCATTTTTCACAAATGCCATAATAAGTGTATCATCCCGAAAGCTATAGGAGATCTTCGGCTTCTTTCTACACCTTTCCAATAAATGTAAAATATCATTATCACATCCCGGAGTCTCTATAATAAAAGGATACTCCAACAGTTCTTCCAGCCTCACACTTTTCTTTTCTGCAAGGGGATGATTTTTCTGCATCACAGCACAGAGCGGGTCCTTACATAATGGATAAAACTTCAGATTATCTGCAACAATCGAAGACAAAAATCCACAGTCCACCTGCCCATGTATGATCCAGTCTCTGATCTCATCATAATTTCCATCAAAGATCTGCACCTCAACCTGGGGATAATTTCTGTTGAAATAATGGATCACTTCCGGCATCCACATTGCAGTTACACTGGAAAAACTCCCTATTCTGAGCTTTCCTTCTATTTTATGATTAATATTAAAAGCAGCCTGTCTGAGTTTATCTTTCTGATTTGTCATCTCCTGTATATAAGGCATCAGCATTCTTCCATTATCTGTCAGAGTTACACCCTTTTTAGCTCTTGCAAATAACTGTACTCCCAGTTCCTCCTCAAATCCGGCCATCATCTGACTGATTCCCGACTGTGTATAGTTTAGCGCCTCTGCTGCTTTCGAAAAACTTCCAGTCTCACATACCTTCAAAAAAATTTCATATCTGTCTCTTATTTCCTTCATTCACACTTCTTCCTTCTTATCCATTACCTTTTTTAATATATACTAGTAAAAACATTCATTTTACTTATATGTTAACATATGTTATCGTACTAATGCAAACATAAATCATACAGGAGATTATCTATTATGGAAAGGAAATCAAATCATTTTTCAGGACAACTGGGGTTTGTCCTTGCCGCAGCCGGCAGTGCTGTAGGAGTAGGAAATTTATGGAGGTTCCCATATCTTGCAGCCAAAGACGGAGGCGGTTTATTTTTAATCATTTATTTTATACTTGTACTTACATTTGGATTTACTCTGCTTACATCTGATATTGCAATCGGACGCCGCACTCAGAAAAGTGCGATCGGCGCCTATACTGAAATGAAGCCCAAATGGAAATTCTTAGGCATTCTGACTTTTCTTGTACCTGTTCTTATTATGACTTACTATGCGGTGATCGGTGGATGGATCACCAAATATGCTGTAGTTTACCTGACAGGACAGGCAAAAGCTGCCGCTGCAGATGATTATTTTACTTCTTTTATCACCTCCTCCACCTCACCGGTTATTTTTGCACTTATTTTCATGGGTGTAACTGCATTTATTGTATACAATGGTGTGCAGGATGGTATTGAAAAAGTATCTAAATGGATGATGCCGATTCTTTTGGTACTGGTTGTCATCATCTCCATTTATTCCCTGACTCTGAAACATACAGATTCTTCCGGGCAGGTACATACCGGGATCCAGGGATTTCTTTATTACCTGACCCCAAATCTTGAGGGGCTTACTGTACAGAGATTTTTACAGATTCTGCTGGATGCAATGAGTCAGCTGTTCTTCTCTCTCAGCGTGTCCATGGGAATCATGATCACCTACGGTTCTTATGTAAAGCCTGATGTTGACTTAAACAAGGCTGTTAATCAGATTGAAATTTTTGACACCGGAGTTGCATTTCTTGCAGGTGCCATGATCATCCCTGCTGTATTCGTATTTTCCGGAACAGAGGGAATGGGAGCCGGTCCAAGCCTTATGTTTGTATCTCTCCCAAAGGTCTTTGCAGCCATGGGAAAAGCAGGCATATTTGTAGGAATCCTCTTTTTTGTAACTGCTATTTTTGCAACACTGTCATCCTGCATCTCTGTGCTGGAATCCATTGTTGCAAACTGTATGGAAATTTTCCACACAGGCAGAAAGAAAACGGTTTCTGTTTTATCTGCAGTTTATCTTGCCGCTTCTGCGATCATTGCTTTGGGATACAGCATTTTCTATGTAGAAGTGAAACTGCCCAATGGTTCTACAGGACAGCTGCTTGATATCATGGATTACATCAGTAACAGTGTTATGATGCCATTTATCGCATTACTTTCCACTATTCTGATCGGATGGGTTATGACACCTGATTATGTCATTGATGAAATGGAACGAAACGGCAGCAGATTCCGCAGAAAAAAACTTTATCGTATCATGATCCGATATGTTGCACCGGTTATGATGTTTATCCTGTTTTTACAGTCAACAGGAGTTCTCTCATAAGTAAAAACTTATAGCAAAAAAAGAAATCTGTTTTCCTGAAAAAGCTTTTAAAAAACACCAGGAAAAACAGATTTCTTTTTTATTCAATTACTGACACTTCTAAAACAAATAAATTTATCTGACTGACTCCTGCATAAATTCCTGTACTTCGCAAAGGGATCCCAGAATCTGTTCTGCAAGGGACTTCATCTCCTCAGTAGGTTCCATCAGGTCCGGCACCATAATAGGATGCATTCCTGCTGCATGTGCTGCCCTGATCCCATTATAAGAATCTTCTATCACATAACAATTTTCCGGTTTTGATTCCAGTCTCCCGCATGCTTCCAGAAAAATATCCGGTTCCGGTTTGCTATGTTTCACCATATCCCCTCCAACGATCTGATCAAAATATTCCAGCAATCCCCCCTCCGAGATCTGTCTGCGTACTATTTTCTCCCGTGTAGAACTGGCAATCCCTACTTTAAATCCCTTGTCTTTCAGATATTTCAACAGTTCCTCAACTCCCTGTTTCTTTGCCAGCTTTCCATCAGATGCATGGGCAAAAAACACTTCCGCCATCTCCGCTTTATACTCATCATAGGGAAAATCCTGACCATAATGTCTCAGAAAAATCTGCTTACTCACAGCACTATTGGTTCCCAGGCACTCATGACATACCTTCTCAACATCCTGAATTCCATGACGCCCTGCCACCTCTTTCCATGAGCTCAGCACGAGTATTTCAGAGTCAAAAATCACTCCATCCATATCAAAAATCACTGTATTGATTCCATCTGCCATAACGTTTTCTCCTACCCGCAATAATATTTATGGATTCCCCAATAACTATTTTCTCATAATATAACTGATCGCATCACGGATCTGTGACACATAAACCAGATTGATCCCTTCCGGCTTTCCCACAGAAGACTTACATACTTCCGGAAGCATAACAGTCTCAAAACCTAGCTTCTTTGCCTCCTGCACACGCTGTCCCGCCATGCTTACTGCACGGATCTCTCCACTTAAACCAACCTCTCCAAATACCATTACCTTATCCGGTATCACCACATCTTTACAACTGGAAACAATGGCAAGGCAAATCCCCAGGTCAATGGCAGGCTCTGTCATTTTCATGCCTCCGGCAATATTCACATAAGCATCCGAAGTACCCAAATGGATACCAACCTTCTTCTCTAGCACAGCCATAAGCAGGTTTACCCTGTTAAAATCTGTACCGACTGCTGTACGTCGAGGAATTCCAAAATTACTTTGACACACCAGAGCCTGAATCTCCACCAGAATCGGACGGGTTCCTTCCATGGAGCATGCCACAACAGAACCTGATGCATCCTCCGGTCTTCCATTCAGCATGTATTCTGACGGATTTTTTACTTCCTCCAGTCCTGTATTGCACATTTCAAATACACCAATCTCATTTGTAGAACCAAAACGGTTCTTCACAGCACGCAGAACACGGTAAGATGCATGACGGTCTCCCTCAAAGTAGAGCACTGTATCTACCATATGTTCCAGGACTCTTGGTCCGGCCACATTTCCTTCCTTTGTCACATGTCCTACAATAAAAACAGAGATACCCATACCTTTGGCGATCTGCATTAAAATATTGGTAGACTCCCTGACCTGAGATACACTTCCCGGTGCAGAGCTGACATCCTCATGAAACATTGTCTGAATAGAATCGATCACAACTACATCTGGCTTTTTTCTCTCAATTACCTCTCGGATCACTTCCAGATTTGTCTCACAGAGAAGCTGCATTTTATCATTAAAATCTCCGATTCGATTCGCTCTCAGCTTAATCTGACGCAGGGACTCCTCACCTGAAATATAAAGAACCGCCACCTGATTTTCTGCCAGATTTCTGCACACCTGCAAAAGCAGGGTAGATTTACCAATACCCGGATCACCACCCACTAAAACAAGGGAGCCGGGGACGATACCGCCTCCCAGCACCCTGTCAAGTTCTCCTATCTGTGTTGTCTGTCGTTCATCTTCAGACAGGCTGATATCCTTCAGAATTACCGGATCCTGTCTTTTCTCCGATGCCTTTAAATTGCCGGAGGGATTTTTCTTTGCAGAAACTGTTTCTTCCACAAAAGTATTCCAGGTCTTGCATCCCGGACACTGTCCCATCCACTTGGCAGATTCATAGCCACACTCCTGGCAAAAATAAACTGTCTTTTTATTTTTTAACATTTTACAATCTTAACTTCTACTCTTGCTGCATTTCCAAGCTCCACACTGAAAGAAAGCTTTCCGCCCAGATTCGTCTTCATTTTTCCTGTACTTGCCTGTTCGATAAATACTTCATACTCTGTATCCGGTTCCATTTCTACTGTAATCTGCGCATCTTCCGGTCCCTCTACATGGAAATCCATCTGGTCCGCACTCTGAACAAGATCAAATACTGAAGTTCCCGGAACAGATTCATAAACGAACATTCCGTTTCTTTCCAGCTTTGTAATCTCCCTGAAAGTCTTCACTTTATACATATCGCCCTGGTGCTGGTAATCTGATAACTTGGATTTCTGTGTCAGTTCATAATCGCCAAAGCTGATTGCTCCATTCTCTTCTGTGCGGATTAATTCTTTTACTACTGCCATTTCCTTATGTCCTCCCTAAGACTCTTTTGTTTGCCGCAATATGGGACACACTTCCCACCCAAATATTTCTCATCTGACAAAAGCAGACAAATTCTTCGGCATTAATTGTTTTTATTATATAATAAATCCTAAAATCTTACCAGTATCTATACTGAATTTTAATACTTATTTTACAAAATATATGTGATACATTCCTATCTGTAGCATTATTTTTTTACTTCAAATAGGATTTCATCTTTATGGAGTCTCACCTGAACATGATCCCCTTTTTTAATTTTGCCCTCCAGGATCTCGTTTGCCAACGCATCCTCAATTCTGCTCTGGATCGCACGTCGAAGAGGTCTGGCACCATATTTATTATCAGAGCCTTTTTCCACAATAAAATCCTTTACTGCACCTGTTACAGTCAGGCAGATATCCATTTGCTCTGCACAGCGCTTCTCCAGGGTTTTCAGAAGAAGTGTAACAATCTTCTTAATCTGTTCTTTATTCAGCATATGGAAAACAATAATCTCATCAATACGGTTCAGAAATTCCGGTTTAAAAATCCTGCGGACTTCCTCCATCACACCGCCCTTCATGCGTTCGTGATCTTTCTTCTCATCATTTCCGGACATAAATCCCAGATGCTTCGGTTCCATAATAGCCTGTGCGCCTGCATTGGAGGTCATGATAATGATCGTTTGCTTGAAATCCACTTTTCTTCCCTGGGCATCTGTAATATGACCATCATCTAACACCTGAAGCAGAATATTAAATACATCCGGATGAGCTTTCTCAATCTCATCAAAAAGCAGTACACTATAAGGATTTCTGCGGACCTTCTCACTAAGCTGTCCTCCTTCCTCATAACCCACATATCCAGGAGGAGAACCAATCATTTTAGATACGCTGTGCTTCTCCATATACTCTGACATATCTACACGGATCATAGCCTGTTCACTGCCAAACACAGCTTCAGCCAAAGCCTTGGAAAGCTCTGTCTTACCTACCCCTGTGGGTCCCAGGAAAAGGAAGGAGCCGATGGGTCTGTTTGGATCTTTCAGCCCTACTCTGCCTCGCTTTACAGCCTGAGAAACAGCTTTTACCGCCTCTTCCTGACCGATTACCCGCTTGTGCAGTTCCTTTTCCAGACGCGCCAGGCGTTTGGTTTCTCCTTCTGTCAGTCTCTGAAGCGGAATCTTTGTCCAGTCAGAAATAATGCCTGCAACAGCAGCTTCATCTACCACCAGTTTCTTTCTGTTATTTTTGCGTTCCACTTTTATACGAAACTTCTCAATCTGTGTCTCCAGTTCCAGCTGACGGGCATGAATTTCCTTTGCCCTGGCTAAGTCTGCCTCCTTCACTGCCTCCTCTTTCTCATCCTTCACTGCCTCCAGCTGCTGTTCCAGTTTTTCCAACTCCGGTTCAGACTTATAGCCTGCCAGCTGTATTTTTGAAGCAGCCTCATCCACCACATCAATAGCTTTATCAGGAAGGAAGCGATCGTTAATATAACGCTGGGACATTTTTACTGCAGCCTCTAACGCTGTATCTTCAATCCTTACCCCATGATGCTTCTCATAATATGGCCTAAGACCCTTCAGGATCTCATAAGCCTCCTCAGGAGAAGGCTCTTCCACAGTCACAGGCTGGAAACGTCTCTCCAGGGCAGCATCCTTCTCAATATGCTTGCGATATTCATCCAAAGTGGTTGCTCCAATAAGCTGAATCTCTCCTCTGGATAAAGCGGGTTTTAAGATATTAGAGGCATCCAAAGCACCTTCAGCCCCACCTGCTCCGATAATAGTATGGATTTCATCAATGAACAAAAGAATTCCCTGATGCTCCCTTACTTCCTGGATCACATTCTTGATACGCTCTTCAAATTCCCCACGGTACTTACTGCCAGCCACCATTCCTGAAAGATCAAGCACTACCAGACGTTTATCCCGCACAGTATCCGGCACCATTCCCATAACAATTCTTTGGGCAAGCCCCTCTGCAATGGCAGTCTTACCCACCCCGGGCTCACCTACCAAACATGGATTGTTTTTGGTCCTTCTGCTGAGAATCTGTATAAGACGGTTAATCTCTTTCTCGCGTCCGATTACCGGATCCAGTCTGCCTGCAGCAGCCAGCTCTGTCAGATCCCTGCTGTACTGGTCAAGTGTTGGAGTAGCTGTTACTTTTCTGTTCCGGGCATTTTGCACATAACGGAATTCCTCTGCAATCGCATCATCGTCAAATCCCATAGCACTGAGTACAGCTGCAAAAAGCTTCTGAATATTTATTCCCATAGTATACAGAAGTCTGGTTGCCACACAATCTGTCTCTTTTAATAAAGCCAGCAGAATGTGCTCTGTACCTGTACTGCATTCCATATTTTCAGCATCTGTATGTGCCTGGTTCAGAATCCGTTCTGATCTGGGACTGTACTTGAGAATTTCCGTTTCCTTTGTCAGGGTTTCTCCCTGGGGAAGAGTAATCAGCTCACTGATCAGTTTCATCAGTCTGTCTTCCTCCACTTCAAACTCCTGGAGAACTTTTCCCGCGGTTCCCTCCTGCTCTTTAAGCAGACCCACCAGCAGATGTTCTGTTCCAATATAACCATGTCCACTGGATTTTGCTGTATTTTTTGCCAGTTTTAAGGCATTCTGTGCCTGTCTGGTAAATTTATTATCCATATTACCTCCAATTTATAGCTATTTATTCAAGTCAAATTTTCAGATCTTATATTCATCAAATATCTCATCGATCAACTGGTGAACCTCTTCACGGCTCACATTCTTGCAGCATCCTCTGGCCAAAGCCACAGATAAATTCTGTTTCAGATCCTCCAATGCCTTCCGCTTATTCACATCAATAGAGATCACTGCACCCTTTCGGCGGTCAATGGTTACAAAACCTTCCTGCCGCAGCAGTGAATAGGCTTTGTTTACTGTGTGCATATTAATGCCAACAGTATCTGCCAGCTGTCTCACAGAAGGAAGTGTATCCCCCTCCTGCAGCCTGGCTGTGGCAATCCCCATGATGATCTGATTGGTCAGCTGAATATATATTGCTTCATCACTGCTGAAATCTATCTCAATCACCATACATATACGACTCCTTTTTTATGTTACACATATACTAGCACAAACCACCAGTTTTGCAAAGACCTTTTTCTCAACCTCTTTTATTATGTGTAACCGGACGCAAAATAAGCAGACGTATATATCTGTACCCAAAAATGCACATTATGCTTACCATCAGCATAATGTGCATCTTATATTCCACCTGGCATCCCCTGTGTCAGATACTTTCTTTACATTTATTATCCAATAATTTTTTCAAGCTGTTCCTTTGTCAGTACCAGATTGAATCCCATAGGATTCACTACATAAGCCTTCGCCTGCTGAATCATCAGTTCCGGAAGCTTATTTAACGGAACTTTAGCAATCCGAAGCTTACGTCCCTTAGTAAATTTCTCCAGTTCCATCACATCTGTAAATACAGGCTGCAAAATTTCCTCATTCTTATTCTTAAGATATGGAATACGGATCTGTTTCGGATCCTCTTCATTTACTTCCATAGCAACCAGATACTGTGATTTACGCATATTTACCAGTAGTTCCTCTTCAAGTTCACGGAGATTACCATGCTGTTCCTTCTCTACCGGACGGCGAAGCTCCTGCATAAAATAAATACCAGATAACTCCAGTGTAGGGTTCAAAAGAGGTCTATGCTCCTCCGGAATCTTGCTCAGATCATGCTGCTTTGCAATATCCGGCAGATCAATTTCTACCTGTTCCTCACCATCTACCCACATTACTGTATTCACACCAATTGCATAAAAAGTACCATATAACCTTGGATAATCTTTTTTCTCATAGCGCATGCCCATAAGGAGAACCTTATCATCCAGAAGTTTTTTTCCAAATTCTTTAATCCCTTCCTCTGTAGAAAAGATCCATGCCTGATCATTAAAAGTTTCCTCATCGCATTTCACATATGGAAGCTTGGTAAACTGTGAATACGCCACATATACCATGTCTCTGTTCTGTAATTCCTTGATTGCATCTTCTTTACTGATTGCCATTGTCTTACCCTCTCTGTCTCAATTCTATTATAATCTGCAATACCCCGCTATCCATGGATCAGGGTTAAATATTCATTCACTGCAATTCTTTTATATTTTATAACAAAATATCTAATAAGTAAAGGTAATTCATGTAAAAAATGCTTAATGTGCATAAAAAAAGGAGATTGCCATCCTGACAATCTCTCTTTCATAATCTCCAATTGTAAAAGTTGTTCTTATGCCTCGTCAATTGCCTTTCCAATATCATGTCTCATATACTTGTTGGCAAAGGAAATCCACTCTGTAGCTGCATAAGCGTTCTTTCGCGCTTCCTTCAGATCCTTACCTGTTGCTGTAATGCCCAGTACACGACCACCATTTGTTACAATCTGACCATCCTTTTGCTTTGTTCCTGCATGGAAACAATAATATCCTTCTTTGTCTTTAAAGTTTTCAAATCCATACATCGGAACTTCCTTTTCATATTTCACAGGATATCCATCGCTGGCCAGAACCACACATACAGCTGCATTATCCTCAAACTGCAGATCCACCTGATCCAGTTTGCCGTCAATACAAGCTTCCATTACTTCTACAATATCATTCTTCATACGTGGCAGTACTACCTGCGCTTCCGGGTCTCCAAAACGTGCATTATATTCCAACACCTTCGGACCATCAGCAGTAAGCATCAGGCCAAAGAAAATAATCCCTTTAAAAGGTCTTCCTTCTGCAGCCATAGCATCCACTGTGGGCTGATAAACATATTTTCTGCAGAACTCATCCACCTCATCTGTGTAGAAGGGACTTGGAGAAAAAGTACCCATACCGCCGGTATTTAAGCCCTGGTCACCATCCTGAGCCCGCTTATGATCCTGTGCAGAAGTCATGGTACGGATCGTGCTGCCATCCACAAAGGAAAGAACAGATACCTCACGTCCTGTCATAAACTCCTCAATAACCATAGTGTTTCCGGCAGTGCCAAATTTCTTATCCTCCATGATTTCTTTTACACCATCTTCGGCTTCCTGCAGATTGTTACAGATCAGTACTCCTTTACCCAAAGCCAGACCGTCAGCCTTCAGCACAATCGGAAACTTTGCTTCTGTACGAAGATATTCCAGAGCCTTTTTAGGATCATTAAAATTCTCATATGCAGCAGTAGGAATATTATATTTCTTCATCAGATCCTTGGAAAAAGCCTTGGAGCCTTCCAGGACAGCCGCATTTTTACGAGGTCCGAATACTCTCAGTCCTTTTGCCTCAAACACATCTACAATACCACCCACCAGCGGATCATCCATACCAATGATAGTCAGGTCAATCCCTTTTTCCTGGGCAAAATCTGCCAGTCTGTCGAATTCCATGGCACCAATATCCACACACTCAGCCAGCTCTGCAATTCCGGCATTTCCTGGTGCACAGTAAATCTTATCTACCTTTGGGCTTTTAGACACACTCCACGCAATAGCATGTTCTCTTCCGCCGCTGCCTACGATCAAAACCTTCATTTTATCTGCTCCTTATCTATGTCAGTTCCGGGGAAGGCCCCGGAACTCTATTTGTCCATCTGATAATCTCCACATTATTTCAGCCAGTATTCTGCCTATGCTTAACTCATCCGTACTTTTCCGTTTTCTACAGATACCTTGCCATTTGCAATAAGGTTAATAGCTTTTGGTAAAATTTTCCATTCTGCCTTTTCCATTACTCTTCTCTGCAGAATCTCAGGAGTATCTCCCTGCTTGATCTTTACTGCTTTCTGCAGAATAATAGGTCCTGTATCTGTACCGGTATCTACAAAATGCACAGTTGCCCCTGTTACACGGACACCTCTTTCCAGTGCCTTTTCATGAACATGAAGGCCATAAAAGCCCACACCGCAAAAAGACGGAATCAATGACGGATGAATGTTGATGATCCTGTTAGGAAAAGCTTCCACTATCATCGGAGGAATTGCTACCAAAAATCCGGCCAGCACCACCAGTTCCACACCACTTTCCTGAAGTTTTGCCAGCAGCGCCTTATGAAATTCTTCTCTGCTTTCAAATTTCTTCGGTGAAATACATGCTGCCTCTATGTTATGATTCTTCGCTCTCTCCAGTGCATAGGCATTTGGATTATTACTGATCACCAGAGAAACCTCTGCATTTGTGATTTTTCCATTATCAATGGCATCCAGGATTGCCTGGAGATTGGTCCCTCCGCCGGAAACCAGTACGCCAACCTTTAACATAAGGTCACTCCCTTTTCTCTGTTCTCAATACGTCCAACCACGTATGGAGTATCTCCTGCTGCTTTGATTGCTTCCATGGTTTTATCCACATCTGCAGAATCTACCGCCAGAATCATTCCTAATCCCATATTATATGTATTATACATCATCTGCTCATCAATATTTCCCTTCTGAGCCAGAAGTTTAAAAATTGGAAGTACCGGATAGCTGTCTTTTTCAACTACCGCATGAGTGCCCTCTTTAAGCATACGCGGAATATTCTCATAGAAACCGCCTCCTGTGATATGACTGCATGCATGTACACAGACGCCTGCATTTTTGATGCTCTTTAATGCTTTTACATAAATTCTGGTAGGTGCTAAAAGCGCTTCTCCCAGAGTCATTCCCAGTTCCTCATAATAGGTATCCAAAGATTCCTTTGTCATCTCAAACACCTTGCGCACCAGGGAAAATCCATTACTGTGCACACCTGTAGAAGCCATACCGATCAGTACATCCCCTGCTTTCAGTTTCTCACCTGTGATCATTTCTTTTTTATCACATACTCCTACTGCAAAACCAGCCAGATCATACTCATCCTCAGGCATAAGTCCAGGATGTTCTGCCGTCTCACCACCAATGAGTGCAGCCTCAGACTGTACACATCCCTCTGCCACACCGCCTACAATAGCAGCAATTTTTTCCGGATAATTTTTTCCACAGGCAATATAATCCAAGAAGAATAATGGCTCACCACCTGCGCAGGCAATATCATTCACACACATGGCAACTGCATCAATACCGATGGTATCATGTTTATCCATAACCATGGCAAGTTTTACCTTTGTTCCACAACCGTCAGTACCTGACAAAAGAACTGGTTCTTCCATATCCTTGATCTTAGCCAGGGAAAAAGCTCCGGAAAATCCGCCAAGGCCTCCCAGAACCTCCTCACGCATAGTTCTCTTTACATGTTCCTTCATTAACTCTACTGATTTGTATCCAGCTTCAATATCTACTCCGGCTGTCTTGTAATCCATAATCATCCTCCATAAGCTCCAGTTTCTGTACTGGCTCTTTCCTATTATTATTTTCAGTCCATTATTGATCAATAATTCTTGTATCCAACTTCCTGCAGTCTGGCATCCTTTGCTTCTACCTGCTCTTTCAGTTCCTGACTATATGCTTTTAACCGGTCAAGAAGCTCTGCGTCTGAAGTTGCCAGGATCTTTGCTGCCAGAAGTCCTGCATTCGCCCCACCGTTGATTGCTACGGTAGCTACCGGAATTCCGGATGGCATCTGTACAATAGAATAAAGGGAATCCCTGCCTCCCAGTGAGGTGGTGTGCATCGGAATACCAATTACAGGCATTGGGAAGATTGCTGCGCACATTCCAGGCAGATGTGCTGCCATTCCTGCTCCGGCAATAATTACTTTAAATCCTTTCTCCTCAGCGGTTTTCGCATATTCAAAGAATACATCCGGTTCTCTGTGTGCGGAAATAATTTTCATTTCATAATCAATTCCAAGCTTGTCCAGAATAGCTGCTGCCTTGCTCATGATTGGCATATCTGAGTCGCTGCCCATCACAATTCCTACTTTTGCCATAATTATTCTCCTTTTCTCTTTAGATGCTTCATTCGTTAGAAAGATATTTGCTTTCAACTCTCTCTAATGGTAGATTCTACTAAGATTCTCCGATTCTGTCAATAAAGATAAGGTCAGTAATTAAAAATTACAATTCTCCGAAAGCTTCATTCAATGCTTCTGTACCCGGCAGCACAAATCGTCCGTCCTCAATGACAGGGATCATATCGCCGTCATCATCCACTGCACAGATACTTCCCAGCTCATCATAAGGAATAGTAATGTCCGTATGACATCCATAATAGGCCAGACTTACATCATCCTTACGCATCTCTGAGATCTCATTGTCCCTGGCGATAATCTCCTTGCCGTCAGGATTATATACAGGTGTATCTTCAGACCAGCTGTAACAAGTATCTCCCACTGCAAAATGAGGTCCCATTTTCTCTGCAATGAGAATCGGTAATTTGTCTGCAATATCATATTTCTGTGCTGCCACATAGGCAGTAGTGTTCGTACCGATTGCAAACTCTCCCATAGCCAGTCTGGGATGATGAAACAGAATATTATCCTCAATATATTTCCTGTTCTCTTCCTCCGTATCAAAATTGCTACAGGTATAATCAATAACCTGGCCACAGTCAAATACCAGTTTCAGGTCACAAAACTGCAAGCCATTAAGATATACCTTGGAAACATGAAGAATGCCGCCGGTTCCTGCCAGCACCGGAGATGTGAACACTTCTCCCAGAGGTATATTCACATCTGCCACACAGTTCTCGAAATTTGTCTGTTTTTGAGGATCTGTAAGGGTATGAAGGTGGATAACCAAATCTGTCTCATTATCTCCTTTTCCCTTGATTTCCACCCATTCACAGGTATCCAGAGTATCAATGATAGTCTGTTGGATTTTCTGGTATTTTTTATAATCCAATGTATTTATTTTTACAATCTCACGGAAAATGTCCTGGAAATTTTCTCCAATCTCAGGGATGGGATAAGCAATGATTGTGAAACTTCTCTCTTCGCCTTTAATATATCGATTCACGATCTGCCCGGATTCATTATCCAGCTCCACCTGTAATTTCTGCTGTGCTTCGCTAAAGGTCCAGCACTCTTCCTTGTTCACCGGCGAAAATGGTTTCTCCCCAAAAGTCTCGATCACTGCAGGACCACCATGAACCTCTGCCAGGTCTGCATATTCATCATAAGAGGTCTGCATTGCGCGAAGCTTACGTTTAACAAAATCAGAATCCATAAACAGAGCACTATCCTGCCTGTGGTCATAATCAAACTGCGGATTGGCAACTGCACCTGTAAAACCAACACGATTCTGACTTCTTTTGTTCACTGCATGAAGTGCATGACGATAGATCACAGCCTTCAGTCCCATTTCCTCAAACTGCAGTATGGCAGCTTTAACCATACGTTCAAATCCCAGTTCATAACGGATATTTACTGTCTTCTTCTTCCTGATATCTTTTCTGCCTGTAACAAAGCCCATACGGTACCCTTCTGTATAAGTACCTGCCATACTGTCTATTTCTTCCTGGGACATGGAGTTTAAAAATCTGGCAGTCTCCAGCTGGCTCTCTGAGATGTATTCTCCAAATCTGTACAGATATCGCAGATCATTCAGATCAGATTTCATAATAATATTTACAGCAAAATCTTCTTCCGGGTCAACCCCTTCCCTGATCCTGGTCTCTACCATATCCTGGCAATAATCATTCACATAGGAAAGCAGGATTTCTCTCACCTGCTTCTCAGCCGGCAGTTCCTCTTCCGAAAACGCAGAATACATTTCCAGAAAAAGTTCCAGACCTACTGTAATATCCCAGACTTTTTTTTCAAAAGCATAGCCAATGGTTCCATGCAGTTCTGTATAAAGAAAGGTAAAAGCTCTTCCATATTCTCCCAGCATTTCCTGTGCATAAACAGGATTTCCATAGGACTTTTCATAATTCTGCGGAAGCACATCCTGATACAGTTCATAGTTCTGTGCCTGCAGCTCCTCCAAAGTCTTATTCTGCTCCTGATTTTCATCCATCACAGAAATTACTTTCTGCAGAAATTCTGCCTCTTTTATAAAAAAGTCCTGATATGGCATTTTTACTATATTTTCTTCAGGTATCTGTACAATTCTTTCCTTCGCCAGTTTATACCGTTCCATAACCCATTCGTCCAAATCTTCATCTCCTTAAATATTAGTCATTCCAAGCAGATACATTCCCAGCCAGCCAATCATGATCATACCATTTAAAATAGATCCGATCATACTGGTACGATGATTTCTGCCTGTTTCCGAAAAACTCAGCAGCCCCATGATAAAACCATACACAGACAGCAGCATTGCAAAAAGGCTGATGCCTCCTACAATATATCCCATTTCACCATTAAATACACAGGCCAACATCACTGCTGCCAAAAACAGAACCAATGAAGCTGCCGCCAGTCCTGTGGACAGTTTTCCCTTTTGAGCTTCCTTCTTTTTCACAAAAGCATATCTATATCTTTTTGCCATAAATCTTTCTCCTCAGATGATCACAGATAAAAAAAAGCAGATATCCCAGTGCTGCTCCTGCTGTATTCAGAATCATATCATCCACATCAAAGCATCCTACCCTGGTTATCAGCTGAATCACCTCCACCGTCAGGCTTAATCCAAACCCAGCCAAAGTGATCAGAATACCACTTCGCATTTTTTCTGTAATAACAGGCAGAATAAATCCAAAGGGTAAAAATCCTGCCACATTGCCCACCAGATTCGTAAATACTGCTGCAAATCCAAGCTGTTTTCTGTATACCCAGAACCTTCGTATTTCCACAAAAGGTACCAGATTATATCTGAATTCCTGTTCTGTCACAACTGCTCTTCCATATTTTTCCGAAAAAAAGAGGAAATAAACCAATGCCAGTACATACAGAATAAAACAAACCAGCCCCAGTCCCCTGATAATATGTTTTGTTTCTTTTTTCAAAATTTTATTTTCCCCTATTTCTACGTAAAAGCCGCACGGAACGTATACATCCGGTTTCCGCGCGGCCTTACAGTCTAAACGGATATGTTGCCAGACAGCAACATTACCAACTATAAAAGTATTTCAGATTTTTTCTTCAGCAGTCTTGCACCGTTTATGATCATCATAATACCGGCAGTTATTCCTGTGGCAAGTATGATAATTCCCACTGCCAGACTGCATGCACCTGTGGAAGACATGGTTTTATAAATTCTTTCATTCATGGTCATTCCTCCCTGCTCATTTGCTTATTTTGCACCATACTGCGCATAATATGCATCAATAGCATCCTTTAATGTATCATCAATAATTACTTTACCCTTATATTCTTTATTGTAAAGATGCTCAATTACCTCTGCCATGGTAACGATCGCATTGGTCTCAAATCCATACAGATCATGTACTTCATCCAGTGCACATTTTACACCGCCTTTGCCTACTTCCATACGGTCCAGAGATACCATAAGACCAACGATTTCTACATTGGCAGCTCCTCTTACCTTAGGTACTGTCTCCTCCATAGACTTTCCTGATGTAGTAACATCCTCGATCATTACCACTCTGTCGCCATCCTGAAGTTTGCTTCCCAAAAAGCTTCCCTTGTCAGCACCGTGATCCTTCTCTTCTTTACGGTCTGAACAATAACGGATCTCTTTTCCATATAATTCGCTGAAAGCAATGGCTGTAACTACACTCAGCGGAATTCCTTTGTATGCAGGTCCGAAAAGCACATCAAAGTCATCGCCATATTTGTCATGGATAGCATGTGCATAGTATTCTCCCAGTTTCTTTAACTGAGAACCTGTCACATATCCTCCTGCATTCATAAAAAATGGGGATTTTCTGCCACTTTTCAGAGTGAATTCGCCAAATTTCAGCACCTGGCTGTCTACCATAAATTCAATAAATTCTTTTTTATACTGTTCCATTTTGTACCTCCTGAATTTCATTTTTGTAGCTGTACAGTTCTTCACAGTTACATTATTTTACAATACCAACCATATCCTTAACTGACTCAAAGCCATGCTTCTTCATATAAGCTTCTATTCCATCGATCACTTCCATGGTAACTGCAGGATTGTGGAAATTGGCAGTTCCCACAGACACTGCGCTGGCGCCTGCAAGAATAAATTCAATCGCATCCTCAGCACAGGAAATACCGCCCATACCAATGATAGGTATTTTCACAGCCTGCGCCACCTGATAAACCATGCGCACTGCGACCGGTTTCACAATCGGTCCCGAAACACCGCCTGTCTTATTTGCCAGTGCAAAGGTCTTCCGGTTAATGTCAATCTTCATACCTGTAAGAGTATTGATCAAAGAAACTGCATCTGCTCCGCCAGCCTCTGCTCCCTTGGCAATTTCTGTGATGTCTGTCACATTAGGGGTAAGTTTCATGATCACCGGCTGTTTGGCGATTTTCTTAATCTGGGCAGTCAACTCCTCTACATGACGGGCATCCTGTCCAAATGCAAGGAAACCGGCATTTACATTTGGGCAGGAAATATTGATTTCCATCATATCAATAGGTTCCTCTGCCAGACGTTCTACCACAGCCAGATATTCCTCCGGTGCATGGCCACATACATTAACTATGATTTTGGTATCATATTTTTTTTAAAAACGGAATATCTCTTTTGCAGAAAAGATCAATTCCCGGATTCTGCAGGCCAATGGCATTCATCATACCGCCATAAACCTCAGCCACTCTGGGAGTAGGATTTCCGGCCCATGGGACATTTGCCACACCCTTGGTAGTCACCGCACCTAATTTGTTCAGATCCACATATTCAGAGAATTCTTCTCCGGAGCCAAAGGTTCCGGATGCTACAGTTACCGGATTTTTCCATTCTACGCCGGCAATATTTACGCTCATATTCATCAGATTTCCACCTCCGTAGAAAGAAATACAGGACCATCCTTACAGATTCTTTTATTATTCACATTGCTGTGAGCATCCTTCTCTCTGGATTTACAAACACAGGCAAGGCAGGCGCCAATCCCGCAAGCCATACGTTCCTCAAGCGAAATATAACATTCCATATTATTTTCTTCGGCATATTGCTTAATCGCACGAAGCATAGGAGTGGGTCCACAGGCATAAATCATATCTGCCTGAAGCTTTTTCTCCCTGATCGCATCCATAACATTTCCCTTTGTACCTACACTGCCATCTTCTGTAGAAATGTATAAAGTCCCTGCTGCCTCAAATTCCTCACGCAGGAAAGTATGGCAATCTCTATATCCGACTACTATCTGCTTCTCTGCGCAGTTCATCTCCTTGGCAAGCTCCAGGATCGGAGGAACACCAATACCACCTCCCATAAGGAACACTCTCTTTCCTTCTGCTTTTTCTACCGGAAAGCCATTTCCCAGAGGCCCGATCACAGGCAGGGTATCTCCAGGCTGCAGATGTGAAAATTCCTCTGTACCTGTATTTTCTCCTGTCACTCTGTATACCAGATGAAGTCGCCCCTGTTCCTTATCAATCTCGCAGATACTGATCGGTCTGGGGAGAAGCTTTGTTTTATCCTTTGTATACATAGAAACAAATTGTCCCGGTTTCGCATCTGCTGCAATTTTTTCAGTCTGGATCCACAAACTGTAAATACCTGCAGCAATACATTCCTGACTTACAACTGTACAGTTTTCTCTTTTTTTCTCACTCATAGCAGACCTCCTAGCGGTTGTTTAACGCACTACTGATATCTTCAATCATATCTTTAACAGCCTGACGGGAAGCATCTGCATAATTCAGTTCTCCAAAGGAAGCATATTTTTCCTGCTTGTATGCCGCAATAATTCCGCGGGAAGAGTTCACAATAGCGCCCAGTCCGTCTTCGTTAAAGAAGTGTACCAGGTCTGCGCCCTTGCCGCCCTGTGCCCCATATCCCGGAACCAGAATATAAGCCTTTGGCATAACCTTACGGAGAACTTTCCCCATCTCAGGATATGTAGCACCTACTACTGCACCTACATAGCTGTAGCTGTCTCCCATGTGTTCCTCGCCCCACTGGGCAACTTTCTCGCCAACCCACTCATAAAGAGGACGTCCGTCAATCATTCTGTCCTGGAATTCTCCACTGGAAGGATTGGAAGTTTTTACCAGTACAAAAATACCCTTATTTTCTTCTTTACATACATCAATAAATGGCTTCACACCATCAGAACCCAGATATGGATTTACTGTGGCAAAATCTTCGTCAAAGCCTGCATATTTCTTGCTTCCTACCTGCACCTTGCCCAAATGACCTACTGCATAAGCTGCAGAAGTAGAACCGATATCACCACGTTTGATATCGCCGATCACTACCAGACCTTTCTCCTTACAGTAATCTACTGTATTTTTGTATGCCATCATTCCGGGAATTCCAAACTGCTCATACATGGCAATCTGTGGTTTCACTGCAGGTACCAGATCACAGATTGCATCTACAATCCCCTTATTATACTGCCAGATTGCTTCGGCTGCACCCTCCAGAGTTTCTCCCAGTTCCCGAAAAGCTTTATCCTGGATATGTTGTGGGATATAATTAAGCATAGGGTCCAGTCCTACTACGATAGGTGCGTTTGTTTTCTGAATTTTTTCAACAAGTTTGTTAATCATGGTTTTTCCTCCTGATATCTGTTTTATAATTTATCCTGATATACAATTTTTCCATCACTGATGGTACAGAGAATCTTTCCCTTTACCTTCCAGCCGTCAAACGGGGTATTCTGTCCTTTGGATGCAAATTCATTTTTATCAATAACATATTCGTGATCCACATCTGCAATGATCACATCTGCCGGATGTCCTTCCTGCAGAGTTCCACGCTCACTCTTTAATATCTGCGCCGGATTCCAGCTCATTTTTTCCACAAGCTGTTTTAACGTAAGAATACCTTTATCTACAAGTGCTGTATAAGTCAATGCAAAACTGGTTTCAATTCCCACAATTCCAAATGCTGCATTACGGATAGAGCCAGCCTTATCAGACATTGTATGAGGTGCATGATCTGTACTGATCACCTGAAAAGAACCATCCTTCAGACCTGCGATCAGTGCATCCACATCCTTCTGTGTTCGGAGAGGCGGATTCATTTTATAATTCGGATCATCTTCCTTAATATCATCTGAGGTAAGTATAAAGTGATGCGGACACACTTCGGCAGTGATATTCTTCAGCCCCTCTTTCTCCACCATCTTCATCATTTTGGCTACTCCCTCTGTAGAGCAGTGGCACAGATGAAGTCTGGCACCGGTCTCTCTGGCAAGCAGAATATCTCTGGCTGCGATCACATCCTCCACTGCATTACAGATTCCCGGCAATCCCAGTCTAGCTGCATTCTCATCATCATTCATACAGCCCTTTCCTCTAAGATCAATGTCTTCACAATGTGCAAAGATAGGGATATCCAGATCTCTGGCAATTTCCATAGCTTCTTTGCACAGAAAAGAATTCATAACAGATTTGCCATCCTCAGAAAGAGCAGGAATTCCCGCCTTTACCATTCCCTCTATATCAGAAAGCTCCTGTCCTTTCTCTCCCTGTGTAATAGCTCCGGCCTGAAGCACATGGATACCGGACAATTGGGCTGCTTTATTATGTACATAGTTTACACGGTCCGGCCTGTCGATCACCGGGGAAGTATTTGGCATAGCTACCACTGTAGTCACTCCGCCTCTGGCTGCTGCCCGTGAACCAGTCTCTATATCTTCCTTCTGTGTCTGTCCGGGATCTCTGAAATGTACATGCAGATCGATCAGACCAGGCATAACCAGACAGCCCTTTGCATCGATCACTCTGTCGCTTTTTTCTTTCGTTGTCAACTGATCGCCAATCTCTTTGATCATTCCGTCTTCCAGATAAATATCACCGATTTTATCAGTGTCGGTTGCTGCATCTATGATACGGCCGCCACGAATAAGAATCCCCATGTAATTCTCTCCCTTCATCACTTCAATATATTATTTACTTACAATGCGTCTTGTCAGCATTATAGCATACCTAATATACATAATACACGAAACTGCCTATTTAATAAAGTCTTTTTTTCCCCTTTTAAAATCAATAAACAATAACATTCTGTTTTATGCTTGACATTTTAAAATACGGGATATATAATCAGTTCATATCTGGATTATCAAATTATATAATCACTGGTTTTTAGAGATTATATTACTTCATATAATCTGTAAAATCTGGTGATTTTTTTTGCCAGAAGCTTTTTAACTTTTTTATTTTTTATGGAGGTAACAACATGAACAAGGGAACTGTAAAATGGTTCAACGCAGAAAAAGGTTACGGATTTATCACTGGTGAAGACGGTGCAGACGTATTTGTACATTTCTCCGCTATCAATGGTGAAGGATTCAAATCCCTTGAAGAAGGCCAGGCTGTAACATACGACTTAACAGAAGGCGCACGTGGCATGCAGGCTGCAAACGTTACAAAATTATAATTTATAATTTCCGTTAACGTAAGAGGATTGAATTCCGCACTTTTAACACGGATAGACCTCAAAAAAACCCCCGGATCTTCCGGGGGATTTTTTTTATTCTCATTTATTATTTTGCTGCAGAATCTGCAGTCTCTTCTGTTGCCGCAGTATCATCTGCAGTCTCTGTACTGTCATCTGCTGTATCCTCTGTGGCTGTAGTATCGTCTGCTGCATCTGCATTCTCATCCTCTGTTGTATCAGCAGCGTCTGTATCATCTGCAGTCTCTTCTGTAGTGTCTGCATCCTCATCAGTATCAATACCAGAAATATAATTATCCAACGCACTGGTATCCAGCACCGTATTCTGTACGATCTCTGCTTTGGTTCCTGCCACTTTTACATAGGCAGAATATCCAATCCAGGCAACTACTACAACACATATAAATGCCCAGGCAAACATTTCCAGGGTAAACATCATTTTTTCCTTCTTATCTGCTCTTCCCCGTGTGCTCTTCCTAGCTTTATAGGCATCAACTTTCTTCTGACTCATGATGTATCTCCTTTGCTTCTCATATTTCCTTTCATCGGCTAAATAATTATAGCACATCTTTTTCTAAAATGAAATAGAGAATCCCGATTGGTTGAAATTGACACAGTTTTTTCACATATTACACTGCAACAATCACACCGCCGTCATTAGCATACATGGAGCTGACACCTGCTGTGTCCAATACAACAACTTTGGCAAGCTTCATTCTCTCCTGAAATGCTTCCTTGAGCACCTGTGCTCTGGCCGGGCAGTTGCAATGGCTGATCGCTAAAACCTTGTCCGCGCTATCTGCCGTTTTTTCAATCACCTGCTCAACCATTTTAATCAGGGCACGGTTCATTCCTCTGGCCTGGTCCAGCTGGCAGATTGTTCCCTCATCTGTAGATCCCATTACAGGCTTAATCTTCAGAGCACTGGCAACCAGTGCTTTTACCTTACTCAATCTTCCATTCTTACGTAATGTCTCCAGATTTTCAAGAACAAAGAATGTATGCTGTCCTGAAATATAATGTTCCACTGTAGCAACTACTTCCTCAAAGCTCATTCCCTTTTCTTCACATTCCTGAATCTTCAGTGCGATCAATGTCTCACCAATGGAAGCAGATCTGGAATTAAACACGTGAATTTTTTTATCCGGATGATCCTCCAGACTCAGGTTTCTCCCAAGAAGTGCGCTATTATAAGAGCCACTCAGCTCTGCTGACAATGTAACCGCATATACATGCTCTGCCTCACAGTCATAGGCTCTCATATATCTCTCCGGAGAAGGACATGCTGATTTTGGGCACTCTGGGCACTCTGCTACCTTATGCAGAAATTCACCCTGTTTAAATGTTTCATCATCTATAATCTGTTCTGCTCCCACCATTAACGTCAGGGGAACAGATTCAAAATGCTCATCCTGTTTCCATTCATCTAAAAGTTCTCCACAACTATCTATGACAATCTTATATCTCAATTATATCGTCCTCTTTTCCATTATACGTAGTTTCAAATACCAGATATATCTTATCATACTGTTTTCCTTTTGAAAAGCCTTTTTCTCAAAAACTCTGTTCTTTTTTTTCAATCTGATTTATAATAATAAAATACTCCTACACTTCTGTCTAAATCTGTAATATCTATAGATATCACAAACCTGCCAGCAAGGTAATTTTAGGAGTCATGAAAGGATTTCTATGCTTGCATTAACTATTTCAGATGTTAAGGATTTTATGAATAAGCTGCTTATCGGTGAAGTATTTGACAATTTTTCTCTGGTTGAAGCTTCCGTCACTACATTTAATACCTTCACCATTGACGGACATCTCCAGCAGGATTTTTTTGACACAGACACTGTAGAGGAATATAAAAAAGAAGCTGTGGAATATTCCCTGTGGCGCGATGTCAAACCTTACTGTTTTTCCATCATCCGCGGTAAGCGCACACCACTGCACTTCAAAATCGTGTTCCAGCTCTCTCCTTTTCAAGCACAGAACCTTTTGAAGAATCTTGGAAGTCAATCCACAACCTCAGTATGTAATTTTTATCTTAACATTCAGTACAAAAGCAAATCTTTGTTATGTACCGCCGGCGTTTCCTACTCCTCCTTTTCCCTGGACAAGAAGCCCGAGCATCTCTGGGACGACATGCTGTGCAGATTTCTTGAAGGAAATCATATTCAGTTTCAGAGACTATAAGCCTCTGCTATTTTGACATTTCCTCTGTTTTGTTCAGATAATATGCCAGAATATCAATAAATTCACTGTTTGTAGGTTTATCCTCCATGGAACATCCTGCGATCAGTTCCAGATCTTCTTTGTGATTGATCCAGCAGATATTTACCAATGTCCTGATATTATGTTCCACATTAGATGGTGTTGACTTGTATTTTCTTGCCAGAATAGGATAAATATCCTTTGTGATCTTCATCGGCCGCTCCTGCAGTTCTTTCGCCATATTCACCGCTTCCGCGACATAATAATATCCCTTATATTTAGATGTCGCTCCTAATTTTCTGATCAGTCCATACACTTCACTCATACTTTTTTTCCTCCTTAACTGGACAGTCGTCCTTTTTACATTTTTTGTAATACACCTTTAGCGTTTTTACGACATACTCAGTTTTTTGGAAATATTGTCACTTATAAAGAGAATCATATATAATTATTAAAATACCAGCAAATTAATGATAAAAATTTACACGCCATTTGTCAATATAAAAGTACTAAAAACGATAGTCCCGGTTGTTCTCTCCATGTTTTTTCGCCATGTTTCGAAACTTTTCCAGGACTATCGTAATTTTTCACAAAACTGCTTCTACTCTCCCCAACGGACAGTAAACCACAAAATCACTGCACATTATTTTGTAAGCATCATCAACACATCATTGCTTCTCTGTACAAATTTTGTCATTTCATCCGGTGAAAGCTGCTTATGGCTGAGCATTGCCAGATCATAAAGCTGTTCACAGATTACAGGGGCTTTATCTGAATCCTTATTTTCTGCCAAATATTTTACCAGTGGATGGTTCGCATTAAGTACCAGTGTTTCCTGTCCGCCAAACATATTCGGATCCATACCACCCATTCCATACATTTTCATCATATCCTGCATACGGCGGCTTTCTTCGGAAAGGGTAACCATTGCAGATACATTTTCATTCTTCAGATTCTCTACATGAACCTCAAGTTTATCCTTATTCAGATTCTTACGGAAAAGCTCCGTCAATTCTTTGGCAGCCGCTTCGTCAGCAGTACCCTCACCCTTCATTTCTTCTGTCAGATCTGCATCAATTCTCTTGAACTGTACATCCTGATGTTTCTGCTCCAGGCTGGAAATAAACGGGCTGTCAATATTATGTTTCAGAATCACGGCGTCTTTGCCGGCTTCCTTAAACATATTGATATACTGACTCTGCTGGATTTCATCCGTTACATAGAAAATTGTTGTCTTCTCCGGTTCTTTCTCTTCTGCTTTGTCTGTGTCTGCTGCATCAGCCTCTTTTGACTCTGTCTGATCTGCAGCTTCCTCAGCTGTCTCTGTTGTCTTTTTATTCTCTTCTATGCAATCCTTGAGAGTAAGATATTTACCATCCAGATTCTTAAAGAGTACGTAATCACCTATCTTCTCTGCAAATTTGGTATCTTTAATACAACCATATTTAATAAACGGACTGATATCATCCCAGTATTTTTCATAGCTTTCTCTGTCTGTTTTGCACATTCCGGTAAGCTTATCAGCTACCTTTTTGGAAATATACTCAGAAATCTTCTTGACAAATCCATCATTCTGCAGTGCACTTCTTGACACGTTCAGAGGAAGATCCGGACAATCGATCACGCCTTTAAGCAGGAGAAGGAACTCAGGAATAACTTCCTTAATATTATCAGCAATAAATACCTGATTGTTGTACAGTTTAATGGTTCCTTCAATAGAATCATACTCTGTGTTAATCTTTGGGAAATACAGAATTCCCTTTAAGTTGAACGGATAATCCATATTCAGATGAATCCAGAACAGCGGTTCCTTGTAATCCATAAATACTTTACGGTAGAAATCTTTGTACTCCTCATCTGTGCACTCATTGGGGTGCTTCATCCAAAGCGGGTTGGTATCACTGAGAGAAACCGGACGTTTATTAATCTTAACTTTCTCCCTTGCCGGAGAAATCTCAACTACTTCCTTCTCTCCGTTTTCATTCTCTTTTTCTTCAGTTTTAGCATCCTCATGGATATGCTCTACCACTACATCATCATCTTTTAATTCTGATTCATCGATAGTCTCATATTCCTGAGGTGCGTTTGCTTTAGAAAGATAAATATTTACCGGCATAAAGGAACAATATTTCTCCAGTACTTCACGCATACGGTATTCGTTGGCAAATTCCAGGCAGTCTTCATTAAGGAAAAGTGTGATCTCTGTTCCAACAGTTGTCTTGTTGCCTTCCTGGATATCATACTCTGTACCGCCAT
Organism: Ruminococcus sp. JC304; assembly: GCA_000285855.2. GTDB lineage: Bacteria > Bacillota > Clostridia > Lachnospirales > Lachnospiraceae > Blautia_A > Blautia_A difficilis. The sequence goes on along the minus strand of HE978651.1, from coordinate 914,071 downwards.
CGCAGGACCAGTGCACAGGTACCGCTCCCTCTGTATAGGAAAGGGTGTCAATATGTACTTCATCTGCCACCATAAATGCAGAATAGAATCCCAGTCCAAAGTGACCGATCATCTGGTCATCTGTTGTCTTATCCTTGTATTTCTCCAGGAACTGAGTCGCACCGGAAAAAGCGATCTGAGTAATATAATTCTCTACCTCATCCGCAGTCATACCGATACCATTATCAATAAATTTCAGAGTTTTTCCATCTGGATCTACGATTACCTGAATCTCCGGCTTATATCCTTCTGGGAATGTATATTCGCCCATTACCTCCAGCTTTTTCAGCTTGGTAATGGCATCACATCCATTGGATACCAGCTCTCTTACAAAAATATCATGGTCTGAATACAGCCACTTTTTAATGATCGGGAAAATATTTTCGCTGTTAATTGATAAACTTCCATGTTTTACAGCCATGCTGTCCACACTCCTTTTATATCTTTCAGATTTTCTGTAACTCTGAAAGATATAGTAATACCTTATGAACTAAAAGTCAAGCAAAAATTAGCACTCATTTAAAATGAGTGCTAATAATTCATTAACATTTAACTGTCATAACTATTTATTTTTTCTTTTTCTTGTAAACTACAACTCCCACAATAGCACCTGCTGCAATGGCAAGAATCAGTACAAACGGCATGATATTGGTGGTATCTCCGGTCTGCACTGCCTTCTTCTGATTAGCAGCCGGATTCTGCTGCACAGGAGTAGGAGTAGCTGTAATTACAACCTTTGGCTGTGAAATCGTAAAGCTTACCTGCTTTGTATCCTGTTTTCCCGTATTTTTCCAGCTTTTGCCATCATACTGCTGAGCATTAAATACAACAGTCAGATTATATGTGCCCTCTTTGGTAATTCCAAAAGCAGCCGTGTACGGAGCCTGGCTCCAGCTGTTTGTATTGATCACCGTCCAGCGATCCGGAACATAACGCACATCTCCCTTTCCCGGGCTTTCATTGTCCATTCCTGCACCTACCGCTGTAAATGTAATCTTGGACTGAGTGGTATATCCGTCAGCACTGATTCCTGTGATCTTATTATTTGCCGGATCTGCAATCTGAGCAGTACGTCCGGCTTTTACAGTTACCTTTACAGCTGTGATCAGGCTGATCTGATCTGGATTTTCAACTCCATCAGGAAGCACTACAGTTCCATTCACTTTGAAGGTCTGCTCCTGCTTTACAGATGGATCATACGTACATTCCTTTACATTCCATTTTACCTTCGCCTTCATTTCCCCCTCTGTAGTATTAATAACTACTTTTGAAGGAAGTCCCAATGCCTTAGCAGATTTCTCTGAACCATTCTTTACTCCCTTCACGTGAGAAGGATTCTGGATTCCGGTAATTCTGCATGCTGGTTTTGTCACACTGAACGAAGCACTGATCTCGGCCACTGCAGAAATCTGGCTGTCTGTATTTGTGGCTGTAACCTGAATAGATTCACTGTACTCGCCTGCTGTCATACCGGTTTTGGGCACTGCAGTAAAGGTTGCTTCTGCTCCGGGCTCCAGTTGTGTTGCAGACAGCTCTCCAATTTCAAAATACTGGGCCTGCGGCTGAGTCAGATCCACTGCTGTATTTCCAGTGTTAGTAAGTGTGATCCGATACACATAATCCGGAGTATTGTATCCCTCCTCCATCGGGTCATAAATAATCTCGGAAGGATCTGCTTTCAGGGAAACCTGCGGCTTCTCCTCTGCTTTTACACTGACTCCGACCTCTGCCTGTGCCACAGTAGCCTCATCCTCTTCAATTCCAAAAACAAGTGTATCACTGTAATCACCCTGGGCTAATCCTGCCTTGGGCTGAACATGAAAGCTACAGGACGCCCCCTTCTCCAGTGTATATACAGCCTGTGTATCCATCGGCGTAATATCAAAATGCTCAGACTCCGGAAGCTTCACTGTAACTGTCTCATCTCCTGTATTCGTCACAGTAACTGTCTGGCTCTCACTGATCTGTGTATAGCCTTCTGTCAGATCAGCAAAAGAAAGTACCGCCGGATCTGTGGATATAGATAGCTTTCCAAGCTCTGCACTTGGTTCCTCCGTATTGTCCGGAGTTTCCGGATTCTCAGAATCATCCGGAGTTTCAGAATCATCAGGTTCAAGAACAGGCTCTTCTTCCGCTTCCACTACAGCCTTCACCTCGAAGGAAACCTCAGCTCCCTCTTCCGTCTCATAGGTAATGGTGTCATCATAAGTACCTTCCTCCAGTTCCTTCCTTGGCTGAATCCATACGCTGACAGACTCTCCCGCTGCCAGAGGCTCCTCTATGTCCGCTACCATAAAATGCTCTGGGCTGATTGCTTTGAAATTCAGAGCACCTGTTCCGGTATTTTTAATATCTACAAACATTGTCTGGGATTCATTATCTCCGGCTTCTGTCCGGATAGTTCCAAAATCACACACCGGATTTTCCTGACCTTCTACAGAAGCTACTGCTTCATAGGACAACTCCTGCTGTGCATTTTCCACATCATCCGTGTTCTCTGCATTCTCCGGCGCTTCTGTCTCCTGAACATCCTCTGTTTTATCTGTAGTTTTCTCTGTACCGTCAGGCTGAAGCTCAGACTGGGTATAGATCTGCATTTCCTCTGTCTGTTCCGGATTCTGTGTATCATCTTCCTCTGTACTGTCATCCTCTGTCTGCTGGACATCTTCAGAGCCTTCCAGCTGGGCTTCTGTATCCTGCTCCTCCTGAGCCTTCTTATCAGCAGCAGCCTGGGCTTCCTCCTGAGTAGCTGTCACCTCCCGAGTCTTGGCCTGGAGTTTCCCGGTAAATCCTGACTTCTCTGCCGGTGTGATATCCAGTACCAGCACATAACCTAGATCCTCCTGAGTCACTGTGTAAGTTTTTTCTGTACCTACCTGGGTAAACTCCTTCTCACCGGTCTGTCTGGACCAGGAAAAGATAACATCATCATCTGTCACTCCCTCTGGAGTCACCTTGGAATAATCTGCACTCAGTACTGTTCCCACTGCCGGCAGTCCCTTTACCTTCAGCTTGCCTCCAAGCTCTCCTGCTTCCGCTGCAAAAGCCATGGATGGAAGAAGGGTAACGATCATCAGCACAGCCATCAGCACTGCAAGAATTCTTTTTTTCCTCATGTGCCATCCTCCTTTTATTTATCATTTATATGTCTTTTTATAACTGCCGTTTTATTTTTGACCGACAGTTCTTTATACAGTGTTATTATAACACTATGGTTTTTCCAAATGTAATTCGCATATTTCATATTTCTTCTGTGCATAAATGAAAGAAGCTGTTTCAATCTGCATAGTTCTATTTTGCAGAACTGCTCTTTGAAATAGCTTCTTCCTCTTTTTTATTTATTCTATATCAAATTTCTATTCAGCCTTCCACAATGAGATATTTTCCGTCAGGAAGTGCAAATACCTCACTGGCCTCTTCCAATTCTTCGTCTGACATGCCTTCTACATCAGCTCCCATGTCATCCAGATATTCCCTCACTTCGTCAATAGAATCTACCACTGCAGCCATGCAGTCCTCCAGAAAAGCCTCTGCTTCCTCAAAAGACTCCGCCACCGGCTGCGGAAAAAGCTGTCCCTGCTTTTCCAGAAATGTGTTGATGCATTCTTCTGTGTACATTTTAAATTACCTCCTCCATATTTCCTTTCACCCTGATTACCTTTTCCAAGATATCCTGTACCCGGTCTGCAGTGAATGCCGCCGATTCCCGCACCTTCTCCTTGGAATGTGCCATGGCAAAGCCATATTTCACTGCCTTAAGCATCTCTATATCATTATATTCGTCTCCGAATGCAATGCACTCCTCCGGGGAAATCCCATATTTTTCCTGGAACTCCCGGATTCCCTTTGCCTTGTTCGTACCAAAAGGAATAAAATCTACCCAGTCATTGCCTGATGTCACTACTGTACATCTTTGTCCAAACCGTCCAGTCCAGTAACGTACATATTCATCTGTCAGACCGGCAGATTCATATACCGCCAGCTTCATAATGGGCTCTGTGATTTCATCCAGGCTGTTTATGATCCTGCACTCATTTTTCACCAGATCCACCATATAATGGCGAAAGCTTTCTGTCTTTGGCATAAGATAATGATAATCCTTGGCAGAACAGGTAAATTCTGCGTCTTTTTTTTCTATAATTGCAGTAAGAATCTCATTTGCCAGTTCTTTATCAAATCGATCCTGATAAAGAACCTGACCCTTTTCCACTGCCAGCGCACCATTCTCACAGATAAAAGAAATATCTGAAGCAACCGGTGCAAACAATCTCTTCATATTCGGATACTGGCGTCCACTGGCTGCCACAAATCGGATTCCCAGTTCATTCAGTTCCCTGATCAAAGGAAACAGATCATCAGGCAGGGTCTGGGCTTTGTTTAAAAGTAAGGTTCCGTCCAGATCACTGGCGATCAGTTTAATCATTTTTGTATTCCTCACATATCTTTAATAAATCTGTCGGTTTCTCTGCCACCAGATCAGCTCCGTTAGCATTAAGCTCCTCCAGGTCACGGAAGCCCCATAATACACCTACGGTAAACATTCCTGCAGCTTTACCGGTCTGCATGTCTGTACCGGTATCTCCGATATACATACACTCTTCCGGTTTTACCCCAAGCTTCTTTGCTGCCAGAAGCGGTGCATCCGGTGCAGGTTTACGGCGGATTCCTTCCTGTTGTCCAATCACCAGGTCAAAAATTCCCGGATAAAGATAATCCATTACCTTCAGTGCTGCAGGATGGGGTTTATTGGAGCATACAGCCAGCTTCATTCCTTTTTTTCTCAGTTTCTCTACCGTTGACTGCATTCCCTCATACCGGGTCACCTTATACAGCGGATCTTCGTCAAACCTCTCTCTGTACATCTTCCGTGCTTCTTCATAATGAACCAGTTCCGGATCTCCCGCATCCTTCAACGCCCTGCGCACCAGCATATCCGCACCCTCTCCGCAATAATAGCGGAAATTATCCAGAGGTAGAGGGCGAAGTCCCAGCTTCTCCATTACCTCATTTGCAATATATGCCATGGAATCCAGTGTATATGCCAGAGTTCCGTCCAGATCAAATATACCTGCTTTTATCATTTTGTATCATCCTCTTTATTTTGTCTGCATTTTAGTCAACAAGGGAAATTCCCAGCTTCTTCATTTCATGGAAAAGCCTTGCCACCGGCAGTCCCACCACATTATTATAGTCACCGCAGATTCCCTTTACATAAATCCCCCATCTGCCCTGGATTCCGTAACTTCCGGCTTTATCCATGGGTTCTCCGGTAGACACATAAGCCCTGATTTCATTCTCAGACACCGGATAAAATTTCACATCTGTTTTCTCATAAAAGGTATGTTCTATCCATTGTCCCTGCTTTTTCTCCAGAACTGCCACTCCCGTATATACCTGATGTGTATTGTCCTGAAGCCTTTGCAAAGTATGAACTGCATCCTCCTCATCTGCCGGCTTGCCCAGAATGCTGTTTTGAAAAACCACAACTGTGTCTGAACCGATCACCAGTGTCTTTTCCTCGCATTCCCCAAGCTCCTCTGCCACGGAAACTGCCTTATCAAAAGCCAGCTTCTGTACTGCCTCTCCCGGCTCATCCGAAGTCCGTTTCTCCTCCCCATGGGCAGGTATGATCGAAAAGGTCACTCCTGCCTGAGTCAACAGCTCCCGTCTTCTTGGGGACGCAGATGCCAAAATAATTTTTCTCATAATGTACCCTCTTCTTTCCTGTCATAGTATACCTTGTATCTTTCTCTGACGCAACCGGTTTTTATTGCTTTTTGTCGGATCGTGAACAAGCCAAAACTTACCCCTTTTCTTTTTGGCAGAAATGTATTAAAATATCTTTATTCATATGCGAAATGACCAATATCAGAAAGGAGTATTATTATGGCAAAGCTTAATAAATATTGGGGATTTGTAGCAGTAGGTGCCCTGACCGCGGCAGCAGCCGGCGCGGTGGCAGCAGTGATCACAAAAAAACATCCTCATACAAAAGATGAGGATTTCACAGAGGATTTTGACGATGCATTTGATATCGCCTTTGACTCCGATGAAGAAGAGGAAAAGGAAGTTCTGCAGGAAAGTGCTGAAGATTTTGAATCCTGGGACGCTGATTTAGAACAGGGTGACATCACTGAAACTGATGAAGAGCCTGAAAGCTCTGATGATGCCGAAACTGACGAAGAGACTGAAAGCTCTGATGATGTAAAAACTGGCACTATTCAGGATACTGAAGCAGATGCCGAATCTGACGTTAAAGCAGATACTGACGCAGAATAACATAACAACATAAAAAAACGGATCCGTCTGATACTATTCAGATTGATCCGTTTTTATTTATATAATAGCTATTTCATTATATAATAGTTATTTCAACTTTAACTTCTTACTATGAAGCACATTCCTTATCAGGCTTTCGGCAGTTTGAATGAACTCTTCAAAGATACAATACGGTTAAATACCGGAGCGCCTTCCTTGGAGTCATGGATATCTGCACAGAAAAATCCTGTTCTTACAAACTGGAAGCTGTCATAGCCTTTTGCTTCCATAAGTGCAGGTTCTACATATGCAGTAACTTTTGTCAGAGAATTAGGATTTACGTTCAGAGAACCATCCTCTTTATTATATACACCTTTCTCCTCATCTACGATATTCTCATAGAGACGTACTTCTGCTTTTCCTGCCTGGCTTGCTTCCACCCAATGGATGGTTCCTTTTACTTTTCTGCCATCCGGTGCATTGCCGCCCTTTGTTGCTGGATCATAAGTACAGTGCACCACACGTACAGTTCCATCTTCATCAGCTTCATATCCTGTACAGGTTACGAAATATGCGTTCATAAGACGAACCTCTGTGCCCGGGAACATTCTCTTATATTTCTTAGGCGGATCTACCATAAAGTCTTCTCTCTCAATATAGAGTTCTCTGCCAAACGGTATTTTACGGGTTCCCAGTTCTTCGTTCTCCATATTGTTCGGAGCTTCCAGATATTCTACTTCGCCTTCCGGATAATTATCGATCACAAGCTTGATCGGATCAAGAACAGCCATCAGACGAGGACGTTTCAGTTTCAAATCCTCACGGATACAGTATTCAAGCATTGCATAGTCAACAGAGCTGTTTGCCTTAGATACACCACAGAGTTCCACAAACATTTTAATGGATTCCGGTGTAAATCCACGGCGGCGCAGCGCTGCGATGGAAACCAGACGTGGATCATCCCATCCGTCTACAATGCCTTCCTCTACCAGTTTCTTAATGTAACGTTTACCTGTAACTACATTTGTCAGATACAGTTTTGCAAACTCAATCTGCTTCGGTGGCTGCGGATATTCCAGTTCTTTTACAACCCAGTCGTACAGCGGTCTGTGATCCTCAAACTCCAGAGTACAGATAGAATGTGTGATTCCCTCAATGGCATCTTCGATAGGATGAGCGAAGTCGTACATTGGATAGATGCACCATGTGTCACCGGTTCTGTGGTGTGTCATATGGGCAACACGATAAATAACCGGGTCACGCATGTTCATATTCGGAGATGCCATATCGATCTTGGCACGGAGCACTTTCTCTCCGTCTGCATATTTGCCTTCTTTCATCTCTTCGAAAAGCTGCAGGTTCTCTTCTACACTTCTGTTTCTGTATGGGCTTTCTTTGCCCGGCTCTGTAAGAGTTCCACGGTATTCGCGGATCTGATCTGCTGTCAGGTCACATACATAGGCTTTGCCTTTCTGAATCAGCTTTACAGCAGCTTCATACATCTGTCCGAAATAATCAGATGCAAAAAACAATCTGTCTTCCCAGTCTGCACCCAGCCATTTAATATCTGCCTTGATGGATTCTACAAACTCACTCTTTTCCTTGGTCGGGTTTGTATCATCAAAACGCATATTGAACTTGCCGTTATATTCCTGTGCAAGGCCATAGTTTAAAAGAATAGATTTGGCATGACCGATATGAAGATATCCATTCGGTTCCGGTGGGAAACGCGTATGCACGGTGTCATAAACACCCTCTGCTAAATCTTTATCAATGATATTCTCAATAAAATTCTTGGAAACTGTTTCGTTCTCCATCTTCTTCCCTCCTGTTGTCGTATTTTATACTGTTTTTTCACACATCTATATATAAAAAATACAACTGAATATTTTTTATGTCGAATGAATTTATATTATCATTGGAAATTCCATCTGTCAACCGTTTACGCAACAGTGACAGGCCTTATATTCAGCTTGTAAATTTGTTACAGTGTTACTGTTCACACATAGTTACTGTTCACTCCGTTCACAGTAACACGCTTCGCGATGCACAGAATTTATGCTGATCGCATAAATTCGCGCGGTATGTCTCGGGTTTTCTGTGACCTTTGCTCACAAAAAACACCTCGCGGGATATTACCAGTGAACAGTAACCACACATATACACTCTCTTTCAGCAGCTAGCTCATATCCTTGACTAACATCTTGCAAAATATTATAATTATATTAACATATCAAGGAGATGCAGAAATATGAATAATGCACTACCAATTGGAGATTTAATTAAAACTTACCTAGAACATTCTATGGTTATCAATAACTTTGTTATTAAGATCGGCAGCCAAATCAAAGACAGCTTATATCGTGTCTTTGGTGATGGTGTTCAGTATGAATGGCGTGAAAATGATGATAAAGTAATCATTCCTGACGTATCAATCATCTGTAATCTGAGAGACCGTAAGAACATTTCTTTCACTGGCATTCCCCGCTTTGTGATGGAAGTTTTGTCCAATGCCACAGAAGAATATGATCGACATGAAAAGATGGATATTTATTGCAAGGTCGGTGTCTCTGAGTATTGGATCGTTGACTGGAGAAAAAAATCTGTAGAGATTTATCTCTTCGATTTCAAAGAAGATGGCACTGGTTATCCGTATCTTTATAAGACTGTCACAGCCCAGAATAAAGAAGATTTACATCTGGTTATGTTTCCGAATCTAAAGATAACCTTTGACGAGCTGTTCGACATTGGTGAATATTAACACTACAAAGAGTAGGTGCTGCTGCATCTGCTCTTTTTTGATAATACGTTTTTTCTGTTTCGTAGAATCATAGGAAATATAAATACGCTCCCTTCGATTCCTTTTCGCATTCCATTGCAAAACTCTAGCAATAGGCAGGGATGCAGACTGCTAAAAAGAATAAACCGATCAACTGAGCCATTTTTGAAAAATAACGCATAAACCAAGGGGATAGCTTGTGTTACTGTTCACTCCGTTCACAGTAACATAGCCAAAATTCATTCCAGATTGCCTGCGGCAATGGAATTTTGGCTTGTATGTCTCGGGATTTTGGCATATTCATGTCAAAACACCTCGCGGAATAATGGTGTGTGAACAGTAACTAGCTTGTTCTTTTTTATTTTTTCAAGCTCATCTGCATATTGATTTCATAATCCGCATATGCTATAATGCCAGTAGGCAAAGAAATAATAATTTGTCTGGCAAGGACAAAAATGAAGCCCTCGGTACCGCTAATACCGGGGGCTTCTTCTTATTTTTTATAGCAGACAAGAAACTGCTAGGCTAGCGTTGCCCTACTTGTCGCCGTCTAACCATTTGATGATATAGTGGCAAGCTATACCAGCCGCAAAGGAGACAAGAAAAGAAATAATAATTTCTGACAAGGAACTCACCTCCTCCCGTTGCCGGGTATCGGTTGGACAACGCTGTAAGTATAACATATCTCTTGTCATTCTGGAAGTACAAACAGTTCTTAAAAGTATATCAAAACTTCTGTTCTGATTACTTTTGAGTTACCAAAATTCAAGAAATCTTTTATTTTTAAGCAATAAAAAAAGCTGATGACGGGAATTCCAGACTTTTAGTTTGAGTAACTTTGAGTAACACTTACTCAAATCTACCATTTTAATTTAAAATAAGAAAGGAAATTCAGTGCATCCGCTACTTCCAGTTATAATATAAGCTCATTCCATGAGTGGATTTATATTATCATTGGAATTTCTGGGAGGGTAAAATTTCTTCCTCCTTTTACTATGCCCCTGTCTTTCATACTTCTGCTGTAACCCAGTGCTTGAACTCTTTTGCTGATGGAAGCTTGCTGCTGAGGATGAGGGCGTATAGCCCGGATTCGTTAATTACTGTCATTCCTCTATTCGGAATTTCTAAGGTCGTGATTTCCAACTTTAGAGCCCATTCCCATTTTGGGAATCTGTCACTTTTTTTGCATATTGCACTTTCATTTTGCATATGCTATAATGCCAGTAGGCGAAAAGAAATGATGAGTCCATGTAGACAAAAAGAATGAAGCCCTCAGTAGTGCGAATACTGGGGGCTTCTTCTTGTTTATTTATAGTGGACAAGTAACCGCTAGGCTAGTGTTGTCCTATTTGTCGCCGTCTAACCATTTGCAAACATAATAGGCGGCTATGCTTGCCATAAAGACTTCACCTCCTCCCGTTGCCAGGTATCGGTTGGACAACACTGTAAGAATATCATATCTCTTGTTATTCCGGAAGTACAAACAGTTCTTAGAAATTACCAAGATTCAAGAAATCTTTTATTTTTAAGCAATAAAAAAAGCTGATGACGGGAATTGAACCCGTGACCCCTTCCTTACCAAGGAAGTGCTCTACCTCTGAGCCACATCAGCATTGTGTCGGATTTACCGCTCACATTTGAATATGTTACCAGAACTTGTTTGTATTGTCAATCCCTATTTTTCAACTTTTTGATTTTTATTTTTGATATTGCTCCAGCTGCTCCCTGATCTTAGTTCGGATGCGCTGTAATGCATTATCTATGGACTTGGGTGTTTTTCCCATGATCCGGGCAATCTCTCCGTATCCGTTTCCTGCCAGATAATATTCAAGAACCTGGTTCTCCATTGGACTTAACGTTGCTGTTATCTCCTGCTCCAGATCCTGGACATTCTCCTGGTCAATAATGATAGACTCCGGGTTCTCTCCCCAGTTATCTCCAAGATGTTCTTCATTTTCCCCATCCTGTTCGCTGAGAGAAATATAGGAATTCAGCGGCTGGTGCTTCTGCCTGTTGGAACTCTGGATGGCGTTGTAGATCTGTCTGTCCACACATATACTGGCAAAGGTCTGAAATGCAGCATCTCTGTCCGGCTGGTAATCGCGGACTGCCTTAAACAGTCCGATCATACCTTCCTGTATCAAATCATCGTTCTCCCCGCCTATCAGGAACATGGTCCTTGCTTTCTTGCGGACCATGTTCTTGTATTTCTCCATCAGATAGTCGAGGATTTCTGATTCCCCGTTTTTGAAACGGGAAATTAATTCTTCATCTTTAATTCCGTCATACTGTTTCATCAATTTAACCCTTCCGTTTTTCTGAAAATCTCTATCATTCGCCCAGAGGGCTTCTTATAACATAACAATATTGTGGAATAATTTTATTTCTTCTGCAGTCTCTGACGTACGATCTCATATCCAAGTACTCCGGCTGCCACAGATGCATTAAGGGAATCAATGTCACCCTTCATAGGAATAGATGCCACGAAATCACACTTCTCACGGATCAGTCTGCTTACACCTTCCCCTTCATTTCCGATCACTACACCAATCGGACCTGTCAGGTTAAGATTGTACATGGTTTCGCCGCCCATATCTGCACAAACAAACCACATACCCTGTTCTTTCAGTTCATCGATAGTATGTCCAAGATTGGTAACCTTTGCAACAGGTGTATAGTTTAACGCACCTGCTGAAGTCTTGGCAACTGTGGAAGTCAGGCCAACTGCTCTTCTTTTGGGAATGATTACCCCATGTGCACCTGCAAGGTTTGCTGTACGGATGATTGCACCGAGATTATGAGGATCCTCAATATTATCCAGGATAAAGATAAACGGATCTTCTCCTTTTTCCTTTGCTTTCGCAAGAATATCTTCTACACTTGCATATTCATAGGCTGCCACCTGAGCGATCACGCCCTGATGTGCGCCTGTCTCACTTAACTGATCCAGACGTTCTTTTGCCACATAGTTAATAATCGTATCTTTTTTTCTTGCCTCTCTGGCAATAGTACGAACCGGTCCGTCCTGGCATCCGTCCAGGATAAAAAGCTTATCTACACATTTTCCGGAACGAAAAGCTTCCAAGACTGCATTACGTCCCTCTATCTGTTCACTCATATCTTATCCTCTCCGATTCCTGCACGGACCAGCTCTATGATCCTGCTGAAATCATCTTTTAAATATAAATAACCCATCAGAGCTTCAAACCCTGTTGCCCTGCGGTAGTCTGCCATAGTTGCATGCTTCGCCATTGTAGGAGAATGAGCATTTCTGCCTCTTCTGTAAACGCTGTGTTCCTCCTCCGTAAGCATAGGTTCGATCACTTCCATCATGGAAGACTGAGTTCCTGCCTTAACCAGACTGCTGGCCTTTCTGTGAAGCTGGTTAACCGGACAATTGCCTTTTTTTACAAGGATCGTACGGATCACCAGTTCATAGACGCCATCTCCGATATACGCCAATGTCAGCGGAGAATAGGTTCGCAAGTCTTTATCTTCCAAATGAAACACCTGATGAAGCAAATCTTTCAGATTACTTAAATTCTCTTCATTAAACCCGTTTGTTTCACTCATATCATTTAAGCTCGTTTCCATTTTACGCCCTCACGGGTATCCTTAAGGATGATTCCCTTAGCCAGAAGCTCATCTCTGATCTCATCTGCTCTTGCGAAATTCTTTGCTTTTCTTGCTTCCTGACGCTCTGCGATCAGGTCTTCAATTTCTTTGTCAAGGATTTCTTCTGTTTTCACAGCCTTCAGACCAAGTACATCACAAAGTTTGACCAGCGTATCTAAAAGACTTCCTGCAAATTCTGCAGAACTTGTCTCTGATACATTTGTATTTGCAAATTTAACCAGTTCAAAGATTGCTGCCAGTGCATCTGCTGTATTGAAATCATCATCCATAGCTTCTTCAAATTTCTTTACGAATTCCTGTGCCTGTGCAAGCAGTTCTTTCTCTGCATCTGTTGCAGTTTCTGTCTGTGCTGCTGCTTTTCTGTCCTTTAAGTTTGCTGCTGCATCTGTAATACGCTCTAATGCATTCTTTGCAGCTTCCATCAGATCTGCGCTGAAATTCAGCGGACTTCTGTAATGTGCGTTCAGCATGAAGAAACGAAGCACCTGCAGGTCATACTGTTCACTGATTTCACGAACAGTACGGAAGTTTCCAAGAGACTTGGACATTTTTCTATTATCAATATTTAAGAATGCATTGTGCATCCAGTATTTTGCAAAGATTTTGTCGTTGCAGCATTCGCTCTGTGCAATCTCGTTCTCATGATGAGGGAAGATCAGATCTTCTCCGCCTGCATGAATATCAATCTCATCGCCAAGATATTTTTTCGCCATAACGGAACACTCAATATGCCATCCCGGACGTCCGTCACACCATGGTGAAGGCCATGACGGTTCTCCCTCTTTTTTCGGTTTCCAGAGAACGAAATCCAGCGGATCTTCTTTCTGGTCTTCACCGGATACCTGCAGGGAACGGAAGCCTGACTGCAGATCATCCAGGTTCTTGTGCGAAAGTTTGCCATATTCTTTGAACTTCTTAACTCTGAAATAAACAGTACCGTCTGCTGCCGGATAAGCATATCCCTTATCAACCAGAGTCTGGATCATACTGATCATTCCGTCGATTTCCTGTGTTGCCTGTGGATTGGTTGTGGCAGGTTTTACATTCATGCCATCCATATCTTTCTTACACTCTGCAATATAACGCTCGGAAATTTCCTGTGCGCTTACGCCCTCTTCGATTGCTTTCTTGATGATCTTGTCATCTACGTCTGTAAAATTGGAAACATAGTTTACTTCATATCCTTTGTATTCCATATATCGGCGTACGGTATCGAAGATGATCATCGGACGTGCATTTCCGATATGGATCAGGTTGTATACAGTCGGGCCGCAGACATACATACGAACTTTTCCCTCTTCAAGAGGTACGAATTCTTCTTTTCTACGTGTCAGTGTGTTAAAAAGTTTCATGTTCTATTCCTCCAGTTTTCTCTATCATTAACTCTCTTTTCTTTCATTAAGAAGACAGATTGCCTGAGACGCAATTCCTTCTTCTCTTCCCGTAAATCCCAGTTTCTCCTCTGTAGTGGCCTTAATGTTCAGCTGAGACTCATTGATTCCCATTGCTTTCGCCATATTGGCTCTCATCTGTGGAATATGAGGTGCCATCTTTGGTTTCTGTGCAATGATCGTTGCATCTATATTTCCGATTTCATAGTGGTGCTCTCTCAAAAGCTTCGTTACATGCTCCAGCAGCAGAATACTGGAAATTCCTTTATATGCAGGGTCTGTATCAGGAAAATGTTTTCCGATATCGCCCAGTGCTGCTGCTCCCAGAAGTGCATCCATAACTGCATGGATCAGTACATCTGCATCTGAATGTCCCAGGAGGCCTTTCTCCCAGTCTATCTTCACACCACCCAGGATCAGATCTCTGTCTTCGGTCAGCCTGTGTACATCATATCCCATTCCAACACGCATAATTATTCTCCTCTTATATCCAGCATCTTGCTGATTCTTAATAAGCTTAACCGTCTCCTTGTATAAGGAGCAAGTCTGAGGCTTGGCAAAACAGCCGATTCATCGAGTCCGATATCATAAACGGTTTTCGCGCATCCGGCTTTCTCTAGCAAACGGAACATAGTCTGTTCACTGGGAAGCTCATCAATAATCTCCTCTATCCCGTTCAGGCATTTTTCCAGATGCTGGGGTGAAATAGTTTCTAACAATTCCGGCTCGTTTTCTTTTCTTATTTCTTCCAGAAGTCCTTTTTTCCCAAAAGTTTCTTTCAGAAGCTCCTCGTCTTCATTCTCATAGGGTTTTGCGTGACATCGTCCCTGTGTGATGGCTACAGCGATACGTTTGTATTCTTCCAGTACAAGAAGTGCTGCTACAGAAACCTTCTCACCATGGAGTGCATCCAGCGGACCATTGATCACTTCCATATCCCACAGATGTGTGATCTGGTGCTCTGCGCAGGAAGCAGGCCTTGAATTACCGATCATCTGCATTGCAAGTCCGGAAAGAATCAGTGCATACATAAGCTGTTCACATTCATCTTCCTCTCCCTCTGTAATATCCTGAATCGAAGATTTCACAGTTTTTAACGCTTTCTCTTCCAGTTTTACAGTTTCGCGGCAAAAATACTCTCCGGTAACCAGGTTCGCAATCTTCCAGTCTGCAAGACAGATATATTTCGCCATCAGGTCTGAAATCCCGGCTGCTGTCAGACGCTTTGGTGCTTTTGAAAAAATATCTGTATCTGCATATACACAAATCGGAGCTACTGAAGGCACAGTCTTCTTCACTCCATCCAGGGTCATTGCTGCTACTGTTGTCACAAATCCATCTCCACTTGCTGCGGTAGGCACTGAAATGAAAGGTACTTTGTAATTATGTGCAATATAACGGCTGATATCATGGATCGTGCCTGCTCCTACTGCAAGGATCAGGTCAATGTCCTCTTCCATGTTGTTCTCCACAATTTTTATTGCATGCCGGTCTGCCTGAAGTCCCTCTGCATCCAGAACAAGCACCTGGCACCTGTCATAGATATCCTCCATAAGTTCTTCTGTTGCCGCATAGGTATTGGTGTCGCAGATGACCAGCGGGGATATGTACTCTCTGAGCATTCCCTCTGACATCTCTTCTTCAAGCTTCTCTACAGCTCCGGCTTCTATCAAAATCTCTTTCACTGCAATCTGGTGTTCCCTGCCGCAGCTGCAAGGTCGGGCAAAATCGTCCGCATCAACTCGCATTTAAATTCTTCCTCCTGACTTTCCTGAATCAAGCGGATAAAATCATCCACCTGACTACCTGCTCATAATTGAATAGTTGTTTTACAGCCTGATTCGGTTAAACTTTTTTCTATAGGCATAGTTCGTTGGTATTATACATGATTTTCCTGTAAAAATCAATCATTCCACGTATGTCTGGCAGCTACAGATTTAAATAATTATATACAATCTTTGAAATATTCTGTATATTCGTCACCGCTGTTTCCTCCGGACAACCTTCCGACATAATACACAGAATGTATGTTGTCTTTTCGCCATAGACAATTGCGATGTCGTGCTGATCCTGATCTGTCTCTCCTGTCTTATTCGCTGACTTTATCCCTTCCGGCAATCCCTGGGGGATTTTCCAGGTGTTTTCCTGATTTGACAGAAGATTTAACATTTCTTCTGATGCCTCCTTACTGACACATTCCCCCTTGTAAATCTTTTCAAGCAAAGTACCGCAATCCTTCACAGAAGTCATATTTCTGCCTCCAAGGCTCTCCTGTGCGGATGCTGCAGGATGGAGGGTGTGCTGCACACTTGTCTCTGTATAGCCCTCTTTCTCCAGATACTTATTAATATCCTCCGCACCTTTTTTGAAATCAAGGGAATCTGTCTGAAGCTTCACCAGTTCATTGCAGGATTCATTGTCACTGACTGTGATCATATTCCACAGCAAGTCATTTAATTTTACATCTACAGTTTTTGTATCTGCAGTATTTAATTTCTTTGCCTCGTCTGCCTTTACCTGCTCCATATCCTCATATGTCTTTGTCATTACAAAGGCTTTGATCAGACTTGCAGAATAAAGGGAAGTATCATTGATCAGGATTTCCTTTTCTTCATTAAGGTCTTTCACGTAAACGCTCCATGTTCCCTGATATCCAGACAGCATCTTCTCAATCTGGGGCTCTAGATTATCCATCCCAAGCTCATCCATATTCACGATCTTTCCCGTATCATCCACAATAAAACCATCATCCGTCACTGTACTTTCCTGAAGCAGGGCACCATTTGCACCGCCGAAATAATAGCTTCCGTCAAAATTCATTTCATAACAGTCCATTTCAAGTGAATGGATACCTGGTTCTGTTACCAGTCTGCCATTTTCATCAAAATAGTAATATCCATTCAGAGTAAGCCCGTCTATTGTAAGATTGTCAATATACCTTACCTGCGGTGCTGCTGACAGACGCCCCAGATTGTTCACAAAGTAATATCCGTCAAATTTCTCTGCCTTCTGGGTATTCTGTGTATCAGATTCCTCCTCTGTCTTGTCCCCAAACACTGCAACACCTTTCAGATGCTCCATATGTGGACTGCAGGCTTTGAATTTCCCATCTGTATCATGATAATAATATCCGTCAAATACAGTTCCGTCTATCTCATAATTCTCAAAATAATGGATCTCTGCCTGGGTACTTCCGGCACCGTTTACATCCAGACAGTAAAATCCGTCACTCTTCATCATATATTTACCGCTTCCGTCTCCCATGGGCTGAATCTGTGCCTGCCCGGTGACAGATGCAAGACTCTGCTGTGCAGCCATAACAGGAGCCGACAAAGCCAGTGCCATGGAAATGGCTCCGGCCAGACTTCCGGCTATGATATAACTTTTAATATAATATTTCGCTGTTTGTCTATTTTTTCTCATGCAAAACTCCTTTTACGGTTTCTTTTCACATCCCATTCACAGTAAGCAAAGTATATATTGTTTTATTCAGGATATCAAGATTTTTATCTCTTTTCCAGCAAAGACCAGGATTCCAGTATTACAACTCAGTCCTTTTCTCTGGTCCTGTTCCAGAAGCTTCCCAGCTGTTCTTCCACAGTATTTAAAGTACAGTTTCCCCTGTCAGACCATTCAGCAGGAAACAGATTCCTGTAATCTTTCCCTGCAAATCTCTCGTCCAGCAGAAGTATGATGCCTGTGTCCTCCTGAGTTCTGATCACACGCCCGGCTGACTGCAGCACCTTATTCATCCCCGGATATCTGTATGCATAATCAAATCCATTCACACCTTTTTTATCATAATACTGTCTGAGGATTTCCCTTTCTGTTCCAATCTGAGGAAGACCGGTTCCTATGATGATCGCTCCGATCAGTTTCTCTCCCATCAGATCAATCCCCTCTGAAAAAATCCCGCCCATTACGCAAAATCCTACCAGTGTTCCTTCTGATGCAGAAAATTCCTCCAGAAATTCCTCTTTCTCCCTCTCATTCATTCCTGATGTCTGCGAAATACAGCGAACCCATTCTGCTGAAAACTCATTCTCATACACCTCCAGAACATCCTCCATAAATTTATAAGAAGGAAAGAATACCATATAATTTCCTTTTCTTGTCCATACAGTTCTAGCAATGTAAGATGCAATCCTGTGATATTCCTCATATCCTCTTCTGGCATACCTGCTGCTCACATCCCGTCCTGTGAGAATGCACCTGTTCTCCTGCCGGAAAGGAGAGGTCACATAGATTCCATAGTCATCCTTCCTGGTGCTTAAAAGTGTACGGTAATAATCCATGGGAAGCAGGGTTGCAGAAAAGAAAACCGCACTTTTTCCCTTTTCCAGACATCTGTGGATATTTGCTGCAGGATTTACACAGAAAAGCCGCAAGATCACCTTTCCCCTTTCTCCTATTTCTGTATAAACCACATAATTTTCATCCAGAAGTTCATCAATGTTCAGGAAATCTCTCACACAGAAATAAAACTCCAGCAGCTGCTCCGGAAGTTCCTTTCCATGAAGTTCCTCCAGAAGCTTGTCCATCTCCCCCATTACCTGAAGCATTCCCAGGGAAACTGCTCCGGGATTGGGCAGGATTTCATACTCTGTACACTCCTTTTCCAGAGTTCGAAGCTGTCTGTTCACTTTTTCCAGTGCACGCACCAGACCTTTACTGTAATCCCCGGCCAGCCTCTTTGCCTCCAGTACATCTGCTCTGTCCACATAGGCACTGTACATTTCCCTTCCTCTGTCCACCAGATTATGAGCCTCATCAATCAGAAAAATGTATTCTCCGGAAGTACCCTCCCCGAAAAATCTTTTCAGATAAACATTGGGATCAAATACATAATTATAATCACAGATCACAGCGTCCACCCAGACTGCCAGATCCAGACACATTTCAAAGGGACACACCTGCCATTTCTTCGCATATTCCAGCAAAGTATTCCTGTCATAGCTGTCCTGCGTAGTCCACAGTTCAAAAACAGCATCATTCACTCTGTCCAGATGTCCTCTTGCCCACAGACAGTTCTCAGGATTGCATTCTGTTTTATCGCAGAAGCACAGTTTTTCTTTCGCAGTAATGGTAATCACTTTAAATTTCAGTCCATGCGCCTTCAATATGGAGAACGCTTCTTCAGCTACAGTCCTGGTAATAGTCTTTGCTGTAAGATAGAAAATATTTTCCCCTAATCCTGCACCAACTGCTCTCACTGCAGGAAAGATCGTGGACATGGTCTTTCCAACTCCTGTAGGTGCCTGGATAAAAATCTGTCTTTCTGTGGATATCGTGTGATATACACCGGATACGATTTTTCGCTGTCCCTCACGATATTCAAAAGGAAATTCTAGATCACTCATGGACACATTCCGTTCTTTTTTCCATGCAATCTGGTATGCGATCCATTTATGATATCTGTCCAGAAGTTCCTGGTACCACAGTCTGAGTTCTTCCAGCGTATATTCCTCTCTGAAAAACTTAAGCTCCTCTGTGTCCAGATTCCCATATGTCATCTGCACTCCGATCTTCTCTGTTTTCTGTTCCTGTGCGTAGATCCAGGCATAACACATTACCTGTGCGCGGTGAACCTCCACAGGCTTCTCCAACTGACTGACATCTGCATAAACACCCTTGATCTCATCGATCCAGCACTGTCCATCTTCTGTGAAGATTCCGTCAGCTCTACCCTCTACCTGGATACTTACATCTTCATATTCTGTTTTATATTTAAGAGAAACCTCCGCTCTATAATGACTTCCCATCCTGCCCTGTATTTTTCTGTGCAGTCTGCTGCCCTTTTGCATTGCTTCTCTGTCAGAAGCTCCTCCCCGGTTGTCAAGATCCCCGCTTCTTAATATAAACTCCACCAGATTTCTGACGGAAATACGAACCACCGGCTTATCCATATCAAAACACCTCACGCAACAATAGCTATCAAATAATTATCCAACATCGTCCGTTCATTATAACACAGAATTCATCATCATGTAAAAACTCCTGAATTCAAGAAAGAATCCTGCTTGCAGGATTCTCCACGGGAGTTTGACAGTTGAATAATAGAAAAAGTACTTGCAGGCCTTGTAAAACCTGCTTTTTTTGTGTCATTTTTTGTTTTTATGCATGTTATTTTCTGTTATTGTGTGGTGTAATAAGGGGTAAGGAGGTGTTGCATATGAAACTTCAAAACAACGGCAAAAATCGCTGAACCCCAGTAAAATCAATGGATACAGCGATTTTTTCTTCTAATAACTGTCAAAGACAGGATTTTACTAATTCCTGCGTATATTGCCAATAAAGCCAGGCAAAACACAGCAATAAAAAAGCTTCCAGACAGACTATTTTCCACAATCTGCCTGGAAGTTTCCCCTATACGATTTCTCTATCCTGTTTCAGGATTCTCTGTGAGTTCCTCTTACCACCTGGATTCCCCTGGATTCTATCATCTCACAGATTTTGGCAATTCGTGGGCACTCTTTTTTCTCCCTGTCCAGACGACAGGCTCCCACATGCATTACCTTAATTTCTTCGCTGACCAACCTGTCTATTTTTTCCAGAATTCCCTCATCTACATCCGGTTCTTTGGGATTTACACTTTTGCATCCATTACAGGTCATCATTGCTCCCAGAAGTGTGTCCGGAGAATATCCATCAAAAAAGTCACTGCGATTCTGAAAGGCCTTCAGGCATCCCACTCTGGCACATACATTATTGGAGTGAAGGCAGGTCAGTGTCCCAATTTTAATCATACCGCTTCCCTCGCATGTTCCACAAAGAGTTTTCGAATACTTTCATATTCCCCCAGTCCTTTCAGAACTGTCTGCACTTTATAGCCAGCTTTGCTGATGATATTTTTCCAGGAGTCTTCTTCCTCTCCTGCCATGTCATTTTTCGCATGGTCACCGGCAACGATCATAAACGGTGCGATTACCACTTTTTTTACCCCGCATTTTCCAAGCTGTTTCATGACCTGATCAATTTCAGGATAACCTTCCACAGTTCCTACGATCACATTTTCATATCCCATATCCTTGAATCTGTAATCCAGTGCGGCATAAACGGCATTTGCGTAGTGCTCGGTTCCATGCCCCATAAGCACAAGTGCCGTTTCCTTATCCTTAATTACAGGGAACTCATCTGCAACCGCTTTCACCACATACTCATTATCTTCTTCTGTTGTAAGCAGAGGAGCTCCGAATTTCACAGACTGAAAATGATCTGCATACGCCAGAACATCCTTTTTCATAAGATCATTTTCCACACCGTTCATTACATGAGTAGGCTGAATGATCACATCTGTAATTCCATCCTTTTTCATACGCTCCATTGCTTCTGCCACATTGTCATAGTGAATATGATCTCTCTTTTCAATTCTGGCGAGAATCATTTTGCTGGTCCATGCGCGATAAATTTTACAATCTGTAAAAGCAGCTCCAATTTCTTTCTCAATCGCATCAATGGTCACTGCTCTGGTATCTTCATGACTGGTACCAAAGCTGACTACAAGAATTCCTTTTTTTGCTGTATCGCTCATTCAGCTTTCCTCCACTTTTCCTTTATTTTTTCACATGCAAAGGATGGTATGTAACATTCAGCATGCCGTATTCATCCTTTTTTACAGTTGCATCTACTTCATATAACATATGTATAAAATCTTCTGTAATGACTTCTTCTGGAGTTCCGCAAGCCACCAGACGACCGTTCTTCATGGCATAGATCCGGTCGCAGTATGCTGCTGCAATATTCAGATCATGCAAAGCACCGATCACAGTAACCCCAAGACTTTTTACAATATCCAGAAGCTGGAGCTGGTATTTGATGTCAAGATGGTTGGTAGGCTCATCCAGGATCAGACAGTCAGTTTTCTGTGCCAGAGCTCTTGCCAGAATGATTCGCTGCTGCTCACCGCCAGACAAACTGGAAAAAACACGGTGCCGATAGGGAAGCATTCCCACTTTTTCCAGACATTCTTCCACGATCTTATAATCCTCGGCATTATCCCGTTCCATGGTTTTCTTATGAGGAGCCCTTCCCATCATTACAATTTCCTGTACGGAAAATTCAAAATTATAGTAGTTGTGCTGGGACACCACTGCCAGTGCTTTTGCAGAATCCTTTACCTTATATTCGTTCAGCGGTTTTCCATCCAGCATGATCACACCGGTATCTGGCTTCAGTACACGGTAAATACATTTCAGCAATGTACTTTTTCCACTTCCGTTTGGTCCTATAATTCCTACAAATTCCTTTTCCTTTATGGCTGCGTCAATTCCCTTAAGAATCTCATTTCCGCCAAGCTCCACATGGATATCAGAAGCTGTCAGTTTCATGATTTCTCACCTCCGAATCCATAAGATCTGCGTACCAGCAGATAAATAAAGCAAGGTGCTCCGATCATGGATACCAGGATTCCGATTGGGACTTCACTCTTGGGAATAATGATCCTGGAAGCAACATCTGCCCAGATCAGGAAAATGGAACCGCTAAGTGCTGACAGTGGAAGCATTTTCTTGTGATCGGTTCCAAAGAACATTCGTACCACATGAGGAATAATGAGTCCTACAAATCCAATGATACCTGCGGAATATACCACAAAACCGATCAACAGTGCTGTCACTACAAGATACACCTGACGATATCTGTGCAGGTCAGTTCCTAATGTGATGGATACCTCATCTCCAAGCAGCATCATATTGAGAATACGGCTCTGGGTACAGAAAAACAGGGTTGCTATAAAAACGCAGGGAATAATCACAGCCAGATTTTCCCATTTCGCACCTGCCAGACTTCCCATCAGCCAGAAAGTAACTGTCTGGATTCCATCTCTGTCGCCCGCAATATAGACAACAAAGTTTGAAAATGCACTGCACACACTTCCAAGTGCTGTACCTGCAAGCAGAAGTCGGACTGAATTTGCCCGGCCTCCTATATTTGCAGTGATCTGTACCAGTACAGAAATAAGGAAGGCTCCGATAAATGCGCAGATTCCAATAGAGTTGGAGCCAAATACGGCTCCAACTCCAAGAAAGATTGCCACTGTTGCACCAAGAGATGCACCAGAGGAAATACCCAGAATATACGGATCTGCAATCGGATTTTTCACAATGGCCTGCATTACCACACCTGCAACTGCCAGACCCATGCCAACGGCTGTTGCAAGAAGAATACGGGGAAGGCGGATAAACCACACAATATCAGACATGGCTCCTACACCATAAACCTCCGGATCCCCGATTCCGAACACTTTATACAAAATTACACTATACACATCTCTCACAGAAAGATCTACAGAACCAATGGTAACTGCAGTCAGAATGGATATCACCAGAATCACAGTCAGTAATATCACCGCCAGCACATAGATCGGCTTTCCATGAAAAATTCCATTTTTAAAATCCGGTTTTCTTTTCATTTTATTCGTACAGATCCGGATATAATGCTTTTGCAAATGTCATAATTCCGTCATAAGTTCTGACACCGCTGCAGTATACTTCATTCAAGTTTACAGAGAATACTTTGTTGTTCTTAACTGCTGAAAGGCTCGCATATGCAGGGTTATCTGTAATATCAGCGATTGCCTCATCAGCTGTCATAAATCCATCATAGTTGATCATGAATAATACGTCCGGATCAGCTGCGATCAGATCCTCTGCACCAACGTTTTCAGAGTTCTCTGCACCAAGCTTCAGCTCTGCACCAAGTGTCTCCGGAATATTTCCGCCAAGTGTCTCTGTTCCATATACACGGAAGGAATCTCCCTCATCCTCAAGAACTGCTACGGATAACGGGTCTGTTCCTTCTACATGCTCTTTTACTTTATCAATCTCACCCTTCATCTGATCAACGATTTCCTCTGCCTTGTCTTCGCAATCAAAGATCTTGCCAAGGTTCAGGATATCCTCATATTCGTCTTCAATTGTACGTGGGAACTCAGAAGCCGGTCCCTTTGCAGCACTGTTCAGGGACATGTATGTATTTACATCTCTCTCCTGCCAGAAGCTTACATCAGAAAGCCAGTCATCATCGAAAGAAGAATACCATGCCGCAATAAAATCAGGCTCCATTGCAACAACTTCCTCTTTGGATGGCTTGGTATCCATATACTGAATCTTGTCAAATTCATCTTTTAAATCCTCACGCACATCACCGTCCAGACCGCAAGCAGCTACGATCTTATCACCGAGACCAAGTGCCAGAAGCTCTTCGATATTGGAGTTTGCATATGCAAATACTTTCTCCGGAGCTTTCTCAAAAGTCATTTCAACCGGTTCGTTCTCATAATTGTAGGTTGTGATTGTTACGGGATAATGGCTGTCTCCATCCTCCGCAAATACAGTTGTTCCCATTCCCAGGCTGAGAATTCCTGCCAGACATAACATTCCTGCTGCTGTTTTCATGTTTTTCATGCTTTTTCTCCTTATTTTTTCTTTTGTTTTTTTGCTTTTAAAAGAAAAAAGTCCGCTTCCATGAAAAAGCGGGCATCACAAAAAAACATGATACGAAAGACAGCACTTTACACGGAAGTTTCTTTCTATGAACCAAGCAGGTTTCCTGGCTTACAGCTTAAATCCCCATTCCCTTCTCACATAAAAATGCAATGGATATGAATGTGGCATAACTGAATACAGTGACCGGATCGTTCAGGATTCTCACCTGATTCCCTCTTCTGAAAATAGTGTAAATTTTATATATTTTTCAGCACTTGGCACATTTATTCTTTTAACTATAAATGAGCAAATTTGAGAAACTGCACAATTAAATCTTCAGTATGCGGACAGTAAAAAAGAATAAAGTAGTTTAATGTTCGCGTAATGTGTACAACCAGCTACAAATTTTGTGCAATTTTCGGTATTTGCTCATTTATAGCTTTTAAGCAAAATTATTATAACTTACGCTTTAACCAAAGTAAAGAATTTTCTTTAACAATATTTTTGATAATCTTACTTTTTTGTATTTGCTGGAATTCCCAGAGGTTGACCGCCCCTGCCGGGGGGGGGAATAAAGTTCGCGCACCACTCATATAGCATGTCTTGCAATCCATAAGACATTGAATTACATTCGTGCTATTCACAGAGAGATACAAAAGATGACATACACAGCACTCTTTCCTATGATTGTTGAGGAAATATTATCCCTTAACGCCTTATCTCATCACCATATCAAAAAGACTCTGATAACTATCCACAACATCAAAAACAACGCTGTCACTACTGATAGCCTTAAAGTGTTCCCGTGCGCAGTGTATCTTAGATTCCTCAATCGAACGCAGCTGCATAGAGGACATAGAGCCCTTGGTTTCAGCTGCAAAATAAATATGCTTTACCTTTCCCTTATAGAAAGCAATTGCCCAGTCAGGATTATAATTTCCTACCGGTGTCGAAATATAGAATCCATTCAGCAGTACAGATCTTTTGGATGATGATGTCAATGATATTTTAAAAGTAAGCGAAGGCAGATTGAAGAATGTTTTCGTATTATGAAAACTGATTTTTCTGCAAGACCAGTTTATTTACAGGATGATAACAGGATTAAAGCTCATCTTCTAATCTGTTTTCTCTCATTAACAATCTACCGTTATCTTGAGAAAAAGTTAAATTTGCAATATACCTGTGAAGAATTATTGGACTCTCTAAAGGCAATGAATTTTGCAGAAATACAGGAACAGGGATTCATCCCGCTGTATAAACGCGAAAAGATTACGAATGCTCTTCATGAAAGCTGTGGTTTTAGGACAGACTATCAATTTATAACAAAGAGCAAAATGAAAACAATACAGAAAAAAAGTAAAGGGAAGGAATAAATTATTATACTTCAAAACAACGGCAAAAATCGCTGAACCCCAGGAAAATCAATGGATACAGCGATTTTTTCTTCTAATAACTGTCAAAGACAGGATTATGTAAAAACTCCTGAATTCAAGAAAGAATCCTGCTTGCAGGATTCTCCGCCTGCAACGGGTCGCTTCAGCGACATAATTCCTCTCCGTCGCAGTGCGATCCTGCCCGGAGGGCTTTTTATGTTATCGGAACATTACGGAGTAATTTCCTATAACATAAAAAGCCGCCAGAAATCTCTATGCTAATTTCTGACGGTCCATTATTTTATTTATCCTATGATTGGTAAACATTATATCCACCAATTGCTCCGCTGTGAAGGAGCTCCTGCAATTTTCAATTAGATCTGGGTAATTACAAAGATATCATAAATAGCCTTTACTGCAGTCTCAAAATCTCTGTTCTCCACACCGATAATGATATTCAGCTCACTGGAACCCTGGTCGATCATCTTCACATTTACATTTGCATGGGCAAGTGCTGAGAAGATTCTTCCTGCTGTACCTCTGGTGGATTTCATGCCGCGTCCTACAACAGCGATCAGTGCAAGGTCAGATTCCATTTCTACGAAATCCGGCTGTACTGCACGATGGATTCCGGCAATTACCTGCTGTTCCTTTTCTTCGAATTCATCCTGATGTACATATACAGTCATTGTATCGATTCCTGATGGAACATGCTCAAAACTGATTCCCTGATCTTCGAATACCTGAAGTACCTTACGTCCGAAACCAACCTCACTGTTCATCATGGATTTCTCAATATTAATAGAGCAGAATCCCTTCTTGCCTGCAATACCTGTGATTGTAAATTTCGGTTTCTTGCATGTACTCTCAACAATAAAAGTACCCTTGTCTTCCGGTCTGTTTGTGTTTTTGATGTTGATCGGAATTCCCTCTTTACGAACCGGGAAGATCGCATCTTCATGAAGAACAGTTGCACCCATATAAGAAAGCTCTCTGAGTTCTCTGTAGGTAATGCTCTCGATCACTTCCGGATTTTTAACAATACGTGGATCTGTTACCAGGAAACCGGAAACATCTGTCCAGTTTTCATAGAGGTCTGCCTTGATAGCCTTTGCCACAAGAGAACCGGTTACATCAGAACCGCCTCTGGAGAAAGTTTTAACTTTTCCATCTTCACCAGCGCCATAAAATCCAGGGATAACGGCATGTTCACATTTTGCCAGCTTTTTGGACAGAAGTCTGTCTGTCTTCTCGGCATCCAGATTTCCGTTCTTATCAAAACGGATCACATCTGCTGCATCTACAAATTCATAGCCCAGATATGCTGCCATTACCTTACCATTGAGAAATTCTCCTCTGGATGCCGCATAATCTGTGCCTGCCTGTGCCTTGAAATCAGCTTCGATCTGAGCAAATTCATCTTCCAGAGAAAGATCAAGGTTCAGTCCGCGGATAATCTCATAATATCTTCCCTTGATCTCCTGCAGGATCGGTATGAAATCTTCCCCCTCAACTGCAGTATTATAACATTTATAAAGTAAATCTGTAACCTTTGTATCTCCGTCAAATCTCTTTCCGGGAGCGGACGGAACCACATAACGTCTGCTCTCATCACTTCTGATGATCTCTCCTACTTTCTGAAACTGCTCTGCATTTGCCAGAGAACTTCCTCCGAATTTAACAATTTTCTTCATTTTACCTGCTCCTCATATGTTACTTAATATTTGCAGACAAATCATTTACCTGCCTGTTGTCCGTTCATGGAGTGACTGTAAGCTATTTATCTCTGTCACTCTACCAACATAAAGTCTGTTTAATATTTTATTGAATAAACCAGAATTTTGCAAGCTTTTCTTACAGAAATATCTGAAAATAGTTATTTTTCACAATCTGCAGCAGATTCCGACTGTTTTTTTACGAAATCTGTTACATCGTGAACCCGTAAAATATCGCCATCCACCCGGAAATGGATATCCTTTTCTCCAAAAGGCATCCCATACGATCTGGTTGGATCATTCTGGTAAGCTGGGCGCGGATCATCCGCAAGCACTTCTATCACTGCTTCTCTGCTCTCCTCCGGTATCTTTTCCAATAATTCCGGGGAAAATTCTACATTCAGATAATGGTCTTTGGAATATTCGGTAAAACTTCCTGTTGCTTCCGGATGGCAATCCGCATAAGGAATATATGGTTTAATATCGAAAATCGGTGTTCCATTCATCAGATCTGCACCTTCTACATAGAGTACCGGGCTGTCTGGCTCATCCAGAGCTACTTTCTCAAGCTTTACACAGGATAATCCTATGGAATTGGGACGAAAGGGAGACCTTGTGGCAAAAACTCCTTTTCTCACATTTCCCCCAAGCCTGGGCGGGCGGACAGTCGGTGACCACTTTGTCCTCTTTGCCTCCGAGAACTCCCAGATCAGCCAGATATGACTAAACTCCTCCAGACCACGACAGGCATCCACATTGCGATATTCCGGCTCGAATACAATTCTCGCTTTAAGTGCCCCTACACGGCCACTCTGCCTGGGGATACCGAATTTGGTCGGAAAATCATTTTCTATATGTGCGATTGGAATCATTGTATCATTCTCCTTTTTACCTTTTTCATAAAATAATAGCCCGGAAAATAACTCTCCAGGCTATTATTGTTATTTCTTCTGTGCGAAATACTCTTTTGTAAGTGTAATGGCGGTTCCTGAAAGCAGGAATACACCGATTAAGTTGGGGATTGCCATGAGACCGTTGAATGTCTCAGCAATACTCCAGAGAAGTCCCAGATCTACAGTTGCACCAATGATTGCCACTAATGAATAGGCGATCATAAATGGGCGGATAACTTTTGCAGAGAATAAAAATTCAATACAGCGTGCTCCGTAAAGTCCCCATCCGATAATCGTTGAGAATGCAAAGCAGCACATGGCAACTGCCGTAAAGATGGAAACCCACCCCCCGTATGTAGCAGTAAATCCGGAAATTGTAAGTTCTGCACCTGCCGCTGCACCGTAATTTACCGGCACGCCGCTTACAAGGATCACAAGTGCTGTCAGAGTACAGATCACGATCGTATCTGCAAATACCTCAAAGATACCAAACATCCCCTGTTTTACAGGTTTGCTTGTATCCGCACAGGCATGAGCGATAGACCCTGTACCAAGTCCGGCTTCATTGGAGAAAATACCTCTGGAAACACCCTTTTTCATACTGAGGAAAAAGCTTCCGATCACACCGCCTGTCACTGCTGACGGATTAAAAGCTCCATAAACAATATCATGGAAAACTGCCGGAACTCTTCCGATGTTTAAGATCACAACACCCAATGCAAGTACAATATAAAACAATGCCATAAACGGTACCAGCTTCTCGGAAACACTTCCGATTCGCTTGATACCACCCAGCAGTACCATACCAACCAGCAACGTAATCACAATTCCAAGGATCAGATTCAGTCTGCCTGTGGAAGACTCTGAAATCACATTAAAGTTAATAAGAGCCGTATCAATTGCTGTTGTAATGGTATTTACCTGAGTAGCATTACCTGTTCCAAATACAGTCAGTACACCAAATGCAGAATAAAGAACTGCAAGAAATCTCCAGTTCTTTCCCAGACCATTCTTAATATAATACATAGGTCCGCCTACATAATCTCCATG
Source organism: Ruminococcus sp. JC304 (assembly GCA_000285855.2). Taxonomy (GTDB): domain Bacteria; phylum Bacillota; class Clostridia; order Lachnospirales; family Lachnospiraceae; genus Blautia_A; species Blautia_A difficilis. The sequence continues at coordinate 884,513 of HE978651.1, read as the reverse complement.
TCTGTTTCTCTCACGGAAATGAACTGCCAGGGTAACCTCTGTAAATTTCGTACACATTCCAAGGATTGCGGAAACCCACATCCAAAATACAGCTCCCGGACCGCCGATGGCGATAGCTCCGGCAACACCGGCAATATTTCCGGTACCTACCGTACCTGCCAACGCAGTACAGACTGCCTGAAAAGGTGTCATGGAACCGTCAGAAGCCTCTTTCTTCTTAAAAATTCTTCCCAGTGTAGTTTTAAGCGCATACGGGAATTTGCGGATCTGGACAAAACCGGTCCGCAGGCTCAGATAAAGCCCTACGCCGATAATACAGATCATAGCCGGGACACCCCAGATAAAATTATTTACGACGTTATTGATGGATTCAATTGTCTGAAGCATGTTAAATAAACCTTTCTTTCGTGTAATAGTAATATTTTAGCACTTTTTTTACCGTATGTACAGAAAAATTCTATTAAGATAAAGCATTAAAGTTACTGTTCATTCCGTTCTCAGTAACACGCTTCACTGCTTGCCATACCTGTATCACTGCTTCACAGTTTAGTCAAAAAGTCAAAATAACGTATAAATTTGTCATAATTTCAGTAGCATTTCTCCACTCAGACCTCTATTATTATAGATAGAAAATCAAGGAAAACACCTGCGTATTTTCCAATAGTACTTAAACGCTTCAGTTATTAATTTAACATTTTTCAACCTAAGGAGGATATGACAAAATGATTCAGAAATATACTTACGGAACCCCGTTTGAAACCGATGCCATCGTAACTTCCATCCCGGCTTCTGAGGGAACTCCTGCATACGGAACTATCTCCACAGAGAACGGCTTCTCCTTTACTTATGACATGGATGACAACGATGTTGTCTATGGTCTGGGCGAATCAAACCGCGGAATCAACAAACGTGGATATATTTATGAAAGCAACTGTTCCGACCAGCCAAACCATACAGAGGATAAAATCTCCCTCTATGGAGCACACAACTTCCTCGTAATCTCCGGAAAGCAGACTTTCGGTCTCTTCGTTGATTATCCCGGAAAACTGAAGTTTGATATCGGTTACACACTCTCTTCCCAGTTAAAGATCACCTGTGAGGATGCAGACCTTTATCTGTATGTGATCGAGGGCGAAACTCCTTACGATATCGTAAAACAGTTCCGTAAAATCATCGGAAGAAGCTATATTCCGCCTAAATTCGCATTTGGTTTCGGTCAGAGCCGCTGGGGATATACAACTGCTGACGATTTCAGAAAAGCAGCTGACGGATATCGTGAAAACAATATTCCGATCGATATGGTATACATGGATATCGATTACATGGAAGACTACAAAGATTTCACAGTCAATCAGGAAAACTTCCCTGACTTCGAAGCCTATGTCAATGAAATGAAAGAAAAAGGCATCCACCTTGTCCCAATCATCGATGCAGGTGTCAAGGTAGAGGCTGGCTATGATGTTTATGAAGAAGGCGTTGAGAAGAACTACTTCTGCAAACGTGAAGACGGCAGTGATTTCGTTTCCGCTGTATGGCCGGGCTGGACTCATTTCCCGGATGTCCTGAATGCAGATGCAAGAGCATGGTTCGGACAGAAATACGAACGTCTTATTTCCAAAGGAATCGACGGTTTCTGGAATGACATGAATGAGCCTGCAATGTTCTGCACACCGGAAGGCGTTGCTGAATTAAAAGAATACATCAAAGACAACTTCATGGACAATGAAGAAGCACCTGGATTCGTTCTCGGCGCAAAGGTAGAAGGACTTGCAAACAATCCGGAAGATTACAAACGCTTCTATCACAATGTAAACGGTCAGAAGATCCGCCACGACAAAGTACATAACCTATTTGGCTATAACATGACCCGTGCAGCAGGTGAAGCATTTGAAAAAATCGCACCTGGCAAACGTTTCCTTATGTTCTCCCGTTCCTCCTATGTGGGAATGCACAGATACGGCGGAATCTGGATGGGAGACAATAAATCCTGGTGGTCACACATCCTTCTGAACTTAAAGATGCTTCCATCCCTGAATATGTGCGGTTTCCTTTACACAGGTGCAGATCTGGGCGGATTCGGTGCAGATACCACACGTGATCTGGTACTGCGCTGGCTGGCACTTGGTGTATTCACACCTCTTATGAGAAACCATTCCGCTCTGGGAACCAGAGAACAGGAAGCTTACCAGTTTGAAAATATCGAAGACTTCCGCCATGTGATTGGTGTCAGATATCGCCTTGTTCCATATCTGTACAGTGAATACATGAAAGCGGCATTAAACGATGATATGATGTTCCGCCCATTGGCATTCGACTATACAGACGATACTTTTGCTACTCAGGTAGAGGATCAGCTTCTTCTCGGAAATGAAATTATGATCGCACCTGTTTACACACAGAACGCAAAAGGCCGCTACGTATATCTGCCAGAAGAAATGATGTTCGTCAAATTCCTGCCGGATGGAACCATCTCTCAGGAAATCCTTGAAAAAGGCCACCACTATGTAGAAGTTGCCCTGAATGAAGTTCCACTGTTCATCCGCAAGGGAAAAGCAATCCCGGTTGCTGATGTTGCACAGACAGTAAAAGATATCGATCCTGCTACTATCCGCATGATCGGATATGAGGGAGCTGAATATGACCGTTATGATGATGACGGAGTAAGCACTCTGTAATTTAACCGAATCAAGTAAGTCCCCTGCGGGGG
>HE978651.1:855931-881363 GCA_000285855.2 Ruminococcus sp. JC304 | reverse complement strand
TTGCGAAAAGCAATAAGCAGTGGGTGGGGACTTGCTTGTATCAGGAGGAGTGCAAGCTCCTTCTGATAAACTGCGAAGCAGTTATTCGGTTATGAGCAAGTAGCAAAGCGAATTGCGAATATCCGCTTGACCCAAATCAATCAGATTTACCTGCCTCAATTGCAGGAATTACCAGACAACAGTTAGAATTGAACGAGATGTCACCTCATAAAAAATAAAAAGAAACAGTCACATACATCTGATGAATATTGAGATATTCACTCAAGTATGTGACTGTTTTCTTTTACATTGTTATTCTTTGTCTTTATTTGCCCAAGCAATAAAACTGTAGATTTCTACAAATGGAACCTCTTTTTCTTTGCTTAACTGTGCAACGCTCTCATATTCCGGATAAATCTGCTCTTTTCCATCCAAAGTACATACCTTTACCTGAACTTCTCCCCATGGAGTCGGAAGGGTTCTTATTTCTCTGGGAAGAATCGTACGTTCCATTCTGCTATAACGAATTCCAATCGTAGTAGTTTCTTCAAAAACAATATTCTGAAGCGTTTCCATATCTTCTTCCTTACAGATCACATTCAGAACCCATGCAGGTCTGTTCTTTTTCATAAAAACAGGCACATAATGCACATCTCTGGCACCGGCTTTCATCAGACGTTCCATGACAAATCCCAGAACTTCTCCACTGCAGTCATCAATGTTTGTCTCCATCTTGATAATCGTATCTTTGGTTTCCTGATTTTCAGCTTTCGGATTTCTTCCTTTAGCCTGCTCTGTGCTTTCTGATATGATCATTGCCCTTAAGATCCCAGGGCATTCATACTGGCGTTTACCTGCACCGATTCCAATCCTCTGGATTTCAAATGTTTCCGGAAGTTTATCCTTTGTTTTCACTGCTGCCACGATTGCTGCACCTGTAGGCGTTACAAGTTCACCTTCTACCTCTGTCATTTTCAGATATAAATGATTGGCACTTACTATATTCGAAACTGCCGGAACCGGGATTGGCAGGATGCCATGCTGACAACGGACAGTTCCACGTCCCTCGCAGAGAACAGGAACGATAACCTCTGTAACATCCAGATCATCCAGACAGACTGCCACAGACACAATATCCACAATAGAGTCCACTGCTCCCACCTCATGAAAATGCACCTGATCTACAGGCACATTGTGTGCTTTACTCTCTGCCTCTGCAAGAATTTCAAATATACGCAATGCGATCTTCTTTGCATTCTCAGTCATTGCGCTATGCTCTATAATATAAGTAATTTCCTTTATTCCACGGTGTTCGTGATGGTGATGGTTTTTCGCTGTTCCTGTGCCATGGACATGATTGCGCTCCTGACCTTCATGATGATGTCCATGCAGATATTCCATATCATGGTCATGATTTTCATGCTCTTTATCCAGCACAACATCAAAATCACATGCATCTATTCCGGACTTTACAACTCTGCTGATCTTTATCTCAAATCCTGATACCTTAAGACTCTTCAGCACCCTGTCCAGCACTGAGTGGTCAGCTCCCAGATCAAGAAGTGCGGCTACTGTCATATCACCACTTATCCCTGAATAACATTCCAGATATAATGCTTTTCCCATAATCAATTTCCTTTCTCATCTGCACCTGCCGCCAGACGGTTGATCTGCGTTGCCAGATAGCCGGCACCGTATCCATTATCAATATTCACCACCGCAATACCGTTCGCACAGGAATTGATCATAGTAAGAAGCGCAGAAAGACCATGCATACTTGCACCATACCCCACAGATGTGGGTACTGCGATCACAGGTCTGCTCACCAGACCGCCCATCACACTGGCAAGAGCTCCCTCCATTCCCGCAACTGCAACTACACAGTTCGCACTCTGAATCGTCTCCAGTCTGGAAAACAGACGATGCATTCCGCTGACTCCCACATCATAAATACGTTCAACATTTGTGCCAAAATATTCCGCTGTCTGTGCAGCTTCCTCAGCAACAGGAATATCTGCTGTTCCTGCTGAGCACACGGCGATCTTACCAATACGCTTCTTATCTTTCTTCTCAACTTTTAAGATGCGTGAGATCGGATCATATTCCACTTCCGGAAACTTCTCCTTCACCAGTTCATACTGATGTTGGGAAGCTCTGGTTCCAAATACCTCGCCGTCTTCTCTGTATAATCTTTCAAAAATATTCAGAAGATGTTCATCTGCCTTATTACTGCAGTAGATTACTTCTGCGAAACCGGTTCTTGCCTTACGGCTTGTATCCAGCTTCGCATATCCCATTTCTTCATAACTTTCTTTCTTAAGGATTCTCTCTGCCTCTTCTACAGATACAGAACCACTTTTTACACTTTCAAGAATCTCCTGTAAGGTCATGAATCCCTCCTTTTAGAACACCACCTGCACCAGAAACATATAGACAGCCGTTCCCGCTATAATACTGAGCAGTGTATTTCTCTTCCACAAATGAAGATTTTACCGTCATCATTCTTTGTCCTTATCAGCGCCCTTATTTCCACGCTGATCATAGTCATCCAGGAAATTGTAGTATTCTCCATCTTTATGATATCCCATAACAGTACGAAGATTAATATCCCGCACACTGTTAAAGATATTCGTCTCGATCACACTGCTTGTATTTCTAAACTGCGCAACCAGCTCTTTCATCTCATCACGCTTGGAACCACGTCCACCCCCACAGCTTACACAGTTCTCAGTAAAACGGCATGCACACTGAATGAAATGCAGCCCATTGGTATCTCTCCATGCCTTGATCGCAGATTCCTTGATTAGATACATGGGACGAATCAATTCCATCCCCTCAAAATTCTGACTGTGCAGCTTCGGCATCATAGTCTCTACCTTACCACTGTACAGCATACCCATAAGGATCGTCTCGATCACATCATCAAAATGATGTCCCAACGCAATCTTATTACATCCCAGCTCCTTGGCATGAGAATACAGATAACCACGTCTCATTCTCGCACAAAGATAACAGGGATTATTCTCAATTTCTGCCACTGTATCAAAAATATCACTTTCAAAAACCGTAAGAGGAATTCCCAGAAGCTCTGCATTATCCTGAATAATCTTCCAGTTATCCGCATTATAACCCGGATTCATTACCAGAAACACCAGTTCAAAATGAATCTTCCCATGGCGCTTCAGCTCCTGAAGCAGCTTCGCCATCAGCATAGAGTCCTTACCACCTGAAATACAGACGGCAATCTTATCCCCCTCCTGGATCAGCTGATACTCATTCAAAGCCTTGGTAAACGGTCTCCAGACCGTCTTTCTGAAAGTCTTGATAATACTGTGCTCAATCTCTTTCGTTTTCAGTTCTTTCTGCTCCTTAGCATCATTCTCCATAAAACGACTCAGAGAAAGTCTCAGATACGCACGATATCCTCCCTCAATATTCACAGCCTCATAGCCAGCCTCACTCAACTTCTCCACACAGTCCCGGCTCCTGTCCCCCGTATGGCAGAGAACATATACTGTTTTATCTTTATCAACAGCCTCCATCTTCTCATCAAACTCATCCAGCGGAATATTCACTGCCCCAGGAAAAGACCCCCTGCTATACTGATCCGCCGGCCGCACATCCACGATCGTAATCTTAGAAGAATCAATCTTCTCCAACTCTTCCACACTAATTGTATTCATATATAACCTGCCTTTATCTATTAAAATCAATCACTTACCTCTGATGAATCACCCTGTATTTCCGCCCAATTCACCAGCCATCATTATACTTTGAAACCCCATGATAGTCAACACATTCCCACCCCGCAAAAATTTTGTGTGCATTTGCAGGATACTTAGATATTCTTAGTCGGTAAAAATCTGCGTTATGAGAAAAATGACACACTGTCTGAGCCGCAGGCGAGTTTGTGGCATTTTTCTCATGCATTTAGCAGATTTTTAGCGGCTTAGAATATCTTAGTGTCCGAAACCGCACACAAAATGAATTATTTTTCTGCGCGTCCCCTACCCCCAGACAAAAAAGATGTGCACCATACCATCTCTGATACAATACACATCCACATAAACATTTTTTATCTTCTGCACTCTGCAGTCAGGTCTTTAATAACCTCTCCTGCAATAATCAGTCCAACCACAGACGGCACAAACGCCACACTGCCCGGAATAGCTCTGCGCTCCGTACACTTATGTTCAGCCCCCGGAGGACAGATACAATTCTCCTTACAGCTAATTGCCATATCCTCAACCGGTCTGATTGGCTGTTCCTCCGAATAAACAACCTTCAGTTTCTTCACACCGCGCTTCTTCAATTCCCTGCGCATAACTTTCGCCAACGGACATACCTTCGTCTTATAAATATCCGCTACTCTAAATGCACTGGGATCCAGTTTATTTCCTGCACCCATACTGCTGATAACAGGAGTCCCTGACTCTTTTGCGCGCATGATCAATTCAATCTTCGCAGTCACTGTGTCTACAGCATCTACCACATAATCATACTCACTGAAGTCAAAATCAGCAGCATTCTCTGGAAGATAAAAACAGTTATGGATTCTTATATCTGCTTTCGGATTAATGTCCAGTATCCTGTCCCGCATCACTTCAGTTTTATATTGACCAACAGTCTTTCTGGTGGCAATAATCTGTCTGTTCAGATTGGTCAGACACACCTTATCATCATCAATCAGGTCAAAGGCACCTATTCCACTTCGGACCAATGCCTCACACACATATCCGCCTACCCCGCCGATTCCAAACACGGCCACCCTGGAATTCTGTAATTTGTCCATAGCTTCTTTTCCAAGCAAAAGCTCTGTTCTAGAAAATTGATTCAGCATTTTTTTGTTCTCCAATTATTATTTATCACGGTTCAGAATCTTATTGAATCTTATTATAAAGACATTAAACGATCCTTTATTTTTCCCAGATTTCCCCTGACTGGCTCCAGTTCTCATAAGGAATCATATGAGCAAACATATTTTCAACTTTTTTCTGAGATTTATAGTTAAGCAACAGTTCTCTTTTGGCTGATTCACTCTTTGCCGATATTCTCGGAAGCGAATCTGCAATATCCGAAAGAACCTTCTTTTTATAGTACTTTCCAAAATAATACAGGTTATTTATCTGATAATTACGATAATATTCCTGTGTCACAAGCTGACTGGTCATCTGATGATGGATATGTCCATATTCTCCCTCAGGATTATGAGTTGCCACCATATTCCAATGTTTATAGGTAAGGATCGTATCCAAATCTTTGATAATATCTTTCTTATCTCCCACCCAGTTGGAGCGCTCTCCATGAACCTTATCCGGATATCTGAGAATCAGTCCCTTATTCCCGGATTCTTTGATCGCATTCAGAAACTCCTGTCTCCTGACCTTGTTATATCCATCCGTCAGACATACTACAAAATATTTTCCATCCAATAAATGGGCTCCACCCCAGAGAGTCTCATCGTCCGGATGTGCTACAACCATTAGTTTGGTGCAGTCTTCCAGCTGCAGGCTGTCCAGCTCCCTGGTTGTAACATGTCCGGATCTGGCTCCGGTCACATAGGCAGCTCTACAGGCTCCACACAAAAAAACAGTCAGCAGAAAAAACAGCCAGATTTTTTTCTGTATCCTTTCAACTTCTGTAAAATATCCATTTTTATTCACTGTTCCTTTATTCTACTTTTCCCCTTCTCTTCAGACAATACTCTATTTTTCCTTTGAAAAAGCAAGATATGCCGCACCGATCAGTCCAGAATCCTCATTTAATATAGATTTTCTGACTTTAATAAAGCTTCTCTGTGCTTCATAAACTTTACTTTTCACCAGTGCCTCTACTTCCTCCACAAATCCCTCTACCTTAATCGCTACAGAACCTCCCAGGATCACAATATCCGGATCTGTCAGATTATATATTCCGGCAATAAAATTAGCAAGATGGGTTTTTGCATCTGTCATAATCTTCTCAGCAATCTCGTTTCCAGACTTTGCCAGATCATTTACCTCTCCTGCATGCTTTACCTGCAATCCTGCTTTTTTTGCCCTGGTGGTAATCGCAGTTCCACTGCTGATTCCCTCAATACCTCCGGGCAGGATCGTACCATGACAAGGTCCACCTTCCCACATAACAGTATTCTCTACCTCATTGGCCCAGCCATGAGCTCCCTGATAGATATGTTTGTCAATTACAAATCCGGAACCAATTCCTGTAGATACCGTCAAAAACTGTACATAGCGGTAATCCTTTCCTTCTCCGGCAACTGCCTCAGCAAGGGCAGCCAGATTTCCATCATTGTTCAGATATACCGGCAGTCCGGTAAGAGTACTCAGTTCTCTGGCTACAAACAAATGCTGCCAGTCTCCGTGCAGATTTGGAGGAGTCAAGATCTGTCCATTCATAAGATCCAGAGGTCCCGGACAGGACATTCCCACACCTACGATTTTTTCTCCATAATCCCGTATCACCTCTGAAATCTTACTCAAAGTTTCCGCAGGATTTTCGGGATTCGTAGAAAACTGCTGTCTGTCTGTGATTTCCAGCCGCTCATTCACAAGTGCTACTCTTGTATTCGTTCCTCCAACGTCAATTGCTACCGCATATTTCATAACCAACCCCCGTTTTTTCCAAACATTACATTTTATATATTATTCTGTAACAGCCCTCACAGAGAGCTACTCTGATTTAGTCAGACTTCAGTATATCATATTCCCTATTAACCTGCAATGTGGGATTCTTAACATAAAAAGCCGCAGTAACTACTTTTTCAAATAATTACTACGGCAATTATGTCTTTAGTCAAGCGGATATTCGCAACCCCCGCAGGGGACTTACTTGATTCGGTTAATCAACTGTGCAGACACGGATCATATTGGTTCTTCCCGGAATTCCCAGCGGTACACCACCAGCAAATACAACAGTGTCACCAACTTTTACAAGTTTATGCTTCTGTGCTGCTTCGATTGCTCTCAGACAAAGGATCTCAGAACTGTACTCTTCTTTGATAAGCATCGGATAGACACCCCAGGACAGATTCAGCTGACGCAGCACTCTCTCAGAACTTGTACATGCACCGATCAGACATCCTGGTCTGTGTTTGGACATCATATGAGCTGTACTTCCGGATTTTGTCACTGCAAGGATTGCACTGGCTTTCAGATCAATTGCAGTCAGGCAGGTTGCATGTGCGATCGCATTTGTAATATCCGGATTCTCATTTCTGTCTGTTTTCTTGAAAATTGCATTGTAATCAATATTCTGTTCCATATGCTCTGCAATACGGCTCATCATCTGAAGTGCCTGTACCGGATATTTACCTGCTGCAGTTTCTCCGGAAAGCATAGTAGCGCTTGTTCCCTGATAAATGGCATTTGCTACGTCAGAAGCCTCTGCACGGGTTGGTCTTGGATGAGAGATCATAGAATCCAACATCTGTGTTGCAGTAATAACCGGTTTTCCTGCTGTGTAAACCTTCTGGATAATCTTCTGCTGGATAACCGGTACATATTCCGGCGGGATCTCAACACCCATGTCACCTCTGGCGATCATGATACCATCTGCAGCTTCAATAATCTCGTCGATATTATCAACACCCTGCTGATTCTCAATCTTTGCAATGATCTGGATCTCCTCACCGCCGTTTTCTTTCAGGATTTTTCTTACTTCACGGATATCATTTGCAGTACGTGTAAAGGATGCTGCAACGAAGTCAAATCCTTCCTGGATACCGAAAAGAAGATCATCATGATCTTTCTTGCTGATAAATGGCATCTTCAGGTTTGCCCCTGGAACATTAACACCTTTCTTATCACCGATCACGCCTGCGTTGATAACTTTACATACAATATCTCTTCCCTGAATATCCTGAACCTCCAGATCGACAAGACCATCATCAACCAGAATGTGTCCGCCCGGCTGCACGTCCTTATAAAGTTCCTTATAAGTAATGCTTACGCGCTCATTAGTTCCTTCAATATCTTTATTTGTAAATGTAAATATCTGTCCTTCTTCCAGAAAAACCTTGCCATCCTTGAAACATCCAAGTCTGATCTCCGGTCCCTTTGTATCAAGAAGTGCTGCAACAGGTCTGTCATATTTCTTGCGAAGTTCTCTCAGTTTCTGGATACGGCCTCTCTGCTCATCATGAGGTCCATGTGAGAAGTTAAAACGTGCTACATCCATTCCCTCTCTCACAAGCTGCTCCATAACATCGCCCTTATCAGTAGATGGTCCCATTGTACAGATAATTTTGGTTTTTCTCATTTAATCTTTCCCTCCAACTGTCAATTCAATTTTATGTATTATTTATTCCTGTAAAATAATGTAATAAAATGTTACTCGTTTCTATAAATCAAAACATGAATTCAAGTAAAAATTACCATTATTGAGACTATCTGTCAATATAGAATTTCGGCTTATTTTTGTTGATATTTGACAAAAAAATAACACACTTTTATTGCAAATGTCACATATATTTTTGCTGATCCGGCAATTTAAAAACTCTGCACCCACTGCTTATTGCCTTTCGCAACCTCCGCTGGGGACTTACTTGATTCGGTTAAAAACCAAAATCTGCATAGTCTTCCGGCAGAAATCTGTGGTAAATGATATGGCATCCTTCATCCTTAAAACAATAATAATAAGGATCTGATCCGTCACCAAAGCGGATCATCACATCAAACTCCTCGTTATCCATTGGTTCAATAATGATTTTATCTGAATAAGACTGAAACAGCTCTTTAATTTCATCTATCGTGCATCCATGTCTGCCCACCAGTTCGATCAATGCCTTGATAAATTCATTCTCTTTCATATTATTATGTACATATTCAGAAGCTTTTTCCGAAACAGTGAAGCAGAAACGATCTCCTCTGTGTGATACTGCTACTTCGCCAAATTTCTCTTCTATATAAGAAGGAAAATCTTTTAAGATCTCCATCATGCCTGCAGCATCTGTCTCACCGCCAAAGAAATGATTCAGGGAACTGAGCGGATAATAAAGGCTTATCTTCTCTTTCCTATATCCAAGCTTCGCCTGTTCTTCTTTAATTACATCTATCAGACTGGTTTCTAATTTATTATAATTCATCTACATCTCCTCCTGACAGGTTATGTTTTAATTGATTGTTTTTCTGGTTAATATTTTATCAGACATTACCCGAAAATCAATGTCTTTCTTATTCAAAAACAGCGTTCCAGATATTATTTATATCCGAAACGCTGTCATCATTCCAATTATTTTATTATGTAATATATTTAATCCCAGTTCTTACGTCCATAACGCAGTGTCACATCATGTATTTCATTCTGAAGTTTCTTTGTAAGCTCTCTCTTCTTGATTCTCCACTTCCAGTTCGTACCAACTGTAGAGGGTTGATTCATTCGTGATCTGTTATCCAGTCCCATATAGTCCTGCATTGGGATGACACACACTCGCGCAGCACTGCGCATAATCAGACTAATGAAGCATTTATACAGTTCTTCTTCTGGTGTGGCATGATCGCACAGATAATCTCTTGCCAGTTTTCTCTCAGCCGCTGTGATGCTCTTCCACCATCCCACGATTGTTTCATTATCATGGGTTCCTGTATATGCCACACAGTTCTCCGGATAGTTATGAGGCAGATAATCACTGGCACATCCGGAATCTCTGGAGTCAAACGCAAATTCCAGAACCTTCATACCCGGGAAACCACTCTCATATACCAAATGACGTACAGAATCTGTCATATATCCCAGATCCTCTGCAATAACCTCTTTCCATCCAAGAGCCTGCTGGATTTTGCGGAACAGATCAATCCCCGGTCCCTTTTCCCAGTGACCGCCTGTGGCATCCTTGTCCCCGTAAGGAATAGAGAAATATTCATCAAATCCCCTGAAATGATCAATCCTTACAACATCATACAGTCTGAAACAGTAACTCATTCTGGAAATCCACCACTGATATCCTGTATTTCTGTGATAATCCCAACGATACAGCGGATTTCCCCATAACTGACCAGTTGCAGAAAATCCATCCGGAGGGCATCCTGCTACTGCCAGCGGTACATTGTCCTGATCCAGCTGGAACAACTCCGGATGTGCCCATGCATCAGCACTGTCCATAGCAACATAAATCGGAATATCTCCAATGATCTGGATTCCTTTTGAATTTGCATAGGATTTCAGTTTCATCCACTGTTCGTAGAATTTGAACTGCATATACTGCTGGAACTCAATATCAAAATAGAGTTCCTCACGATAATAATCCATAGCATTATTCCAACGAAGTCTGATATCCTCAGCCCATTTGGTCCATTCTACACCTTCAAAACGGTCCTTTACTGCCATAAACAGAGCATAATCAGAAAGCCACCAGCTGTTTTCTGCTACAAATTTCTGATAATCAGGATTCTTACTGATCTCACTGTTCTCGTATGCTTTTCTCAGAAGCGGATAACGACCTTTGTAGATTTTTTCATAATCTACATCATCAAGCTTCTTTCCCCAATTTACTTTCTCACAGTCTTTTTTATCCAGAACCCCTTCTTCCACCAGTGTATCCAGATCAATAAAATACGGATTTCCTGCAAATGTAGAAAAGGACTGATATGGAGAATCTCCATAGCTGGTCGGTCCCAGCGGCAGAATCTGCCAATAAGTCTGACCGGCATCCTTTAACCAGTCTACAAATTCATAGGCGCTCTTGGAAAAACATCCAATTCCATAATTTGACGGCAAACTGCTGACCGGCATTAAAATTCCTGCTGCTCTTTTACTCATTTTCTCTCTCCTTCAAAATTTTCTATTATGATTGATTTATGCACTTAACTACTCTCTATCCTATCACCATATCCGAAAATATACAATCTCTACAAAATCTATATTGATTATAACATTTTTTATTAATATAATAAAGAAAACATGTACGGCCTGTGAAATCATTTTATTCCGATTTCCCAGGTCGTACATTGATTTTATCAAAACAGGAGCTGAAGTCCCATTGCAATGATCCACATATATGCACATGTTTTCGGGATCATCAGCAATCCGACTTTTGGTTTTGTTTTACTGAATGCTGTCTACTTTCTTTTTCTCGTGATCCATAAAAATGTGCCAACAAAAATAATTCCCTTCACAATTGATGTTGAAGAAAGTGCCCACCAGATTCCGTTAAGTCCCATAATACCCCCAAGAAGAATGGCCAATGGGATTCTTGCACTGGTAAAAATAATACTGATAATACTGCAGAGTCTGGTTCTGCCAAGTCCGGACAATGCACCCACTGTAGTCAGCTCCACACACATAAAGGCTTCACTGAAACCAATGATGGTCAGATATCCCACTGCTGTTGCAATTGCTTTCGGTTCATGGAAAAAAATCCTGGCAATCGGCCCCGGAACACATATAAATATAGCAGAAATCAACACACCCCAGATTCCTACAGTCCATAATGATGCCTTATAGCCTTTTCTGACACGGTCATTTTTTCCTGCACCATAGTTCTGTGCAATAAAAGCATTTAATGCTGCCCCAAAACCATCTGCCGTGTTCCATGATATGGATTCGATCTGTCCTCCCACTCGCTGTGTTGCAATAGCTTCTGCACCATATCCGGAAACCATACGGGTCAGCACCATGGAAATCGCACAATATGCCATTCCCTGAATTGCTGTGGGAATTCCGATCCTACAGATTCCACTCACATATTCCCGTGGAAGTTTTGCCAATAGTTTTGTTCCTTTTAGTACATTTTCTTTCTTCTGTACCATAATCCCTAATATCATAATGCTCATAACAATCGCCTGAGCTGTCACCGTGGCAATCGCAGCTCCTGCAACACCAAGTCTTGGAAATATTCCAGGGCCAAGTATCAGAACAGGATCCAGGATCATATTTGTAACCAGTCCCACAAGATTGGCCAGAAAAGGAGTCTTTGAATCTCCCTGCGCTGTATAGATTCCTGTCAGTGTCAATGTCAGAAATGAAAATACGATCAGACCGCAGGCAATCCTGGTATACGACATTGCCGCAGCATATGTTTCAGTATCTGCAAGCTGAAAAAATCCCACCATCTGTCTGGTAAACAACAGTGCCAGAACCGCATATGCAATTCCCATAAAGGCAGAAAGCTGTACTGCAGCCTGTGCAAAGCCATGGGCACGTTCTCTGTCTCCGCGGCCAATACACTGTGCCACCTGCACCTGACCACCCATTCTCGCCATAGATGCCAACCCCTGTGAAAGCCAAGTAAACATACCACCAACACCTACTCCTGCCACAGCCCTGGATCCAAGCAGACCGATCCAGGCCATATCCGTAATATTGTACAGAGTCCCCAGAAACGCTGACGCCATAATCGGAACCGCAAGTTTCGTCAGTGTTTTTAAAATAGGACCTTTTGTTAAATTCCCTTCCATCTTTCTTCCTCACCCATTTTGTTTTTTATAACTGTGTCCAGTACCCTTATTATACATGGTTTGACACTATTTTTCATCAGGATTTATTTATGCATACGCCTGATATAAAATGCAATCTGATAGGGTAGTCTTTCTTCCGGTGTTTTCAGTTCATTCCCCAATATTTTTCTGATGTTTCCAATACGGTACAGTACTGTATTCCGATGTGTGAATAATTCTGCAGCTACCGCCTGGATGCTTCCATCATGTTTCAGATAAGACTGAAGAGTGTCCACATAATCAGCATTGTATCTGCGGTCATGTTCTTCCAGTGCTGCCAGACATTCTGTTTCCATTTCCCGCAGTATCCCCTTGTCTTCTACCATATAAAGCAGGCGAAATAATCCACAGTCATCAAACTTTACCACCTGTTTTTTGTGAGTAAGTGCCATATGTGCCGCTGCCTTGGCTCTCTGATAACTTATTGAAAGCTGTGAGATATCCATACATTTACTTCCGATCCCCACACACAATTCCAGCTCAGGCATCCGTCTTTTTCCCCTTTTTATAGCTCCAGTTACAAGTCGATACAAATATTCTTCCGAAACTGCATTGGCTACCAGTACAAAATCAGAATTATAATAAAAGAAACTTGCATTATGCGTAATATCCTCCAGATATAACTGTATTCGATAAGACAATTTCTTTCGCTCCACCGTGTCCATAAAATCCAGCCCTTCACAAGTCAGCAAAAGCACCTGAAAGCTTCCATCCACATCAAAATACTGCAATAATTCTTTTCTGTATGCCTTCTGATTATCCGGGGTCTCAATAGCTGCGATCAGTGCTGCTACAATCTGCTCATCCGTATTATCCTGCAGAAATACATGGATACTGAAATCTTTTATCATATCTGACAAATGCACTTCCCAGGGCACAGTCAGCAACGGCAGGTCGTTCTCATTACAGTACGCTATCAATTCTTCCGGTACATCATAAATATACTGTCCCACATTAATGATTAATCCAGAGGCATGATACCTATTCAGCAGCCTTGCCAGATTCATCCAGTCTTCTTTTTGTGGAAATCCCAGACCTGTTGTTACAGCAAGTTCCTTACCCCAGAAATTCTGTATAATTGTTGTATCCTCCAGAAGATGTACCCAACTGATGGAATTAGCCCAGCCATTTTGTCCGGCCAGAAACTTCATTTCGTATCTGTTTTCTGCTGTCAGAATCATATCTTCTATTGTAAAACTCATATACCCTCCCTGTCTCTTTTTCAAATTTTCACTTTCCTATCTTTCTTTCCTGATTATACCATATATTTGTGCTATCAGCACAGATTTTACCTCTGATTTTTAGAGTTACCCCCTATAGTATTTCTTTTATTTTGTGCTAAAATATAAGTAACCTAAAAAATATTCAAAGGAGGCGTGCTTATGAAATTCGCAGTTTATACAAATGATGCACTTCCTATTCCGGAATGGATCAAAACGGAACGTTATATGTATTGTGACAATTTTGTAAATGACTATGTGAAATCCGATCGTTTTAGTCTTCTTTCATTTGTTAAACGTCTCTTCCACAAATGATATACGCTCCCTTTTGTCGAAAAGGACATCCACCTCTCCGGATGTCCTTTTTTTCTCTGTTTTCCCTTGCCAGCTTGACCTTTTTCCTCCGGGTAGTTACAATGGCAATATAATTTATCAAAAATCAGGAGGAACTGACCTATGAGTTCTTATATGGATTTTATTAAAGAACAGTTATATACACTGACTTCCATCCCAAGCCCTTCGGGCTTTACCAAAAAAGCTACCGATTATCTTTTATCTGAATTATCTTCCCTGGGTTATTCCCCGGAACTCTCCAATAAAGGAAATGTGTTTGTCACCCTGGGTGGTTCCGGTTCTCCACTGGTGCTGGCAGCCCATGTGGATACTCTGGGCGCTATGGTCCGCTCCATTAAAGATAACGGCCGTCTTCGTCCCACAACCCTCGGAGGACATCAATGGTCTACTGCAGACGGTGAAAACTGTACCATCCACACACGTGACGGCAAAGTTTACACAGGAGTAGTACTGAATACCGAACCATCTGCCCACGTTGCTGATCAGAAGACGGAGCAGCTGGAAGAAAATATGGAAATCTTACTGGATGAAAATACCGCTTCCGCAAAAGAAACTCTGGCACTGGGTGTCCAGACAGGGGATATCATTGCCATGGATCCCCGCACAGTTGTAACAGAAAGCGGATATATCAAAAGCCGTTTCCTGGATGACAAGCTTTCTGCTGCGATTCTGATCGGACTCGCCAAAGCAATCCGGGAGGAAGGTTGGAAGCTGAACCGCAAGGTTTCTCTGCTGTTCACTGTCTATGAAGAAGTAGGACATGGCGGATGTGTGGTATCCGATGATACAGAAGAGATGATCTCTGTAGATATGGGCTGTGTAGGCGATGATCTGGGCTGTACAGAACGTATGGTATCTATCTGTGCCAAGGATTCCGGTGGGCCTTATAATTATGATCTGGTAACCACACTTTCCAATATTGCCAGAGAACTGGATCTGGACTATGCCATTGATGTTTATCCCCACTACGGATCTGATGTGGAAACTGCCTTGCGCGCCGGCTATGATATCCGCCACGGCCTGATCGGTCCCGGGGTATATGCTTCACATAATTATGAACGCTCCCATATGGATGGAGTCCGCAATACCTTTGAACTATTAAAAGCTTATATTACAAAATAATCAGATGTCTGGTTATATTTTCATACAAAAAGAGCCTCTGTCCCTGTAAAACACAGGAGCTGTGGCTCTTTTTGTATGATTTAATCATGTGGAGAAAATCATCTGCTTCGCAGTGATTCATGTCAAGCGGATAAAATCATCCGCTTCGTTACGTAGCTCTACACCAAATAACTGCTCCGCAGGGGACTTACTTGATTCGGTTAAATAATTCCATGATCCCTGGCCAGCGCTTCAATGCTGCGGTCATAGGTTGCTTCCGCCTCTTTTGAAAAGAAGCATCCAGGCACTCCCTCATTATGATCACGATGATGCGCCACACAGGCACAGCATTTTCCATGTCGTGGACAATCATACGTACATGGGCAGTTCCGTTTGTTATCACATTGATTTCCCATAGTCATCCCTCCACACATCATTAGTTATAAGCTGATTATATCAGATAATGGTATGAGCAGGCAATCGTTTCCTATGCTAAATCATCAATCGTTATTCTCCTTTTTGTTGTATGATAAATATTAATACTGTTTCAGATATTCTGACACTGATCTGCTCATTTCTTTAGAAAAATCCGAATTATATTTTCGGCTACAGAAGGCACTGCACCATTCTTCATAAGTGCTATTCTTACATTTGTATGCAAACATCTCACGCAATTCCTCCCCATCGATACTACGATAAGTGTTTTCATGTACAATATGTTTTCGCTCACAACGTTCCGGCTTTTGACGCATTCTCTGCTGTTCAGTCGGCCATCCAAATACTAACATCACTGCCGGAAACACATATTCAGGAAGCTGCAAAAGTCTTCGCTGCTCCTCACAGTTTTCCATAATATCACCGATATAACATGATCCGATTCCAAGGCTCTCTGCAGCAACTACTGCATTCTGAGCCGCAATAGCTGTATCAGTAATCGCAAGCATCAAATCGCCCACTCCAGGTTTTCTAGGTTCACATCCTGCTTCCAGATAGGCATCGTACCATTTTTTACAGTCTGCACAAAATACCAGAACCATCTTCGCATTTGCAATAAATGGCTGATGGTCACAGCTTTCTGCAAGCATTTCTTTTAATTTCTGATCCGTGATATCAAGAATTGTATATAGCTGCTGACAGCCTGCCGACGGAGCCTGCATAGCAGCTTCCAAGATTATATTTTTCATTTCTTCCGGAATCTGACGGTCTTCGTATACTCTCACAGATTTTCTATGATATAAAGAATCTATAATTTCATTCATAATCAGATTTATTTCCTTTCATACTTCTTTTGCTTATATTATCTCTTTTATAAATCAACAGCTCTGGATTTTCACCCTCATTCTCATATGTACATACCAGAATAAAATCCATGCTTGCCAGAATACCAAAACACCTGTCTGTTATAGTTTTCTACCAAACTCTCTAATTTCATTAATTTTTTCTTTTATTCTATCTTCGTTTATCTTTTCAGATGCAAATCCAGATTCAATCATTTCCTTTCTTCTTTCAGAAACCGCATTTTGATCTCCAACAGAAGTGATGACCCCAATATCTTCTACCCACATAATTCTTGCTGTCGTTCTATGGATTTCTGTGATACCTGCATAGATACCATCAATACGGCTGCTCAGAAACATACCGCATTTTTTTAGTTTTGACGGCTTGCCCAAAGCGTAAATCCTACTGATTACCGATTGGAGCGGACCACTGATATTTTGAAAGTAGATTGGTGATGCAAGAATCAGCACCTCTATCATATTCAAAGCTTCATATAACTCCTGCATATCATCCTTTTGTACACATACTCCATAATTCTGATTATGACAGTATTCACAGCCAAGACATCCGGATATCTTCTTGCCCTTCGGACAAGAAGCATCCCTCGCTTTCAGCTCGGTCAATACCGATTTTCTTAATTCTACATACTGGAAGTTATCTCTCAGTTTGCAAATCTGATTACTTGATTATCAATATCGACCGTTGCCACAACACCAAAGGGAATGATGCAACGTGGCTGGGCGTGTCCGATATTGATATTGCACACTATGGGCAAATTCGGATGATCAATTGCGTCTACCAGTATCTGTTTATATTCCTGCACATAAGTTTCATCCATCGGCTTTCCTATGAGAATACCTGAAATCACATCAAAAATGCCTGTTTCTTTTAGTGCGAGTACGGCTTTTCTGTATTTTTCAGGAGACATCTTCTCTTCGCTGGATTCTAGCAGAAGAATCTTTCCGACCCAATCTGCAATCTCTGGGAATAGTTTGTACTTCTTGCAAAAAAGCGGCATATCCACATAGCGATCTCCATTGAAAAAATCATAAATGGAATCAATACAACCGCCAAGAATCTCTCCTGAGAAAACAGAATTGCCTTGCAGTAATTCAAAACCATAATCGGGATGATATTTTAAAGGTGTGCCAACCCGATCGATACCAAAATCCGTCCTTTCTTCATACCAGATCTCGCTGGGTCTGACTTCTTTTATCGTTCCGGTACTTATCAGTTCTTCAAAATACTTTTTTGTATATGGGAGCATATCTTTGTCCAGTTCACAGACGTCCGCAAGGAAAGACTGTCCATAAAACGTTTTCATTCCAACCTTATGGAGCATGAAATGATTGACCGTCGTATCAGAAAAACCAAGAAATACTTTATCGGAGACTGCATCAGCCAGTTCATTATGTTCAAACAGGAAAGGCAACAAGCGATATGTATCATCTCCACCAATTGCACAGAGAATCATATCAATCTCCGGATTACTAAGGGCTTGTAACAAATCAGCCGCACGCTTTTCGGGATGGTTTTTGACATATTCTATTCCTTCAAGGGCATGAGGCATAAATTGAACAGTCAGACCAAAGTCATTCAACCTTTTTATTCCTATATCTACCTCATGCTTAACAAAATCCTCTCCTATTGTTCCGCTCGATAAACTGACAATAGCGATATTCTTTATCATAATCTTTGCATCCTCCCCCATCTCCAAATTATCTGTTCACAATCGGAGAAATCACTAGTTTACCCTCTCTGTCAAGCAGCGGAGTCATTCCTCCTGCATTCGCAGCCGCATGAAACACATAGTTTACCCCTGTTTCTCTGTCAACCCAGATTTCCGTAACATTCATGGTTCCCTGTGAGTAAATTCTTTCAAATCTGTCGTTTTTCCCCATCAAAATATCCTCCTGATTTCATTTTCATGACTTCATTATAACAGCTTCACTCTCCCCAGTCACCTCATATCTTTACATCTCTTTTAACGTAAGCGCCAATGGCAAAAAGCGCTCAGCCAAATACCACTGATAGAATCGAGGATAGACTGCAGGTACTCCAAAAAGAGCTTCTCAAAACAAACCGTTATACTTTTGTATGGCGTGGAAGCATCAATTACCATCTTGCAGGCCTTCTGGACTCTATCGACTAGCTTTTTGAAAAATATAATGCTTTTTTGCAGGAAAATGATTATGGATCAAAGTATGAGCTGGGAAATGCACAGATGCAACTTTTATGCGCATGAAAGAAGATCATATGCTTAAAGCCAGCATATAATGTTCAGATTGCAGTAGAGAATTATTTCATCGTGCATGGATATGTGAGCAGTGACCGCACCAATTATAATACCCTGATCCCGGTTCTTGAAAAACATAACAATGCTTTCGGAAGTATTCTGGAAGAAGTAACTGCAGACAGCGGGTACTGCAATGAAAGTCTTACTTGCAATTTTTCTCTTTCTTCTTCGGCAATTCTTCCCACATGCTCTCAACCAATTCACACAGAAACTTCCGATTATCCACATCATCAACCAGAATCATTTTTTTCGCACCATCATACGGCGGTTCCATCTCAGCATCCGGCATCATTTTCACCGCTACCGGAGCCGGCTTTACCAAAGTCTGTCATCATATATTCCACCAAAAACCTTTCCACGGTAATAAAGAATGAATTCTCCCATCATTGCCCGACTGCTGATTTCGTCCAGTCCTGATAATTGTTCCAGAACAAAATTCAAATATACCTTTGTTGATGCCATGTTGTTTTCTCCTATCTTCCCACCAGCTTTAAGAATTTCTTATCATTCATCTGCTCATTCGTAACATACTCCCCATCACAAAATAGTGCATAAGTCGTGATCGGCGTTGGTACATTCTGAGCATCCTTCCTACTTTCAATCTTCACAGCTTTGAGTGGAATACCATTCTTCTGAGCGGTTTCTTCCAAGATTGGTACATACTTTGCATTAAAAGGACATTGGTTTGTATAATAAAGAACATAGCCGCTTTCATTTATATGAGGGTGTTTTGCACATTCCTTGAATACCGGTGGCTCAGTTTTCTCTTCAAACGGCAGATACCATAGCTGGATTCCATTATCAGCCTCATCACAAGCTTTAAATCCTTTATATTTTAGAAACTTCGGATCGGCCAGAAATGGCTTTTTCCTTGATGCTGCAAGAATACATAGGCCTTTCTTCCCCTTTTCTTTGCTGTCCTCAATACACTCGGAAAGTAAGTCACTTGAATATCCATGGCCTTTGAAAGATCCGGACACCCACAAACAATTAATATACATATAACCAGGTGCTTCGATTGGATTCCATGCACACTCCGCAGGTATGTACTCAATAAAGCACTTGCCGCGTTCTACGCTCTTAAGAAACACAAGACCTTCATCAAATCTATCCGCAAGCCATGCCTTCTTTGATGATACCTGAATATTTTTATTGTTGGAAATGGCGCAGCAAATGTGCTCCTTTTCAAGATTTTCTTTCGTAACTCTAATATATTCCATAACTTTAAGCCCTCCTTATCGGATGCCTGACCACAGTCTTGCGTTTCTCCGGTGCCACCCTCCGTGCATCACTCAAATAAATTTCGTGGTGCATTCTCTGATCAGTAATATCCAGTGCATATCCTTGTTCTTCCATAAATCTGTGCATCTCATCTACTGTAGCAGGCTCATCGTCATACGATCCGATATGCATACACTGTACACACAGACCTTCATCATACGAAAAGAACTCAACTTTGGAGAAATCCTGTTTCTTTTTCTCCGTAGCTTTTCTGACTGCCCAGTCAAAATCTTCCCTGCTAACAAAATCAGGCAATCGAATAACAGAAATCCACTTGAATTCTTCCTTGCGCGCATAATCGATTCCTGACACGCCTTCTTGCCACCAGAATCCCTCTAATGGCGGCACCACATAATCGAAATATCCGTCAATCTGATGATCTTCCTTTTTACTCATTTTTATCGTAAATGCAATTCCATACAAAAGTCCAATAGACTGCTTATATTCTCCATCTGCATCATTTGGATTACCGCTTCCCCTCACCGCTATATAATTCATTTTCGGGACTCTGACAATAGACGGTGTTCCCTTCGGCATGTAAAACTCTTTGTATTCCTTTTTATAATCAAACGTCATTTTCCTAATCCTCCATAGCTTTTTAATGTTTCTTCCGCATTCCTGCGAATAATGTCCCGTGCTTCTTTCGGCTCAAGCACCTCAGCCTTTGCTCCAAATGTCATGAGCCATGTCACAAGGTTTTCCATATCTGTATAATCCGCCGAAAAAAGCAGCCTTCCATCATCCGTCCTGGTAAAGCAATGCGGTCCAAATTCTTCAACCAACCGCCACTTTACATCCGGAGCGAAAAGGACTTTTACCTTTATCCCGCCCGGAAATATCTTCTCATTTGACAAATTCGGCATTGGTACATTTCTGCACATAAAAAACTGCTCCGATTCTGTAACGCAATTCATACGGTTCAACTTAAACAATCTGTAATCTTCACGTTCTAAACACCACCCCCATACATACCAGCTTGACCACCTAAAAACCAGATAATACGGTTCTATCCTTCGGTTGCTGTCTCCAGATGGAGCATAATACTTAAACTGTATAGTATGCCTGTTTTCTATTGCATTTTGGATTACTTCGATTTTCGGAACAAGAGGGCCTTTATACCATGAAGACAAATCAATCAACATAGAGTCTCTTCCACTGATAAACTCTGATGATCCGGTCTGGATTTTCTCCATCAACTGACCGTAGTATCGGTTTCCACTCACACTGTCAAGACTTCTCAGCCCCGCAAGGATCATCTGCATATCTTTGGATGTCAGAATCGTCCTATCCATACGATATCCGTCCATAATACTAATACCACCACCGGTTCCCTGTGCCGTCCTTATTGGAATGCCAGCTTTGCAAAGGTCTTCAATATCCCGGTTTATTGTCCTGCGGGATACCTCAAATTTTTCTGCCAGTTCCGGAGCCGTTGTCTTTTCTTCCTGCAGTAAGATTGACAATATCCCAATAAGCCTATCTATCTTCATAGTTCCCACACTCCATACATATCATATCTAACACAACACGACAACTATATGTCATGTTTATTATATCCACAAAAAATTTTTCTGTAAACAAAAAGCCTCCGAACATCAGGTTTTATTCCCAATGTTCGAAGGCTCTATAACATTAGTAAAATTCTCTCTTTCTTATAAGCCGAATCATCCTATGTTTCACTTGGAATCGTCTGAAAATACTTCAATGCCGCCTCGATTGCTGTTGCCTTCTCCTTTGGACACTGCGGCTGTCTGTCATCATCTGACTTTGCTTTGTTGTAATTCTCACGCTCTATAATCCCGTACTTAGCCTTAACCTGTGCAATATACTGATTTGAAACTTTCATACCATCATTATGCTCAGCCACATATGACTTGATTTCCTCATAGGTAGCTTTGCTTTCAGCAGAAGTAATATCCAGTTCGTCCATATCCAGTCTCACATTCACATGATGCTTTGCTTCATGAAGTTTGGACAAAAGGCACACAGTCTCAACATGTGTCGGTATCGGCTGGAGAACACATTTCCCCAGCCCCGTCACCGCATAATGAACACATTTTTTCAGCTACATTTTCATTCAATCGCTTAGCCTTATTCTGCTCCATTTATGACACCTTTGTTCCTTTCTGATTGGCTCTGTAATCTGCTTTTGCGTTATCTACCTTTAAGGTCTGATCGCATTTTAGTACAAATGTCAGTTTATATGGTGTTGGATTTCCTTCTTCATCATATCCACCAACAATTACCTTTTCCACAATGCTCTCAAATACAATGCGGTCAAATTCATCCAGAGCGTCTTCATTTTCCAGTATCTGCCGAAGCTGTGACATACGCTTGCTTATATTTTTCTGTTGTCCGATATTTTCTTCGAGATAAGCCTTTTCTTCCGTTAACTGATGAAGTTTCCGTTGGAAACTCAACTTCTTTTCATCATAATCTTCCTGCTCTATTTTACCATCAATCAGCAGATCTGTTAACCTGCTTTTTTTCGATTCAATAGAAGAAATGTCTTTTTCCAACTGTTTTACTCTCTTCAATTCGATATCGTCTTTCAGAATATCCTCTATTGTATTCAATACCGACTGAAGAACGTCATCAAAATTATCTGCCAGCAACCGGAATGCTTCCAGAAACGCATTTTCAATAATCACTTCATCCACCGCTTTACAGTTTGGACAACTGTCAATTCCATTCTTGGTGGCATTCATACACTGCCAGACTGGTTTCTTCGTTGTTGTGGTCTGATGTCTTGTTCTTCTAGACAGCTTATGACCGCAATATCCACATTCCAGCATACTGCTGAACGTAAACTGTCTTGTGTAACGCTCTCTGTTTCCGGTTGCCTGCATCAATTTCGGTTTGGCACGCTTTAAGCGAATTTCCTCTGCTTTATCCCAAATTTCTCTTGAAACGATTGCTTCATGATGCTCCCGGATATAATATTGATTTTCCTCTCCCATATTAGCAAGTCTTCTCTTTGAAATCGGATCAACTGTAAAAGTCTTTCCAAGAAGCACATCATCTTTATAAAAGAAGAACTGAAATCCGGCGAGATTACCAGAGATGAATATTTTGAATGGAAAACTAACTGGCCTCAGACATGTGATGACTGCGGTAAACGGGAACCGTCAAAGCAGTGGAGAAATTTATATAAATAATTCAAAGACCGAAACTCTCCATCTTGCTTTGAATTTCGGTCTTCTTAAAACTCATTCATAACCGGTCAGTGCTTTCACAGTTGCTATAAATGTTGCTCTTTCATATGATTTCTACAAACGTCTTATAGAAATCATATGTCTTTCCGTTTTCCTGAGCACAGAGCAAATAGCGGCTGATGATTGCACCGGTACGGTGTGATTCCTGAATATGCGATAAGTGTTCGTGCAGGTTATTAGGAAACCCCTCTGTCACTTCTTCCCTAAGCAAAAAAGTTACATAACGATTTGCCTTTTTTTGCCAAAGAATACTGGATTTTGGAAATAAAGAACTCATTTCCGCTGGTATAGTAAGCCCACGTTGTTCCTGTGGAAGTGTTTGCGTATGCTGCACCCGTGAATAAAGATATGGATTTTCAATATACTGACGCAGCTTGTCCCTTTCAATCAAGTCAAAAGATACAATGCAAGCTGTATCAATATCAGACTCTTGATATACCTGTGTTTTCAATTCCTCCAATGTCTTCAACGCCTTCATATGATAGCGTAATTTCTCCATCCGACGTGCAAGCAGTTCTTGTTGATGTTCCAATTCTAAAAGTTTCTCAGAAAATAATTTTCCATGCTGCTCAGGCGTTGCAGCATCCATTCCACGAATTTCCTTTAACTCTAACCCAAGATTTTTATAAAAAATGACATCTGAAATGGTCATTAAATCTTCAATTGCATATTCCCGATATTGATTTTCAATTTTCTTTCCGGGATGTAAAATCCCCTTCTCCTCCCAATACCTAAATGTAGATGCTGGTATATCAAAAAAACGGGCTATTTCTCCAATTTGAAATCTTTTATCCATGATTCTTCCCTTCCTGGTTTTAAAACTTACTACTATTTACCCACTATACTATTTTTCACGTTGACCTTCAAGCTACTTTAAGGTTTATACTTCCATCAAGGGAGGAAATTTTTATGGAAAATGCTTTAATTTTTGCTTCTGAAAAAGAAGTTCAATTCACAAAACTATTAAAATTTATTGTTCCGACATATCTAACATCATTATTTAACACAGTCTATACCATTATTGATGGTATTTTTGTTTCTACATATGTCGGAACCAATGCACTGGCTTCTATTAACATTGTTTATCCTATTGTAAATGTATTGACCGGAATTGCACTTGTATTTGCTACCGGCGGCAGCGCTGTCACAGCTTTGCACATTGGAGGAAACAGAAAAAAGGAAGCAGACCGCTCCTTTTCTGTCAGTTCTTTTGCAGCTATTTTGCTTGGATGCCTCATTTCCCTGATGATTCTTACGAATCTCTCAGCAATTCTGACCATGCTCGGTGCAACCCCCGTGACAATTGCAGGGTGTAAAACATACGCACGTTGGTGGCTTTTTGCAGCTCCCGTCGTAATCGGTAAGGAACTGTTTACATATTTTATCCGAGTGGACGGTGCCCCCACATATAGCTTTATAACTGCACTGTCCGGTGGTATTTTGAATATCGTTTTGGACTATATTCTGGTCGGACAAATGCAAATGGGAATCTACGGTGCTGCACTGGCAACAATTCTTGGGCTGGTATTGTCATTTTCTATGGGAATTTATTATTTTATCCATAAACAAAAGTATCTTTCATTTACCTTGCATAACTTATCCTTGCGGGAAGCCATGCATTGTATGATAAATGGTGCATCCGAATTTGTCAATCAACTTGCTATTGCAGTTACAACCATCGTATTTAACCGCACTGTACTCTCCTTTGCCGGTGAAGACGGTGTCGCCGCAGTTTCCATCATCATGTATCTGCAGTTTTTGTTTATCGGTGTCTACTTTGGTTTTTCTATGGGCATAGCACCATCTCTGAGTTATGCGTATGGCGACCGAAAAATAAGAATTTGTCGAAAACTGGAAAGCTATGCTCATCGCTTTTTCGCAGTAGCTCCAATCGTCATTTATGCACTGACCTACTTTCTTACTCCAGTTGCTGTATCCTGTTTCGCAGATACATCCAGCCCTGTATTTCCTATTGCAGTGTCCGGAATGAGAGTTTATGGACTTGGTTTTCTATTTTCAGGAATTAATATTTTTGCTGCAATTCGAATGATGGCATATGGAAAAGGATATTTCTCCGGTCTGATCACATTTTTGCGTTCATTCCTACTATTACTTTTATTTCTGATTGTACTGCCTTTGAAATTTGGTTTGACTGGAATATGGCTCGCCGTTCCTGCGGCAGAAGCTCTGACATTACTCGTTGCTGTATGGTTTCTACGGGCGATTCATTGTTAGAATAAGACTCCTTTATAGAAGAACCACAACTTACACATGACA
>HE978651.1:846098-853997 GCA_000285855.2 Ruminococcus sp. JC304 | reverse complement strand
TACAGCATAATAGCCGCCTGGCTTCAAGCAAAAATCAGGCGGCTATATAAAGACTAATATAGTAACCGCTTTTCTTCTCTTTCACATTTCCAAAGGTGAAGGCAGACCGAACTGGCGGTTTTGTTGAAAAGTCCGTATATTCTCCTGGGCCCTCGTAGATGCAGAACTATTCTTAATCTTACCTCGGACAGAAAGCATTTTACTGTGGAAAAAATCCGTCCCCGTCATGCCGGTCAGCGCCACATATTTGCATTGCGTTTCCTCTTTTCAGACTGATTGAAGCCGTATCAATGTTTCACCAATATCACCATTGATACAGATGGAGCGATCTGCAATCTCATTTGGGGAATACGCTTCTCCATAATTGAGACATGCATATACCGATTGTGAGTTCTCGTATGCCATCCGCCAGAAGGGGTACTTAATGATAACCGGTGTATTACTTCCGACAGCAAATTAGAGCATAAAAAAATCACTTTTTATAACCGCTATGGCATTATACTTGCAGCGGATATGTATATTCCCCAAAATACATCCAGCAAACTCCCTGCCATTGCAATAAGCGGTCCGTTCGGTGCGGTCAAGGAACAATCCTCTGGTCTATATGCTCAAAAAATGGCAGAGTACGGATTTTTGACCATTGCTTTTGACCCGTCCTTTACAGGAGAAAGCGGTGATAGTCCTCGTTATGTGGCTTCTCCGGACATCAATACGGAAGATTTCTGTGCGGCTGTGGATTTTTTGTCCGTACAGGAGAATGTTGATACAGACAGAATTGGTATCATCGGTATTTGCGGTTGGGGCGGTATGGCAATCAACGCAGCTGCACAGCTCGAATTGGCAGAACCCGGTGTGTTTATAGCAAAGAATCCAACAGTATCTTGCATATCTGGATTCCCTGCATATTTCATGGATCGTCTGCGGTGAAAAGCATATTGTTCTATATAAAGCCGTTGAAATTCTGTATACCGAGTTTGGCGTGGAACGCATGGCGATTGTCGGTGGAGGTACGATCAACGCTGCTTTCCTCAATGCCGGACTACTGGATGAAGTCAGCATTCTACTCGGTCCCGGAATCGATGGTCGAAAAGGTATGACTGCTGCTTTTTAGCCATCCAAAGACTTTACCAAAGCATTAAATCATCTCAAAATACTCAAATGCTTCCATAATTGCTTTTTCTTTCTCCAGCGGGCACTGTGGCTGCTTCGCATTGAGTTTGGACAAAAGCCATACCGTCTCCACATGACACGATCCAGTCAATCATGTTCTCTTCATGATCCTCAAATGTCAAAATCAACATTTTCCCAATATGCTTCACCTCGCAAACGTTTATATCTTATTTCTAATTCAAATGCGCTATACGTTCTGCCATAACTTCTTCCATTGTAATCTGTTTCACAGTTTTAATCCTGCCATCATCTTCCCGTTTCACTATCAAATATATCTTATTATCTTTTGCCTCCTTGCTTCCATTCTGGTAATAACTTCCATCCTCGTCCATTAGTAAATGAACTTCTTTTCCATGCCACATCCAGCTACCTGTCCCAGAATCGAGGTCTATGCCATTCTGCTTATATTCCTGAATCTTTATTTCCGAATCATGATCGTCTCCGACTGCACAGGTGCCCTCTGCTGTTTCCACTGCATTTTCAACTGTATCCTTCTGTTCCGCATAATTTGACACCACATCTTCTGTCACTACTACTGTTTCCGTCGCCGACCCATCATTGGCTTCCGTTTCTGTGTCCTCATCGTAAGCAAACATATGAATAATACTTCCCGTTTCTGTGTCCACAGCTTCCTGTACATAAGATGATTCTCTCCCAGCCGCTGCTTCCAACGCTTCCATCTCCTTTGTCCGCTGGTCATATTCTTCCTGTGTAGCAATCCGAACGCCCGTTAATCTGTAATCATCTTCCCTTACCGTATAGACATCAATTTCACCTTCCGGCATCTGGATTGACTTATAGGTATCCCCAATCTGTCGGTCAATCAGCCATCTTACGGTTTTCCCCTGATAATACAGTGTATCACTGTCTGCATCATAAGTAACACCGTAGCATTCAAGATGAGCAAGTTCATTACGCATTTCTTCCTTATGCCAGTCGGATAATTTTTCCTTTTCTTCCTCTGTCAGATTGGAAGATGAAGAATCTTCGGAGATAAATACCTTTCCTCCCATATCATATCCGTAAGTCATTGCCTGCACACTGTAGCCGCATACTGCCACAGATAAGGTAGTTCCCATTAATAAAGCTGCAATTTTTCTTTTCATTGTACATCCAACTCCTTTACATTTTTTATTATGTCCATATCATACCATTGAATTTTGTAATGTAATTGGAGTTTATATGTGATTCGTGTGTAATTTATAGAGAAAAGGAAAAACGAACCCCATCACATGTATTACCCATACGATAGCTTGCTCCATGCTGGTCCAAGATCATTTTTACAATATAAAGACCCAATCCGCTTCCACCGGTCTGGCGGTTACGGGACTGTTCCACACGATAAAATGCTTCAAACAAATGGACTAATGCTTCTTCCGGAATAAACACCCCGGTATTTTCAATCTGGCAATATACCGTCCCGGTATCTGTTCCCGGTTTCAGCAAAACTCTGATATGATTTCCTTTTTCTTCCGGCGTATAACGGATGGCATTAAGCAGAAGGTTAGAAAAAACTTTGTCCATCATCACCGGATTCACATCTGCATACAAATGTTCTGGAATCTCCACTTGCAGTTCCAGTTTTTTATTTTCTATCAGTTCAGCCATATCAGCAATCTGCAGGCGGAGCTGTTCTGCTATATCGGTCTTTTGTGTAATAAATTTGTTATTCTCGATTCGTGAAACAGTCAGAAGTTCCTTTACCATGTCTTCCATTTTTTCTGTGGTTTCCAGTGACCGCTGCAAATAATAATTTCTGTCCCTGTATTCCCCTACTCCCTGCAGCATTCCGGACAAGTGCCCTTTCAATATTGTGATCGGTGTTTTCAGTTCATGGGACACTTCTGAAAAAAATGCAATTCTCTTTTTCTCTATCTTGCGTTCCATTTCGATATCCGACTTAAGCTTTTCATTTGCACTCTTCAGTTCTTCCAATGCTCGTGAGAGGTTTTTGGAAAGCTCATTCAAGCTTTCGCCTAATACTCCTACTTCATCTGTTCTTTTCCCCTGATAGGAACTGTCAAAATCAAGCGCAGCCATGTTTTGAGCCAGTTGACTTAACCTGACGATCGGAAACGTCAAATAAAGGGATGCCCCCAGTGCAAACAATATGGAAACAACAATAGCGATTCCAAGGATATACGGCAGTATCTGATATAATATTTCAAGAGCCTGATTGACTGGCTGCATTCCCCCAGAAACAATCATTGTATATGTTTCCCCACCCACTGTAACGCTGTACCGTTTCACTGCTGAATTATCTCCGGCTTCTGCAATTCCATCAGCCTGTTGAACGACGTCCTCTGTTACGACGTCCGCCTGGCCGATTACTCCCTCTTCATAGGCCGCATTTTCTTCCTGTGCGATAGTGGTTTGCTCTGCGCTATTTTCGCGTGTCAATATCATATCACCCATATAAACCTGCTCTGCCACACCATTATCCAATACATCTTCTGTCGCGGCTGTACTCTCAGCCGGCCATATCCTATTTCCCTGTTCATCCAAAATCACGACTGAAACTTTCGAACCTGCTTCAAACAATTCAATGGCATAAGAAGCTTCATTAATCGTTTCATAAGAATGAATGGTTTCAATCATTTCCTGTGAAACCGAATCAATGTCCTTCTGCAGCTGTTTACTATAATAGGTTGGAAGGAATCCGACAATTACCGCATATGTAATTCCACTGGATGCTGTCAGTAAGACAGCAATCAGTATGCAAATATTTATGGTCAGACTGTTTTTAATTCTCTTTATCAATCCGGTATCCCACCCCTCTTATTGTACTAATCAGATTTACTCCCAGCTTTTTGCGGATATTCTTAATATGTGTATCCACAATTCGCTCTTCCCCATAATAATCTTCTCCCCATACCATATTTAGAAGTTTCTGGCGTGTCAAAACGATTCCTTTGTTAACCAGCAGAACATATAGCATTTCAAATTCTTTCTGTGTTAATTCAACCTCTATCTGTTCTCCCTTTTCTGCTTTACAAACATAAACATGATGCCCCTTCACATCCACGCTTAACGTTTTATAAGAAATCACCTGCAATTCATCTTCTCTTTGTGTCCTTCTCAAGATTGCTGCAATTTTTCTCAATAAAATGGGTATAGAAAACGGCTTGGTAACATAATCATCTGCATTCATATCAAAACCTTTGATCTGATACTCTTCTTCATCTAATGCCGTAAGCATGATAATTGGTACATTCGATTCTCTACGGATTAATTCACATACTCCAAAACCGTCTATCTTCGGCATCATAACATCCAACAGCACAAGATCAAACTCGCCATTGTGAAATTTTGCAATCCCATCCACACCATCATACGCCAGTGTAACTGTATATCCTTGATCTATCAAATAGTTTTTTAATATTTTCTGAATGTCATCCTCATCTTCAACAACCAATATTCGATACATAAAATCACTCCCCACAATTTCTTTTTAATATTTCCTGTAATTATACATTAGATATATGGAGTTACGATGAAGTTAGCAAAAAAAATAGAATTATTTTCACACATAAAATCTATATCATTATAATAAAACCATTTTCTTTTCATGACAATGCGTTTTAATCATTCCGATGTTACAACATAATTGGCTAAGTAATCGGAACACTAAAATATCCGCTTACAGAAGGAATTGTGCTGATGTATCCTTTTGCCGATTCACCTTTCATAGTCAAAACATAATTATGAATCATCGCATTTTCTCCTTTTCCTATTATTTCTTTTCATCCAGCAAAACAACTCCCTGCTTGGGATTTTTATCAATTGCACCAATTATCTTATGGGGAACATATGGTTCTTCCAGATATGTAATATCCTCGGCAGTTAATTTTATATTAAATGCTCCGGCTGCATCATCTAAATAACTTGTTTTTGTAGCACCTATAATCGGCGATACAATCCCCTTTGCCCACTGCCATGCAATAGCAATCTGCGACATTTTGCAGTCATACTTTTCAGCAAGTTCCGCTACGCGTTTTACGATCTTCATATCTTCTGTTTCTGTCTTATCATATTTTCCCATAGAAACCCTATCCGTAGTTCCGCGGAGAGAATCTGACTTCCACTGCGGTCTTGCCAGGTGTCCGGCTGCAAGAGGACTATAGGGCATTAGCGAAACATTCATCTGCTTACAGATTGGAATCAATTCCCTCTCATCCTCTCTATAAAGCAAATTATAATGATTCTCCATTGCCGAAAACGGTGTCCATCCATTTTCCTTTGCAACTATCTGCATATTGTGAAACTGGTACCCATACATCGCAGATGCACCTAGTGCCCGAACCTTTCCCTCTTTTACAAGTTCATGCAATGCTTCCATAGTTTCTTCTAACGGTGTATCATAGTCAAATCTATGGATGATATATAAATCAAGATAATCAGTTCCAAGACGTGACAACGTCCCATCTATTTCCCTCATGATCGCTTTTCTTGATAAGCGCCCTTCATTAAAATAAACCTTGGATGCAATCACTACTTTATCTCTTGCTATATTTTTCTTCAGTGCTTTTCCCAGATACTGCTCACTTGTTCCAGCAGAATACCCATTTGACGTGTCAAAAAAGTTATATCCCAGGTCAAGAGCATGCTTAATGACCTTCTCACTCTCTGCTTCATCCAGTGTCCAGTCATGCATGGTTCCGGCTTTTCCAAAACTCATACAGCCCACACATAATTTTGACACTTCTATATCTGTATTCCCAATTTTACTGTATTCCATAGTCCACTCCTTATTTTAAGTTACCATACTCTTTTTCTGATACTGCCTCGCACCACTCATTGGAACAGTCTACCCCGGATACCTCAATTGCCAGATGGGAAAACCACTCATCTGGAGCCGCTCCATGCCAGTGTTTTACTTCTGCCGGAATGTTTATACAGTCACCCGGTTTCATTTCTACCGCTTCTTTGCCTTCCTCCTGATAAAATCCACGTCCGGCAACACATACTAAAATCTGTCCGCCGCCGTTTTTTGCATGATGAATATGCCAGTTATTTCTGCATCCGGGCTCAAAGGTTACATTGAAAATTCCAATCTGATCTGTGGATATCGGAGCCAGATAACTTTGCCCTACAAAGCATTCTGCAAATGCATCATTTGGCTTTCCAATTGGAAAAAACATTGATTTCGCATGTGCTCTCATAGCCGCATCTTCATATGGCAAGTCTCCTTCATCTGGCTGCCATACCTCCTTTGCCAGATGAAAAACTGCCCAGCCTTTTGGCCAGCCGACATAAAATGCAACGTGAGTGATAATTGCTGCAATTTCCTTTTGTGTCACACCATGTGCCTTTGCGTTCTGTAAATGATAGATTAAAGAGGAATCTGTTATCCCGGAAGACATTAATGCAACCACCGTTATAATACTTCTGGTTTTAAGGTCAATATCCTGATTATTCCAGTTCTCACCGAAAAGAATATCATCATTAAAATGCGCAAATTCCGGTGAAAAATCAGTGAGTGCGTTTCTCCCGGCTGTCTGTATAATCTTCTTCATCCCATTCACCTTCCTTACAAAATACTTCTTACCCACTCTGCAATTTCCCGTTTTTCAGCTTTATGAAATACTTTACCTTCTATTATCACTGCATCAGGTGCTGACAGTTTAAGCTCACTTACGGTATTTCCAAATCCGCTTCCACCAGAGGTTGCAAACAACACAATCTTTTTGCCTGAAAAATTATAGCTTTCCAAAAACGTATTCATAATTGTAGGTGCTACATACCACCAAATCGGAAAGCCTAAGATAATCTCATCATACTGCTCAACCGATACATCTATATCGGATATTTCTGGTCTGAACTTTTTGTCACTCATCTCCACACTGCTTCTGGACTTTTTATCCATCCAGTTTAAATCTGCCTTTGAATATGGCTGTTTAGGCATGATCTCATACATATCTGCGTCCACCGCTGACGCAATCATCTCTGCAACTCTTTTTGTTGTTCCACTGGCACTAAAAAATGCAACTAATCTTTTTCCCATAGGTAATCCTCCTTATTTGCAAACAAAAATGTGTAAAGTATTTTTCATTCATACCTTACACATTTATTATAATCTTCGTTATTATATTATGTCTAATGCCTATATCAAATCATTTATTATACCTTAAAGGCATTGATTTCGTATATAAACTTATTCATTGCCAATGAATAAGGGATATTTCTCCTCCATGCAATTACTGTACTTGCAGCTATTTTAGGATACAGCCTTCTATGTACAAGCAAATCCTCTCTCCAATATTTTGTAGCACCTTCTATTGAAACCGGATATCCCAGTCCATGAGCTGCCATAACACCGGCATTCGTTCCAAGATTGCTGATAAACGAAATATGAAGCTTATTAAAATCCTTTCCAAACCAATTGGCAAGTTCACTCTGCACATTTCGTCTTGTGGGAAGTATGAGTGGTTTATCTATGAGATCATCTTTTGTAACATACTCTTTACATGCTAATGGATCATCTGGTTTCATCCCAACAACCCAATGATCACTGTCCAGAATCCTGATATAGTCCAGGCCTTCTGTATTGACCGGTTCCATAAACAATCCAATATCCACTAACCCCTGATTCATCATATCATATACCGAATCTGCTGTTGCCGTATGTAAAGCAATCTGCACCATTGGATATTTTTGCTTGTATATCTTGCAAATTTCAGCCAATCTTTCTACTGCCGCAAATTCACCGCATCCAATTGTGATCGTACC
>HE978651.1:829238-843985 GCA_000285855.2 Ruminococcus sp. JC304 | reverse complement strand
AATCCCTTATGTATCCGGACTGTCCTTCTCCTTTTTTCTGTAAATCGGCGGGTCTTCGACACTTGCGAGAAATAAAAATTACTATAAACCGTATAAATGCGGGCTTTTTTACTTTATAGGAAAGACCGCCGAGGGCGGTCTCCTGAGTAAAAAAGACACTCCAGTTCTGGAATGCCCCATAAAAAATAGGGACACCCGCTTTTAACAAGTATCCCTATAATCTATCAATGATCTGATAGCTCTCTATTCATTTTCATATTCAAGATTCTTTGTGTTCCCCGTACCGAGGTCTAACGCAACAACAACGGTTACTTTCTTCACAAGGCTCTTTTCTTTGTGATTTTCACCTATTTTTCTGAAACTGAAAAACTCCACAAAGTACGTAAATTCAAGGATTTCTACATATTTTTCCTTTGTAGCAACACCACAGTCTCAACGGTACTTTCGTTGTCCCAACAAAGTTCCTGTGTCTCCCTGTCTCCAAAATACACTGGAAAACGGAACTTTATGTGCTTCAGGAATCTGCCATCTGGCTGCTCCTGCTCGTAAATGTCCACCTGTTCCACAAAGCTGTTAAGAAATTCTTTCTTCTCCAGGTCGGTGAACTTATCATATAGTTTATCAAAATATAAAAGAAATTGATAGACGTTTTCTTCTGATATTTTCTGTTGCCGGATATTCAGCAGGCGATTCTTAACTTCTTCTATACTGTTCTCCACGCCTTCAATTTCATCATACAGACGATATAAGCGTGTCTCCATATCCTGATATTTCTTTTCATAAAATTTATCCATGATGTCCAGGCTATCCATCTGCTGTCCAAGCCTTGCTTTTGCTCCGGTCAACTGCCTGTACTGTTTTTCCAGTCTTTCAATCTCTTTTTCTATTTCTTCTGTATCTATTCTTGAACCGATTTTATTCAGAATTGCTTCTTCAAATTTCGGATTCTTCACCAGCTTCCGAATAACTTCTTCTACTGCATTGTTAATCTTCTCCTCGCTCCATTGTTTACGATATCCACATTTATGACCATCTACCAGGCGACGATGTTTGCAGGCATAATAGAAATAATCCTTATATAAAGTTCCATCTTTCTTTTTCTTTCGGTTCACGTTTCCATACATACCACTTCCACATAACGGGCATCTCAATATTCCGGATAAAATATGCTCATGATCGAGACTATGTGTCTTTTCATATTTCACACCTGTTTTTTCCCGTTTTTGATGTGCCAGCTCCCAGTCTGTTTCTGAAACAATCCCTTCATGGATACCATCGTGCAGCATATAATTTTCCTGCTTTACAATGCGGTATTCATTTCTTGTACCAGAAACTTTCTCGTTTTTCCTTCGTCTATAAGCCAGCTTTCCACAGTATACCGGATTATCCAGAACGCCTTTTATAAATGAAGCGGCAAATGCGTCCAGTGTATTATTCTGTCGTTTTTTCTTTTTATATCCATGCTGGTTCAGCCATGCGGCAATCGCAGAGATTCCCATATTGGTATGAATAAATTTGTCATAGATCAGACGAATAATCTCTGCTTCGTCTTCTGCGATCTGCAATTCTCCATTTACCAGCTCATAACCATACGGAGCAAATCCACCATTCCATTTTCCTTCCCTTGCTTTCTGCTTACGTCCTTCCATTGTCTGAACAAGGATATTCTCCCGTTCGATCTCTGCTACTGCAGATAAAACAGAAATCATCAGCTTTCCGCTATCTTTTGAGCTGTCAATTCCATCTTCTACACAGATCAGATTCACTCCAAAATCCTGCATCCTCTGCAAAGAATTTAAAACATCTGCCGCATTACGACCGAATCTGGAAAGCTTGAACACCAGTACAAACTGAACCTCATCTGTTCCATTCTCAATATTATCCAACATTCTCTGAAATTCCGGTCTGCCCTCTACGCTTTTTCCAGATTTACCTTCGTCTGAATACTCATTTACGATTTCCATATTCTGAAATTCCGCATATCTCTTGAGTTTTTCTTTCTGAGCATCCAGACTGTAGCCATCTACCTGCATGGTTGTGGATACTCTGGTATATATATCGCATTTAATCTTTTTATTCTTCATAATCTTCCTCGCAGTATAACTCCGTTTTATTGTCCCAACTTTATTTTAGTACTTGTTCCAACTATTTTCAATACTTATTTTCTTATTGACTCATTTCTTTGTCAATCCTATAATTAATACAAAAAATCCTCTAAGACAATAGGTGTTTCACTATCTCTTAGAGGATTTTTCTTTAATTTAAATGGTATCTGGTAATATTCTTCCAATTTTTCGGGAAACCCATTTTATTCAATAATTCCGTTTCGCTTATATGCTCTACCTCTCTGTTTACTCGGTCAATTTCTTTTATAAGCTTTCTTTTAAATTCCAGAAAATCTTTTCCAGATAATAGATATCTAAAAGCAATCACCACAGCAAACAGATCTTGTTTTCCTTTTTCATACTGATTACCGCTCTGTGGTAATGAAAGTTTTTTATGAAGCGGTGTATCTGCAATAGCATCTACCGTTCTGTATGTAAACAGTCGTTCTCCATGCGCACATACATTTCTATACTTAGTAAGAACAGATAAAAACTGCTCCATCTGATGCTGATTCAATGGTTCAAAGTTTTTTGATACTTTTGATTTTAAGGATTGAGGAAATACTCGGAACATTTTTAATAAGTTTCCAAACGTAAGTACATTTGCCAAAACCCATAATGGAATTTCACCATATGTCTTGCGATAATAGTTGATATATGTATAATCTGTGGTCGTTGTTGCCCGTTTCAAGGTCGCTATCAACTTTACAATTGTTGCATGATTTCTTTTTGTATTATTATAATTATTAGCATCCAGGTACTGCTTCTGCTCTGCTCAGTACATTTCAGTAAAATAGTATGACATCAAAGAACACATCTGTCGCTCAATCTGCAGTAAATATTTAAAGAACATCTCTCTAAGCTCTGCATCAAACTTATACAGACTGACTATTTCTTCAAAACTTGTTCCTACTTTATATTTCTTTGTATTCGATATTCTAAAAAGATGTTTATATCCTCCCATAAGAGGAAAATATCCTATTTGACGTAACATCTCTTCCGCATATTCTCTGTCTTTTATTTTTATTCCCTTTTCATCACTGATCCAAGAAACCTGGTCACTAAAAGAAGAGAATTTTTTCGGTGTCTGCATATCATTTCTCCTTAAAACAAAAGAGGGAGAGACCCGCAGGCTCTCCCCGCCTGTAGGCTTCGCAAGTTTCTACAGAACGATCACTGAGCTTAGTATACGTCATTTTAAATGTCCTGTCAATACGCCAAAACATTCTTAGCCATACCCGCTCAGAAGTATTCTATGCTGTTTTTTCTTCCTTATTCTGTTTTTCTTCCTCCAACTCCCGGAGGACTTCTTCGCCGTACTTATCAATCATCCGTACCAGAAAATCAATACACCGCTCAAATTCAAGACTACTTTTTCTTGCAAAACTGATTTCTTTTGGCATGGAACGCCAATTCATCAAACGTAATACCAAAAATCAGAAGCTGCTCGCCGGAGGCGCTTTATCCCCCATTGTGCTGGATTATATTATGGACAGTGAGGTTCCGAAACCATGCCGTCATTTTATCGGAAGAGATAAAGAACTGGAAGAATTATATACCATGCTTGATGAAAACCGTCATGTTTTTCTTTGCGGAATCGCCGGAATCGGAAAAAGTGAACTTGCCAAAGCCTACGCAAAGCGGTACATAAAGCAATACACCAATATCCTTTATGTAGAATATACCGGCAATCTTCATCAGGATATTACTGACATGGATTTTATTGACGATCTTCCGGAAAGCACTGAACAGGAACGTTTCCAAAGGCACAACCGTTTCCTGCGTTCTCTAAAATCTGATACTCTGTTGATCATAGATAATTTTAATGTCACTGCTACACAAGACAGCTTTCTGTCAGTAGTATTAAAATATCGCTGCCAGATTTTGTTTACAACCAGAAGCAAACTGGATGAATACTGTACTCTGCCATTAAAAGAAATATCAGATATGAACGCTCTCTTCCAGCTGGCATCAGCATTTTATTCAGAGGCAGACACGTACCGGGCAACAGTTGAAAAGATCATCGAAACTATTCACTCTCATACTTTTGCTGTGGAACTGGCAGCAAAACTTCTGGAAAATGGAATCTCGACTCCAGACCAGTTATTAACAAGACTTCAGGTAGAAAAAGATGCACTTGCCAAGATAGAAAATATCTCTGCTGACAATGCTCGCCTCGTTTCTAACCTTCATGCCAACCTTGGAGGACTTTACCGCATGAACGGTTATCCCGATCTTGCAAGAGAACACATGGAAAAACTCTATCCGGTCTTTTAACAAAACAAGCATAATTTACGGCGGGCAACTTGCCCGCCGTTATATTCAACTATTCGTCAAATAAATATATGCATCTTCCAAAGTGATATCATTATCCAGGACACAATTCTCATTTGGCTTTCCTTTGCTTAATACTTTCATATGAATTCCATTTTCTACATACTGCTTAGATGATATAGAATAATTGGCTTCTAACAAACGGGCTTCTTCTGCATTTTGTACCGTACAATTCCAAACACAGCCCTTTGCATTTTCCAGCAACCCACTCACGCTTCCAGAATATAAAAAACTTCCCTTTTTCATAATGGCAAGCTGTGTACAG
This sequence comes from Ruminococcus sp. JC304, assembly GCA_000285855.2. Lineage (GTDB taxonomy): Bacteria > Bacillota > Clostridia > Lachnospirales > Lachnospiraceae > Blautia_A > Blautia_A difficilis. The sequence continues at coordinate 839,281 of HE978651.1, read as the reverse complement.
GTTGCTGCTAAATCTTCTACTACATGAGTGGAAAACAGCACAGTTCTATCCTTTGAAAAATCAACCAAAAGATTGCGGATCCTAATCCTTTCTTCCGGATCTAACCCGGTGGTAGGTTCATCAATAATCAAAAAACCCGGATTATTAAGAAGTGCCTGTATGAGTCCGACACGTCTCTTCATACCACCAGATAATTGCCGCATTTTTTTATTCTGATGCTCTGTAAGAGAAGTCTTTTCCAGATAATAGGTAATTCTTTGTTCGAGGTCATTTCTGGATACTCCTGACAGTCCCCCCATATATACAAGACATTCTTTCACCGTAAGATTCGGATATAAGTCGATTTCCTGTGGAAGATAACCAATCTTTTTCTGTATTTTCTCATAATTTTCCTCGTTATACAGAATTCCATCAAGGGAAACCATTCCTTCCGTTTGTTTTAAAACAGTTGTAAGAACCCTCATCAAAGTGGTTTTTCCAGCACCATTCTCACCCAAAAGTCCGTAAATTCCCTTAGGTATTTCAAGAGATGCCTTATTTACTGCAACTACACCATTTTTAAATCTAACTGTTAAATCATTTATTCTAATACTCATAATCTATCCTCTTTTCTTTAAAGCCATTGGTAATACTGCAAATAAAAACAGCCCCGCTATAAAAGACACAAGCGTTCCATAAATCCAACTCTCGGACATTAATTGAGTAGGTTCACAAAAGCTGAAAGAAAACAATCCCAGATTTCCGAAAAATGAACTTCCCGCTTTTGATATAAGTCCAATGACAATTCCAAATAAACATCCAATACCTGCCCACATATTTCGAAGCAATGTACACAAAATCACAGAGCATATACTCCAAAGCCAGATAGTTCCAAACATTGCAATGAAATATAAAAGAAATATCTGAATACCCGAAATGCCTTCGTTTACACTGCCCGGTTTTTGCCAGAAAAACAAAACATATCCAACACAAGAAAGTATTAATAAATATAATATTTGAACGCCCACTCTCTGCGATATTACTTTTAACTGCTTTTTTTGATCATACAAATGAAATACATCGGCACGCTTACTTTTTACTTCCATCAAATATGTGTCACTACAAAAAATAATTGTTAAAAATGCTATTGGAGACTGAATTGCTGAACCGATTTCTTCATAGTATATAATCGGATGAATAACACACAATATCAGTATAAATGCACATGAATAAAAAATCTTATATAACGACAGGCAGTTTTTTAGTTCCGTTTTCAATGAACCCTCCTCCTTTTCCAGATTGTAACAGAAATGCATACTAATATAACAGATGCGATCACAAGCATAATCTGATTTATATTTGACATTTTGGCTGCATGTGTTTCAAAAAACCTGCCAGGAAATCGCACCATAATAGAGAACGGTCTCATATAATAAATATCATTCTTCTTGGTCAGCATATTTGAATATATAATGTGTAAAAACAAAACTGGTGCTGCCGGAAGCGGATTTTTAAATATTAATGCTGTAATTGTATAGACACAACATATCATCAAAAGATTCGGCACAATATAGATCAGAGAATTCACGCAAAAATCAATTGGTGTTACCGGAAATCCCGATTCTAAAGACGTTTTCAAACACAGCATAAAGAATATAACATTCAAAATCACTAATACTCCCAGCATACTAATGAATCCGCTTATTACTTTCCCGCCTATATATTGGATTGCCGTAATAGGCTTTGTATGTAATAATTCATAGGTACTTTTTCGTGTATCCTGAATAAATAAAAATGATAGCAAGACTGTTGAAAGAAAGGCCATATGCAATCCTGCAAAATCCGTGAACTTTTTGGCAAAGTACCAGGAAAAAGAATGTTCAGATAATTTCTGTTCGATATAATGATTGATTTCTTCTGCTGTCCCCTTATGAATTTCAAGGTCTTCATAAGCATATATTGCGTTATAATAGCCATATTGGGATTCCAGGAACTCAGAAGCAGTCTTTACATCCATATTCTGAATTTCTTTCATTACATGATCTGCTTCCTGTCTGCTAAATCCAAAACCATTTTGGGATGTGTCCATTAACGTCTCTTTGATCGTATCTTCCCACTCCCTTCTTCTTTCTTTATCATCAGATGTGGGAATGTACCCATCCATGACATCGGAATCTTCCAATTCTACATCATTTTGTGTGACCTGTTCATTCTGTTTGATATAATGAATTTGCAAATACGGTGACAGACATTGATACATACTGGCAACTATAATAATCAAACCAATCCACAAAACAGGGTTCTTTAAATAATCAAGTATACTTCTTTTTATGATTGTTTTCATTGTATCTCTTCCTTTCTTTATTTCTTTAACAACATCATACAAATCAATTCTCAATAAATTCACAACAAAAAAAGACTAAAACCACTTTATTTGTGATTTCAGCCTTATAAAGTATTTTTATTCAGCTTTAAAAAGAGCTTCTACATAAGCACCGCCCTGTCTGGCATTATATATTTTCAAATTTCCTCCATGCTTTTCACAGAAAATACGAGAAATATACATACCAAGGCCAAAATGCTTTAAATCATCTTGCGGATTCTTATGATAAAATGGCTCTGTTACTTTTTCCTCGGTATCCACAAATCCTATTCCATCATCTTCAACAGAAATTATAAGAAAACCATCCTTTTTCTTTATCTGCAAAGCAATACTTTTTTGTGCATATCGAACCGCATTTTCCAGTAAGTTGTCTATCACTTCCATGACAAGTTCCTCATCCACTTTCACAATGTTTTGTTCCTGCGCTCTTTCTACCTTACATAATTTACTTTCCTTCTTGGACAGCATGGCAGCTTCTGCCTCAATCTTTTTTGCCAGTTCCGATAATTCTATCTCTGAGCATTGCAGTTCCCTCTGTTCTAAATGGGACATTTTTCTCATGTTTTCCGTGAAATGCTCTATACGGTCAATCTGATACATGCCTGTTTGTAAGATATCAATAACATCCTCTGTTTTTATACTCTCAGCAGAAACAAACTCTAAGAGCATTTCCTGATACCCACGCAATATGGAAAGTGGAGAACGTATATCATGTGCAATTGCATTCCGCAAAGCCTTCTCGTCATCAATCATTCGCCACATCTTTCTGTTGTTATCTGCTAAGGCACTTCGCATCATTTCAAATTCTTTACACAAAGTTCCCATCTCATCTTTATTTTCATAGGACACATGAAAATCCAGTTCATTATCTGCAATCATTTGTGAGGCATCTTTTAGTTCCTGTAGAGGTGTCTTTAACTTATTTTTATAAAAAAAGAATACCACAGCTACACTCCCAACAATCGAAAAAATCAGTACCGAATATGTTTCCATAAAGTCACACATTTCCGAAAGATGATAGTCCAAACGATTCATTTGCGATTGATTAGGTCTTGATATCTCAATCTCGTATTTCTTTCCATATTGCTGAAACACGTCCGTATAATCTGCATAATCAATATATTTTTCCCATATTTTATTCTGCATATTTCTTGCAAAATGAACTGTAAATCCAGATAGCAGAAATGCTGCCGTTAAGTTGATCACAAAATAAAGCAGAATTGTTTTTTTCAGTGACAAGTTTCTTATTTTTTCCATCGGTATCCAATCCCCCATACAGTTTCTATGTATTCTTTTTCTGAATAATCCGCTATTTTTTTCCTTATACGCCGTACTAATTCCGTTATCGTTCTACTGTCCCCTTCCGCATCATATCCACAGACTTGTGCATATATACGTTCTTTATCAAACACCTGCCCTGGATGCATGGATAAGAATTCAATAATCTGATATTCAATTTTTGTGAACTCCATCCTGTGTCCAGCTATAGCTACTATTTTTTCAGAATAATCAATCAGCATTTCATCCATGAAACGGTATTCCGTTTTTTGTTGATGCCTTTCTTCTCTCTTTATGTTTGTGGCAATCCTTGCTTCCAACTCCCGAAGACTAAATGGTTTCGTAATATAATCATCCCCACCCGAAAGCAACCCATTAATTTTATCATCTTCATCAACTCTTGCTGTTAGAAACAAAATCGGACATAACACTTTACTGCGTATCAGACGACATACTTCAATCCCATCCATACGTGGCATGTTGATATCCAATAAAATAATATCCGGTTTCATTTTTATTTTATTTAATGCTTCCATTCCATCTGTAGCCGTAATGGTTTCATATTGTTTCATATTAAAATAACTACAAAGCATTTTCACCAATTCTTTATCATCATCAACAACTAAAATCTTGTATTTCATCCAAACCACCTCCAGTATCCATATTATACGATAAAAAACAATGAAATCACAACAAGAGTACATGAAGAACGTACGCACAATATATCTTTTTTCTCAATTCCAGCTCAATTTCCACTCAATGTCTTTTACCTCCGATTTTCGTATGCTTATCTCACAGCAAAGCAGTACCACACCGGTATGACCTGCTGAATCAATCAATACGAAAACGGAGGTATTTTTTATGCGAGAACTCAGAAACACAAAAATCATTGCTGTAGATGTACCTGAAAAGGAGGGGATAAACCATGCAGAACAATATCCGCAACACAAACCTGTGTTTTAATCTGGACAAAGAACAACAGCGGAGAGCCTGGGAATATTTACAGACGATGGACAGGCAGGATTTTAAATCTTACAGTCAGGTAATCTCTCTTGCACTGGTAGATTATTTTGACCGCTACTACCGCACACAGGCTGATCCTTATTTGGAAACAAGAGAACGGGAAGAACTTTTTGTGAAACAAATTGTAGATGCAGTGGAATACAGCCTGAAACAGTCATTGCCACTTTTTCTTTCCGGACTGACTGCAGGCATGGTGCAAAGGGAGCCCCAAATCAGGGCGCCCTTTCCAACACCTGAAAATTCACAGCCAGATAGTGATGTAGACTGGGATTTTCTTGGAGAATAAACCCTTTTGATTGGAGGTGAACACATGACTGACTTTCTGACAGCAGACACCAACCTGCCATCTTATATGATATTTCCCCGTTTCCTTCTGGACATGGAAATAAACGAAACTGCCAAAATGCTTTATATTATCCTGCTCGACCGGGCAAGGCTTTCCCAGAAAAATGAAGGCTGGTCAGATACAGATGGTCATGTATTCATTTACTTTACGATTGAAGCACTGGCAAAAGTTCTCCACAAAAGCCAGATGACGGTTAAAACTGCTCTGGCAGTACTGGAAAAACAGGAGATTATCTTCCAAAAAAGGCAGGGACCCGGACAACCCAATCGGATTTATGTAAAACTCCCAAAAGAAACCATCCACTATACAGACAGATTTCTTTCCCTAAGACAGACAGAAAACTGTCCTATTGACAGACAGAATTCTTTCCCTGATACAGACAGAAAACTGTCTGGTAATAAGAAAGAGATAAAAAAGAACAATTTAGCAATAAGAGGGAGTAAGGAGCCACTCTCACCCTATGGAAAATTTCAAAATGTTTTTCTATCAGAGAAAGAGCTGAAAGATATCCAGCAGACAATCCCTGACTGGAAGGATTATATTGAACGCTTATCCGGTTATATGGCTTCTACCGGAAAGCAATATCAGAACCACGCAGCTACCATCATCAGTTGGGCAAGACAGGATCATCCTACTTCCCGGCAACGAAATTACGAAAGTGAGGAATACGAAACATTATGACAAAATTTATAGAAAAACCAACAGCTATAACCCCAAACAGAGAACTTCAGTCTGATGAATATTTTAACGAAACAGACCACTTGATCTACTGTTCCAAATGCAATACGCCAAGGCAATGCAGGCATGAATTACAGGGAAAAGTTCTTATTCCTTCCATCCGCTGTAAATGCCAGCAGGAAATCTTTGAACAGGAAGAAGCCCAAAGAAAACTTCATGAAAAACAAATGGAAATAGAGCATCTTAAAACCAGTGGCTTACAGGACAAAGCACTCTACGACTACACGTTTGCCAGGGATAACGGCATCAATCCGGAAATAAAACTGGCACACAATTATGTAAGTAACTGGGAAGAGATGAAAGCAAACGCTTCCGGACTTCTTATTTGGGGTGATGTCGGTACTGGAAAATCTTTTTTTGCAGGCTGCATTGCCAATGCCCTTCTGGAAAAAGGCATTCCTGTACTGATGACCAACTTTTCCCGGATTCTGAATACCCTTACCGGAATGCATTTTGAAGACAGAAACCAGTTCATCAACAGCTTAAACCGCTACAGTCTTCTGATTATTGATGATCTCGGAATTGAGCGGAACTCTGACTTTGCACTGGAACAGGTATTCAATGTGATTGACAGTCGTTACCGCAGTAAAAAGCCCCTGATCATAACGACCAATCTCACTTTATCAGAGCTGAATAACGCCGCTGATATCGCACACAAACGAATTTATGACCGTATTCTGGAGAGATGTATTCCTGTCCGCATCAATAACCGGAATATTCGTCAGGACAACGCAACAGCTAATTTAAAACTGGCAAAAAGAATTCTGTTGAACAATCATGCTCCGAACCAGAATTGACTCGAAGAAGTATAACGCAATGATTATTTTTCACTGACAGTGGTACTACTCTCTTTCCTCATTTATTACCAGAAATATGCCACTGTCAGTTATCTAAAACCATAGTACCAAACCAAAAGATTTTAAAACCAAAACTGCCCGGATACGGGCATAAAAAGGAGGTGCCAGATATGGCAGATAAAAGAATCATGACACCGGAAGAAAAAGTACTTTTACAGGCAAGACACCGCCAGGAAGAAGCCGAAGCAAGAAATCGCAAAAAAGAACGTGATGCCAGAACACACCGATTAGTCCAGGAAGGAGCCATTCTGGAAAGTATTGTTCCCCATATTAAAGAAATGGATTTAGATTCCCTGAAACGGGAGCTGATGATCCGGCTACGGGGAATGTAAACGCACAAGTTCTACTCCCGAAGGGCGCACTTACTCACCACCTGATAAATCAGGCAGTGGTATCCCCTTCGGGGCTCGTGCGCTCTGCCGAGGGCTATACGCTGTTGCAGGCAACATCGAAAGGAGGTGCCAGATATGGCAATTTATCATATGCAAGCTAAAGTCGTCAGTCGTGGTTCCGGTCGGTCTGCTGTTGCTGCTTCTGCTTATATGAGCTGTAGCCGGATGTACAATGATTATGATGGTATCCAGCATGACTAAAGCCTCTGTATACAAATTAACTGCTTTCAACACATCTATTTCCTCTACTTCCAGGGTTGATGCCAACATTTTAGTTTGTATACTTACTGTACGCTGCAATGCCTCCAATCTCTTTTCATTAATTGCATATCCCTGGATAATATATTGTTTAAGGACTTTGTTCGCCCATTTACGAAATTCCACCCCTCGATTAGATTTTACCCTATATCCAACAGAAATAATCATATCCAGATTATAATGCTCTACCTGGTAAATTTTACCGTCTAAAGCAGTTGTCGCAAATTTTGCGACAACTGAATTATCCAACTCTTCTTTCAATGCATTATTAATATGTTTACCAATCGTCTTCACGTCTCTTTCAAATAACTCAGCTAACTGATTTCTGTTAAGCCATACAGTGCTATCTTTAACAGACACATTAAGTTTTATCTCCTTATCTGCCGTTTCAAACAAAATCAATTCATTTTTCATAATAAATTTCTCCTACTCTAACATTAGTGCCTTTTATGGTAGCATCCAGATCCATAGTAGCTCTGGAATCCAGACCAACGGATATAATTTATAGATTTCATCCTCATATTGAACCGGAACGGTAATAGAAAGAGATCTTACAAACTTCTCAACCTGCTCTACTTCTTTCGTTTGTTTATGAAAAAACATGTGAACCTCAGGCTCTTCATATTTCTCATTCTTGTTCATAAATAATTTCATATGTATACCCACTACAATATTATCAAATTATTGCACTCTACTTTGTTCTACTTTCATTATGAGTAATAAACGTGCTCCAGGGCGTTTTCTTTCAGCCTAATTCTTTTCAATGCTTTTCAGATAACTCCGCACCACTCCCAGGCCCCCTTCGGGCACACAGAATATCTCCCTGCGTTTTCCACACTGTTCATATACTTCTTCCAGATCAAACCACTGAACTTCCTCTACTTCTTCTGTCTGAAGAACAAGTTCCGCTGTATTCACAGGCTCCTGATAGATGTAGACAAAAGCAATTTCTTCATCCCGAAACATTTTTCCATGAAATTCTTTTGCGAAAGATATGGGGAAGGTTCCGGCAAAGTGCAGCTGTTCCGGTGTTGCGCTGATTCCCAGTTCTTCTTTCAGTTCCCGAAGTGCAGATTCCAGTGGTTCGTCTCCTGCCTGGATGTGTCCTGCCGAGGAAGTATCAAATTTTCCCGGAAAAGAATCCTTGTTTTGTGAGCGTTTCTGTAAAAGAATCTGCACTCTGCCCTCTTTTTTCCGAATAATCCATATGTGAGCTGTTCTGTGGGGAATTCCTTCTGCATGGGCTTTTTCCCTTGATACAATCTGTCCGGCAGGATTACCTTTGCTGTCTATAACGTCAAATAATTCCATCTATTTTTCCTTCTTTATTTGTAAAAATTTCAAACCGTCATGTCTCTGTCAGTTCTTTATTTTTCGATGAAGTGAATTCTTTCTGGATCAAACCGGTCCTGCTGCGGTCTTGTCTCTGCCGGATAACCCAGTGCAAACATGGAAAAAACTTTTACATTTTCCGGAAGACCCAGAAGTCTGTGAACTTCTTCCATGCGTTCTTCTACCGGAGCAATGCCAAACCATACCCCGCCCAGACCAAGAGTATCTGTTTCCAGCCAGATATTTTCTTGGGCAATGGACATGTCAATCTGTGCAAAAGATGGTGCAACAAGTCCTTCTGTATGATAGACCGGTACGATCACTGCAGGTGCCCCTGCTGCACAGCCGGTGTATGGTGTTACTTTGGACAATTTCTGGATTTTTTCTTTGTCTGTTACCACATAAAATTCCCAAGGCTGCTGGTTACATGCACTTGGCGCCTGCATTCCCGCCTTCAGGATTTCCATGATTTTTTCCTTTTCTACTGGTTTGTCTTCATATTTTCTTACACTGATTCTGTGAAAAATACTGTTCATAACTTTTCGTCTCCTTTACGAATCATTCAGTTGATCCTATTATAGCATGTATATTTTATAAAGCCTCAATTTTTTCAGCTCTTCCGGTATTTTACAGAAGGGTAGCTTCCTGTACAGATCGGCAGCTACTTTAATTTCCTGCACGATTTTCTCTCTATCCTGTTGTTTTCCCATCTATCTTTTCCCATTCATCACTATAATATAAAAAACAGCACCGGACAACTTTTTTTGTTATCCAGTGCTCATAGTCTTAAAAAGCGGTTTTATGCTGGCTGTCAGCCGTGACATCCTTCCGAATGTCTAAAATGTCGCCGGTATCATTAAGTCCCCGGCGCGGACTCACCGCATCTCCCTGTGGGCGTAATACCCTTCCGAGTATCAAATAGTCCCTGTAGGCTGTATCTAATTATGGGAAGATTTTTCTATATCGCAGAAAAAAGTTTTACTCCCTCACTTCAAGCCACTGGTCAATGTTCCCAAAATATACCGCCTGCAGGTTGTCTACATCAACCAGTTGCGGGAAGCTGTTTCTGATGATCATGACACCATTTTCCTTATTCTGTTTTTCTCCACCGCCAGCGATGCCTCCCATGGTCCTATCAAGTGTTAAAACCGTTCCATCTTTATAACGCACCTGGTCAATACTAGTTCTGGCATAAAGATCCATGCCATAGTCCGTACCTGTGTACTCAAACTTGTTTTTTTCATCTTCATACACCTTCATAGCTTCATCATAATCAAGATATAATGACCATAAAAGGGGAGTTACTTCCATTTTTTTCACTGTGATTTCATAACCTCCAAAATCACATTTCCGGTTCACTTCCAGAGTTGTTGGAGGCTTTACTGCACCCAAGGTCCATTTAAAGTCCCATGTTCCATCTGTAATGACTGTCTTATCATAATCTTCTTCCTCCGTAA
>HE978651.1:731103-828688 GCA_000285855.2 Ruminococcus sp. JC304 | reverse complement strand
CCTCTGTTTTCACTTCAAAAAAAGCATACAGGAATCCCTGATCCTGAATAGAATCTGTCAGGGTAACTGTCACACCATTTTGTGTTACAGACTGGTCTATATTCTGAATATAGTTTGATTCCTGCATCGTTTCCTGCTGTTCCTCAGAGGGTTCCAGTCTTTTTAACAGATGGTCATTCCATTTAAAGAATTCTTTTGCCGCCACTGTTACTCCCATGCCTGTACAGATCACTGCTGCTACAATCAGTAATCGGCCACTGAATCTTTTTCTTTTGTATTTTTTATCAACTGCATCTGCCTGCTCAATATGTCTCAGTGTCTCTTCAAATTTCTCATGAAAATCCTGTGGTACTTCCGGTGCTATATTATTCCATTTGTTCTCTAACATGACATTTTCCCCTTTCCTGTTATTCTCTTTGATAGTTTGCTGTTTTTCCCAGGCATCGGTCTTTTCTCTTCTTCATCGGATAACTGTGCTTTCAAAAACTCTCTTGCACGGGAAAGTCTGCTTTTAATCGTTCCTTCCGGAATATCCATAGCCTCACTGATCTCTTTCTGTGAGAATCCTTCTAAATAATACAATGTTACCAAAATCCTCAGATCCTCCGGAAGCTCCATAATCGCCATATACAGATGACTGTATCTGTCCTCCTCAGTCAGCCTCATATTGTCCATATATTCTTCATATGGAATAACATTTTTTCTTTTCCGAAGAATCCCATTGCATTCATTGATCAATATCTTTGTGATCCATGTTCGAAAATACTTTTCTTTCTTTAAGGTGGGAAGTTTCTCATATGCCTTAAGAATTGTTTCCTGCACAGCATCCCCACAATCAGAGTCATTCTTCAGAATGGACTTTGATATATGATACAGCATGGCTTCTGCATCCCGAACCTCCTTAATAAATACATCTTTTGTCATAACTTTGTCTTCTCCTTTTGTCCAGCCGGATTACTACACGTGTTTACTTTTTTACTTTTACACTAATTAGATGCATCGGGAAGAGGATTGGTTCTCATAAAATTATCTTAGGATTTTGTAACTCAAAAATACAATTTGCACATATACAATGATACAATAAAAATATAAAAATTATAGCAATTCCTACACGAAAGGGGGCATGTTTTATGAGAAAAAGAATTAGTTTTATTTCTGTGCTTACCATGTTTCTGGCAATTGGTTTTGTAATTATTTTTTCCAGACCCGTAAAAGCAGCGGCAAATGGGGTCATATTAAAAGCAAATCGGACATACGCAGCATATGATGTTACCGGTGATGGAATGAAAGATAAAATCAGAATCAGAGCAGCCAATCAAACCGACGATGAAGCATATACGTCACTTACTGTATCGGTTAATGGAAAAACAGCTTACAGATTAAAAAATACACGTTTTTATAATGTTATAGCAAATATTTATACATTGAAAAACGGACAGCCGTTTTTATATCTCTATGCACCAGCCGATAATGGTGACGGACCTGTATGTGCATTATTAAAATACACAAACGGAAAGTTCAGAAAGGCCCTTGATTTCACTGAAATTATGGCAGGATACGGAAACCATCGCATAGGCGAAGTTACCAACTTAAATGGAAATAAGATTGTAATTACAGAGAGCATCGTTTCTTATTCTCTTGGTATCAATGCAATTAATTTCACCTACAAATATGTCAATGGAAAATTTGTTCCGACAAGCAGATATGGATCCTATAAAGAAATATATTCCACAGACGGAAGCAGCCGATATTTCACAGTAAACAGTGATCTTCCGGCATATGCCAGACCAGGCGCTACTGCGGTAAACACGACACTGAAAACCGGATCATTAACGAAAATCATTAAATGTGCACTCATAAGCGGAAAGATGTATATTCAGTTAGAATGCGATGGAGAAATCTACTGGATTAAAGCGCTGGAAAATCCACCGATTGCTGATAACGAAAGACAATTTATGGAAGTTAGATATGCAGGATGATATCATTAATTATCTTTCCGCATATGAATATAAAGCTGTCTCCCAGTCGGGGGTGCGGACGTTTTCTTGGACTAAGTTGCTATTCCTAGACTACGTCTATACTCAAGTGGGCTCATTCCACCAAGTGACATTTTGATTCGATCTTCACATGATATGGAATTGTAACCGTCTTTGAATAGATAATATGTTCTTACAAATCTCTTGTTCAAAAATGAGTTTTTTTCAAAAAAGCGTATGGATTTAAAACTTCCATACGCCTTTTTATATTCTGCTTTTCAAATTGTCTAAAAGTTGACTAAAAATATATCACCGTTCATATGATACAATAATTTCTTTGCTATCTGCTGTTTTATAATCAATTGTTCCCAAATTACCAATCAAGTCAAATGTCATATCTGCATTAACCTGCAATTCATCTTCAAGTTTGACTGCCGACGGCTCATCTTTTAGAAAAACTGTTAATCCATAAGGCTCTGTTTCAGACTGTATCTCTATACTGTCATATGAGTATCCCTCTGGATACTCTTGACCGCTTACAATATTTATAACATTTGAAGAATCTCCTACATAATCTGTCTTATACTGCGATAAATCAGGAATTTCGTACAATTTTTCTTTTTTTCCGCACGCTGAAATCAACATGATTGATACGGCAACTAACATAATTGCAAGTACTTTTTTCTTCATAGAAACACCTCCCGAAATCTTTATTCAACACTTTTCGATTTGAGTAAAAGCCCAAGGGACTTTAATGTCCCTTATGCTTTTCTCTTTTCTTGCGCCGTTTCAGTTCAAACATTCGCTGCTCTTCTGCCTCTTTTCTCTTGCGGCTTTTCTCTTTGCGTTCCTGCTTGTTCTGTTCCTGCTGTAATTTCAACGCCTGTTGCGATTTTGTACCAATGCCTATTTCCAGCATCTGCTTCTTTGCTTCCCGCTGCATCCGTTTCGGATTTCTTTTGATATCCTTTACAACAGTTTCAACAACCGGACTGAATTTCAAACTGAAGTACCACTTTTGAATATATTCCTGTACTTCACAATCTTTTGGCTCTGCACCAAATGTTACCTTTGCCGCAGATAGTTTACCATCTTCGATGCGTTCAAAGATCCCCACCCAAAACGGCTCCTCAAAAAATACTGTAAGCTTTCCATTTACTTTGTCCATAAGAATCCCTCCTAAAATTGATTGAACAAAGAATGGACAACCCGGAGGGGCAGGTTACTTACCCTATTTATATAGGACGGCCGGGCTACCTACCGGCTCTGGCACATCAAAGATGTACGTTGCGTTTTTATCTTTGCTTTTATAATCAAGCCATATGGCACAATTAACTTAATTCAGAAACTTCTAAGTTGCGTTCCTCAAAAATATTCTTCTTACTTCATAAGATTCTATCTTTTGTTCAAATCATACCATATGATTAATGCATTTTCTATATACTTTCTTTATAATCAGCAAAAAGCCTCGAAGGAGCTTTCCACGTTTTAAATGTACACTAATTCTCTTAACACAACCTCTTCTGCATCATTCCATATTTCCCATGAAGAATGTTGTAAATTAGTACTATCCACAACGATAACAGGTAATTTAATTATTCGTATTTTTTCCCGATAATGTAAATCGAAATTACCATACCACCTAATATCATAATTAAGAAAATTTTATTCGAAATATCCCATAAAGCTATATTGAAACAATTGATTATTATAATACCTGCAAGAGGATATAGAACAACCGTTGCAAGTGTCCATATTTTTAAAGTTGTGCAGATGTACATCCAATTTCCGTTGTTAAAGGATAAACCAACTAGATGTATTCTAAAAATTCCTTGTGAAACATAATTTATCTTGTTTGCATCATAATATGTTGGTAATATGTCTTTGGCAAAGAAACAAAACCATGCACCAAATAAAAGCATTAACCCTGTAACCAGCAATATATCAGCTTTCATCTCAGCTATTGAATTCCCAGATACGACTAACATAATAATTTCTGTAATAGATATTAAAAAGCATAGCAAATATGCTAATATCCAGTTTTTTCTATGCTGATGAATAGAATTCCTAACAGCCATATCGAGAGAGCCTACTACCAATTCCTCGACTTCTTTTGTATCAATATTTTTCTGTGTATCTATTTTTTCTCCACGTAACAATTCTGTAACGGTAACATCTAATATATCAGCTATTGGTATGAGTAATACGACATTGGGCATACTAAGACCACGTTCCCATTTGCTAACTGTTTTATCTGATACATATAATTTTTCAGCCAAATCCTTTTGAGTTAAATTCTTTTCCTTTCTTAATTCGGTTACAAATAAACCAAATTTTTCATTACTAATCTGATACATATATCCACCTCCTGCACACATATTATAATGAGAGCGTGCATAAATCAATCGACTAGCAGTAGAATTGCAGAATATTAGCACATAATTCATCAAATAATCTCCTCATCATGATTATTTCTATAAAGTTATATTCGAATATTTTTTAAGCCATACTATGGAATAATTAAATCGGCAACTTATAACTATGACGAAAAAAACCAGCCTTCCGAAACTTAGAAAAGATCACTTGCTATAGAATTGTAATTTGCTTCTTCTTTGACCCCTTATAAACATAAAAGCTGAACAAACAGGATTTTTCGTCCTACTTGTTCAGCTCTTATTCTACTACCTATAAATCAATTCTTTTAACACAATCTCTTCTGCTGCATTCCGGATGTTATTTACAACTCCAACCCACACCATCTGATCACGAGCTTTCAATTCTTCCGTAACGCCTTTCTTCTCCATCATCTGACGCACCAGAATACCCATCCTCTCCTGTGCTTCATCATCCACAGCATTCAGATGTTTTGTCAATCTGTCTTCCAACATATACAGAGAATACATTGCCGGACGATGCTCTTTCAGATACGTTTTCCGCAGCATTCCATATTTTCCATAATGCGGTTCTTCATCTGTACTGACAAGATTCGGATAGTAAATTCCGTCTGCTCCCAGTGTGTAGGTTCCACCCATTTTTTCAAATGTGCTTTTCATGTGTTATTCCTCCTTGAAATCAGCGATATCCTTAGATCATCGCAAAATATTTCAGGGCAGCCTTGATAGCATCTTCTTTCTCTTTCGGACACTGTGGCACTTTTGGATTTTCTGTCTTTGGCAGATTATAGTTCTCTCCTACTTCGATTCCACATTTCCTTTTGATTTGAGAAATATATAAATTTGAAACCTTCAAGCCAAATTCTTTCAGCACATAATCTTTGATTTCCTGATAGGTCGCTTTCGCCTCTGCACTGGTTGCATCCAGTTCATCTAAGTCTAAGTCGATCTCTATCGTATCATCTGGTTTTTGTGCGAGCAACGAGGCAAGCCGAGATGCTTGCATCTCGATTTGCCGACTGCCGCGTTCATCGAGACAAGTACTCTTGTCTCGATGTTGGGACAAAAGAACAACCGTCTCCACGTGAACAGTCATCCCAAATTGATCAACCGGGCATACTTTTCTAAGCTCATATCCCCTCTCACACAGATACTTCAGATCCCTTGCCAACGTAGCACTGTCGCAGCTTACATACACAATCCTCTCCGGGTTCATCTCGATCATGGTCTCCAGCAGGGTTTCATCACAGCCTTTTCTTGGCGGGTCTACAACGATAACATCTGCATAAACGCCATTTTTCTTATACTCTCTCGGCAGAACTTCTTCTGCCTTACCCACAAAGAACTCTGTATTCTCCAAACCATTAAGTTTCGCATTTTCTTTCGCATTCTCTATAGCTGCAGGAACAATTTCCACACCACGGACAAATTTTGCTTTCTGTGCCAGGAACAGAGAAATAGTTCCGATTCCACAGTAGAGATCCCATACTGTCTCTTCCCCGTGAAGATCTGCGTATTCCAGTGCCTTTGCATAAAGCTTCTGGGTCTGCATAGGATTTACCTGATAGAAAGACAGAGGAGAAATCTGGTAGGAAATATCTCCGATCCTGTCTGTGATATATTCCTGGCCCCAGAGCAGGCGGATTTCCTCACCAAGGATTACATTACTGTGTTTCTTATTTACATTGATGGTGATGCTTGTCATTCCCGGAATCTCACACAGAGATTTTACAAGCTGCTCCTCTTTCGGGATCTTATTTCCGTTCAGGATCAGACAGACCATCACTTCTTTTGTGAAGTATCCGTAACGGATCAGGACATGACGCACCAGTCCCTTACCTGTTGCTTCATTGTATGGCTCAATCCCGTATTTCTCCATATGTGCGATTACACGATCCAGAACTTCTTTATTCTCAGCTACACCAAGTGCACAATCACGGTTCTCAATAATATTGTGCGTTCTTCCTGCATAGAAACCTGTAACGATTTTTCCCTCTTTATTTCTGCCTACAGGAAACTGTGCCTTATTTCTGTAATGAAAAAGTTCATCCATGCCAATGATCGGCTCCATGGGGATATCTGTAAAGCCGCCGATCCGTTCCAGATGACCCTTCACCTTATTTGTCTTAAATATAAGCTGCTGGTCATAGGAAAGTGCCTGAAGCTGGCATCCGCCACACTGACGGGCAAATTCGCACTTGGGCTCAACTCTGTACGGAGATGGCTTCAGCACCTCCATAAGACGGCCGTAACCATAATTTTTCTTTGCCTTGATAATTTTGGCTGTTACTGTATCACCGATTACTGCGTCCTTGACAAAAACGGTGAAGCCATCGGCTTTTCCGATACCTTCACCGTCAATTCCGCAATCTTCTATCTCTAACGTAACAAAATCGTTCTTACGAAATTCCATAAAGATTACACCTCATCTGTTCTTCTTAAGTTGGATTCAAACAATTTATTATATCCAAGCCATTCTTTCTTGCCCTTGTTGGCTGCAAAAATTTCTGTAATGGTTTCCATTCTTGCATCTGTATTATCTGCAAGATTGAGGGCTACAGCCTCCACCAGTGCTGGTTTCTTCGGGGAACCGTATTCAAGTTCTCCGTGATGGGACAGGATACAATGGATCAGTTCATTCTTAAGCACCTCCGGAAATTCCGGTATCTGGCGCGCAAGATCATTGATCATCTGAGCTCCCATATAAATATGTCCCAGAAGCTGACCTTCATCTGTATAATCATTTAGCGGAAATGCAGATAATTCTTTTGTCTTTCCGATATCATGAAGAAGTGATGCTGTGATCAGTAAATCCCTGTTGATGACCGGGTATGCCTTTGACATATAATCGCAGAGTCTGGTCACTCCCAAAGTATGCTCCATCAGACCACCGATAAATCCGTGATGTACTGTCTTCGCTGCAGAATGTCCTTCAAATGCTTTCACAAAAACTTCATCTTCCACAAATAGTTTCTTCAGAAGTGCAGACAGATAATGATTCTCCACACTGTCAATAAATGCTCTCAGCTGGCTGTACATATCATCTGTGCTGTTCTCACTTACAGGAAGATAATCTGCCGGGTCGTACTCATCTTCAGCTGCCTTGCGCACACGCTTGATATTCAGCTGCATAGCCCCTGCAAAGCTGGTCACATCTCCTACAACATCAATATAATCCAGGGCATCGAAATCGTCAATTCCCAGAGAATTTGGATCCCAGATCTTGCCATCCAGCACACCTGTTTTGTCCTGTAAAATTATGTTCTCATATGGTTTTCCGTTCTTAGTCATTGCTGACTGCTTCTGCTTACACAGATATATTCCACTGATTCTGTCACCTTCATGTAATTCATTTAAATAACGCATAAACCTCTGCCTCTCTATCTCTCCATCCATTTGTCACGGTAGTAAAAATATTTTATCAAAAACATGTGAACTTTTTATGAATATCTCTCAGGAAAGCTCTGGAGTATTTTTAATGCACCGGGAACTATTCTGAAAAATAATAAATAAAAAAGAGCAAATCCATAATTCTCTGGGTTTGCTCTCAATCATGCGGAAGATGGGACTTGAACCCACACGAGCGCAATGCTCACAAGATCCTTAGTCTTGCTCGTCTGCCAGTTCCGACACTTCCGCATATCGCGTTTCCTTTATAAGTTTTACTTATTGTTGCGACAATTGGTACTATACCAAAAATATTTCCAAGTGTCAAGGGATTTTTTTATTTTTTTTAATAATTTTAACTTTTTTCTTTTCATACCCTTCAAAATCATATATAATATGATATCAGGGTCAAAAAATCACTCAGAAGATGTTGATGCCTTCTGATAAGATTTTTGCCTGCAAATTCGATTTATCAATTTTTTATCAGGAGATCAATATGAATCATAAAGCATATAAAGCGCTTGAATATTCCAAAATCATCCACATGCTCACAGACAAGGCATCCTCCTCCATGGGTAAGGATATCTGCCGCAAAACAGAACCCTCTACTGACATTGAGGAAATCCGCCATATGCAGACCCAGACCAGGGACGCTCTGACCAGACTTTTCCAAAAGGGAACTATTTCCTTTGGGAGTGTAAAGGACGTCCGCGGTTCTCTGAAACGTCTGGAAATCGGCAGTTCACTGGGAATCGGTGAACTCCTTGCCATCTGCAGCCTACTTGAAAATACCAACCGTGTCAAGGCCTATTCCAGAAGTGATCGCGGAGATTCCCTTCCGGATTCTCTGGATGGGATGTTCGATGCACTGGAGCCTCTTACGCCTCTCACTACAGAAATCCGCAGATGTATTCTTTCTGAAGACGAGATCAGTGATGATGCCAGCAGCACCCTGCGTCAGATTCGCAGAAATATGAAGATCACCGGAGACAGAATCCATACCCAGCTATCCTCTCTTGTAAACGGAAGCGCACGTAATTACCTTCAGGACGCAGTGATCACCATGCGAAACGGACGCTACTGTATTCCGGTCAAAGCAGAATACAAAGGACAGGTACCCGGTATGGTACATGATCAGTCCTCTACAGGTTCCACTCTTTTCATAGAGCCTATGGCTGTAGTCAAGCTGAACAATGATATCCGTGAGCTGGAACTACAGGAGCAGAAGGAAATTGAGGTAATCCTGGCAGACTTAAGCCAGCAGACTGCAGCACAGGCAGATTCCATCCTTGCAGATTTAAATATTATGGTACAGCTGGATGTTATTTTTGCAAGAGCAGCTCTTGCCATGGATATGAATGCCACAGAACCAATCTTCAATGACGAAGGGCGAATCCGCCTGAAACAGGCCCGCCATCCACTTATTGATAAGAAAAAAGCAGTTCCCATTGATATCCGTCTGGGGGAAGATTTCGACCTGCTGGTTGTTACTGGTCCTAATACCGGCGGTAAAACTGTATCCCTGAAAACCGTTGGGCTGCTGACTCTGATGGGACAGTCCGGTCTGCATATTCCAACCCTGGATCGTTCTGAACTGGCATTATTTGAAGAGGTTTACGCAGATATCGGTGACGAACAGAGTATTGAACAATCCTTAAGTACTTTCTCTTCCCACATGACCAATGTGGTTTCTTTTCTGCAGAAAGCCAATCGTCATTCCCTGGTATTGTTCGATGAGCTGGGTGCAGGTACTGACCCTACAGAGGGTGCAGCTCTTGCCATAGCCATTCTCTCTCATCTCCATGAGCAGGGCATCCGTACCATGGCCACTACACATTACAGTGAATTAAAAGTATACGCTCTCTCCACTTCAGGTGTAGAAAATGCCTGCTGTGAATTTGATGTAGAAACCCTTCGCCCTACCTACCGTCTGCTTATTGGTGTCCCGGGCAAGAGTAACGCATTTGCTATTTCCTCCAAGCTGGGACTTCCTGATTATATTATTGAGAAAGCCAAAGAGCAGATCAGTGAACAGGACGAATCCTTTGAGGATGTTCTTACCTCTCTGGAGAGCAGCCGTGTAACTATCGAAAACGAGCGCCGCCAGATTGAACAGTATAAAAAAGAAGTAGAAACTCTCAAGGCCCAGATGGAAACCAAACAGGAAAAACTGGAAGACCAGAGAGACCGTATTATCCGTCAGGCAAATGAAGAAGCCCATGCAGTACTGCGGGAAGCCAAAGAATATGCTGACCAGACCATGAAAATGTTCCATAAATTCCAGAAAGACCATGTGGATCTGGCTGCTGTGGAAAAAGAGCGTCAGGATCTGCGCAAACGTATGAATAAAGCGGAAAAAGGCATGACCCAGAAAGCTGCAGTCCAGAAGCCAAAGAAGGAACTGACCGCCAAAGATATCTCTCTGGGAGATGCAGTAAAGGTTCTGAGTATGAATCTGAAAGGTACGGTAAGCAGCCGTCCTGACAGTAAGGGCAATCTGTTTGTACAGATGGGAATTATCCGTTCCAAAGTAAAGCTTTCTGATCTGGAGCTGATCGATGAGGCAGAGATCACCACTCCAACCATGCAGCGTACAGGTGCCGGCAAGATTCGTATGTCCAAATCTGCACATATATCCACAGAGATCAATCTTCTGGGAAAAACTGTAGATGAGGCAATCGCAGAGCTTGATAAATATCTGGATGACGCCTATATTGCTCATCTGAAATCTGTCCGCATTGTCCACGGTAAAGGAACCGGTGCCCTGAGAAAGGGTGTTCATAATTATCTGAAACGTCAGAAACATGTAGATTCCTTCCGTCTGGGTGAATTCGGCGAGGGTGATGCAGGTGTGACAATTGTAGAATTTAAAAAATAAATATATGAGGAGGTATTTTACATGGTTTCCAAGCAGAAAATCCTTATTGTGGATGATGATAACAATATCGCAGAGCTGATTGCCCTGTATCTCACCAAAGAATGCTTTGAGACAAAAATTGTAAATGACGGGGAAGAAGCCCTGAAGGAATTCAGGAAATTTCAGCCTGATCTGATCATACTGGATCTGATGCTCCCGGGAATTGACGGTTACCAGGTCTGCAGAGAAATCCGGCACAGCTCTGATGTTCCAATCATCATGCTTTCCGCCAAGGGAGAAACCTTTGACAAAGTTCTTGGACTGGAGCTTGGGGCAGATGACTATATGATCAAGCCCTTTGACTCCAAAGAGCTGGTTGCCAGAGTCCGTGCTGTGCTTCGCCGTTTCCAGGTAAAACAGCCAGCTCCTGTTTCCAATGAAAAATGTGTCCGCTATCCTGATCTGGTCATTAATCTGACCAACTACGCGGTCACCTATATGGGAAAACAAATCGACATGCCCCCTAAAGAACTGGAACTTTTGTATTTTCTGGCAGCTTCTCCTAATCAAGTTTTTACAAGAGAACAGCTGCTGGATCATATCTGGGGATATGAATATATCGGAGATACCCGTACAGTAGATGTACATATTAAGAGACTTCGGGAAAAAATCAAAGATAACCCTGCCTGGTCTATTGCCACTGTCTGGGGAATCGGCTACAAATTTGAGGTGAAAAATCAATGAAACAGCATCACCTCTCCACAAAATTTCTAAGATTCTATATTGGTATAGGAATCCTTGGATTTTTTCTGGTAACCCTGGTCGGCTCTTATCTGGTAGAAAAACACTATGAACATTTTCTTAGTTCCACCTTATACAAGGAAGGGTACAATATTGCCTCCAGCGATCAGGTCAAAGCAAGCATGGATTCTGAAAATATCAGCGATCTTCGGCCAGAGTTATCTGCAATTGCAACTTTTCAGGATGCAGTAGTATGGATCATCAACAGCCAGGGAGAATTAAACTACAGTACTGCAGAAGATATTGATCCTGCTCACCCCATTCCATTAGACAATTTTAATGGATCAATCTGGAATAACAACTATTATGAGGTAGGAGATTTCCAGGGATATTTTCCCACCAGTCATCTAAGCATAGTGGTACCTGTCTCCTCCGATAAAAATATCCTTGGATACATTGCCCTGCACTACGATATGGCGAATCTATATCAAAACCGCAGTGATATTCTGATGATCATGCAGATCATCTTTCTACTCTGCTATATAGCTACCAGCGGACTACTGTGGGTCTATAGCCATTACATCCGCAAGCCTCTTACCCAGATTATGAAGGGGGCATCCGAATATGCAAGTGGAAATCTGGAATACCAAATCCAGGTTAACTCAGATGACGAATTGGGTTACCTGGCCCGAACCCTGAACTATATGTCCGATAAGCTGAACAAAAACGGAGAGTATCAGCGTAAATTCATTGCCAATGTGTCCCATGATTTCCGTTCTCCACTTACCTCTATCAAGGGATATGTCAATGCGATCCTGGATGGTACAATCCCCTATGAGATGCAGGAACGTTATCTGAAAATCATTGCCTTTGAATCCGAACGCCTGGAAAAGCTTACCCGCAGCCTGCTCACTCTAAATGAACTGGATATGAAAAAACGAATGATGCATATCCACCGTTTTGATATCAACGATACCATCCAAAACACGGCTGCTACCTTTGAGGGAACCTGCGCCGGACGTCAGATTCGTCTGGAACTGCTACTTTCAGGCAGGGAACTTTATGTCAGGGCTGATATGGAACAGATTCAGCAGGTACTGTACAATCTGTTAGACAATGCCATTAAATTCAGTAATGACTGCTCCTCTATCCAGATTGAAACTACGGTAAAAAACGGCCGGGTATTTGTATCTGTCAAAGACCACGGTTCCGGAATTTCCAAAGATAATATTTCAAAAATCTGGGATCGTTTCTACAAAATTGATGCCTCCCGGGGAAAAGACCGCAAAGGCACAGGTTTGGGACTCTCCATTGTCAAAGAGATCATCAATGCTCATAATCAGAATATTGATGTAATCAGCACTGAGGGCGTAGGAACAGAATTTATCTTTACATTGGAGAAAGCTAAATAAGCTGCTCCCTTATCAATTCTTCTACACCAAAATACCGCAATAAGGGCAACAAAGCTGCCTTTATTGCGGTATTTTTGACTTTCAGCCAAATGGCGTCCTTATTATGCTGTCTTCATTTACAAGATAAATTCCTCTCGGTGTGACCCTTATTTCCGGAATTACAGGCAAAGCCATAAAGGACAGTGTAATAAACGGATCAAATCCTTCTTTTACTCCCATCTCATGGGCTTTCGGAATCATTCTGGCAAGGGCTTCATTTACCCTCTCGTATCCAGCATCACTTATCAGTCCCATAACCGGAAGCGGCAAAGTTCCATAAATTTCCCCATTACATACCAAAGTATATCCTCCCTGGGTACGTATCATTTCTTTTACGGCAAGAGCCATATCATGGTCATTGTCTCCTACTACGATAATATTATGGGAATCATGGGAAACGCTGGAAGCAATCGCGCCACCACAGATTCCATAGCCTTTTACGATTCCTACCCCCATCTTTCCCGTATTCTTATGCCTTTCGATCACTGCAATTTTTTGATACTCCCTATCCGGAGCAAAATATTTTCCACCATTTTCTTCCACCCATGGAACATTTTCCAGAATGGCCTTTGTCACGATCTGTTTCTCCTGCATCTGAATCACTCGTGCCTTTGTTCCCGGATGTTTCAATTTCAGACGTTCTTCACTGAAACCAGATACATGGACTGTATTTTTCAGGTAAGGCGGACATATCTTTAATTCCGTTTTTTCTTCTTTGATGATCCTCTTTCCACAATGATATACGTCTACAACATTTAAATCTATCACATTATCCAAAATCACAAAATCCGCCTGTCTTCCAGGAGCGATCATCCCAAGATGGCACAGTCCATAACATCTAGCCGGCTGAATCGTTGCCATCTGAAGAGCTTTCTCCACCGGCAGTCCAAGCTGTACTGCACGTTTTACATTGTAATTAATGTGTCCTTCTCTGCGTATTTCCTCAATATGCTTATCATCTGTGCAGAAACAGAAACTGGTAGTATCTGTATGATGCTCCACAATTCCCGACACAATTGCATCCAGATTTCTTGCCGCACTGCCTTCACGAATCAACACATGCATCCCGTTTCTTGCTTCAGACATTGCATACTCATAGTCCACACACTCATGATCTGTATCAATCCCTCCAAGTACATATGCTGACAGATCACCAGGTGCCAGAAACGGTGCATGACCATCCTTCACTCTGTCCTGAAACAGCTGGAGCTTTTCATGCATGGCAACACTTCCATTAATCACAGAAGGCGCATCCATCACTTCACCAAGTCCCAGAATCCTTGGATGTTCCAGATATCCCTTCATCTTTCCCGCTGTAAGAATACACCCATTATCATCCACATGAGTTGCCGGAACACAGGAAGGCATCATCACATATACATTTGCCGGCACATTATCCGTCTGATCCAGAATATAATCAATCCCATCTGTACCGGACACATTGGCTGACTCATGAGGATCTACAATAAATGTTGTAGTTCCACACTGTGCAGCCTGCCGTACCAGTTCACCTGGTGTTACCAGGGTAGATTCCAAATGCAGATGACTATCAATAAAACCCGGACAGATCACCTTTCCTTCCAGATCAATCTCCCTCTCCCCCTCATATGTACCAACACCGATCACGATCCCATCCGCAACAGCTACATCCTTATCAATAAACTCTCCTGTCCCTGAGCTGAATACCCGTCCATTCTTAAACACCAGCTCAGCCTTCTCAATTCCTCTCGCCATCTGAGAATATCTGCGGTACATCTCAAGCTCCATAAAAAACCTCCTTTCGCTCCCTTGAAAGCCTCCTGTTCCACACATTCATTACTACAGTAAAGCTTCCAACATCTTATCATATTTGTTTATTTTTTCAGACTTTTTATTATCTAAATTATTTTTTTCTATACATTTCATTATATATTATCATCTGTATTTTTAATTTGCAACCTGTTTTTTATCAAAGCAACCTTACGCCAACTTTTAGCAGCTTTACAAAAAAAAGGCTGCCGGATCTCTCCTGCAGCCTTTTCATATAACTTACATCTCTATATTTACATCATATAATCTTTGATCACATCATGATCTCTGAGTACTTTCTCTACCACAGTTCCCTTAACAGCTTTCAGAAGCGGTTTCTTCAGCATATCCAGTGGTCCCGGAAGTTCAATTTCCAGTGGGGATTTGCCATCCATCAGCTTCACACTGCTGTCCAATAATTCTCTGATATCATAAACACTGCCCCATACTTCCGGCACACCTCTGTCAACACCCAGAAGTCCATATACAGCCTCCATAGCAGTTCTTACGGAATATTCAGTAGTAAATACAGTATCTCTTGGTGTATCGGCAAACTGTCCCAGGAATGCGAAGTTTACACAGCCATCCGGGATAACATCAGGTCTGTCACCCTTTGTTCTCGGCATAAAAAATGCTGTAATATAAGGCATCATAGTCGGTACACAAACTGCACTGTTCTCAGCCATATCTTCAATCTGATCAACCGGAACGCCAAGATGATACAGCCACTCTTCTGTGATCTCCTTACCTGTACACTCTTTCATAGGCTTCTTGATATAATCACCAGGTACATCTGTAAACAGACCATATACCCATACACAAACCTTGTCTTTATCTTGATCCTTGAACTGTCCCTGTCTGTTGATCGTCCAGCTTAATAACCAGCTGGAATCCTGACAGCTTACAATACCACCTGTAACAACCTTGCCTGTTCTCGGATCACGTTTGCAGATATCTGTAATATAAGGAATAATCTTATCATCCAAAGTGGTAACTGTTGCTGACTCCCAGTTTGTCTTAGCAATATCAGAACAGAATTTCTCAGGATGTCCGAAGGAGGGATCCTGTTTTGCAATATTTTTCCACAGGCTCCAGCATCCGCTTGTACGAACTTCTGCATCTCCGTTCGGTGCATGATTCTGATCGCCATAGATGGTTCCCTCTGTACAGCTTCCGTTTGTTACAAATACAAGGTCATTCTCTGTAAGAACAATTCCCTTCTCAATACCATTTACCTTGCACTCGATTGCTTTTGCAATCTTCTTATTGCCTTCAAACTCAAAGAGTACATTTGTAACCTCTGTATTGAACTGGAATTCAACACCTGCTTCTTCCAGATATTTCTGCATTGGCAGGATCAGGGATTCATACTGATTGTATTTCGTAAATTTCAGGGCACTGAAATCCGGAAGTCCGGAAATATGATGGATAAATCTCTGGAAGTATAATTTCATTTCCAGCGCACTGTGCCAGTTTTCAAATGCAAACATGGTTCTCCAGTATAACCAGAATGTGGAATCAAATACCTCCTCATCAAATACATCTTCAATTGTCTTGTCATAAAGATCTTCATCCTTTGTCATGAACAGCTTCATGATCTCCATGCAGCCCTTCTGGCTCAGATTGAATTTACCGTCTGTATGAGCATCCTTTCCTCTATCCTTGGTTGCACGGCAGAGAGAATAGTTGGGGTCTTCCTTATTCAGCCAGTAGTATTCATCAAGTACAGATACACCCGGTGTTTCAATGGACGGAATACTTCTGAAAAGATCCCATAAGCATTCGAAATGGTTTTCCATCTCACGTCCGCCGCGCATTACATATCCACGGCTTGGATCAAAGATACCGTCACATGCACCACCTGCAATATCCATTGCTTCCAGAATATGGATATTCTTTCCAGGCATCTGTCCGTCACGTACAAGGAAACAGGCCGCTGCAAGAGAAGCCAGTCCGCTTCCTACGATATAAGCATGTTTGTCATCTACGCCTTCCGGTTTTCTCGGACGTGCAAATGCTTCATAGTTACCGTTTGTATAATAGATTCCCTTGCTGTTTTTCTCATATTTTCCACGTTCTGTATTGCGATATTCACTTGTATTGTGAAGTGCGTCATACTCTTCTTTTTTCTTTGTCTCAGCTGTTTTATATTTCTTTCCTGCTGCCAATGCTGCAACACCTGCTCCTACTGCCAGCGCAGATACCATACCTAAGCCCTTATTTTTACCCATATGTTTGTCCACCTTTCTTATCAGCAGTCTCTCTGACTTTATTTTATCCATCGTCACTGCGTTTTATCCATTGTCAGTTACCTTACATTACATGATCTTCTTTGCATATGAACATTGTATTCTGTGTAATGTATTTCTTTTTTGTTTATGGTTGTATCATAGCAGTCCACATTTCTCTTTTCAATTTACAAAACCCGGCCAATGATAAAAAACTTATCATCTGCCGGATTTTGATAAAATCTTATTCACATTGTAAAATTCTCAATTGAAGTAGTAATGGTTCCATGTAGGGTAAGGCTGATTTTTCCAACCAGTTCATTGATATCTTCCTTCATTCCATCCTGAATCCATTCAAGCATAATTCCTACAAAACCATATTTATAAAAATTCGCAATAAACTGCTTATCCTCCTGGGTTACATTTTTTCCCTTACATTTCTCTTCCACTACTCCTGCAATCAGGTGATAGGTCAACTTGTAGAGATAATTTTCCATTTTTTCTCTGCTGACACAGCGATACACATTCATAATAAAAGGTTTATTCTCCAGAACAGCCTCAAATACCTGGGTCAGCCCCTCTGTCCAGGAATCATAGGTTTTCTTGCCCTGCAATGCCTTGGTTCCATCCTCCACACAGCACCATTCCACCAGATCATAGATATCTTTGAAGTGATAATAAAAGGCCATCCTGCTGATTCCGCAATCCGTAGTAATATCTGTAATTGTAATCTTATCCAGAGGCTTTCGCAAAAGCAAACGCTTCAGGGAATCCTCCAGAGCAATCTTCGTGGTGTTCGACATAAGTCTGCCTCCATATTATTTATAAAATTTCTATCTTGTATCAGTAAATCCTAATTTAAGTCTAACGAAAGAGAAGGATATGGTCAACGAAAATTTTTATAAAATCTATAAACATATTTTTATTATGATGTCTTATTGACAGCATACCCTGTGTTTGCTACACTGACTTTGTATTTTCGCATCAAGAAGAGGAGAATTTATGAGTATATTAAATGTAGAACACCTGACTCACGGCTTTGGTGACCGTGCGATTTTTAATGATGTGTCCTTTCGTCTGCTGAAAGGTGAGCATGTGGGGCTTATCGGAGCCAACGGCGAGGGAAAATCTACCTTTATGAATATTATTACCGGCAAATTAATGCCGGACGAAGGCAAAGTGGAATGGGCCAAAAATGTCCGGGTTGGCTATCTGGATCAGCACACAGTACTGACTCCCGGAATGACTATCCGCCAGGTACTGGCATCTGCCTTTGATTTTCTGTACGATATGGAAAAACAGATGAATGAAATCTGTGAAAAAATGGGCGAAGCTACTCCTGAAGAGCTGGAGCAGTATATGGAGGATCTTGGTACCCTCCAGGATCTGCTGACCATGCATGATTTCTATATGATCGATGCCAAAGTTGAAGAAGTAGGCCGGGCACTGGGACTGACAGAAATCGGTCTGGACCGTGATGTAACAGAATTATCCGGCGGGCAGCGTACCAAGATTCTGCTGGGCAAGCTTCTGCTGGAGAAACCGGATATTCTTCTCCTGGATGAGCCCACTAACTATCTGGATGCAGAGCATATTGAATGGCTGAAACGTTATCTGAATGATTACGAAAATGCCTTTATCCTAATCAGCCACGATATTCCATTTCTGAACAGTGTGATCAATCTGGTCTATCATATGGATAATCAGGAATTGAATCGCTATGTAGGCGATTATGATAAATTTCAGGAAGTGTATGCTATGAAAAAATCCCAGCTGGAGGCCGCCTACAACCGACAGCAGAAGGAAATTGCAGACCTGAAGGATTTTGTAGCCAGAAATAAGGCCCGTGTTGCCACCCGTAATATGGCAATGTCCCGTCAGAAAAAGCTGGACAAAATGGATATGATCGAACTGGCTGCCGAAAAACCAAAACCAGAATTCCATTTCAAGGAAGGCCGCACCACCGGCCGCATTATTTTTGAAGCAAGGGATCTTGTCATCGGATATGACGAGCCGCTGTCCAAACCTTTGAATCTGACCATGGAGCGCAAAGAAAAAGTAGCCCTGATCGGTGCCAACGGCATCGGTAAGACTACTCTGTTAAAAAGTATTCTGGGATTGATCCCGCCTCTGTCCGGCGAAGTAGAACAAGGGGATTACCTGGAGATCGGTTATTTCGAACAGGAAATGTCCGGTTCCGGAGATAACATCTGCATTGATGAAATCTGGCAGGAATTTCCTTCCTACACCCAGTATGAGGTACGCTCTGCTCTGGCAAAATGTGGTCTCACCACCAAACATATTGAGAGCCGTATCATGGTTTTAAGTGGCGGTGAACAAGCCAAGGTAAGACTTTGCAAATTGTTAAATAGACCTACCAATGTACTTTTGCTGGACGAGCCAACCAACCATCTGGATGTGGCTGCCAAGGAAGAATTAAAGCGAGCCCTGAAGGAGTACAAGGGAAGTGTCCTGATGGTCTGCCATGAGCCGGAATTCTATGAAGGCCTGGCTACTCAGGTCTGGGATCTGTCTCAATGGACCACCAAGCTCTAAATAAATGTTAAAAAAAGCTGCCATCAGGCAGCTTTTCTGTTCAAAACTCCTATCAGGCAGTCCGAATCTTTCACTCAATCCCACTCATAATTTCTCAGATGTCCGGCCAGATTCATATGGTCAAAATGATTCTGACGCAGTGCCTCATAAAGAACAATAGCTACAGAATTACTCAGATTCAAAGAACGGATATCTCCGATCATAGGAATCCGCACACAGGTATCCTGATGATTCACAAGAATATCCTCCGGGATTCCTGCACTTTCTTTGCCAAACATAATATAACAGTCTTCCTCATAATTAACATCCACATAGGTCTGGGGAGCTTTTGTAGTGGCATAATAAATCTTTGCTCCCGGATTTTTCTGCAGAAAATCCTCATAATCCAGATAGGTAGTTACGTCCAGGTCCTTCCAGTAATCCATTCCTGCACGCTTCAGCGCCTTCTCGCTCAGGGAGAAGCCCAGCGGCTCGATCAGATGAAGTCTGGTGCCTGTTGCCACACAGGTACGTCCAATATTTCCTGTATTTGCCGGAATCTCCGGCTCATGAAGTACAATATTTAACTTTGCCATTTTATTAGTCCTGTTCTTTTTATTTCTTTTGTTTCTTGCACACTTTATATAATTCGTCCTCTGCCGGTCGTTCCAGATATCTTGCATTCCCACCGCTGTACAGCAGACGATCATTTCCGGCATTGGTCTGTCCGATCACTGCAGCTTCATAGCCTGCATTATGAAGTTCCTGAACTAATGCCTCTCCGCCACAGATTCCAATAAGCACAGATCCATGTGAACACAATTTATATGGATTAAGATCAAATATTTCACAGACCTCTATCGTTTCCTGACGGACAGGTACCTTACGAAAATCCACAGTCAGTCCCACCTGGGAAGCCTCTGCCACTTTCCAGAGGGCACTTAAAAATCCCCCTTCGCCCATGGCATAGAGAGCACTTGCACCTGCCTGCACAGCCATCTGCCATATACTGCTGCCTTCTGCTTTTTCCTCCAGATGAAGATTACTCATATCTCTGCCTTCATGGTCTTTTTTACTGAATCCGTATTCCTGCTGCAACAACATACAGTCGCAGACAAAGCCTGCTGAAAATCGCTCTGACAGTTTCTCTCTCTCCTGTTTTGCAATACGTGAAGTTCCTCCCAGTGCCACCGGACAGGCCACAACCAGTTCATCTCCCGGCAGCAGGCATCCGGTAACCTCTGCCTGTAATGCTTCCATTGCTTTTTGTCCCAGTCTCATTGTACTGCCCCTTAATAAACCAGAAGAGATAATACCATCGGCACTACCATCGCCAGCACCAGAATCACAGCAATGATCGCACAGATCACTTTACGGTTTTTTGGATTAAACATTCCCATTTCTGTCACCTCGTTTTAATAACAACTCTCAGAGTTGCCTCTGAAATTAAAAATTTGTTCTGTAACATCCTCCACATAAGCATTGTTATCCAAAGGATCCTTGCGGTTATAGTCAAAATACAAAGCTCTGCCGTTTCCGAACACTTCCACATGGGCATTTTTCGGTACATGTGCCCGCTTTCTATAGTCCCATACAAGCTTTTCATAGGGCTTCTGATCCCCGGCAAATCCCGGACGACTCTTCAGATTTTCTCTCAGATAAAGATCCAGTATCATCCGGTCAGCTACCTCTGCCCTGGAAATTCCCGGTACAGTCTCCAGATATTCCAGAAGAATTTCATACCGTCTCATTCTGGTATGAGAAACATCTCCATACCCTTTTTCCATATAAAAGATTCCAAGACCTTCATAAATAGAAAACGCATCCGGAAAAAAGCTCTCCGCATATTCCAGTGTTTTCTGGAATTGTCCACTATTATAATACACTTCCACCATATTTTCCACATTTTTCAATTTCAGAACATGACCATAATCCAGCCATTTTGTGGAAAGAACCTCATAGGGTTCCCGATTCTTATAGACAATGCCATATTCACGGCACATTTCCATCATGTGTGAGCCTTTCAGAACTTTCAAAAATCCCAACTGAAGCTGCTGTGGTTTCAGCGCATAAACATCATTAAAAGAATTGCGGAAACTGTCATAGTCCTCATAGGGCAGTCCTGCGATCAGGTCCAGATGCTGATGGATATTTCCAAAGCTGTGGATACGGTCCACAATTCCTTTCAGCTTTTCAAAATCCATTGTTCTGTGTATCGCTTTAATTGTATCCGGATTTGTGGACTGTACTCCGATCTCCAGCTGGATCAGACCTGGGCGCATGGTTGACATTTCCTGCAGTTCCTCTTCTCTTAACAGATCTGCTGATATTTCAAAATGAAAGTTTGTTACCCCATTGTCATGATCATTAATATACTTCCAGATTGCCATCGCATGATCATGTTTACAGTTAAAGGTACGATCTACAAATTTCACCTGCGGAACCTTATGATCTATAAAAAACTGCAGTTCCTTTTTCACCATCTCTATATCCCTGAACCGCAGCTTCTTATCTACAGAAGACAAACAATAGCTGCAGGAAAAGGGACATCCTCTGCTGCTCTCATAATAAATGATCCTGTTCTTAAACTCTGACAGATCTTTGTAAATAAAGGGAATACTGCTGAGATCCATGATCCGACGCCATCCATTATGTATGATCTTCTCTCCGTCTCTGTAGCAGATTCCTGTTATATTTTCCAGTTTTTCCGGATTCTTCTTAACATAATATCCTGAAAGTTCCTGAAAAGTTTCTTCCCCTTCTCCTACCATAACTCCTGTAAATTCCGGATTCTCTGACAGAAATTTCTCCGCATCATAAGAAACTTCCGGACCGCCGGCCCAGAAGTCGGCGCCCGGAAGAATCTTTGCCAGATCTGCCATCAGTTCTTTTACAAAAGAAATATTCCAGATATAACAGGACACACATACCACATCCGGATGCTCCAGATAAATATCACGCATGATATCATCTTTCTGCTGATTGATCGTATATTCTTTCAATATGATATGGTCTGTATATTCAGATGCATATGCCTGCAGATCATAGACTGCAAGATTGGAATGAATATATTTGGCATTGCATGCCGCTAATAAAATCTTCATAAAGCTTTAGCCTTCCAGTGCATTCTTTAAGTCTTCTTTGGAAGTAAGACCTACAAAACGCTGCACTTCTGCCCCATTCTTAAACAGGATCAGTGTAGGGATGCTTACAACACGAAACTGCTGTGCAAGTGCCATATTCTGATCTACGTCTACTTTTCCTACTGCGTATCCCTCTTCTGCCAGTTCTTCTACAATCGGACCCTGACGCATACATGGACCACACCATGTTGCCCAGAAATCAATAAGAACCGGTTTCTCAGATTTTAATACTTCTGTTTCAAAATTTGCTGTTGTAATCTCTTTTGCCATAATTCATATCTCCTTTGCTTATTCTTTTGACTCTAACATCATTTTAAAGATCTCACATACTTTCCTGCATGAATACCTGCCTGTGCACCTTCATAAACAGCTTTCGCCACCTGAAGAAGCCCACCTGTACAATCGCCTGCCGCATAGAGTCCCGGGATGGTTGTTTCCATATTTTCATTAACTTTAATGTTGCCTTTTTCCGTAAGTTCAGCTCCCATCTGGCGGGCAATCTCAGTACTGCCTGCAGTTCCCATTGCGATAAATACACCATCTGCAGGACAGAAATCATTTGCCTGCTGACCTGCTTCTGCATTTATTTCCTGTGCCTGTACATCAGGTTCAAGACGGATTCCGGATACCAGATCATCGCCCTCTACAGACTGGATCTTCATTGTGTTTACACTGATATTCTCTTCAGGTGTAAATTCCGGTTCTTCACCGTTTGTATAAATGGTTACTGTAGAAGCAGTATTGGACAATTCCTTTGCTTCATGCATGGCGAAATCACCATTTCCCAGAACTGCCACATCCTTGCCTCTGTAAAAGAAAGCATCGCAGATTGCACAGTAACTGACACCTTTTCCCTCAAACTCTTTAACACCCGGAATCTTCGGTGCAGCACGTTTGCTTCCTGTTGCAAGGATCAGACTCTGAGTCTCCAATTCACCTTCTGTAGTTTTTACCACAAAAGTATCAAACCCACCGACTCCCAGAACCTGTGCATCCAATATTCGTACGCCAAGCGCTTTCGCCTGACTAATTCCTGTGTCATATAGTTCCTGACCGGACAGAGGATGTTCCAATCCATAATAGTTTTCTATTTTCTCTGCTTTTTCCAATGCACCGATCCCATTATTGATCACCAGGGGATCCAGATTTCCACGAACTGCATAAAGCGCAGCGGAAATTCCTGCAGGTCCGGCACCTATGATTATCACTTTTTCCAAATTCTGTCACCTGCTCTCTGTGATTGTTTTCAATATACTGTGATATATCATCGTTACTGTTCACTCTGTTCTCAGTAACTTATTATCAGCTATTGTTACTATACTACGTTTTCTGAAAAAAATCCATGATTTTATTTGGATAATTTTGGTATAATTTGGTTAAGGTCCCCACCCACTGCTTATTGCTTTTTGTAACCTCCGCAGGGGACTTACTTGATTCGATTAAATAAGTTTCTCGATTCAGCGACATAATAAATAAAAGCGAAGTGCTGTTCACTCATGAACCATGCATTTCGCTTTTATACATTATTTTGTATGATTTATTTATCCAACCAGAGGATATTTGTCTGTAAGTTCTTTGACGATTGCCTTTGCCTTTTCCTGGCTGCCTTCTTCTTTTAAGGTCATAGCAATTGCTTCTGCGATCTTGTCCATATCTTCCGGTTTCATGCCTCGTGAAGTAACTGCTGCTGTTCCGAGACGTACACCGCTTGTAACAAATGGAGACTGGGGATCATTTGGAATTGCATTCTTATTGCAGGTAATGTTTACGTCATCAAGAAGATTCTCCATTTGCTTGCCTGTAACGCCCAGACTTCTGAGGTCTACAAGCATCAGATGATTGTCTGTACCACCGGAAACGATATCAATTCCTCGTTTCTGGAGTCCTTTGCAAAGTGCCTGCGCATTCTCAACGATCATCTTTGCATATTCCTTAAATTCCGGCTGAAGTGCTTCTTTGAAACATACTGCCTTGGCAGCGATCACATGCATCAGAGGACCGCCCTGGATTCCCGGAAATACTGCTTTATTAAAGTTGAATTTTTTTGCATTTTCTGCGCTGCTTAAAATCAGACCGCCTCTTGGTCCACGCAGAGTTTTGTGTGTAGTTGTAGTTACAACGTCTGCATAAGGAATCGGGCTTGGATGCTGTCCTCCTGCTACCAGACCGGCGATATGCGCCATATCTACCATCAGATAAGCCCCAACTTCATCTGCAATCTCACGGAATTTCTTAAAATCAATAACTCTGGCATAAGCACTTGCACCTGCTACGATCAGCTTTGGTTTATTCTCAATAGCGATTCTTCTAACTTCTTCATAATCGATCACACCATCATCATTTACTCCATAATATACTGGCTTGAAGTAGGTTCCGGACATATTTGCAACACTTCCATGTGTCAGATGTCCACCATGATCCAGATTCATACCCATTACAGTATCTCCCGGCTGCAGCATTGCAAAGAAAACTGCCATGTTTGCCTGTGCTCCGGAGTGTGGCTGTACATTTGCATATTCACATCCGAATAATTCTTTCGCACGTTCAATTGCAAGAGTTTCTACCTCATCTACACAGGAACATCCACCATAAAATCTCTTCCCCGGATATCCTTCCGCATATTTATTCGTAAGAGGGCTTCCCATTGCTGCCATAACTGCTTTACTTACCCAGTTCTCTGAAGCAATCAGCTCAATATGGGAGTTCTGGCGTGCAAGCTCCGCCTGGATCAGGTCTGCAATATCCTTGTCTGTCTTTGCTACATCGTCGATTGAATACATCTTAGTAATCCTCCTTTGTTATAAGCTCAGTAATTATCACGATTATAACCAATTCCTTCTGTCGTGTCAACCACAAAAAGACATTTGTCCGTGTAGTAAAAATATTTTTTGTTATTTTATTATTTTTTGACTATTTTTCCATTATTTGTTTTAATATAAAGAGGAAGTCCCACCTGCTACCTGTTACGTTTTACACTCAACGCAGAGGACTTACCTGATTCGGTTAACCTGTAAAGCTATAGGAGGTCTTTTACATATCATGAGAAATTTTGAATATTATACACCAACCCAGGTTGTTTTTGGCAAAGATACCCACCTTCAGACAGGTTCCCTGCTGAAGAAATATGGTGCAAAAAAAGTGCTGATCCATTACGGTGGTCAAAGTGCTGTCCGTTCCGGACTGATCGATGAAATCACTTCTAACCTGAGAGAATCAGACCTTGAATATGTCACTCTGGGTGGTGTGGTTCCTAATCCACATCTCTCCAAAGTCCGCGAGGGAATTGAGTTATGCAGAAAAGAAAATGTAGACTTTATTCTTGCTGTAGGAGGTGGAAGTGTTATTGACTCTTCCAAGGCTATCGGCTATGGTGTTGCAAATCCGGACAACGATGTCTGGGATTTCTGTCTGAAAAAGGCTGTTCCAACCGGTTGTCTGCCCATCGGTGTCATTCTTACAATTGCAGCTTCTGGAAGTGAAATGAGCAGTTCCAGCGTTATCACCAATGAAGAAACCGAGGAAAAAAGAGGCTGTGCAAAGACTGATTACTGCAGACCCAAATTTGCCATCTTAAATCCACGTCTCACCTATACACTTCCTCAATATCAGACAGAAAGTGGATGTGTGGATATCCTCATGCACACTATGGAGCGATATTTTGTAAATATTGAAACTATGGAGATCACAGACAGTATCAGCGAAGCTCTGATGCAGACGGTCATTTATAATGCCCGTATCCTTATGAAGGAACCGGAAAACTACAGTGCACGGGCAGAAATCATGTGGGCAGGAAGTCTCTCCCACAATGGTCTGACCGGATGCGGTACCGGGGGCGGTGACTGGGCCTGTCATCAGCTTGAACACGAACTGGGCGGTGTCTACAATGTAACCCACGGTGCAGGTCTTGCTGCCATCTGGGGAAGCTGGGCACGCTATGTCTACGAGGTAAATCCTGAACGTTTCGCTCAGTTTGCCACTAACGTATTTGACATTCCATGTGGAACTGATTATAAAGAAACAGCCCTTGCAGGAATCGTAGCAATGGAAAATTTTTTCCGTTCTGTAGAAATGCCCACCAGTTTACACGAACTGGGTCTGGATCTCACAGATCAGCAAATTCATGATCTGGCATTCAAATGCAGTTTCGAAGACACTCGAACCATCGGAGTCTTCAAGCAGCTCAATATGAGAGATATGGAAAAAATCTACCTTATGGCAAGATAAAGTAAATTTTGTTATAACTTTTTCTTTTTTCGCAAAAATTATAAAAATTACTTGCATTCAAACAATCAATATGCTATGATAAGGCCTGTGATGCAACAAATCACAGACCAAATGCCCAGATAGCTCAGTTGGTAGAGCAGAGGACTGAAAATCCTCGTGTCGCTGGTTCGATTCCGGCTCTGGGCATTTTTTTATTTCATTTTTTATTGTCTTTTTATTGTCTTATCTGGTTTTCGGCGGTATAATTTTCTTACTGCTATCATGAAATTTTGTATCAATATCCCATCATATTATCTGATTTTCCCATATTAATACATAATTTACTGGAGCAACTTACGCATAAAGAAAGGAATCAAACTCATGAGTGACTTAAAATTAGAGACTAAATGCCTCCATTCCGGTTACACCCCATCAAAGGGTGAACCTTGTGCACTTCCAATCTGTCAGAGTACAACATACAAGTATGATACTACTGATGAAATGGGACAGCTTTTCGATCTGAAGGCAGAGGGTTATTTCTATACCCGTCTGCAGAACCCCACAAATGATGCTGTAGCAGCAAAAATTGCAGATCTGGAGGGCGGTGTTGCTGCAATCCTTACTTCTTCCGGACAGGCAGCTAATTTCTACGCAGTTTTCAATATCTGTGAAGCTGGAGATCATGTGGTAGCAGCCTCCACCATTTACGGAGGAACCTTCAACCTCCTGGCTGTTACTTTCAAGAAGCTTGGCATTGACTGCACTTTCATTGACACCGATGCAAGCCCTGAAGAAATCGCAGCTGCCTTCCGTCCGAATACAAAAGTACTTTTCGCAGAAACCATCGCAAACCCGGCTCTGGTAATTCTGGATATTGAGAAATTCGCTAAGGTTGCTCACGAACATGAAGTTCCGCTTATTGTAGACAACACCTTTGCTACACCTGTAAACTGCCGTCCTTTTGAGTGGGGCGCTGATATCGTTACCCATTCCACAACCAAATATATGGACGGACATGCTGTACAGGTCGGCGGTGCTATCGTTGACAGCGGTAACTTTGACTGGGACGCCTATGGACACAAATATCACGGACTGACTGAACCGGATGAATCTTATCATGGTGTTATTTATACTAAACAGTTTGGAAAGAAGGCTTATATCACAAAGGCAACCTCTCAGCTGATGCGTGATCTTGGCTCCATCCCGTCTCCTGCAAACTGCTTCCTGTTAAACCTGGGATTGGAAACTCTTCCTCTTCGTGTAGAACGTCACTGCTATAATGCACAGAAGATCGCCGAATTCCTGAATGCCCATGAGAAAGTGTCTCACGTAAACTATGCAGGACTTCCTGATGACAAATACTATACACTTGCTCAGAAATACATGAACGAAGGCAGAACCTGTGGTGTTATCTCCTTTGAGCTGACAGGCGGTCGAGAAGCTGCAGTCCGCTTTATGGACAGCTTAAAGCTTGCCACCATCGCAACTCACGTAGCAGCATCCAAAACCATGATCCTGCATCCGGCAAGCCATACCCATCGTCAGATGAACGATGAACAGCTTGCAGAAGCCGGCGTATCACCGGGAATGATCCGTCTCTCTGTTGGTATTGAAAATGTGGATGACATTATCGCTGATATTGAACAGGCATTACAAAACGCATAAAAGATAATTTCAAAAAATCCGGAAGAACTTCCGAAATGATCACAGATATAACAGATCATTTCCAGATTCTCCCGGATTTTTATTTTCAGTCAAATTCTTTCTTATTTTCTACTTTAACAAATAAACATCTGTATAATATACCCCTTTGTCCTCCCCTTCCTGATGGGTAGCAACATAAATATCTATACAATTATGTTTAATCGCACCACCACAGTCCTCTGCAACATAAACCTGTCCATTGATCACAACCTTAGATCCATATGGAATCTGTGTAGGGTCCACCGCAATCGTACGGTTTGTCGTAGCAGTCACCCCTGTAGAAGTAATGCCATTTGCCCAAGGGCCACAACAAATACTGCAGGGACAATAATGAGTAATCTTAAAGGTTCCCAACGGAACCAGTGACGCATCTGAAGACACAGCTACCGGAGTTCCCACCTGCACTCCATCCACAGACTCTCCCTTTGAAGCAGTTACGCCATCCACAGCCTCTGCAAAAACACCTTTGCCTTCACTCTTATGAATTGTTCCTGCTTCTTCACCGTCTACTTTAGCGACCTTTGACTCCTCTGTTTTCTCCTCTGCTGCAGTATTCTCCAGAACACTGGTTGGAATATATCCAATGCCTCTTTTCCCATTCTCTTTTTTATAGTAAATCTGACTCCAGATACCGTTCACTGTAGCCAGGCGCTTCACTTCATCTTCCTGAATGACCTCACCTACTACCTGTCCATCCTTCTTTCCCGGATAATCCAGAATATCACTGTCCTTCAGTGCTGTAAAAGTTCCCTTTGCCTGAGCAACCTGATCACTGTCATTGATATGTTTTGTGGGCACATAGCCACTGATCTTCTCCGTACCCTTTTTACTCTTTTTCTCATAAGTCACTTTACTCCAGCCATTATCACATACGGCCACTCTCTCGACACCGGTACCAAGATACACTCTTGCAAGCTTCTTTCCGTTTTTCCCCGGCATAGAACGTATATAAGTCGCCTTTGCAGAAACAGAAACCTTATCCGACTTGGCAACTGCAGTTACCTTCTCTCCACTTCCATTATCAATCTCAAAGGTCTGCGGTGTCTTATTATCCTGCTTATAAGCATTAATCGTCCCCTCATAATCCAGAATATCCGCAGAAACTGTTGTCGGTAAAGTAAGCATACTGCAAACTAATAATACTAAAATTCTTTTCTTCATAAACTGAGCCTCAACTCCTTTATAGTCTCTCTCCGTCTGTCCTATCATAGCACACCCCCTCCCAATTTGCAATTTTCCACCCCCATCCTTCACGGAATCTTCATAAACTATATTGCTTCTATGATTTCTATATTCTATAGTAACATCATCATAAAAAATTTCAAAATTAATAAAAAAACATTTGACAAACCTGTTATTCTATAGTAATATATATTTTGTCGCTGAGGTAATCACTCAACCGACATCACAAATGCGATAGTGGCGTAGTTGGTAACGCGCGACCTTGCCAAGGTCGAGACCGCGGGTTCGAGCCCCGTCTATCGCTTTCAGAGCATCAGCGAAAGCTGATGCTTTTTTTCGTCCCCTTCTATGACTTTCCATAACTATAGCAATCCCATATCCGCCAATAACATCTATAGCCAATGTCCTTGATCACCATCCCTGGGTCAAGCGTATATTCGCAATCCGCTTCGCTACTTGCTCATAACCAGCGCAGGACATTATATGTTTTTGCCCGCATTTGCAGGAGTCTTAGAAAAAGTTAGCGCCAGGAAATCTGCGTTATGTAAAAAAATTTCACTGTCTGAGCCGCATTTGCGGCGAGTTTGAAATTTTTTTACATGTTTTTAGCAGATTTCCTGGCGCTTAGTTTTTCTTAGGCTCCGAAACCGCGGACAAAAACATATAATGTCCTGCGCGTCCCCATATCAAGGACTTAGTGATGGAACAATCTGATACCAGTAAAGCTCATCACCATTCCATACTTATTGCAGGTCTCGATCACAGCATCATCTCGCACAGATCCACCCGGCTCAGCAATATACTTCACACCACTCTTATGCGCACGTTCAATATTATCACTGAATGGGAAGAATGCATCAGATCCCAGTGTAACATCAGTCATCTGATCCAGCCATGCACGTTTCTCTTCCTTTGTAAATACCTCCGGCTTCTCTGTGAAAGTTTTCTCCCACATACCGTCAGCAAGTACATCCATATATTCATCCCCGATATAAACATCAATGGCATTGTCACGCTCTGCACGGGAAATGGTATCTTTAAATGGCAGATTCAGCACTTTCGGGCACTGGCGAAGGAACCAGTTGTCTGCTTTCTGTCCTGCAAGTCTTGTACAGTGTACACGGGACTGCTGACCTGCACCCACACCGATAGCCTGACCATCTTTTACAAAGCATACAGAGTTGGACTGTGTATATTTCAGAATGATCAGAGAAATCTTCATATCACGTTTTGCTTCCTCTGTAAGCTCTTTATTCTCTGTCACAATATTGGAGAGCATTGCATCATCAATCTCAAGCTCCTGACGTCCCTGCTCAAAAGTTACACCAAATACTTCTTTGTGTTCCAACGGAGCCGGTACAAAGTTCTCATCGATCTGAATCACATTGTAGTTTCCTTTTTTCTTCTGCTTCAGGATTTCCAGAGCTTCCTCTGTGTATCCAGGTGCAATGACACCGTCAGATACCTCTCTCTTGATCAGAAGTGCAGTATCTTTGTCGCACACATCAGAAAGAGAAATGAAATCACCAAAAGAGGACATTCTGTCAGCACCGCGGGCTCTTGCATAAGCACATGCTAATGGTGAAAAATTCTTCCAGTCCATATCATTTACCCAGTAGATCTTTGCCAGAGTCTCTGTAAGAGGAAGTCCTACAGCAGCACCTGCAGGAGATACATGCTTAAAGGATGTTGCTGCAGGAAGTCCTGTAGCTTTTTTCAGATTTGATACCAGCTGCCAGCCGTTGAATGCATCCAGGAAATTGATATATCCCGGTCTTCCCGAAAGGATTTTCACCGGAAGCTCGGATCCGTCTGCCATATAAATTTTTGCAGGTTTCTGATTCGGGTTACAGCCATATTTTAATTCGAATTCTTTCATTATATAAATCCTCCGTATGAACCAAATAAGTATTTTAAAATTAATTCCTGTAAATAATTTCTTACTGCGAAAGCATCGTCTTATGTCCACAATAATCTATGAGCACTATCTGTACTCAGTAAGTGACTATTATTTATTCTTATTAATGATCTTGCTCTTGTACTTACCTGTCTCAATATCAATATATCTTACAAACAGAGATACTTTGTTATCTTCGTTCAGGCTATTCCAGAGAAGTTCTGCAAACTCATCCATATCATCTGGAATTGCTACCAGTTTCGGCTCACCCTCAAAGCTTGGAAGTGGATTTCCGTCACATTTATAAGTATGGATAAAATGTCCCTCTCCTGCAATGGCATTCTCATATGCAAATGTGTATCTGTTACATGCATCCGGATTTCCGTTGTTGCTCTTGAGGATTGACATCGCATAGTTAAATTTTCCGTTCTCTACATGCATAACACCGGAAATACGAGGTGTATAGTTTGGACCGTCCGGCTCAAATTCTCTGCTTCTTAAGGACTGCTCAAAAGTAAGCTGATGATCCATTCCCTCATAAATAGTGTCTGTCTGATCTCCGTTAGTTACGATTGTTTTGTTTCCCAGTACACGTACAGGTGCATAGATGATCAGACTCGGATCTGTAAGCTTGGACGGATCAAATGCCTGGGTACGGATTCCCTCACCATCCTCTACAAATACTCTGTTTCTGCTGTTCTCGCTTCTGCCCATGATGAAATAAGCTGTCACTGCTTTCTTACCGTCTGCGGAACGTCCGATCACAATTCCTCTTCCAGGATAGGAATTCTCTTTCAGTTCTTTTTCCAGTGATAACATTTCCATAATTTTTCTCCTTTTCGTTAAAAATAAGGTTAAAAAAAGCCTGGGAAACCTATTTATTCATTGAATAATTTCCAGGCTGCCCAGGCGGTCGGCTCATATATTTGCTGCACTCCCTGTAGGTAATCCTACTTCCGCCAGTCATGCAGACACTGTCGTGAAAACTCACACGCTGTTATTATAGTACAATACTTCTTTACATATTTCAAGGCATTTTTTTGTTTCATGCTTTTTTTCATACTTTTTTTCAAAAACAATAGTATATACCATTACTGAATATTCTTTAATTTATAGTCAACCTCAATCTGTGAAGCAATATCAGCCTTCATTTGAATCCATGCATCCGGATTCTCCACATAATATTTTGGACAGTTCTTTCCTGTCACATCATAATGACGGATCACATTTTCAGAAGTAAGTCCGAATCGCACACATAACCATGCTGTCAGTTTTACAGCCGAATCATAGGTTGCATCATTGAATTTTCCCGTCTCATCCTGGTGACAACACTCGATCGATACGGTATCCACATTACGGGAATTTGTCGCATAAGACATCTCCGATGTAGGAATGCACTGTACCACCTCTCCATCAAGGCCAATGACAAAATGACTGCTTACCTTTGTCTCATGTGTATTTGCCAGATTCTCAAAATAATTTCTGTTGGCCATTGCTGTTGCCCCTGGGTTCGCAGTATAGTGAATTGCAATATATTTTACGCTTTCAATGGGAATCTGCGGTCTGGAGTATTCATTGGGAGTCAGCAGCTCCACATCAATATAGGGAGCCCCTTCTTTCTGCCACTGCTCAGGACCGCTTCCTGAATTTTCCTGCTCCAGAAGTACTTCCTGCTCTTTTCTTTCCCTCTCCTGCATATTATTTATTCCATACCAGCATCCCATACTTACTCCCACCATCAGGATAATGCAGATTAGCAGCATCCTCAGATTTCTCTGTCGGACTCTGCTGTTTTTCCCTGATTTCCTGGAAGATTTTTTTCTGCATACAGCACTGGTTTTTGATTTTGAAACCGATTTTCTCTTTGTTTTCGCAGATCCGGTACTTTTTTTACCGCTCCGATTCTTTTGTATCATAGCTTTTCTCTGCCACCCATTTCCTGGAATTCGTTTTTTCTATTATACCATTGAATTCCTTTCTTTTCACTATCAAAGTTACTGTTCACTCCGTTCCCAGCAACACGCTTCGCGATGCACAGAATTTATGCTAATCGCATAAATTCGCGCAGTATGTCTCAGGTTTTCTGTGACCTTCGCTCACAAAAAACACCTCGCGGGATATTACCAGTAAACAGTAACCTATCAAAACCGATAATTCCACAAAAATACCCCGGCAGATCCACAGGACCTCCGGGGTATCATTCATTATTTATTTATCATCTACACTATAGTTTGGAGCTTCTTTGGTGATATGAATATCATGTGGATGAGATTCCTTCAGAGAAGCAGCAGAAATCTTGATAAACTTACCTGTAGTCTTAAGAGTTTCAATATTCTCTGCGCCGCAATATCCCATACCTGAGCGAAGACCACCCATAAGCTGGAATACAGTATCCTCTACATGTCCTTTATATGCAACACGTCCCTCTACGCCTTCCGGAACAAGCTTCTTTGCATTTTCCTGGAAATAACGATCTTTACTGCCGTTCTCCATAGCAGCAATAGATCCCATACCACGGTATACTTTATATTTACGTCCCTGATACAGTTCAAAAGTTCCCGGGCTCTCATCGCATCCTGCGAAGATACTTCCCATCATACATACATTTGCACCAGCTGCAATTGCCTTGGTAACGTCTCCGGAATATTTGATACCACCGTCTGCAATGATCGGGATTCCATAACGATTAGCAACCTCATAACAATCCATTACTGCAGTAACCTGTGGTACGCCAATACCTGCAACCACACGTGTGGTACAAATAGATCCAGGTCCGATACCAACCTTAACTGCATCTACGCCTGCATCGATCAGAGCCTTGGTAGCTGCTCCTGTAGCTACATTACCTGCAATTACCTGAAGATCCGGATATGCAGCTTTAATTTCACGGACAGCCTTCAGAATATTCTCTGAATGACCATGTGCAGAATCAATTACAATTACATCTACACATGCCTTCACCAGCGCATCTACACGTGCAAGTACATTAGCTGTAATTCCTACTGCTGCACCGCAGAGAAGACGTCCCTGCTCATCTTTGGCAGCCAGAGGATATTTGATCTGTTTTTCAATATCCTTGATTGTGATCAGGCCTTTTAAATTAAAATCATCATCTACAATGGGTAATTTCTCTTTACGGGATTTGGCAAGGATTTTCTTTGCCTCTTCCAGAGTGATTCCCTCTTTGGCTGTGATCAGTCCCTCAGAAGTCATGCACTCTTTGATCTTCTTGGTAAAATCTGTCTCAAACTTCAGATCTCGGTTTGTAATGATACCAACAAGCTTTCTGCCCTCTGTGATCGGTACACCGGAGATACGGAATTTTGCCATAAGCTCATCTGCATCTTTCAATGTATGCTCAGGGGATAAATAGAAAGGATCTGTGATAACGCCGTTCTCAGAACGTTTTACCTTATCTACCTCTTCTGCCTGTG
The DNA here is from genome assembly GCA_000285855.2 of Ruminococcus sp. JC304. GTDB lineage: Bacteria > Bacillota > Clostridia > Lachnospirales > Lachnospiraceae > Blautia_A > Blautia_A difficilis. The sequence goes on along the minus strand of HE978651.1, from coordinate 793,769 downwards.
CCTCGATGGACATATTTTTGTGAATGATACCAATACCACCCTGTCTTGCCATGGCAATTGCCATACGATGTTCGGTAACTGTATCCATTCCTGCGCTCATCATGGGAATGTTCAGTTTGATCTTTTTCGTTAAGTACGTTGTGACATCTACCTGATTCGGAATTACTTTTGAATAAGCCGGAACTAACAGGACGTCATCAAAAGTAATACCTTCACCAATGATAGTACCCATTGCATTTCCTCCCTTGCGTATGTGAAATTAGTAAGTATAGAAAAAACTTCGGCCCGAAAGGGCCTTGCTAAATAGAAAATAAAAATAAGGAACCAGCAACTGGCCCTTTATTTTTATCAAGTGTAACAAAAATTAGTTAGTGTGTCAATCCAAAAATACTTTGCTTGGTGCAGTTTTTTTCATTGCCTGGGCAAGAGCCTCATCCGGCTCCAGAATAATCTTACATGTAGCATTGTCCAGTCTGGTGATCACACCAAAACGTTTATGCTGTGGATTTCCTGATGAATAGTCAAGAACTTTCATGTTCTGGTTTCCGTTGTAATAGTCCATTCTGTGGGAATTTAACGGTGCCACCAGGTCTGCCTCAGAGAGATTGAAGCTTTTTACCCTCTTTCTCTTTGACTTTGCCATAACCATATCAATATCAAACTCTCCGTTCACAAACAGATATTCATACTCCACATCTGTCTTCGGGATTACAAAATAGCACGCAATTCCAAGTGCCACAGCAGCCAGCAGAATCAACGGATTCACAATAATTCCTGCTAAAACTGCCAGTGCAGTCAACACGATCAATCCATATTTCATGATACCATCTTTTGCTGTGCTTTCTTTCTTTACCAACAATTCTGAATAAAGATCACTCATCCTTATCACTCCTTTTCTTATTTTTCCGGTCTTCCGGATTATTTTATTAGGCATTATACCATAAAAGGGAACCAACGTCTATGACGATGATTCCCTTTACTGTGGTTTATATTGTTTAGACCACGCTTTTTGTGGATTACATCATTCCCATTCCCGGATTAGCAGCCGGTGCCGGTGTGTCTTCTTTGATAATTGCAACAGCAGATTCTGTTGTAAGTAATGTAGATGCAACACTTGTAGCGTTCTGAAGGGCACTTCTTGTAACCTTTGCAGGGTCAAGGATACCTTCGCCTACCATGTCTACATATTTCTCATTAAGCGCATCGAAACCGATTCCCGGCTCAGATTCTCTTACTTTGTTAATGATTACGGAACCTTCAAGTCCTGCATTTGCAGAAATGCGGAACAGAGGAGCTTCCAGAGCTTTCAGGATGATGTTTGCACCTGTCTTCTCATCACCTTCCAGAGTTGCTGCAAGTTTTGCAACTTCTTTGGATGCGTGGATGTAAGCAGATCCGCCACCTGCAATGATACCTTCTTCTACTGCTGCTCTTGTAGCTGCAAGAGCATCTTCCAGACGAAGCTTAGCTTCTTTCATTTCTGTCTCAGTGGAAGCACCAACACGGATAACAGCTACGCCGCCAGCCAGTTTTGCAAGTCTTTCCTGTAATTTTTCTTTATCAAATTCAGATTTTGTTTCTTCGATCTGTCCACGGATCTGTGCAACACGGTTTGCGATTGCTTCTTTGTCGCCCATACCATCAACGATAACTGTATTTTCTTTTGCAACTTTAACAGATTTTGCACGTCCTAACTGAGCCATTGTTGTCTCTTTCAGTTCAAGACCAAGTTCTTCGGAGATTACCTGTCCGCCTGTAAGGATTGCGATATCCTGAAGCATTTCTTTTCTTCTGTCGCCATATCCAGGAGCTTTTACAGCTACTACCTGGAAGGTTCCTCTTAATTTGTTTACAATAAGAGTTGTAAGAGCTTCACCTTCTACATCCTCAGCGATGATGAGAAGTTTTGCACCTGCCTGAACAACCTGCTCCAGTAACGGAAGGATTTCCTGGATGTTGCTGATCTTTTTGTCTGTGATCAGGATATATGGATCTTCCAGATTTGCTTCCATTTTTTCCATATCTGTTGACATATATGCGGATACATATCCACGATCGAACTGCATACCTTCTACCAGGTCAAGTTCTGTGTGCATTGTCTTGGATTCTTCTACTGTGATAACACCGTCTTTGGAAACTTTTTCCATGGCGTCTGCTACTAACTGTCCTACTGTCTCATCGCTTGCAGAAATAGATGCAACGTTTGCGATCTGTTTCTTTCCGCTGATTGTCTGGCTCATGTTCTTGATTGCTTCTACAGCTGTATCTGTAGCTTTTTTCATACCTTTTCTAAGGATGATCGGGTTTGCACCTGCTGCCAAGTTTCTCATTCCTTCATGAACCATAGCCTGTGCAAGAACAGTAGCTGTTGTTGTACCATCACCTGCTACATCGTTTGTTTTGGATGCAACTTCTTTGATCAGCTGTGCACCCATGTTTTCGAATCCGTCTTCCAGTTCGATTTCTTTTGCGATTGTAACACCATCGTTTGTGATAAGCGGAGCACCGTATGGTTTATCAAGAACTACGTTTCTTCCTTTCGGTCCTAATGTTACTCTTACTGTATCAGCTAATTTATTTACACCAGCTTCAAGAGCTGCTCTGGCTTCTGCGCCGAATTTAATTTCTTTTGCCATGATAATATGACCTCCTGTTTAAACTCTGATTATTTAACAATTGCAAGAATATCATTCTGTTTTACAATGATATACTCTGTTCCATCCATTTTTACTTCTGTTCCTGAATATTTGGAGTAGATAACTTTATCACCTACAACTACTTCCATTTTTACTTCTTTGCCATCAACAACTCCGCCAGGTCCTACAGCTACAACTTCAGCCTGCTGTGGTTTCTCCTGTGCCTGTCCCGGAAGAACGATTCCGGATTTTGTTGTCTCTTCTGCTTCAACCTGTTTTAATACAACTCTGTCACCTAAAGGTACTAATGTCATGATCTATGTCCTCCTTTATTCTCCAACTAAAACATTCCTGTTACCGTACCTTTTTTGTTATTGCAAAATATCCGGTAACTGTCTCGGCGCCTTGTCAGATTCTGCCGATTTCTGCTAGCACTCATTTACTTCGAGTGCTAATCACTGTCCATATAATATTGAAAACAAGTAAAATTAGCAACTTCACTGAGTATTATATAATTCAATATATACTCTCTTTTTCTAATTTATACTCTCTTTTTCTTTCTTTTTCTCAATTTCCAAATTATTTTATCCAAATGGGGAAAATCGCCTGCCAGGTTTGCGATGGTATAACTGATATACAATGATAAAGACTGCCCTCTATCCCATATTGTCTAAGGATAAAAGGCAGTCTTAAAACTTAACATTTATTCTCTTCCGGCTTATCTGATGCCATCAGCCTTTCTTGTTTCTCTGAGCCTTGATCTCCTCCAGCTCATCAAAGATCACCTCATTGAGAACCTTTATATAGGTTCCCTTCATACCTGAGGATCTGGATTCGATCACACCTGCACTTTCAAATTTTCTGAGAGCATTAACGATCACAGACCTTGTGATTCCCACCCGGTCAGCAATCTTGCTGGCTACCAGGATTCCCTCATCTCCGTCAAGCTCATCAAAAATATGGATAATCGCCTCCAGTTCTGAGAAGGACAAGGTATTAAATGCAGATTTCACAACCTGCTGTTTTCTGTCTTCCTCTGCGTTCTCCTCATGAACTGCACGCATCATCTCCAGTCCTACGACCGTGGTACCGTACTCACTGACAATGATATCCTCAATATCATAAGGTCTGTCAAATCGATACATAAATACAGTTCCCAGACGCTCACCTGCAATATCAATAGGATTAATAATCCCCTGATAGCTATTTGACACATGTTCAAAACCAAGTGTCTGCAGATTTACATTCTCTTTCGTTGATAAAACTCCCAGAAATCTCTCATTTAATAAAGTATCTACATATCCACCGACCTTATCCTCTATCAGTTCAGTAATCTCATCAACACCCGGACACAAACTGACGCCCAGAACCTTACCTTTCTTACTGAGTACCAGAATATTGGAACTCAAGGTCTCCATCAGTACCTGACAGATATCATTGAACACCACCTTGCTAGAGCTGCTGTTGTGCAGAAGCTTATTGATCTTTCTTGTTTTATCCAGCAACTGAACGCTCATATTGTCCTCCTTTCGCCTTTGTTATGGTTAATCATATATTTATAGTCTAATACTACACGTTTTGATTGAAAATTACAAGATAAATTTTACTATTTTTCATTTTATTTTTGCTTTTCTGAAAATAGATTTCTTTTCCAAATATTATTCAACAAATACATTTTCCCCGATGGTATAGATTTTCTGATATTAAAGTTAAAAAGCGCAAAAAAACAGAATTCTGCTGATTTACAGAATCCTGTTTCCTAAGCTTTCTTTTTTACAGATCACTCTCTTTTTCCCCGGTCAGTCCTGTGTTTTTTCTTCTACATAACCACAGGTTTCCTGGCTGCAGACAAGCTTATTTCCCTTTTCTACCATATAGCTTCCGCATTTTGGACATTTCTTTTTGGATGGCTTCTGCCAGGACATAAAATCACATTCCGGATTATTCTCACATCCATAATATTTTCGTCCTTTTTTGGTTTTCTTCAGAACGACTTCTTTACCACATTTTGGACAGAGAACACCGATTTTTTCATAATATGGCTTTGTATTTCTACATTCCGGAAATCCGGGGCATGCCAGGAAACGTCCATGAGGACCGTATTTGATCACCATGTTCCTGCCGCAATTATCACAGATCACATCAGTAACTTCATCCTGGATCTCCACCTTTTCCAGTTCCTTCTCAGCCTCATCCACATCTCTCTTCAGATCCGGATAGAAGTTGCTCACAACTGTCTTCCACTTTACAGTCCCTGCTGCCACACAGTCCAGCAGTCCCTCCATGGTAGCTGTAAAATTCACATCTACAATGCTTGGGAAAGCCTGCTTCATAATACTGTTTACCACCTCTCCCAGCTCTGTAACATATAAATTTTTCTGTTCCTTCGCTACATAGCGGCGACTGATGATCGTGGTAATTGTGGGAGCATAGGTACTGGGACGGCCGATTCCAAGCTCTTCCATGGTTTTTACAAGAGAAGCCTCTGTATAATGAGCTGGCGGCTGTGTGAAATGCTGCTCCGGTTTCAATTCCTTCAAAGTAAGCTTCATTCCTTTTTCCAGGCTCTGATTCAGTACGTTTCCTTTTTTCTGGTCTTCTTCGTCTGTATAAACCGACATGAATCCATCAAAAACAACTTTAGAGGCAGCTACTGTAAAAGTATAATCACCTGCTCCTATTTTGACAGAGGTGGTTTCATATTTTGCTGGAGCCATACGGCTGGCTGCAAATCGTCTCCAGATCAGTTGGTAAAGCCTGAACTGGTCTCTGGACAAGGATTCCTTCAGAAGCACCGGAGTCCGGCTGATATCTGTAGGACGGATTGCTTCATGAGCATCCTGTATTTTCTGTCCCTTCTTAACAGCCTTCTCTGTTTTTGATACGTAATCCTCTCCATACTGGGCAGTGATATATTCTCTTGCCGCAGTATCCGCTTCCTCGGAAATTCGTGTAGAATCCGTACGCAGATAAGAGATCACACCTACTGTACCGCTTCCTTTAATATCAACACCTTCATATAACTGCTGAGCAAGACGCATGGTTTTCTGAGTAGAAAAGTTCAGTGTCTTGGCAGCTTCCTGCTGCAGTGTACTGGTGGTAAATGGAAGAGGTGCATTCTTGGTTCTCTCTCCCTTTTTCACTTCCGTAATCTCATATTCCTGATTCTGAAGAGCAGCAAGAAGTTCATCCATTTCCTGCTTATTATGAATATTCATCTTCTTATCTGTACCATAAAATTTAGCCTGCAGAGGTTTTTTCTCACCTTGCACCTGAAATTCTCCGTCCAGACTCCAGTACTCTTCAGGAATAAACGCATTGATTTCCTCTTCTCTGTCACAGATGATACGGAGAGCCACAGACTGTACACGGCCTGCACTTAACCCTCTTTTAACCTTTGCCCAGAGAAGCGGACTTATTGTATAACCTACCATTCGGTCCAGCATACGTCTGGCCTGCTGTGCATCTACCAGATCCATATCCAGATCTCTGGCCTGTTTGATAGAAGTCTTTACTGCAGTTTTAGTGATTTCATTAAAAGTAATCCTGTGCATTTTTTTCGGATCTTCCTTTAACGCCTTCATCAGATGCCAGGAGATTGCCTCTCCCTCACGGTCAGGGTCAGTTGCCAGATAAATCTTATCTGCTTTTTTTGCAGACTTACGCAATTTGGCAAGAAGCTCTCCTTTTCCGCGAATGGTAATATATTTAGGTTCGAAATCATGTTCTACATCAATTCCAAACTGACTTTTGGGGAAATCACGCACATGTCCGTTGGAAGCCTCCACATCATAATTTGCACCCAAAAATTTCTTGATTGTTTTTACTTTTGCAGGTGACTCCACTATCACCAGATATTTCGCCATGCTATCTCTCCTAGTTACAATCTATACTATCTGTTGTCACTGTTTCCTTTACAGTAACTTTCTGTTTCATCAGTTGTCCGACCGACAACCGAATTGCTACCCTCTCTACGTCCTTGTATAATAATGTTTTCCACATTCTGTAATCAGCCCCTGAAGCATTAACTCTATCAGATAATTGCTTACCTGACCAGGAGAAAAACCTGTTTTTCGCACAATATAGTCCACATTTTTTGGTCGTAAATCGAGACAACTATACACCATATTCAAATCACTTTCAAGTCCTAAGTCATTTTTTTCATCGCTTTTTATATTGGTTTTTGTACAGATTTCCAATTCTTCCAGTATAATTTCCGGGCTGTAGGCAATTCCGGCTCCATCATAAATCAGTTTATGGCAGCCCCTGCTGAGAGCATCTGTAACTGCACCTGGAATAGCATATACCATTTTTCCCTGTTCCAAAGCAAACCCTGCAGTGATCAGGGAGCCACTGTTTTCCTTTGCTTCCACGATGAGCACTGCATCTGCCAGTGCACTGATGATACGATTTCTGGCTGGAAAGCACCATGGCATAGGCTGTGTCCCAGGAGGGCACTCGCTGATCACTCCGCCCCCTTCCCAGAGAATTCTCTCATAAAGCTTTCGATTTGCCCTGGGATAGCAGACATCCACTCCACTTCCAAGTACTGCAAAGGTAGGCATTTTTCCCTCCAGTGCACCCTTGTGCCCCTCTGAATCAATTCCCAGTGCCATTCCGCTTATGATCTGAATGCCTGCTTCACTTAATACTTTCGCATACCGGAATGCCTGTATTCTGCCATATGGACTGCACATTCTTGCACCAATCACAGCCACTGCCGGCTTTTCTGCCAGAGGCAGTCTGCCCTTTACATAAAGTTTGTTTGGCATAGATGGATACTGTTTCATTTTTACAGGATATTCCGGATCCTCCTTTGTAATGCATCTGATATTTTCAGAAGTAGATTCTTTCATATAATAAATACCTTCCCATCCCTTATTTTATGACTGACTCCTTATCAAAAACTCTGTAGGATAAAGCCTCTCCAATATGATGACTGGCAATTTTTTCTTCTCCTTCCATATCTGCAATAGTTCGGGCAACCTTCAGTATCCTATGATAAGATCTGGCACTGAACGCAATCCGTTCAAAAGCTCTTGCCAGCAGTCTGGCACCACTGTCTGTCACAGAGCAGAATCTGTCGATCTGGCTGCTGCGAAGCTGACCATTGAATTTGATATCCATATCTTTATAACGTTCTCTCTGAAGCTTCTGCACCCTTTCCACCCTACTTCTGATCACTGCTGAATTTTCTCCTCTCTTTCCCTGATGAAGCTGCTCAAAAGAAATAGGCGGCACTTCTGTACTGATATCAATTCTGTCAAGAAGGGGACGACTTATCTTTCCCAGATAACCGGCTACCGCCCCCGGAGTGCAGGTACAACGGTTCAGATCCGGATAGTAACCGCAGGGACAGGGATTCATGGCTGCACACAACATGAAATCTGCCGGAAACGTGTAGGTTCCGCTTACCCTGGCAATATGAATCACCTTATCCTCCAGCGGTTGCCTGAGAAGTTCCAGACTACTTCTGGAAAACTCAGGCATCTCATCCAGAAACAGCACACCCCTGTGGGCCAGCGTAATCTCACCGGGTCTTGGATTACGTCCCCCACCGGCCAGTGCATAAGCAGTGCTTGTATGATGAGGACTGCGGAAAGGTCTCTGGCTGATCAGAGGATGGTCTCTGGCCAAAAGTCCGGCAATACTATATATTTTGGTAAGTTCCAGCTTCTCTTCAAAACTTATTCCCGGCATAATCGTAGGCAGCCTTCTGGCAAGCATAGTTTTGCCGGTTCCCGGTGGTCCCATAAACAGTATATTGTGAAATCCACTTACTGCAATTTCTGCTGCCCTCTTTGCACTTTCCTGTCCTTCAATGTCCGCAAAATCCAGTTGATTCCTTTCCTCTCCGGCTTCCGGTTCCTCCTGCTCTTCTCTCTGTATATAGGGTTCCGGATCATTTAAGCATTGCATCAGTTCCTGAAGATTCTTCACTCCGGCTACCGGAACATCCCGGATCAGCCTGCCCTCCTTTAAATTTCCATAAGGCACCACACACAGTCTGCAGCCCAGGTCTCTGGCACAGAGAACCATGGGCAGAATTCCGGAAACCTCATGGATTTCCCCATTCAGACCGATTTCACCGGACATCATCACCCCCTCCAATACCTGAGGCTTTATCATCTCAAAAGCAGCCATCACAGCAGCAGCCACCGGCATATCAAATCCGGCCCCTTCTTTCTTCATATCTGCAGGAGCCAGATTTACTGTGATTTTTTTTGGCGGAAACTGAAAACCATTATTTTTCAGTGCTGTCCGCACTCTGTCCTGTGCCTCCTTCACCTGAGCAGAAGGAAAACCAACCATTGTAAAGGATGGCAGACCATTACTTACATCTGCCTCCACCTGGACCGGACGCACCTCTATCCCCAGAATTGCAGCAGATAAAACACTTGCAAACAAATTTACTCCTTTCTTTGCGCAAAAATCCCCGCTGTTTCACACATAAATATATATTTTGGAAATTACGCAGATGAAATCGCAGTCAAACGATAAAACTCTGCTTAGAAAATAAGAAATGAGAAAAAGATTATCTTTTATTGTAGCCCATTTTGCTCCAATTTGCAAGTGTTCATTTTGTTCTGATTTATACTTTTTACATTATAATAAAAAAGGAGCGAACTTTATATGAAATTTCAACGTATTCAGGATTTGCGTACTGATGCTGATATGTCCCAGCGTGAACTCAGCGAAATCCTTCACATCAGTCAGCGTTCCTACTCTCACTATGAGACCGGTTCCAGAAATATTCCCATTGAAATGCTGATTCGCCTTGCCAACTATTATGAAATCAGCCTGGACTATCTTGTGGGACGTACAGATAACAAAAAAATGGCAAAATAAAATATAAATGCAGGAGGAAGGACTGTATTTTCAGTCTATTCCTCCTGCATTTTAATTTCTTATCATAATACCGTCAACTGACGGATGAACTTTTGCGCCCTCTGCCTTTTTTCTGGTTTTTATATACGCATATAGCCTGCCGTTGTCAAAGGTCAGGAAACCCTTTGCCTTATTCCCCAGAGAATCTTTAAAGGAAAAATTTGCCGCATTTCCTGCCACAGATTTTTTCACATTTGCCTCACACACAGCAGTTCCTTTTTTGTTGGTCTGTGTATAAGTAAAGGTAATGGTTTTCTCTGTAAGCTCTGTGATCTGTATGGTAACCCTTCCGTTTTCGCTTTTCCAGACTCCCATATAATCCTCAGGATTAAAAGCAGGTGCCCTAGTAATAACAGGTGTGGGAGTTACTGTAGGAATCGGTGTAGGCGTAGGAGTTGGTGTCGCAGCCGGGGTGGGTGTCACTGTAGGAATACTGGCCAGTGCTGCTATGGCCTCATCTTTTTTCTGCTGTTTTTCCATAGCCTGTTTCTGTCTGGCCATAAGGATTCCTGCCAGACCTACAAGCAGGAATATAATAATCAATACAATAAGAAGTCTGGTCAGTATTCTTTTTTTTCTGTCTCTTCTGTTTCTCCTGTTATGTTTCGTTTCCGACAAATTATCCGTCTCCTTTTATATAGCGGATATTTTTTTCAAACCGCTTCATCTATTACTTACTTTTTTCCTTAATGATACCTTTTCTGTAAGCTTCCAGAAGCTGGATCAGTTCCTGGATTCTTTCCTTCAAGGCATATCCGGTATCTGTATCTCCAACCAGCAGACGTCTCGGTGTATAACGGACTGCAACACGGTTTGAAGCAATATCTGTTTCCTTTGCAATAGCATCTGCCTTAGATGTAAAGGGCTCATGGGCACAGAGAGTCAGTCCATAGGAATTATAGATCAAAGTATATCCTGCAATTCCCGTAACCTTCCGATAGGCCTTACAAAAACCACCATCAATCACAATTACCTTGCCATTACATTTCACAGGGCTCTCACCTTCACTCTGATGAACAGGAACATGTCCATTAATAATATGTCCCTTCTCCGGATTCAATCCAAACTCAAGAAGCATCTGGTCCACAATTTCCTCTTTTTCCCAGAGTCTGTAGTATGCATTTTTCTTCTCCTCATGAGTAGCAGGATCTTCAATAAAATACCTTTCAAAAGTACTCATTTTACTTTTTCCAAACAAAGGAGAATTGGGTGCTGCCCAGATATACCACATAATATCTTTGCCTTTTTTCTGTTCCTCTTTATCTACCGCATAATATGCCCTGCGAACATAGGCTTCCAGAATATCATACAGTTCCTTACCCTTATAGCTTTTTCCATAAATCTGTACTTCACGGAAGGTTCCATCCTCATTAAGGGGAATGCTTCCATGAAAAAGCAGATTTCCATTATATACCTTATAAAGCCCTCCTTTATCAAGGAGAAAGAGGATATGCCTCTGAAGCTTTTCACAATTACGAAAAGCTGAGGAAAGTTTATCCATAACCTCCCTTTCTCCTTCCGTAAGCTCATAAGGATGGTTCCAGTCCACAGTAGGAAAGTTCGTATCCCGCAGTGGATATTCCTTTCCATCCGGCATGACGATCGTTCCCTTTTTCGGATTGATCCTGTGCAGTAATGCCCTGTCTTCCATCTGGAATTCCCTGTGCTTACGCACAAGCTTTCCTTCTAACTTAAACTGGATCACAGCAATGGCCTTATGCATTTTTTTGCCCAGTTCTTTTTCCAAAATATTATAATCAGAACTTCCTTTTATGGAAAAAATCTCACAGAGATCTTCTCCGTAAACTTCCATGGCAAAGGTGGCCAGAGGCAGCATATTAATTCCATATCCATCCTCCAGAATATCCAGGTTATCATATCGGATACTGTTTCTTAAAACAGTGGCAATACATGCCTGCTGTCCTGCCGCCGCACCCATCCACACTACATCATGGTTTCCCCACTGGATATCCAGGGAATGATATTCCATCAGTCTGTCCATAATAAAATGAGGTGCCGGACCTCTGTCATAAATATCTCCCAGAATGTGCAGATGATCCACAACCAGCCTCTGGATCAATTCTGCCAGGGCAATAATAAAATTTTCTGCCCTTCCAATCTGAATAATGGTATTTACAATCGCATCATAATAAGCTTCTTTATCCAGTACTTCTGCTTTCTCTGTGATCAACTCCTCGATTACATAGGCATAATCTGCAGGCAAAGCCTTGCGTACCTTGGATCTGGTATATTTGGAGGCAGTTGTCTTACACACCTCGATCAGACGGTAAAGGGTGATCTTATACCAGTTTTCCATATCCTCTTCTTCACTTTTAACCACATCAATTTTGTCCTTCGGATAATAAATCAGAGTAGCAAGAGCCCGTTTGTCGCTGTTGCTGAGAGTATGTCCAAATACATCATCAATCTTTTTGCGCACTGCTCCTGAACCATTCCTGAGAACATGGGAAAATGCCTCATATTCTCCGTGCAGGTCTGACAGAAAATGTTCCGTACCTTTGGGCAGATTCAGAATCGACTGCAGGTTGATGATTTCCGTAGAAGCTTTTCCTATTGTAGGATAAAGCTCAGACAGTCTCTGTAAATATCTCAATTCTTCTTTTCGCATATCCATCTCCTTGTTTTTCTGTCTCTTATGATATGGCCAATCTGACACTTGCACAGATCAGCCGGTGAAATCAAACAATGACATCTGATTGGACTGAGGAATATCGCCGAACAGTTTCAGGTCATCCATCAGATCAATCACAGTTTTACTGACTTTGGTCCTGTCACGAAAATCATCCTTTGACAAAAATCTGCCCTGTTTGGCGGCATCCACCACTGCATCTGCTGCCTTACCTCCCAGACCATCAATGGTGGCCAGTGCAGGCATCAGTTTTCCGTCTACAATCTGGAACCGCTGGGCCTTGGCAGTATAAATATCAATAGGAACAAACTCAATCCCTCTGGCATACATTTCCTGTACAATACGCATATCCTTCAAAGTATCCTGATCTTTCTTGGAAGCAGCATCTCCTTTTTTGCGTATCTCTGCCATATAATATTCCAGACGTTCTTTTCCCATACACATCAGTTCATAGGAAAAGGCAGTGGCACGAATACTAAAATAAGCCGCATAATAGGCCAGTGGCTGAAATACCTTATACCAGGCAATACGATATGCCATCATAACATAGGCTGCTGCATGAGCCTTGGGGAACATATACTTGATCAGCTTACAGGACCAGATATACCAGTCTGGCACATCATGTTCCTTCATAGTCGTGATCCACTCCTCACGAAGACCCTTGCCCTTACGGACACTCTCCATAATGGTAAAGGCCAGGCCACTCTCTACTCCCTTACCGATCAGATAGATCATAATATCATCACGTGTACAGATTGCAGTGGAAATCGTTGCTTTTCCTTCCTGGATCAGTACCTGGGCATTTCCCAGCCATACATCAGTACCATGGGAAAGCCCCGCAATACGAACCAGATCAGAGAAATATTTAGGCTTAGTATCTATAAGCATCTGCATGGCAAAATCTGTACCAAACTCCGGAATTCCAAGACAGCCAAGCTTACATCCCCCTATGTCCTCAGGCTCAATATGAAGAGCCTTTGTGCTGGCAAACAGCGACATCACATCCTTCTGATCCAGTGGAATATCCCTGGCACTGATGCCTGTCAGATCTTCCAGCATACGGATCATGGTAGGATCATCATGCCCGAGTATATCAAGCTTCAGCAGGTTTCCGTCAATAGAATGATAATCAAAATGTGTTGTGATAATATCACTGTTCACATCATTGGCCGGATGCTGAACCGGAGTAAATTTCTCAATCTCTTCTCCCATAGGAAGTACGATAATTCCTCCCGGATGCTGTCCGGTAGTCCTTCGCACACCGGTGCAGCCCTGGACAATACGGTTAATCTCACAGTAACGCTTATGTACTCCACGTTCTTCATAATAATTTTTCACATAACCAAAGGCTGTTTTCTCGGCAAGTGTACCAATGGTACCTGCCTTGAAGGTCTGGCCCTTTCCAAAAATAACCTCTGTATATCTGTGGGCATTCGCCTGATATTCTCCGGAAAAGTTAAGGTCAATATCCGGTTCCTTATCTCCCTTAAATCCCAGGAATGTTTCGAAAGGAATATCAAATCCCTCTTTCTTCATTTTGGTTCCACATTTAGGGCAGATCTTATCTGGCATATCACAACCTGCCATTCCGGAATACTTTCTGACCTCAGGAGAATCAAAATCACTGTATTTACAATCAGGATTAGGGCACAAATAGTGGGGTGGCAGAGGATTAACCTCTGTAATTCCTGACATAGTCGCTGCCAGGGAGGAACCTACAGAGCCTCGGGAGCCTACCAGATATCCATCTTCATTAGACTTCCATACCAGCTTCTGGGCAATAATATACATTACCGCATAACCATTGGAAATAATGGAATGCAGTTCTTTATCCAGACGGTCCTCTACGATCTTTGGAAGAGGATCGCCATACATTTCATGGGCCTTGGTAAAACAGATATTCTTCAGATCCTGATCCGAATTTTCAATAACCGGTGGAAATTTGTCCGGGTGGATCGGTGAAATTTTTTCGATCATATCCGCGATCTTACCTGGATTTGTGATCACCACTTCCTCAGCCTTTTCGCTGCCCAGATAGGAAAATTCATCCAGCATTTCCTCCGTAGTACGCAGATACAGAGGTGCCTGCTCATCCGCATCTGAAAATCCATTCCCGGCCATAATGATCCGACGGTAAACCTCATCCTGAGGATCCATAAAATGTACATCACAGGTAGCTACCACCGGCTTTTTAAACTGCTCTCCAAGCTTCACGATCCGACGGTTGATCTCCCGGAGATCCTCCTCTGAATTTATCATATCATGCTTTTCATCTGCAAGCATAAACTTATTGTTTCCTATTGGCTGGATTTCCAGATAATCATAGAAATTCACCAGTCTGGCGATTTCTGCCTCAGGTGCATTCCGAAGAAGGGCCTGATACAGCTCCCCTGCTTCACAGGCACTTCCTACCAAAAGTCCTTCTCTATATTTTTTCAGCACGCTCTTTGGTACTCGTGGTCTTCTGTGATAGTATTTCAGATGAGACTGGCTGACAAGCTTATACAGGTTAATGCGTCCCGGTTCATTCCGCATAAAAATAATAGCATGATAAGTAGGCAGTTTTCTGACGGTATCCGTTGAAACTGCTCCCTGCTTGTTTAATTCATCCACATCTACGATATCACGTTCTGCCAGCATCTGCACAAATTTCACAAAGATCTCCGCAGTGCACGCCGCATCATCCACTGCCCTGTGATGATTCTCCAGGGAAACACCTACTGCTTTCGCTACTGTATCCAGCTTAAAACGGTTCAATGCAGGAAGCAGAAATCTGGCCATACCTACAGTATCCACATAGGTAAAGTCATGAGAAATCCCCAGTCTGTCACAGTTTTTCATAATAAATCCCATATCAAAGTCTGCATTGTGGGCAACCATCACCGCACCTTTGCAGAATTCCAGAAATCTGGGCAGAACCTCCTCGATGGGAGGGGCATCCATTACCATACTGTCATTAATACTGGTCAGCTGTTCAATCCGGAAAGGAATGGGAACCCTGGGATTTACAAAAGTAGAAAAACGATCTGTGATCTGGCCATTCTCTACAAGCACTGCTCCAATTTCAATGATATGACAGGTCAGAGAGGAAAAGCCTGTGGTTTCAATATCAAATACCACAAATTTCCCATCCAGGCGTTGTCCTTTACCATTTGTAACCATACCCTTTAAATCATCTACCAGATAAGCCTCCATACCATAAAGAACTTTAAAATCCGAATCCTTTGGCACGCAGCCACCCCATGCATCAAAGCAGTGGTTTGCCTCCGGAAAAGCCTGAACTACGCCATGATCTGTAATGGCAATTGCCTTGTGCCCCCATTCATAGGCACGCTTTACCAGAGCCTTGGCCTCTGTGACTCCATCCATATCACTCATTTTGGTATGACAGTGAAGCTCCACCCGCTTTTGAGGGCTGGTATCCACCCTGGCAGTGGTAAAATTGGCAATCTTCTTAATTCCCGCAATGGAACCGATGGTCAGTTCACTGTCAAAACGGTCAATTGTAGTAACACCGCGGAACTTTAAAAAAGCTCCTTTCTTTACATGCTCTGTAACCTCTGGCACCTGCTCATTTCTGAGGAACATTTTTACTACAATACTGTCTGTAAAATCTGTAATCGGAAAGATCAGGATTGTTTTCTCATTGCGTATCTCCCTTGCTTCCACATCCATAACCTGTCCGCGTACAATAACTTCACCCATCTCACCGGTAATAGATTCCAGGGTAATTGGCTCTCCTTCGAAATCTCTTCCATAAATAACATCCGGATTGCTGTCCCTGCGAAATCCACCACGAAAATCTCCTTTTTTGTCTTTCCGCTCTCCAAAGGACGATTTTTTCTCCTGTTTTGCAGATGTCTTGTCTTCTTTTTTGTCTTTGTTTTCCGTCTTCGCCGTCTTTACCTCTTCTGCCGGCTTCTGTCCGTCCTCTTCTT
The DNA here is from genome assembly GCA_000285855.2 of Ruminococcus sp. JC304. Classification (GTDB taxonomy): domain Bacteria; phylum Bacillota; class Clostridia; order Lachnospirales; family Lachnospiraceae; genus Blautia_A; species Blautia_A difficilis. The sequence goes on along the minus strand of HE978651.1, from coordinate 777,657 downwards.
TGCTGCTGTTCAGTTTTGCATGGCGGATAACATTCTCTACCTCCTGTGCAATCTGGGCAGCTGCATTTTTCCTGTATCTGCTCTCCTGTGTCTCCACAAAATCCAGTTCCACCCTCAGATCCATACCACATCTCTCACAAAAAACCTTGTGGAGATATTCCACCAGAATTTCACTTTTCTCCCTGGCGATTACAGAATCCGGAAGTATCATACGCAGATCATTCTCTCCCGGAAAAGTAATCTGTGCCTGTTTGAACATATTGTACTCAAGCATGTTATAGCTGCGCAGTTCCAGTTCCATACTGGAACGATAAGTTTCCAAAAAATTCTCCGGGGTATACTGTCTGGACAACCGGAATTTTTCAATAACAGTCACTCGCAGTTCAAGTCCTGAGAAAAGCTGCCTTTCAATCTGATCCTCCAATTCAAAGATATGTTTCTTGTGGATCCATCGTTCACTTTTTATATAAACCCAGATATGAGTTTTGGAGGGATTACAGGAAACTCTGGTCACAGTGACCATTTCCAGCAATTCCTCCAATTCTTTTTTCACTTTTAAGTTGGGAAATACATCAAAAAAGTCTTTTTCCAAAATAAAATCTCCTTTTTTCAGCCAGAAAACCCTGTCTGAAAAACCATTCCTGTCTTTCCGTTATTTCTGCCAGTTCAGAAGCTCCTGACGCAATGTTTCAAGCAGCTGATCTTCAGGAACCTTCTTTATGATCTCGCCGCCTTTGATCAACAGGCCAACTCCTACACCGCCGGCGATACCGATATCAGCTTCTCTGGATTCCCCTGGACCGTTTACCACGCACCCCATTACAGCTACCTTAATATCCAGCGGAATATCCTGTACCATAGTCTCTACCTGATTTGCAAGACCAATCAGATCAATCTGAGTTCTGCCACAGGTGGGACAGGAAACTACCTCTACCCCGCCTTTACGCAGTCCAAGGGTTTTCAGGATTCTCTTTGCAGATTTAATTTCCTCCAAAGGCGCTCCTGTCAAAGATACACGAATGGTATCTCCTATTCCCTGATACAGAATAATCCCCAGTCCCACAGCTGATTTAATATTTCCGGAATATAGAGTTCCTGCTTCTGTAATTCCTACATGAAGAGGATAATCTGTCTGCTGTGCGATCAGCTCATGAGCCCTGGCACACATGAGAACGTCAGAAGATTTGATACTGATCACCAGATTATCATAACCCAGTTCTTCAATAATGTGTACTTTATCCAAAGCACTTTCCACCAGCCCTTCTGCTGTAACACCATGATATTTCTCTACCAGTTCCTTTTCCAGGGAACCACTATTTACCCCTACACGGATAGGAATATTACGCTCCTTTGCTGTATCCACTACTGCCTTGATCCTGTCAGTGCTTCCAATATTACCGGGGTTAATACGGATTTTATCTGCACCATTTTCCATAGCTGCAATGGCCAGACGGTAATCAAAATGAATATCTGCTACCAGCGGAATGTGTATCTGTTTTTTGATTTCTCCCAGAGCCCTGGCCGCCTCCATAGTCGGCACTGCGCAGCGGATAATATCACAGCCTGCCTGTTCCAGGGATAAAATCTGACTGACAGTGGCATCTACATCTTCGGTCTTTGTATTGGTCATGGACTGGATAAGTATGGGATTACCGCCGCCGATTTTTCTGTTTCCTATCTGAATTACTTTAGTGTGGTCTCTATACATGAAAATAACCTCTTTTTCTTTTTATATCTGACATTGCCCTTATCAGGCAACATCCTCTGGCTTTCAAACAGTTACATTATTTTCGGATTTCCAGCAGTTTGTCCTTCAGCTCATTTTCCATACGACGCATCTCTGCCTCAGCAGCCTTCCGTTTCTCATGGCCTTCCTGCTGAATACGGATCACCTCATCCAGGGTCTGTATTAAATCTGCATTGGTTTTCTGCAAAGTTTCAATATCTACGATACCACGCTCAGATTCTCTGGCTGTCTCTACAGTGGCTGTATGAAGGGTTTCTGCATTTTTTCTCAGAAGCTCATTGGTCAGATCCGTTACCTGGCGCTGAGCCTGAGCCGCTTCTGTTGAATGAGCAATTCCCAGTGCAAGAACCATCTGGCTTTTCCAGAGAGGAATGGTATTCACAATCGTTGTCTGGATTTTCTCTACCATACTTGTGTCATTATTCTGGATCAGACGGATCTGAGGAGCAGTCTGCATAGCGATAGTTCGGGTAAGCTCCAGATCATGAAGCTTCTTTTCAAAACGATTGCATTTTTCCTCCAGATCCCTGACTGCCTGAGCATCTTCCGGCTGTCCTGATAAAGCTGCTTTATTCTTCAATTCTGCCAGTTCACCATTTCTGGTTGCTTCCAGCTTCTGGTTTCCAGCAGCAATATACATGGTCAGCTCTTTAAAGTAGCTCAAATTCTGGTCATACATTTTATCCAGCATTGCAGAATCCTTCAGAAGGCGTACCTGATGCTCCTGAAGGGCATCTGTTATTTTGCCCACACTTATCTCGGCTTTGTCATATTTGTTCTTCAGATTCTCAATCTTGGAGGTCTGTTTGCGGAAAAATCCAAAAAAACCCTTATTTTCCTCCTCGGCACTGAAATCCTTTAATTCTCCAACTACGCTTGAAATCAGATCCCCAACCTCGCCCAGATCCTGAGTCTTTACATTTTCCAGAGCTGCATCTGAAAAATCAGCCATTTTCTTCTGGGTTCCGGCTCCATACTGAAGAATTTGGTTTGTGTTGGTAATATCGATCTTAGCAGCAAAATCATCTACCATTTTCTGCTCTTCCGGAGAGAGGGCCGGCATTTTTGCTTTTACTTCCTGCTTTTTTTCAGGCTCCGGCACGGAAACGGCTGTCGGTTCTGTTTCTCCCAGATCAGGATCCAATGTTAAGGTTGGTGCCTCTGTTGGTTTCAATACTAAATTTGCTTTTTCAAAATCCTGCATTTCGTTTCCCATAAGTTCTCTCCTTTTCTATTATGCTTTTGCTGTTATTGCTTCTTCATACGGTTGAAATCATCCTCTGTCAGCCCTTCCTGTGCCAATAAAGTGTGTAATACAGAAATGTCACTGGACACATCCATAGCTGTATCCTCAAAAATAGAATCCAGCAGTTTTTCAAAAGCCAGATTTAAGGTATCCAGAGATTCTTCAATTTCCTTTTTGGAAGTTTGAATATTTTCTCCCTGCACCGGCTGCTTATCCATATCTGCATATGCATTCAAAAGCTTCACTGTAATTGGCAGATAATAAGACATCATTTTTTTCAGATCCGGCACTATCTCCGGATGCTCCTGGGCACGCTCCAGAATACGTTTCACGATCAGCTCCATTCTGGAAATCTTGGCTGATATCATCTCACCGGGAATTGCATCATTGCATTCTCCCAGCTTTTTCAGATAATCATTCCCCTTATCCAGAATTTCCTGTACCTCAGGAGCAGTATTCTGCCTGAGCCTGTCTGCCTCTGCCTGCTTTTTTTGTTCTTCCTGTGTTCTCTGCTCCAGTGCATTCTGTGTGACTGTATACTGTCTGTATGTCTCATTACTTGTGATCAGGCATGTTTCCTGATTATCAATATGTCCCTGACGAAACCAGCCTCTGGCTATCATTTTTTTGATATCTTTCTTTACAAAATCCACGGGTTTGTCCACAGCAATGGATAACTGTTCAAAATTAGAATAGGTATGATTTCCCAGTGTCTGCTGATATCTCTGAAAACGGTTCAAACTTCCCAGTCTGCTCACGCCTGCTGCCAGAAAGCCACCGCCGATAACAGCTCCTGCTGCCAGAAAGCCAATACCGCCGGCTACTATGGAATTCATTTTCGCTACTGTACCGAAAATCCCCAAAACCAGACATCCCAGTCCCATTCCACTGGCCAGGATTCCTCCTGTAACAGACATAAGCAGCCCCTTCACACGGACACCTGTCATTTTCTCATAAAGAGCAGGCATTTCCTTTTTCGCATCTGCCTGAGATCTGGCAGCATCCTGTGCCGCACGCTCCTGCTTTCGCTTTTCCTCAAAAGCCTGTGTTCTGGTCTTCTGCTGTTCTGTCTGCATCCCGGCATTGGTATTTCCATTTCCGAACACATTATCCAGGCCATTTTTGATGGCTGTGCTTCCGGTCTCTACTGCTGTATTCACTGCCAGATTTACTGCGTCATTTACTGTATTTTTTATTTCTTTTGTCATTTTCTGATAGTCCTGGGAGTTCACGCCGTCATCAATGATGGTTTTAAGTCTGTCCCCTAACTCTCCAAATTGATTCAAATTTTGATTACTCATTTTTTCCTCCCATATTTCTGCTATTTATTATAGCGAAATCCTGTCTAAAAAGCAACACGCGAGAAAGCAAAGTACAAACAGGAACAAAAAAAATCCAAAAAATCAAATTCCCCATTGAAGTTAGCAGTCAAAAGTTTTACAATGGTAAAGAGATAAATTACACAAAGTAATGAATGTGAACGGAGGAATTGATATTATGGAAAAAAAGAATATGGACTGGGGCAGCTTAGGCTTCGGTTATGTACAGACTGATTATCGTTATGTATCTAAATTCAAAGACGGTGCATGGGATGCAGGTGAACTTACTACAGATCCTAACGTAACATTAAATGAGTGTGCCGGTGTATTCCAGTATGCACAGACTGTTTTCGAGGGAATGAAGGCTTACACAACAGAAGACGGACATATTGTTACTTTCCGTCCGGATTTAAACGCAGAACGTATGGCAAATTCAGCAAAAAGGCTTGAAATGCCGGTATTCCCGGAAGACCGTTTCGTTGATGCCATCGTACAGACAATAAAAGCAAATGCAGCATATGTTCCGCCATATGGCTCAGGAGCTACTCTGTATGTCCGTCCTTACATGATGGGTACCAACCCTGTTATCGGTGTGAAGCCAGCTGACGAATATATGTTCCGTGTATTCACTACACCTGTAGGACCATACTTCAAAGGCGGCGCTAAACCGATCACAATCCGTGTCAGCGATTTTGACCGTGCTGCACCTCATGGAACAGGTCATATCAAAGCAGGTCTTAACTATGCAATGAGCTTACATGCAATCGTAGATGCTCACAAGAACGGATTCGATGAGAACATGTATCTTGATGCAGCTACACGTACTAAAGTAGAAGAAACAGGCGGTGCTAACTTTATCTTCGTTACAAAAGACGGTAAAGTTGTCACACCGAAGTCCAACAGTATCCTTCCTTCTATCACACGTCGTTCCTTAATCTATGTTGCCAAGGAATACCTTGGATTAGAAGCTGAAGAAAGAGAAGTATACTTTGATGAAGTAAAGGATTTCGCTGAATGTGGTCTCTGCGGTACTGCTGCAGTTATCTCTCCTGTCGGAAAGATTGTTGACCACGGCAAGGAAATCTGCTTCCCAAGCGGAATGGAGAAAATGGGTCCGGTTATCCAGAAGCTCTACGACACATTAACAGGTATCCAGATGGGCCGCATCCAGGCACCGGAAGGATGGCTGAAAGTTATTGAATAAATAACTGCTGACTGCCGAACAGTTAACTATTACAAAAATATCCCGCAGAATTAGTTTCAACACATTCTGCGGGATATTTTTTCTTTTACATTGCCGGTTTTTTTCCAGCTCTGCTTTGTTTCTTCTATTTTTTCCTCTCGTATTTCACGAACTGATATTCCAGGTCAAAATAAGTCTGCTCATCGCTTTCTGCTGTGATCTCCCATTCCTCGTCTTCATCCAGATCCGGAAAATGACTGTCTGCCTCATAAACAAAATCAATTTTTGTCACATGGGCTACATCACAGTATGGAAGCATCTGTGTATATATGCTGTCACCGCCGATGCAGTAAACATCCTCTGAAGGATATTTCTTAACCTCTTCCAGTGCTTCTTCAATGCTGTGTACTACAATCGCACCTTTTGCATCATAGTCTTTATTTTTGGTAATCACGATGTTGGTTCTGTTTTTCAGTGGCAGTCCATTTGGAAAGCTTTCCAGAGTTTTCCTTCCCATAACGACTACTTTTCCACTGGTTTCTTCACGAAACATCTTCATATCTGCCGGGATACTTACAAGAAGTTTATTATCCTTGCCAATTCCCCAGTTCTTATCTGCTGCTACGATAACATTCATTTTATTTTTTCCTCTCTTAATTTATCAGATGGCCACCGGAATATTTTTAATCTGCGGCCATGTTTCATAATTCTCCACGATCAGGTCGTCTGTTGTAAACTGATAGAAATCCTTCACTTCCGGATTCAGTTTCACAATAGGTGCAGGGTACGGTTTTCTCTGGATCATATCCTTTACTAACGGAATATGGCGGTCATAAATATGACAGTCAGCCACCACATGAAGCAATTCTCCTGCCTCCATATCACATACCTGAGCCATCATCATAAGCAGAAGGGCATACTGGCATACATTCCAGTTATTTGCTGTAAGAATATCCTGGGAACGCTGATTGAGGATTGCATTCAAAGTCAGCTTATCGCTCCCCGGTGTCTGTGTCACATTAAAGGTCATAGAATATGCACAGGGGTACAGATTCATTTCATGGAGATCCTGATGCACATAAATATTTGTCATGATCCTGCGGCTGAAGGGATTATTCTTCAGATCATAAATCACCCTGTCCACCTGATCCATCATACCTTCCTTATACTGATGCTTCACACCAAGCTGGTATCCATAAGCCTTCCCAATGGAACCCTTCTCATCTGCCCAGCTGTCCCAGATATGGCTGTTAAGATCATGGATATTATTGGATTTCTTCTGCCAGATCCAGAGGATTTCATCCATAGCACTCTTTAAGGCTGTACGTCTGAGCGTCATTGCCGGAAATTCCTTTCTCAGATCATATCGGTTTACCACCCCAAATTTCTTGATCGTATATGCCGGAGTCCCATCCTCCCAAACCGGACGTACCTTTTCTCCCTCAGTACTTGTCCCATTTTCCAGAATATCCTGGCACATTTTTATAAATACATCATCTGCGTAACTCATTTTTCCACACTCCCATATTCTTTATTTTCTCTACTGTTTTGCATATTTCACTGCATTATAGCATTTCTGGCTTTTATACTCAACTGTACTTTCGTAATACCGCTTATTCATGCAGCAGCCACAGCTTCTTCTCCAAACACCGGAATTCTACTCTCGTCACATCTGCGCAGTATTCCCCATCTGCATGGAGTACCATGGGTTTGTCCAGAATCAACCGGAACGCTTTTTCGTCTCTGATATTAAATCCATTAATATGTTCCTGCTTTGCCGCAACCAGCAGTGGAAGCAGAAAAAAGGTCTGCCACTTGGCAATTCCTGCTGCACTGCTCAGAGACAAACGCCCATCCTGTGGTGATGCATGAGGTGCCATGGGAACACCTCCACCTTCAGCAGGAAGATTCATAGCTGCTGCAAAGATCATCCCAGGCAGAATAAATCCCCCATGTTCTGTAATCACTTTTCCATTTGCCGTTTCCATGGTAAAAAGAGACTGCACTGTCAATGCAAGATATGTAAGCTTACCCAGATGGAAACGGTTTAAAACCTGTTTCAATCTGGAATGAAGTGCTTTTTTGCACACAAGGGCATCCAGACCAAGGCCGGAACTGATTCCAAAAAGCCGTGGCTTCTTACAACCTTCCCAGCTTACCTGCCCCAAATCAATCCTGAGGAGCTTTTCCCCTCTTTGATCCTTTTTGATACAGGCGCATATTTCTTTCAGGCTCTCCTTTGGTGTTTTGGGTAGATTTAGATTTCTGCCAAAATCATTTCCCGAACCTGTGGGAATCACCCCAAGACGTACTTTTTCAAAATCTGTAATACCGTTTAGGACTTCATTAATCGTGCCATCTCCACCTACCACCAGCAGGTAAACCGGCTCCTCACCTTTCATTGATGAAATACGCTCTGCCAGTTTTGTAGCATGTCCCCGATATTTTGTCATATAAGCGGCATATTTTATTTTGTACCCCCGAAGCAGATACTGAGTTTCATTCCATACCCTGTGTGCCTGTCCGGTTCCCGCTCCGTTATTCACAATAATCTGTATTTTTCTCATTATCCCTCTCTGCCATACCCAATCGTATTTTCCTGTAAATCCGAATACTTATACTATACAATATTTACCTCCCACATACAAGACTTGTCAATTAGGAAATCCGTCTGCACAATATTAGTTACTGTCCACTCCGTTCCCAGCAACGTAGTATCCTCGTATAATATAAAAAGAGAGCGAAAATCCAACTTTCCTGCCAAAACTGAATTTTCGTTCTCTTTTATTTATATTTTCCGTAAAATACCTGTGATACAGATTCTAAAGTATATTACATCTCAAGAACAAGGAACTGATACCTCTGCAGTTCTATCTTATTTCCAGACACAGCTGCATGATCATAGTTATTGATCAGAATTTTCTTATACCCTCCTGCAAGTTCGATTGTCTGTGGTTCTTTCTGATAATTACCCACTACAAGAAGAGTTCTGTCACCTTTACGATAATATGCCATCAGATTGTGCACTTCTTCCCATACCGGTTCCAGAGCGCCATATACAACAGTTTCTTTATATTCCGGATTTTTGCGCAGTGCGATCAGCTTCTTATAAAAGCTTCTTACAGAATCCGGATCATTGATCTGACTTTCAGCATTGATTTTTTTATAGTTTTCATTTACCCTCAGCCACGGTTTGCCTGTTGTAAATCCAGCATTTTCACCGTCTGTCCACTGCATTGGGGTTCTGGCATTATCACGGCTGAATCTGGAAACCACCTTCAGAGCTTCATCCTGTGTACATCCGGCATCTAAAGCAACCTTATATTCATCTAATGTGGAAATATCATCTACCTGGTCAATGGATTCAAACTTCACATTCTCCATTCCAAGCTCCTGCCCCTGATAGATAAAGGGAATTCCGCGAAGCATAAAATTCAGACCACCAAGCATTTTCTTACTTGCATCACAGCAGTCACCCTCCGGGATATATCTGCTGACACCACGGGGTTCATCATGATTCTCAATAATATTGGAAACAAAACCAATATCCCCGATTTTTCTCTGTGTGCCAAAGCAGCATGCTTTATACTCATCCGGTGTGATCTGTCTGCAGTCATACCATCCCTTTTCAGAGCCTCCACAGATCGTTTCTGCAAAGTCAAACATACTGGAAAAATATCCGTTGTCTCCAATAAAATCAGGAATCTCCTCTGGTTTCTCATTAAAAACTTCGCCTACTGAAAAAGCATCATATTTTTTGAAGGTGCGGTCACGCATCTCTCCCAGAAATTCTCCAATTCCCTGTGCTTCAGCCAGCATATTATGGATACTGCTCAGACCATCCTCACGGTCAGGCTCATAATCATGGAGTGGAAGGGCTTTCTTAATATTAATAATAGCATCAATGCGGAAACCGCCCAGTCCCTTATCCAGCCACCAGTTAATATTTTTATAAACCTCTTCTCTTACTTCCGGATTCTCCCAGTTCAGATCCGGCTGTTTTTTATGAAATACGTGAAGATACTGCTTATTGGTTCCAGGCAGGTCCTCCCACGCCGAACCTCCGAAATAGGATCTCCAGTTCGTAGGCAATTCTCCCTCTTTTTTATCACGGAGATAGAAAAAGTTTCCATATTTTCCATCCGGATCCTGACAGGCCTTTTTAAACCATTCATGTTCATCTGAGCAATGGTTTACCACCAGATCCATAAGAATATACATATCCCTCTTCTTTGCCTCAGCGATCAACTCATCCATATCTGCCATAGTTCCAAATCGTGGGTCAATATCATAATAATCGGAAATATCATATCCCTGATCAGCTAACGGTGAACGATAGCAGGGTGAAAGCCAGATAATATCAATTCCAAGATCCTTCAGATAGTCCAGTTTCTCAATAACACCTCTCAGATCTCCAATTCCATCACCATTGGTATCATAAAAACTCTTCGGGTAAATCTGATAAGCAACCTTTTCATTCCACCATTTCTTTGTCATTGCAAAAATCCTCCTGTATTTTTATCTAAGTTCTCTTTTTCAATAAACATGATTTTATCAGGATTCACAGAAACTGTCTTATCCTATTTTGATATAAAAATACGATATTTTGACTTTTGCATACTCTATTTATCAGTATTCTCTATTTCATCCAAAGAACGTTTGCGGTATTGCAGCGGCGTTGTTGATGTATATTTTCTAAACTCCTTCAGAAAATTCCCCAAATTGTTATACCCACATTCCAGACAAATTTCCGTAACCGTCAGATCTGATTCCTTCAGATAGTGTATTGCTTTTTTTATCCTGTATTCATTCACATATTCCATTGGCGAACGCCCGATTACTTTTTTGAAAAATCTGCAGAAATACTGTTCATTCATCCCGATCAGCCCTGCCAGATCACGGATATAAATTTTCTCTTTGTAATTCTCTTGTATGTAAGTCAGTGTGGTCTTGATCGTCTCAATCCTGTGGTCATGGTTCTTCTCCGTTACCTCAAACAGATTATTCACAGACAGAACTGCCAAAATCCGCAGCAATGCTGATTTGATAAATAACTGCCTGGTGATATCATCTGTAACTGCCGCACCATCATAATAATTATCCGTAAAAGAATCTCCGCCAAATACATTTCTGATTTCCTTATAGGATTTTTTTACCAGTTCAAATGCCAAATCTTCCTTACGCAGGCATCTCGGAAACTGGATGCTGCCTATCTGGACCGGCTGGATCAGGTTCGTCTGGATCTGGTCCAGTGAATATACCGAACGAAACATATCCATATGGAAAACCAATGCATTTTCCACACACCCACCATTCTTTTCAACAGATATACTATGAAGTTCTCCAGGATTAATAAAATAAAAGCATTCCTCAGAAATATAAAAACGCTCCATATTGACTTCCAGACAAAATTCTCCCCCTGAGAAATACAGAAGCTCCACTTCCTCATGCCAATGATGCTTTACCATATTCCCTTTCGTTTTTGTGCCTGTCTGATAAAAAGCACAAGGAAAATCCCGAGTACCATGGACACGGATTTCCTTTAAAGTTGATGGTTGTTGATTCTGCATGAAGACGCCTCCTGTTGTCCGTAAACAGATGAAAGCTTACTGCCGCCTTATACCGGGCAGCAATAAGCTCATCTGTTTTATCTGGGCCATCTGTCTTCCTTTGACATTAATGGTGCAAACGGTGCATGAGGATGTGTCTGATACCAATACGCAACACTTGCCACATCATCCTGACGCTCGAATAATCCTCTGTATCCAACCCCTATCTGCTGGATTGTCACACGCAGATCCTCATCAAAACAGATTGGATCCTGGATATGCCAACGGTAGAATCCTCTCATTGGAGGGCAGTCATCATTATGATAAAAGTTATGAATCAGTTCATCATGAGCAGAGTAATATGGATAACCCAGATATGGTGTATTGTAATTCTGTTCCACAGTTTTTCCGTCCACCTGCTTTGCAAAACTCCAGGAGCCTCCGAAATAATCTTCTGTACCGGTTCCGCAGATTGTAGGATATTCCTCATCTCCGTCAATGTAGAATTTCACTTCGCCTTCTCCCCACCAGTAACGTTCCAAGGTAGTAAGTGCAATATAAGTTCCTACATAGTGTCCTTTTCCCTTTACTCCGTCAAGAATTGTATAATCCTTCTGTTTCTCTGTCAGACGTTCCCTTCTCCACTGTGCATGGAAATAAGTAATATCCTCCGGAAGTTCATCATACAAACAATAATCTACCTGATAGAAAAATGCAGGGATTTTATTTGCATGCTGATTTTCCAGGGTAATCTTCGCTTTTTTCTTAAATGGCATAGGAAAATAGCAGTTGAATCCTCTGTTTGGCACTACCGCCATAGGTACAGAATTCACAGCACATTCTCTTCCGAATCCACAGCAGAAGAAATCTCCAAGAGGACTTTCCACAGACGGATACTCTTCATCATCCCAGTACATGCGGATAACCAGGTCTCTTAATACAAAACAGTCGGCATCGGTTGTCTTATTATCTACTGTGATCCAGATATGATTGATCTCTCCTGGCCCCTCCATCTCTGCCAGGGTCACAGTCTCACCAGGTTCAATATCATTCAGACAGGGACTTCCTTTTCTGGACGGTCCCAGATGACTTGCTGCCATTCCGCCTTTTCCTTTTTCTCCATGTGGATTCTCTGCATTGATCGCACGGCTTCTGCCATGCTTTGCCAGTGCAATACCGCCAAGTCCACCTTTAAATGACTGATACATAGTTTTTCCTCCTATATTTTACTTTTTTCACATTTTTAATGTTACTACTTCACTTGCTATTATACCATCCAGAATCTTTTTTTTAAAGGCTGCAGTAACAATAATTATCTGCGCCTTCTTATAATTTTCCTTGAGTTTCCATATTTTCCCCTGTATAATAAATTGGAAATTTGACATCTGATGGATTTGATCATGCAAAGGTAACTGTAACTATACTTACTATAAGGAGATCTAAAATGGGGGTATCTGAAAAAACAGCAATTCTTGTTATCAGTTTCGGTACAAGTTATGCAGAAACACGAAAAAAGACAATCGAACAGATCGAAGCAGATCTGCATCACGCATATCCGGAATATCCAATATACCGAGCGTGGACAAGTGCACGTATCCGCGCCAAACTTCTGAACCGGGACAATATCCATATCATGGATATTGATGAAGCAATGACACAGCTTAAGACTGACGGGACCCGAAATGTGATCGTACAGCCAACCTATGTGATCACCGGATTTGAGAGTGACGCTATGAAGGAGAAGGTTCTGGCTCATAAGGCGGATTTTGATTCTGTCATCATCTGTGATTCTCTTATGGTTTCAAAGCGGGATAAAGAGGAAGTCTGTCAGGCTATGGTCAGGGAATATCATCCGGAAGCTGACGAAGTTCTCTTATTTATGGGACACGGAACAGAACATGTTGCCAATGAACTCTATCCTGAGATGGATCAGTTATTTAAGGATTTCGGCTATTCAAATATGCATATGGGAACTGTTGAAGGAGATTTTTGTATTGAAAGTTTTCTTGATGAATTAAAAGAGCTTCATCCTGACCACATTCATCTGGCACCTTTTATGATCGTTGCCGGAGATCATGCAAACAATGATATGTCCGGAGAGGACGATGATTCCTGGAAAAGCATTCTGGAAAAAGAAGGATATTCCGTCACCTGCACACTGAAAGGTCTTGGCGAAATCCAGGAAATCCGAAATATCTTTATCCGACATATCAGAGAAGGACTGGACCGTATTTAACCTGCGGATCCGATTTTCCGTAAAAATGTAAGCTTAAACTCATCTTCACAGATTATGGAAATAAAAAAACTGTGGATATTCTGTTTATATTTCTATAACAGAATGCCCACAGTTTTTTCTTAATTTCACGATTTCAATCTGAACAGGCAGAATTTCTGTCTCCCGCCTCAGCGACTGCGCTTTCTTTTCTTTTTATTTGGATTATTGAGCACTGACCAACAAAAAGCCTGCACAAGCAGTATTCCGATAAATGCACCGGTGCTGTCTATTCCAACATCCTTCACTGAAGGTGTACGGGCATCCACAAAAGACTGGTGATATTCATCCAGTCCCGCAAAACCCACACAGACAATTCCTGCAAGGAGCATCAGCCAGATTCCTCTCACACCATATACATATAAAGGAAAGGAAATTGCAATTGCCAGCAAAAAGTACTCTGTCATATGTGCAGCTTTTCTCACATAATAATGAATACTATCAGCCTCATATGATAACTCATCGTAACCTTTTCCTTCATTCAACACTTCATTCTTGGTCTCAACAATCGTATAACTAATCTTATAGCTAAGATCACCCGAAACTTCTCCGGACTGTGCAGAAAAAGAGTAGATCAGAAACATCATCAAAATAGCCGGCACAAAGGAAAATGGTTTCAGCAATGCAATCACTATTTTCATTCTTTCTCAGTCTCCTCATCTGCAAGCCTCTGAGTCAGATTTGCTCTCTGGGCAATACTCATAGAACGATCTGTCAGTGGTCTGTCTTCTGATTTCAGTTCTCCGCCTGCTGCAGCTTCTGTACCTGCTCTGCCAGCTGCTTCTCCTGCTTCCTTCAGTTCTTTCACCTTGCCAGATTTTAATGCATTTCTGGCAGCTGCAAAAATAAGTCCTGCTCCAATGGCCAGAAATGCAATTCCTGCAATCATAAATCCCATCTGACTTCCTTCTTCACCATTGATAAAACCTTTGCACAGACTAAATCCTGTATACAGAAGATAGATTCCTGCCAGTCCCCAGAGAAGCATCCGTCTTCCGGAAGCCTTTTCCTGTTCTCTGTTATCCTCTTCTGTTGAATTCTCTGCCTGAACCTCCTCCGGCAGATTCTCATTTTTCTGTTCTTCCATAATCAGTCTCCTTAAAATCCTTTCTTACGCATATAAGCTGCAATATCTCTGTAAACCTGTTCCTTATTGATCTCATTGAGGATCTCATGACGCATTCCCGGATAAAGCTTTCCCTTTACATCCCTGTATCCAGCCCTGCGCATTGCCCTTACAGTTTTGGCAAAATGCCTCACATTAATCAGGCAGGGATCCTCTGCTCCGCTGATAAATAGCACCGGCATAGACGGATTTGTGCAGGAAAAACCTTCCACATCGTATGCCCGCCTCATCAGTTCAAACAAGGCCAGATATCCATCATCTGTAAAAGTGAAGCCGCAAAGTTGAGAATCCTCATATTCCCTGGCCACCTGAGGATCTGAACAAATCCAGGCAGTACAGTTTTTGTCCTTGCGAAACTTCAAAACACCGCTTCCGAAAGATAGAGTCTCGATCAGCTTGCTCCTGTGGCGCGGTCCAAATAATGCTTTCTCAGTCTTTGCAATAGCTACTCCTAACGGCCAGGCCGCATTATAGCTTGGTGAACCACAGACAATCAACATATCCATACAGCTATCGTGTTTTGCCGCAAAGGCACGGACTGCAAGAGAACCCATACTATGTCCCATAAGAATCAACGGCAGATCCGGATACTTTGCTTTCAGTCTGCGGTTTACAGTTCCAATATCCCGCAGCATCGCCTGAGCGCCCCCTCCATAAGTATATCCCAGATCCTCTACAGCTTTTACACTTTTGCCATGTCCTCTGTGGTCATGGATCACTACAAGATAACCAAGCCCTGCCAGATATTCCATAAACGGAAAATATCTCTCTTTATGCTCACTCATGCCATGAACAAGCTGTACTACTGCTCTATATGGTTTCTGGTCAGGAATCATAGCTGCCGTGGAAATACTCAGCCCATCTGCTTCCGACAAAAAAGCTCCTTCATACCTCATAATCCCACTCCTCTCCATAAAATAATCTACTTTCACACAGCCAGATTTACCTTTTGTAATTATTGCTTACGCTAATTATTGGTTACCGTAATTATAGGTAAGATATTTGCTATTGTCAACTTCTTCTGCTATAATGAAATTACGTATATATTAATCATGGGTTACTGAGAACAGTAACCCATCCTAATATCAGGAGGAACTATGAGTAAAAACACAAAAAAGAGCCATATTGGACTGATTATTTTTATTATCATTCTGGTTCTTGCAATTGCAGGAGGCGCAGGATTCTATTTTTATCAGCGCCAGCAGCCCAAGAAAGCAGCAGAAAAATTCCTGTCCAGTATGCAGAAAATGGATTTTAATACAATGGAATCCATGCTTCAGAGCAGTGATCTTTCAGCCCTGGATAATGCAGACATCCGCAACGCCGCATATACAGATTTCTTTACGGCCATCAACAAAAAAATGACCTATAAAATCACAGGAAACCGTTTCAGGCTCCAGGATGGCACTGCTTCTGTTACCGCCCACATTAAATATATTGACGGTACCAGTATTTACAAAGAAACCATTACTGAATTTCTCCGTCAGATTGTTTCCAGTGCTTATGCAGGCAATAAGCTTACAGAAGAAGAAACTCAAAAACAGCTTGCCACTATTCTGAATGAAAAGGCAAAGGAAAGTAAAACGGACGAATATTCTGAAGCAGACATCACTTATCCGGTGATCAAAACAAACGAAGGCTGGAAAATTGTTTCCTTGGATGATGAAACTGTCAAAATTATGTCTGCGAATTTCAAAAATGTTGAAGAAGAAGTTAATAATTCCATCAACAACATGGGAAGCTCCGATGGATCTGATGTAGCTTCTGTACCAGAAGCTTCCGAAAGTGATACTCTGGATCTGACCACCGACAAATTTACTATAAAATACAAAAAACACACAGTAACCAAGGATTTTGCAGGAAATCCCTGTGTTATGATTTACTATGATTATACCAATCGTGCATCCGGTACTTCCAGCGCTATGGTAGATGTAAGCATGAAAGCCTACCAGCATGGTGAAGTATGTGATGCTGCCATCCCCGAGACAAACGATGATGCTATTGATCATTTCACAGCGGAGATCCAGCCCGGACAGACTGTAACCGTATGTCAGGCATTTTCTCTGAAAGATGAGAGTGATGTAACAATTCAGGTACAGGAAGCATTCAGTATGGATTATGACACCACCTCAAAACAGATTTTAAAAATCAAATAAACTTACAAAAAAGCTCCGGAACAAAATTCCGGAGCTTTTTCAGAGCGATAGACGGGGCTCGAACCCGCGGTCTCGACCTTGGCAAGGTCGCGCGTTACCAACTACGCCACTATCGCGTAAGCGGGTGATAGGAATCGAACCCACGTATCCAGCTTGGAAGGCTGGTGTTCTACCATTGAACTACACCCGCATATTCAGTTAAGAGCGATAGACGGGGCTCGAACCCGCGGTCTCGACCTTGGCAAGGTCGCGCGTTACCAACTACGCCACTATCGCATAAGCGGGTGATGGGAATCGAACCCACGTATCCAGCTTGGAAGGCTGGTGTTCTACCATTGAACTACACCCGCATTTTGGTGCCGTTGATACATTTCTTACGCATCAACGGACTTTAGTATATCTTATGAAAAAGCATTTGTCAACACTATTTTTAATTTTTTTGTATTTTTTATATTTTATTGACATCTGGTACAATTCTAATTATCCCAATCCCATACATTGGCAGCTTCCACAGCACTTCTGGGTTTCTTGATCACAAGCTCCGGACTCTTGGCACTGACCTTGGTATTTGCCGGAATAGACTCTGTAATAAAAGTATTACCTCCAATGATCGTATTCTCTCCGATCACAGTCTCTCCACCAAGCACAGAAGAATTAGAATAAATCGTTACATTATCCTTGATCGTCGGATGTCTCTTCACATTGGCAAGCAATTGTCCCTGGCGGGTAGAAAGTGCTCCAAGTGTCACACCCTGATACAGCTTTACATTCCTTCCGATTTCAGTCGTTTCACCAATTACAACGCCTGTTCCGTGGTCAATAAAGAAATACTCTCCGATGGTCGCACCCGGATTAATATCAATTCCTGTATAACCATGTGCATATTCTGACATGATCCTGGGGATAAACGGCACATTCTCCAGATAAAGAACATGGGCAAGTCTGTATACATAGATTGCATAAAATCCAGGATAGGAGAAAATAATCTCCTCCTTGCTCTTTGCAGCAGGGTCACCATCAAAGCCTGCCTGTAAATCAGTAAGAAGCGTGGACTGAATATCCGGTACACTTACAAAAAAACGCTCTGTAATCTGCTCTGCCCGTTCTTTTGCCTGCTGCAGGGGCTCGCCCTGATATAAAAATGCAACCTTAATCTGTTCCTGCAAGCAGTCATACAGATCATTCAGGCGATATGCCACATAATGTTCCGGAAACACACTGGCACTGGAATCCACACTGAAATATCCGGGAAAAATAACGGATCTCATATCTTTAATAAAATCAATAATTTCTTTCTTATTTGGAAGAGGGTTTCTGTTTTCCCCCAGAAAAAGTTCTTCCTTACGGTAAGTATCTGTCAGCTTATCCACAGCTTCCAGAATTGTTTTCTTTTTGTCTGTCATGATCATCACCTGTTTACTTTCCTTACAACTGCATTTTGTTATTATCTTATTACAGTAAAACCAATTCGTCAATAAAAAAAGAATTGACCTTTTCGCAGATTCCTTATATAATGAAAAACAGTTCCGGTTACGCTGCGGAACTGTTTTTCATCTTAATATGGAGATGTACCCAAGAGGCTGAAGGGACCGCACTCGAAATGCGGCAGGCCGGGCAACCGGTGCGAGGGTTCAAATCCCTCCATCTCCGCTTTTATCTTTTCCTGCTCTGTAGCAGGATTTTTTATTTCCATTTTTCTATCCATCATCAAAAAATATTTATAATAAATGTACAATAGACTTGACAATCGTTGCTTTTATATGTATAATTGCAACAGTAAACGAAATTTACATATAAGTTCATAGGGGATTGGTCAAATGGTATGATAGGGGTCTCCAAAACCTTTGGTGGGAGTTCGATTCTCTCATCCCCTGTTCTCAAAAAGTGCTCGAAAGCCTTGTATTTACTGGCTTTCGAGCACTTTCGTTTTTTGTCACTCTAGAGCGTGTTTGAAAAAGGCTCTAGAGCAGCTGCCGCAACGGCCGGATAATAATCCTGAGCATACCGTAATATAATTTCTTCTTCCAGCCCAGTACTTTCCCCTGGTACTTTGCACCTTCGGTTTCCTGACCATTTGCAAGTACCTCTTTGCTTTTTTCCATATAATCTGATTCTGTTTCACGAATCTGCTGATTCAGTTTTTCACTGTCAATAACCAGCATCAGCTCTGTGTCCAGATAAGTACTTCGCATATCCAGGTTATAGGAACCCACGACTGACAGACGCTCATCCAACAACACAGCTTTTGTATGAACCGGATAGTCATTCATCAATTCATACACATCTGCCCCCGTTTTCAAAATCTTCTTTTTCTGATTAAGATAATCCGTACATCCCCATGGATTGGAACCTTTTTCAACTGCATTTAACACGATCTGCAGTTTCCCATGATCTGAAATTCCCTGCAGCACATCATACATATAGCTATTACAGATTACATAGGGAGTCTGTATTGTTACGTGATCTGCATTTTCAGAAAGATACTGAATTGCCTGCAGAACCTGAGGTGTCTTTCGCGCTGCCTGGGTTTCGTTATGGATCAGCGTAATTTTATTTACTTCTATGGTATCTTTTTCCCATGCACAGTAGGTTTCTATGTCATTGTACTTCTTCAGCAGGGCTGCATAAATTTCTTCCATATGCCTGTAAGCATCTGTATCTTTGGAAGATTTTTTTCCTTTTTTGATACTCACACAGCTTTCCTTCCAGATTTTATGAAAATAATCCTCAATCTGTTGCAGTGATTCTCCCTGTCCTCCGGATGTATCATATACCAGAATATCTCTGTCTACGTTAATGCCCTTTGTCTGATCTCCCAGAAAAATATCATTGCTGTTACGTCCACCCAACAGGTACATTTTCTCATCCACAATCAGATATTTGTCGTGCATACGATAGTTTACCTTAAACAGATTGGCTGGTGTAACCGGATTGTAAACACCCACTTCCACATTGTCATATGATGACAGAGCCTGAAAGTCACTGCTTCCAGCCAAAAACAGCTGCTGATAGATTCCATCGATCAACAGCTGAATCTTTACGCCTCTTGACGCAGCACAATTCAGAGCAGCCAGAAGCTTGGTGCCGTTCTCATCTGCACGTAAATCAAAGGTAGATAATATAATACTTTCCCTAGCAGTACCGATCATCCGAAGCCTCCACAAAAGTGCTTCTTCATTATCGTCAATGCAGCAAATCTTTTCTGTACCTGTTGTCTCTGCTGTAAATTCTGTCTTTCTCAGATTTTCCGTATATTCTTTGTCCGGTTTCTTGCAAAAAAGAGGTAAAAGTACATTTACCACCACCACGATCAGCAGAAAAAGCAAAATTGCTTTTCCCACTTTTTTAAATAATTTCTTCATTCAATATATCCTTATTATAGTTTTTAATTCTTATTAAAAATTCCCCTGACTCTTGCTTTTCACAACTAAGACAGGGGAATTCATTCACTAAAACCTAATTTTCTGTCGTAAATGATAATAGGGATGGGTAGGTGAACCAAACAGGGTTCCATACATATTGTCATAATAAAGACCATCGATCATAACAAAAGCATGATCCTCCAAAGCAGTGATCACATAAGGTTCATAGCCCAATTCTTTGGCAACTGCTGCCAGACAGCTGGCTACGCCATAGCAATTTCCGGTAAGATTTGTCTGAAACATATCCAAAGCATATTTGTATACCCATGTTTGTGTTTTAAATTCAGCCTCCGTGGGGCGTTTCCAGGGAGTATATCTGGTATACCACATGATATAATTAAAGCAGGCACGAAGTTTCTGATAGTTATTCATATTTTCAGTGGTATGCGCTGCAATAAACTTTTTTGCTTCCAGCATCTCTCTGGCCTGAGTAAGATCTGCCGCCCCGTTTTTATTAAATTTAATTCCATCTATTTTTGTATTTACCGCACATTTTCCATTGGAATATGAATAATACATTTTATTTTTATATTCATTCCAGCCTTTGACAGCTCTGCCCTTTGTATCTACAAAATAACTGATATTTTTAACCTTTACTACTGATTTTTTAGCAGGGGAAAGTCTGCGTGCCTTTTCATCAAAAACATAATATACACCCTTCACTTTATAATAACCATTTGCAGCAGCTTTTCCATTGGACTTGAACCAATAATAATGGTTTTTCACCTTCTTCCAGGTATTTGTAACCATTTTACCATTGACATAATAGCGATAGGAATTTCCCTCTTTCAAAAGCCCCTTCTTTACAATTGGTGTCACTTCCGGTGTTATTATGGGTGTTGTTATGGGTGTTGTTGTTATGTCCGGATTCGGTGTTACCGTTGGATTGGCCATCTCTGTGGTATCATTTCCGTTTACCTTCTCAGCCTGAGCAGCATAAATTCCGATATTTCCGGCCATAACTGCAAACACCACTGCCATCAGCAATATCACTGATCTGAATACAGACTTCCCCTTTCTGACTTCTTCTCCTTCATTCATTGTTGTCTAGCCTCCTTAATCTATCCTGTGTCTGACTTACTTTGCCACATTGTCATTGTAACTCCATAGGATAGATTTTGCAATCAGAACAACTGCTAAGTACGGATATCTTATTTGAAGTAAATTACTCATTCACCGGATTCACATGAACCATACAGTGTTTTACGTCTTTAAAATTCTTCTCTATACTATGATGAACATTTTCTGCAATGTCATGTGCCTCATCCAGTGGAATCTCACCATCTGCTGAGATTTCAATGTCCACATACATCTTGGAACCGAAAAGTCGTGTCTGGAGAAGGTCAATTCCCTTCACACCTTTCACTCCCAGGATCACTTCTCTCATGCTCTCTTCTGTTGCCTCATCGCAGGAATGGTCAACCATCTTATCAATGGCATCTCTGAAAATATCTACAGATGCTTTCACGATCAGTACACAGATTGCTACACTGGCAATCGGATCCAGGATCGGGAAGCCAAGTCTTGCACCAAGGATACCGATAAATGCACCAACAGAAGACATTGCATCTGAACGATGATGCCATGCATCTGCCATCAATGCGCCGGAATTTATTTTCTTCGCAGCACTTCTGGTATACCAGAACATCCACTCCTTCACTACAATAGAAACAACTGCCGCAATCAGTGCCAGTGTTCCAGGAATTGCAATGCTTGCTCCTGAAGTACTCTTAATAATATTCTCAATTCCATTCATACCGATTCCGATACCGGTTGCCAGAAGTAACCCGGACAAAATAATGGAAGATACACATTCCATCCGCTCATGTCCGTACTGATGCTCTTTATCTGACTTTTTACCGGATAAGTTCACACCGACAATCACTACGAAAGTACTTCCCACATCAGATGCAGAATGAATTGCATCTGAGATCATGGCACCTGAATGTGCCAGAATTCCGGCAAGTAATTTAAATAAGGAAAGCAACAGGTTTACAGCAATACTCACACCTGATACCTTCATTGCCACCTTATGTTCCCATGCAGGCTCTTCTTTCTTAGTTGTCGTGTTGTTGTTTGTCTTTTCTGACATTGCTGTCATATTTAACTTTTTTGTCTGTTCCATAACCAGGACCTCCTAAATTTTCCTTTCAAATATATAAGCTTTTGTACTTTCCTATATTTGAGTTTACAGGTTCTTCTTATGTCACATACATTGCGTCACAGTCAGAAAACATATTTCCTTTCTGCGACTTATCAAAGTGCGGTCTTACAGGGGTCTTTTTGTATCCCGGAATTGCATCTGTCTCAGAAAATTCTTCCAAAAGAAAATCTTTCCAAAACATACTTTCCAGAAAACAAAAAGACACACCTGCGGAACATACACTGTCCCACAGATATGTCTGAAAATGTTCATATCTGCTGCCGCTTCACGCGGCCCGGCCCCATGCCCTTGATCACCTCGGGCATCGCCTGCTCAGTTTGTACTGTTGATCTCGCATTCTGTTGAATGTAATGCAGTGCAAAGAGAATAAAAATATTTTTACTGATAATACACTATAGTATATCGGTTAGTCAAGCCAAATGTTATTGAGATTTTTTATCATGACGAAACGATATTCTGCAGCCACACACCCTTCTTAACCAGAACAAATCCGATCACACATTTGATCAGATCTGCCAGCTGCACGCATGCAAAAATCACAAGCACATGAATCCCTGTATAACGGCTCAGTACAAATGCAATCGGCACACTGATGCACCAGATAAACACACTGTCAAACAGGAATGTAATGATGGTCTTTCCACCGGAACGCAGGGTAAAGTAGGTTGCATGCAGGAATGCGTTCTGAGGCATAAAGAATGCAGTGATCATGATCAGATATTTCGCCAGCTCCCTGGCTTCCTGATTGGTATTATAAAGCATTGGAAACAATGGAGCCATAATAAACATGACAATTGCAACTCCTGTACAGCACATAACTGAAAACGCAATCATCTTGTTGTCTGTATCTCTTGCCTTCTTCATATTTCCCGCGCCCAGAAGCTGTCCTACAATAATTGCCACGGAATCTCCCAGAGCAATAAACACAATATTAAACACATTGTTGATCGTATTGGAAATATTCAGGGAAGCAACCACATTCAGCCCTCGAACCGAATAACACTGCGTCAGCATAGCCATAGCTGACGCCCATAAAGTCTCATTAAATAACAGTGGAGTTCCCTTAACCAGAATTTTCTTTGTCAGGTTTGCAGGAACCTTAAGCGTGCTATACAACCCTTTTGCAAAGGGATTCTTCTCCGTATGCCTGTGTGTCCAACTGATTACAATTGCAGCCTCCACATAACGTGACAGCACAGTTGCGATTGCCGCACCTCTCACACCAAGTCTTGGGAAGAAAAATACACCATAGATCAGCAGGTAGTTAAATAACAGGTTCACACAGATTGCCACGACTCCTGCTTTCATAGGAAGAACCGTCTCTCCGCACTCTCGCAGAGTACTGGAATAAATCTGCACCATCATAAAAGGTGGTAATCCCAACAGCATAATATCCAGATACTGTTTTCCATAATTCAGTGTATCTGCAATCTGCTGCGCAGTTCCATCCCCCTGCAGATACATACTGATCAGATTCTCTCCAACCGTCAGAAACAGCAAAGTCGTCCCAATAGTCAGGATCACAGCCATCCATAACTTGTACCTGAATGTCTGCCGCACTCCTTCATTGTCCTTCTGTCCAAAGTACTGTGCTGTAAAAATCCCTGCCCCGGATACTCCTCCGAAAATACACAGATTATAAACAAAAATCAGCTGATTCACAATGGAAGCCCCTGACATCTGCTCCGTACCGATCCGTCCGATCATAATATTATCCAGCAGACTTACGAAATTTGTAATTCCATTCTGAATCATAATCGGCACAGCCACAGCCAGAACCATCATATAAAACTTCTTGTCACCGATAAACTTCTTACGAAACGATAACCTTTCTTTTGTCCTCTCCATAATTTTTTCCTCATCCTTCTTCATAAAAAGAGACTGTCCAAAGACAGTCCTCGCCCTAAGCGTTGTATCACCTACAATACTATATATTCCTCCCTATTTCAACCCCATATTTTTATTTTTTCTTAGTATATTTTTTCTTATAAATACTCTATACACCAAAAAAGCATTTCAGTCTGCTGTATGATGCAAAACTGAAATGCTTTTCATTTTTTATGCTGCCTGTTCTTTTTTCTTACCGGTAACTGTAAGCAGATGACTCTTGATCAGTACCGGACGTACTGCATTGTAGATCACTGCTACCAGAATCACCGAAACAACTGCATTGAATAATGTGGCTACAGCACTCATTTTTGCAAGTGCCTGTGCCAGTTCCTGAGGCTGTCCGAGAATATACTGTTTATAGAAGTATCCTACGATCGGATCTGCCACAACATTAAACGCAAGACCTGCTACAGAAGCAATCACACTCCATTTGAAAACATATTTTTTATCTGTACTTTCATTGATCTTTGCAATCTTATGTGCTACCAGACCTGTGATCAGACCAATACAGAATTTCAGTACAAATGTCTTTGGTGCACCTGTGATATATACAGGATCCATCAGGTCTGCGATTCCCATTCCGATGGCACCGGATAATCCGCCGTATACACCGCCGATCAGAAGTGCTGCCAGTACACAGAATGCATTTCCGATATGGATGGATGTTGCATCACCGCCCGGTACAGGGATCTTAATCTGCAAGAATGTAAAGGATACATAGCATAATGCAGCCATAAGAGCTGTCTCTGCAAGTTTTGTAATTGTGCTGTTCTGAGTATTCATAATAACTGTCCCCTCTCGTATGATCTGATAGAAGGCTCATATCAATAAGTCAGATTACTTGTTTGATTTTCACTATCAGATATTTTATATATTGACGCATCAATATGTTGAAGTTATCATACGCGAAATGTGTCATTATTTCAATGACCAATTTTTCGAATTTTTTAGGGGTCAGATTGGATATTATGTAAAAGAATCCTGCTTGCAGGATTCTCCGCCTGCGACGGGTCGCTTCAGCGACATAATTCCTCTCCGTCGCAGTGCGATCCTGCCCGAAGGGCTTTTTTATTCTATTTGTGTCAAACGGATATTCGCAATCTGATTCGGTTAGATCCTTGCTACGCCTGATTTTCTTGCTGCTTCTGCTACAGCTTTAGCTACAGCATCTTTTACGCGTGGGTCAAAGGCTGCCGGAAGAATATATTCCGCTGTTAATTCTTCGTCGCTTACCAGACCTGCGATTGCATATGCTGCTGCAACTTTCATTTCATCGTTAACATCTGATGCTCTTGCATCCAGTACACCACGGAAGAGTCCCGGGAAGCAGAGTACGTTGTTTACCTGGTTCGGGTAATCAGAACGTCCTGTGGATACCACTGCTGCGCCTGCTGCTTTTGCTTCGTCAGGGAAAATCTCAGGTACCGGGTTTGCACATGCAAAGATGATCGGATCTTTTGCCATTGTGCGGACCATATCCTGTGTCAGTGTTCCAGGTGCGGATACACCGATGAAGATGTCTGCGCCTTTGATCACTTCTGCAAGAGTACCTTTCTCTTTGTTGAAGTTTGTGATCTTAGCCATCTCTTCTTTAATCGGGTTTAATCCTTCTCTGCCTTCGTAAATCGCACCTTTTCTGTCTGTCATGATTACATTCTTAAGTCCCATGGACATTAACAGTTTGATGATAGCGATACCTGCTGCACCGGCTCCGGAAGTAACGATCTTCACTTCGTCAAGCTTCTTTCCAACCAGTTTCAGCGCGTTGATAACACCTGCAAGTGTGATAACTGCTGTTCCGTGCTGGTCATCATGGAAGATCGGAATATCACAGCATTCTTTCAGTTTCTTTTCAATTTCAAAACATCTCGGTGCGGAAATATCCTCAAGGTTGATTCCTCCAAAGGATCCGGCCAGGAGGCTTACTGTCTTAACGATCTCATCAACATCTTTACTGCGGACGCAGAGCGGAATCGCGTCTACACCGCCAAATTCTTTAAAGAGTACACATTTGCCTTCCATAACAGGCATACCTGCTTCCGGTCCGATATCTCCCAGTCCAAGTACTGCAGTTCCGTCTGTTACAACAGCAACTGTATTCCAACGTCTTGTCAGATCATAGCTCTTGTTTACATCCTTCTGGATCTCCAGACAAGGCTGAGCAACACCTGGTGTGTAAGCAAGGCTTAAAGCATCTTTGGAATCTACTTTGGCTCTTGATACAACCTCAATTTTACCTTTTAAGTCATAATGCATTTTTAAAGATTCTTTTGCGTAGTCCATTTTGTTTTGGCTCCCTTCTGCACTCTTTTTTTGAGACGCCTACATTGTAACATTAACTTGGCTCAGATTCTACTGTTTTTCTGACCTTTTTTATCAAAATAATTAAAACATCATCTTTCTGCAGAAAATTGTGAAGATGCTGTTTCAGTTACGGGACTTTATCATCTGATATCAAGGACAAAAAGAAGCTTTATATCATTATTTATCTGTATCAAAATGTACTTCTGTGCCGGCAACTGCCCGTTCATCCAGGAGCTGTTTGAAGGTCCTGGTCTTTGCTTTTTCTTCGTAGTCATCGGACCAGTAGTAGCCTTTCAGCTCATCCATATACTCATAGTAGTCACAAAGATAAATATATACAGTGGAAATGTCTCTGTCCTGTATCGCATATGTGTTATTGCTGTTTGACACGCCTCCATATGGCATGATATCTCCATTGGCATCCAGCATAACTGCAAAATACTTTGCTTCCGGATCCTGCATTTTCATAGTGATCTCAAATGGTGTTTTCGTAATGGAGAGAACACCATCTCCATTTTCATCTACCACATTTACATCCTTTTTAACCGTATCGGAAGTATTTTTCTCTACATCTACGTTGAACTTCCAGTCACCCTTCAGTGTCCATGAGTTATATCTGTTATTACCTTCAATTGCCTCAGGATACCGTTCAAAATACTCATTCCACATCTCAGTGAAAAACTGATGTTCCAGATCCTTCTGTTCTTCTGTCAGGCTCTCATAATCTGCATCATCTGTGCTGATTCCATGCTCTGCCATTTTCTGATTATATTCATCCCGCAGATCCTGAGGGATATCCGGGGTAGTATCCTGGTCATCCGGAAGAGTACCCACAATATCTTTCAGATCCAGCTCCATGGCAAACCTGTCAGGTACTTTGATGTCTTTGACATAATCGCTGATTGCCGGACCTCCCACCTGAGGAAGGTTCTCATCACTGTATTCATCCATTCCCAGTGTCTGGGCTAACTTGTCAAAACTAAAGTCCTCAGAATCTACATCAATCCCTTTTTCCTTGAAAAATGCATTACGCACCTCATAAAATTTTGTCCATCCTGCATCATCCACTGTCATATCTTCCACAGGAATACGCAAAACTCCTGCATAAGTATTATCATCCAGCATTTTTCCATCCAGATAAGCATTGAACAGATTACTTTTTCCATCCATGTAATCATATTTCACTGTAGAATTTTCGCTGAGCTTAATATTAGGTTTTCCCTCAGATGTGATGAAGGTATCCGGAAATTTATCTTCTGTATGGATTGTCATAGACAGATACAGAGCCATTTCATTACAGTATACTTCTGAAAGCGTGACAGTTGTTCCATCTACTGTTTTACTGTATGATTCATTGTCTTTCGTTTTATCTGAATTGTTATTTTCTGTTGTATTCTGATCCTCAGACTGAGCACTTTGAGAATTACTTCCGTCCTCCTGACTTCCATCAGCATCTGCAGGCTGAGCATTTTCTGTGGAATCTGTCAGCTGCTTTGCGTATTTCGAATAATCACCATAAAATCCCAGGGAATTGCCGAGCTGCTTAAATACATTTCCTACCAGAGGAATGTTCTCTGCAAATGCAGGATTTGTGATACATACTGCGGAAAATACAGCTGCAGCCGCGGTCAGTCCCAAAGCTGTTTTGTATACTGTTTTGATTTTCTTGTGCGATTTTGCTGTTCCTGTGGATTTCTTTCCGGAACTTCCTGTTGATTTTTCTGTTGATTTCTCCTGTAAGCTTTGCACCATATTCTCTGTATTTTCCGCATTTTCAGAAGCTGCTGCCATTTCTCTGATTCTGGAAAATGCTTCGTTTTTTGCATCTTCTGCCTGCTTTGGCAATGGAAACTCTGCCTGCATGATTTCCTCTATCGCATTGTCATTTCTGTTATTCTTTTCTTTATCAAAATCCAACTTCTTCGCCATGATCACTTCATTCCTTTCTTGCACTTACCGTTATGCTTCCTGCTGTTACCGGTTGTGTTCTCAGATTTCCATTCTGGTTTTCTGTAAACTCTTCTGTTATACCTGTGAATTCTCTGTTTTTCTTTTTTCTCTGCTGCAGTCTTTTCTTCTGAATATTGTCTTCTGCTGAAGTATATTCCTGCTTTAGCTGTACACGGGCTCTGACCAGTCTGGTTTTTACTGTGTTTTCATTCATATTTAATATAGAAGCAATGTCTGCGATCCGAAATCCCTCTACATAATACAGAACCAGTATGATTCTGTAAGATTCGTCCAGCATTCCAAGCATTTCCTTGAACTCAAATTCCTCAATGGACATATCCTGTCCGGGGACTTCCGGAAGTTCTTCGGTTCTGCTGAAATTTTTGTAGTGTCTGTGGATTTTATTGCATTCATTGATCAGTATCCGGATCATCCAGGTTTTGAAATATTCCGGATTTTTCAATGTATGTATTTTTTCAAAGCAGGTAAGTATGGTATCCTGCATGGCATCTGCGGCATCCTCATCATTATCAAGGATTCCCCTCGCCACCTTGTACATTGCCAGAGAATTCTTTTCCATCAGTTCCAGAAATGCATCCGCATCTCCTGAGATAGAGCGTTTTACCAACTGTATCAAATGCTGATCCTCCTTGCTTAAAGTTTTATGTGTTACTGTTTACTTCATGTCCAGTAACTTTTATGTTTTTACAAATATGTTTCATTCGAATGAAGCTTTGTTGTTTTGTTTTACACTTATTAGATGGGGAATTATAGAGAAAAGTTTCATATCTTTTAAATAAATTTTCAGGGGTCAGATTTTTTATATTTATTATAACCGCTCGTCTGCATATAATTGTAATACAAACAAATTATAAGCCCTGAATTTCCCCATAAAAAACCGGCACATTTCTGCACCGGTTTTTTATCACTCATAATCTTTCTTAACGTTTTCTTTTTATTCTTCAGCATTTAATCTTTTCTGATACATAGACTGAAGCAGGAATTTTCCTGTCTCTGTTTTGAATACTTTTTCCAGCATATTTCTCACATTGTTTCCGGAGAAATTACTCTCATCTGCATTTACCAGATAATCTGCTTCTATCATAATCTGATAATCAATACCTTCGATTCCGGTTATTGTGTGATGATGGCTTACAATATAAGAAACGCGATCCACAAATTCTTTCGGCAAATCTGAATCTGCGAAAAATTCCTCTATCAGTGCCGCACTTTCTTCCTCCTGATGCTTGCCGTTGGCATTTCCGTATTTTACTCTGCAGAGAGGGCAGGCAATATCATGGACAACCGCAGTTACCTCCACCAGCTTCTGCTGCTCCGGTGACAGATTTTCACCTTCTGCGATTGTTTTTGCATATGCGTATACTTTCATGAAATGATTGATGTCATGAAGATCTCCCTTGGAATACTCTACCATTTTCTTTACAACTTCTGCTACTGTCATGTTTTGTTCCTGCCTTTCTCTTCAGTATTATCTTACTGGTTTTTATAACTTCTTAATACTTTTTGAGTTTTATCCTTCCTGTACTGAAATTTTCAATTTTATTGGTTTTATTCTATCAGATCTGTATTTTTGCTCCACAAATCCTCACCGATTGCAACACTTTTTTCTTTTATCGTAATCATATACTCGGAATCCACCTGAATATCATAACCATACACACTTTCTTTTCCTATTTTTACATCTTTCTGATTTGCATAATAAGTGAAACCTACACGATAGACATCCGGGTGTAAATCAATCTGAACATAATTATATCCACATATCCAGTCTTCTTCGACATCTTTTTCATTAAGCAACAGTTGCATCGCAAACTGCTCTGCTACAACACCCTTACTGGTTCCATCAGCATTTTCTATTGATCTGGCAGCAAAGCTCTGCAAAATCCACATCACCAACACAATCTCCAATACTACAACAACTATAATAATTGCCGGATTCTTTTTCTCCCTGTTTATTTTCTTTATCACAAATCCAAACATATATACTACAATTGCCAGATTCACAACACACGTGATAAGGGTGGCTTCCTGCTTATGATGTTCCCAGAATCCATCAGGAATCATAAAAGAACAAAGTATAAGAAATATACCTGTCATAACAATTTTTCTAAATAGTATATAAATATAAGTCTATGACTCAAGCTTCTTTCATATCTTTTTCATTCTCTTTCACTTTTAACACTTCTTGTAACAAAATATCAAACATTTCTGCTACTTCCTCAGGCGTTTTTCCACATAAAAGTGCTCCCTGAATTTTTCCACGCTTGTACCCATCATCAACTAACATCTGACCTAATTTAGTCATCTTACCGCCTCCCTGAGTTTTAACTAAAGCTAGTATAGCATATTATAGAACAAACTGGAGAAATATTTTAAGTCTTGGTCACCCATATGCCGATTATATAATCCAGATACTCTATTTCATTTTACCAATATCCATACTTTTTACGTTTAACCACAAGAAATATCAAAGTTACCACCACTGCCATGAACTCTGCTACAACAATCGAGCACCAGATTCCATTAAGCCCAAGAATCAGCGGCAGGATCATTACGGAAGCGCATTCAAACAGAAGTGTTCTGAGGAATGAAATGACTGCCGATGTAAGTCCATCATTGAGAGCTGTAAAGAAAGCGGAGCCAAATATGGCAATCCCTGCGAAGATAAAAGAAACTGCATAGATTGAGAAACCATGCGCAGTCATTTCCAGCAGTGCCGCATCATATCCAACAAAAATACCTGCCAGTGGTTTTGCCATAAGTTCTGATATTCCAAACATCAATGCAGATGAAATCAGGATCAATGCAGAACTTTTTTTCAGCAAACTTTTCAGTTCTTTTGTATTCCCGGCACCATAATGATAACTGATCACCGGCGCAACACCTGTTGCATAGCCAATGAAAATTGCAATAAAAATAAAATTCACATACATGATCGTACCGTAGGCTGCCACCCCGTCTTCTCCTGCATATTTCATAAGCTGTGTATTATAAAGCATGCCGACGATGGACATAGAGATATTGCTCATAAGTTCCGAGCAGCCATTGGTGCAGATTCTAAGCAGTGCTCTGCCGTCCCATTCCGGTCTGACAATCCTTAATCGGCTGGTATTTTTCCGGACAAAATAAATCAGCGGAATAATACCTCCTACAATCTGTCCCAGTGCGGAAGCCATTGCCGCTCCGGCGATTCCCCACTGAAAAACAGCCATAAAAAGCGCATCACCAACCATATTTATCACACCTGCAGTAACTGTCACAATCAATCCCAGTTTCGGCTTTTCTGCGGTAACAGCCAGGCTTGAAAATGCGTACTGTAACATAAGGAATGGCAATGCTACGAGAATAATTCTTCCATATATAATACATTCTTCCAGCATCTCTCCTCTTGCTCCAAGAAATACGGCTACTGGTCTGAGAAAAATTATGCTGATTGCTCCAATTACAATTCCACAGATAATCGTAGCCATAATAAGGAGCGAAAAAATTTTCTGTGCTTTCTCTTTCTTTCCTTCACCCATGATTTTAGCAATCAACGCACTTCCACCAGTTCCAAACATAAATCCCATAGCTCCGGTGATCATCAGAAATGGCATGATAAAATTTACCGCTGCAAATGATGTCTTTCCAACGAAATTTGATACAAAAAATCCATCAACTACACCATAGATGGATGTAAAGATCATCATAAGAATTGACGGTATTGTAAAACGGATCAGTCGTCTGTAACCGAAATGATCCGAAAGCTGTATTGTCTGTTCCATTTTCCTATTTTCCTTTCTGTTGTTAAGTCCCATAATCTTATAGATGATTTTATAACAATTTTCTTTAAATCTTTCCTCTGCTTATTTGACAGATTCCAATAGTTCTTCCACTTTCTATAAAGATTCGATTTCATTCTTTAAATCTGCATGATATCTTTCAGTCAGCTTAAGATACAGGTTAATTTCTTCCTCCGTCCAATTGCTTAGCGCTTTACATTCAGCCTCAAATAGTCGTGCAGCTGTCTGGGAAGTATATGTTTTTCCTTTCTCAGTAAGATATACCATCTTCGATTTTCCATTACATTTTTCCAGATATACCGTTTCTTCATTTTCCAGTTTTCGAATTGCTGAATTGACTGTTTGTTTGCTGATTCCCGATAATTTGTAAATATCATAGAGCAGACATTTCCCGTCATTCGTGTGAAGCATATAAAGAACAAACAGAACGCAGTCCGATACTCCCAGCTTTAATGCCGCCTGATGATACAAGGAATCAATTTCTTCGTTCAGGCAGTTTATTTGATTAACTTTATCTTGAATTATCTCTGACATTTTTATTTTCCTTTCATAGCATGATTTCATACCAAAGTATAATAGTACGAAATCATACTATTGTCAATAGAGTGGCAGGCAAATATTCTGGTAAAAAATTTCAGGGAGTGTACAACTTACTTAAAGTTGTACACTCCCTGTTTTTTAATATTAGTATAGTTGCAGATTCTCTGCATTTAATAATTTTCTATATATACTTCAGAATTTGATACCTTATCGTAGCCAAAATTTATTTGCAAAGCTCCTCAGCCATAGCCTCAATCTCTGCCTCATTTGCTTCGCTGAGTGAGGACATGATCTTTACATTGTTCTCGAGCCATGTAATGTTTTTGCTCTTTTCGAACATCCCCTGCATGATTCTTGCTGCTGCAGGTGCCCAGCTTCCGTTTTCAATGAGACCGATGGTGCGGTTCTGGTAGCTGCGTTCTGTAAGATTCTCAATGTAAGTACGCATAAATGGGAAAATATCTCCATTGTATGTAATTGTGGCAAGTACCAGTTTGCCGTAACGGAAAGCCTCTTCCACTGCTTCTGCCATGTCATCTCTTGCAAGGTCAAATACAGTTACTTTCGGACAACCTTTTTCTTCCAGTTTCTGTGCCAGAAGTTCTACTGCTTTCTTTGTGTTTCCATAAACAGATGCATAAGCGATCACAACACCTTCGCTCTCCACTTTGTAGGAGGACCAGATATCGTATTTCTCAAGGTAATGTCCCAGGTTCTCTGTGAGGATCGGACCATGGAGCGGACAGATTGTCTGGATGTCCAGAGTTGCGGCAGCTTTCAGGAGCTTCTGAACCTGTGCACCATATTTTCCAACGATTCCGATATAGTAACGGCGTGCTTCGCAGTCCCAGTCTTCTTCTACGTCAAGTGCTCCGAATTTACCGAAACCGTCTGCTGAAAACAGAACCTTATCAGTGCTGTCATAGGTAACCATAACCTCCGGCCAGTGAACCATTGGTGCAAATACGAAAGTCAGCACATGTTTTCCAAGTGTCAGGCTGTCACCATTTGCAACCACCAGCTTCTTTCCGTCCAGATTCAGGTTTCTGAAGAAATTTCCCATCATAGTGAAGGTCTTGGTATTTGCAACTACGGTTGTGTCAGGATATGCTTTCATGAAGTTCTCGATATTTGCGGCATGATCCGGCTCCATATGCTGTACTACCAGATAATCCGGTTTCGCACCGTCCAAGACTTTGGATACATTTTCAAGCCATTCGTCTTTGAAATTAGCATCTACAGTATCCATAACTGCAATCTTTTCATCCATGATCACATATGAGTTATAGGACATACCGTTTGGCACTACATACTGACCTTCAAACAGGTCTACCTGATGATCATTTACACCTACATAATAAATATCATTTCCGATTTTCATGATAAAATGTTCCTCCTTAGCAATATCCGAGCCGGTAAAATCCGGTTAAAAATTCCATTTTTTCTTTTCTGAACCTATTATATCCACATTCATATCGTTCGTCAAGTCTCATACCTGCTTATAAAGTCAATTTCTCATCTATTTTATATAAAAATCTGGAAATACTTGAGAGTATACTATTGCTACTTTTTTTCTTTTATTTCCCTTCAAAAATCTGAGCGATCGGTGAATCCGCGGACAGTATCACTGTTTTGTCCTCACCTTTCATAGATGTCTTCAGCGCATCCAGACTTCTCACAAAAGAATAAAACTCACTCCTGTCCTCTTCTCCATAAGCCTGAGCAAGGATTTTCATATATTCCTGTTCGCCCTCTGCTTCCAGGATCTCTGCCTGTTTTTTTGCATCAGAAATCTGGATTGCTACTTCTTTGTCTGTTTTATTTCGAATCACCTTTGCTTCGGAATTTCCCTCTGCCTTGTAAGTCGCTGCAATATTATCTCGTTCAGAAATCATTCGTTCATACACAGCTTCCTTATTATCATCCGGCAAATCCAGCTGCTTGGTTTCGAATTTGAGAAGTTCGATTCCATACTGATCCATGTTTGTTCCTATTGCCTCCATAACCATATCAGACAGTTCTCCGTCACGGCTTGTGATCACCTGATCCTGTGACATACTGCTGATCGCATTTTTGGTGGCATTATACACAGCAGTATTAATTCGGCTCTCACCACTTTCCACAGAAGAGTTTAATGTCTGTGCAAATTTAAGAGGGTCGCTGATTTTCCAGAGAACATAGCTGTCGCTGATCATCGTTTTCTTATCTTTTGTAATTACATCAGATGCTGCCAGATCATACAGCAGTGTTTCCTTTGGCAATGACTGTGTACTCTCTATAAACGGAATCTTAAAGCTGATTCCCGATGAGCTGATCACCCTGTCAACCTTACCAAACTGACGGATCAGCTTATATTCATTTTGCTGAGTTACTGTTACCGACGCTCCGACAGCTACAACCGCTGCAGCCACACCAAT
Source organism: Ruminococcus sp. JC304 (assembly GCA_000285855.2). Lineage (GTDB taxonomy): Bacteria > Bacillota > Clostridia > Lachnospirales > Lachnospiraceae > Blautia_A > Blautia_A difficilis. Next base: position 742,569 of record HE978651.1, on the reverse strand, counting down.
TAATATTCCAACTTTCTTACCTTTCATAATAAATCCTTTCGTTTGTCATAGGCGGAAACCCGCTGCCTTTAGGTGATGGGTAGTTGACTTACTAAAACACCTTTTATATGAAATATTTTCTGTCATTTCATTATTCGTTCTCAGAATCATTTAAATTTTGTGTGTCCTGAGCAGGATCTGTGTTCAGTGTCTCTGTCGGATTCTCTGAACTGTTCCCTGTAAAAGAATCTAACGGCAGAACCTTCTGCACCCCATCTCCATTATCAATCACAATCTTCATTCCCGGCAACACATCTTCCATTGCCTCATAGAACATACGCTTCTTTGTGATCTCCGGATTCTTTACATACTCCTCATACATGGCATTAAAACGTGCAACCTCAGCTTCCGCTTCATTAATCCTTACCTGTTTCTGCGCCTCAGCATCCTGAATGATCTGGTCTGCTTCTGCCTCAGCCTCCGGAAGCTTTTCGTTTCTGTATTTATTAGCATTATTCAAAGCAGTTTCTTTTCCCTGCTTGGCAGTTTCTACTGCTTTAAATGCTTTCATAACTTCCTGTGTGGGCGGTTCTGAATCCTGGATTGTGATATTCACAAGCTGGATTCCCAAATCCTGTTCCTCCATCTGTTTCAGTATCATTTCTTTGATCTTGCTCTGGATTTCACCTTTTCCGGTTGTAAGTACTTCATCCACATCATAACTTGCGATTACTGTACGGATACAGCTTTGAGAAATATTTTTTAGAATATCTTCCGGTTCCTCTGAATTGTAAAGATATTTTACCGGTTCTAAAATTCTGTACTCAACAAAGAAATCTACATCAATAAAGTTATAATCCGAGGTAATCATAATGCCCTCATTCTCAACCACCGAATTATCTCCCATACTATATCCAATAGGAAATCCCTGGATCGTTGTATTTACTTTCTGTACTTTCTGTATAAAAGGAATCTTAAAATGCAGTCCTGTTTCTGCCACTGCCTTCGGCACTCCGAAAGTTGTCAGTACTGCCTGTTCCTGCTCCTGAATCTGATAGGTAGCATCTCCTGCAAGCCCTGCAATAATTACCAGCCCTGCTGCTCCTATTACAATACGTTTCACATGTTTTCCCGGCTTCTGTAATTTTTTAAAAGGATTTACTTTTTCGTTCACTTTTCTCCTCCGTTTCACCATTTGGCATAAGTAAATATTTTGCTTCTAAAAATTTCTGAAGAAAAGAAAAAGACTTTCATTTCAGACATAACATGAACTCTTCTCTTAATGTCTAAAACAAAAGTCTTGCCGATTATATCATAATGCGGGCATTCTTAATCTGCCGTTCTGACGCATTTATGTACCATTTATAGGAAAAACAAGTCCAGTTCTTCATAACGATGGCCGCTACTCCCTTTTCTTTGAGCAGCATCATATCATAACTATTTACAAAATGCAAGAAATATTTTTACGTAATCTCAGTCGCATGTTATACTTATGTTACTGTTCACTCCGTTCACAGTAACGTAGCCAAAATTCATTCCAGATTGCCTGCGGCAATGGAATTTTGGCTCGTATGTCTCGGGATTTTGGCATATTATTCATGCCAAAACACCTCGCGGGATAGTGGTGTGTGAACAGTAACATACTTATTACATTAAAGCCGAAACTTTTTCAAATAATTCAGTCTCAGTCAGGAGGATTAATTCATGAAAGCATACGAACGCTTATTATCTTATGTAAAAGTATTCACTCCAAGCAGTGAAGAAACCGGTACTTCCCCATCCACACAGTATCAGTTTAACCTTGCCAGACTGCTGGTTCAGGAATTAAAGGAACTGGGTGTGGAAGACGCCGATGTAGATGAACATTGCTATGTCTATGGACATATTCCGGCAACCAGAGGATATGAATCCCGCCAAAAACTGGGCTTTATCGCTCACATGGATACAGTCTCTGATTTCTGCGATCATCCGGTTACTCCGGTTATCACTCCGAATTATGACGGCAAAGACCTTGCACTTGGAACCAGCGGCAGAGTTCTCTCCCCGAAAATGTTCCCTCATCTCTCCACATTAAAAGGCAGAACTCTCATTACTTCCGATGGAACCACCATCCTCGGTGCAGATGACAAAGCCGGAATTGCCGAGATCATGACAATGATCGAGTCCCTCAATGACAATACTATTCCGCATGGTCCCCTCTGTATTGCATTTACCCCCGGATGAAGAAATAGGAATGGGACCAGCCCATTTTGATATAAAAAAATTTGGAGCTGATTTTGCTTATACACTTGATGGTGATACAGAAGGTGAAATCCAGTATGAAAACTTTAATGCTGCCAGAGCAGTAGTAGAATTTACCGGTGTAAACGTACATCCAGGTTCTTCTAAGAATACAATGGTCAACGCAGCACTTGTTGCCATGGAATTCAATTCCATGCTCCCTTCCGCTGACACACCAAGAGATACAGAAGACTATGAAGGATTTTTCCATCTCTATTCCATAAAGGGAGATGTCTCACACGCTACTCTCGAATATATCATTCGTGACCACGATGCAGCTTCTTTTGATGTCCGTAAGAAGAGTATGGAACACATCACTAAAATTTTAAATAAAAAATGGGGAAAAGGAACTGTCTCACTTACCATCACAGAACAGTACCGAAATATGAAAGAAATCATCGACACCTGCATGGAACTGATCGAGCATGCAACTGCAGCATGCAAGGAATGCAATATCTCGCCGCTTATCACCCCGATCCGCGGAGGCACAGACGGCGCCCAGTTAAGCTTTATGGGACTCCCATGCCCGAATCTCGGAACAGGAGGGCATGCTTATCATGGACCTTATGAACACATTACTGTTGAAGGAATGGATATTGCTGTAGATGTAGGATTAAAGATTATCGAATTATTCTACAAATACCCCTTCATATAACAACAAGAGACCTCCATAGACAGTCCCTTATTTTCCTAATGAAATCTGATATTCATGAGTCAGTGTATGGCATTTCAAGTATTATGAGCATGAGCAGGAAGTTCAAAGTTCCAATCTGCGATTATCTTTCCCCGCCATTCCGGATGTACATGGAATCCCTGATTGTAAACCCCTGTGGACCAATCGTACTTGGAATTGATCACTCCTCTGCTGCCATGGTACAGGAGACAATGGTATGTGTAAACTGATAAAAGGGATTGAACACGAAAAAAGAAACTGCATCTCCTAGTCCATGATCCTCTGATCAGAAAATACAGTTTCTCTTTATGTTCACTATTTAACCTTTTACAGCTCCAACTGTAAAACTCTCCTGAACCTGTTTGCTCAGTAACAGATAAATCACTACTGTCGGCAGTGTAGCGATCACCATACCGGCTCCGATAATTCCCCAGTTCGTGGAATGTTCTCCTACAAAAGACATAATTCCTACAGGAAGTGTCTTGTACTGTGAACTGTCTACAAATGTGTTTGCAAATAAAAGCTCGTTCCATGTATTCAAGAATGCGAAGATACAGGAAGTGGCAATTCCAGGACGTATCATAGGCAGGATGATTCTGAAAAACATGTTGAAAATATTACATCCATCAATACATGCAGCCTCTTCGATTTCTCTTGGCAGAGCTTTGAAGAATCCGCTTAATATCATAACCGTCATCGGCATGGCAAATGTAATATACGGAAGCATCAGTCCCAGATATCCGCCTCTGATTCCCAGTCGATCCAGTCCCTGGAACAGTGGAAGCAGAGTTGCCTGTACAGGAATCATGATTCCCAAACTGAATATTGCTGCCACAATTCCTTTTGCTTTCCAGTACATTCTATTAATCGCATATGCAACCATAGATGCCAGAAGTGTTGAAACCACAACTGTCACTGCTGCATAGAAAACAGAGTTTAACAAATATCGTATGATTTCTCCTCCCATAAGGGCCTTGGAGTAATTTTCCAGATGCCATACTTTCGGCAGACCTACCAGATTGTTGGAATCAAATATTTCTGTATTACTCTTGAATGAGAATGTTACCAGCCAGTAGAACGGGAATATCTGAATAAAAGTAAATACCGCCAGGAACAGATAGATTAAAGTCTTTTTTAATTTCATAGCACTCATATTCATCTGGCTCCTCTCAAATTATCGATGCATTTTCTTCGGATTTTTTGAAAATGCGGTTGATCAGGAAGCTGAACACCAGACACTCAAATACGATAAAGAACGCCTGGGCGCTGCCGTAACCATAGCGGCATTTTACAAACAGATTATCATACATCAATGTTGCAGGAACTTCACTGACATGGTTCGGGCCGCCGCCTGTCATAACATATACCAGGTCAAATACACGCAGAGAACCAACCAGTGCAAATGTGGCACATACTTTAATCGTCGGCATCAGCAGCGGGATCGTGATCTTCGTAGCCGCCTTGAATCCTGTAGCTCCGTCCAGTTTCGCAGCTTCATAATATTCCGGCGAAATATTCTTCACACCTGCATAGAGGATGACCATATGGTATCCGATGCTCTGCCAGATTGCCGGGATCACCGTTGTCATATAAGCAGTTTTCGGATTTACCAGCCATGCAGTATCGTTTACCATTCCCAGTGCACCCAGGATCGCATTCAGAAGTCCCTCACTGTTGAAGATCTTGCACCAGAGCTGTCCGATTACCATACTGGAGATTACTACCGGCAGGAAAAATACAGTTCTGTAAAAGCCCTCTCCCTTGATCCCGTTTGCCAGAAGGATGGCCAGGAATAACGCGATAGGAATCTGAATAAACAAAGAACCTGCTGCCAGAATAAATGAGTTCAATACAGATCTCAGGAAATAAGGATCTGTTGTAAATAGTTCTTTGTAATTTTTTAATCCTATAAAGACTTTTTCTCCGATTCCGTCGTAATTGAACAGTCCGTAATATCCTGTGGTAAACAGCGGGATCACCGCCATTACCAGAAACAGGATCAGACCCGGTGCGACGAAAACAGCGATATAGGCCTTATTACTTAAAAGTTTTTTCATAGTTTCATCCCTGCGTTATTCTGCTGCGCTGATTGCATCCTGATGTGCAGTCATAAAGCTGTCAATATCTGCGCTTCCGGAAAGTAAGGACTGAGCCTGCTCCAGATGAACAGCTGCTGCGTTTGCATTTATGATACCATCCCAGTTCTGTACACCTGTTTTTACGCCATCATAGAGATCCATTAATTTTACAAATGTCGGGGAAATCGTGTCTGTGTCAACATCTGTATTCCAGCATGGGAATCCTGTTCCAATTTCCAGAGCCTGCTCGCCCATTTTCTCAGAAATATACATTGCGAAATCTGCGGACTCTTCCGGTGTATCTGTGTTTTTGTTTACAAAGAAGGAAGCACTTGCACCGCCTGCATAATCAGCTGCATCCTGCTCGTCAGAAACTACAGGGAATGTGATCACTTCTACATCTTTAACAGCGCTGTCTTCTGCATTGTCGATAGTTCCTGCGAACCAGCTTCCGTCAAGCTGCATTGCAACTTTTCCGTTGAGGAAGTCTGCGGTAGCTTCTGCTTCGCCGTCTTCCAGAGGGTTCTTGCCAAGGATTCCTTTGTCGTATAATTCAACAACATCTTCTGCTGCTTTCTTGAATCCCTCGTTTGTGAATTCTGTTTCGCCCAGAAGTGCGGACTGTACTTCAGAAGCACCTACTTCTCTCAGTGCAAGTGATTCATACAGAGCACCTGCAAGCCATGCATCTTTTGCGCCGATAGCCAATGGTGTTACTCCGTCCAGTTTCGCAAGCGCTTCGCCGGCTGTGATCAGTTCATCATAAGTAGTAGGAATCTCTACTCCTGCCTGGTCAAATAAATCTTTGTTGCAGAACAGGCACATCATATAGCTGTCGATCGGAAGTGCATATAAATTTCCATCCAGTTCAAAGTTGCTTGTGGAACCTTCTTTAATTCTGCTCTTAATATCATCTGTTACATAATCATTTAACGGTAAAACTTTATCAGCATCTGTAAGCTGTTTCAGTTTTCCAGGTGCCCAGTAATAAAATACATCTACTCCGGAAGCGCTGCTTGCGAATTCTGTAGAGATTTTTGTCTTATAGGATTCTGTATCCAGACCGTGAAGTTCAATTTTGATATTTTCATGTTCTTTCTCGTATTCTTCTACCGCTGCCTCGAATGCCTGTGTCTGTGCACTTTCCGGGTCTGTAAACTGATGCCATACATCCAGTGTTACTGTATCAGCTGCGAAAACTGTTGCAGATGCTCCGAAAACTGTTGTTCCAACCATTGCAGCACCCATGCACGCTGCTGTAAACTTTTTCCAATTGTTCATTTTTTTCCTCCCTGAATTATGAACTCTAAGTGACTTGTTATGTTGATATTATAAAATCCGGAAGGCGTTTTCTCAATTCAGATTATTTACCTGAAAGGGTGCGATTTTTACTTTTGTACTCATTTACTGTTTTTCCGGTGTACTTTTTAAAGGATGTTCCGAAGTAATGTGCATCAGGCATTCCCACGGCCGCCGCTACTTCATATACTTTCAGATCCGTAGTATCAAAAAGCTCCATACTCTTCTCCACGCGCTTGCGCATAATATATTTCGTAATACTTTCCCCTACAGACTGTTTAAAAATACGGCTGAGATAACTGGCATTTACAAACAGATCCGATGCGATCAGGTTCAGGGACAGTTTCTCCCTGTCCAGATTCTGTTCAATATATTCCTGTGCTTTCTGAGCTACTGTATTTCCTCCTGCATTCCGTGAAATCGTCTGTATGGTTCCCTCGATTAGAGCATACAGTGTTCTGCAGAACTCCTGCAGTGTATTGATCCCTGAAATATTTTCCAGGATCTTTACCTGTTCTTCATTATCCAGGTGTTTATTGCTTTCCTTCAATACAGACATCGTATTGTGGAAGAGCAGAACCCCCAGATTACGAAGCTGAGAGATCATCAACGGACCGTTAAAAATATACTGTTCCAGATAATGGTCTATAAATCCAACAGCCGCTTCCTGGTCACCACTTTTCACTGCGATCCTGTAACTGTCGAAATTCACCGGGTAGGAATGACTGATCTGCTGCATATATTCAATATAATCCTCGTAGAAGATCAGGGTCTTTCTCTCATCCCGCATAGTGTCTACCAGTGCTTCCTCACATTCTGAGAGTATTTTCGGACTGTCATCTATTTCTTCATAATAACAGCTGACTGATGCAGCTACTGTGCCGTCTTTGCCCAGTTCAGTAATCTGTTCAAATGCATTCCCGAGCAGCTTTTTAATCTCCGGCGTTTCTTCTACAACAAAAAATATCTTGTTCTTCTCCAGGTAAAAATACCCGTAATTTTTTTCACCCAGAGCTTCATTCATGATCTCCAGAAGTTTCAGTAGGACATCGTGATCTTCCAGATCCATGATGAGCAAAACTCCCCGGACTCCTTTGTTTTTCCACAACTGAATCCGATATTCAGAAAGCTTTTCCTCAGCTTCCTCAGATTTAATATATCCGGTGACGATCCTTCGAAGCAGTTCCTGGCAGAGAACCGGGTAGATCTCCACATCTTTCGATTGCTGTTCCCGTTCCTTCAGGATCTGTTCCCGCAGCTTCACCGCAGCAGCCAGAAGTTCATCTGACTGGATCGGTTTTAACAGAAATTCTTCCACTCCTATGTGTATGGCTTCTCTAGCATATTCAAACTCCCGGTATCCGGTAACGATCACAATATGCACTGCCGGATATGCCTCCCGGATCCGTCTGCTCAGTTCCAATCCGTCTATTCTCGGCATATTGATATCCGTATATACAATGTCCGGCGTCTGCTTCTCCATCAGAGCCAGCGCGTCCTCTGCACACTGAACATTACCTGTGATATGAAAACCCTCAGATTCCCAGGCTACACTTTTTTCCATTAATATGCCTTCATATTTCTCATCATCTACTATTAGTATATTTATGACATCCTTCTCCATTGCTGTTCCTCTTCTTTGTATTAACCCTCTGTTTTATACGGAAAACGTACCTTGACTTCCGTCCAGCATCCCGGCTGGCTGGATATGGATACCGCATCCTCAACCCCATAAAATAGTTCAACTCTCTGTTTTACACTGTGGAGTCCGAATCCTGATTTCGAATTTTTATATCCGCCTTCCAGGATCAGCCGGATCTTATCTTCCGGAATTCCTACCCCATTATCTCTTACGGAAACTTCCATTAATCTGTCATCCAGTGCCTGCACAGAAATGCGCAGTTCCCCTTTGCCCTCTTTCTGGCGCATTCCATGATGGACTGCATTCTCCACCAAAGGCTGCAGGATCAGCTTCAGCATCAGAATATCCAACAGACTTTCATCCACCTCATACTCAATACTGATCTCGTTATCATACCGGATATTGATGATGGTCATGTAACTTTTGATAATATCCAGTTCTTCCCTCACCGGGATCACCTGACATCCGCTGTTCAGACTGTTTCGGTAAAATCTCCCCAGAGCCTGCGTCATCTGGAAGCTTTTGTCCTGATCCCCGATCAGAGTAAGGCCGCTGATCACATCCAGAGTATTATACAGGAAATGGGGATTGATCTGCTCCAGGATCAGGTCCAATTCATTTTTTCGGATGATCTTCTCTTCTTCCTTGGTTCTTTCCAGAAGTTTACGAATGGAATTCAGCAGATTATTATAGGTTCGTTTCAGGTTGGTGATCTCATCTTCACATTCTTCATCTACTTCCATATTCTCAGGAATAGATTTCGAATACATCATCTGTTCTTCCATTTTCTGGATCGGTCTGCTTACTGTACGGGAAATAAAAAACCAGCACAGGATCAGCATACCTATATTGACGATCAGTACAATGATCGTATCAAAGTAGCTGATGCTGTTAGAAAAGCTGCTCAGCGGAGTCTCTATGGCGATCGTCCAGCCATCTATCATAGATGAGATTTTTTTATACACCATGGAATTTTCTCCGCTACGTACGATCTTCGTCTCATTTTCTTTTAGAGATCCGATGATATCCCTGCTTACATCATAGTTTTCTTTTTCCTCCGGCCCGAAGATCAGAGTGTCATTCATCAGCACATAAAAATTGGAATTCAGGTTTCCTCCCACAGAGTCGAAAATCTCACGGATAGTTTTCTCATCAATATTTACCATGAGGATTCCAAGTTTGGAATAGTCTGTTTTTTTCTTGATCACACGGATCATGGAGAGGATGTTTCTGTTTTTGCTTTTGTAACTGACAATCCCTCCTCCGTCTGTCTCGAAGATCCAGTCTCCGTCCTTTTCCATGGCTTTCTCATACCAGTAGGCGTCTTCTACAGAAATCTCTTTCTTTAGGACAACCTCTTCTCTGTTACACATAAAAGAATTTCCTATATTGTCATAAAATACAATAGAGGAAATATAATCTCCTGCCAGCATGATATTGGTCAGACAATCTTGCAGTTCTGTTCTGGTCTTCACTGTCAGATTGCCTTTGGATACTTCTTCCAGAGTATCCTGAAACATTTTGCTCCAGAATACTGCATAAGTATCCTGGTTTACATGATCGATCATCAGCTCCAGGTTACTGTCAATCGCATGAAGAGTTTGTGTTGTCATTTCACCGATGTGCTTCACATTGGATTTCTGACTGCTGTATACCACTGTTCCTACGGAAATAACAGACGACATTAAAATGCAGGCAAGAAACAATACCCATATTTTTGTCTTTATTTTCATCCTTTTCAAACCCTTCATGCATCCACCTCTTGTTTCTTATATTAATTTTATCAATGCCACTCCATATGCAGGAAGATTAAATTCCAGCACCATTTCTTCTCCTTCTACCTTAACAGGTAATTCCTCTGTTTTCAACTCAGAAGCTTCTTTTAATTCCTCTACCTGCGCCGGAGTCGGATAAGTGGGGCATCCCATTTCTTCCCATTGTTTTTTTGCATTTGCATGAGTGTCATCAATTCTTTGAATCAACGCTTTGGTGCCTGTAGCATTTTTGATATGAATTTCCACTTTTTCTTCTGCAGCCGGTTTTCCGATCATTTCCTGATTATAGGTCAGAATGGCAAGTTTGCCGTCTTTGTCCATAACCGGGCAGATTCCTATATGGCCCTGTTCTTCCACTTTCGGAAATCGTTCTTCCCCCAGCTGGTGCATCAGTTCAAAAGCGCGATATACCGGTTTCGGAATACCATGAATCGTCTGCAGTCCGAATCCTCCCCTGAATTCTCCCGGAACCTGTCCATGTTCTTCGAAAATATCAGAAAATGTCCAGAATGAATATGCTTCTACATATCCATAGTTATCAATAAGAGTTTTAGTCACCAGCGCAGAGCTGTAAGGTGTATCATGGAATTCATCGCCTTCATTAGCTGAAGTGTTCCATTCTGTATAATATAAAGGAAGATTTCCTGCCTCATGCTTCGCAATACGAACCATCTTGGTCAACAGACCTCTGCGGTCTATTTCTCCGCTGTTTATGCTGACTTCTTCTCCGAAGAAATTATCCAGATGCATATCCGCATTCCAGTTGGGATCATCTGATGGATAATGATGAGTGGAAATGAAATCAAGCGGCACAGAATTTTTCTCACAATAGCTGATGAAATCCGGGATCCATTCGTTATTGGCAGTAGCCGGTCCACCGGTTCTCAGGTTGGCACCTACACTTTTTACTGCTCTGGCAGTATGTTCATATAATAAGAAATAATCTTCCTGGCTTCCTGCAAAAAAGAAATCCAGATCCGGTTCATTCCATACCTCAAAGAACCATTTCTCCAACTCTTCCATCCCATATCTGCTCTCCAGATGTTTCAGCAGTTCAACGATCAATCCATCCCACAGTTCGAAGCTCTTAGGCATGGTAACGTTTCCTTTATAATAGAAGCAAGTCTGATCATCTGATGCAAATGGCGTCGGCATAAAACTCAGTTCCAGAAATGGCTTCATATCAATGCTTAACAAAAAGTCAAGGATATTATCAATATTGACAAAATTGTATTCGTACTTTCCAGGCTCAACTTCTCTGACCACACTCATCTGATCATTAAAAAGTCCATGAAAACGTACATACTGAAATCCCAGATCTTTCTTCGCTTTTCTCAGCATCATTCTGTAATCTTCACGCAATGCGGTATATGCATGGCAGGCTCCTACACACTTTTCCCAATAGTGATCAAATCTGGTTTTTGGCGCGTTCTGATCTACATAAAACTTCAAATTCTCCATCTTTTCCTCCTGAAAATGCATTTTATTTTTATTATAAACACACCATTTCTTTCCATGCAATACACCCTGACCGCAAAGTCAAAATCCCAACCTATTCTGTAAAAAAAACACCCTAATGCCCTAGTTTTCGCAAATCCCAGCCAGAAAAAAGGAATGGTTTCCCCTTTGAAACACACAAAAAAACCAGCTAATAACTAGCTGGTTTTTACTGTATCTTCAAAACTACATACATGTTGACATTTCCTTGAGATTCATTACTTCCTGCGATTCTTGGTCAAG
>HE978651.1:663218-728183 GCA_000285855.2 Ruminococcus sp. JC304 | reverse complement strand
GCGAACCGAACCGCATTCGCATCTTTCGATGCTCATGTGTAAAGAATTTTCGAGAATCGTATGTGTTTCACTGTTTAGTTATCAAGGTTGTCTGTCTTTGCGACAGCTTGTTTACTTTATCATATCTGTTTTACTTTGTCAAGCACTTTTTTCAAGTTTTTTCAACTCTTTCGATTTCTCAAAAAGTTGTCCAGATACATAACTGTCAGCTCTGTTCAAGCGACTTGATTACTTTAACACAAAGCTTTTAAGTTGTCAAGCACTTTTTTAAATTTCTTTTTTCTTTCAGAAATCTATTCAAATTGTCCTCATCTGAGAAACAATTATTTCCGACAGCTCAACTAATATAACACTCCTAACCCCCACTGTCAACCCCCTTTTTTACTTTTTTTATCTTTTTTTATTTTTATCATTCCCAGTCACTATTCTTCTTTCCACCAACCCAAAACACTACACACCCTCCCCATACCAGCCACCACTCTACAAAACCTCCCGCCGCCAGCCATCAGCCCCGAAAGGACAGCGGGTGGGGAGGCTCGTGCAGGGAGCGTAGTAACTCTTAGGCCCGGGAGATCAGCGTTGCGAACAAATGGCCGCACTGTCTGAGCGAAGCGAGTTTGCGCCATTTGTTCGCGCCCTTAGCTGAACTCCCAGGCCTTAGAGTTTCTAGCTCCCGAAACCAGTCTCCCCACCCGCTGTCCTTTCGGGGCGTCCGGCATCCGGCATCCAACGCACCCTCAATAAATCTCTTCTACCTGCTCCAACCGATCCACCCACCGTACACCATCCGGTATATCCATTCCCTCTTTCCTCCGGAACAGACAAACCTCCATCCCAAAGGCCTGTCCTCCCGCAATATCTGAAGTCAGGGAATCCCCGATCATCACCGCTTCCTCCGGCAATATTATCTCCTTCCTCCCTGCATTCAGCTCCACAAAAGCCCTCTCAAAAAACACCTTTGAAGGTTTGGATGCCCCAATCCTCTCAGAAACGAAAATATAATCAAAATACTTCTTCATCCTGGCAATCTCCAGCCTGTGCACCTGTTGCTCACCAGGACCATTACTAGCCACACAGAGAATATATTTCCCTTTCAGATATTCCAAAAGCTCATAAGCTCCATCTTCCGGAATTGCACTGTCAAAAAGCCTGCCCCTGAAATATTTTTCAAAAACAGTTCCGTCAAACTCAATATCCAGGTACTTGAAAATAATATTCCATCGGATTTTCTCCAACTCCTCAAACACTAGCGTTCCCTGCTCAATCTGCCTCCACAGCTTCGTATTCTCTCTGATAAAAATATCAAACATATACGGCTCATAAGACTTTAACCCAAAGTGCTCAAACCCTTCCTTCATTGTCTGCTTTACATAACCATCAAAACTAAGCAGCGTATTATCTATATCCAAAAAAACTGCCTTCACATTACCCTCCATCCATAAAAACATATCATTAATAATGTAATCCAAAGAAATCAGAGGAAAATAACTTCACCTCTGATCCCGTTCTGTCAATCCTATATATTAATACACCTTCACAATCTCATCCAATTCTTTGCGTTTAGGCCTCTTTGGCTCCTCTGCTGCCACACCCACAGCAATCACTGCCACTACCGTTTCCTCTTCCGGAATATCCAGCACCTTCCGAAGCTGCTCTCCATCCCTCAGCCCCATGATCAAAGTTCCATACCCCAGTTCTGCTGCCTTCAGAACAAAATTTTCATTCTGCAATCCCAGGTCATAACATCCCCAACCATTGCCCAATTCATTATCCGCAGTTTTATCATTCTGGAAACCAGCTTTATCTTTTACAAAAGTAGTTACAACCAGTACTGCATTTTCAGCCTTACGGGCATTTCCCTCAGGCAGACATTCCCTGCGTACTCTCTCTATCATCTCCTCAGACAATACACAATAATATCTCCCTGTCTCCGTATTTTTCCAGGAAGGAGCCTCCTGCGCAGCTCCAATCATCTCCATCAGTTCTTCTTTTGTGACCTTTTTGTCTGCTGCATATTTTCGAACACTTCTTCTTACTTCCATCAATTTCTGAAATTCCATCATCCAGTTCCTCCTGTTGTATTTTGAGGTCAAGCGGATAAAATCATCCGCTTCGCTATTTACTTGATTCGGTTAAGCTGTTTTTAATATATAATAATGGGATATCCACCGTCAATATTTTCATAAATAATTGCAGCCTCTTCTTCCGGCAGATTGATACATCCATGACTTCCGTTTCCAGTCTTATAACGATTTCCTCCAAAAGCCGACTGCCAGGGAGCATCATGCAGCCCCTGCCCGTAGACAAAGGGCATCCAGTATTTTACCTTGGTGTCATATCCGTATACATCGCTGGTGAGCGTAAAAGGACTTGCTTTATAGGCAATGGGCCAGGCTCCCGTATAGGTATGCCTCTCCTCTGTAGGCGCTCCGCTGACAATATCTGTTTCCGTCACCAGTCCTCCATCTCTATAAAGCCAAAGGTGCTGTGCATCCAGGCTTACTTCTATATAACTGCCCGCCAGATCATCCGTTCCGTTTCTCTGCATTCCTTTGCTGCTGTATACCGGTTCACGAACCACATCCTTACCGCTTTTCAGATCAGAAAGCAGCTGGCTTAACTCTCCGCTCTGATCGATCCTGTAACCATATTCATTGTCCTCCACAGTCACATCCGTACCCATAGAAGTATGAAAGGTTCTGGGAACATAAATGGTATTGTATTTATTGGCAAGCTGTGAAATAAAGGCCCCTGCCTGCTCCTGATCGATTACGATCTTTGTGCCCTGAATACTGATCCAGGAATTTACTGTTTGGGAATCCAAAGTCTCTGTCGTATTTCCAAAGGTATAGGTTATGGTAGCCTTGCAGTATTTTTTCAATTGTCCGTTTAGGCTTTTCAATTCCTTTTTCAATTCTTTTGAAGCTTTTACAGAAGGCTGCTTATATGCCTGCTGGTTCAGATCTATCTTGACTTCACCGGTGAGCAGCTTATCCTGAAACTCTGCTTCCAGCGTCTTGTCCACGTAATTTCGAAGACGTTCTTCATCAATCTGTGTCCCTGCCACCTGCTTTACTATCACAAATTTCTTTTTCTTCTTGCTGTATCTGATCTCAGCATTTTGGGCTTCCGTTCTTTCTTTCTCTCCAAAATGATCTTCTGTCAGAGCCACTTGTTCTGCTGTCTCATCTTTGTTTACCTGATATTCTATTTCGTAATTTTTCCAGTAGGCCAGAAACGTCCTTGTCTGGTCACGCTGCTGTTTCAAGGCTGTAAGTGCAGACTGAAGCGTTCCCTCATCCAGAGAATATCCCAGTTCCCCTACAGTTGTCTCATATACCTGACTGCCATCCTCCCGGAAAACAACCTTTTTATCCTGAAATGCTTTCCGGATGGTCTGTCCGGCCTTCTCCACATTCTGACCTGATACATCCAGACCATATATGGTAATTTTTCTCCCCAGTGTGTCCGTATCCACTTTATGTATATAAGCCAACAAACCTCCTCCCAGGAGTAAAAATACTGCAATACAGACCCCCAGGATAACTTTTATCTTTTTCTTTCTGTTTTTTCCCTTATTATCCATTTCCCGCCCCTGTTCTTTTGTACTTTTTTAAGCCTAATCAGTTTCAGGCAGGCTGCAAAAATGTTTTACAGTCTGCCTGAAAAATTATACCAGAAAAATATATGATTTTGTAAATTTTATTTATACAAAAATATTCGCATTACCTGGAATCCTCCCGGATTGCTTTTACCAACTGATTCCCTCCCTGTTCATACCATTTGCTTACGAATTCATCAAAATAGGATATGGGGCGCTTCCCCATGATAATCTGGATAAAAGTGTTCTTCTCCAGAGTACCAAGAGTCTGAGGAATTTCCAGATTTGAAGTTTGCAGATAGATTTTCTCAGGAGTCCTGTAATCTGATTTCACCAGAAGACCTACTGCAGAAATGCGGGATTTGTAAGCTGCCCAGTCCTCCACTGTCACATTCTGTCCCTCTATATAATTTCTGCATGCCTGATAATAGGATTTCTCAATGGCACTGAGCTTCTCTTCTTCCATATCTCCTGCAATTACCTTCTGAATATGCTCTGTCACACGATAAGTGGCTTCATTGTAATCCACATTGATCACCAACGGCCTTGCTGTAGGATCCACATTCAGAGCAAAATAACTGTTCATTTCATCTGCATCCTTCGCTTCATACCTGGTATAATCAAAAAGTACACTCAAAATCTTCATTACAATTTCAGGATGCTCATAACCTTTTCGCACCACTACATATTTGTTGTCTCTGAATGTAGAATAGGTTTCTGCCGTTTTCTGTATTTCTGCCGGAAAATAATATGGCTCCCAGTCAGAGTCCGGATCTTCTTCATACTCATCCATAAGAGGATTATTAGGCGTCCACCACAATCCGAAAAACGCCCCGCACTTTCCGCTGACTACCAGATCCCTTAGATTATTCTGGGCCCGCAGTGCAAAATTCTCATCCAGAATTCCCCTTTCATAAAGCTGGTTCAAATATTCCAGTGCATTCTTCGTCTCTTCTGTAAGAGAACCATATACCACTTCTCCATTCTCACCCTTTTGCCATCTCTGGGGATTGGCTCCGAATTTCTGAAAAATAGGGTCAACAGAATAACTACTACTCGTAGTTCCCACCAGTGAAGTATCACATACCAGTCCGATAGAATCTTCTCCAGGTGCTGCACCCATTCTGTTTTTCTGAAAAGCTTCAATAATATCAAAAGCTTCTTCCAGAGTCTGCGGTTCTTCTAATCCCAGCTTATCCATCCAGTCCTTACGAAGCCAGAGCAGGCAGGGACCATGATCGATAACAGTCTCCGGCATTGCCATCAGCTTCCCGTCATATTTCACAGAATCCAGAAGCTCAGTTCCATAACTGGCATACATGGCTTTGATCCTGTCTGTAGTGCAGGATTCATACACCTCTGTCAGATTCTCCACCAGATCGTTTTCTACCATCTCATCCAGCATTTCCTTGTCCGAGATCACCATGACATCAGGGAGCATCCGATCTTTCACAATCACATTGACAAATTCATCATATCTGTCTTCACTTTCCATGTATGTGTTCTCATTCTGAATATTCAGCATCTTTTTCAGATAACGGGTATATTCATTATTTTCATAAGTCTGCCCTTTGGGCAGATTGGAATTATTGGCACCATTCATCTGGGCAAGAGTATAGGTCACAGTTTCAGGATACTTTCCATAGGGAGTTGTCCGGGCTTCTTCCCAATCCCCGGACTTAGTTTTTTTCTTTTCCTCAACCCCATCCGTTTTTTCTGCTTTCTGCTGAGTCTCCTTTGTTGATTTATTGCATCCGCTTTGAAGCAAAGTCGTTCCCAGAATCAGGATTACAAAAAGCTTTTTTCCTGCCTTTGTCACACTCTGTATCATCATAATGTTTCTCCCTTTGGAATCCGCATTTCTACTACTGTTCCCTTACCTACACTGCTGGTGATACGAATTTTATATTCCTCTCCGTAGAGCAGACAGATTCGATCATTCACATTTTTCAGTCCATAGCCTTCTGCCTGGTAAGTAACCAACGATTCTGCCACTGACTGTTCCATTCCCATTCCATTATCTTCTACCCGGAGAAGTACTGCATCCCCGGCATCCAGAAAGGACAGCTTCAGGATTTTATCTCCTTCTTCTTTTACATCCAGTCCATGCTCTAATGCATTTTCCACCACTGGCTGCAGGATCAGTTTGGGGACTTTTTCAGTTTTTACCTGCGGATCAATCTTCCACTCTACTGTAAAATCATTGTCATGCATCACCAGCTGGATAGACAGATAAGCTTCTATATTACGGATACAGTTTTCTACGGTTACCATATCCTCTCCCTTACTCAGAGCTGTTCGATAAAAAGTAGATAAGGCCAGAGTTACCTTACTGATTTCCTTCTGATTACTCTTAATAGCCATCCAGTTAATAATGGAAAGGGAATTATACAGAAAATGTGGATTGATCTGTGCAGTAAGCGCTTTCAGTTCAAATTCCTTCAAAGCTATTTTGTTTTCGTAAACTTCACTGATCAGACGATCGATCTCACTCATCATCCTGCGGAAGCTTCTGATCAGAACCCCCACCTCATCCTCTGCATCGCTGGTAACCGTAACCTCTCTGCTTCCATGATTTACCTGATCCATGTTTTCCGTAAGCATTTCGATCTTGCGGGTAAACAATCTGGAAAAAGCCATACCCAGAATAAAAATGACCAATACACAGCCGGCGATCAGCGGAATCTCAGTAAGCAGCATCTGATAAACTGATTTTTCTACAGATTTTTTGGTTTTATACAGATAAAACTTCCAGCCCGTATTCTGACTGGTGCTGTTTACCGCTACATATCCCTTGCTGATCTGCTCCAGAATTTTGTCAGACTCTCTTAAATCTGCCAGATCATTATCCCGGATATTTTCATCACGATACACAATATTCTGTTTCTGATCCAGCACCATAGTCCCAGACTCTTCTGAAATAATATTTTTCAACGGTTTGAATATTTTATCGTAATCCAGAGTAATGCACAGCACTGCTGTACGCTTCTTTCCCTCGTAAATATTTCTCACTGCTGCAATCTCCGGTTTTTCCGTATTTACCAGCCACTGCACCTGCACCTCATCGTTTAGCTGGCTGCTCCACCATTCCTGTCCTATCTCATCCATAGGCACAAGGGTATATTCATGTCTCACTTTAATACTGTCTGCAAAAATCTGTATCTGATTGATAGCATCATGATAGGATTTAGGCACTGTGAGAAGAGGATCCACAATCTGGGTATACTTGGCATACGCCACATAGTTGTCCATATTCTTCTCATTGATCACCTCTTCAATATCCGGAGAATAGGTGAGATAATTGATCAGTCCTGTATATACCTCAATCTGGCTTTCAATACTCTCTCTGGTCTGTTCCAGGATGGATGAGGTATCCTCCAATTCATTATGGCGCACCAGCTTGCTCATACTGTTATGGCTGTAAAGAGCAAGTATCGTCATAGGCACCAGACTGGATATCACCAGCAGGATCGTAAGCTTATGACGGTATTTCATATCTCTAAATTTCTTTCGGATTCTCTTCATCTTCACCTGTTCCTTTCCTGTAGGACTCAGGGCTGCTTCCGTAATATTCCCGGAAGCTTCGACAAAAATAGGATACATTGGAGAATCCTACTTTTTCACTTACCTGTGCCACTTTCATATTTGTGCTGCACAGAAGCTCCTTTGCCTTCTCCATACGGAATACCCGGATAAAACGGTTCAGGTTCATTCCTGTTTCCTTTTTGAAAATAAAACTCAGATATCCTGAGGACAGATATACCTTTTCTGCCAGCATCTCCAGGCTCAGATCCTCTTCATAGTGCTGATAGATGTAATTTTTCACTGCAGCCACCTCATTTCTGGATTCACTCATGGAACGTTCCAGAAAATTTTCATATTCCCGGATATTCTCCTCAGTAACCTGAAGGATCTGCGAAATATCACTACAGTTGTACAGTCTGTCAATCTCCTTATCCAAACGACGTTCCTCTGAAAACTGGGTTTCCTCAAACAAGGCCTGGATCACATTGGAAAATACAAATTTAATATACATAGCCGAAAACTGAGTACTGCTCTTATATTTGTCTGTAAGGCACTGAAAATGGACTTTCAGCTGCTGAATATCCTTTCTGCTGATATCTTCAGAAATTCTCTGCATCAGCTGGGAGTCCTGGGCAGCCTTGTCCACATGACTGTACTCTTCCTCCTCATTGGAGAACACATGATTCTCCGGATGATAGAACCTCTCCTCCATCTGCTGTTCCAGCTCTGTCATAATCTCAGGCAGTGCTTCACAGCCCTCAAACTTCCTGCTTACCGCCAAATGAAAGCTTCCCGGATACTGGCGCTTCATCACAGTATACAGCTGATTGGCTACCAGCAGATAATCGCAGTATACATCGTTAAACAGAAACAGGGACTGTCTGGCATTCAGATTCAGATAGAAAAATATTCTCCGCAGTTCTTTGCGCATATCCTCTGCCAGATTCTCATCTGCAGTATCAAAAAAATTCTGGGAGGATTCCACCAGAATGGCACAGTGCCACTGATTCCAGGTATCCAGGTTGATCATTTCTCCGGCTTTTTCCAGAATTTCTTTTTTTCCTGTGTAAATATAATTCTGGAGAAAATACTGCTGGAGAAAATCCTGTTCCTTCTGATCTCTGATCTTGCGGTTTTTATTTTTGTCAATTTCACTGCGGACCTTTTCCAGTGTTTCACTGAAAATATCAGGATCCACCGGTTTTAAAACATACTCCTTCACCCCATAACGGATTGCCTCCTGGGCAAAGGAAAAATCGTTATAGCCACTAAAGATTACAATCTGCAGCTCCTCTTTTTCCTCTTTTGCCTTTTTTGCCAGTTCCAGTCCATCCATATGAGGCATTTTAATATCTGTCAGTAGTAGATCTATCTCCTCATTTCTCAGGATTTCCAGTGCCTGACGCCCATTGGAAGCCTCAGAAATCTCAAATTCTCCCTCTTCCCTGGAAAGCAGAAATTTAATTCCCTCTCTCTCTATTTTTTCATCATCAACCACTAATACACGATACATAGCTTCTAACCTCCTACCCCCTTATATATACAAATAAAGATAGTTCCTGCAATTATGGAACTATCTTTATTTTCAGTCACTTATTATCCATATCAGCCTGCGTCTGATACTATTTTATCATCCTTTTACTGCACCTGCAACAACACCTTCAATAATATATTTCTGGCATACCAGGTAAACAATAACGATCGGGATAATATCGATCATAATACTTGCCATCATCGGTCCCATCTGTACATGACCGAAGCTTCCGCGGAAGTACTGTACTGCCATAGGAATGGTACGAAATTTCTTAATATCCAGTACCAGGGTCGGCAGAAGATAGTCATTCCATACCCACATCAGCTGAAGGATTGCAGTGGAGATAATGGTAGGCTTCAGAATCGGGATCAGGATCTTGAAAAATACCTGTAACGGATTACATCCATCGATCAGGGCAGCCTCTTCAATTTCCAGCGGGATTCCCTTTACAAAACCGGTGAACATAAATACTGCCAGTCCTGCACCAAATCCCAGATAAATAATACAGATATTATAAGGAGTGTTCAGTTTCAGTGTATCTGCTGTCTTCGCCAGAGTGAACATAACCATCTGGAAAGGAACTACCATACTAAATATGAACAGATAGTATAAAATCTTGGAAAGCACTCCATTTACACGGACAATATACCATGCACACATAGAGCAGCACAGCAGGATCAGTACTACTGACATAACTGAGATTACAAGGCTGTACCAGAAAGATTTCAGGAAATCCATCTGTGTTACGCTGGCTACATAGTTTGTAAATCCATTCCATATTTCACCCAGAGGAAGTTCAAATACTCCTGTAGTTGTAATGGCTGATTCCTTTTTTAAAGAGTTTAAAAGGATCAGTATAATAGGATAAATCCAGAGAAGGGACAGTATGGTTAATATAATTGTAGGAATAATACTTTTCTTTTTATTGTTTTCCATTACTGCTGCACCTCCTTAGATGATGTTGCTTTAAGCTGAATCAGGGCAATGGCTACAACCAGAATAAAGAATACAACTGCTTTTGCCTGACCGATTCCCTTCCACTGTGGTCCGCTTCGTGCATAGAATGTATCATAGATATTCAAGGCAAGGAGCTGAGACTGCTTGGCAGGATCTCCACCTGTAAGAGAAAGGTTCTGGTCGAACATTTTAAATCCATTTGTCAGTGTAAGGAAAGTACAGATTGTAACAGACGGCATGATCATCGGTAATTTAATCTTGAACAGAATCTGTCTGGATGTAGCTCCGTCAATCTGTGCCGCTTCGATAAGGTCAGGTGAAACATTATTCAGACCTGCCACATAAATGATCATCATATATCCAATCTGCTGCCAGCACAGAAGAATCAGCATACCGATAAATCCGTTCTTTGCAGACAAAGCCAGCAGCGGCTGTCCCCATTTGGATAACAGACCATTTAATAAGGTCTGCCAGATGTATCCAAGAACAATACCGCCGATCAGGTTTGGCATAAAGAATACTGTTCTGAATGCATTGGTTCCCTTGAATCCTTTTGTCAGCGCCAGTGCAATGGCAAATGCCAGAACATTGATCAGAATACTGGATATAAAGGCAAATGCCACAGTCAGCCAGAACGCATGGCTGAAAGTATTGTCAAGCAATATTTTCTGATAGTTTGAAAATCCTACGAAAGTAACATCCTGCACTGTGGTAAATTTACAAAATGAAAGGTAAATTCCCCAGATAAACGGCCATAAAAATCCGATTATAAATGCAGCCAGTGTAGGCACAACGAAAATCGGCCACCACTTTTTGATTGTTTTTCCTACCATGGTAAATCTCTCCTCTTCTTCCCATTCTCTGCTTAGAATCTATAAAAGGGAGACAGGAATCTCTGCCTCCCTTTTTTTTATTCATTATTCGGAAAGTGCCTTCTCTGTTGCCCAGTTGTCAACAAACGCGCTCTTAACATCATCCCAGGAGCCAGATCCTGCTGCATATGCTGTAAGAGCAGATCCAAGAGTATTTTTCCACTCTTCAGATGGCATTGTTGTAAAGTTCCATGATACAGGTGTCAGACCAGCTTCTGTGTACTCTGCATCCTGTTTTACAAATACATTGCTTGGTGCCTCTGCTGTTTTGAAAGGAATTGTGAATCCCATGTCTTCAGCCATGGATTTTGTTCCTGCTTCAGAGGTTACACACCAGTTCATGAAATCAAGTGTTGCTTTTACATCAGCTTCAGATGCATTCTTATTTACACACCAGTAATTCTCTGTACCGGTTGCAAGACCTTCGTTTGCATCATCTACACCAAAGTAGATCGGAATCATAGCCAGCTCGTCATCTTTGAATGTTTTGGAAAGTTCACTATATTCCCAGGAACCATTCTGATAGAATACTGCTTCACCATTTACAAATTCATTTCTGGAGTCATCTGCTGTTTTTGCAGAAAGCTCAGAACCGTCACAGGTAGAATCTGTAATGTAAAGATCAAATACATTCTTGTAGTTATCAAGGTATGTACCTTTGATTGCATCTGTATCATCGATTCCGTCTTCTTTATACTCATAGTAGATTGGAAGGTTTGCAAGATGTGTTTTAAATCTCCAGTCAGAGGATCCGTCCATACCTGCGGAAGTAAATGCTCCCTTAATTCCCAGATCATCTTTTTTGCTCTGGATATCATCAGCAACTTTCTTTAAATCATCAAAGGATTTAATATCGTCCAGAGTATATCCTGCTTTTTCAAGTAAGGTCTTATTTACGATCAGACCATAGGATTCGATTACATATGCGATTCCGTCCACTGCGTCTCCATCCTTTAAGCTGTAGGAATCAGATGTCAGCTGTGAGTAAATATCGGAATCTTTCAGATCATAGCAGTAATCTTTCCAGTTTTTCAAACCAACCGGTCCGTTTACCTGGAATAAAGTAGGTGCATCACTCTTTGCCATTTCTGACTGAAGTGTTGTCTCATACTGTCCGGAAGCTGCTGTAACAACAGTTACCTCTGTACCAGTTTCCTCTGTGTATTCTTTTGCCAGGTTCTGCCAGTCTTCATCCTGCTCTGGTTTGAAGTTTAAGTAATAAACCTTTCCGGCGTCATCAGCCATTGCCGGTACTGCCGGGATCATAGTTGCTGCCATAAGTACTGCCATTCCCATTGCTGTTACTTTCTTCATCTTCATAATCGTTTTCTCTCCTTTTCCTATGATGTTTTCTGTTTCTTAACTTGAGTATATTGTAAATTTTTCAGCAGGATTTCGCCATGATAAAAAATCAAGAAACATGATAAATTTTTCAGATATTGATTTTTTTATATATACATTTTTTTATATCATAAAAAAGAAGAAAAAAAACAGACCCCGTCAGGTCAATCCTGTCAGAGTCTGTTCTCTCTTTATGCTTTTATGTCTCAGGCTTTGTCTACTGATCCGAATAATTCCATTTTTTCTTTGACAGTAGCTTTGATTGCCTCGAAGCCAGGAGCAAGAAGCTTACGTGGGTCATATCCTTTGCCCTGCTGATCTTTGCCCTCTTCGATATATTTACGTGTAGCTGCAGCGAAGGAAAGCTGGCATTCTGTATTTACATTGATCTTGGATACACCAAGGTCGATTGCTTTCTTGATCATGTCTGCCGGGATACCTGTGCCGCCGTGAAGTACCAGTGGCATATCTCCTGTCAGTTTCTGGATAGCATCCAGAGTCTCAAAGCTTAAGCCTTTCCAGTTAGCCGGATATTTTCCATGGATATTACCGATACCTGCTGCAAGGAAATCAATACCAAGGTCTGCGATCATCTTGCATTCCTTAGGATCTGCACATTCACCCATACCTACAACACCGTCTTCTTCACCACCGATGGATCCAACTTCTGCTTCCAGAGACATTCCGTGTTCAGCAACGATCTTAACCAGTTCTTTAGTTTTTGCAACGTTCTCTTCGATCGGATAATGAGATCCGTCGAACATGATGGATGAGAATCCTGCTTCTACGCATTTTAAACATCCTTCATAGCTGCCGTGGTCAAGATGAAGAGCTACAGGAACTGTGATATTCAGTTCTTCCAGCATTCCGTTAACCATACCAACAACTGTTTTATAACCAGTCAT
Source organism: Ruminococcus sp. JC304 (assembly GCA_000285855.2). Lineage (GTDB taxonomy): Bacteria > Bacillota > Clostridia > Lachnospirales > Lachnospiraceae > Blautia_A > Blautia_A difficilis. Next base: position 715,448 of record HE978651.1, on the reverse strand, counting down.
ATATTTGCCTGCTCCCTCAGATACACCAAGGATTACAGGAGAGTTCAGTTCCTGAGCTGTTAAAAGGATTGCTTTTGTCCACTCAAGGTTGTTGATGTTAAACTGTCCAACTGCATAATGACCAGCTTTTGCTTTTTTCAGCATTTCTGTTGCACTTACTAACATGATAAATTCCTCCTAATCTGTAACTGCCTTCTGATGCTACAGCTACGATAATCATCTCTTACATATGAAAAATATCCTGATTTATCTCAATAAATTATATTTTCCACATCCAGATAACTGTATATTACCAGATTTCAACAAATTCGTCTAGCGTTTTGCCAAAAAAATGACAACCAAAATCCCCAACCAATCCCTTATAAATTTATACAAAAAAGCACTTGCAATTTTCCAGAATATCCGCTATAATAACAAACGGTTTAAGGATGGATTCCCGAGTGGCCAAAGGGGGCAGACTGTAAATCTGTTAGCAACGCTTTCGAAGGTTCGAATCCTTCTCCATCCATAAAAGGTTCAGGCAAATGCCTGAACCTTTTTTCTTTCTAACAATTCTGATTTTTATGCCAGAGGACCATAACTCCTGTGCCCGGCATTAACACTCGCAATATGCCTGCAGATGCCACAAATTCCTCCTCCTGTTCCGTAAAATTATCTTTATCGGAAACCATAATCCTCTGAAGCTTCACATCCCCCAGCCGGCTGATTCCAGCCTGCCACAATGGAATTTCCACTTCTCTGTCTTCCTGACGGTTATTGATGATCACGATAATCTGTTCCTCACGTGAAAATCTGGCATAGGCAAGCCCCTGATAATCATTCCACAAAAATGCCAAGGAACCTGTCTTTAATATTTCATACTTTCTGTGGATCCGGATCATCGCTTTGTGAAAGTCAATCATCTGATAATCCTCACGCCCCCATGGATAAGAACGTCTGTTATCCGGATCTGTAAACCCGCAAAGCCCTGCTTCATCCCCATAATAGACAGTAGGAGCACCCGGCCAGGTCATCTGTATAGCAACTGCTTCACGCATCACAGCAGTATTTACTCCTTCGGAGGCCGCCTCAGCTCCTGCGTAAGAAATCCTTCCTACTCTGTGATTGGTCCTGGTCAGGAATCTGGAATGATCATGATTGGATAATTCGTTCATTGCGATCTGAAGTGCCGACATATGCAATGCACGCATATGTGTTTTCATAGCACCGATAAACGCATCACTATTTCCATAGAGATCCTCTCTGTACTCATCACTATGTTTCTCCATGCCTGTCAGGAACCAGGTCAAAGGTTCCATAAAAGCATCATAGTTCATAACAGTATCCCATTCATCTCCCTTAAGCCATCCTTCCGGATTTCCATAATGTTCTGCCAGAATAATTGCATTGGGATTTGCTTCTTTTACCGCTTTCCGGAAATCTTTCCAGAACTGATGGTTAAATTCATTGCTGTGTCCCAGATCTGCTGCTACATCCAGTCTCCATCCATCTACATTGTAAGGCGCAGAAACCCATTTCTGTCCTACATGCAAAATATAGTCATAAAGCTCCCTGGAGCCTTCATAATTTAATTTGGGCAGGGTATCATGTGCCCACCATCCATCATAAGTAGGATTATACGGCCACTTGTCAGGATCGTTAAAGGAGAAAAAGTTCCGATAAGGGCTGTCTGCGCTGACATAAGCTCCCTTAGGATATCCCTCCTGTTTTTCATAAATCCGTTCTCTGTCCATCCACTTGTTAAAGGATCCACAATGATTAAATACACCATCCAGAATGATCTTCATTCCTCTTCTGTGTATCTCCGCTGTTAATTTTGCAAAAAGTTCATTACTTGCTTCCAGATTCTTTTTATTTGTCACACGTTTGATATATTTCCATGCATGTGAATTATCTCTGTCATCACCACAGAGAACCCCTTCCTCACAGTCTTCCACAATCCGTCCATAATGTGGATCCACATAATCATAATCCTGGCAATCATACTTATGATTACTTGGCGAAACAAAAATAGGATTCAGATAGATCACTTCTACTCCCAGATCCTGAAGATAATCCAGCTTATTCATAATTCCCTGAAGATCACCGCCATAAAATTCCCTGACCCCCATTACAGCCGGAATCTTGCTCCAGTTCTCTACCTGTGAGCTAAGTTCTCCAATATAGGCATATTCCCCGGTCACAACATCGTTCGTTGGATCACCATTGAGAAAACGATCCACATAAATCTGATACATGACCGCCCCTTTTGCCCATTTCGGTGTATCAAATCCAGGATAAATTTCAAAGTCCAGCCGCTCCTCACGTTCCATGGAAACTCCCAGATTATTGTAATAGCAGGTTACAGATCCATATCTGATCTCAAAATAATAGCGAAAAACAGCCTCTCCTACTGTGATCTGTACTGTATAATAATCAAAACCACTTTCAGTCTCACTATATTCCATCTGTTTACGCAGATTACCGCTTACCAGATAAACAGAATCCACATTGTTTCTCTGGGTCCGGAATTTAATGGTTACTGTATCTCCTGCTTTTGGTTCTGATGGACTTCTGTAATATTCTGTTCCATCTGAAAAAAGTGCCTCTTTATTAAAAACAGGGCGCATGTTTAAGATATACTGCATTTTTCTCCTGATATCTTTCTTTTCATGTTCCATGTCTGCCTGCTCCTCTCTTTTACCATTACATCCGACAGTTTCCTTCCCATCGCACATAATATTTTTTAATATTATCATAAGAATTATCTGCATTTTTATCCTGCAGAAATGTCCACACTGCGGACACTTACTATATTCTATATGAAAATCTCCCCAATGACAATAATCGGATTGCTATAAAAATGACTTTTATTCAGTTATTCTGCCCAAACCCAGGATCATGGTTCAAGTTTTTCACCAACGAAAAAAAGACAGCGGGATAAAGCTGTCTTTTTTGGAGAAGGTATTTCTTCTTATGGGGTGTAGCAAAAACTATATAATGTATTGGGGGGTTTTTACGGTTTATATAGTACCATGGAGCAAGAGAAAAGTGTGCACAAACTTCACAAAATTCGGCACACTTTTTTGGTTGTTTTATATACTTGGGTTTTCTTCCACAGAATTTTCTCTTGTAAAAAGTGCTTCAAATTCATCTCTGTGTACTTTTTCCTTCTCAAGAAGAAGCTTTGCACAACTGTGGAGCACATCCTCATGTTCCATAATGATCTCTTTCGCACGATCATGGCATTCTGTGATAATACGATGAATTTCTTCATCAATAGACCTGGATACTTCTTCACTGTAGCTCCTGGTGTGTGCCAGATCTCTGCCGATAAACACCTCATCGTCATCGTCTCCGTAGGAGATCAGGCCAATTTTATCAGACATTCCATATTTCATCACCATACTTCTGGCAGTAGCAGTAGCACGCTTGATATCATTGGATGCCCCTGTAGTAACATCACCAAAAATAATCTCCTCTGCCACACGGCCTCCTAACAAAGTCATGATATCCTGCAGCATCTGTCCTTTGGTGTTAAAAATCTCATCATTATCCGGCAGCGGCATGGTATAACCTGCTGCCCCCATTCCTGTAGGAATAATAGAAATGGTATACACAGGATCCATATCCGGCAGTACATGGAAAAGAATGGCATGACCGGACTCATGGTACGCTGTAATCTTCTTCTCTTTGTCAGATATTACCTTACTCTTTTTCTCCGCACCAATACCTACTTTGATAAATGCACTCTTAATATCAGCCTGAAGAATAAAGCCTCTTTCCTGTCTGGCAGCCTCAATAGCAGCTTCATTCAGCAGGTTTTCCAGATCTGCACCTGTAAATCCTGCCGTTGTCTTTGCAATCTGTCTCAGATCCACATCCTCACCTAGAGGTTTATCCTTGGCATGGACACGTAAAATCTCCTCTCTGCCCTTTACATCTGGACGTCCCACTGCAACCTTACGGTCAAAACGACCCGGTCGCAGGATTGCAGGATCCAGAATATCCACACGGTTGGTAGCTGCCATCACAATGATTCCTTCATTAACACCAAAACCATCCATCTCTACCAGAAGCTGGTTCAGCGTCTGCTCTCTCTCATCATGGCCGCCTCCCATTCCTGTACCACGCTGTCTTGCAACTGCATCAATCTCATCAATAAAGATAATACAGGGGGCATGCTTCTTTCCTTCTTCGAACAGGTCACGTACACGGGAAGCACCTACACCAACAAACATCTCCACAAAATCAGAGCCGGAGATAGAGAAAAACGGAACTCCTGCCTCTCCTGCCACTGCCTTAGCCAAAAGTGTCTTACCTGTTCCGGGAGGTCCCACAAGGATCACACCTTTCGGAATTCTGGCACCTACTTTTGTATATTTCTGAGGAGATTTCAGAAAGTCCACTACTTCTACCAGATCTTCTTTTTCTTCCTCCAGGCCTGCCACATTATTAAAGGTTACCTTTTTATCATCCGGAGAGGACATCCTGGCACGGCTTTTACCAAAATTCATCATCTTGGCATTGCTTCCACCGCCTCCTGACATCTGCCGGTTCATCATCATGATCAGGAAAATCACCAGTGCTCCTGTAAGAAGTACAGGGAGCAAAGTTGTCAAAAAGATGTTATCTCCCGGCACATTCTGCGTTGTAACATCAATATTATATTTATTCAGCAATTCAATTGCCTGGTTCACATCTGTCACATATACTTTTTTCTGACCGGAATCTGTCGTATCTACAATCACTGCACCGGTAGGAACCTCTCTATTCTGCTGAATCGTTGCATCAACCACTCTGTTGTCTTCAAGAGCCTGTTCCAGCTGTTTCTGCGTATAGCTGCTCTGAGATACCACCTGATTATTTAAATAGAAATAACCGGCAACAAGAGCAACAAGCAGCACCAGATACAGACCAATTCTGCTTGGCTGTTTATTCACTTAATTCTGTCTCCTTTCAGTTTTCCCCCAGTTCCACTACTCCGATAAACGGAAGATTTCTGTATTTCTGCGCATAGTCCAGACCATAACCTACCACAAACTCATCCGGAATATTAAAGCAACTGTAATCCACCTTAACATCCCTTACTCTTCGCTCCGGTTTATCAAGCAGAGTACACAAATGAATGCTTTCCGGATTTCTCTTTCCAAGAATATCAATCAGATAACTCAGGGTTCTTCCGGAATCGATAATATCCTCTACTATAAGTACATTCTTACCCTCTAATGGCTGATCCAGATCCTTAACAATCTTCACAACTCCGCTGGACTTGGTATCATCTCCATAACTGGAAACAGACATAAAGTCAAGAGTTACCGGAACTGTAATTCTTTTTGCAAGCTCGCAGGTAAAAAATACACCGCCTTTAAGGACGCAGATCAAATGTATTTCCTTTCCTGCATAATCTCTGCTGATCTTTGCTGCGATTTCTCTGATACGGGAATCTACTTCCTCTTCACTGAGTAAAACTCTGATTTTCTCACTCATTTTTATTTCCTCCTTGGTATGTTAATGCTAAAACCATCCTGGTACAGGGGGTTATTTTATATCGCTCACTTATCCTGCTCCCTATGATCCAAAGTATTTCATCCTCCACTGCAATAAGAGGAACCTGATCTCTCCTGTCTGCCGGGATCTTTTCATCAATCATACAGCGATTGATCTTTTTTCTGTCTCCTTTGCTGTTGATAACAATATAATCACCGGTTTTCCTGGTCCGGATGCACGGATACTTTATTATTCTATCATAATCCAGCCATTTCGTATACTTTTTTTCTTCAATCTTCTGCCCGTCATACAAAAATACTTCTGTATGGATCATTCCCAAGGGACCCATTGTATCCCCGGGCACCAAAATCCTCTGCTCTGCAGGCTGATCAGAAGTTTTTTTCTCACAGATATCTTCTGAATATATTACATGCAAGTCTACTTCTGTATATCTTCTTTCTGCCTCCATCCCATAAGGAAGATTTATTTTTCTTCCAGTCTGCATATTCCACAGATTGCGAAGCTTCTGATAGTGAACAGAGGTAATATCCTTTCTCTTTCCTGCCAGCCTCTCCATTGCCTGCTGAAGTGCATAAATCTGCAGAATTTCCGGAGTCCCAAAAAATTCTTCTGTAAAACAGTACCTGCCCTCTTTATAAAATTTCTCTGCCAGCTCTGTCCCCTGGGCAGTCAGGTAATCCTCTGCCTGCGAAAGCCTGAACGCGGTTTCTGCCATATGGGCAGTTGCTTTTGAATTGATCCCCTGCTCCAAAGCCGGTAAAATATGATGCCGTATCCTGTTTCGTGTATATTCATCGCACAGGTTTGTACTGTCCTGTATATGTGGGATCTGATATTTTTTCAGGAAATCAGCAATCTCCTTTCGATTCAGGCACAAAATAGGACGTATGATTTTTTCCGCAGTCGGACGCATAGTGCACAATCCTCTCAAACCGGTTCCCCTGCACAGATTATGAAGCATGGTTTCTGCAAGATCTTCCTGATTATGCGCCAATGCAATACGTACCTTCTGATCTGCATAACTATGGGCAACTTTCTCAAACGCCTCCCTGCGTACCAGTCTGCCAGTCTCTTCCTCCCCAAGCTTCCACTTTCTGCTTAAAGCAGGAACATCATAATGAAACACATGACAGGGAATTCCCCATTCCTCACAGATCTGCTCTACAAAAGCCCTGTCCCTGTCTGCCTCCTGTCCACGGATCCCATGATGTACATGCACAGCCGCAAGTTTAAAATCCAGCGGCTTCTGCAGTTCTCTCAGGATTGTGAGCATCAGCATGGAATCACTTCCCCCTGATACACCTGCCAGCACTGTATATCCGGCTTCTGTCATATGATTTTCTTTCATGTAACCAGCAATTCTTCTATACATTTCTTCTGTGACTCCTGTTTTCTCTATTTCTTCCAGATACCGGCCACCAGCACAGTCATATCATCTCTGGCACGGTAATCACTGTATCCCAACACACGTTCCAGGATTTCCCGCCCCAGCTCCTTCGGTGACTCTTCATGTACATCCTGAATAATTTCCTTCATGGTTTCCTCCTCCTTCTGTACCGGAAGAGCATCCAATACCCCATCTGTCATCATGATCAGATAATCTCCATGATAAAGCTTTCTGGAAGCAGTTTCAAAATCAATCTGCTGAACCAGTCCGGCTGCCAGGCTTTCAGAAGTGATCGTTTCTACCCCATGTCCTCTTTTAATAAAAGTAGAAGCAGCTCCAGCCTTCAGAAAGTTGCAGATTCCTGTATACAGATCCACAGCACACATATCTACTGTGGAGAACATTCCTTCCTGCCCTTTAAGCACCAATGCGGAATTTACCATTTTGGCAGCAGTTTCCTGGGAAAAACCTGATTCCAGAAACTGCTCCAAAAGTTCTACCACAGTCTCGCTTTCCCTGCACGCATCCATACCTGACCCCATTCCGTCTGAGAGGCACATAATAAAACGCCCTCCCTCCTCCTGCCTGCACAGATAATTATCGCCGGAAACCTTCTCTTCTTCTCTTGTCAGAGTTGCTGTACCATATAACATCTGATAACTGACATCCTCAACAAAATGTACTGTATGATACTCTCCGTTTACAATACATCGGCTTCCACTGGCAGGTGCCATAGGTTTTTCACAAAGTTCAGACAAAAGCTGTGCAATTTCTGTCATAGAAATACATTGCCCGCTTCTGGCTCTCATAGTGAGAAATATCTGTTTTTTGCTTTTTCGCCTGTCCATCATCCATACCTGACGTAAGATCACATGACGCTTCCGAAGTATTTTCCGAAGCTTCTCCTCAAATTCCGGAGTACATCTTTCCATATCATACAGATCATCAGCCATATGTTCCATAATCCTGGAAACTTCCGCAAGCTGCTGTGCCACTGCCAGACGGTTCTCAATCATACGGTTGTCCCATATCTGGTTCATTTTCTCCATCTGAAAATTTTGAAAAACTGTATGGTAATACTGCACGGAACGCCCGCAGAAGCTCATCCAGTCCCCCCGAATCTGTTGGATTTCTTCTTCCTTTCCACTTTCCAGTGCCCGAACCAGCATCTCTGTCCCCTGACACATCTCTTTGCCCCTGCTTTCCCAGCAGATTTCTCTCCGATAGCATCTGGAACACACCTGTTCATTGGTATCTTCTGTAATCTGTTGTATCTGTCTGCTGCTTAAGTAATCCCTGGGATATGGCATACCATAAAAAGTATCTGCCAGTCTCCGAAAAGAGGCTGCATACTGCTCCACCCTTTCCTTCTGGGGATGACTGTCACACAGAGCGATCATTTCCTGTGTATCCGGTACATTTCCCGCCAAAATAGTTTTTGCCATGTCCCGTATGATCAGTGTTATACTGATCACGAGCATGGCAAGCATCCATTCCTGCATATTCTCCCTCCCCTTATCTGTTACTGTCCTGTTCTCACAGTACCCCCTTCATTCTCCGTCAAAGAAATATTATAAGGATTGGGTTTTAAAATATCTGTCAAATACAGACGAACAAGTCTGAAAAGTTTTCGACATGTAAGCTCTGCTACTGTTCCTTTTTAAAAACAGTCTCATTATCTTTCGCAAGTCCCAGCTTCTCCCGGGCGATTTCCTCCACATACTCATCTGTCTGCATATATTCTTTCAGTTTATCAATATCTTCTGTACGGGCCTGTTCATTCTCTATCTCCTGTTCTATGGTAGCAGCCTTGGCATCATACACTGCCAGACGCTCCCTGAGATTCCGGCTCTCATGCATTAATCCTCCCAAAAGTACCAAAACAACCAGCGCAATAGCAAGCATTCCAAGAGAATTATATCCTATTTTTCTGTTTCTTTTCGTTTTTCGTTTCTTCTTAGAATTACCCAATTTGCCAGCCTTCCTTTTACTACATGTTTATACCAGAAAATTTTACCTCTTCTGACCGGAAATAGCAACCATTTTATTATTTTTTTCCCAATAATTATACAAATATCAAAGAGTATTCCACAAAATTTCACAAAGAAAGGACTGACAGTCAAATGACACAGACCAGCTCCCGCCACCAAACTCAGAATCATATAAAAACGGAGATTTCCATCATTATTCTGGCAAATCCTGAAAAAAAGGTACAGTGCACTTCCCATCCAGTACAGAATGTCCTGTGCGTTTGAAATTTTACGGGAATGAACAGCATACTTTCTAAATACCCTCAGCAGATCATAGCATAAAAGGAGAACAGCCCCCGTTCTCAACGCCTGAATTACAAGAAATAGTTCATGATGAATAAACATACTCATCTGTTAATGAAATAACCTTCTGAGAAGTGGTTTTTCTCTATTATCTGCACTTTTAGAAAGATAACAGAGATTATCAACTCTTCCCTCCAGATCAATTTCTCCTTTTTCCAGATTCAGGCGCTTCACATGAAGCTGTTCTCCCTTTATCAACAGTTTTCCCGCTTTTGTAAAAAGCAGTATTTCTTTATCATCAAAGGATTTTATATCCTGTACACCGGTCACCGTACCTATCCGGCGATCCTTCAGCTTCAGACTATGGTCAGAAAGATTTCCCCTTTCTTCCAACTTTGTCCTCCGGATTTCTTTTTCCCTTACTTATCAGTAGTTTATGTGCAGAAAGCTTTAAATAGAAGTAATTTCAGCTCAAAGATATTTGTACATACTCTCCACATCTTCTTTCTTCACAGTCTCCCTGACCTCCAGAACTTCCACCCGTACATTTTTGCTTCCAAACTGGATTTCGATCACATCTCCTGTTTTGATCTGTACAGATGCTTTTGCAGGTTTGTCATTTACCAGAACTCGGCCTGCATCGCAGGCTTCATTTGCCACAGTACGGCGTTTGATCAGTCGTGAGACCTTCAGATATTTATCTAAACGCATAATTCCTCCTCACAGGTAGTAAAAAAGAGGGAACTTCCGTCCCCCCTGTTGGCTATCGTCAATCAATTATTTCGCGTTAACCATATCCTTTAAAGCTTTTCCGGCTTTGAATTTAGGTGCTTTAGAAGCTTCGATCTTCATTGTCTCACCAGTCTGAGGATTTCTTCCCTCTCTAGCAGCTCTTTCACTTACTTCAAATGTACCAAATCCAACTAACTGGATCTTTCCGCCATTTTTCAGTTCTTTAGAAACCACATCAACGAAAGATTTCAGTACGTCTTCTACATCCTTCTTGGATAAATTTGTCTCTTTCGCCATAGCTGCTACTAATTCTGTTTTATTCATGGTGTTTCCTCCTCTAATACTCTCTTTCTTGTTTGTCAGCACCCGCCAGAAGCGACAGCGCTCTATCATTAGTTTATATACCATTTCCCTTATATTGTCAAGGTTTTTCACCACATTCAGCCAATTCTGTATGAGCATTCAGAAAATATTTTTGAAAACAATTTTGTATGAATTTTTCCCATATTTCTTTCTGATTAATCAGGTTTTCAAGCTTTTCCACATTTTTCCCGGAAATCCATACCTTTTTGTGTGAATAGTAATAATTGGCCAGTTTCCAGTATTTTTCAGGATAAGTAAAACGCACCTTCAGATTCTGCCATTCCTGATAAGAAACAGGTCGGATCCTGTGATATTCTGTCAGCATTTCCTTCCCCAATGTCAGATCCCAGCTGTATTTTTCCAGAATTTTTCTCATAAAATGATACAGATCTGCCATCTGAATATCAAAACACCAGTTTCCGAAATTTGTCACTGCCTCCCCTTTTCTCAGCATCAGTATGTTATGCTGATTATAGGCTCCGTGACAGACAGCTCCCTCCTTCCAGGCTTTTTCCCTGAGACTGTCATAATCCGTTTCTTCCAGCATTTCCAATGCCAGCTCACCCCTCTGTAAAAATCCCTCTACACTGGAAAGAAATTTTTTTTCAAAAACTCCGGACGCACCTTTCTGACGGATAAACTTGCGTATCTTTCGGATTTCCCGGTTATGCCGTATATATTCCTCCCTCAGTGATCTTGCCCTGTATTCTTCTGCAGGCTCCATTTTCATGACATTATGTAATTTTGCCAGTGTTCCTACGCTTTTCAGAATGTCCTCTCTTGATCTGGTACTGCATTCCTGCCCTTCATACCAATGCTGAAGTGTGAACATCTGCTCATCCTTACTCTGACTGATGAGACTGCCCTGGGTATTTTCCAGGAAATAATCTGTATTTATGCCATTTCCCTGAAGGAGAAGCAAAAGCTCCTGCTGTTTTTTCAGTTTTTTTTCCGAACTGTGAAACTCTCTCAGTATCAAAATTCCCTGTTCTGTATAGCAAAGCAGGGCACCCCTTGTCCTTGCAGAACGTTCTGCATTCAGGCCATACTGAGAAAGAGTGCCTAGTCCGTAATCATACAATGACATATCCCCCTCTTTTTTTGTACTTTCTATACATATGCAAAAAAGAATCCTGCTATGCCGGATTCTTTTCCTGATCTTTCCTGATAATTTCCAATAGAATTTCTTTCTGATTTTTCTCCGGATCTTCCAGAACAAGATTTAAAAGTTTTTCCAGTTTTTCCCCAATCTCTCTGCCGGGTCTGTAACCATTCTCTATTAAATCTCTGCCTGTAACTGCCAGTGTCTTCAATGATACGCACTGTTTTTCCTCTATAATCTGTCTGTATGCATCCCTTACACTGTCCAGACGTGCCTGTTTTTCACTTCTCCTATACAGACTCTGGGCAAGCATATCTGCCTGCTGTACTTCAAGATACAGGGGAAAAAGATCCTCACCGATCCTGTTAACAGCACGACGGACAGATTTGAGTGTTCCCTCCGGTCTGTCATCATGCCATTTCACCAGACGGGTTACCTTACGAATGGTATCATTGTCAAACTTCAGTCTGCGAAGAATCTGGCCTGCCATTTTTTCCCCTGCATTTCCATGGGTTTTGAAATGATCTCTTCCATTCTCATCGGTCTTCCTTACTACCGGTTTCCCAATGTCATGAAGAAGCATGGTAATACGAAGAACCCTGTCTGCCCGCACATAGCAGAGGCTGTGCAGAATATGTTCCCCTACTGTATAACAATGATGGGGAGTATTCTGAGATGTCTCCATGCAGGCATCAAATTCCGGAAGAAATTCTGCAGTGATACCGGCTTCATAAGCTGTTCTGAGATAATCCGGATGAGGAGACATCAGAAGCTTTACTAATTCCACCTGGATCCGCTCTGCACTCACATGTTTCAGATTGGGTGCCAGCACCTTCAGCGCCTTGCGTGTTTCCTCTTCGATGGAGAATCCAAGCTGGGCACTGAACCGCACAGCACGCATAATGCGAAGTGCATCTTCTGTAAAACGTTCCAACGGATCTCCCACACAGCGGATAATCTTTCTGTCAATATCTTCCAGCCCGCCAAAAAGGTCAACCAATCCGCTGGAAGGATTATACGCCATAGCATTGATGGTAAAATCACGGCGCTTCAGGTCCTCTTCAAGGCTTGCTGTAAATGTTACTTCTTTCGGATGTCTGCCATCTTCATATTCGCCATCCACCCGATAAGTTGTGACTTCATAGCCTTCTTTCTCCATAAGGACCGTCACGGTTCCGTGCTGCAGACCTGTATCCACTGTTCTGTGAAACAGTTCCTTAACCTGCTCAGGCTTCGCAGATGTAGTAATATCCCAGTCATCCGGGTTTCGTCCCAGGATAGAATCGCGGACACATCCGCCCACTACATAAGCCTCATATCCTGCATTTTCCAGTATATGCAAAATTGTCTCCGCGTTTTTTGGTATTTCCAGAATCATATGACCATCCTTACCTTTTTTCTATTCATGATTAATGTAAAGCGGACATTCGCAATCCGCTTCGCTACTTGCTCATGAACGCAGTCGCTTTGCGATCTGCGTTCAAAAACCGGCATCCAGATATTATTTCTGCTGCCGGTTTTCTTTATTGCCTTACTGATTAGTATGCTCTACCCCAGTAAACCATCTTCTTAGCCGGTTTTCCACAGCATACGCAGACATCACTTAAATGTTCCTGCTCAAATGGCATGCATCTGGATGTAGCCTGAACATCTTCTTTGATCTTGTCCTCACATGCGCGGTCACCGCACCACATAGCTTTTACAAAGCCTGGTTTATTAACGATTGTGTCCTTAAATGTCTCATAATCTGTAGCAACATAAGTATGAGCCTCTCTGTGGGCACGTGCACGTTCCAGCATATCCTTCTGGATCGTTTCCAGGATTTCTTGAACCTTCTCCACAAGCTCATCAAATGTAACTGTATATTTTTCTCTTGTATCACGACGGCAGATGACAGCCTGGCCATTCTCAATGTCCTTAGGGCCACACTCAATACGGATCGGAATACCGCGCATTTCCTGCTCTGCGAACTTGAATCCCGGACTCTTATCTGTATCATCTACTTTTACGCGGACTCCTGCTGCCTTTAATGCTGCAAACATCTCGTCTGCCTTCTCCAAAACGCCTTCTTTTCTCTGCTGGATCGGAATGATCACTGCCTGTGTAGGAGCGATTCTCGGAGGCAGCACCAGACCACTGTTATCACCATGTACCATGATAATGGCACCGATCATACGTGTTGTCATTCCCCAGGATGTCTGATGTACATACTGAAGTTTGTTTTCTTTATCTGTATACTGGATGCCGAATGCTCTGGCAAATCCGTCACCAAAGTTATGGCTTGTACCGGACTGAAGAGCTTTTCCATCATGCATCAGGGATTCAATTGTATAGGTAGCTTCTGCACCGGAGAATTTCTCCTTATCTGTTTTCTGACCCTTTACAACAGGGATTGCAAGAACTTCCTCGCAGAAGTCTGCATACAGATTCAGCATCTGAATGGTACGCTCTTCTGCTTCCTCAGCTGTTGCATGAGCTGTATGGCCTTCCTGCCATAAGAATTCACGGGAACGAAGGAACGGACGTGTTGTCTTTTCCCAGCGCACTACAGAACACCACTGATTGTATACCTTCGGCAGATCTCTGTGGGACTGAATTTCTTTTGCATAGAAATCACAGAATAATGTCTCAGATGTAGGACGTACACACAGACGCTCCTGAAGCGGATCCAGACCACCGTGAGTTACCCATGCAACCTCAGGTGCAAATCCTTCTACATGATCTTTCTCTTTCTGAAGAAGAGATTCCGGGATAAAGATCGGCATGTATACATTCTGTACACCTGTCTCTTTAAATCTTCTGTCCAGTTCATGCTGGATATTTTCCCAGATCGCATATCCTGCAGGTTTGATCGCCATGCAGCCTTTCACGCTGGTATAACCGCAGAGTTCAGCTTTCTTTACAACATCGGTATACCACTGGGCGAAATCCTCTTCCATGGATGTGATGGCTTCTACCATTTTCTTGTTGTTTGCCATGATTGTTTCTCCTTTTTTTGTGATTGTTTGTTTCAACTCACAGTCAGTAATAACTGTATTTTGTGACATCAGAATGTAAGTACTCCACTTCTTTTTTCCATTCACAGATAAAAAAGAAGCCTTACATCCCTCACAAGGGACCGAAAGGCTTCGGCGGTACCACCCTAATTAACACTGTGCCCAAATGCCTGCACACTGTTCGCTCTTCTTCCGATAACGCAGGAAAAACGCCGTACTTCAATTGCACGGAGCTCCGAGGCCGGTTCCATAATTTGCGCACAGAATCTTCACACCATACAGATTCCTCTCTGGGATTGCTCCTTATGTACTATTCTCTTCATCGCCATAGATATTTCGCATTTGGTTTTATTTTATGCGAAATCTCAGGATGTGTCAAGGGTGAAAATCCTAACGTTATACCTCTATTGTAATTTTTCTGCCTGTACGATTATATTTATAATAACGCACTCCCGCAGCATCCAGCATTCTCTTGGACGCGATCACTGCCGGAGTATGGGCATATTTATCACAGTCATAAACAATTGTCTTAATCCCTGCCTGTATAATAGCCTTGGCACATTCATTACAGGGAAAAAGAGACACATAGAGCTTTGCCCCTTCCAGACTTCCACCCCTGTAATTCAGGATTGCATTCAGCTCACTGTGGGTCACATAAAAATATTTTGTATGAAGGCTATCCCCTTCTCTTGCCCACGGAAACTCATCATCCGAACACCCTTTTGGAAATCCGTTATATCCCATAGACAAAATTTTATTATCTTCACTTACAATACAGGCCCCTACCTGAGAATTAGGATCCTTAGAACGCATTCCTGACATCATGGCAACTCCCATAAAGTATTCATCCCATGATAAGTAATCTGTACGTTTATGATTTATATCCATTGCTCAAACCTCCCTGGTCTGGCAGCTATTCGCAGTCCACTTTATTCTGTCTCTATCTGATTGATCCTTCTGATGTGCCTTTCATCATTGGAGAATGGCGTATTTAAGAAAGTCTCAACAATTTTCACAGCCAGTCCAGGACCTACAACTCTTCCTCCAAGAGCAAGAATATTGGAATCATTGTGAAGTCTCGTTGCTTCCGCAGTAAAGCAGTCTGTACAAACAGCAGCCCTGATTCCCCTGATCTTATTTGCTGTAATAGAAATTCCGATACCTGTTCCACAGATCAGTATTCCCTTCTCACACTCTCCATCAAGAATGGCATGAGCAACCTTCTTTGCATATACCGGATAGTCTACGGAAGCCAGGCTGTCACAGCCATAATCTTTATACTCGATTCCCTTCTCATCCAGATATTTTTTAATCTCCAGTTTTAATTCATATCCTCCGTGATCACATCCTAAAGCTAACATACCTTTTCCTCCTGAAATTCATATTATTTCTTACTTATCCACCTGGATAATCTTATGTCCCGCAGCCTTCAGCAAACGGTTCATGATTGCCTGTCCCATTCTTGGCGTATAAAAGGCCTCTGAATATATGGATCTGACCGCGCTCTGATCAAATTCCCGAAGCACTTCATACAAATGGTGCGCAATTGTTTCCTCTTCTCTTCTGCTTCCGATGCTTACTACCAGACCTTCCTGGTATCTGTCCTTCGTCTCATCCGTTGCAATAATGCCCACCAGCTCACCATGAGCTTTGGCCTCTGCAGCCAGTTCATTGATTTTTTTTACCACTGCCTCCTGACTGCCTTCTACAATAGCCAGATCTGCCTTCGGTGCATAATGGCGATACTTCATTCCAGGTGCCTTCGGACGAACCTTACTGTCAGATGCGATCAGTCCTTTATCCATCCGGACATCGCCCAGAGTCTTCTGCAGCATCTCCAGTGAAATATACCCCGGGCGTAAAACAACCGGCACATCTTCTGTAAAATCAACGATTGTTGACTCAAGCCCGATTCCAACCTGGCCTCCGTCAATAATCATATCAATTTCCTCACCCAGATCCTCTATCACATGCTGTGCAGTGGTAGGGCTTGGCCTGCCCGAGGTATTTGCACTTGGGGCAGCCACGTAACCTCCTGCTGCTTTGATCATTTCCTGGGCAATCCTGTCACTGGGAAAACGGACAGCCACACTGTCCAGGCCGCCAGTAGTCTCCTTCGGCACCAGATCTGACTTTGAGAGTATCATAGTCAAAGGTCCCGGCCAGTATTTCTCAGCCAATATTCTGGCTTTCTCCGGTATCTCCCCTACGATGGGTGCCAGCTTATCAAACTCTGCAATGTGCACGATCAGCGGATTATCCGAAGGTCTTCCTTTTGCAGCATATATTTTCATGGATGCGTCTGGATTCAGTGCATCTCCTCCAAGTCCGTAGACCGTTTCTGTGGGAAATGCAACCAGACCGCCTTTTTTCAATATTTCTCCGGCACGACATATTGCATCCAGATCAAGATGCTCTGCTGTCATGGATACGACTTCTGCTTTCATTGTCCTTCTGCCTTCTTTTTTCATTAGATTTGATAGTTATATCACAAATATTGTACACGATTTTTATGGTTTCGTCTATGAAAAGATATTCTGACGTTACACTCTAACATTACATCCTAGTTCACCTTCAGAATATATGTGTCAGAATTTTCGGACTGGAATACCTTTTTTCCCAATCCGGCCAATATCTCCTCATTCAGATTTGTTCCATATTTCTCTCTTTCACAGGAACCAACAAAAATATAGGAAATATCATATTTATCCAGAAGTTCTTTCACCAGTTCCTTATCTGAAGAGGTATAGATTGTCTCAATCTCGGTCCTCTTGGTATTCAGATCATCTGTATCATTCCGCCACAACCATTCATGAACATACCATCCCAGTACAGTGGGAAGCCCTGTCATTGCAGAAACTCTGTTATCATAGTCTTTATAACTGTCCCCTGGTGCCTCAAGAACCACCGCTGTCCCCTTCACATTGTTTTTCAGCCATCTGATCGCAGAAGCATCCTCCGGTACTCCATTTTCCAAAAACGAAACTGCATTCAGTCCTTTATACCCTGAAACCTCCCACACATTTCCAAACCAGGAGGTTACACTTTTTCCGAAATATCCAAAGGTCCAGCACAAAAGCACCAGTCCAATCACAGAAAAAATCTTAAACACTTTTTTCTGTGCCAGAGCCAGCATCCGTACAATCCCATATCCCATAGTCATGGCAAAGAGAATGTAAGCCTGGTAAGTAAGTTTAAACATAGTATTGGCTCTGGCATTTCCATTTTCATAAATGTCCCTTACATAGACCAGTTCCGGTATCAAAATCAATCCCATGGCACACAGCCCCATGATCACTGCAAATAAATCCGGCAGTGCTATTGCCCGCATCAGGCGATATACTCCCCTGTTTCTGCCGTCATGAAGTTTCTCCCACAGAATACATATGATCAGCAATATTGTAAAAAATAGGGGAAGTCCCCATAAGATCATCAGCTGATGAATCATGGAATGATGGGTTGCAATTCCTACCCCCTGGAACATGGTCTGGAATTTCATAGTAAAGGGAAGGATCACCACATAAGAAACCAAAATTATCTCAACCGCCTGTACAATGGTAACAGTCAGGACTTTTTTCACCTTTCCTTCAAACTGAATAATATTGGTAAACAGGATCACTCCCCCTGCAACTACAAAATAAATGATAAAATCCCAATAATTTGTAAAATGGAACATTCCGATCAGTACACATACCAGCAAAATATGAGGAATAAAAAGCTGCCTTATCCAAAATTGCTTTCGGCTGATTTTCTCTATGACTGCTTTCCTGCTGCGGACATGTTTCATCCATGCATACAAAACTCCCACCAGCAGTAACACGAACATAATATTCACCACATGAGCATGGAGATCCCCCAGTACAAAAGAATAGCAGGGAAATTCATGGATGGTTTTGTCCTGTTCATTGACCGGATTATAACCGATATATCGGGTAGCATCCGGAAACCAGTAGCTGTCTGGTGTTTCTCCCTGAAGCTTCTGAATCCATGGTATTATTTTACAGTACACCACATAATGCATATTTCCGGCTATGGATACAGATAATCCTGCCAGAACTCCGGCCAAAGTGGGGATACATCGTTTTTTCCCTGTAAGCCTGTCCTTTAATCCATCAACAGTCATCTGATATACCAGCGAAAACGGAAGGGTAAATGCAAAAGCCGCCACAAAGGTCCGCATAAGATTATAAGTCAATTCCACCTTACTTCCCGTAAGCTTGGTAAGAAAAACAGCTAAATACTGACCTCCATAATAATAATTGATGGTTCCCTCAGAATACCAGAGATCTCTTGCCGGAAGAGTAGAACTGCGCATCATAGCCTCCATAAAGCCATAATCCATAAATTTCTCAGTTCCGTGAGCCTCCGGCCGGAATCCTGCTACATAAGTCCACAAAAGGAAGAATATAAAAAACAGAATTTCCTCTCTGAAAATCAAGGTTCCTCTGCCAGCCGGCAGACAATCTACTCCTTTTTTCATCTGATAAAAATACAGAAGAATGCACAAAATCCCGCACACTACAGATACGCCGATACAGGAAACGGCAGTAAACGGAAGCAGCTTCACAGCTACCAACAGCCAGGTAAGAAATCCGGTAACTGCAATAGCAAGAACCTTTGAAAAAATCCAACCCTTATCCTCAAATCCAGCAAAAAGTCTTCCTGTCACAGGCATAGCCAGCATTCCCATGAGAAAAGCCAGCATCCACCAGGTCCAGAAAGTCCACACATCACCCTTCAGTAAATAGGCTGACAGTCCAGCCAGAGCTGCTGCCAGAAACACTCTGGGTACCACTTGTTTCATCTGTGTCTTCCTCCTCATTCTTAGTGTCACACTTATTCATCATCAATTGTTTTATAGATCCGGATTCTTCTATCCTCTGTCTCGTAGACCTTCTCGAAGGTTTGGGAGATCAAAGCTTCCTGACATTCTTTCTGTTCGAATTCCGATCCTTCTTCAAAAAGAATATACGTAATTTTTTCCTCTTTCACCACAGATCTCAACACACTCTCATCTGTAGCTGTATAAATTTCCACTGCCCTGTCAGCTCTGTAATTGGTATCGTATCCCGCTGACCAGGCATAATAAGGCCAGCCACAGTAAAGCATCACTCCTGACATAGTCACTTCATTCATACTGTATTCCGGAGTAAGTAAAAGATCCTGTTTTCCAAGATGATCTGCCAGCCACCGGGTCAGATCACTGTTCATATTCACAGTCACCCTGTGTCCTGTTCCGTTTCCCCTGAGAATAATAACAAAATCATAGATTCCTGTAGCAGTCAGGCAGACAGCTAAAAGAACTGCCAGAAGCTTTTTCCACAACTTTTTGCCCCAGAGACTACAGATTGCCCATGCCCAGAAAACGCTCAGAAATCCATATGCGATCACAATATATTTGTGGTTTACATTGATATCCGGTGTCATCAGCAGAACAAAAGCAAAGATTACCGGAAACAGAAAACCTGTAAGCATTGCTTTTTCTCTTCTTTTCATAAAGAATACCAGCAGGATCAGTCCCAGGAAAAAGATACCTCCCATCCAGAACAGATACTTCACCACTCCCCAGAAGTTTTTTTCCTCAGCCAGAAAACCCAGATAAAGTCTAGTATCCATGGCACTTCCCCGGATAAATATTTTTGTCTGGAGAAAAGAAAAGAATACTGCAGTACCTGCAGTAACCGCATAATCAACCTTTCCATCGGAGAAAATGGCAAATCCCAGTAAAATCAGTAATCCGCCAATCACCGCCGCTCCATTCCAGAACGCACTCAGCCCAAGCAGCAATCCCATAATTAAAGCCTTCTCCAGATTTCTGCTCTTCCAGGCCTGTAAAGACAAAATACGCTGTATAAACCATGAAAAACCTTTTTCCTTATGAGAGGTTCCTGCTTCCAGCCAGTCCAGAAAAACATATATTACCAGAGTTACGATCAAAAGTCCAAATGCCAGGTGTCTCTGGTTCAGATACACATTAAAATTCCATAAACCCCAGTTTTCGTTTACAGTATAACCGATAAATGACGTATTCTCCTGCAAAGCAGCCAGCAGATCCCCTGTCTGAAGATGTTCCCACACATATCTGAAAAAAGCAGCTCCGCTTCTGAAAAAAAACAGAATGACAGTTACCGCTCCACAGCAAAACCGTCCGGTAATCCGGACAGCCAGCTGACTCAGCAACATAAGAAAACCAAGAAGCGATCCAATGCTGACAATATTATAGGCAAAATCCAGTCTGAGCCCCAGATATTCCAGATTTCCAGCCAGAAACTGAAACATAAAATGATATTTTACATCTGCCCCTCCATAATGGGGATACTGGGTGGGAAAATTATTTCCCAGAGAAAAAGATCTCATCATAGCTGTGTGTGGTGCATAATCTCCATAAACTGTCAGCCCTGAGTACAGCACTCCGTCCCTGATATAAAATACATAAAACATCATGTACGTAATAAAAACCAGCAATAATCCATATAAAATCAATTCTTTTCTGAAACGGCTCTTATCTTCCCATAACTTCCCTTCCAGAAAAGGATGATTTTTTTTCTTTTTGATCATCCAAATCACTGCTAGTATTACTGTCCCACTGACAAGCACGATCACATTTCCATATAGCAGTGGATTTTGAACACCGCCCACTACACTGAAAAACCAGGCTACAATATAAACACTCCATGTCAGCAGTAAAATTCCTGTGCCAAAAGCTGCCGGAAGCTTAAGCCAGATCCTGTTTACTGATATCTTTTGTTCTTCTTTTTCAATAAGAAAGGCTGATGCCTCATAACCCAGCAGCATCGCCAAAATCAGGTATATTATTCCAAGCATAATGCCTTCTGTTATCCTTTCCTGTTTCTTTTCCAATCTCAAAAAGCTCAAATAATAGCAATTACTAGCTCTATCAGTATAACAAAAATAAATACACTTTAAAAGTAACTTCACATAAAAGAAACAATTTAAGTGCTTTTAAGGTATTTATCAATTCCCAGTGCCACTGCATAAGCAACCTTCTGCTGATATTCAGATGTCTGCAGCAGCTCTGCTTCCTCTGGATTGGTCAAAAAGCCACATTCTACAATATTCAAAACACTTTCGCTTCGTTTCAGAAGATAATAGGTACGGTTTCCCTTTGGAGCCCTGGGTCTTGTCACATCCAGACAGGTATTTAACGCATCCTGAATATAACCGGCCAGCTCCTTTCCCTGTATGGAATCCTCATAATAGAACACCTGGGGACCGTATACCTCAGGATCCTGATAGCTGTTCTGATGAATACTTACACATAAAAGAGGCTTATATTTTCCAATCAGCGCAATTCGCCTCTGAAGATCCTGGACTTTCTGATTTTTACAGTCATTGTCATACAACCCCTTATCTTCCTCCCTGGTCATTATCACATAATAGTCCTTTTCCTCAAGAACTTTTTTCAGCCTATTGGCGATTTCCAGATTGATTTCCTTTTCTTTTAATCCCCCAACCCCTATCATCCCGGGATCAGTTCCACCATGCCCTGCATCTACCAGTATCATTTTTCCGGGATCCCGGTTATGGTTTTTTCCGGACACCAGAGCAGCCTCCCGAGCCAGTATATAAACACCGATCAGAAACAAACAGATTAATACAAGCTTTGTCCCTCGCTTTTCCAAAAAATAAAATACCCCCTGCCATATTCACCTTAATATATGCCAGAGAGTATTTTACACATTCCTGTTTTTCCTTTGTATTATTTATTTACTGCAAATTATCTGTGATCACCTGCCAGATGCCGCTATTCTCAAATCCTAGCTTCCATGCAGCCACACCGGCCAGCTTATACTTGGATGCCAGTTTTACCTTGGCAGCAATAGACTCTGCATCCTCCAGCCATATCTGATAGGTGGAATTATCCTCCTCATAGGTTCCATAATTCTGAGAAGTATTCTTATCCCAGTAAGTCTCCACATTTTTCTCGGCAATCACCTGCTGAGCCTGGTCCATGCCAATTGCCTCACTTGTAACAGCTCCACCTGTTGTTTTCCACAATCTTGTATAGAAAGGAACTGCGTTGATCACACGGTCTGCCGGTACTTCTTCCAGTGTATCCTGAATTCCCTGTTCTACCCATGGCAGTGATGCAACTGATCCTGCGTCAGATCCTGAATAATGTTCATCGTACCCCATAATAATTACATAATCCACAACTCTTCCCTGCTCAGCCCGGTCATAATGGCTGGTGAAATCCTCTGGAACAGGATTATCCACGGAAAGTACCAGATTATTTTTATGGCATTCAACAGATAGTTCTCTCAGAAATTCCAGAAAATGAATTCCCACATCCTCACTGAGTGACTCAAAATCCACATTAATGCCATCCAGCCCCACATTAACTGCAGCCTGTATCAGCTGAGTTATGAGATTCTGTCTGGATGCTGTATTTGACAAAGTTTCCATGGTACTTACATCCTGAGTAAAGTTATCGATCAGTCCCCATACTTTCAGACCTTTTTCATGTGCTTTGGCAACATAATCTGCACTTGCAATATTGGAAATATTTCCTGCTGTATCTGTCAGACAAAACCAGGTTGGTGAGATCACATTCACCCCTGTCATATTTGCAATGGCATCTTCCAGATATGCATTGGCATCTGTGGAAGTAACCTGATGCCATACCATATTCACAGGATCATCCATGGTAATATAAGTATATTCTTCACCCTGGAAATTGCGTTCAAAAGTAGTTTCTTCCACTTTTCCTACTTTCTTTTTCTCCACATATCCAATATATCCGTCATCTGTAGCAACCTGATCCCAATCCTCAAGTTCCTCCAGCAGACGGAGCTTTGTTCCTTTTTTCACTTCTGTAAGAATACTGGATTTAATTCCGCCCCGATAACGAACAGCTATATTTTTCTCTGCTTTTACAGTTTTGATCTTATCAAACTGATACTGGATCGCAACCCGGTAAGGATCTTTATATATATATGCATCAATATCTGTATACTGCTGTACATATGACAGATTCAGATACACCCTGTCATCCCTTAGCCATACCTGGTCACCTGCCTCTGATGCAGCTGCTGCGGAAATTACTTCTGATGGTGTTGCATACAGGATCTGCTTGTTGGCAGCATCCCAGTAATATCTCTGATTCAAATATGTATTCACTACATCAAGAGGAAGATAAACTCTCTCCCCTGCTACCAGTGCCTTCGCATCCAGGAGCTCTGTTCCCAGAACCAATGCCGCTTCTCCATCCCCCAGTTCTCCGTAATATTCATTCAGATCCATTTTCTCTTTTGTGGGAATGCGTTTCATAATCACATGACTCAAAAGCCCGATCATTGCTACCAGAAAAATCAGAACAATCACTGCAATTGCGGGTTTTATTTTCTTATTCATGACTTTTTTCCTTTCGGTATAATTACTGATTACTATAGCATTATATCATATTTTATTATAAATGCATTACAAAAATCAACTTTTCATAATTTTTTAAGATTTACCTGAATTTTCCATTTGGGCCATACTATTATGGGATATGTAAAGCGGACATTCGCAATCCGCTTCGCTACTTGCTCATGAACGCAGTCGCTTCGCGATCTGCGTTCAAATAAACAGGCTGCCCGGAGGCATTATGAACATCGAGGAATATTCTGTATATTTCGGACAGCCTGTTTTTTTACCTGGTGCAGAGGCTTATGGCTCACCAGTTTTATCTTCTGTTATTTTTCTTCGACAAAATCGAAGTTGACACGAGCAATCTGTCCCTTTTCATCTGAAATGTAATCCCGCATGTAACCACCGTTTTCTGCAATCTGACAGGCTTTTGCAATGTTTTTAGGAGTACTTGGATATCCATCAAGATATAAAGATATTCCCTGAGACTGGTACCTTTTTAACTCCTGTTCCAGAGGCTTACGCAGGTTTTGTTTCCTGGCCCGTGATATATTTTCCGTATTCTGTCCTCCTTTCTTGTATTAGTCAGGCAGTTAAGAGTCGAAGGGCTGCTGCCTGCCATGACCCACCACACCCTCTCTGGGCTGATAAGGTCAGATAATAGAAAGCACCACTACTGGTTTCCGGAAAAAACAAAATACTCTGCAAACTCCAATTTATTTTCATGGGAATTCATCTGAACACTGCCACAGCAAGAACGCTGCAGGATAAAAAGGCAGTGAAGCTTAATAAATATTATAATATTGATATAGGTTACTCTCAGGCTGCATATTTATGGATTACAGACAGATTGTTTTCTCCTGTTTTTCATTATACAGCATTTACAGTTATGCGCAATGCTTTTCATCAATTTGTTTAATTTTTTCGATTTTGTTCCCAAATTTTTTATAATTAGGCAAATGACTTGCCTTTACATTTTACAGTTTCATGTTATATAATATACTGTATATAAGTAGCTATTCAACAGTGTAAACTGTACAGATAGTGAACAGCAGCTATATCTGAGCTGCTTACCAGGGCATTGTAGGTCATTATATGTTACTGTGAACAGTAGCCATCATACCATATAAAAACAGAATAGGATGTGATATGACATGAAAATAGAAAAAATTAATGATAATCAGATACGCTGTACCTTAACCAGAGAAGATCTGGAAAGTCATCAGATCCGTATCAGCGAACTTGCTTATGGAACAGACAAAGCTAAAAAGCTTTTTCGGGACATGATGCAGCAGGCACAGATTCAATTCGGATTTGAGGCAGATAACATTCCTCTGATGATCGAGGCTATTCCAGTAAGTACAGAAAGTATTATCCTGATCATTACCAAAGTGGAGGATCCCGAGGAACTGGATACACGTTTTTCCAAATTTTCTCCCTTTAAGGGACGGGAATCTGCTGATACTGTCCAGCTGGACGGTGCTGACAATATTATCGATATATTTCAAAAGCTTTGTGAATCCAAACTCAGAAATTCTTCAAAAAAATCCAGCACAGCCGATGCTGCAGAGCCTGTAAAAGGCAAAGAAGATCTCCCGGAGAATGTAGCTGTTAATCTGATCCGCCTTTATGAATTCGATGATCTGGATGATGTGATTGCTGCAGCCCGTGGACTGAACGGTTATTTCACAGGAAGCAATACCTTATACAAGGATCCTTCTGATGATATTTACAAACTGGTCATCCATCAGTCGTCCTGCTCCCCTGAGGAATTCAACAAAATCTGCAATATTCTTACGGAATATGGCAGCGGCCGGGCTTTCACCTCATCAGGCGAAGCTTACCTTGCAGAACACGGAGAGATTATTTCTTCCTCTGCACTTCTACAATTGTCACAATTATAATATGACTTACCAACCCACTCATAAATCAAAATCACAAAAGAGGAGAACTCACTGGAAATATATGAGTTCTCCTCTTTTATTTGTTTTCCTATTGTTTTCTGAAAATTATTCTCCAAGAAAATCGTTGATCTGCTGAACCAAAACATCTACATCCATACCATGAACCATGGCTGCCTCTTCCAGAGATTCCATCTGGGATGACGGGCATCCGATGCAATGCATTCCTGCTCTCATAAGGATTGCTGCGATATTAGGATCTATCTGCAGAAGCTGTCCGATCAGCGTATTTTTAGTAACTTTAGCCATTATATGTTTCCTCCTTGTCTGTATCAGAAATACGGGCATTTCCACACGGTAGTATTGCAATCTTACTGTTTATTTATGCCCAGTAACATTATAATACTAATTTTATCAGGAATCAACAAATATATTTATAACCATGTATCAAATTTTATACTTGTAATCCATGGACTTATATATTAAAATAGGACTAGAACCCAGAAGGGTACTAAAACACTGTTACATATTTACAATTAAGGAGGATCATAACTATGGCATATGTAATTTCAGACGAATGTGTAAGCTGCGGAACATGCGAAAGCGAATGTCCAGCAGAAGCTATCTCTCAGGGAGATGAGCATTATGTAATCGATGCTGATGCATGCTTAGACTGTGGTACATGCGCAGACGCTTGCCCAACAGAAGCTATTCATCCAGCAGAATAATATCAGTATTACTGTACTGCAGTAATTTGACCAAAACAAAAATTGCCGTCTTCAGTCATCTGACTGAGGACGGCAATTTTTTATTATGCTGTTCTGTGTTTTTTTCTGGACTTTTTCTCCTGGGCTGCTGCCGCTTCTTTTCTTGCAAGCTGTCTGTTTCGTATGGCCTCATCCAGATTGCGACACTGTATTTCTCCCTCTCTCTTCATCCGGAGTTCCTGATCGATCAACCTCTCCATGATTTTCTGAAATTCAAGAATCCTGTTGTCCCTTTCCTGTGAAGTTTCCAGAAGCTTTACCTTACTGTTTCCGTCTCCCGGCTCAGTACAGGCAATTTTCGGAAGCAGTTCTCTGATCGCCCGAAGTGCCAGCCCTCTTTTCTTCAGTTCTTTTATATTAGCCAGAAGAGTAATATCATATCCTGTGTAGTAACGATGTCCCTGTGCATTTCTGCTGATACGCAGCTGCAGTTCCTCCTCCCAGTATCTGAGAACAGAAGTTCTCACTCCCAGGATTTCCGCTGCCTGAGTCACAGTATATTTCTGTTCCAATGCTATCCCTCCTGTCCGATGCATATTTTATTATAAAAATATCCCGAACAGATTGCAAGGAAATTTCATTGACAGGATTTTTCAAAATATTACTGTTCACCTGGTCTTCTACTTTTTCATATTTACAAACTGAGTATATCTTGGCAGCCATACCAGCTCCACAGTTCCAATGGGACCGTTTCTCTGTTTTGCAATAATAATCTCCGCAATATCCTTCTTTTCAGTATCCTTGTGATAATAGTCATCTCGGTAAATAAACATTACCACATCGGCATCCTGCTCAATGGCTCCGGATTCTCGGAGATCAGAAAGCATTGGTCTGTGATCAGGACGCTGTTCCACTGCACGGCTTAGCTGAGACAGTGCGATCACCGGCACATCCAGTTCCCTTGCCAACGCTTTGAGAGAACGGGAAATATCTGAAATTTCCTGCTGTCTCGAATCACTCTTTCCACTGCCACTCATCAGCTGAAGGTAATCAATCATAATAATTCCAAGATTATGTTCCAGTTTATATTTACGACACTTGGATCGCATCTCTGCAATGGAAATACCCGGTGTATCATCAATGATCAGATTGGATTTACCTATAATATCTGCACCTTCCACCAGCTTTGTCCAGTCTTCGTCTTTCAGATTACCGGTACGCATATTCTGGGAATCCACATGGGATTCCATAGCAAGAAGTCGGTTTACCAGCTGTTCCTTGGACATTTCCAGACTGAAGATTGCCACTGTCACATCCTTACGGAAGGCCATATACTGAGCAATATTCAGAACAAAAGCCGTCTTTCCCATAGAAGGACGAGCTGCAATAAGCACCAGATCCGAAGCATGCATACCTGACGTTTTGTAGTCCAGATCCACAAAGCCTGTAGGAATTCCGGTAACAGATCCCTTAAGCTTGGAAGCTTTCTCAATGTTATTGATAGCATTAAGCACAACCTGCTGAATTGGCACATATTCCTCACTATTTCTCTGCTGCAGAATATGGAACAGTTTCTTTTCCGCCTCTTCCAGGATCACCTCTGTACTCTCTTTCTCAAGATAACAGGTATTGGCAATCTCTTCGTTCGCTTTGATCAGACGTCGAAGGACCGCTTTCTGGCTTACAATCTCTGCATAATCCTTTACCAGTACTGAAGTTACCTCTTCGGTAAACAGATCCTTCATATACTCCATACTGGTAATATCAGGCGGCAGTTCTTTTTCTTTCAGACGATTCTGAAGAATAACAGGGTCTACTGTTTTCCCCTCATTGCAAAGCTCCACCATGGCATCAAAAATAATACCATACTGCTTCTGATAAAAATCATCGCTGGTAAGCATCTCGGACGCCTTCAGGATCGCGTCTCTGTCCAAAAGCATAGATGCGATCACCGAACGTTCTGCCTCCACACTATGGGGAAGGATTCTCTTAATCAGCGCTTCTTCCATTCGCCTTTACCTCCGGAAAGCTTAAGCTTCTTTTACCCAGACTTTAAGGGTTCCTGTTACCTTCGGATGAAGACGAACCGGTACCTGTGTTACGCCAAGGCAGCGGATCGGTTCTGAAAGCTGAAGTTTCTTTTTATCAATATCCAGATTCAGCTGTTTTTTTGCAGCTTCCGAAATCTCTTTTGAAGAAACAGAACCAAAGGTCCTTCCACCTTCTCCAGTCTTAAGTGTCAGAATAATTTCCTTTGTCTCCAGATCCTTTGCAAAAGCCTGAGCTGCCTCATAGATCTCTTTGGCAACCTTTTCTTCATTTGCTTTCTGAAGCTTTAAATCATTTAAATTCTTCGGAGTTGCCTCCAGTCCCAGTTTTTTGGGAAGGATCATATTTCTGGCATATCCATCACTTACATTTACAATCTGGCCCTTTTTTCCAAGAGCCTTTACATCTTCAAGTAAAATCACTTTCATTTTACGCTCTCCTCCTGATATTCCTTATCTATAATGTCTTTGAGCATTTTCTCCACTTCATCCGGAGATGCTTTTACCTGAGCCCCGGCAATGTTCATGTGACCGCCGCCGCCCATCTTTTCCATCATCACCTGTACATTTACTTCATCAATAGCACGGGCGCTGATATACACTTCATTATTATACTGTGTCAGTACAAAAGAAGCCTTCACCCCTGCAATATTCAGAAGTTCATTGGCTGCCTGAGCCCCCACAACCGTTGGACTGTCCACACCCTCACTTGGGCATCTGGCAATCGCAAAACAGTCTTTGTATATATGCGCTGTACGCACCGCTTCTGCACGGGCCTGATAGGATTCCAGATTATCTCTCAGCATCTTACGCACTCTGGTTACATCAGCACCGCTTCTGCGCAAAAAGGCTGCTGCCTCAAAGGTTCGCACTCCTGCACGGGTGGTAAAATTATTGGTATCGATCATAATACCTGCGTACAGACAATCTGCCTCCATACTGCGGATACGCAGATCATCTGAAAAATACTGCAGAATCTCAGCCACCATCTCACAGGCAGAAGATGCATAAGGCTCTACATAAGAAAGCACAGCATTTTCAATCACCTCACTGCCCCGTCTGTGATGATCCAGTACAACTACCGTTTTTGTCATATACAGCAGATCCTGACATTCTGTATAGCTTGGTTTATTGGTATCCACCACTACTACAACTGTATTATTATCTACCAAATCCCTGGCCTGATCACTGGTTATAAACATGGATGGCTCATATTCTGAATTATTCATATACCCCATCATAAGTGGCCTTATGGATGTGGTCGGATCATTTACAACAATATTTACGGTCTTTCCAAGAGTCTTACCTGCACGATAAATACCAATAGCAGCACCCAGGGCATCCACATCTGTGATCTTGTGTCCCATAACAACCACACGATCCTTAGTACTCATAAATTCCTTCAGTGCCTGTGCTTTTACCCGTGCCTTTACTCTGGTGGTTTTCTCCATCTGCTGGGTCTTACCTCCGTAATAAGTAATATTGTTTCCATTTTTGATCACTACCTGATCTCCGCCGCGTCCTAAAGCCATCTCAATGGCAATTCTGGAATACTCATAATCCTGAATATAATTAGCCGCGTTCAATCCAATGCCGATACTGAGGGTAATCGCCATTTCATTTCCAATATTAACAGTCTTGACCTCATCCAGAATATGAAACCTCTGTTCTTTTAACGCTTCCAGAGAACTCTGGCGCATGATCAGGAAATATTTATCCTTCTCCAGTTTTTTCACCAGGCCATCAAAATTAGAAAAATATTTTGTTATCTTTCGATCAATCAAAGCAATCAGCAGAGACCGGCGTACATCCTCCACACTCTCCAGCGCTTCCTCATAATTGTCCAGATATGCCAGTGCAACTACCAGTTTGTTGTCCTCATTTTTCTGAATATACTCTTTCAGCTGAGTGTCATCATACATATACAGCGCAATCAGATCTATATCCCTAGTCACAGTCTCAAAGATTTCACTGTTGGAGACTACCTCGCCCAGCGATACTCTCTGCATGGAAATACGGTAAATCCGCTCTCCAACCTGTGTATTCATTTCACTGGGATCCTTTTGATCCAAAGCCGGAAGCTTATCTGCCGTAATATCCGGAAATATAGAGCTGATATTCTTTTTATAAAACTGGTCCTTCCCTGTCAGTTCCGAAAATACTTTATTGGACCAGATCATTCTGCCATTTGTATCCATAATGGCATAGGGCAAGGCCAACTCCTCAAGAATTCTTTTCTCAAGTACATCGTACCTGTTGGCAAAGGCTATCAGATCATTGATAATAAATGGTCTGTGGCACCGCAATACAAGCAAAGCCATTCCAACATAAATAATCAAAGCAACTGACAAAATAATACCGGCCTTTATACTTGTAAAATAAACCAGTATATTCGTCACAACCAGCAGACCTGTAAGAATCAACGGCCAGCTCATAAAAGCCTTCATGTGTCCTCTTAGTTTTAATTTATTATTCATATCTTTTTCTTTCTGATCACTGCGGTTCTCTCTGCAGTAAATCTGTCTTGTTTTTGTGCTCCTGCTTTACTTATCGTTCCGGCAGCGGACAAAACATCTTTATTTCTGCCAGTACAAGAGATATTATAACAGAGTTCCACATAATTTACCATAGCAGAGTAAAAAAAGAATGAGACTGCTGCAAAAGTCTTCCCGCAGGAAACGCTTTTGCAAGCAGCCTCAATATTCATCATTGGATTAGTCCTGGATGTATGGCATCATAGACATATGACGTGCTCTCTTAATAGCAACTGTCAGTGCTCTCTGATGTTTTGCACAGTTTCCTGTGATTCTTCTTGGGAGGATTTTTCCTCTTTCAGAAACATATTTTCTTAATTTTGCTACATCCTTGTAGTCGATTTCGTTATTTTCTTTACCACAGAATACACAAACTTTTTTTCTTCTGCGGCCGCCTCTTCTCTTCATTGGAGAGTCTGGTCTTTCGCCTCTATTAAAAGCCATGGTTGCTTCCTCCTATCTTATTCTATCAGTTTGCTTTAGTTAAATGGCAATTCCACATCAATTCCATCCGGAATATTCATAAATCCGTCTGTACTTGCTGCGCCAGGGTTGGGCATAGATGGTGCCGGCGCTTCTGCTCTCGGATGGGAAGCTGCATAGTTATCACTTGCAGACTTGCTCTCCGCAAACTCCTGCTCCTCTACAACTACTTCTGTAGTGTAAACCTTCTGTCCTTCACGGTTGGTGTAGCTTCCGGTCTGAATACGTCCGGAAACCACAATTCTCAATCCCTGACGGAAATACTTCTCTGCAAATTCAGCGGTGCGTCCAAAGGAAACACAGTTGATAAAATCTGCAGTAGCCTCACCATCACGGCGGAATCTGCGATCTACAGCCAATGTATATCTGGCAATTGCCAATGCATTCTCACCTGCGGAATATCTCACCTCAGGATCTCTGGTCAAGCGTCCCATTAAAACTACTTTGTTCATATCATTACCTCATCATTTCTGTTCCTGAACGGGTTTCTTAATGGTGCCTTCTAAAATCATTTCTGTATAAGATTATGCGTCTTTTCTTACGACTAAGTATCTTAATACATTGTCCATGATACGAACGTGTCTCTCGATCTCTGCCGGACACTGTGCGTCTGCTTCAAACTG
This sequence comes from Ruminococcus sp. JC304, assembly GCA_000285855.2. GTDB lineage: Bacteria > Bacillota > Clostridia > Lachnospirales > Lachnospiraceae > Blautia_A > Blautia_A difficilis. The sequence goes on along the minus strand of HE978651.1, from coordinate 683,437 downwards.
AATGAAATAGTAGAAGCCTTCATGCATTTTCTGAATTTCGTAAGCTAATTTCTTCTTACCCCATTCTTCTACTTCTGTGATAGTGCCGTTGTAACGGGTGATGTATCCTTTTGCTTTCTCAACAACTGCATCACGTACTTCGTCTTCAACTTTTGCACTAACAACTAATGCTAACTCGTACTTGTTCATGTCTTGCTTTACCTCCTTATGGTCTGTTGGCCCTTTGCCTGTCAAAGAGCAAGGATATAAAATATATCACGAATGTTGATTCTAACATAATTTTCCCGGCCTGTAAAGTCTTATTTTTCTTTTTTCATAAGATTTTTCGTGTTTTTTTCTACCATTTTGCGCGGAACCATAATCTGGTGCCCACAGCCTGTACATTTCAGGCGAAAATCCGCACCTACACGCAAAATTTCCCAGTCCCTGCTTCCACAGGGATGGACTTTTTTCAATGTAACGATATCGCCCACTTCATAAGAAAGTCCCATTTTTTTACTCCTCTGCTTTCTACTTTTTCAAACACACTCCAGTACACTGGTACATCAGCATTGAATCTGTGCAAATACCTGTCCGATGGGCTCCTGAATCAACAGATCCGCATACCGGTCTCTTGGTGTGGGAGATTTATTGATCACAACCAAATGCTCTCCTCTGAAATAGTCGATCAACCCGGCAGCAGGATAAACAGCCAGTGAAGTGCCGCCTATGATGAGTACCTGTGCTTCTGAAATTGCTTTCACTGCCTCATTGATCGTCTGATTATCCAGTCCTTCCTCATAGAGAACTACATCCGGTTTGATGATCCCACCACATTCACATCTGGGAACTCCCGTGGAAGCTTTCATATGCGCAAAATCATAAAACCTGCCACATTTCATACAATAATTGCGATACACACTTCCATGCAGCTCCAGAACCTTCTTACTGCCAGCCATCTGATGGAGATTGTCAATATTCTGTGTGATCACAGCCTTCAGCTTTCCCGCCTGTTCCAGCTCTGCAAGCTTCTGATGGGCAGCATTTGGTTTTGCTGTATCGCAGAGCATCTTATCCCTGTAAAATTTATAAAACTCCTCCGGACGCTTCATAAAAAAAGTATGGCTTAAGATGGTTTCCGGAGGATAGTCATACTTCTGATGATACAGTCCGTCCTGACTTCTGAAATCCGGAATTCCGCTCTCAGTAGAAACGCCTGCTCCTCCAAAAAATACAAAGTTATCATACTGATCAACAAGCTCCTGCAATTTTTCAATCTCACCTGACATATTCCAGTTCCTCCTGTATTTTTTTACTGTGTCACATCTAATGAATCCACACGTCTGCCCTGTACAACGTATCTTGTAGCCTGATTTCCGGTACAGGTAGATAATGTTACAATCTTGTCTTTTACTGTAAGATCACCGGCATCTGTCTGTATTTCCGAATAACCGCGGATCTTTTTCAGATATTCCTGAAATTCCTCTCCTGGTCCTTTGAACAAGGTATAAGTGTCACTTTTTGCACCTGTGGTATAAGCAGAAATAATTTCATATCTGTAATTTTTCTCCGGTGTAAAAATCCAGAAATATTTACTCTTTTCATATGTATCACTATTACTTGAAAATTTCTTCAGCTGAGCAAACATGGACCCGTTTTTCATATTATGTCCATAGACAATGGTATTACAGTCATTAAAATCCCCTTTATTCTCATAATCCACAAATATGGTACCTGCAAAATTATAGTTTTTTTCATAAGTATGATGCAGATAAGTCTCATTATCCTCTCCATGGACAACCGGATAATTAATATCCGGCACAGCTTCCACATAAATCCATCCCACCACATCATCATTAACACTTTTCAGAGCTTTAAAGTCAATGTTCATAGGAGCCTCCAGTCCCCGTTCTGCAGTGGGTTCCGTTGCTTCCTCCGGGTCACGCTCTGTCACTGCCATCTGTGCTATATGATTGTACTCATCTGTTCCCTTTTTGTACTCTGTATAAATATGAAACAAATTATAGCCGGCATAGCAAAAAACACAAATTGCTGCGATCAGAATCACTGTGAGAATCACATCTCCTGCTGTTTTCTTTTTTTTCGGTTTCTTCTCTGACATGCAGTCACCTCCAAAATAACTTAATATATTTCATTTATTGTAATACTTCCCGGCACATCTTCTGTAATTCTCTTTCTCTGTTTTTCCCCAGCAATGTCCTGCTATATTTAAAATAAGCCGGACAGCCATTTTGTGCAATAAAATCTACAAGTACAGGACTTCCGGTTATCTCTGTAATAAATAAAAGCATCTCCTGGCCATCGCCAAAACTATTTTTTATAAATGCAAAGGCCCGCTGAAGTTTTGTTTCCATTTCTGTTGTCTCTTTATCCCGGATTTCCACCTCTTCCCTGAAATACTCCCTGATTTTATCAAAACCATCCCGCGATTCCCGGATATGTTCCCCTTTTACACGGTTCACATATGTCTCCAGAATTTTCAGTGTTTTCTCCTGGATCTGGTGTTCTCCCACTGAAATCAACTCCATATCCACTTTTACCATCAGACTCTGCCGCTGCTTCTGAATAAAATCATCCAGTCTGTTTCTGAAGTCCTGTTCACTTTCCTTTTTAAGATCTGATTTCAGATAAAGCAGCTGGGAATATAATGTCTCAGTAAACTGTTCCAGTTTCTCATATTCCGCTGCAGCACTGTCCAGAGCCCCATTTAAAAGATTTACCACTGCAAATTTTTCTTCAAAGCTCCCCTGGGAAACAGCCATCTCCTTTTTTCTCTGTTCCTCTTCTGTACATGTCCCATTCAAAATACCTGAAAAATCATAATCCTGTCCATATTTTCTGTACAGCCCATAATATGCAGTAAAATCTCTCGCGATTTCCTCTTTCTGCAAAAATTCCTCGATTATTTCATTTCTGATTTCAAATCCCAGTTTTTCATAGCTGTCCAGAAGTCTGGACAAATCTTCCCAGCCTCTGGCTGTAACAAAAAATTTTCCGTCTGCTGAATTTTCCACCAAATAAAAATTCTGCTTTTTCATTTCCAGATAAGAAGTCACTGCCCTATGCACATGGTTTGCCCTGGCATAGGAAAGCCATGCTCTGCAATCCGGTTCAATCTCAATTTTTCGTACCCTGTCCAGCGTTACGATATCAAATTCCCTGACAGATTTATTATATTGTGAAGGATTTCCGGCTGCAACAAGAATCCACCCTTCCGGAATCTTATGACTGCCAAAGGTCTTATTCTGCAACAGTGCAAGCATAGCCGGTGCCAATGTTTCCGACACACAGTTAATCTCATCAATAAAAAGAATTCCCTCTTTCTTCCCGGTTGCTTCCATGTAATCATATACCGATGCCACAATCTCACTCATGGTATAATCCGTCACTGTCACTTTTCTGTCATTATAAACCCTGTGACTGATTTCCGGAAGTCCAATGGCACTCTGTCTGGTATGATGGGTAATGGTATAAGATATGCAGCCCAGCCCACATTCCCTGGCTGCCTGTTCTACAACAGCAGTTTTCCCAATACCTGGCGGTCCCATAAGAAGAATCGGTCTCTGCCGCAAAACAGGATAACTATATGTCCCATGTTCATCCTTCATCAGATATGCTTTTAAAGTATGACAGATTTCTTTTTTTGCTTCCTGTATGTTCATTTTTTCTCCTTCTGCCCTGTAATCAGGCAAAGTGCCCAGTCCGGAACCAATTTCATTTTCTCTGAACGTTCCAGGAATACAAAAGCAGTTTCATAATCTGGTTTCTGCCTGGGATAAATGCCATCACCATCTGTAAAATAAATCAATGCCCGGAGATTCTCCAATTCCCTTTTCCTCTGTTTCTCCCTGACAAACTGAAACACTGGACGAAAATCCGTACCGCCTCTGCCCTGGATCACCACCTGATCAGCATATTCCTTCCATTCTTCCTCAGAATGAATTACATCCACTTTTTGTAAAAAGCAGTCACATTGAAGAATATACACCTTCATTTTATGAAAAAAATTCTCCCTTTCACTGAGAATGGCATAAGTTTCTCCCAGGAAATGCTGCACTGTTTCTCTGGAACAGGAAGCGGAAGTATCGATTGCGATCACCAGTTCCTCCAGACGATTTACTTCTTTGTATTCTAATGGTTCTATCAATGGAAGATTTTTATAATGCTCCATGCCATAATGATAAAATATATAATCAAAGCTCTCTGTGTCCAGTTCCACTTCTTCCCGTGGCCTGGAAAACTGTTTCAGAAATTTCCGGTAATCGTATCTGCTTCGATAAATCTTATCCAGTTCTTCCTGCCGGTTATCAGACCTGCTCCCGGCCTTTCCCTGACTTCCGGTCTTATTCTGAGAAGTATATGCTAAAATATGTTCCCACTTCTTCCTGCTCCTTTTGCCGTCAGATGAAAATCCCTGATGTATCCTCCAGATAGAATGATCGTCAAAATGATCGTCTTTTTCAGAAAAATCAGAGACACGCCTATCCAGACTTTGTATCTTTTTCTCCCGGACTGCTTTTTCAATCAGATTTTCAACAAAACGATCACATTCCCTGTCCCATTCATTTCTTTTAACAGCTTCTGAATCCTGCGGTATCAGAAAAACATGCAGATACAGGCAATGTAACAGAATATGCAGATATCCTCTCCTTAAAGCAGCAGGATCCTCCACATATTTCTCCATAAGAAATTTGGGATTAAAATAGATTTTCTCCCCATCTGTCCCAATCGTAGAAACATTACTGTCTGCCTTGTATTCCAAACCTGCAAATGCCCCGTCCAGATAAGGAAAATCCAGATACAGCTCATTTCTGCAATTCTGCAGAATACTCTTTCCCAAAATCTCCTGTTTTTCAGCATTACTCATATTCTTTGTTTCTTTTTCTCCTGCTGTGATCTTTTACCCGGTTTTACAAAGAAAAATCTTTCCCCGTATATCCATACTTTTCATTTTTCAGATGCAGCAGCCATATCAGAGACCGAAGCTTTTCCTTCTCACTGGCACTATGGATAAAACCATCCAGTTCCTTCCTCCCGAACCAGCCCTGTTCCTCCAGACACTGCATCCTCTCTGTATCCTCTTCTTCCAAAAGAATTTCCATTGCCGGACGTATCCGAAGCCTGAGATATTTCTCAGCTTCCTGATACTTAGGATCCTGGTTTTCCTGCTGCCCGCCAAACCAGATTTCCAGTGCCTGATACAGCTTAAGATTTCCCATACCCTTACCCCATTTTCATGTACTAATATCTGATTTTCATAATATCACAAAAAGATTTTCATTTAAAGTAGCTCTATGATATAATCATTTTAGTTTTAGCTTTACAAGTAAAAGATTTCCATATCTTTTACAAAAAAATCCAGGAGGTAACTCATGTCCAAAAAAAATCTGATCGTCGGTCAGTCCGGCGGCCCTACTGCAGTCATTAACAGCAGTCTCTACGGTGTTGTATCCGAGGGATTACGACATCCCGAACAAATTCAACATATTTACGGTATGGTAAATGGAATCGAAGGCTTTCTGGCAGGAACTGTTTTAGATTTTGCCACAGCACTTCCCGGAAGTAGCCTTGAAAAACTTAAAACTACTCCAGGTGCCTACCTCGGTTCCTGCCGCTATAAGCTTCCTGAATCTCTGGAAGATCCGGTTTACCCCAGACTTTTTCAAAAATTCAGAGAAATGAACATTGGCTGGTTTTTCTATATTGGCGGAAATGATTCCATGGATACTGTAAGCAAGCTTTCCCGGTATGCAGCCCAGACAGGCAGTGATATCCGCATTATCGGAGAGCCAAAAACCATTGATAACGACCTGGTTCATACAGACCACACTCCCGGCTTTGGAAGTGCAGCCAGATATGTAGCCTCTACAGTCCGTGAAATTACCATAGATGCAAATGTCTATGAGAAAAAATCCGTTACTATTGTAGAAATCATGGGCCGTCATGCGGGCTGGCTCACTGCAGCCTCTGCCCTTGCCCGAAAATACAAAGGTGACAATCCACTCCTGATCTATCTCCCGGAAACAACCTTTGATCAGGAAGCTTTCCTCAAAGCTGTTGAGAAATCCTTTGAAAAGAACTGCAATGTCATCGTCTGTGTCTCTGAAGGAATCCACGATGCAGAGGGCACTTTCATCTGCGAATATGACAGCTCTGTAGGCACAGATACTTTTGGACATAAAATGCTGGCAGGTTGTGGAAAATATCTGGAAAATCTGGTACGCAGCCGTCTGGGCGTAAAAGCACGTTCTGTGGAACTTAATGTCAGCCAGCGCTGCTCCGTCTCCATGATGTCCGCCACTGACCAGATGGAAGCTGTTACTGCCGGTAATTTTGGTGTACAGGCAGCACTGAATGGCGAAACCGGAAAAATGGTTTCTTTCCTTCGCGAGAGATGCACTGATGGAAGATATTCCATGAAATGCAGCCTGGAAGATGTCAATGCCATCTGTAATGAAGAAAAAACAGTTCCTACAGACTGGATCACTGCTGATGGTTCAGATGTAACCCAGGATTTTCTTGACTACGCAGCTCCATTAATCCAGGGAACGGTAGAAATTCCCCTTGGTGCAGACGGACTGCCGGATTTTGTATACCGCAAATAGGATGTAATATTAAGAAGCACTGGCAGTCTCAGGCAGTGAGCAGTTCACTCACTTTCAGAAGCTGTCAGTGCTTTCCCATTAAGTACAGCTTCCACCAGCTCATCTCCCTTATAACTGAGCTTCAGTGAAAAAAAGGGTGCGTTCTCTCTGATCAATTTGTTAAAAATCCTGTCTCCCGGCCACATATTCAGCTCAGTAAGCTTTTCTTTGGGAATCCATTCCAATTTTCCTTCATCACACTCCCTGGGAATTCCCTCAAATTCCTCTGAAGTGTACAGACACATATACTCTGTCCCATACCCTTCCTGGGTAAAGGTTACAATTCCTCTGAATTTCCAGGAACGCAATCGATACCCTGTTTCTTCGTAAACCTCTCTGCACAGACATTCTTCCGGACTTTCTCCCTCTTCAAAATGTCCTCCTATACCAATCCACTTATTCTTATTCACATCATTTTTTTTGGAAATTCTGTGAAGCATCAAATATTTTCCATCCTTTTCCAGATAACAATGAGTGGTCATCACACTTTTTTCTTTATCTCTCATTTATCCTTTTCCTCTTTTATGTTCTGTTACAGTAATTTCAGAAAAATCCCCTTATTTTACAAGTTTTTTTAGTTCCTGGAATACCCTGTCTGTGTATAAAAGTTTTATCTCATGGCGGCTCATGCCGGAAACTTCTGCATGCACCTCAAAAACATAAGGTTTCTCATGCACAAGGATGCAGAAAAAAGCCACTCCCTGAACACTGTCTGCATTGTTTGGATCAACGTTCCCGGTAGTTCCGGTTATTCCTATGGCAATGTCCGTTTTCATTTTTTTCTGTACTGTTTTTGCCATTTCTTCTGCACATTCTTTTGAATATACACCATACTGGGAAATCACATTTTTATCCACACCAATGAATATCTTGGTCTCATTCAAATACGTAACATACCCTCCGGGAAAAATTGCAGATGCCCCTTCTGTGTCTGTGATCGTCGATGCGATCAAGCCGGAGGTACAGCTCTCCATTGTGGAAATCGTTCTGTGTGCATCAATTAATTTATGGATTATTTTATCCTTTTCTGCCTGATCCATCCTTTTCCTCCTACTGTTTTTCTGATTTCTTACCTTACAAGTATACCAAAAAATCTTACTTTTTTATAGAAGTATTTCTTATTCCGGTATGCTGTCTATTACAGACAATCTTCCAAATCCCCACTCAGGATTAGGATAATTCATCCTCTCCTCCCGCACAGCTCCTTTCTGCAAGGCAAATTTCACAGCACTTCCTGTTGCATAAGGAAGGTTTCCTCTGACAATTGCCCATTCCAGCAACAAAGCTGCTGCTCCACAGGTAATCGCTGCAGACAAACTGCTTCCTGTTGCTTTCCCAAAATTCTGCTTTCTATTCAGAGGCACTGTCAGTTCCACTCCCGGTGCAGCCAGATCCGGTGTTACCTGTCCATCCGGAGTAAAGCCCCGACCAGCCTGGAAAAAAAGACTGGCATCCCTATACTGATAAGCTGTAGCAGTAATACTTCGCACAGAATCTCCCGGAACAGTCACTGTAGAATAGGGATTCGATTGCAGAAAATAAGTATCCTGTGAAATCAATCCCTGTACAGGTAGCCACATATGAAATCTGTTTCCCGGTCCTTTCTCCTTTTGTACATGAATTTTCCAGATTCCAGAGGCCGGATGAAGAAACCGGAAATAAATCAGCTGCTTTCCGGTAGATCGTTCCATTTTTACATAATTCACCAAAACCTGTGTCGCAGTAAAAATAAATGATAACTTTTGAGTCACAGACCCAATAGAGGTACTGATATCCAGAATCTCACCTGCCGGTGACTGAACCGAAATCCTATAGTCATCCGGTGGATTTCCCCAGAATTCTGTATAAAATCCCCCTTCCTGCTCTCCGATTTTCAACTCCACTGTTTCCTGCTCTTCTGATAATTCAGCTGTAAAATGGTGCTGCGCAATGCCTTCATTTCCCGCAGCCACAGATACAGAAATATTTGCATCTTCATTAATATAATCCAAATACCGGCTCAGTTCACTGTCTCCAATATGGGCTCCCTGACTGCTTCCAAGTCCCAAACAGACTGATACAGGCATTCCCATTTTCTTTGCCATTCGAACTGCATAAGACACTCCAAGCATAATATCATCTTCCTGATAAACTTCTGCCAAAGGCGGGATCTGATAAAATTCTTTTAAGTATGTCTTAGCCTTCTTCAGTTTCACAATGATCAGAGTTGCTCCAGGTGCTGCTCCGGAAAAATTTTCAGAAGGGACCACATTTCCAGCTGCCAGACCAGCCAATGCTGTTCCATGTCCATTTTCATCCTGGGACGGTACTGTCTCATAGGGATTTTCTGATTTGATCGCCTGCTCAATCTCTTCCCGCACAAAGACTTTCCCATAAGGAACTGCTTCATTTCCACTTCCCATTATTGTCTGATCCCACAAATAAGCGATCCTGCTCCTGTCTCCTTCACGAAAAACCGGATGTGTATAGTCAATTCCCGAATCAATCACAGCTATCGCTACTCCTTCACCCTGTAGCTTCAGATACGGCTGATTATAGCTCTGACTGATTCCCCCGGCATCCATAGCATTTATATCCATAGGACTATAGCACTTGGGAATAGACGAATAGGTATAGGAATTGATTTCCAAAACTCCGGCCTGCTCCAAAGGAATATAAAGAATGCCGGACATTTCATTTACTTTCTGAAAAACAGCATTCATCCGTTTCATGTCAGCCTCCGGAATCATTTCCCAGTTTCTCAGAATAAAATCTCCGTATTCCTGGTTCTGGGCAGGTGCTATATTCTGCCCAGAAGAAGAACCGGAGATTCCCTGCTGCATATTTATAAAATTCTTTTCAACATCTGCTGACCCGAACATACTGAATCCTCACATGCAGGATTTATTACAGGCTATGCCATAAAACATAAAAATAGTATTTATCCTTGAATATTTACTTCTTTGTCCTTTTCTTTATTACTCCAAGCATTACCATTCCGACGATTCCTGTAAAAATACTGATAAACTGAGAGGTAGATAAAACTCCTATACTTCCCCTTTCCAGATCTCCCCTGAAAAATTCCAATACAAAACGTCCCACACTGTAAAAGATCAAATAACAGGCTGCTACTTCTCCCTCTGCCTTTTTATGTCTGGCAATATAAAGTAAAAGGAAAAAATGCAAAAAGTCCAGAATACTGGAATAAATTTGTGTGGGAATCAGCGGAATATTATTAGGTGCATAATCCGAATTTGTAAAAATCACTGACAGTCTTCCATAAGCTTCCTTTCCATAGCAGCATCCTGCCAGAAAGCATCCGATTCTTCCAAATCCCTGTGCCAGTGCAATGGAAGGCATCATCAGGTCAAAATACGTTAAAAAATTTAATTTCTTTACCTTACAGTAAATCCAGCCTGCAAGGATTCCTCCTATAATTCCTCCATAGACCACAAATCCATCAGAACTAAGCATCTCCAACGGATTCCGGATCACTTCTTTCCATTCTGTAATCCAGAACAGAATTTTTGCAGATGCAAATCCACCCAGAACACACCAGAGCACTAAATAGAAAATATGTTCACAGGCCAGATGCAGCTTTCTTGCCCTCTGTTCCACCACCAGCCAGGCTGCCAGCACTCCTATAGCAATCATAAAACCATAACCATAAAGAGTCAGCGGACCGATTCTTAAAAGCTCGTTTTTCATAAACTGTCATTTCTCCTCATCTGCTTTTTATTTCAAAATATAAAAAACAATATTTTTTCTGATTCTATTTTCCTATTATATACACAGCAACTTCAGCAATTGTAAATTTGCCCTGTCATTGCCATCGTTATCATGAATACCGTTTACATCAGCTTCTCCGCAGATATCCACTCCCAGAAACCGATCTTCATTGCTTTTTCCACACTCCAGCATGGTTTTTACACCTGCAAGTAAAGTGGTAAGTTTCATATCTCCCTGACTCCAGGCAGTTGAGACCTCTTTTGAACCGAGCACATCCTTATCAACCGAAAGATAAACAGGTAATTCACTGTCCATCATAACCTTTTTCAGGAAACCGCAGATTTCTTCCTCCTCCATTGTCAAAAGGGTCTCTCTGGAAAGAAATACCACTTTTTTCCGAAGCCTCTCATCTACCTGGCTATATGCATTTTCATCCGGACCGATCAGGATCACCTGTCGCAGATTTGTAAGTTCCTCCAATGCAGCTGCGATCCATCCTCCGCAAGACAACAGCCCCCCAAAAGCAGGAGGCTGCATATCTGTATGATTATCAAACACCAGAAGCCTGAAAGGTTGTTGGATTTTCCCAATCCACAAACGCGTAAGATAATGATAGTTTCCGGAGTCAATAAAATGGACTCCTTCCGGTGAAAATTTATCTATGCGACAACTGATCTCAGTTCTTGCGTCTTCATCACAATAACAGTTCGTACCGGTAATATCTTCTGCTTCTACCCAGACAGTTTCCTGTCCCTTCCAGAATTTTTCTTCTCTATATATTCCGGACATATTCATAATAACTGGCGTTCTTTTTTTCATAATTTTCCTGTTCCCTTTTGAAACCGCTTTTCACTTTCTTTAGTCTTTCCACTCTTCCAGCGGTTCATCATGATTTTTCAGCATAGACTGAATTTCTTTGTTGGGGCTTTCTTCTGCTTTATCGGGATTCTCTTCCATAGAAAACACAGCCTCTGCCTCTGCTGCATCTGCAGTCTCAGCTGTTTCCAATTCTATAGGTGCTGCTGTTTCCACTGCCGGTTCCTCCGAAACTTCCACAGCTGCCTTATTTTCTTCCTGAGTTTCAGGCATACTGGTTTCTGCCACATTCTCAGAATCCTCTGTCTGATCTGCTGCTTCATCTGAAACATTATTCTGCTGCTCTTTCTCCAGCATACGCTTCTGTCCCTTTTTCAGACATACCTTCATCAAAATCAAGAATACAAAATCTGCAGCACCATTTACTATCAGAAGTATTCCACTAACCAAAATCATTCTGGAAACTTTTTTAAAAGGATAGGCCATCACTCCCACTCCCAGTACCAGAAAAATCAGACTGCCGATAAAAAGCACCTTCCACTGTCCCTGATTTACCTTTTTCAATTTGCTGCTGCCCTTAAATTTCCAGATGCTGTCAACTACTACAAAAGCACCCAGCAGGTATGGCAGAATTTTAATCACAATCTGTGGCGTAAAAAAAGAAATACTCCCAGAACAGCAGCAATCACTCCGGTAAACAGATCCAGTACCGTTGCCTTCTCTTTTTCAGCAGCATAAATTATAATATGGTAAATTCCCGCCGCGATCATAACCAGCCCAAATACTACCTTGCAGATAATGTTTACTGTTTGATCCGGGATCAGGACCAGACACAATCCCAAAGCAATGTAACAGATTGAGGAAAGAATTTCCCCTCTAAGAAACTTTGAAGTTTTTTTCTCCACAGATGAATCCTCCTGACAATTATTTTTACAGTTCTGTCTCTCTTCCGGTTATTTTCTTTATCAAAGACAAGTAACCCGACAGATGACATATCCGCTCAGATAATAAAAGTATACCTCTAATTTTTCCAAACGTCCACACACAACTCCATCACTTTTTATAAAAATATGAAAAAGCTGTGAATTTTTCCTTGAAGTTTTTTTTTCACGTATTATAATAAATTCGATACATTTCGCAATTGTACTTCAGGAAGGATTTATTTTGAAAAACAAAGATTTTAATAAGCTTTTACTCCTTATTCCCGCAGGGCTTATCCTTGTGGGAAGCATTGTCTTTTTATACAGTCGACCAGGCTCCGGCGATGATAGGATCTGCCAGGAGAACGTAGCCAAACTTCAGGAACTGGAAAACGCAGATATTGCTCAGACTGAGCAGCAGCTTCAGAATCTGAAAAAATCGGAAGAAGATGATTCTCTGCGCAATATGGACAGCAGCACTGTTCTCGATGATGTACAGATCCGCCAGGCCTTTGCTGGCAGCGTCATTCTTGGAGATTCCATCACAAATTCTATTGTGGAATATGGATATCTGGATACTGATGTGGTAGTAGCCAAGCTTGGATTAAGTGTGTCCGGAGCTGATGAACAGATTGCTACTGCGATCAGCCTGAATCCCAGTCATGTTTTCATGGCTTTCGGTTCCAATGACCTGGAAATTTACGGAGCTGATTCTTCTGGATTTGTAGCAGATTATAAAAAACAAATTGTCAAGATCCAGGAAGCACTGCCGGATATCCCAATTTACATAAACTGTATTCTTCCGATCACGGATGCTGCTATTGAAGCGACTCCTGATCTTGCCTATTATCCGCAGTATAACGAAGGACTTATCAGTCTCTGTCAGGAAATGGGATGTACCTTTATTGACAATTCCGCCATTGTGGAGGGAAGCTCAGAGGACCTGTACGAACCGGACGGTGAGCATGTGATCCAGGATTATTACCCTAAATGGCTCACACATATGGCACAGGCAGCGGGGTTACAGACATGAAAATAAATAAGCATATACTTATAAAGACCGGGTTGGTGATTCTGCTTGTAATATATCTTACAGCACTTTACTCCTCCGATAATGCCCGGAACATTTCCATGGATCAGATTGCCCAGTCTATGGAAAAAGATCAGGCCATCACTGCACTGAATAAAGAAACCCGCGCTGATCTGAAACGCTATTATCAAACAGAAGAGCGGGATATTGACGGTTTTTTCTTTTACAAGGCCTCCTCTCCTATGGCTGTTGAAGAAATCTGCATTATGAAAGCCAAAGACCGTGCCCAGGCACAGATATTGCTGGAAAACGCCCAGACACACCTGTCTAGTCAGAAAAATGTATTCGAAGGATATGGTACAGACCAGATGGCTCTCTTAAATAATGCAGCTGTAGGAAAAAAAGGAAACTATGTATATTACATGTGTGGAGCCAATGCCCATAGCTGGCAGCATGCATTTCTATCCTTGATATAAGGCAGATTGGAGAACATTCGTTATGGTATTTAACAGTATCTTTTTTATTTTCTGCTTTCTTCCGGTTTTTATGCTGATCTATTATCTGGTTCCGGGAAAGCTTCGCAATCTGCTGCTCTTTTTAGGCAGTCTTATATTTTACGCATGGGGAGAACCTGTTTATGTGATTCTTATGCTTTTCTCCAGCGTATTTAACTATTATATGGGGACTGAACTGGAGCGGCTTTATTATGATGATAAAAAGCAAAAACTGAATCTTGTTTTTGCTATCATTATCAATCTTGGCATTCTTGTATTTTTTAAATATTATGGTTTCCTGTTGGATACCTTTGGCGGAATTACAGGCATTCATATTTCCCATCCGGAACTTTCTCTGCCAATCGGGCTTTCCTTTTATACCTTCAGGAACCTGTCCTATCTCTTTGATATATATATAAGTAAGATTACAGCACAACAGAACTTTCTTACCTTTGCAACCTACAGCACCATGTTTCCTTATACTGCTGCAGGTCCTATTATCCGCTATGCAGATATCCAGGAACAACTTGAGAGACGTTCTGTCAATATTTCCCGCTTTGGTGCAGGAACAGAACTTTTTATTAAGGGTCTTGCAAAAAAGTACTCCTGGCTGATAATCTATCTGCTCTATATGCAGGAATCTGCAGTAATACTCAAATGTCCGTGCTTACCGCATGGATTGGAATTCTGGCTTTCACTATGCAAATATATTTTGATTTCAGCGGCTATTCTGACATGGCCATTGGGCTGGGAAAAATGTTGGGATTTGATTTTAACAAAAACTTTGATTATCCATATATCTCCACAAGTGTTTCCGAATTCTGGAGACGTTGGCATATTTCCCTTGGAAGCTGGTTTCGGGATTATATCTACATTCCTCTTGGAGGAAACCGTGTCTCAGTCATAAAACATATCCGAAATATTCTGGTTGTCTGGGCTCTGACCGGACTATGGCATGGTGCAAGCTGGAACTTTGTGTTATGGGGACTATACTACGGCCTTCTCCTCTTACTTGAAAAATTTGTACTAAATAACTTATTAGATAGACTCCCTTCCTGGCTGCGCACAGCCTATACTATGGTTGCAGTCATGATTGGATGGGTATTTTTCAGTCAGACAAACTTTTCTGCACTTGGCCATTATCTGGGTGCACTGTTTGGTATAGGAGCCAGCTGCTTCGCAGACACAACTGCACTTTATTATCTGAAAACAGGCCTGATACTTTTTATCATTAGTATCCTGGCATGCAGACCCGGACTGTACCGACGTTTCAGGCGACTGATTCAGCAGAAACCAGCAGCAGCACTGCTTATAAATCTTATACTGCTGGCATTATCTGTAGCCTATATGGTTTATAATTCCTATACACCATTTTTATACGCGAAATTTTAGAAGGGACGGTACCTATGAAAAAATCACTGAGAAATTACCGACTATTCTTTCACAGATTAGGACTTCTTTTTTTTCTGCTTCCTGTAATTGTACTGGTAAGCAGTATTATCCTGCCTGACACCGGATTCTCCGAAAAGGAAAACCGGATACTGGCATCCAGGCCTGCCCTGAAACTGGATCAAATAATCTCCGGAGGATATGAAAAACAATTTGAAACCTATGAGAACGATCAATTCCCCCTTCGTGATATGTGGATTACTTTAAAAGCCACTACAGACAGGCTGATGGGTAAAGTGGAGGAAAATGGTGTGTATCTTGGCAAAAATGGATATCTGATGGAAGCCTTTAACGCTCCTTCTCAGACTCAATATGATGCTACAGTCAATGCTATGACCTCATTCGCGCAGAAGCATCCAGATCTGAAACAATATGCACTGATAGCTCCCAATTCAGTAAACATCCTGAAATCAAACCTCCCTGCATTTGCACCTGCTGACGATCAGAATCCCTGGATAGACAAGCTGAAGGATTCTCTCACTTCTGCAGGAGTTACTTTTATTGATATTAGTGATACCTTTACTGATCACAAAGCAGAAGATCTTTATTATCACACGGATCATCACTGGACCACTCTGGGTGCCTACTACGCTTATCTCCAGGCAGCTGCTGTTATGGGAATCGATATCTCCTCTGACTCTTATGATAAAGCTCCTGTATCCCAGACGTTCAAAGGAACACTCTCTGCCAAAAGCGGTTTCCGTTCCGGTGAAACCGATGAACTTGATGTTTTCCTTCCTAATGGAGATAATACCCTTTCCTCAGTTGTTAATTATGTAGATGAACAGAAAAAATCAGCAAGCTTCTATGACACTTCAAAGCTTAATACCAGAGATAAATATGCCCTGTTCTTCGGCGGTAATCATGCACAAATAAAAATCAGCACCCCCACGGAAAGTAATAATACCCTTCTGGTTCTGAAGGATTCTTATGCCAACAGTTTCGTGCCATTTCTTGCACAGCATTACCGTAAAATCATTATGATCGATCCCCGTTATTACTATGGAGATCTGGAACAACTGCTTCAGGTTGAGAATGTTCAGGAAGTACTATATCTATACAATGCCAATACTTTCTTTGCTGATACCTCATTGGAGCTGGCACTGTAATTTTTTCAAAAAAATCCCCTCAGGTTCAGATGACGCGGACACATCCTGTACTGAGGGGATTTTCATACACACTTTTCCAATTTTCATTTTTTGTCTGCCTCACAGCATCGCAAAAAGATCATTCATTTTCCGCGTTTTGAATCAGGCTTTTCTTCCTTCATGATGTATTATATCAAACTTTTTTATAAATTTCCTATTTATGCATTTTCCTCATTTTTTCAGGCATATTCCTCAATGATAGTGAAATACTTTATTCAAAATGACTGGAAAAATACTCATTATACCTATCCAACACTTCTTTCCTTCCTCGAACACGAATAGGAATTATTGTCCCATCCTGTAATTCAAAATCATCTTTTACATCTTTTATATAATCCATATTTACCAGATAACTCTGGTGACAATGCAAAAATCTCTTCTCATCTATTCTCTTTTCAATCTCTATAAGCTTATCCTGGGCTACAATTTCTGATTGATCGGACAAATGAAGTGTAATAGTATGCTTATCGCTTTCAACATATACAATATCATCCGTATATGGATATCGATACTGACGTTTACTTTTAATTGCAACCCTGCGTTGCATATCCGTCTTCAGAATACGATTCAAAAGCTTCTTTATTTTCTCCTCGGAAAAGGATTTCAACAAATATCCTGATGCCTGTACCTCATAACTCTCAACAGCAAAATCCGGAGATGCTGTCAGAAATATAATCGGTATATTGCAGGAAAGCGCACGAAGTTTTCTGGCTGTTTCCATACCATTCAACTGGTCCATATAGATATCCAGAAAAAGCAATTCTCCCTCCAGGTATCCCTCCTCAGCGTCAGCTACAAGTACCTCACCGGAAGAATATTCCTCGACCAAAATCTCCTCATGAATTTCTTCAAAATATTCATGCAATATATCCTTTAAAAGCTGTCTTTCCAATTCCACATCATCACAGACTATAATCTTACGCATTACTTGTTACCCTTTCAGCCGATAATTTCTATTCATAATTTCGAGTCTGTTTTCTTATTGTTTTGATAGAAAACTTCTATAATATTATATACAATTCATTCTACAAAAGCAAGTACCCTTTTTACAGGACTGTTACTGTTCACTCCGTTCCCAGCAACACGCTTCGCGGGATATTGCCAGTGAACAGTAATACAGGACTTTCTTCATTTACTCATATGTGTTAATATAAAGGTAAGGTTCACAACGATCAGATATTTATACTATCAATAAAATAATATTAACGAAAGAAGGGTTATTCCATGCGTCAGGAAAAATTTAAAATGGAGCGTCAGGGACTGATCGAAATCGGTGATGAAGTAGAAATCACCGAATATCAATCCTTCATGAATTACAGTTACATTATTGAACCAGCCGTAGCCATGTCAGGATGCTATCCCAATGCCAGACGGATCAAATCCCGAAAAGGTATTATCAAGAATATTGAGCATACTCCCCGAGGATTTATCGTCACTGCAGAATTTGATGAATAATATATGCCAAAACCGTAGCTGTGTAACTTTTTACAGTTACGGTTTTTATCATATTTCACGCTAATCTCACATATCTTGTTGCAATAGTGTCCTGGAGTATTATCTATTGTATGATTTCTCTAAGTTTATGCATGATCGCCAAAAACGAAGCAGATGTTCTTCCCCGAATTCTTTCACTAATGACTGATATTGCAGATCATATTCTCATTGCAGATACCGGTTCCGTCGACCAGACGAAAGAAATTGCCTGTAAATATGGAGCTCAGGTATTTGACTTTCCTTGGTGCGAGGATTTTTCTGCTGCCAGAAATTTTCTTTTAGAAAAAGTCCACACAGACTACTGGATGTGGCTGGATGCGGATGATCTGATCACTCCTGCTAATCTGACTCTCCTTTCTTCCCTAAAAACTTCTCTTCCTTCTGACACTGATATCGTAATGATGAAATATATTACAGCTTTCCATACAGATCAGTCTCCTGCATTTTCTTATTACCGGGAGCGTATTTTAAAAACCTCCTGTAATTTCAGATGGTGTGGAAAGGTACATGAAGCAATCATTCTTTCCGGTAAGCTTCTTTACTCTCCTATTCAAATTGAACATCGCAAAATTAAGATTTCTGATCCAGACCGCAATCTTCGGATTTATCAGCACATGCTCGAAAATGCTGAAGTTTTAGACTCCCGTCAGGAATTTTATTATGGAAAAGAACTTTTCTATCATAAGCTTTATCGAGAATCTGCGGCTGTATTTCTTCACTTTCTGGAAAATCCCGAAGCATGGCAGGAAAACCAACTGGATGCCTGTCTGCAACTCTGTTACTGTTACCGTGCCCTTGGTGAAAATGATAAAGCAATGAATATTCTTTTTAAAAGCTTTCAGTTTGATGTTCCCCGTGCTGAAATATGCTATGAACTTGGAAATCTTTTTCTGGAAAAATCAGCTTTTATCTCTGCTGTTTACTGGTATCAGCAAGCATTAAATGCACCTTACTGTGAACAAAATGGGGGATTTTTTATCCCTGACTGCCATGATTTTCTTCCTTTGGTACAGCTCTGCGTCTGTTATGACAAACTTGGGCAATACAAAACCTCCTTTGACTGCCTTCAAACAGCGGCTAAAATTCATCCTGATGAGCCCTGTATTATCCAAAATCAACAATATTTTTCACATAAGCATGGTTTTTCCTGACAAAGGGCGAAACAATTATTGGCTTCAGACAAGTAGCAAAGAATTTGTAATCTGTGAACAGTATCTGGCATTCTCCATATAATAATAGTGAAACTTCTTAATATCAGAGGTAAAATGCATGTTGTTTCATCGTCATCCTCTCAAAGAGCAGTCACTTGAATCACTGACCAGCGATGTTTCCGGCACTTCCTGCTGTAACAATAGCAATCGCTGCTGCTGTGACTGTCAGGGTCCTCCCGGACCACGAGGCTGTACCGGACCTACTGGGCCCAGAGGTTGTCCCGGACCGGCTGGTCCTATCGGTCCCCAGGGACCTCAGGGAGAACCTGGTATACAGGGATATCCAGGGCCAACCGGAGTCACAGGAGCTACCGGTGCTACTGGTGCAATAGGACCTCAGGGGCCTGCCGGAGTCACAGGAGCTACCGGTGCTACTGGTGCAATAGGACCTCAGGGGCCTGCCGGAGTCACAGGAGCTACTGGTGCCACAGGCGCTAGCGGAGCTACAGGACCTGCCGGAGCTATTGGACCAACTGGACCTATCGGACCTGTCGGACCTGCCGGAGCTACTGGACCAACTGGACCTACCGGTGCCACAGGACCAGCCGGACCTGTAACATCTGCCGCAGCAGTAGCAGATGCTACAGGTCAGACAGATGTTGTAACCCAGTTTAATCAGCTTCTCTCTAGTCTCAGAGCTGCCGGAATTCTAAACAGCTGATCTTTCTTTTTAAGCATAAAACACCGGTATACTGTGCTTTTTGCACAATATACCGGCATTTTTATTCTATCTCAAATTCAAATCAAATAAAAAACTTCAGATAAATTATATCTGAAGTTCCAGAGGTGCCACCCGGATTTGAACCGGGGATAGAGGTGTTGCAGACCTTTGCCTTACCACTTGGCTATGGCACCATATTATATTTCACAAATTATACAAAGTTTTGTATAATGACTCCAAGGGGATTTGAACCCCTGTTACCGCCGTGAAAGGGCGGTGTCTTAACCGCTTGACCATGGAGCCTGGTAAACTTTTACATATCGGACTTCATGTTCCGAAAGCTCCCCCTGTTGGACTCGAACCAACGACACTGCGGTTAACAGCCGCATGCTCTACCGACTGAGCTAAGGAGGAATAAAGGTTTTGCACCTTCAAAACTACATACATGTTGACATTTCCTTGAGAATTAACTTCCTGCGTTGCCGATTGAGTATTGTACTCCAGCGGAGTCACCTCGCAACTTCGTTGCTCAGTGTCATTTGCTTCGCAAATGTTCAGTCTGTATCAGGAATGCTTCTCCACAAGCAAGCTTGCTCCGAATCCTTCCTGCTCCATCCTGCCGCTTCCTCGGCTAGTTGGTCAAG
>HE978651.1:594970-659928 GCA_000285855.2 Ruminococcus sp. JC304 | reverse complement strand
ACGACAGCTTTGCTATTTTATCATGTTGTTTTCAACTTGTCAAGAACTTTTTTGAAGTTTTTCAAGTTTTTACCAACTTTTTTCTCAACAGCTTCTCGAGTTTACCACAACTCTTCCATCCTGTCAAGAACTTTTTTCTCTTTTTTCTTCTTTTTCAAGAAGAACGGAGAAGGAGGGATTTGAACCCTCGCGCCGCTATTAACGACCTACTCCCTTTCCAGGGGAGCCCCTTCGGCCAGCTTGGGTACTTCTCCAAATTGCCCTAGATCCGTTATCCTTCCAAATAACTCTCTTCACACTTTCGTGTTCTTTCATAAAATTGTTTCGATGTTTTCTCATCGAAAAGCCTTGTGCATTATATCGCACTTCAAAACTGTTTGTCAAGTGCTTTTTTAAGTTTTTCCAAAACTTTTTTCATCAACCTGACAAGCGGAGAGAGTGGGATTCGAACCCACGCGCCCTTGCGGACAAACGGTTTTCAAGACCGCCTCGTTATGACCACTTCGATATCTCTCCGTATTTTCGACGCTTTTCTCTGTCAGCGCAAGTGATATTCTATCACCTTATTTCAGAACTGTCAACAACTAATTTGAATTTTTTTTATTTTTTATTCTCGCATTTTTCCAAATTGCAAAAATGCCTCTGCAATCCAAAGATCTTCCGGTGTGGTAATCTTAATATTCTGATAAGATCCTTTTGCCAAAGCTACTTTTACCCCCGTCTCCTGTTCGACAACCATGGCATCATCCGTAATATTACTCATATCTTTCCGGCGAATCTTGTCATGGGCAGTTTTAATTAATGAATATGAGAAAATCTGAGGTGTCTGAATTGTCCAGACATAATTTCTCTCTGGAGTTGATTTTACAAAAGCATTTTCATCAGCCAGTTTAACAGTATCCTTAGACGGCATTCCCAATACACAGGCACCCGTTTCCCGAGTTCTTTCCAGTCCTCTTTCCAGCATTTCTTCCGTAATAAATGGTCTGGCTCCGTCATGAATAAATACATAATCGCATGGTATTTCTGAGCAGGCGCAAAGCCCTGCATAAACAGAATCATACCGTTCCTTTCCACCGGCGATCACACTGGTAACCTTGGTAAAACCATACTTATCTACAATCTCTTCTTTGCAATAAGAGACTGTTTTCTCCCCTGTCACCAAAATAATATTCCTGATCAACGGACTTTCCTGAAAACAGCGCAGAGAATAATACAGAACCGGGTAGCCCTGTATTTCCAGAAACTGCTTCTGTATTTTACTTTGCATTCTTTTTCCCTGACCTGCTGCCAGGACAATTGCTGTATTATTCTCTGTCATTTTTATCTTTCTCCCAATTTCAGATTTGGAACCGCATTCAAATCCCAACCACTACGGGTTCCTTTCATGTATTCATAATACGCAGCAACACCGATCATAGCTGCATTATCTGTGCAGAAGATAGGTAATGGCCGGAAGAAACTGTAACCATATTTCCGGCAGGCAGTCTCCATGGCATCCCGGAGTGTTCCATTAGATGCAACTCCACCGGCAATGGCAATTTTTTTCATTCCAAAATCTTTTGCTGCTGCCATTGTATGTTCAACCAGCACATCCACAACTGCATTCTGAAAAGAAGCAGCAATATCTGCCCTGTTGATCTCCTCTCCAGTCATCTGTGCATGATTCAGATAGTTCAATACCGCAGACTTTACACCGCTAAAGCTGAAATCATAGGGACAACCGTCAATTTTTGCCCGGGGAAATTCAATTGCATTTGGATTTCCTTCTTTTGAAAGCTTATCTACTTTGGGTCCTCCCGGATATCCCAGACCAATTGCCCTGGCTACTTTATCAAAAGCTTCTCCTGCCGCATCATCATGGGTACGTCCCAGAATCTCAAATTCTCCATAATCCTTCACAATTACCAGGTGTGTATGTCCGCCCGAAACGATCAGACACAAAAACGGTGGTTCCAGATCCGGATGTTCAATATAATTTGCAGAAACATGACCTTCAATATGGTGTACTCCTACCAACGGTAATTTCTTTGCGTACGCAATTGCCTTGGCCTCTGCCACGCCAACCAGCAAAGCACCAACCAACCCCGGTCCATAGGTCACTCCAATGGCATCCAGATCATCCAAAGTAACCCCTGCCTCTGTCAATGCCTGTTCAATTACCTGATTAATTTTTTCTATATGCTTTCTGGATGCAATTTCCGGTACTACTCCTCCATATAATGTATGAAGTGCAATCTGTGATGAGATCACATTAGACAATATGGTCCGTCCGTTTTTTACCACAGAAGCGGCAGTTTCATCACAGGAGCTCTCAATTGCAAGAATCAATGTATCTTTCATTTTATTATCCTCAATATTTTCCATGCTATCAATTGTTTTGCTGTTCATCTTCAAAATTAAGTTCTACACTTTTTCCGTCTTTTCCCGGAAAAGCATTGGGAAAAATTTCCCTCACCTTATCCATATAATCATCGGGTCTTACCAGCGAAGGGCTGTAATGGGTCAGCCACATTTCCTGCACATTGGCATTTCTGGCAAGAATCGCTGCCTCCCGAAATGTCATATGCTTATATCCTTTTGCCTTATCAGCTTTATCATCCTCACCGTACATTCCCTCACAGATAAACAGGTCTGAATCTGCTGCATTTTTCAAAATCGAATCCGTTGGTCTGGTATCTGTAGTGTAAGTAAGTTTAATTCCCTTACGCTCCGGCCCCAGAACCATATCCGGAGTATAGATTTTCCCCTCTGCTTCAATGGTCTGTCCTTTTTGCAGAGGATTCCAGAATTTCAACGGAATTTCCTGTTCCTTTGCTCTCTCTGCTGAAAATTTCCCCTGTCTTAAAATTTCCAAGGTATAACCATAGCAGATCACATTATGATTCACCTTAAAGGCCGTAATTCTGTATCCATTTAATTCTATCACCTGTTCCGGCTGTGTAATTTCTATAAATTTTATATCAAAAGGAAGCTCCGGTGCAATTACACGCAAAGCATTTACCACTCGTTCCAGACCTCTTGGTCCTATCAAAGTCAGGGGCTCTTTGCGGTCCGCATTCCCCATAGTAAGAAGCAGTCCCGGTAATCCGCTGATATGATCTCCATGATAATGCGTAAAGCAGATCACATCAATAGGTTTAAAACTCCATCCTTTTTCCTTGATCGCAACCTGGGTTCCCTCTCCGCAATCGATAAGAAGACTGCTGCCATTATACCTTGTCATAAGAGCAGTCAGCCATCTTCTCGGAAGAGGCATCATGCCCCCGGTTCCCACTAAACAAACATCTAACATATATTTCCTCCTGTTTTCCGACATAGAATAGCTACCAGACAATATCTACGCAAAAATTCTTAATTATTTTCCGGATGTCTGGTCATGAGTAATGCATCCTCTGTCGGATCACTGTAATATCCCTTTCGGATACCATCTCTGGTAAAACCATTGCGTTCATAAAGGCGGATAGCCCTATCATTTCCTACCCGAACCTCCAGATGAATAGTAGTGACTCCTCTCTCTGCAGCCAGCCGTACAAGACTCTCCATGAGAAAATTACCAATTCCCTCCTTCTGTCTGTCTCTGCGCACTGCCACATTTGTGATGTCACCTTCATCCAGTACCATAAGAAGACCGCAATATCCCAATATCTGTCCCTTCTCCTCCACTACAAGAAACATAGCATCTTCTCTGGTAAGAAAAGTAAAAAAGCCCTCCCTTGTCCAGGGTACATGAAACAGTTCCCTCTCGATCTCCATGACCTGTTCCAGATCATCTATCAACATTTCTCTTAGAATCATGCAATTATCCCCTTTTAAGCCTGTTTTGCTTTTTCTCTTTCTGCCCGTTCCCGTTCTGCCTGAGAAACCCGAAGATATTCCGGAACATGTTCCATGGCAGTCTCTGTTCTGCCCTCTTTGTAATAAATCATTCCAAGTGTGCCCACTGCTGCTGCCCGCTGCTTATTCACATGTGCAGGTGCAAAAGAATAAGGTACCTGCAGCTTTTCTTCGATCATACTGCGGAACACCGGAACTCCATCTCCCAGAAAAGTCACAGGTTCTCCAAGTTTATTTAATTCTTCGATCAGTTCCGTCATCGGAGATGCCCATTGTTGTTTCACAGCCACAAGCTTATGCTCTTCAAATCTGTAAATGCCTGTATAAACCTGGCTTCTTCTGGCATCCATAATAGGGCAGATCAGGCCACTGACATCATAAAGATTATATGCCAGTGCATCCACTGTAGGAACTGCTATCAAAGGTTTCTTCAATGCCAGTCCTAATCCTTTCGCTGTGGCAGAGCCTATTCGAAGTCCTGTAAAGGATCCAGGACCTGCTGCCACCGCAATTGCATCTATGGTTTCCAGATCCAGTTCTGTCATTTTTACTACCTCATCCAACATAGGCAGAAGTGTCTGGGAATGTGTTTTTTTATAATTAACTGTATATTCTGCCAGCAGAATATCATCTTCAATAACTGCTACAGATGCGACAATTCCTGAACTGTCCAATGCTAAAATCTTCATTTACTATTTACCTCATTTCCTGTCACTGTGATTCTTCGATAGTCAAATCCTTTTTCCAGGTCTTTCTCAATCGTGATCTGAATAAGATTTTCCGGAAGTATCTCTTCAATAAGATTTGCCCATTCAATCAGGCAGATTCCCTGTCCAAAAAAATAATCATCATAACCGATTTCTTCCATCTCTTCAATGTCGCCAATACGATAAACATCAAAATGGTACAGCGGAAGACGTCCGGTCTCATATTCCTGTATAATTGTAAAAGTCGGACTACTGATAGGTTCTGTAATTCCCAGTCCTGCCGCTACTCCCTGAGTGAAAACAGTCTTTCCCACTCCCAAGTCACCGGTCAGAGTATAAATCTGTCCTGGTCTGGCATTTTCGCCGATTTTCTTCCCTACACAGAAAGTTTCCTGCGGGGTATTTGTCTCTATAATCATGTTTTCCACCTTTTTCTTGCAGAATTATTCTGTGCATATTATAATAGAGCGAACAAGGAAATACAATACTTTTTGAAAAGGAGAATCACTATGGCAAATCCAATCGTTACTATTACCATGGAGAACGGCGATGTGATGAAAGCTGAATTATATCCTGAGATCGCCCCAAATACAGTAAATAATTTTATCAGTCTTGTAAAAAAGAACTTCTACGACGGACTGATTTTTCACCGTGTGATCAATGGCTTTATGATCCAGGGCGGATGTCCCAACGGAAATGGAATGGGAGGCCCCGGATATAGCATCAAAGGCGAATTTACCCATAACAAATTCAAAAATGATCTGAAACATACTGCAGGTGTACTGTCCATGGCAAGAGCTATGAACCCAAATTCTGCCGGCAGCCAGTTTTTTATCATGCATAAAAACGCCCCACATCTGGATGGAGAGTACGCAGCGTTTGGCAAGATCACAGAAGGCATGGATGTGGTAAACCGAATTGCAGAGGAAGATACCGATTATAATGACAGACCTCTAGATGAGCAGAAAATCAAAAGTATGACTGTGGATACTTTTGGAACAGAGTATCCGGAACCGGAAAAATGCTGATTCTAAATATATAAAATTTCAGGGAGCAGTCCTGCAGATACTAAGTATCTGTAAGGCTGCTCCCTGTTACTTTATTCCTGAAAAATTTCTATTTCGCCATTTACCACTGCATAATACAAATCTCTGTCTTTTTTTAATCTGGCACGGCCATTGGTAGCCTGGGTAATCTTTTTTTCTGTAATCTGGATCTGGTCAGAAGGGACAAGGAGATGAACTACCACTTTATCTGTATATTCTGTGTCCAGAATAGGAAGCCTTTGTTCTCCGGCTATATATTGGATTTTTCCGATCCCTGTGTAATCCGTAATTATTTCCATGGAAATCCCATGGGTTTTCTCAATTATCGTACTGACCGCCAAACCTTCCTGGAGACTTTTGGAATAAGCACGTACCAAACCGCCGGTTCCCAACAGAACCCCGCCAAAATATCTGGTAACTACTGCTGCCACATTATAAATATCTTCTCCCAGAATCACATCCAACATAGGCCGTCCTGCAGTTCCTGAGGGTTCACCATCATCACTGCATCTGGTATATTCCCTGTTTTTTCCTACAGAATACACGTAACAATTATGTCTGGCATCCCAATATTTTTTTTTCATTTCTTCTATAAATGCCAGAGCCTCTTCTTCTGTATTCACCGGACGCACAGTAGCAATGAATCTGGATTTTTTTTCAATAATCTCGCCTTCACCGCCTTCGTATACCGTTTTATATTTTTCAAGCATTTAGGATTCCTCCGTTTTTACTGTAAGCAAAGTATTTTATGATTTACAATTACTGTTCACACACACCTATCCCGCGAGGTGTTTTGGCATAAATATGCCAAAATCCCGAGACATACAAGCCAAAATTCCATTGCCGCAGGCAATCTGGAATGAATTTTGGCTACGTTACTGTGAACGGAGTGAACAGTAACGATTTACAGTGTATCACGGATTACAAAAAAAAGCCAGTATTGTATATACTAATGAACAGATAAAACGATAGACTTGATAACAGATTATCTCTATTTTTTTATTTTATGCTTTATTTACTTATTCTTATTTGATATAATTAAACGGATTATAAAGGAGGTCTAACATGAACTATGGTAAAAAATCCGCAGCGCAGAAGCGAAATTCTCTGATTTCCCGTTCCTCCATGATGGGAAAACGTGCCAGGGTTTCGTTCATCAGATTGCTGTTTGTATCTCTGATCGCACTCTGTATCGGAGTGACCTGTCTGGGAATCGGATCTTTTAAAGGAGTTATTGATAATGCTCCTGATGTAGATGACATTGATATCATGCCCTTAGGTTATGCAACATTTCTCTACGATGATCAGGGCAATCAGATCCGTAAACTGGCTGCTCCCGATGCCAACCGACTGCCTGTAACCCTGGAACAGATTCCGGTAGAATTGCAGCATGCAGTGGTTGCTATCGAGGATGAACGATTTTATGAACATAATGGTATCGATGTCCGAGGGATTCTCCGCGCAGGCGTAAAAGCTCTCACAAGCGGCGATTTTTCTGAAGGTGCCAGCACGATCACCCAGCAGCTGCTTAAAAATAATGTTTTCACCAACTGGACCAGTGAATCTACCCAGCTTGAACGTTTCACACGTAAATTCCAGGAACAGTATCTTGCCATTCAGGTGGAGAAAAAAACTGATAAGGATACCATTCTTGAAAACTATCTGAATACGATCAACCTTGGTGCCGGTGCATATGGTGTACAGGCTGCTGCCAGACAATATTTTGATAAGGACGTATGGGATCTTAACCTTTCTGAATGTGCAACTTTAGCAGGTATCACCCAGAATCCTACAAAATTTAATCCTATCCTTAATCCTGACAGTAACAAAAAACGTCGGAAAGAAGTTCTGCAACATATGCTTGATCAGAACTATATTACTGAAGAACAGTATAAAGAAGCTCTTGAAGATGATGTATATTCCAGGATTCAGGCTGCCCAGGAAAAACACTCCGGCAATTCCAATACCATTTATACCTATTTCGAGGATGAACTGACAGACCAGATCATTAATGACCTTATGAATATTAAGGGTTATACAAAAACCCAGGCTACCAACCTGCTTTACAGCGGCGGTCTTAAAGTCTATACCACCCAGGATTCTGCTATCCAGAATATTCTGGATGAGGAATATTCCGATCCTTCCAATTTCCCGGATCAGGTACAGTACGAACTGGATTTTGCCCTTACTGTCACAGATCCTGAGGGCAATCAGGTTAACTACAGCAAAGAAATGCTGCAGCTTTATTTCCAGAATGAGGATCCGAATTTTGATCTTCTCTTTGACTCTCCTGAAGAAGGCCAGACTTATGTAGATCGTTATAAAGAGAATATTCTGGCTGACGGCAGCAAAATAGTTGCAGAACGTGTAAATTTCGCACCACAGCCTCAGTCCTCTATGAGTGTCATCGATCAGCATACAGGTTATGTAAAAGCCCTGATTGGCGGACGTGGCGAAAAAACAGCCAGCCTGACCCTAAACCGAGCTACAGACACTACCCGCCAGCCAGGTTCAACATTCAAAATTGTATCTACCTATGCGCCTGCATTAAATGAAAAGGGCATGACACTTGCTACTACTTTTGAAGATGAACCATATACCTATCCGGATGGATCTCCAGTCAATAACAGTACACGTTCCTACGAAGGAACAACTACTATCCGTACAGCTATTCAGAACTCTGTTAACGTTGTTGCGGTAAAATGTCTGGAAGAAGTAACCCCTGATCTGGGATTGAAATATCTGGATAACTTTGGATTTACCACCCTGGCTCACGGAACAGAAGCAGATAAGGATGCCAATGGCAATATCTGGAGTGATGCAAACCTTGCCACAGCACTTGGTGGTATTACCAAGGGTGTCACAAATGTAGAATTATGTGCTGCCTATGCATCTATCGCAAATAGTGGCAATTATATCAAACCAATTTACTATACCAAAATCCTGGATCATAACGGTAATGTACTGATCGAGAACACTTCTGTAGAGCGTTCTGTAATCAAGGAAAGCACTGCTTATCTCCTTACAAGTGCTATGGAGGATGTTGTCAAATACGGTACAGGTACCGCCTGCCAGCTTGATAATATGGCTGTAGCCGGTAAAACCGGTACTACTGAAGCTTATAACGATGTTTGGTTTGTGGGATATACCCCTTATTATACCTGTGCAATATGGTCCGGTTATGATAACAACGAAAAGCTTCCTGATTACGCACGTAAATATCACCGTAATCTTTGGAAAAAAGTTATGACAAGAATCCATGAGGGACTGCCTCAAAAAGATTTTGAGAAACCTGCAAGTGTAGAAAAACTGAGCATCTGTGCTATCTCTGGACTTCTTCCAAGAGCCGGCTGTCCTGTAACCACAGAATATTTCGATGTAGGTACTATGCCAACAGAATACTGTGAAGAACACTTCTACGACGAAAGCAGTTATGATTATGATACTTCAGATCAGACAAATTCTTCCAGCACAGACACTTCTGATGCCGAAAATACAGACACTTCTGATGATAGCACCGATGGCACTGAAAACACGGATGGCACTGACGGTGACAACAACACCAGTGAAGATGATAATACTGGTAATACCGGTGATGATGACGATGATAGTCAGTATCAGATTGATTATTAATTACTCTTTAAAAAAACCACATTCTGCAAAAACAGAATGTGGTTTTTTAATTTTCTAATTTTATCTATATCTTCTTTATCAGATCACCATTCTGGCAGATCCATAAATTCCTGCATCATTTCCCAGCTTTGCCAGAATGATCGGAGTTTCCTTGCATGCTGAAAATGCATACTTTTTATAATGTGTTTCAATACAATCGATCAAAGGCTGTCCTGCTCTGGAAACGCCACCACCTATTACAATTGCCTCCGGATCAACAACGCAGGCAAACACAGCAAGGGCACTTCCCAGCTTCTCTCCAACCTCATCCATAACTTTTGCAGCCAGCTTATCCCCTTCTTTGTATGCATCCAGAACATTTTTCGCAGAAAGTCTGGAAAAGCCACGAAGAACACTCTCTTCATCACTAGCTTCCATAGCTCTTTTTGCCACACGTACAATGCCTGTTGCAGATGCATACTGTTCCAGACAGCCCCTGTTTCCACAGTTGCATTTCTCTGTCTCATCATGCTGGACTGCAGCATGACCAATCTCTCCTCCAGCTCCATGGGAACCAGAAATAATTCTGCCATCCAAAATAATTCCGCCCCCAACACCAGTACCAAGGGTAACCATAATTACATTTTTGGCTCCTGCTGCCGCGCCCTTCCAGGCTTCGCCGAGAGCAGCTACATTGGCATCATTGCCTGCCATAGATGGAAGACCTGTCAACTCTGTCAGCTCTTTGGTCACCGCTTTAAATCCCCAGAAGAGATTTACTGCACACAAAACCTCCCCTTTATCATTGACCGGTCCCGGAACGCCAATTCCCACACCATCGATTTCTGCCTTATCCAGCTTTCGTTCTTCGATCTTATCCAAAATTGTTTTCGCAATATCCGGAAGAATGGCCTCGCCGTTATTCTCCTTACGCGTAGGAATTTCCCACTTTTCCATCAAAATACCATCTGTCTGAAAAAGTCCGCATTTTATCGAAGTACCACCTACGTCAATTCCAAAACAATACTTTCCCATATTAGCCTCCATTATTTATCTTTTTTCAGTATTTGTACCGTGCCTTCTTGCCCGGTCATACTCATGTATTATTTAGTCTCCCGTTTCTTGGCAATATTAGCCTGTACTCGCTTATAAAGCTCCTCCGCCGCATTATAACCCATTTTTTTCTGTCGATGGTTAACTGCCGCAGATTCAACGATAATTGCCAGATTTCGTCCCGGACGAATTGGCAGGGAATGGCATACTATCTTATTGCCCAGATATTCCGTGTATTCCTCATGAAGTCCCAGACGATCATACTCTTTATCTCTGTCCCACTCCTCTAGCTTGATCACCAGATCCACCGACTGTGTATCCTTAACACTCTCAACACCAAAAAGAGTCTTTACATCAATAATTCCAATACCCCGAAGCTCAATAAAATGTCTGGTAATATCCGGTGCAGAGCCAACCAGAGTAACATCACTAACTTTTCGAAGTTCTACCACATCATCGCTTACCAGACGGTGTCCTCGCTTGATCAGTTCCAGCGCAGCTTCACTTTTACCGATTCCACTCTCACCTGTAATAAGTACACCTTCACCATATACATCCACCAAAACACCATGAATAGAAATACAGGGTGCCAGCTGAACTCCCAGCCAGCGGATAATCTCAGCCATAAAACTTGATGTTGTTCTCTCTGTCACAAATGTAGGCACATGATATTTCAACGCCAGATCAATCATATCCTGAGATGGTCTGGTCATCGTGCTGAAAATCACACACGGAATCTTGCTTGAAATAAACCTCTCATATTTAAACTTACGTTCTTCGTCACTGAGCTGCATCAGATAAGTATACTCCACATATCCGATAATCTGCACACGTTCATTTGCAAAATGCTCCAGATACCCTGTAAGCTGAAGTGCCGGTCTGTTGATCTCAGCAGTTTTTATCCAGATCTCAGCCAGATCAATTTCGGGAGTAAGATTGTGAAGTCCCAGCTCCTGTACTAATTTTGTCAACTGTACACCCTTCATTTGTTTTCTCCTTTTCAGTTAAAATCTCCTGTTTTTTATTATAGCACACTCCTATATATAATGTAACCCTTAACCTGATCACTTACTATTTGACACATGAAAAAAATCATATACCTGCTGTGCACTTCCTGCATTCATACTCTCTGTCTCTGTCAGTTCTTCCAGGGAGGCATCCCGGATATTTTCCAGGGATTTGAATTTCCGCATCAACGCCTTACGTCTGGTTTCTCCGATTCCCGGAATATCATCCAGCAGAGAATGTACCTGTTCTTTGCTTCGCAAAGACCTATGGAATTCTATAGCAAATCTGTGGGCTTCATCCTGAATTCTGGTGATCAGACGAAAGCCCTCGCTTCCTGCATCAACAGGAATTTCCACATTGTTATAATAAAGTCCCCTGGTCCTGTGATGATCATCCTTTACCATACCACATACCGGAATATGAATTCCCAGTTCTTCCAGAACCTTCAGTGCAATATTCACCTGACCTCTGCCTCCGTCCATCAGAATCAGATCCGGCAAAATAGAAAAGCTGTCAAACTCATCCTTTCCTTCATGGGTGAAACGTCTGGTCAATACCTCTTCCATGCTGGCATAGTCATTGGGGCCCTGCACCCACTTAATCTTAAACTTACGGTAATCACTGCGTTTTGGCTTTCCTTTTTCATAAACTACCATAGAGCCAACAGATTCAAATCCACTGATATTAGAAATATCATAAGCCTCCATCCTTCTGATCCCGGAAAGTCCCAGCCAGGTCTCTATCTCATGGACAGCACCGGTTGTTCTGCCCTCCTCACGTCTGATACGTTCTCTGTCTTTATCCAGAACCATTCTTGCATTTTCTTCTGCAAGCTCCACCAGTTTTTCTTTGGTTCCTTTTTTCGGCACCCGGATATATACTTTCTGTTTTCTCCTGGAAGTCAGCCATTCTTCAATAATCAAAGCGTCCTCTATTTCTCTCTGGAGCATGATCTCCTTGGGAATAAAAGGTGTCCCTGCATAAAATTGTTTGATAAAGCTGGATAACACCTGCGATCTGGTATCTCCCCTTGCCACTCTAAGAAAGAAATGTTCTCTGCCGATCAGTTTACCTCCTCGGACAAAAAATACCTGCACTACCGCGTCCTGCTCACGCAGATCCAGACTGTCATCCATGGCAACTGCAATAATATCCTTATCTTCTTCCCCGTAGCTTGTAATTTTCTGTCTCTCCCCGATCTTCTGAATACTGCGGATAAGATCCCGGTATTCCATAGCATCTTCAAACCGCATTTCTTCGGATGCTGTCATCATTTTCTCTGTAAGCATGTCAATGGTATCCTGAAAGTCTCCATTTAGAAATTTCAACAGTTTACTGATGCTCTTTTTGTACTCCTCAGAAGTTACATATCCCTGACAGGGAGCAGCACACTGTTTCATATGATAATACAGACATGGTCTGTCCTTTCCACAGTCCCTGGGAAGAACACGGCTGCATGAACGAACTTTATACAGCTTGCGCACCAGTTCGATCACATCCTTTACTGCCCCTGCACTGGTATAAGGGCCAAAATATTTAGCTTTATCCTTACGCATTCTCCTGGCAAACAGTACTCTGGGATACTCTTCATTTACCGTTACTTTGATAAAAGGATAACTTTTGTCATCCTTAAGCATGGTATTATACTTTGGCCGATGCTCCTTGATCAGATTACACTCCAACACAAGGGCTTCCAGTTCAGAATCTGTAATGATATATTCGAATCTGGATATATGTGTTACCATCTGTTCTATTTTGGCCCCTTTATTCCGGCTACTCTGAAAATACTGCCGAACCCGGTTTTTCAGGCTTACTGCCTTTCCCACATAAATGATCTCATCCTTCTCACCATGCATAATATAAACCCCCGGTTTCCCCGGAAGCTTTTTTAATTCTTCCTCTATCTGAAACAATATCTATTACCTGTTCCTTTCACTTACCATAATATCAGAAGCATTCATTAGAGAGTCATAATAAAGGCTGTTACATCATTTTTAACGTAACAGCCCATTTTTCATCTATTCTTCTGTTTTATCTTGCAGTTCAAACTCGTCCAGATTCTCCGGAATATCCATTCCCATCTCCACAGCACGAAAAATCTTCATAAACTCTTTGCCTGTGATTGTTTCCCTTCGGATCAGATATTCAGCAATCCTGTCCAGTGCTGCTCTGTGACTGCCAAGAAGCTGCTTCGCCTCCTCATAAGAATTATGAAGAAGTATCATTACTTCATGATCTACCTCTGTTGCTGTATCATCTCCACAATTCAGCACAGCTCTTCCGCTTAGATACTGATTCTCCTGTGTAGCCAGTCCCATCAGTCCAAATTTCTCAGACATACCATATTGCGTAATCATAGCTCTTGCCACCTTGGTAGCCTGTTCGATATCATTTGCCGCACCTGTAGTCACTGTATCAAAAACCAGCTCTTCTGCTGCACGGCCGCCAAGATAACCTACAAGCATAGCTTCCAGTTCCTTCTTGGTATTAAGATATTTCTCTTCCTCAGGTACCTGCATAACATATCCCAGCGCTCCCATGGTTCTGGGTACAATGGTAATCTTCTGTACTGGCTCTGCGTCTTTCTGCAGTGCACTGACCAATGCATGTCCCACCTCATGATAAGAAACAATCTTTCGCTCCTGAGCACTGAGAATCCTGTCTTTCTTCTCCTTGCCCACCAGAACTACTTCCACTGCTTCCAACAGATCTCTCTGAGATACTGCACGCCGGCCATTTTTTACTGCCAGAATCGCAGCTTCATTGACCATATTTGCCAGGTCTGAGCCAACTGCACCGGAAGTTGCCAATGCAATGTTTTCAAAATCCACAGTCTCATCCAGACTGACATTTCTGGCATGTACTTTCAGAATCTCAATTCGGCCTTTCAGATCCGGACGGTCAACGATCACTCGTCTGTCAAAACGTCCCGGACGGAGAAGAGCAGGATCCAGAACCTCCGGACGGTTGGTAGCCGCCAAAATCAGAAGACCCTTGGAAGTGTCAAAACCATCCATCTCCGCCAGTAACTGATTCAGGGTCTGTTCTCTCTCATCATTTCCGCCGCCGTAACGGGAATCACGGCTCTTTCCTATGGCATCAATTTCGTCAATAAAAATAATACAGGGAGCATTTTTCTTTGCTTCCTCAAACAGATCACGAACACGGGATGCACCCACGCCTACAAACATTTCTACAAATTCAGAGCCTGATAAAGAGAAAAACGGCACATGCGCTTCTCCTGCAACAGCCTTTGCCAGAAGGGTTTTACCTGTTCCGGGAGGTCCAACCAGAAGTGCTCCCTTGGGAAGCTTAGCTCCAATAGTTGTATATTTACCGGGATTATGAAGAAAATCCACTACCTCCTGCAAGGATTCCTTGGCCTCATCCTGTCCTGCCACATCCTTGAAAGTTACTCCTGTATCCTTCTGGATATAAGCTTTGGCACGGCTCTTACCAACTCCCATCATTCCGCCGCCTTTATTCATCCGGCGCATAAATACCATGAGAAGTGCAAACAGCAACAACGTTGGCAATAGAACACTTACCAGCATAGCCACTACTTCACTGACAGCATCCGGAGGCTGTGACTGGAATTTAATTCCCGTCCCTTCCAGACGTTCCGTAAGCTTATCCTCTGACTCCATCTGATTGGTGTAATAAACCTTTTCCGAAAAGTCCGAATCCTGCTGCTTGGGCACAATCGTCAGGGTATCTGATTGCAGTGTGACTTTTTTCACTTCTCCGTTGTCTACCATTTTGATAAATTTATCATAACTGATCTCACTGGAATTATCTTTGAGCATATTGGTAAACATAGCAAAACACACCAGAGTGATCAGAAGGCACACCAGAAAGGCAAGAATCGACTGATGATTTTTATTCGGATCCATTTTACCCGGACCCTTATTATCAGGACCATTGCCATTTGGGTTATTGTCCATGTGATTATCCATTTTGTTCCTCCTATTTATTATCTATTTTATTATAAAGAGAATTTTCCTATAAATCAACCTGGATATTTGGAAATCCTGTCTGTTTTTGAAAAAAATAGAAAAATATATTTATTTTTAATTTAAATTTATCGTTACAAACCTGTTCTTTTGTAGTATACTAATGGCAAAGTGTTTTTAAACATAGGAACAGATAGAAATAATAGAGAGAGGAAAGGAAACGAACAAATGAAGATAGGATTTGACAACGACAAATATCTGAAAATGCAGTCCGAACATATTCGGGAACGTATCAATAAGTTTGGCAACAAGCTTTATCTGGAATTCGGCGGCAAGCTTTTTGATGACTACCATGCTTCCAGAGTTCTTCCGGGATTTGAGCCGGACAGCAAACTGCGCATGCTGATGCAGCTTTCCGATCAGGCGGAGATCGTCATCGTGATCAGTGCTGCTGATATTGATAAAAATAAAGTCAGAGGCGACCTGGGTATCACTTATGATGAAGATGTACTCCGCCTTATGGAAGTATTTACAGAGCGCGGGCTTTATGTAGGAAGCGTCTGCATCACCCAGTATGCAGGACAGGAAAGCGCAGACGCATTTAAGAAACGTCTGGAAAAGCTTGGTATCAGAGTATACGTGCTTTATCTGATCCCTGGTTATCCCAACAATACTTCCTTTATCGTAAGCGATGAAGGCTATGGCAAAAATGATTATATCGAAACAACAAGACCACTGGTTGTCATCACTGCTCCAGGACCCGGAAGTGGCAAAATGGCCACCTGCCTTTCCCAGCTTTACCATGAATACAAACGTGGTATCAAGGCAGGATATGCTAAATTTGAGACTTTCCCAATCTGGAATATTCCTCTGAAGCATCCGGTAAACCTGGCATATGAAGCTGCTACTGCTGACTTAAATGATGTGAACATGATCGACCCGTTCCATCTGGAAGCATATGGAGAAACTACCATCAACTACAACCGCGACGTAGAAGTTTTCCCTGTTCTTCAGGCCATGTTCGAAAAGATCATGGGTGAGTGTCCTTACAAATCTCCCACAGATATGGGCGTAAACATGGCAGGAAACTGCATCATTGATGATGAAGCCTGCAAAGAGGCAGCACGCCAGGAGATCATCCGCAGATATTATAAGAGTATGGAAGCTCTGGTTCGCGGAACAGGACGTGAAGAAGAGGTTTACAAGATTGAGCTTCTGCTGAAACAAGCTCATGTTAATATTGAAGACCGCAAGGTTGTTCCTGCTGCTCTGAAACGCGAGGAAGAAACAGGCGCACCTGCTGCAGCTCTGGAGCTTCCTGACGGACATATCGTTACAGGAAAAACTTCTGAACTTCTGGGTGCTTCTTCCGCATTGCTGCTGAATGCCCTAAAAGAACTTGCCGGAATTGACCACAGCAAACATGTTATTTCTCCGGAAGCTTTAAGACCGATCCAGGCTCTTAAAACAGAATATCTCGGAAGCAAAAACCCAAGACTTCATTCCGATGAAACTCTGATTGCACTTTCCATCAGTGCTGCTGATAATGAAGATGCCAAACTGGCTTTGCAGCAGATTCCGAAATTAAAAGGATGCCAGGTTCACACTTCTGTACTTCTTTCTCAGGTAGATATTCTGCAGTTCCGTAAACTGGGCATAGAGCTTACCTGCGAACCGAAATCTGAGCATGCTAAGAAGCTTCAGAAATAGTTTTTTAAATCTATACTCTCTAGAGGTATAAAAAAATCACGGCAAAGACCGTGATTTTTTTATACTTGTTCTGCTTCATACTCTTACAGTGATTCCGGTCTTTCTACTTCATAGTAATACCTCTCTGTTCTTTCTATGTTAAAATTTTCTCTGTTTCTTTTGTTTTTATTGATGGTATTACTATATATGACAAATGTGTTTGATCTATGGTCAGTCTGCGAAAAAAATGTGTTCTCCTATAAATGGTACATTGCAGATTTGCGGTGTTTTAATAACGGAAGCTGTTCTCTGACCTGGTCTTCTCGGTCCAGATCTATTTCTTCTATTAAAATGCCTTCTTTCTCATCCAGCTGTCTCATGACCTGTCCCCAGGGATCTGTTACAATAGAATGTCCCCAGGAAATGTATCCTGCCTGTGTATCTCTGGCAGGAGCGCATCCAAGCATGTAGATCTGATTGTCAAGGGCTCTTGCACGGAAAGTCAGTTCCCAGTGTGCCGGGCCTGTAGTCATATTAAATGCTGCTGGAACGAAAATCATCCTTGCACCGTCCAGTGCCATTGTGCGGGCAAACTCCGGGAAACGGATGTCGTAGCAGATCATGACACCCATTTTCCCAAATTCTGTATCAAACACTGTGGCATGATCTCCCGAAGTCAGAGTATCGGATTCTTTGAAGTACTGGCCATTTTTTACATTGATATCAAAGAGATGAGCTTTTCTGTGCTTACCAATCTGTTTTCCATCTCTGTCAAAAATATAAGAAGTGTTGTAAACCTTTCCCACATCATCTGTTTCCGGCATGGAGCCTGCAATCAGATAAATATGATACTTTCTGGCATACTCAGACATTGCCTGCCAGGATGGACCACCTTCTTTTTCTGCATAAATTGGGAAATTTTCAGTTTGATATGGACAGCAGAACATTTCCGGAAGGATTACAAAGTCCGGATTTTCCGCCTTTATTTTTTCTATATAAGTGCCGGCAGTGCGGATATTTTGTATTTTATCTTTTACTGTAGGCATCTGAATTGCTGCTACTTTCATGTGCATCCTCTCCTTTTTTGCCAATAACATAATATTTCTCCCTATTACAATTATGATATCAGGGGCAAAATATCTTTTGCCCCTAACATCATAATTATAACAAATTAAATACACTGTCACGCAAAAAAACAGCTCCCATACATGAAATTTTTCCATGTATAAGAGCTGTCTATAGGCTATATTAATTATTTTTCATAACCATTCGGGTTATTGGACTGCCATCTCCAGGAGTCTGCGCACATTTCTTTAATATCGTTCTCTGCTTTCCATCCCAGTTCTCTCTCTGCTTTGGAAGCATCGGAATAGCATGTTGCAATATCGCCTGGACGACGTGGCTTGATCACATATGGAATCTTAACACCTGTAGCAGCTTCAAAGTTCTTCACGATATCAAGAACGCTGTATCCTTTTCCTGTACCAAGGTTGTAAATGCTTAAACCGGAGTTGTCTTCGATTTTCTTAAGAGCTTTTACATGTCCTTTTGCAAGGTCAACTACGTGGATATAATCTCTGACACCAGTTCCGTCCGGAGTATCATAGTCATTTCCAAATACACCCAGTTCTTTCAGTTTTCCAACTGCAACCTGTGTGATATATGGCATCAGGTTGTTCGGGATACCGTTTGGATTCTCACCGATGGTTCCGCTCTTATGAGCACCGATTGGGTTGAAGTAACGAAGAAGAACTACATTCCATTCCGGGTCTGCTTTCTGAATATCTGTCAGAATCTGTTCCAGCATGGATTTTGTCCATCCGTATGGGTTTGTACACTGTCCCTTCGGGCACTCTTCTGTGATCGGGATAATGGCCGGATCTCCATATACAGTTGCAGATGAAGAGAAAATAATGTTCTTTACATTATGTTTTCTCATTACATCTACCAGTGTTAAGGTTCCTGCAATGTTATTTTCATAATATTCCCATGGCTTTGCAACAGATTCTCCTACTGCCTTCAGTCCTGCAAAATGAATACAGGAATCAATCTCTTCTTTATCAAAAACTTCATTTAAAGCATCGCGGTCCAGGATATCTGCTTTGTAGAATTTCACTGGTTTGCCTGTGATTTTTGAAACTCTTTCCAGAGATTTCTCACTTGCATTGCTTAAGTTATCCAGAACAACAACATCATATCCTGCGTTCTGCAATTCTACAACTGTATGGCTTCCAATATAGCCTGCTCCACCTGTAACTAAAATTGCCATAATAATTCCTCCTAACCTGTCTTCCTGCTACAATATCTGTTTTTTGCAATTTCTGTTTTTTTCTTTCAACAATACCTATATTAGTTCACAGCATCAGAAATATCCTTGATAATTCTGAGTGTAATCTATAAAATTCTGCGATATCCTGTTTCACATCTACAAAATTTACCTGTGTATTTTACAGCACTCTATATTCAGAACTGTAAAATACTGTTGCCTGGCACATCATGTATTGTAGAAAATCCTGCGAAAATATGATTTCTCTCATATCCCCGCAGGATAATTCTATCCGAACCAATTCATAAATACAAGTCTTTATGGACATGTACGTTTTTTTATACCTATTTATATTTATTTACAATCTCTTTCATCCGGGAAAGTTTTTCTTCCATGTCTTTCACCAGTTTAAACTGTGTTCTGCAACGATCCAGATTATGTCCCTCTCTATGAATCTTGAAATAATGATCTCCCTCCAGATAGTCTGTGAGGAAACGCATTCCACATTCAAAGGTCATAAGGATTGCTCCCATGGGAAGCATATCCAGTTCTGTCTCAGTCAGCGCACCGCCACAGCCTTCGATAAAGCCTTTGACATAAACTTCATACAAGTGAAGATCACAGGACACCTTCGTCAGGTCTTTCTCATCCTCAGCTCCGGTACTTGCGCCAAAGCGGATAGAATCACCGAAATCATTTACAGAAAGTCCCGGCATTACAGTATCAAGATCAATCACACAAATGGCTTTTCCCGTTGCATTATCGATCATTATGTTATTCAGCTTGGTATCATTATGTGTAACACGTAACGGCAGTTTTCCCTGATCCTGCATATCGCACAGGACATGTGCCAGTTCTGTGCGGTCCAGCACAAACTGAATCTCTTTTTCCACATCTGCTGCCCTGTGACATACATCTTTCTCCACAGCAGTTTTAAACTTATCCAACCTATCCACCGTATTATGAAAATTCACGATGGTCTCATGAAGAGTTTCTGCCGGATAGTCTGCAAGCAGCCTCTGGAAATGCCCGAAAGCAACTGCACTCTGGTAAAAATCTTCCTCATCTTTTACCATATCATAGCATGTGGCATCTTCAATGAACAAATATACTCTCCAGTATTCCCCGTCCTCATCTACATAATAAGGAAGTCCATCCTTTGTCATCACAAGATTCAGAGTCTCTCTCTCCACATCTCCACCGTTTTCCTGGATCTTTTTCTTCAGCCAGGCAGTAACACCGCTGACATTCTCCATCAGTTCCACAGGTTTGGTAAAAATACTCTTGTTCATTTTCTGAAGAATATAATGTTTGCCTGTATCATAAGTCAGGCGGTAAGTGTCATTGATATGTCCACTTCCATAAGGAACACATTCTGTCAGATTATCTTCCAGAACAAATGCACTGGTAATATTCTTTATTTCCCGGTTAATTTCCACTCAATTATTCCTCCCATAATTTCTGTGGATACAGCCCTCCATCTTTTAAATTCTGAATGGCAGCTACTACCACAGGTTTATCTTCTTTGTAAGTTACGCCATACCATTTATCCATAGATTTCAGAACCTTTACAGTTGCTCTCTTCTCACCGAGAAGTTCATCTACTACAAATGGCAGGAAATATTCACATTTCAGCGGGTTTACTTTCAGATTCTCATCCAGGAATCTGGGGAATCTGTCTTTCAGCTCTTTCAGGATACTTGCGGAAAATCCCCACATATTCATGGATACTGTACTGCCCTCCGGAAGCATGGTCCATGTTTTTCCATCATCTTCTGTATAAGCTGTGCCGCCGTCATGCTTTTCGATATGGGTACGCTCGTTAATCTTAAGAAGATGTCCTTCTTCGTCTGTGACGCACACACCTCTTGCCACATGGCCATTCTCTGTCAAAGTATTTTCCAGTTTATAGCCGACCATCATATATCTGTAAGTATCCGCGGTATCTTCATTCTCTGTCAGGAAATCATACGCCATCTTAAATGCATGGCTTCCGTAATAATCATCTGCATTGATCACAACGAATGGTCCGTCGATTTCATTGATGCAGCTTAATACTGCATGTCCGGTTCCCCATGGTTTCACACGTCCTTCCGGTACTTCATAGCCTTCCGGAATATTGTGAAGATCCTGGAAAACATATGATACTTCTAACTGATTGCTGAGACGGTCACCGATGGCGCTTCTGAAGTCTGCTTCATTTTCTTTTTTGATAATAAATACTACTTTCCGGAATCCGGCCTGTACTGCATCATAAATGGAGAAATCCATAATGATGTGTCCCTCTTTGTCCACCGGATCGATCTGTTTCAGACCGCCGTAACGGCTTCCCATACCTGCTGCCATAACTACTAATACTGGTTTCTTCATGATTTTTTTCCTCTTTTCTTTAAATGTTTTTCGTTACTCTCAGATTGTCTGGTAACTTTTTTACATTCATCTTATCATACTATGATTTTGAGGTCAAAACGTGTTACATAATATCTTTCGCAACCGCAAGAATTGTGTTACTGCCCTGCTGTCCTCTATTATTATCCCTTAATACCACCGGTAACACCGCCGATAATCTTCTCTGACAGGAAAATATACAGAATAAATGTCGGCAGGAATACAATGATCACCGCTGCAAACATTCCGGCCCAGTCACCTGTATATTTCATGGAGTTAATCATTCCATAAAGTCCGGGTGCAACAGGTTTCAGCTTGTCCGAGCTTGCGAAGATCAAGGACAGGAAATACTCGTTCCAGATATTAATAAAGTTAAAGATTGTTACTGTTACGATTCCTGACTGTGCCATTGGGAACATGATTTTCCAGAAAGTACGCATGGGAGGGCATCCATCGATTGCTGCCGCTTCCTCATAGGTTCTGGATATATTGCTGAAGAATGTAAGCAGGAATATGGTCGTATAAGGTACGTTAATTCCTACATACAATATGATCAATACAGTTCTTCCTGCTGCCACATTATTCAGGATTCCCATACCGGAAATAATGCTGAAAAGGGGGAGAACAACCATGATTGCCGGAACACCCATGGCAGATACGAAGCTGGTCTGGATGAATTTATTTGCAATAAAATCAAATCTGGACAGTACATAAGCTGCAGGTGCGCACACCAGAATCAGAATTGTGCAGGAAATCACCGAATAGATCAGAGAGTTTCCGAAGAATCCTGCGACTCCGGCACCGTTCCATGCTTTTGCATAGTTTTCAAAATGTAATCCGG
Source organism: Ruminococcus sp. JC304 (assembly GCA_000285855.2). Lineage (GTDB taxonomy): Bacteria > Bacillota > Clostridia > Lachnospirales > Lachnospiraceae > Blautia_A > Blautia_A difficilis. The sequence goes on along the minus strand of HE978651.1, from coordinate 637,528 downwards.
ACTCAAACTTCAGGGCTTTTCCCTGGAAGATTTCTGCTGTTGTGGAAAAACTCGCCCCGAATACCCAGCCCAGAAGCGCAATGGTAAAGATTACCCAGAGCAGCAGGATGATGTATCCCGGCAGGAGTTTGACTTCTTTTTTCAGATTAAAGGGTCTGCGTGCCTCTTTTTCTTTTGCCATTTCTCATCCCTCCTTAGAATTCCAGATCATCATCTTTGACCACTTTGTTACAGATTGTAAATACAATGACTACACAGACACTGAGCAGTACACCGATGGCAGCTCCCAGACCTGCATTTCGTTCTGTAACTGTATTACCACCGCCGAAAATCTGCATGTACATATAAACATAAGGGGTAATTGTCTGTGTGTCTGCAGTTACTGTGGAGAAAAGCTGTGACCATACAAAAAATCCTACACTGCTTACAGACCACATGGTGATGTTGGTCTTAAATACTCCCTTTAACAATGGAAGTGTCATATAGCGGAACTGCGCAGGTTTTGTCGCTCCGTCAATAGTTGCCGCCTCATAATATTCAGGGCTGATACGCTCAATACCGCTGAGCCAGATCAGCATATGGTATCCAACCATGCCGAAACAATATGCAAACAACAGTGCCCAGAATTTGTGATCATTATCCAGGAACTGGATCTTTGCCAGATTGTCCAGATGTAATGCCGTAAAAAGATCTTTCAGCAGACCATATCTTGGACTATATACATACTGCAGCCACATAGTTGCAAGTGCTACTGCACTGACGATATTTGGCATATAAATGATCGCGCGGAAAAATTTCTTTCCTCTGATTCCGCTGGTAAGGATAACTGCAAATAAAAGAGACAGACTCATTACCACCAGGCCGCCGATCAGCCAAATACGAAACAGGTTAAAAAATGAAGTCTTAAATAAGCTGGTACTCATCAGCTTTGTATAGTTGCCGAATCCAACAAATTTCCATAAGTTCATGGAATCTGTAACTCCGTCAATCTTGAAAAAGCTCATGATTACTGTTCTGATAATCGGATAAAGAAAGATTCCCAGAAACAGCAGAACTGCCGGAGTCAGAAATACAACAATCATGGTTTTATTTTTCTTCAAACAAATACCTCCTTTGTAAGTTACACCATATCTACGGATTGCTACGCTTCGCTCCCGCAATCCTCCAGCCATTCGGAATCCGCTGATTTACTTCGTAAATCGCTACTTCCTCATGTCTGGCGGTTTCCAAGTCTAAAAGTCTTATCGTGCAAGCACGAACGACTTTTTGCCTTTGAAACCTGGATATTCAAAAAGACAGATGGCGGCAGCGTAGATACGATGCCACCATCTTTATAAATTCTTTGTTTATTTATTTCGCTGCGTCCTGCATAGTGGAAACAAATTCATCTGCTGTAATGGAACCTGCCATTAATTTGATGAAATTTTCTTTAATAACCGGAGTCATATCTACGTTAGATTCTACGCCGCATGCCCATGTGAAACGATTTGTGCTCTGCTCGATCACAGGTTTTGCACACTCAACCATTGCCGGCCATTCTGTGTTTGTTGTATCCGCCGGGATACCTACAGTTTCATCTGCAAGTTTCTGGTCGTATTCACCTTTTGTAAGGAATGTGATCAGATCAAATGCTTCTTTTGCAAGTTTTGTATCTTTGTTGACACCAAATACCTGTGCGCCGAAGTTGTTTGTTTCGATTCCGTTTGCTCCGTCTGTAAGTGCCGGATATGCGAAGCATCCCCAGTGGAAGTCAGGGCCTGCCATCTCTTTTACTTCGTTTGGTAACCAGGAGCCATTCAAATACATTGCAGCTGTTCCAAGTGCAAGCTCTGTGTTCTGACCTGCAGGCCATACGTTGGAACCAACCATTTCTGAATAATATCCGTTAGATGCAAGTTCTTCGATATCCTGTGCCATCTGAAGAACTGCAGGATCATCCCATTTACCTTCAGTTACGATCTCTTTTACTTTATCTTCGCCAACCAGTCTTGCAAGATGATATCCGATCACACATGTTGCATAGGCATCATCCATAGTCATTGGTGTGATTCCTGCATCTTTTAATTTCTGGCATACATCTTTAAATTCATCCCATGTCTTCGGTTCTTCTGTGATTCCTGCCTGCTCAAACAGATCTTTATTATAGAAGAAAGCAAATACGTTTGGCTGATATGGAATTGTTTTTAATGTACCGCCACCAGCATCACGGCAGGCTGCCATCAGACCTGCATTTGCAGTTGCTTCATAGTCATTGTCTTTCGCAAGGTCTTCCAGATCCAGAAGATATTTACCGTACATTCCGTTTACACGGTCGATATCTTCATCAAAAATATCAATCTGTGTGCCACCGTCCAGTGCAGGCTGAAGTGCTTCACGGTTTCCGGTACGTCCCTTAAACTGGAGGTCTACCTTAACTCCTGTCTGCTCTGTATAAGCATCAACTGCTTCCTGAATCACCTGTCCCTGTGGCTCTGTAGCTTCCCACATTGACCAGTAAACTAATGTGTCATCAGCTGCCTGAACCGTAAATGCAGGTGCTGCAAGAGAGCCAACCATCACTGCACATAATGTTGCGCTAAGCACTTTTTTCTTCATTCCCATAATTTCTTTTCCTCCTTTGGATTTTTGAACCTTTGTCTTTTTCTTTTTTCGCTCTTTCTCGTTTTTTGTTGATTTTCAACAATTATTTCTTTTGGTAGTTCTTATTCTATCATTTTTACACAAATAGTATTTGCACAAACGTCCATTTCTTTTGTACAAAAATTCATTTTCAACTGGTTTTTCTCCTGTTTTTGTTGTATACTTATACATAACAATCACATGATAGATTTCTGACAGCGAAAAGGAGATGGCAGCAATGGCTTTTGAGAGTATGTATCTGGAAGAAGATATTCATATTGACCGAATTTATACAATCCACTATTTTGAATACAAAAGTGATTTTCACTTTGCAGGAGAACGCCATAATTTCTGGGAATTTCAATGTGTAGATAAGGGAAAGGCAGAAATAGAAACAGATAACGGTATCTACCATCTGACAAGCGGGCAGCTCATCTTTCACAAACCAAATGAATTTCATAACCTTATTGCCATAGGAAATACCGCTCCTAATATTGTGGTAGTTTCTTTTGAATGCGATTCTCCATGTATGAAATTCTTTGAGAAAAAATTGCTGAAACTTTCTGATTCTGAGAGAAATCTCATGGGAATGCTGATCGCTGAGGCCCGCCGCTGTATCAAAACCCCTCTGGATGACCCTTATACAGAAAAGATGGAAAAGAAAGAAGATTTTTTGTTTGGTTCTCAGCAGCTGATCCGAATTTATCTTGAACAGATGCTGATCTATATGATCCGGAGAAATTCTTCTCCTCCCATGACTGTACCTGTCAGCCAATTTGTGAATCTGAAAAATAATTCCGCTGTCTATAAACGTGTCATTGCTTATATGGAGGACCACATCCGGGAAAATATTACACTCTACGATCTGTGCCATGACAATATGATCGGACGCTCCCAGCTTCAGAAAATATTTCAGGAACAACATCAGTGCGGTGCCATGGATTTCTTTTCCCAGTTAAAGATTGCCTATGCCAGACAGCTGATCCGTGAAAACCAGATGAACTTCACACAGATTTCGGAATTTCTGGGATACTCTTCCATCCATTACTTTTCCAGACAGTTTAAAAAAATTTCCGGAATGACACCTACCGAATATATTACATCAATAAAGGCGCTCTCAGAACGAGAGCGCCAGTAATACCAGACAGCTTTTTTCTTATTTCATATTACTGAGATTTTCAATAAATTCCTCCGGTGTTTCCTCCAGTTTTGTAAGTTTTACAAGTTCTCTCTGTAACCCGTCTTTATAATCTGCCGTTTCCAGCCCTGCTGCCCACATATAAGTTTTTTTCATTTTATCCAGATAATCACTTGCCTCCGCAATGGCTTCCGGCCATTGGGCATTCTCTGTATCTGCCGGAACAGACTGCACAGCATCAGTAATCTTCATATCATTTTCCCCAGTGCAAATGGAATAGGCAAAATCAAAGGCTTCCTGCTTTTTCTCAGATCTATCAGTAATTCCAAAGCCCTGGGCACCTGCCATAAGCCCCTCAGTGCCATCCACTCCATCATTTACAGAGGGCCAGGGAAAAAATCCCCATCGAATATCACAATGCGTGTTCTCCATCACTTCATTTGGTCCCCATGACCCCTGCAGGAACATAACAGCTTCTTCATTGCCAATCTGATTTTGTCCCTCCGGAAACTCGGCCGGAGAAATTTCACTCATATACCCTGTCCAGAATAAGGTTCTGATATCCTCTGCTGCCTGTAACGCCTCCGGAACCTGATCCCAGGTATCATTCTTAATAATCCGCACTGCCTGATCCTGTCCTACATATCTGGCCAGCTGATACCCAAACAACAGATCAAGATAGGCAGAATCACAGGCCATAGGGCTGGCACCAATGTCACTTATTTTAAGCTTTCTGCACACTCTGAGAAACTTTTGCCAGGTTTCCGGAATATCCTCATCTGTAAGACCAGCCTTCTCCCAAAGATCCTTGTTATACCACACTCCTGTTATATAAGGCTGATAAGGCATGGTCAGAAGCTTATCCTTTCCCCACCTTTCAATCTGTTCCAAAAGTATGGGCATTACATGTTTCTCATAATCTACGGAAGCAGCTATTTTTTTCAGATCAGTGAGATATATTCCATGCTCCTGCACCATTCGCTGATAATCATCATCAAAAAGATCTATTTCCTCTCCTGCGTCTAAGGCCGGTCCGATCAGAGATCTGATCTCCCTGCCCTTCCACTGGATCTCCACAGAAATACCTGTAGCCTCCTGATAAGCGTCTGCTGCTTCTCTGATCACCTCTGCCTGGGGTTCATCCTCTTCCCACATAGACCAATATATAATACTCTGTTCCGGGATTTCATCGGATGCGGATGCAGGAATCTCTCCTGCTGCAAGCAATATCGAAAGGCAACTCAAACCAACCAAAATGCTTTTCCATTTTTTCATACTGAAAATACCCTCCATTGTCTCTGCCACCATAAAAACATAACTATATGATTCTATTTTCCCTAATATTCATCTGTCTGTCAATCCCCAAAAAGAAAACGCATTACCATTTATCCCATTCCTGGTAATGCGTTTTATATTTTTTTAATTTTTAAATAAAATTTCCATCTTTGTTCCCCGTCCGGGTTCACTGTCAAGGAGTATCTTTGCATGATGTAAAGCTGCACCATGCTTTACAATAGAAAGCCCCAGACCTGTACCTCCCGTTTCACGGGAATGGCTTTTATCTACTCTGTAAAAACGCTCAAAAATCCTCTGTTGTTCGTTTTCCGGAATACCGATTCCGTTATCTTCCACACGGAAATAAGGTTTTCCATTGAGTTTTCCCACAAAAACTTTAACCTCTCCACCTTCCGGTGTATAACGTATAGCATTATCCGTAAGATTATAAAACATTTCATACAATACATGACGTACTCCCTGAATCTGTGCAGAGTCTCCTGTATATTCCAGCCTGATTTTTTTCTTTGCCGCACGATTCTGGAGATTATTGATCACATCTTCTCCAAGTTCACCCAGGTCAACAGACTCAAACATAGTTTCCCCATTTTTCTCATCCAGTCTGGAAAGCTGGATAATATCTGCAACCAGATTGGATAACCGTTCAGACTCATGATAAATTCTCCCTGAAAAATCCTGCATCTTATCCTGTGGGACCATTCCGTTCATCATAAGCTCTGCATAGCCGGAGATTGACATAAGAGGCGTTTTCAATTCGTGGGAAACATTTGCCGTAAACTCTTTTCTTGCACTCTCTGCGTTCTTAAGATCTTCCAGCTGCTTCTGAATCTGTCTGTTCTGCTGATCCAGACGAAAAAGCAATGGTCTTAATTCTTCGTAGCATACATGCTCCAGAGGATGTTCCAGATCAATCCGGTTGATAGGCTCTATCAGCTTTCTGGTCTGTTTCTGTACAAGAAAAAGTTCAATCACAAGGATTACGCATACCAGTCCGCCAAGCAGAAGAAAGCTGGTTAGCATTGTTAACAGAAGACTATCTGTAGTCCTGGCTACTCGCAGAACCTGATCATCCTTTAATTTTACAGCATAATAAAACGTCTGTTTGGATAATGTGTCTGAATAGCGGACCATCTCACCGGAACCCTGCTTCTCAGCTTCAATAAATTCCGGTCTGTTACTGTGATTTTCCATTTCTTCCGGATTCTCAATACTGTCAAACAGCACCTGACCATCTTTTCCCAGAAGAGTGATCCTGCTGCTGGTGACATCTCCGATCCTGTCTGAAAGAAAAACGTCTCCGTCTTCTTCCAGACCTGTTTTAATATATGCGGCTTCATCCCTTACGCCCTGCTTCATATATATGTCATATCGATTATACATAACGGTTCCTGCTGCCAGAAATGTAAGTATCACTGATAGGATAATAAGCAAACTTGTATGACTGAATATTTTCTGTTTCATCTCTTCCCCTATTCTCCGATCCTGTAACCCACTCCACGGACTGTCTCGATCAAATCTCCGGCTTCACCCAGCTTCTGTCGTAAAGTTCTCACATGAACATCCACCGTTCTTGTTTCACCGTCAAAATCATATCCCCACACATGGCAGAGAATCTGATTTCGGCTCATGACCAAACCTTTATTTTCCATCAGATACTGAAGAAGTTCAAATTCCTTTCTGGTAAGTTCAATCTTTTCTTCCTGATATCGCACTTCATGGCGCCCTACATTCAGATAAAGTTCCCCATAATGAAGTTCCCTGTCCTCATTCTGACGGGCACTTCGCCTGAGTACAGCTTTTACTCTGGCAATAAATTCCATCATTCCAAAAGGCTTGGTAATATAATCATCTGCTCCACCTTCCAGTCCTTTTACTTTGTCAAATTCCGCTTCCTTGGCCGTTACCATGATCACCGGAACCTCTTTCACCGACGACATACTTTTCAGCTGTGCCAGAATTGTATAGCCATCATCCCCCGGAAGCATAATATCCAGAAGGATCAGCTCCGGTATCTCTTCCTTAAGTGCCTTCATCAGCTCAGCACCATTCCCAAACCCCTTGGCTTTGAATCCTGTTGTTTCCAGTGTATAAATAAGAAGCTCTCTGATATTACGTTCATCTTCCACACAATAGATCATCTTTTCTTGCCCTCCTCTTTATTTTTCAGTATACTTATTTTTTTATATTTACACAAGTCTGTAACCTGTATCTTCCCCAAATTCCATTACCCCAGTCAAGAAAATCCATTGCTGTAAGTAAGTCTGTAACATGAAAAATCCGGTGCATCTCCTAGCGTATATTCCAGAGAGCCCGGACTTTTCTTTTTCTGTTATTTTTTATACCAGTTTCTATTCACCATTCAGATGGCTTTCATATGATTACGACAACTGGTATTTAAGCCGCGCATCTTCCAGGTCATGATAGAAGGATTCATCAGGATGAGTTTTCACTGTATTCAGATGACTGTGCGTATCATACAGATCTTCACTGACCTGCGTCACACAGACTCCAATATTGGAACAATGGTCTGCCACACGTTCCAGACATGTGGTGATATCTGAAAGGATAAATCCCATCTCAATGGTGCATTCACCGTTTCTCAGTCTCTGTACATGGCGACGTTTCACTTCTTTGGAAAGCTCATCGATCACTTCTTCCAGCGGTTCAATTTTCTCCGCAAGCTTCATATCCTGTTTGTCAAAAACTTCATATGCCGTATTTACGATATCTTCTACTGCCTGCCCCAGCACTTCCAGATCTTTCTTTGCATTTTCGGAAAACTTCAGTCCTTTTTCATAAAGCTCCTGTGCTGATTCCATAATATTGACTGCATGGTCGGAAATACGTTCAAAATCCCCGATACAATGAAGCATAATGGAAAGGCTGTGACTATCTGCTTCTGAGATATCTTTATGGCTCAATTTCACCAGATAAGTTCCAAGTTCATCCTCATAACGGTCAACCTTGGCTTCCATGTTTTCCACACGTTCTACGCCTTCTTCACTGTATTTGTCCACCAGACTCAGCGCTGTAAACAGTGCATTGTGGGATTCTTCTGCCATTTTTCTTGCTGCATTGCGGCTCTGCTCCACTGCAAATGCCGGTTTCTCCAGGAAACGTGGTTCCAGGATCATAAATTCTCTGTCCTCTGCCGAAACAACAACGTCCTCTTTTTTGTCCCGGATCGTAAGACAGGCAAGTTTCTCCAGTCCCTTTGCAAAAGGAAGAAGAATGATCGTTGCAGTAACATTAAATACACTGTGGATAATAGCAATTCCTGCCGGTGTTGCTGCCTGATGGAAGAAAGAAAATCCAACAACTGCATTTATAAGATAGAAAACAGTCATAAAGATAACTGTACCGATCAGGTTGAAATACAGATGTACTGCTGCTGCACGTTTTGCATTCTTCTTGGCTCCGATTGCAGAAAGGATCGCAGTAATACAGGTTCCGATGTTCTGTCCCATAATGATCGGGATTGCTGCACTGAACGGTACTGCACCTGTAAGACACAGAGCCTGCAGAATACCTACGGATGCAGAAGAGGACTGGATTACTGCTGTAAGAAGGGCACCTGCTACAACGCCTAACAACGGATTTGAGAATTTAAGTAACAGGTTTGTAAATTCCGGCACTTCTGCAAGGGGTTTTACAGCAGAACTCATCATATCCATACCGTACATCAGGATTGCAAAACCAATAAAAATACTTCCGATATCTTTCTTCTTTGAATCATTGATAAACAAAATGAAAATCACACCAATGATCGCAAGCACAGGGGAAAATGATGTTGGTTTAAACATCTGAATGATAAAGTTATCACTCTGAATTCCTGTCAGACTTAAGATCCAGGAAGTGATCGTAGTACCGATATTGGCACCCATGATCACTCCTACTGCCTGTGACAATTTCATGATCCCTGAATTTACAAAACCTACTACCATAACAGTAGTAGCTGAAGATGACTGGATCACCGCTGTTACTCCTGCTCCCAAAAGCACTGCTTTTATGGGATTTGAAGTAAGATTTTCAAGAATCTTCTCCAGCTTTCCTCCGGAAACCTTTGCAAGGCCATCTCCCATTGCATTCATACCATACAAAAATAATGCAAGGCCTCCGATTAATGTTAATATACTGAATAAATCCATGATTATTCTCCTTTTCCCTTTTCATAAGTATATGGTTATTTACTTTCTGCCATCTGATGGCAGTATCAGACATGTGCAGACATATATATGTTTTTTGCGATACATATCCCTGACTTGCTTCTCATCATAACCATGCTTTGTAAAATCATCCCCATGAGAATGTTAAATCCATGTAAAATTTCCAGTCATCCTATTCATTCTGTGTAAGGTTCCCATAAATCCATCCGTATTTTTGATATAAAAATAAAAAGAACCATTGCAGGAGATATGACACTAACCGGTGTTCATCTCTTACAATAGTTCTTTTATCAATCCGGATCCTGTATTTCGACAGTATTATTATCAGAATCCGCGGATTTCTTCATCCTCGGAACCAGTCTTATCAATAGAACGGATTTCCAGGAAGTAACTGTAGTTATCATTTACCTTTACTTCCACTCTGTCTCCAACCTTATGACCTTTTAATGCCATACCAATGGGAGATTCAATGCTGATGCGGTTTTCCATGGAGTTTCCTCTGATGGAAGTAACCAGTTTGTATTTCTCAATCTCATCGTCTTCCTCGAAATATACCTCTACAATATCATCCATTCCAACTTCATCGTCTTTGGAATCATCAGAAACAATGGTTGCTGTTTTCAGCATATTCTCAAGGTAACGGATACGGCTTTCGTTCTGATTCTTATGCTTCTTGGCCGCATAATACTCAAAATTTTCACTCAGATCCCCCTGGGCTCTTGCTTCTTTTACAGCTTCGATTGCTTCTTTTCGCACAACCAGCTTGCGATGGTCGATCTCCTGCTGGATTTTCTCAACATCCTTTTGTGTAAGCTTTTCTTTCATTGCCACATCTCCCCTTTATTGCTTCTGTTTTCTATTTCTGCTTTATATTGGCTTAACCATAGCAGAAGGGCATCATTTTGTCAAATCATTACTGTTCACGATGCGCAGGATTTATGCATTTGGTATCTGCCGCAGGAAATCATGTGTCGTATTCTCGATCATTCTGTTCGTCAGTTCTGCAATATGTTTGGTTGATTCCCGGTGCTCTGAAGAAAGCCATGCTTTGATCATTCCCACGCACCCATTAAGGCAAAATGCATAAACATATTCCACGTCATGGTTATCTGCTGCAAATTTTCCGGACAACTGCCGGAGAACAGTGTCTGCAACCATCTTCTCCATCCTGCTCACAAACCCCATATCTCCATTGCTTCCCAGCAGAGCAATACAAATATCCTTATTATTATCAAGAATTGTAAAAATATGCTCGATCATCGGATAAGAACTTCCATTTTGTACCAGATCCAGAGGATGCTCCTCCATTACCTGAGCAATCTCATCCATCAGCTCATTTTCAATACTCTCCAGCATTTGATAAATATCACTGTAATGAAGATAAAACGTAGATCTGTTAATATCTACTTCATCCACCAGTTCCTTAACTGTAATTTCCTTGATACTCTTCTTCTGCATCAGTCTTGCAAGTCCTGCCCGAAGCTGTGCTTTGGTTTTTCGTACTCTTCTGTCCACTTTTTCTGCCATTAACATTTCCCCCAGTTCTTTATTTCACATTCTATAGCAATTCCAAAAATGCCCAGACATCTCTGTTATGTCATTTTTAAAGTATTTGTCTATTACTATACGTCAAATAGCAAATTTAATGGTTGTATCTTATTTTTACTATAATATCACCCATAGGAAAAATCAACACTTTGTTTATTAATAGCTTTCATAACTGTTAATCAATTATATTTTGATTAGTAAAGCGGACATTCGCAATCCGCTTCGCTCATATGGATATCCGTATAAGGCGAACAAGGAAACACTTTATGACTGGTCAAAAGAAAAGGAACTGGCTCAAAAGCCAGTCCTTCTTATTTTTCCAGTCGTTTCTCTTTCATATATTGTGCCATCTCATCAGAAATATTGTCAATCAGATAATTCTTACTGCTCTGACGTTTCTCATGCCATTGCTGGCGAATCTGGTTTTCTGTAGCTTTTATTTCGTCACGAAGACCTCTGGCAGACATACGGTGGGCGCCCTGTCCCATAATGATGATCTGCTCCAGTCCATCGGATGTTGCCACAGTTACCTGGTTTTCCCGTCCAATCTTATGAACCGTTTTCTCAATGTACTGATCCGCTGTCTCAGCTTCTTTGGTGTAGACTACATGGATGTTATGATAAGTGATCACTTCCTCTGCATGGCCTTCTATCTTATAAGCGTCAAATACAAGAATTAACGTACATTTCTTAAAGCCCTGATAGTTGCTCAGAATATCCATCAGTTTTGTCTGAGCTGCATGGAGATTTGCATCTGCCAGTTCTTTTAAATCTTCCCAGGCATAGATGATGTTGTAACCATCTACAAGGAGATATTCTTTTTCTTTCTTCTTAGCAGAAGAACTGTTGCGGTAATAGCTGCCGCTGTCGGATTTTGCAGAAAATGTTCTCTTAAACTGTGGTTCTTTGTAACGCTTGACTGGCCCGAATGTGCGCTCAAAAATAGCTTTCAGTTCTTCCTCATCCTCATAGCTTCCTACGCCGGCATTCCTGGGTGGACGATAACCCGAATCTGTCTGATTGTTACTATTCCTGTTTCCTGCTATACTTTCTTCACTATCCGGTATGGTACTTCCCAGCTCAGACTCGTCAACCCCTTCCAGGTGCATATAATCCTCTACTTCATACCATGGCACCACAAATCCTGCTCCATGAGCACAGAATACAGAACCTGTGGGATTGTCCAGGTCACGTTCGGAATCATATCCAATCTCCTCTACAATCTCATCCTGATTCTGACATGGGGCATAGCCCTTCAATGAACAGAATAATCTGCCACGTCCCTTTGTATAGGAGGTTACCTGAGTTTGATAATCTCGCATCATTGATACCGGTGCACTCCCCTTCAACACCATCATGTCATCCTCATCCGCTTCCGGCTGCTGGAAGGTTCCATTCATTTTCTGAATGTCAGTCATAGCACGCCCGATCATATCTCCCGGAATCTCAAGTCTGAACTCATAATATGGCTCAAGCAGTACACTTTTTGCTTTCTTTAATCCCTGACGCACAGCCCTGTACGTTGCCTGCCGGAAATCGCCTCCCTCTGTGTGTTTCAGATGGGCGCGTCCTGTGATCAGTGTGATCTGCATATCTGTGATGGGAGAACCGGTCAGTACTCCCGGATGCTCCCTTTCTTCCAGATGAGTCAGAATCAGACGCTGCCAGTTACGGTCCAGCACATCCTCACTGCATGCAGTAAAAAACTGCAGTCCGCTTCCCGGCTCTCCCGGTTCCAGAAGCAGGTGTACCTCTGCATAATGACGCAGCGGCTCAAAATGACCCACCCCTTCTACCGGCTCTGCGATTGTTTCCTTATATACGATATTTCCTGTGCCAAACTCTACTGCTACATGGAAACGTTCCCAGATCAGATGCTTTAATATCTCGATCTGAACCTCACCCATCAACATGGCATGGATTTCTCCAAGCTGTTCGTTCCATACAATATGAAGTTCCGGTTCTTCTTCTTCCAGCTCTTTGAGTTTCTTTAGCATCTGGTGAACATCGCAGTCCTCAGGAAGCAGAATTCTGTAATTTAATACAGGTTCCAGAACCGGCATCTCAGATTCCCGTTCAATCCCAAATCCCTGTCCCGGATGTGTCTGGGAAAGGCCGGTCACTGCACAGATAGTTCCTGCAGGAGCTTCCTTTGCAAGCTCAAATTTCGCACCGGAATAGATACGGATCTGATCCGCTTTCTCTGTATCTGTAAGAAGTTCCTTCACCTTCAATGTTCCACCTGTGATTTTCATATAGCTTAAACGATTGCCCTGATCGTCTCTGGCAATCTTGAATACTTTTGCGCCAAATTCAGACGGATATGTCGGTGTCTCGCAGTATTTTTCCAGCCCATGGAGGAATTCTTCTACCCCTGTCATTTTCAGAGCAGAACCAAAGAAACATGGGAAAAGTTTTCGATCTTTGATTACTTTTCGGATATCTGATGTTGATATTTCCTCTGTTTCCAGATATTTTTCAAGCAGTTCTTCATCGCAGACAGAAACATCTTCCAGAAACTGAGACTGCAGATCTGATTTTTCCCAAGTGAAATCAACGCAATTATCACTTAATCGCTTCTTTAATTCTGCCAGAAGTTTCTCTTTATCTGTTCCATCCTGGTCCATTTTATTGATAAACAGAAATGTAGGGATCTGGTATCTTGCCAGAAGTCTCCATAAGGTCATGGTATGCCCCTGCACACCATCCGCTCCATTTATCACAAGAATGGCATAATCCAGAACCTGCAGTGTCCTCTCCATTTCCGCTGAGAAATCCACATGCCCCGGCGTATCCAGAAGAGTTATCCCCCTGTTCCCCAGTTCAAACTCCGCCTGCTTGGAAAAAATCGTAATTCCTCGTTCCCGTTCCAGGTTATAGGTGTCCAAATAAGCATCCTTATGATCCACACGCCCCAGCTTACGGATTTTTCCCGTTAAATATAAAATCCCCTCCGACAACGTAGTCTTACCTGCATCTACGTGGGCAAGGATACCAATGACAAGTTTCTCCATAGTATATTTAAAAGCTCCTTTTTTTTATAAAATCAGTAGTTATTCTTTTATCGCTTCATCTGTTAAAATCCTTTATCAATTAATTATTTTAACATACTGATATGGATAAATCCAATAGGGTTGTGTTTTTATGTGTTCATTTAGTCCAAAAGAGCCCACATTTACAGTTAATGTGGACTCCGCTTCCATTATTTTTAATATGTGGTTTTCATCTTCTTTTTTTCATTCAACCACTTATGTACAGTCTTTTCTTCTACTTTTACTCCCTGAGCAATCTGTTGCACGGATAATCCCATTTCAAATATACTCATAGCGACTATCTACGCTCGATTCTTTTGCAGAAATTCTTTGAGAATTCCCTCCTGAATGCTTTCACTCACTGCACGTTCTACTGCCGTATTCAGTTCCTTATGATGTTAGGGTCAAAATATTTTTCCTCAGAATTCTTTCTTCTCCATAAGCCGGACACCAATCCAGAAAGACCCCATATATACAATTACTGTGAACAATACAGCTCCGGCCAATACCATTCCCCGGTTCAGTCCATTCAGCCATGCATCGACTGCGTCTGCTGAAAGTCCAATTGTTTTTATCAGAGTATAAACTACGGCAATTATAATAGCCCACATGACCATTGCAATATAACGTCCTTTTTCCGCTCCAAAATGTATTACAAGCGGGAGCGATACCGCCAGCATAAGAAGTGCCAGTGGAATGTATATCAGAGTGCCAATAATTTTCTCACTCAGGCACCCCTGAAGCTCTGCCACACCTTTACAGATCACTCCCGTTATTGCTTCAATTCCCCACGCTGCAGCCGTAAGCCCTGCTCCCAGCAGATATTTCTCCGCCACATACTGTTTTCTGGTAACCGGCAAGGTCATAAGAAATGCAAGACCATTATCAAACTCATCATAACTTATAGTCGTAATGGCAAAAATTGCTGTGACAATCGTAAAATATCCTATAGCAAAACTGACGCTCCCGCTTCCTGCCAGATTCAGGATGACTCCCATTACAATAACCAGGATAAAAGACTGTTTCTGCTGTTTCATCAGTTCTATATCCTTTACAAATAATCCCTTCATACCTGTTCCTCCATCATCACTACCAGATCATCAATCTTTCCATTCTCAATTACAACATCCGGATAATTTTCCATATAAAATTGTTTCTGGTTTGTCAGACACCTGTATCCATAAGCTTCTTTCCGGATCTTAATAAGGTATTGCTGATCCAGTTTTTCGTACTCTTCTTCTGAAACTTTAAGAACTGCATAATCTGACAGCAGTACATCTGTATCCTCATGAAGAATAATTTTTCCGGCATGGATCATATAAAAATCGTCACAAAGACTCTCCAGATCTGATGAAATATGGGAACTGATCAGAATAGAACTGCTTTCATTTTCTTCCATATATTCTCTCAGCATGTTCAGCACCTCATCCCTGGCGATCACATCCAGACCAACTGTGGGCTCATCCAGAATCAGCAGTTCTGCCTTATGGCTTAATGCTACCAGTACTTTAAACTTTGCTTTCATACCAGTGGAAAATTCTTTGATTTTCTTGTCTGTGGGCAGATTGAATCTTCTGCACTGCTGCAGGAATTTCTCTCTGTCAAAATCCGGATATATGCTTTTCATAATATTGGCCACACCCGCTGCTGTCAGATACATACTGAAGCCTGAATCTGCAAAAACAACTCCCAGTTTCTGCTTATCCTCCGGCTTAAGCTCTTCTGCCTTTTTCCCAAAGACCTCTATCTCTCCGCCATCCGGATGAATCAAGCCGAGCAAAGCTTTAAATGTGGTGGATTTCCCGGAACCATTTCTTCCAATAAGTCCTGTAATCATCCCAGGCTGTACTTCCATAGAACAGTCCAGCGAAAAACCTCTGTAATGTTTCTGCAAATGACTGATTTTCAACATGTCTTAGTCCTCCATGATCATTTCAAAAAGATTTCTGATTTCCTCATCGTTCAGTCCACATCTTCTGCCCTTCATGATTGCCTGCTCCAGATCATGTTCTACTTCTTTGAGCTGTTCTTCCCTCATCAGGTTTTTATTTGTGGCTGCAACGTAGGTTCCTTTTCCATGAACAGTGACGGTAAATCCCTCTTCTTCCAGATTGTCGTAGGCTTTCTTCACAGTCAGGGCACTGATCTTCAGTTCCTTTGACAGACTGCGTACTGAAGGTAATACAGTGTCCGGCTGTAACTCTCCTCTGATAATCGCAGACTTAATCTGGTCTATGATCTGTTCATAAATAGGTACCATGGATGAATTATTGATTATTATATGCATATGTTTCTCCTCCATCTACAAACAGTATATAACAGTGCATAACTGTTGTCAACTGTTTTATACTGTTATATATAAAAACCTCCGGACATTCCTGCCCGAAGGTTTTCGTTAGCTTATATATCACTGATCATTTGTCAGATGAAGCTTGTCCAGAATATAGAACACCAGACTCAGTGCCATGCCTACAACACACGCCAGTACCATACCTGTAAGTTTTACATTTCCCAGATTCAGGGAGATTCCGGAAAGACCTACGATAAATACAACCGAGGTCAGTGTCAGATTTCTGGATTTACCGTAATCTACTTTATTGTCTACCAGCATACGAAGTCCGGAGGTACCGATCATACCATAGAGCAGGAAAGAAATTCCTCCGATCACAGGACCGGGAATGGTATTGATCAATGCTGCCAGTTTTCCAAGGAAGGAACAGCAGATAGAGAGAACAGCCGCACCTCCGATTACCTGCACACTGTAAACCTTTGTCATGGCCATAACACCAATATTCTCACCATAGGTAGTTGTGGGTACAGAACCCATGCATGCAGACAGTGTTGTAGAAAAGAAGTCTGCAAAAAGGGAACGATGTAAGCCCGGTTCTTTCAGCAGGTCTTTCCCTACAATCTTGCTGGTTACAATCTGATGTCCGATATGCTCGGATGTTACCAGAAGAAGTGCCGGGAAGATTGTCAAAATCGCTTCCAGATTAAATTTCGGATGCTGGAAATTAGGCAGTGCAAAAAATGCAGCTTCTTTTACTGCTGTAAAATCCAGGATTCCGCAGAGAACTGCTGCCACATACCCAGCAATGATCGCGATCAGGATTGGGATCACTGATAAGAATCCTCTGAACAGGATCTGTCCAAACACTGCAACTCCCAATGTTACCAGAAATACGATCACATTTTTCATATCTATCTTATCGTCAAGAAGTCCTGCTGTACTTGCAGCACTTCCGGCAAGCTCCAGACCGATCAGTGCAACTACAGGTCCCATTGCAGCTGTGGGAAGCACGATATCGATCCATTTGGTTCCACATTTTCCAATGATCAGCGCCAGGATCATACCTGCAATGCCAAGAACTACAAATCCGCCCAGTGCATACTGGTATCCGAATTTTGTCATAACCAGGATTCCCGGTGACAGAAAAGCAAAGCTTGATCCAAGGTAAGCCGGAGCTTTTCCCTTTGTGATCAAAATAAACAGTAAAGTTCCCACACCGTTCATCAGCAGTACGATGGCCGGATTGATTCCGAACAGAAACGGAACCAGTACAGATGCGCCAAACATGGCAAACATATGCTGGATACTAAGCGGGATCAGCAGCTTTGCAGGCACCTTGTCTTCTACCTGAATAATTCTTTTTTCCACTCTTTCTTCCTCTCTTTTCCCTTATTTTTTCACAGTTCGCTTCATTATACACATATTAATATAAAAAATCCACTGTTTTTACATAAACAGCACGCCAAAAAGAACCTTCCATGGATTTTATTTCCACAGAAGCCACTTAAATGTCTCTCCAAATAATGTAATATTAATTCCGGAAAACCGAAGTCGATTTTCGGAAGTCCGGCGAATTCCAGTGGCAAGAACACCAGGCGCAAAATAGACAAGTCAACTTTTACAGCCACAAAGAAAATTACAATTCCCGCAACAGCAAAACCAATAACAGAAGCTGCATTTCCCATCATCAGACCGCCGGCAATCATCACATTACTGGCAATCCAGCAATTCGAATGAATCGTAATAGGTTTTCCATATTCATCATCATAAGCAGTGCCGTCTTCCTTGAATTTAATATTTCTCTCCTGCCACCGGAAAGGATGAACCGGTGTAGCTATTGTGCAATTGGGACCGAAAAACACATTATCTCCTATATTGACCGGACAAGTATCTAATACAGTAAAATTAAAAAGCGACGATTTTCGCATCCATCGTTAGACTGTACCCACTGGACAGTATGGATTTTTTTGACAGTTGCGAAAATACAGTCAGAATTTGTCGGCAGTCAGATCGTATCATGGGCGGCTCCCTCCTGTAAGCCGCCGAAGCTGCCAGCGCGTCATTCCATTTGAGGGCAAAAGAAACGGCGACCTTGATTTCTCAAAACCGCCGTTTTTCAAAACGCCCACCGCATGACTGATACTCGGTTTGCTAAAACCCATGTGCCGAGCAAGGTCAACGGAGCGAACCATGCCTTGTTTCTTTTGAAGTATCAGCACAGCCTCCAGATAATCCTCCCCTGACGCATGAATCTTCATAGGACATCCTATCCTCAAAGGTTATACCTCCCAGCCAAGGCTCTCCTGCTGGATGCAGAACAACTTGTGATACAAACCTTTTTTCTTCATCAGTTCATCATGTGTGCCGCATTCCACCAATTTTCCATTGTCGAGGACAAGAATCTGGTCGGCATCCCCAACGGTACGAAGCCGGTGAGCAATCATAATGACCGTCTTACCCTCCACCAGCTTTGCAATGGCCCGCTGGATTAAAACCTCGTTCTCCGGGTCAAGAGATGCTGTTGCTTCATCAAGAAGAATAATCGGGGCATCTTTCAGCAGAGCGCGGGCAATGGAGATTCGCTGACGTTCTCCGCCAGAAAGAGTGCTGCCGTTCTCCCCCAAGATAGTCTGATAACCATCCGGCAATCGCTGGATAAATTCGTTACAGTACGCTGCCTTTGCCGCTGCCATGACCTGTTCTTCGGTAGCGTTCATGTTACCTACACGGATATTGTTAAAAACAGTATCGTTGAACAGGGTCACATCCTGGAATACAAAGGACATACAGCGCATCAGGTGTTCCGGTTCAATGGTGCTGACATCCATACCACCAATGGTGATCTGGCCTTTTCTTATATCCCAAAAGCGGGCGATCAGTTTGGAAATCGTGCTTTTGCCGCTTCCGGAAGGCCCTACCAGGGCCGTTACGCTGCCAGCAGGAATAGAAAAAGACACATCCTTGATAACATCGTCCTGGTTATATCCGAAAGTGACATTTTTCAGTTCAATGTCATACTTGGATACATCCTTATCCTCGCCCTCCATAGCGGGCGTGGTCAGCAGGGTACGCATACGGTTGGTGACAGTCTCCAAATGAAACAGAGAAGTCAACTGTGAGAGAATGGCAAGGATTGGGCCGTAAATCTGCGTGGAGAACATGAGCAGCACCAGCAGAGGGAGCAATTCGATTTTGCCGCCGGTTATCAGCACCGTTCCAATGAAAATAGTAATGCCAAGCCCTGCTTGCAGGATCAGGCTGGCTCCCTGAACCAGAATACCGGAGGCCAGTTCCACTTTAATGGCGATTTTTTTCATGGCCTGGAGTGCTTTATCCAACGCATCAAAGCGGGAACCGCCAAGACCACAAGATTTGATGATCTTAATACCTTCCAGGTATTCCTGAATCTGGCTAGACGCCTCCAGTTTCACATCCACCTGTTTTTCAAACAGACGAAGTTGTAGCTTGCGCCCGCACCAGATGATAAGGAATGTAACCGGCATTGTGCAGAAAATCGCAAGGGCCATTCTCCAGTCAAAAAATGCCAGACAAACGCAGGTCAGGGTAACAGAGATGATATTTGCAATCAGCGGCGGGATGGTACTGCTGAGCATGGATTCCATGCTGCTGCAATCCGCCATCATGTTGGTGGTAATATCGGACAAATCTTTTGTGTTAAAGAAGCTCATGGGGAGCTTGCGAAGATGCTCCGCGATCCGAAGTCTGGTCGTGCTGGCCTCCTTATAGGAAGCAATATAGGTTTTCCTATAATCGTTTTTCGCGGCCAGGAATACCAGAATAGCCGCCACCAGCCCCAGGCCCAGCAGCTTCCACAACGCGGCCCACGAAATTGCTTCTCCCGTAAACGGCTTTAACAGCTCCCAAAAGATCAGGCAGGCTACCATTGATGGGAGCAATAACGCGATATTGGTTATTGTGCAGGCCGTAATTGCTTTTTTCAGGTCGGAATAGCCTTTCTCCGACAGCATTAACTTTTCTTTCAGCTTACTCATAGATCACACCGCCTTTCCTGTACCAATTTTCCAGTTGATCGACTCCGTATAGCTGCTCCACATCTGTGCGTATTTTCCGTCCTTCTTCAGCAGCTCGTCATGGGTGCCGGACTCAATCAGACAGCCCTTTTCCATGACAAGGATCTGGTCAGCATTACGAATCGTGGACAGGCGATGGGCGATCATTACAACCGTTTTATTCTGGATCAGCTTTTCAAAGGCTTTTTGAATCAGGTACTCGTTCTCCGGGTCGCTGAACGCGGTTGCCTCGTCCAGAACGATAATGGGCGCGTCTTTTACGATAGCCCTTGCAATGGCAATCCGCTGGCGCTCACCACCGGAAAGGTGGACGCCGGTGCTGCCGATCACGGTCTGGTAGCCGTTCGGAAGCTGCTCAATAAATTCATGGCATCTTGCAGCCTTTGCCGCCGCAATCACCTGTTCTTCCGTAGCATCTGGATTTCCCATACGGATGTTGTCCAGGATGCTCTGTTTGAACAGGAACGTATCCTGAAATACGAAGCTGACCTTATCCATCAGCGCATCCAGCGGAATATCCCGAATGTCAACGCCGCCGATTTGAATACTTCCGTCCGTCACATCATAAAACCGGGAGATTAGGCTGGCGATGGTACTTTTACCGCCACCGGAGGGGCCGACAATGGCTGTCACCTTGCCCTGATCCGCAAAGAAAGAAACATGAGACAGGGCCTTGACCTGGGAATCGGCTTCGTAGGAAAAGCTGACATCCCGGAAAGCAATCCCATAGTTTTCGATTGCTTGCGCCGTACTCTTTTCGGGCAGGGCTGGGATACGCAGGATTTCATCCATACGCTCCACGCTGCCGTCAATCTGCGTAAAGGACTCAGAGATATACATGATTTTATTCAGGACACCGGAAATCGCATGGACAATAATCAGGTAGAAAATAAATGTCAGCGAATACTCCCTGAAATCCGTAGTGTGCATCCCGATCAGAATGCCCACCGGAATCAAAAGCAGATAAATATTGTTGATGATCGTGGTAAAAGCAGGCATACAGTTCTGCCAGCCCAATGCGTACTCCAACACAAAAGAGGTATAGTCTGTAATGGATTTGCCCAACCGCTTAAAGGAATCGGCGGTCTGATTAAATGCTTTGATCTCCGACATACCGCGCACATATTCCACGGAGGCGCTGTTCATGTTTTCCTGAGCGGTCTGGAAACGGTGCATTTTTTCCTTTGCTTCTCCGTTGAAGCCTGCAAACTGCACAATAAAGGCCAGAACAATACCGACCAGACAAACCACGCCATACCGCCAGTCAATTCCAAGAAGAATGATGACCAGAACAAGCGGTGCGACCAGCGAGGCCACAAAGTCCGGGAGCTGGTGAGCGATGAATTTCTCAACGCTTTCAATGTTTTCGTCCATGATTTTTCTCATTTTGCCGCTGCCCAGGGTCAGATGATACCCAAGGGGAATCTGCATGATGTGGTCGGCAAAGGCCACCTTCAATTCATAAAGCGTTCCAAACGCCGCAACGTGGGAACACAACAGGGCAAAAAAGTAAAATACGATGTTCCCCAAAATTCCGGCCAGGGCCAGCCATCCCCAGGTCGAGATTGTGGAAACATTCAAGAGCGACATATCCGGATAAACAAACAGGATTTCCCGAATGATGTAGTAGATTGATAAGTACGGTACAAAAGAACAGATCGCAGCCAGCGCCGCCAAAAAACCTGCCAGGAACACCAGCCCTTTATGGCCGGAAGCCAGTTCCAGGCAGCGTGCCAGTCCGGTTTTCGGTTTCGGCTGCTTTTTGTTTTGCTGTGCCATTTCTAACCCTCCTTTTTGTCATATCCAATTTTGTCTAAGAGAAGCTCTGCTCCCCTGATTTGAAAATCATCGGTAATGCAGCCGTTCTCCAGGCGTATTGCCCGCTCACAGCAGGCAAGCGCACACTCCGCGTCATGGGTAATGACGATAATGGTGCTCCCCATCTTTGCCAGCTTGCGGATCATCCGGCTGACATTCCGCATATTCGTACCGTCCAGCCCGCTTGTCGGTTCATCCAGTACGATGATCGGCGCTTCGTGCATTAGAGCCACGCCAAGAGCCAGCCGCTGCTTTTGCCCTCCTGAAAGCGTAGAGGGATGCTGTTTGATGAATGGCGTCAGTTCCAGGGCCTCCAGGATTTCTTCCGCCGCTTGTTTCCGCTCCGGGTTGACTTCTGCGCCGGTAGTCAGTTCGTCAAGCAAGTCCTCACCGAAAAGCTGGCTGTCTAAATCCTGGGGAATGTACCAGACCTTTCCCAAACGGCCTTTCGGTCTGCAATGCTTTCCGAACAAAACGACTTCGCCGGATTTCTCTTTCAATAGCCCTGCCAGGATTCGTCCTATGGTGCTTTTGCCCGTCCCGTTAGGGCCAATCAGGGCTACCACTTCTCCCTTGCGGCATTGAAAGTCAATATCCTTTGCCACAATCGTCTCACCAAAAGAGTGGTTCAGCTTTTTCACTTCCAGAACAACCTCGCTGGTTGCCGCAGATGGGATTTCCGCCTGCTCGATCTGGTGCAGGTCAGGAGTGCGAAGCCCCAGCGCCCGGATTTCCTGATTGGACAGGGCTTTCATCTGCTGTGCGGTAAATTCCCGCACAATTTTCCCTTTCTGCACACACAGGAAACGGTCTGCCAAATCCATCAGATAGTAAAGCCGGTGTTCCGCTATGATGATGGTTTTTCCCTGCTGTTTCAAATCGCGGATAATGTCTGCAAAGCGGTAGGTAGATGCAATATCCAGATTGGCAGACGGTTCATCCATGACATAGATTTCCGGGTCAATCGCCTCCGCAGACGCAATCGCAACTTTCTGGCGCATCCCATAAGACAGGCTGTGCAGACTGTGAGCCAGAATGTCCTGAATTTTGATGTCCGCCGCCGCCCGGTGAACATGGCTCTGAATGTCCTCATGGGAATACCCGTAGTTCTCACAGCCGAAAGCAATCTCACCAGCTACCTCATTGGCAAAGAACTGGCTCCTGGGGTCTTGAAATACATTCCCTGCGATTTTGCCGCGCTCCCAAGACGGAATCTCTTTCAGCGGTTTTCCGTCCACAAAAACCTCACCGCTTAAATCCCCCTCGTAGAAGTAGGGGATCAGGCCGTTAATCACTCTCGTCAAAGAGCTTTTCCCGCTCCCTGATGGGCCGGTCATAACAATGACCTCCCCAGCGGCAATGTCTAACGATATGTGTTCCAGTTGATTTCCGTTCCCGCCATAGGAAAAGGTCAGGTTACGGATCATAATTTCTTTTCCCATTCCATTCCTCCTATAAAAGACAGCAGCACACGGCAGCTCCCACGCTGACAACAATCAAAAAGTAATCCAGCGCAGCGATCCGGCTGACATAGTAGCTTTCTTTCTTGTAGGGGCTTTCAATTCCTCTGACAATGGCAGAAGCAGCTAACTCGTCCGCAATCTTTAAGGAGCGGAACACCATCGGAACAATGGCGTATTCCAACGTGTCCATCGGATGCCTCAAAACATTGCCAACCGATTTTAAGAAGCCACGGATTTTCATGGCTTCCCTGACTTCTCCAAATTCATGCAGCACAGTCGGAGCAAAGCGGAGCATGACGATCAAAACAAGCATGATACGGGTGGGGATAGGCATTTTCCTCAAGCTGGCCGTCAGTTTCCCGGACGGAATTTTCGCCAGAAGATAGGCTGGCATAGCGGGGAGCAGCAGCTTGTAAATCATGCTGAGTAACAGCGGTGATGGGATACTGATCTGATACTTTGTCTCGATCATCAGCCATACAATCGCTACCAAATAGACCGCAAAGCATCCAATAGCCTGCTTATACAAGCCGAACCAGCACAGGATCAGAAAAATCCAAAAGGTAAAAATCCCATGTCCCCAAAAACTCGTGGTAAGAAAAGTCACAAGGCAGGCGCACAGCGTCAGGAAAAGAACTGTGCGCCCGTCAATCCGGTCAATCCGCCTTTGCTTTTTTTCTCCGGCCATCATCCTACAATGCCAGCTTTTTGGAAATGCTTTCTGAGCAACCGCTGGCCGAACAATGTACCAAGAATTGCAAGAACCGCAGTAATGACAACACCCAGAAGCATCAGCGCCGGAGAAGTCACCATAGAGAGCTGCATATTCAAGGTATTTGCATCAAAACCGCTGCTTGCTGCCATTTCCTGATAGCTGTCCCAAGACCACCACAGCGGTACGGCACAGCCTACAAAATTTCCGATTGAGTTGACCATCCAGCCAATTCGGTTACGAACTGCACTTCGGTATGTATTCTTGCCAACCATGCATAACTCGGCAATGAGGGCTACAATCAAGAAATAGGGAACCAAGAACATATAACCCATAACACCTTGGATTAGTCCATAAACCGTAGCCCAAGCAAACAATAATCCGTGTTTGTTAATACGATTTGCCGCAACCAAATAAAATGTTGCTCCAATAAAGGCATCAATACCAGCAGAGCCGTATAAATATACTGCTGGGAAAGGCAATGTAACCATACCAATCACCATTGCAATTGCAAAATTGATGACCATCATTGCGGCAATCGTCATAATATCTCGAACGCCAATTTTTTTCTTTACCGTTTGTTCCATCTTTGAAACCTCCTTAAAATAAAATGACAGTGTAGTTAGCAATAACTAACTACACTGTCATTTTACACCGGTTTGCAGTCTCTAACTACTCCAAAGGGAAAAGTAAATCAAGAAAACAGCCCAAAAGTTAAATCACTTTTTTGCTTTACGGTAATCCTTTGGAAGCATTCCAAACACTTCTTGAAAAGCCCTCGCAAACTTACTAATATTTGAATATCCAAGTTCACCGGCTATTTGCGTGATTGATTGATCTGTTTCCTGCAAATAAACAGCCGCAAGATTCATTTTATACTTTTTGATATGTGCATAGGGCGTATCGCCATAAATCTGTTTGAAAATAGCTTGAAATGTGACCTTGCTCATTGGCTCTTTTCGCAAGAGTTCTTCTATGGATAGTTTTTTGTCGAGGTTTTCTATAAGCTGATGTCGGATACGCTTAATGATTTCAATTTGCTCTTTGGAATAATATGTTGCTTCATACTGATCTTCAATCCGCAGTTGTTTGATATGGTAAAACAATTCCAATAATTTAATACGGAAGTAATCTTTTCCTTCCACGCCTTTTGCAGCGTATAATTCATCAAAGATATGTAACAATCGCTGTGGTGTCCGGCATAAAAACCACTTTTTTTCTATTTCCAATTCTTGTCCAAGATTTAAGACATCAATATTATAGTAAGAAAAAATTTGTTTTGTTTTCGCATCAATAGAATCTTTGTCAATCACACAACTCAATCCAACACTATATCCAAAGGGAAAAGAATATGCCGCAGGAACATTAGCAAGAGCATTGATACATAATTCTCCTTCTTTCATGTGAAAAACCTTATTATTCCTTAATTCAAACTCAACGCGTCCCTTTTGGTAATGACGAATTTCAATGATATTTTTATTGGGAATCGGTTCATGAAAAATATCTGAACAGTTAAAATCCATAAAAATTAAATTGATACCAGGGAATAATGAGTAATCATATAAAGTTCCAGTCCCATTGCATTTATATTTTATTTGAACATAATCATTATATTTATCAGAAATTATAGCACATTCCCCGTACCATTCTGGTTTGTGGAGTTCACTCATGCTCATTTCCACCTCCCTATCAGTTGATATAAACTAATACATCATCGCTCTAATTTATTGGAAAACAAATCATTGTAGAGTTGATTGTGGTAACATTTATTACATGTTATAACAAGATTTAACCTCTTTTCTTTTCCACGCAAAAGCATCTATAGTTTCAACTGTATCATCTTCACCATGCAGAACCGATCAGAAACCGCCATACTGACCTTCGTGGACATCTTTAAGCCGTTTTTAGGGATGTAACGATAGTATGGTTCATCCGCAATCACCTTTGCATTACCCCCGATCTTTGCCGCCAGTTCTTCCACTGCATCGACATAAAAGAACATCTGCGCATCGGCATGGCCTACCTGCCTCATGTACTTCTTTTGCATCATTGCCATGCCTTTTCTGTTCACGGTATCAAAAACAACTTCCATATTTCCAAATTGTCCAATCATACGCAGAAGGGCAATGACCTTATTTTCCTCAAAATAATGGAATAGTCCACCTGCAATAACGAGAATCGGAGTATCAAGCACCTCATCGCGGACTTTTTTGATCCAGTCCTTTGCAAAGGCATTCCCGGAAATATAGCATTCACGCTCCGGTTCGGGAAGAAGCCCTCGCCGGTATTCGATCACATGAGGCAGATCCACAGCATACCAGCGTGCCCTTCCGTTATCACAGCGGTAATAGGTTGTCTCCAGGCCACAACCCAGTTGGACAATCGCACCGTTCGGTCTGCGTTCCAGAAAATCCCGAATAATCCGATCCATATTAGCAGACCGGGAAGCAGAGGCCAAAAGGGTATACTGGTTCTGCATATTCTGTTCAATCAAGTCTAACGGCAGCCTATTTTTCAATTCCAATGCCTTTTTATCATATAAAATTTGTGGGCAATGCTCAGCAGCATAAATTCTTCCCAGCATAGGGACAAACAGGGTATCCTCCACAACGCCTAATTTTTGCATAACCAGCCCTCCTTTTTCTTTATGAAAGTTTCCAATCCTGACTTTCTGTCTGCAGTTTTACCATATGGGCATATACACCATTCTTTTCTTCCAGATCCTTTGGTGATCCTTCTTCTGCCACGGTGCCATCAGAAAGGACAACAATTTTATCTGCTCCTGCTACGGTACGCATCCTGTGGGCGATGACCAGAACCGTTTTATCTGCGATCAGACGAGAAAGGGCTGTCTGTATCAGAGTTTCATTCTCCACATCCAGGGAAGCAGTAGCTTCATCTAAAAGAATGATCGGCGCATTTTTCAGAAATGCACGGGCAATAGAGATACGCTGGCGCTCTCCGCCGGAAAGTTCACAGCCATTTTCCCCGATATTGGTATACCATCCATCCGGCAGTTTTTCCGCAAATTCATCCACATTGGCAAGTTTCGCAGCAGCAATGACCTGTTCATCTGTGGCGTCTTTGTTTCCGATTCGGATATTTTCCAGAATCGTATTGTCAAACAGTGTAACATCCTGGAATACGATGGAATACAGAGAAAGCAGTGTTTCCGGATCAATTCGGGATACATCCATGCCTCCCACGGTAATCTTTCCTCTGTTAATATCCCAGAACCTTGCTGCCAGCCGGGATACGGTTGTTTTTCCGCCGCCAGATGGGCCGACCAAAGCCGTAACCTCTCCCTGTTTTGCCGTAAAGGAAACATCTTTCAATACGGTTTCTCCGGTATTGTAGGCAAACCCAACATGGTCAAAGACAATATCATACCCCTGATTGGAAAGCCTGTCGCTGCCCTGCTGGATCGGATGATCGAGAATTTCATTCATACGGGCAATGTTGGTTCGTGTACTGATGACTGCCGCAAGATTCTGGAGTGCGCCCTGCAGAGGGTCATATAAACGAGATACTACCAGAAGGAACATAAAGAATGTAAGCACGGAGAGGCTTCCTTGCATGAGCAGAACAGCTCCTGCCAGCGCAACCGTTGCAATACCAAGCTTCAGCACCAGCGATGCGGAAACCACAAAAACAGCAAGGCCGAATTCATTGAGGATGGAACGATGCTCCACGGCACGGATCTTCTTTTCCAGACCTTTTAAATATGCCTGCTCCGCGTTGTTCGCTTTCAGGTCACGAACCGTTTCAATGCACTCCTGTATCCCGTCTGCGCAGGCCATCTTCACATCCATCGCTTTCTGATTCAGATTTTCCTGAATCTTTGCGGAAAATCCCACAATCGCAAAGGCAACCGGCAGAACCCATAAGGCAGCCAGTGCCATTTTCCAGTCCGTAAAGAGCAGACCGATGGAAATCAGAACTGTAGAAATGATCGAACCCGCAAGCTCAGGGATAAAATGTGAAAAGCTCTGTTCCAGGAAGGTACAGTCCGCCATAATGGTGCTGGTAAGATCGGCTAAATCCTTTTTCCCGAAAAAGGAAAGGGGAATCTTACGCAGATGCTCTGCAAGGGTAATGCGGCGGATACCGCTTTCTTTGTAAGTGGCAAAATAGGTCGCATTGTATTGAAAGAAAGTGGTCAGCAGAATCAAGCCGATACACACCACGCAGCCTGCCACATAAAATGGAATTTTCCCACCGGGAACACCCCCGTTCATCAGATCGCTGACCAGGTAATATAAAAGTCCCACCGGAAACATAAAAGACAGATTCTGAAGGACACAGGCCAGGCAGCCTTTGATCAGGTCTTTTGCTCCCTGTTCAGACAGGGCATATTTTTTCTGCAGTTTTTTGATCATATCACTGCACCTCCTTTGTTACCTTCCATTGCACGGAAGTCTGATAATTTTTCCACATACGGCTGAAAATGCCGTCTTTTGCAAGCAATTCACGACTGTTCCCGCACTCGGCAACCTGTCCGTCCTGAATGACAAAAATCTGATCCACATTTGTTACGGTAGAAAGCCTGTGGGCAATCATAATCACGGTCTTTCCCTCGGAAAGTCTTGAGAAAGCAGCCTGTACACGGCTTTCGTTATCCGGGTCAGCAAAGGCAGTGGCTTCATCCAGAATAATAATCGGAGCATTTTTCAGCATCACACGGGCAATGGCAATTCGTTGCTGCTCGCCGCCGGAAAGATAGACCCCCTTTGTACCGATGACCGTATCCACACCCTGTGGGAGTTTTTCCAGAATATCATCGCACTGTGCATGATGAAGGGCAGCCAAAATTTCCTCACGGGTAGCTTCCGGTTTCCCCATACGCACATTTTCCAGAATGGACGCCTTGATCAGACGGCTGTTCTGAAATACGAAAGACACCGTATTCATGAGTTCCTCCTTCGGGATGTCTTTCACATTGACACCACCTATTGTTACCATTCCGCTCTGGGGATCAAAGAATCGGGAAATCAGGTTGGCAAGGGTTGTTTTACCACCGCCGGACGGGCCGACAAAAGCTACGGTTCGTCCTTCAGGAATGGTCAGTGAAATATCTTTTAATACTTCTTTTTCTCCGTCATAGCTGAAATGAACCGATTTCAGTTCCACGGAAGCGTTTTGCGGATGCATTGGGTGTTTGGTTTCCTCCAGAGGCTTCAAATGCAAAACACTGTCAATTCTCTGTAAAGCGTCATCTACGATCATGGCATTTTCACTTTGGAACATGATGCGTGTCAGTGTAACAGAAATAACCGGCGTAATAATGATATAGAAAATGAGATCCAGTAAGAAACCGGAAGTCACACCGTCTTGTGTCAGCAACAGTCCTCCGGCGATCAGTGTGGCAAAAACTCCGTTGATCGCAGCTGTATAGAACATCATCGGTATCCGAAGCTGCTTGGTATAGGCGATCACCCATACTTTATAGCGGTCAATGGAGTCTTTAAACTTCTTAAAGGAAAAGATCGTCTGGCCAAATGTTTTTACCACCGGAATACCGCGGACATACTCTACCGCTTCGTTGGACATATCATCCAGCGCATTCTGGTATTCTTTCATCTTTTCCTGCATCTGCTTTCCGGTCATTGCCATCATAATCAGAAAACCCAGCACAACCGGAACAAGGCTCAACAGTCCCAGTCTCCAGTCAAACACGAACAACAGCACCAAAAGACCGCAGGGGGTTGCAATGGCATTGGCTCTGTCGGGAAGCTGATGAGCGAGATAGGTTTCGGTGGCTGCACTGGATTCGTTGACGATTTTGCGCAGTTTTCCGCTGCCAAAACTCTCGGCAAATCCAAGAGGAAGCTTAACAATATGCTCCATGGTCTGGATACGCAGGTTTGTGGCAATACGAAATGCCCCTAAATGGGAACACATAAGCCCGGCTATGTAGACAAGCACCGCCAGGACAGCAAACAATACTGCCATCCAGCCATTGCCAGTCAGGTTCTGTGCCTGGCCAAAATCTGGTGCCACCTCCAGTACTTCCTTGATCATTTTCCAGATGTAATAGAATGGCACCAGAGCAATCAGGGCACTGATTGCAGAAAGCACCCAGGAAGCATAGGTCAGGTACTTATGGCTGCCTGCAATTTCCAGCAGGCGTGATAAATTGGATTGTTTTTTCAAAAAAATTCCTCCTTTTCTTTGTGTTTATGATAAAGAGAACACGTCTATGTTCTTCAATATCCGAATTCATGTTAGCTATAGCTAACTTACAGGTAAAAATTATAAGGCATTACTGCCCCATAATTTTCATCCATCCCGCTGTATAAAAGGCGCGCATTTCTCTAACGTAGTTTTCGGCATCTTTGAGCGGCATTTCGTGGATGATCAATTCAAAAAAAGTATGAAGCATTCCGGTGATCAGAATATGCTCCAGCGAAGGATCGATATGCGGAGAGGGCCGTCCAAGCTGCCTTAAGACATCCTGATAGGCATGTGTCCCATCTACCTCAATCTCCACCATTTCATCAATTAGCCCGGCAAATTTTGTCCCTTCCGAACAGCAGAGGATCAGTTTACATTCCTCTAAATGTTCGTACGCATAATAGAGAATATCGTACATGCAGATTCCCGAAATATCACTCATGACTTCCGGCTGCTGGGCAGCTGGTAGTTCGGCGAACTCCTGCTGTGCCTTTATAAAACGGTTACGAATATATTCATAATGTTCACCAACGATGGCTTCAAAAAGTTCTTCTTTGCTTTTGTAATATCCGTAAAAGGCTCCGGTAGTCATTCCCACGGATTTCACAATATTCCGCAGGGAAGCGTCTTTATATCCTTTTTCTAAAAATTCTGCTTTCGCTGCCCGGTGGATATTTTCTAAAGTCGTTCCATTTCCGTTAATTTTGCACACCTCCTATATAACAGTGATATATAACGCTGTTATAATTATAATCTCTAAAAATTATTTTGTCAAGAGCAGCAAGAAACAGTTGCATAAAAATAGCAATCCAAACGTTACTGTTCACTGGTAATATCCCGCGAGGTTTGAACAGTAACACCGAAAAAGATTTGCATAAATTTAATTTCTTCAACTGGTTGTATATGAATGTAGAATGATGTATAGTATTTGCGAGAGGCACCTTCTTTCGTAAATGTTGCAATGTTTGTTTGGTTACTTTCATTATACAACACAAACGATTTAAGGTGTCTTTCTTTTTATGCAAAATCACGAACTTGCTCATTTATAGCTTATTATATAAGCCTTCCGATTTCTTTGACAATGGAACAAGCGCCAGCCGAATATCGTCAGCAGTCACTTCTTCCATATACATCTCTCCCAGAGGTTTGATGATCTCCGGTGTTTGCGGCTTTAACAGCACCGCATTTTCAATGCCATTCTCGCAATCCAGAGAATACTGTGCTTTATAACGATACATCTTTCGCTCATACGCAGCCTCCGCACGTTCGGCTGCTCGAATAGTCTCCATTACTTCCTCTGTCACATCTACAAAAAAATCTGTTCTATAAACATCAGGATAAAATTCCCGAAGGTTAATTTTCTTCATTCTGTACCTCCATTTCGATTCACGGGTGATTGACGAGTGAATCGAATGGAGGTGGGGAACGACACCGGTATACAGCCGGATTATCTCCGAAAAAAAGGCTACAAAAAACGCCAGATTCCCGCAATGGGAAACTGGCGCGCCAAGAACAGTCATTATTATGCTGAATCACATGGAACGATAATGCCGATGCGATGCTATACTTGCCCGGAGGAGGGGCAATGCTTTTTTTAATTGATGTAGATCATGGGAGCTTTGAAAAAGCAAAAGAGACACGGCAAATTAACCTCCAAGCGGCTACCGTGTCCCTGCAAGTCGTCATTAGTTTGTGTAAATGCAAAGAAACGGCGGCTCTGAAATTGTCCTTCAAAACCGCCGATTGAGTTCAAACCTTAAAATAGCGCACGAAATTATCTGCCCCAGTCAACGGTTTTTTTCTTTCCCCGGACGGGGCAGATAACTTATTATGCAGAGCGGAGCCGATGTGCGCTAATCGGTTCCTTGTACTTTCTCCTTTAGCTTTCGGAAAGATGTATCACTGATGGCGTGTTCGATCCGGCAAGCCTCCTGTTCTGCCGTTTCAAGATCAACGCCAGCGGCCACAAGCTGCTCCATAAAAAATCGGTGCCGCTCATAGATTTTCTCGGCAACCTCCTGACCTATGGCGGTCAGATGGAGAAATCCATCGTCATCCACGATCAGAAAACCACCGTTCTTCAAACCGCCCACCGCATGGCTGATGCTCGGTTTGCTAAAGCCCATGTGCCGGGCAAGATCAACGGAGCGAACCACGCCCTGCTTCTTTTGGAGAATCAGCACAGCCTCCAAATAATCCTCCCCGGACGCATGAATCTTCATCGGTTTCTCCTTTATGCAAGACTCCAGCCGGAGGACTTTTTACGGATATTTACAAAATCCTGATAAATCCCGGCTTTTGCCATAAGCTCGTCATGGGTTCCTTGTTCACTGATCCGTCCATCAGAGATCACCAAAATCTGATCTGCCTGACGGATGGTATTCAGGCGGTGTGCAATCACAAGTAATGTTTTACCCTTTACCAGCTCATTGATTGCCTCCTGGATATAACTTTCATTATCGGTATCAAC
This sequence comes from Ruminococcus sp. JC304, assembly GCA_000285855.2. Taxonomy (GTDB): domain Bacteria; phylum Bacillota; class Clostridia; order Lachnospirales; family Lachnospiraceae; genus Blautia_A; species Blautia_A difficilis. The sequence goes on along the minus strand of HE978651.1, from coordinate 604,750 downwards.
ACTTGCAGTCGCTTCATCCAGAATGACGATCGGCGCGTCTTTCAAAATGCAGCGGGCAATAGAAATTCTTTGCTTTTCGCCGCCGGACAGGGTTGCGCCACCTTCACCGATGACTGTCTGGAATCCATCCGGCAGCGCCATGATAAAATCATAGCAGCGGGCTTTTTTTGCAGCCTCATAGACTTCTTCCTCAGTAGCGTCCGGTTTACCCATGCTGATATTGTTGTAAATGGTATCCTGGAACAAGTACACCCTCTGGAAAACCATGCTGATCTGTTCCATCAGTTCAGCGAGAGGTACATCCCGAATATCTGTACCACAGATTGTCACTTTGCCGGATTTCACATCCCACAGCCGCGCCAGAAGATTTGCAATCGTGGATTTGCCGCCGCCAGACGGTCCCACAAGTGCGGTCATGGTATTCTTCTGCATAGAGAAGCTGATATTGTGCAGGACTTCCTTGTCCTGATAGGCAAAAGTCACATTATCAAAACAAATTTCCGGTGAGCCGGAGCTTTCATTCGGAATATGTGCTGTCCCTTTATCTGGCAGTTCTGTTTCATTCAAAACCGCTTCAATACGGTCTAAAGCGGCATTCATCACGGTCAGGCGGGTTGCTTCTCCATAAAGAGCTTTCAGCGGTCCAAAGAGATCAAAGACAAACAGCAGCACGCCTAAAAGATAAGCCAGGGAGAGTACGCCTTCCTGATGTAAAAAAACGGATAAACCGAAGATAGCGGCAATACCCACGCCATAGAGAATGTTTAAGCCAGTGGTCCACGGTGTCATTTTCTGCTCAAACTTCGTATTGACATCCCTTGATTTTTTGAAGTTTTCCGTTAATTCGTCAGATTTTTCTCCGAGCAGATTGTAACTTTTGATAACCCCAATTCCTTCAGCAAAAGACAAGACCGCATCCGTCAAATTTTCGCTCTGATTTTGACGCTCGACAGCCTCCGTTAAGGAAACCTTATTCATATATTTTGCAACCAGTGATGCCAGCAAGGTAATGATTACCGCAATCAGCCCAAGTCTCCAGTCCAGTACGAACATAAAAACAGCTAAAACCAAAGTAGACAGCATATAGCTCATCATGTTGCCAATGGTACTCATAGAAACTTCCTCAATGAATACCATATCCGTACTGAGAACAGAACTGATTTTGCCAATATTCCCCGATGTAAAGTAACCCATCGGCATTTTTCTTAAATGATTTCCCAACTCCATCCGTTTATCAGCAAAGATCATAAATCCAGCGGCACTTTGCAGACGGTCGCTCAAATAGTGAACCACTGTCTGAACCACTACAACAGCTAATAATCCAAGTCCGACAAACAGACAGGTCTTTCCAGTCAGCGTATTATCAGCAAACCCGGCCAAGACAATAAACGCCATGAAGATCGGCATTTTGGAGAGAATGGACTCGACAAATGCACATAGAAATGCAGCCTGAATACGGCTTTTATACCTCCCGGAGAGGTTCAGGATTCTTGAAATCAATGCAAACATTTATCTTCCCTCCTTTGCAGTAGATACTTTCCACTCGGCGCTGTCCTGAGCCGCTTTCCACAACTTTTGGTATTCTGGGCAAGCTTGAATCAGCTCCTGATGTTTTCCGGTTGCCACCATCTTTCCGTGATCCATAACGCATATTTGATCTGCGTTCATTATAGCGGGAAGTTTGTGAGCGATAACTACCAAGGTTTTTCCCTCCACCAGCTCCGCAATAGCAGCCTCCATTTTTTCCTCATTTTCTGGATCAGCATAGGCCGTGGCCTCGTCAAGCACTACAATCGGGGCATCCTTCAATATTGCCCGCGCCAGGGAAATTCGCTGGCGCTGCCCCCCGGAAAGCATTTTCCCCGCATCGCCCGCCATGGAGTGAATACCTTGCGGCAGCTTTTTCAGAAACTCCATACACTGGGCTTTCTTCGCCGCCTGCATTACTTCCTCATCGGTAGCATCCAAACGTCCAAGACGGATATTTTCCAGCAGGGAGGTGTTAAACAGGTACTGATCCTGAGCCACATAGGAAATGCGGCTGTTCAATGCCTCCAGGCTCATATCACAAAGTTTCTGCCCGCCAATGGAAATGCTCCCTTTCTGCGGGTCATAGTAGTGGATCAACAGTTTTGCAAGGGTGCTCTTGCCAGAACCGGATTCACCAACCAGGGCAGTTTTTTGTCCTGCTTGTGCCACAAAGGTAATATCGTGGAGGACTTCGTTTTCCGCTATTATCGGTTTCCCATCTGGGCCAGGCTGTGTCGTCTGATACGCAAAGGAAACATGATCGTAAGAAATGTTAAAATCCTGTCCGTGGAAATCATCCTCAGCAGCTTGCAGCGGTGCCGTATTTAACATCTGTTCAAGTGCCGTGATCTTATAATTCAGATTCGGAATCGTCTCCATAAAGCCCAGTGCTTTCAGGAGAGGAATCCCAATGCTGAGGGAAAGGCAGAGGACTAAAATCAAATCAGGTAAAGTGCTTATGCCACAGAGAACAAACCATGCCCCAAGAGGCAAAGTCAGAATAACAGTGCAGGGCAGCAGACTTCCGTATATCGCCATCCAGGGCCAGGCGGCCTTATACCATGCCAAGGTATAATCCCGATAGTCCGTTACATCCTTGCGGAAGTTCTCGTAAGATTCACTCTCCCGGTTGAAAACCTTGACAACCTCCATACCATTGATGTACTCAATGATCGTGTTGTTCATTTTCTGTGCAGACTGATAGTAGGGACCCATGCGCTTCATTCCAACAGAGTACATAATGACCATGGAGAGCAGGCTGATCGGGATAGAGGCCAAAGACATAAGAGCCAGTTTCCAGTCCGCACAAAACATAGCAACATAAATCACCAGCGGGATCAGTAAATTTGCGATACCCTCCGGGACTGAATGAGCAAGGAGCAATTCCAAGCTGTCCACATCATCGACAAACAGCTTTTTGATTGTCCCTGTCCCTTTTTCCTCCACAATGCCAAGGGGAAGTTTCTCAAACTTCTTTTGCAGAGATACCCGCAGCCGGAACAATGTGTTATATGCTGCTTTATGAGAAATTGATAATCCCCATCCATAAAAAAACGCCTGCAAAACAAGACAGATCAAAACCCCTATAACACGCAATAAAACAAATTCTGTTTCAACAGAATCGCCCATAACCAATGGCGAAATGACCTGATAGGCCAGCACAAAAGGCAGGACGCCCATAAGAACGCTGACCAGTACGACAACCGTGGCCACATACATATTTTTCTTATATGGTCCTGCGTACTCAAAGATTTTTTTGAACATAAGCCCTCCTTATATTGAGCCGTACTGTCTGTGCTTCAAAAACAAGAGGCCGCCAAAGTAAAGCGGCCTCTTATCATTATCTTTCTGTCCAGTCAAGGCGGCCCTGACATTCATAATTTCTAAAATTCACTGGCGGATTCGGAAAAAATCCAAAACCTTTTTACTGCCGGATTCGTCCAATGGATAGCTTTCTTTTATTTGCCCTTTTTCCATATGGACTACATACGAACATCCCGCCATCACCAACTCCGGATCATGCGTAATAACAAGAAGCGTTTTGCCCTGATCCGCGAGTGACTTCAAACTCCGCGCAACTTCCCGCATATGTTTGAGATCAAGCCCGCTGGTTGGTTCGTCAAACACAATGATCTCCCGGTCACTCACAATGGCAGACGCGATCGCTACCCGCTGTTTTTGCCCGCCGGAAAGAGAAAGCGGGTGCCTGTCTTTATATTCCAGCAGATCAAACTGTTTAAGGATTTTATCCACAACAGTTTCATCCTCGTTGTCAATGCTCAGAAGCACTTCATCCGTCACGCTTTCGGTAAATAGCTGATGGCTGGTATCCTGCATTACCATGTAGCAATGTTTGAGCCGGGCTTTCCAATCAAGGGTTTTCCCGTCAACCTGCAAAAGGCCACACTTCTTTTCCAGTCCGCAAATACAGCGGGCCAGAGTAGATTTTCCAGCGCCATTCAGACCGATAATGGCAATCGTTTCTCCAACAGGCAGTTCTGCACTCGGAATATGGAGGCTTTCCGGTTCCCGCTTTTTATACGCAAAGCAGAAATTTTGAAATTCCATCTGTTTAGCTGTATGCGCCTGATACTGATTCGCAGGCTTCAACTTCGAGAGAGAAAACGGCCGCAGCCCCATTTCTTTTCGAGTGCCATCCGATAAGCTGTCAAATTCAGCAGGCGTGTATTCCCGTTCAATCTCCCCATCTTTTACATACAGCACACGATCTGCAAGATCGTGAAGGTAGTAAAGGCGGTGTTCTGCGACCAGAATTGTTTTGCCCTGCTTTTTCCAGAGGCTCAGGACCTGCCGCAGGTCATCAATAGCAGCCATATCCAAATTAGAAGATGGTTCGTCCAGGACCATAATTCCCGGCAGCAATACACTTGATGAAGCACAGGCTATTTTTTGCTTTTCGCCTCCGGACAGAGCAAACACGCTTCGCCCCATCAAATCTTCAATATGATAATCGGAAACTGTCCGGTCAATCCTTTTCAGGATATCCTCCTGAGGATAGCCTAAGTTTTCACAGGCAAAGGCTAATTCACTATCCGTATCCACGTTGAAAAACTGACTTTTGGGATTCTGGAATACAGATCCCACCATAGCAGCCAAGTCATAAAGCGGCGTATCTGATACGCTTTTTCCGTCCAGAAGGACATCGCCCTCTAAATTGCCCTCGTAATAATGAGGCACCAGCCCGTTTACCAAACGGGTAATCGTTGTTTTCCCACAGCCAGATTCTCCCGTGAGTAAAACAAATTCCCCTGTGTTTATGGTGAGATTGACATTTCTAATCCCTCCGCCGCTGGATTCTTCACCATAAGAAAAAGAAACATTTTGAAAATCTATCATGGCAAAATCCCTCCTGCGGAAATTATCGGGGAAGCAATCGCCCAAAACACTACAAAGCAACAAAACAAGATCAGCACCACATCGGCAAAATTGAATTTAAGCTGGCAAATGTTTGTGCGTTTGACAGGAGCGCCGAGGCCACGGGTAATTGCCGCAGCGGAAAGTTCCTCACCGATTTTCACGGAGCAGGTAATCATCGGGATCAGCTTATACTCCAATATTTTTGAAGATTTTTTCCCTCCAAGTTTAATCCCACGCATTTTCATAGCGTCACTGATTGCTTCTGACTCCTGAAAGACAGTTGGAAAGAAGCGGAACATGACCGTTAAGGGGATCGTCACTTCTTTAGGCATATGGATTCTTTCCATGCCGGAAATCAATTCACTGACCGTTGTTGTTTTCACTGCATAGGCAGCAATCGCAACACTGGGAAGGATTCGACAGAAGAATCCTGTTGTAAACAGAACGAGGAAATTCAATATTCCCGTAAGGTGCGGCAAAACATAAATTTGAACAGCATAAAAAGCAGAAAACACAGCAATATAGCCCACAGCTTTTGCACATTGTTTCGAGGTAAGCAGCAATATAGCCGGAACCGTACAAAGAACAAGGCGGATCAGCCCCATAGCTTCTCCGCCTGTTCCACCCATGACAAAAATGCTTATGATGAAGATGAGCAACAGTTTTGTACGCGGATCGAGCCGTAACCCTTGTTCTGTTTTTTTGCTGAGCAGAATTTCCCGCGCCATTATGCAATACCGGCACGCTGGAAGTGCTTTTTGCAAATGGCTTTCCCAATCACACCTCCGACAAGGCCAAACACAAAGCAGGCAACCAGCAGAATAGGCGCAATCCACATAGGCACATATGTATTAAGGGTAGCTGCATATTCAGCGCCGTATCCTTCAGTCAACATTACCATATAGCTTTCACGGTTCAGGAAAATGGGAGCAAAGTTGCCAAACACCCAGATGCTGAACACGCCGCAGGAAAGAACTGTACTCTTTGCACTTTTGTAGTCCGCCTTTTTCAGGATCACGTCGGCCAACAGGCCGCCAACGAGACCAGTTACCATAGTAAGATAGCCGTTGCCGAAGAACACCATGATTAGGCCAATCAGGAAACCCATGATTGCAGTCATCCCGAATTTTTTAGCCTTTGTAACATACAGCATATAGGGGATGCCGCCAATCAAAGGGCACAGTACCGCCATCAGCGGAATAAAAATGGGGATAAAGCCAAGCATCGCCACCAGCATAACAATCACGACATAGATGACGGTGTAGATGCCGATAGTAATTAAATCTTTTCCCTCAAGCCGGGAACTTTTTTTCTGGGAACTCATACCAGTATCCTCCTTATCTCTGAGAAAATGAAAATGTGGTGTGGTTAGCTTCCTCTAACCACACCACATATAATAGCAATTTGCGCCCACGATTCCAACCCAAAACCAATTTTATTCTACCCAAAATCAGTATTTTTGCATTTATCCAATCGTAGCTTCTGCTTTATAGTTTTTCGGATTCACTCCGTATTTCCTTTTGAACGCCGCTGCGAAATTGCTCGCTTTTGAATATCCCACCAGTATAGCCACCTGGCTGACATTCAAATTACTTTCTAACAGCAGGCTTGCCGCCTTTTCTAACCGCTGGTCGATGACATACGCATGAACCGATGTTCCGAACAGGGAGGAAAAGCCCTTCGTCAATTTTGAAGTGCTGATATTGACTTGCCGCGCCAATTCCTCGCAGCTCGGAGCCAGGGCAAGCTGGCTGTCAATAATTCGCTTTGCCTCTATGATGGAATCCCGGTCACTTCTGGAAATTGCAACGTAGGTTGACGCGAGAATACTCAGCTCCAGGACCTCGCTCAAATATACCGATAGCAGCTCAAAGACCTTGCTTTCCAGAAACAGGTATCCCAACCCGCCGCGATATTGCGTGAAGTCTTGCAGCTCCGCAAAAATGTGTTCCATATAGGGCGTGATATTCACCTTTGATATGCCGTCCAATAATTTTTTCTGATAGACCTCGATCTCACCAGCCTCAAAGTAGTCATTCAGAATCTTATAGAAATAGGATAGAGGTATTTTCACATTTTTGAAAAGGAAATCGCTCTTTTTAGAATAGCACAGATATTCCATTTTCCCGTGGCCGCGATAAATACAGGATTCACCCTTTTGTATGCTGGCACTTTGCCGGTTGTCTGCAATATTCCAGGAAACACCGTCATTGAAGCAGAACAGCATTTGTATGTATTCTTCACTGCTCACTCCCTGCACGTTCATATCCGAAAAGTAATTCATTCTCCAGTCTGAAACAACTGCTCCCTGTTTCGTGACGATCTGCGAAATCTGACCGGTTCCCATGTCTGCCGGAATATCTATGGTGATCGTCTGCGGTGAATTAGAGAGCAGATCACGATAAAGATTATTCATGTATTGATTTGTCATGTATGAGCGCCCTCCTTATGGTTAGTCAATGCTAATCATAGTTTACAACACCAACCCGGAAAAGTCAATTTGTATTCCTTGTGTAGCCAGGGCCATGATGGATCACACCATGAATGGAGGTTCAGCCGTGGCCTTTTTCTGTTTTTCTTTGCGGATACAGCCATTTTGCCACCTTCAAATTGTAGTATTAGTAGAGGGAGAAATTGAAGGTAGGGTAACGATAGCAAGCACAGCAAGCGAGTACCCGCTTGCGATTTTTCGGATTTTCAGGTCCCTTGCCCAAAAATGAAAAATGCTTGTTAGGCAATCACACCATTACCGCAGTTTATCTTAAAGCCATTGCAGGAAGATGGTAAAAAAACCTGTTGGCTCTGGAGGTTTCTCCTGGCCGCAGCACCCCATACTATTACAAGGCAGACGGAGTAATGGAAGCATACATCCGTGTTGGAAATGAAAGCGTAATTGCACCGGATTACATTGTGAATGAACTGATCTTAAAGGGAACCAATCAGTCCTTTGACACCTTAACAACAGAAGCTGTAAAAAAGGATTACAGCTTCACACTCCTGGAGGCAACCTATCTGGAACGAACCTGCCTCCGCTTCGAGCCATCCAATTATGTCTCCTTCGGTTTGACTGACAAAAATGGGTTCCTGACCAATGCCGGAAAGCTCATGACCGATCAGCACACAGTTTATAACTCCCGTATGTTCTGTACCCGGTGGAACGGCTTGGAAAAAGGCTCTATCTTTGATGATGCTCTGGACGATAAAGAATACGAAGGGAATCTGATTTATCTACTGAAAAGCGGCAGTGAATTTATTCGCAATAATTCCAAAGTCCGTTTTGTCAAAGAGGCACCGTATCGTGTAGACAAGCCAGATTATGCTGAACGAGCTGTGACAGAGGCTCTTGTCAATGCACTTATCCATCGTGATTATATTGTGCTTGGCAGCGAAATCCATATTGATATGTTTGATGATCGGGTGGAAATCACATCTCCTGGCGGTATGTTTGGCGGCGGCTCAATTCAGGAATACGATATTTACAGTATTCGTTCGATGCGACGAAACCCTGTGATTGCTGACCTGTTTCACCGCATGAAGTACATGGAACGCCGTGGAAGTGGTCTGCGCAAAATCGTCAGTGAAACTGAAAAGCTGCCTGGATACACAGAGGCATATAAGCCCGAATTTTCCTCAACAGCGACAGATTTCAGAGTCATCTTGAAAAATGTAAACTACAACTTAGAGGGTGACACCCACCAAGTTATCCACCAAGTTACCCACCAAGATGTTGAACTATCAACGGTGTCCAAACAGATTTTGGCTTTTTGCACAACACCAAAATCTAAGAAAGAGCTTGCAGTATTTTGCGTCTTCAAAGATTTAAGAAACTTCACTTTGAAGCATATCAATCCGCTTTTAGAATCCGGGCAATTAGAAATGACTATTCCCGATAAACCAAAAAGTCGCAATCAAAAATATATTACAGTTTGTTCCGAATAAACAGAGAAGCAGGGCATTGGGTCTCATCTCCCATTGTCCTGCTTCTTTTCATTGCAAATTATATTCACATCATTTACCCATACACCCCATCCTGGATCGCAACTTTCAAACTCTGCACCTTGCCCAGCAGACAGACAAAAAGCGGCAACACCAAAATGACCGGTGCAGTTACAATCATCAGCAGGCATTTCAAAATCTTCATTCCAGCTCCTCCCTCCAACGCTCCAGATACCGTTTGCACAGGGCATCCGCTTCTCTCTCATCATTTTCCGTCAACTCCCGTCTGCCTTTGGTCAGTTCAATCTCCACATAAGTCCGGTAATCATCAGATACTCTGCCTGAACGGGAATTATAATCCTGTTGGCGGCTGCCAGTGCGTTGACCGTGAGCATACCCAGGGAGGGCTGGCAATCGATGAGGATATGGGAGTATTGCCCTTTCAGCGTGTCCAGATATTGCCGCAAGATCGTCTCACGACTCATGGCATTTACCAGGGATACTTCCATACCAGATAACTGGATGTCCGCAGGCATCAGGTCAACGCCTTCTGCATGATGCAGAATACCTTCTCCAGGGCGTATAGGCTGATCCATCAGAATTTTGCCCATTGCATCGGACAATGTAAATGGCAACTTGTCCGGTTGCGGATTTCCCAGGCTGATTGTCAGGCTCCCTTGCGGGTCCCCGTCGATAGCAGGACTTTCTTTCCGGCCTGCGCCAGCCCGATTCCCAAGTTGGCACAGGTCGTTGTCTTGCCAACGCCGCCTTTCTGGTTGGCAATGGCAATGATTTGCGTGTTCATTAACTTCATTTCTAATTGTTGCTGTTGCTTCTGGAAATAGAAAAAGCCGCCACTCCAAAATAAAAAGTGAAGTGTCGGCTCTTTCTATCGCCGGAATACAAGTTTCTGAAATGAAAAAGCACCCAGTTATT
>HE978651.1:542137-593369 GCA_000285855.2 Ruminococcus sp. JC304 | reverse complement strand
TTTGTCACTGAGTGCCTGCATTAGAATCATATTTAATTGTTCAGATTTAATCAGATTATGCCAAACTCTCCAGCAAAAAATCTGGTGTCTGAGAGTGCCAAAATCACCCTCAAAAATACCCCCGAAATTGCTCTCTGGTTGTCCTATTTTTTAACCACTAAGGCCGTTTTTGGACCCCATTTTTGGCGGTTGTCCTATATTTAACCACTAAAAATTGGATGAAAACGGCTCTCGTTAGGTCAAATTTGGTTAAACTATATCAGCCCATTTAGGTATAAGAAAACCCCGGAAAACCTTGATTTTCCGGGGTTTTGTAAACCTTTTGATATAGTCTGAGCAGTCGATTATCGCTTGCTGAACTGCGGAGCGCGACGAGCGGCTTTGAGACCGTATTTCTTACGTTCTTTCATACGTGGGTCACGAGTTAAGAATCCAGCAGCTTTCAGAACTGGTCTGTAGTCGTTGTCTGCCTGAAGAAGGGCTCTTGCAACACCATGTCTGATGGCACCAGCCTGTCCTGTGTATCCACCGCCATGAACGTTAACTAATACATCGAATTTGCCTTCTGTTTCTGTAGCAGCTAAAGGCTGACGAACGATAACTTTCAGTGTATCTAATCCAAAATATTCATCGATATCTCTTTTATTGATTGTGATCTTACCGGTTCCAGGTACAAGATAAACTCTTGCGATTGATTTTTTTCTTCTTCCTGTTCCGTAGAATTTTGCGCTAGCCAATGTTTTCTACCTCCTAATTAAAATGTTAAAGCTTCTGGTTTCTGAGCTTCATGTTTGTGTTCCGGTCCTGCATATACGAAAAGTTTTGTGTACATGCTTCTTCCTAAAGGTCCTTTTGGAAGCATACCTTTAACTGCGAGCTCGATAACTCTCTCAGGTTTCTTTGCTAACATTTCTTTTAATGTGGTTTCTCTCATTCCACCTACATAATCGGAGTGATTGTAGTAGATTTTCTGCTCTAATTTCTTACCTGTAACTTTGATCTTGTCAGCGTTTACGATGATTACATAATCACCTGTGTCTACGTGTGGTGTAAACTGTGGTTTATTTTTTCCTCTTAAAACGCTTGCTACTCCGGATGCCAGACGGCCAAGAGTACATCCATCAGCGTCAACTACATACCATTTTCTTTCGATTTTATCTGGATTAGCCATATAAGTCTGCATGGTTTTACCTCCTGTTATTTATCAACGATAGTTTAATTAACCGCGGAATTTCCCGCGAATATAAGTTATTGGAAACGCCGGTGCTAAAAATGCGGAAATGTCCGAAACCGCTGATAAATACTTTCGCCTGGGCTATTTGGCTTAAGCATCTCGCACTACGTCACATTTGGTTATTATATTATAAGGGTTCTGTTCTGTCAATAGGTTTTGTGTCGTTTTTTCAACTTTTTTCGTTACTCCCCCGTTTTTTGTTTTCCATACTCATTGTTGTAAAAAAATTGCATGCTACATTTCAGTCATTCAGTCTGAAAAAATGTAGCATGCAATAATTTTTACATTTTATAGATCAGTCAAAAAATTCAATTCCCATCAATGTTAATCCCTGTGCCGGAGCTGTCGGGCCTGCCGTTTCGCGGTTGCAGGCTTCCAGGATTGTCTTTACTCTCTCCGGTGGATATTGACCGTTTCCTACTTCTATCAACGTTCCTGCGATAATACGAACCATGTTGTAAAGGAATCCTGTTCCTGTTACGCGGATAGTTACGATGTCTCCGTCACGCCATACGTCAATTCCTGTTACTGTACGAATGGTTGTTTTTACCTGCGCTTTTGCACCGCAAAAAGAAGCAAAATCATGCTGTCCAATCAGGTATGAGGTTGCAGCTTTCATCTTATCTACATCCAGTTTATAGTGATAGAAATAGGTGTATAAGCGCTCTGTCGGAACCGGGAATTTGCGGTTCAGGATGCGGTATTCATATGTTTTTTCGCTGTCGCAGTAGCGGGGATGGAAATCCGGTTCTACTTCTTCGGAGAGCTGAATACGGATATCTTCCGGAAGCCGCTGGTTCAGTGCATAAGAAATCTTTTCTCCCGGGATGCGTGTGTCAGTGTCAAATACTGCCACATTTCCCATGGCATGAACACCTGCATCTGTACGGCTTGCACCGATAGTTTCTATTTTCTCTCCCAGAAGCTCGGACAGTGTATCATTTAATACCCCCTGCACGGTAATTCCGTTTGGCTGTGTCTGCCAGCCGCAGTAGTTTGTGCCGTCATATGCAACTACAAGGCCAATTCTTTTCATCGTTTTCCTCCATAAAATAAATCTATAATATCTTACCCAAGCAAAAAATCATCTGCTTCGTTGTTTACTGATTCATAACCAATAACTGCCTCGCAGTTCAGTTTAACATTTCATTTTAATGTATTTGTTAAATAATATCATAAATCTATTTTAGGGTAAAGCTATTTCACACGGTAAAAACCTGATACAGGAAAGATACATTACTGTTCAAAAATATACCATTTACTTTAAAAAAGAGATTCCTGTCTATTTCATGCACAATAATAAAGGCTTCTTATACTTTCCATTAATTATCTGTTGAAGTCCTGTTACCGATAAGATGATTCGAAAAATCTTCAAAAATCTGTCTAACAAACAATGGTTTTCTACCTGTCAGTTTTTCAAAATCATTCGTATAAACACTCATCTGATTTTGACGGATTGCTTTCCCGAAAGTAACCATTCCATCAGAACAAAACGGAAAATTCTTTGCCGTATCAGCCCACATTTCTTCTGTTGTTCTGGGCACTCCGATTGAATCAAAATATGCATACATCTCATCATCCGTAATATATTTATATACCACTTTCTTCCCTGTTACTTCTGAGGCAATTTCGAGAAAATCAGCAATTGTTAACAGCTCTGCCCCATTAATATTCAAAACTTTATCAATATCTTCAGACATTGCCGCATATGCTGCAGCTGTTGCGCAATCGTCACGAGATATAAACGCCATCTTTCCTTCACCCATATTATTTGCCAGAACTCCATTAGTTCTCTCATATGCTTCTACAAAAGAAGAAACCATTGCCTCGGCATACTGCGAATCACGAAGAATCAGATAATGTATCGGTTGTTCTTTGATATAATTTTCTGTCCAGACATGATCATTTACCTCATATGTATTAATATCTTTTTCACCAGCACCTACAATAGAAGTATACACCAGCTTTTTGACACCGGCACGTACTGCTGCATCAATTGCAGTTTTATGTGCAGCTCTTCTTTTAGGTCCTACAAAAGGCATGGAAATCAATACAACAGTATCTGCTCCTTTAAATGTTTCCACAAGAGTTTCTGCATTATTAAAATCAGCCACCCTTGTTTCAATTCCCATTTCTTTGTACTTTTTAAGTGCATTTTCTCTTGGTGCAGTAAAAATCAAATCCTCATGAGGATATTTTTCCAGAAGTATTCCGGCAGATTTTCCTCCGAAATTTCCATCAACACCATTAAGCAATATTTTTTTCATAATCAGTACTTCCTTTCTACTACAATTTAACCAGTTCTTTTTCAAGCAATACACCCAATCCAACAGCAATTGCAATCACAACTGCAGTCAGGATAAAAATTTCTGAATAATTATTTCCTGCAATTGGAGCAATAATATAAGATGGAACTATTACCGCTCCCCCTAACTGAAATGTTGTAATCAACCCTCCTGCTGTAGAAATATTATCAGATGAAATTTCTCTTAATCTAATCGGCATTGTGAAATAAATTGGCATTGCACCTCCAATAGCAATCCCTGTAATAAAATATATAATTATCATAAGGATTTGTTCATGAAGCATCCATCCCCCAATACATCCTATAATAGAAATTCCTCCAAATAAAAAGATAAGTCTTGAAAATTTCTTTAACTTTCGATACAAAACGGGCCCTATAACTGCACCAAACATATTTCCAAATGATATCATAGATGCAACAGTACCTGCCTGCGATTTAGAAAATCCATGAATTTCCATAAGTGCAGCTGGAAGAAATGTATTTAATGTAATAGTCGCTCCCAGAATACAGAATAAACTGACTGCAGTAAACCAGATACCTTTGCAGCTCAGAACTTCCGAAAATTTTCCTTTTTGCTCTGAAGATCTATCTGCATTTCTGAATTCTGTATTTTCAGCATTTTCTTTCTCTATACAATAGTTCCCTGCCCATATAACAGTAATTACAACTGCGTATACTAATGCTCCAACATAAGCTTTTTGTAATGTTGAATACAAAACTGCAGATGTTGCAGTTGCAAAAGTCTGCGCAAGCATACTGGCCGTAGTATATATTCCCATAAATAAAACTGATTTTTCTGCAGGAACTACCTCTTCCAATACTCTTGCGCTATTAACAAACAGTGTAATAGAAGATGCGCCACTAAATGCCATGCAAATCCATAGTGTAGAATAACTTTCTGCAAAAATACGACCTGTAAGTCCTAATATAGTAAAAGCAAGTCCCAACTGTATTGCATTTCTATAGCCAATTTTATCAGACAATTTTCCCAATGGAATGCTCAGAAAAATTGCCGGAAGCATTGGTGCAGTAAATAAAAACGCAAAACGAGAAGCAGATATTTGATACGCTGTTATCAGATCAATCGAAAACACATTCATCTGATATTGAGCATAAGCAGCAACAGTAGATGCCAGCATAAGACTTATAAATGTATATTTCTGTTTTTTATTCAATATGTATCTCCTTCCAAACAATATATGAAAAGCGGCTGTCGTAAAACAGCCGCCCCCTGTTAAACCTTAGAATAAATGAGGAATTTCTTCTACATCTTTGTTTTCATTGCGGATAAACTCGCTATTATAAGGAAGTTTTTTTACTGTTGCACGTACTTTCATCTGACGCGTACCAGGAGTCCCCCACAAAATTTCCAGTTTCGTTCCTTCTTTTGCATATTTAGGATTAATAAATCCAAGAGAAATCATACTATTGTAATTATAGGAAATTATTCTTCCAGATGAAATGCCAATCTGGTTTTCTCCGGCAAATACCTTATCTGCTCTATAAGTGAATCCTGGTTCTTCCGGCTGTTCATTCCAGAATACATCACTCTGTACGGAAATATCTTCACAAGGTTCCTCTCCCGGAATCAGTTTCGTAGTAAAAATTTTTCCTACATCCTCTCCATTCCATTCAAGAGTTACTGCTGTTCTGCGTTTTTCTTCAGCAAGTTTCAAAAGAGCATCTTTTCCGGTAAAATCATGATTAAATTTCACAAGGAAATCCCATCCAACATCAAATGGCGTCATAAAACGACTTTCAAGATCATCTCCCACACTGCCAAGCAGATAACGTTTAATATTATAAAAAGCAGTCTCCGGATGCTGATACAGATAATTGGCCAGTCCTTCTCCCGATTCAAACCATGGAAGCGGATAATGGAGATTGATGTTTGGAAATCCTGCTTCCGTATGATTAAAAAGATTATAGGCATGAAGTCCTAATTTCTGAGCACCAAATTTTTTCCCGCTTTCACAAACCTTATCATAAATATATATAAACTCTGAAATATCCCCATGAATTTCATAAGCAAGGTTGCCAGACATCCCAAGGCGAATAATACGTACTGTCTTTCCATCTACATCCTGACATCTATGACGTGCAAATTTAATATCATGTAAATCCGCCTGAAAAGCATCTTCCAGAATTTCAAGAGATTTTTCTCCATCAATTTGAATAATATATTCTTTTCCTGACATATCTTCCCCATGTACATCCATTTCAGATGATTCTACAAGATACGCAAGAGGTGGATTTAACCAATATGTTCGGATTCTGTCCTCAGCAACCTTAATTGCAACACCATCTGTCATAATCTGTCCTTTTTCATTGCAGATTACTGCATGACGAAGCCCTTTCATACCGAGTTTAGAAAAATCATTTGTACAGATAGAATTAAAAAACTTGATCACATCCGGTCCATACACATCGTAAATTGGTGAAATCATCAGTGCAGTTCCAATCCATGCACTTGTCTGGTATGCTTTAATCTCCGGTCTTACTCCTCGATATTCATATGGAAGCAATGCTCCCGGTGCAACCTGATATAGTAAACTGGCACCTTCCATTAGTGGATTTCTTGATTCGTTCATAATTTTCCCCTTTCTTTTTATATATTTTTGTACACTTTCTAAACCCAAGTATAATACACTTGTTTTTTATATTCATCGTCTGTATAATCAAAAAAATAGATACTATTTTTATACATAAATGTCCATATTACAGGAGGGTTCCTATGAAACTCAATATTCATCAAATTTTTGAACAAATTTCAGCAGATATTTTTGTAATAAAAGAACAAAATCAAAATTCCTGCACAATTACCCGCGTACGGAAATTTTTACCTGAAACAACAGTTATTGACTCTGATACTCTTTATCTGATTGATTCGTCGTATTCTTTCCCACCAGATTTTTCCTTTCCAGCACATATGCTTTTTATTAATCAATATCCCGAATCTGTTCCCTCTGTTTTTCTCTCCTGCAGTGTTCTCACTACAACAGATATTTCTATAGATTCGCTACTGTATACTATATCTGATATCATTGCAGAATATCAAAATTGGGAATGTCAGATTCTTCAATGTATTTTAAAAAATTCATCATTAAAAAATATTTTACAAATATGTACAGAAATGCTCAAAAATCCTATCGCTATTTTTGACATGCAACAAAATCTTTTAATGACGGCCGGCCATGTTCCAGATATTTCCACCAAAGGAGAACTTTGGAATTATGTTCTGTCTCATGGCCGTTCGCCTGACGAATCAGAAATCAGTCCGAATCTTAATTCACTTTTAAATAATGGACGTAAACCTTTTTTCTTCCAGTCAGATAATCGCTTCCACAAAATAAAGCGACTCATTGCACCACTCTATCGAAATGAATCAATATTTGGTACATTGGCATTAAGTGATGTTTCTGCAGAATTTACACCTGGAGAATATCTGAATGTCGTACAGATTCAGACATTTATTGAACAGGCAATTCAACATACCACTGAATTTGCTTTTTCAAGTAAACATATGCCATGGTACATTGAACAGCTTATAAGAGGGAAAGAAATTAATCAGGAAGTACTTTTTTTCAATCTTGCGCGTAATGGATTTATTAAAGAAAAGAAATATTTTGTCTGGACTTTTCAAAAAGACTCAGCAGATGGACCATCTATAAAAAATTTCATTCCTAATATTTCATATCTCCTGAATCTTGAGATGATATATAATTATTCTGATCAAATTGTTGCAGTCGACCAAAATCTTGAACACTATCACAACTTAACACTTTACAAAAAAATGACTAATTTTCTAAATCAATGTCATATGTATTTTGGTCAAAGTATGTGCTTTGAAAACATTACGGAGTTGCATACTGCATTTATGCAGTCTCAGATAGCTTTAAGTCAAAGAAAAAAAGAACCAGGGATATCTTTTCTGGAAATTTTGCCAGAATATCTTGTAAAAACATTATTTACATCAAATGAAGCAGATGGATTGATGTTTCCATCTATGAAAAATTTTCAAAACATAAAAAAAGAATACCGACAGGATTTACTCATCTGCCTTGAACAATATATTTCTTCCGGTCTGAATTTATCGGCAACAGCTTCTAATTTATTTATACATCGTCATACTGTTATTTATCGGATAAAAAAAATAGAAGATTTATTAAATATAACTTTTTCTAAGCTGTCTCAATCAGAACTCGGGTTACTTTGGTTATCCTGCCAAAGGCTTCTTTTAAAATCTTTCGATTAATGTTTATTATAGAATCTTTATAACAGATAAAAATATGCCTTTTTCTGTTCATAAATAGAAATATGCTGTAACCCATTTTTACCGGATTACAGCATATAAAATATCATTATAAATCAGTAACTATTCCGTATCTCATCAAATTCCTGCGATTCTGAATATAATCGCAATCGCCAGATAAGCAAACATCGCCACATATGCAATATAATCTCTGGATTCATAATGGAGTGGCTTCATCTGTGTTCTGTTATCGCCGCCATGGTAGCATCTTGCTTCCATGGCCATTGCCAGATCATTGGCTCTGCGGAAAGCAGAGATAAACAGCGGCACCAGAAGAGGTACCATATTTTTGGCTCTCTGAATTATATTTCCATTCTCAAAGTCTGCACCACGGGCAATCTGCGCTTTCATAATCTTATCTG
Source organism: Ruminococcus sp. JC304 (assembly GCA_000285855.2). Classification (GTDB taxonomy): domain Bacteria; phylum Bacillota; class Clostridia; order Lachnospirales; family Lachnospiraceae; genus Blautia_A; species Blautia_A difficilis. The sequence goes on along the minus strand of HE978651.1, from coordinate 585,156 downwards.
TTTCCTCCAGAAGGATTGGAATAAAACGCAGCGCAATAGACATCATCATGGCAATCTCATGGATTGGCACATGAAGCTTATTCAACGGTCTGAGAAGTCGTTCCAAGCCATCTGTAAGCTGATTGGGTGTGGTAGTCAGCGTCATAAGGGAAGAACCGATTACCAGATAGGTCAGGCGGATGGCCATTCTGCCAGCCAGCTTCAGGCCCTCCTCTGTCACATGCAGGATTCCCCACTGCCAGAGAACCTTTCCGGGTGTCAGGAAGATATTAAATACCACTGTGATCATAAGAAGCATTACGATTGCCTTCAGTCCCTTAAACATAAATTTCAAAGGTACTTTAGAAAGAATGATCATTGCTGCCAGAAATACAGTAGCTACCGCATATCCCGGAAATGTATGGAACACAAAGACAGAAATGATGAACACCAGTGTACCTACCAGCTTTGCTCTGGGGTCCATTTTGTGCAGAACGGAATCTGCAGGATAATACTGTCCTATTGTAATGTCTCGGATCATATCTCCTGCCCTCCCTTTTTATCTTCTGTCAGATCTGTTTCCATTTCACTGACCAAAGTTTCTCTTTCTGTTTTTTTCTGTCCGTTGTCAGATAAAGTCCTGTCTGACTGAACCAGTTTCCCGGAATTACATTTTCTCAGTACTGCCAGGATGTTCTCTTTCGCCTCATCCACTGTAGTAGCAGTCACATCCACATCCAGCCCCTTTTCCTTCAGTGCATGCATGATATAAGTGATCTGCGGTGCCGCAAGTCCCATGGCTTCCAGCTCTCTGTAATGGGCAAATACTGCTTTGGGAGCATCGTCATATGCAATTTCTCCGTCATTGACTACAATCAGTCTCTCTGCGTATTTTGCAATATCCTCCATACTGTGAGATACAAGGATAATGGTAATCCCTCTTACTTTATGAAGCTCTGCGATCTGGTCAAGGATGTCATCCCGACCTTTTGGATCCAGGCCTGCAGTTGGCTCATCCAAGATCAGAATTTTCGGATTCATTGCCAGTACACCGGCAATAGCAACCCTTTTCTTCTGTCCGCCCGAAAGTTCAAAAGGAGATTTGCTGTAATTTTTCTCCTTAAAACCCACATGCTGCAGTGCTTTCTTCGCTTCTACCTCTGCCTCTTCCCTGGATAATCCCTGATTCATGGGACCAAAGCAGACATCAGAAAGTACATCATTCTCGAAAAGCTGATGCTCCGGATACTGGAATACCAGTCCTACCTCGCTTCGCAGGACACGCCGGTCATATTTCTCTCCCCAGATATCCTCTCCATTGTAAGTGATGGTACCGGAAGTCGGACGAATCAGCGCATTGAAATGCTGGATCAGTGTAGATTTTCCACTTCCTGTATGTCCGATAATTCCGATAAACTGTCCGTCCGGAATAGAAAGATTGATATCTTTCAGCGCATGGATCTCATAGGCTGTTCCCGGACTGTAGGTATAAGTTACGTTTTTTAATTCTATTGACATAAGGCATTCACCAGCTCCTCTGTAGTCAGTATTCCCTCCGGAACATCCACTCCGGCTTTATGAAGTTCATGTGCCAGAAGTGTTACCTGGGGCACATCCAGTCTGTATTCTTTCAGGGTTTCCACCTGTGAGAAAATTTCTCTGGGTGTTCCCTGCATCACCACTTCTCCATTGTCCATAACATATACCTTGTCCGCATGAACAACTTCTTCCATATAATGGGTGATCAGAATGACTGTCACTCCTTCCTGTCTGTTAAGGTCACTGACCGCCTCCAGAACTTCCTTTCGTCCGTTAGGATCCAGCATTGCTGTTGGTTCATCCAGGATAATGCATTTTGGACGCATTGCCATAACGCCTGCAATGGCAACTCTCTGCTTCTGCCCTCCCGAAAGCTTGTTAGGGGAATGGTAACGATAGGATGTCATACCTGTTTTCTTCAGGCTTTCATCTACACGTTCCCATATTTTTTCAGTAGGAACTCCCATATTTTCAGGGCCAAAACCTACATCCTCTTCCACCACTGTACCGATGATCTGGTTATCAGGGTTCTGAAAAACCATCCCTGCTTTCTGTCGGATTTTCCATAATTCCGGCTCCTTAGACGTGTCAATTCCATCTACCCACAAGGTACCCTCTGTTGGAATCAGAAGTGCATTGAGATGCTTTGCCAGAGTAGATTTTCCGGAGCCGTTATGCCCCAGTACAGCCACGAATTGTCCGGCTTCAATGTCCAGGTTTACATCATTGACAGCACGCTGTGTATCCTGCACATTGCCGTCTTCATCATACTTGAGATAGTCAAATCCCAGCTTGAATGCCTTGATAATTCCCATAATATTTTTTCCTCTTAATATTTCAGGTATTTTTTCATACCTGCTGCTTTTCTTGTCAGTCTGTCAATCAGTTTTCAACCTCTTCAGTAGCCGCCGGAACCAGCCCGGTCAACTCGTCGATCAAAGCCCAGATTTCCTCTCTTCCCTGTTTTGTCTCTGCTGAAAAAGGAAGAATAATTCCATCTTTGCCAAGCTTCAGTCCTTCTCTGATTGCTTTTATATTTTTCTGCACCTGGCTTCGTTTCAGCTTATCCAGCTTGGTAGCTATGATAATGGGCTGATAACCATTGTGCAGAATCCAGTCATACATCATTTTATCATTGGCAGAAGGATCATGGCGGATATCCACCAACAGAAAAACTGCCTTAAGATTTTTCGAGGTATGAAGATATCTCTCAATCATTTTGCCCCATTTTTCCTTCTCGGACTGGGACACCTTTGCGTATCCGTAACCAGGAAGGTCTACCAGATACATTTCCTCATTGATATTGTAAAAATTAATGGTCTGCGTTTTTCCAGGCTGTGCACTGGTGCGGGCAAGAGATTTACGGTTCATCAGTCCATTGATCAGGGAAGATTTCCCCACATTTGACTTACCTGCAAAAGCCACCTCCGGTCTTCCGGTATCCGGAAGCTTACTTGTAATACCACATACAATATCTAAAGATACATTCTTAATAACCATTATTTCCCTCTGTTTTTACTGATTTATGGTTTCAGCGTAAAGCAGACCTTCCCTGGCCTTATACCAACGCTCTGTTTAATACTTCCTTCATGGAACTTACAAAAGTGATCGTAAGCCCGTCTGTAATTTCCTTATCCAGTTCCTGTACATCCGGCTTATTCTCTGCCGGCACAAGAACCTCTTTTATTTTTGCATACTTGGCAGCCAGAAGTTTCTCCTTCAGCCCACCAATAGGAAGAACACGTCCTCTCAGTGTAATCTCACCGGTCATGGCAAGATCTGCACGGACAGGCTCTCTTATAATTGCTGAAAGAATGGCTGTTGCCATAGTAATACCTGCAGATGGACCATCCTTTGGGACTGCTCCTTCCGGAATATGTACATGTATATCATTTTCCTGGAAAAACTCCGGTTTTACCTTATAGCCCTCTGCAACGGAACGGATATAGGTGATTCCTGCCTGGGCAGACTCTTTCATCACATCTCCCAGCTGTCCTGTAAGCAGCAGTTCGCCCTTACCGGGCATTACATTGACCTCAATCTGGAGAGTATCTCCTCCTACCTGTGTCCATGCCAGCCCTCTTGCAATACCAATTTCATCTTTCCTGTTTGCCATGAGATAATTAAAATGCTCCTTGCCAAGGAAATCTGACAGATTTTTAGCTGTAACTGTCACCTTCTTTTTGCCCTCTTCCATAATGGCACGGGCAGTTTTCCGGCAGATCCGTCCGATCATCCTTTCCAGGTTTCGTACACCGGCTTCTTTTGTATAATTATTAATAATTTTCTTCAATGCTGCCGACTGAATCGTCAGTTCACCTTTGGAGATTCCATTCTCTTCCATCTGTTTCGGAATGAGATGTTCTTTGGCAATATGCTCTTTTTCGTTCTCTGTATAACCTGAAATTTCAATCAGTTCCATACGGTCAAGCAATGGTCTGGGAATTTCCTGTACATCATTGGCAGTAGCAATAAACAACACCTCAGATAAATCCTGTGGAAGTTCTACATAATGATCCATAAACCTGCTGTTCTGCTCCGGATCCAGAACCTCAAGAAGGGCAGAAGAAGTGTCCCCCTTATAATCACTGCTGGTCTTATCAATCTCATCCAGCAGCATAAGCGGATTATTTACCCCGACCTGCTGCAAAGCGACTGTGATTCTTCCCGGCATTGCTCCCACATAAGTTTTTCTGTGGCCACGGATTTCTGCCTCGTCCCGAACACCGCCCAGGCAGATCCGTACATATTTTTTATGCAAAGCCTCAGCCACAGATTTGGCAACCGATGTCTTACCTGTTCCAGGAGGACCTACCAGACAAAGGATAGGACTTTTACCCTTATGTGTCAGTTTACGGACAGAAAGGAACTCCATAATACGTTCCTTTACATTCTTTAAACCATAATGCTCTCTCTCCAGTATTTCCCATGCTTCCTTCAGATCCTCAGAATCTTCGGATCTGTTGTCCCAGGGAAGGGACAGCAAAGTCTCAATATATCCCCTGAGCACCGAATTCTCGGACACATTGTTATTTGTAGTTTTGAAACGTTCAATTTCTTTGCTGATCTTTTCCTTCACTTCATCACTGGCAGAAAGCTCCTGAAGCTTCTTTTTGAATTCATCTGCAACATCTGCAGAATTATCCTCTCCCAGTTCCTCACGGATCAGTTTCAGCTGTTCTCTCAGAATATATTCTCTCTGATTTTTATCAATTCTGGCTTTCACCTTTTTCTGAAGATCTCTGCCGATCTGCATGACCTCAATCTCACTGCCCAGAATTCCTCCCAGAACCTCATAGCGCTCTTCCAGAGTCAAGGCTTCCAGAATCTTCTGTTTGTTCTGATAGGATAAAGGAATATTCACAGCAATCTGTTCGATCAGTTCTTCCAGGCTTTCAATATTCAGGATCTGCGAAACCAGCTCTTTGCTGATTTTTCCATTTTCCATGCAGTATCTGTGAAACAGTTCTTTCAGACTTCGGTACATTGCCTCTGTCACTGTATCCGGTAACAGGGTCTCCTCCTCTTTCACAGGTGATATCACACCTGTGAGATAAGGGAAATCCTGCTGAAAATCCTCCAGAACTGCCCTGCCTGTGCCCTCCACCAGAACTCTCAGAATATCCTGGGGAAGCTTCACTACCTGCTTGATATAGCCAATCGTACCTACCCGGTAAACTCCTGACACATCCGGATTTTCTACTTCCGGATCTATCTGTGTCACCAGAAATATTTTCTGATCATGAAGCATTGCCGCCTCAATTGCTTTCTTTGAACGTTCTCTGCTCACATCAAAATGAACAATCATTCCCGGAAGAATTGTAGTTCCCCGTAAGGCAATAGCTGGCAATATCGCATTTTGATTCGTCATTTATTATCTAGTCCCTTCCATCAGGCTGTCTCCGGTTTACCCTTCTGGCGTGTACGGGCTGTTCTTCTGCTATTGGTCTTCTTGGCCGGTGCAGGAGCTTCCCCGTAGACAATTTCCGGTTCACCAGTACCTTCTACTACGTCTTTTGTAATTGTACATTTGCGGATTGTATCATCAGAAGGAATCTTGTACATCAGATCCATCAGAGATCCTTCCATGATAGCCCGAAGTCCTCTGGCACCAGTCTTTCGTTCCAGAGATTTCTTTGCCACCAGTTCCAGCGCATCATCCTGGAAATCCAGTTCCACACCATCCAGTTCAAACAGCTTATGGTACTGTTTTGTCAGAGAATTCTTCGGCTCCTTCAAAATGCTGATCAGTGCTTTTTCATCCAGTGCATCCAGTGTAACTACCACCGGAACACGTCCGATAAATTCCGGAATCAGTCCGAATTTGATAAAGTCTTCAGGCATAACATCCTTCAGGATCTCTCCTACATTTCTCTCTTCCTTGACAGAAACATCTGCACCAAATCCAATAGATTTGGTATCCTGTCTGGATTCAATAATTTTTTCAATTCCGTCAAAGGCACCGCCACAGATAAACAGAATATTTGTAGTATCAATCTGGATAAACTCCTGATGAGGATGCTTACGTCCACCCTGAGGCGGTACACTGGCAACTGTTCCTTCCAGTATCTTCAGAAGTGCCTGCTGTACACCTTCACCGGAAACATCTCTGGTAATAGATGCATTCTCAGATTTTCTGGTAATCTTATCGATCTCATCAATATAAATAATTCCATACTGTGCACGTTCGATATCATAATCTGCAGCCTGAATGATCTTCAGCAGAATATTTTCCACATCTTCACCTACATAACCAGCCTCAGTAAGAGTTGTGGCATCCGCAATAGCAAAAGGTACATTTAACAGTCTTGCCAGAGTCTGTGCCAGAAGTGTTTTTCCTGATCCGGTAGGTCCCAGCATCAGAATATTACTCTTTTGAAGTTCCACATCAGAGGAAGCTGCAGCAGTAATTCTTTTATAATGATTGTATACAGCTACAGAAAGTGCTTTCTTAGCCTCGTCCTGTCCAATTACATAGTCATCCAGAATTGCATGGATTTCCTCCGGCTTCAGCAGATTAATCCCTGCCTCCAGAGCCTCATCCTCATAATTCAGTTCCTCTTCCATGATTTCTGAACAGATACCGATACACTCATCACAGATAAACGTCTTGCCGTCCGGACCTGCGATCAGCTTTCTCACCTGATCTTCCGTTTTCTGGCAAAAAGAGCATCTTATTTTTCCTTCTCTTATCTTTTCCGCCATGGATTTTATTATCCTTTCTATACAATAACTCTAAAAAGACTCCTGTGACGATTCACAGGAGTCTTATCTTTCGCATTATTTATGCATGACTACACCATCAATCAGTCCATATGCCTTAGCCTCTTCGGCAGTCATATAGTTGTCCCGGTCTGTATCACGCTCAACAACTTCTATCGGCTGACCGGTATTTGCAGCCAATAATTCATTTAAAGTTCTCTTGGTCTGTGCGATATGATCTGCTACGATCTGGATCTCTGTTGCCTGACCCTGTGCACCGCCTGACGGCTGATGAATCATGATCGTAGAATGCGGAAGAGCAAATCTCTTACCCTTTGCACCCCCTGCCAGGAGAAAAGCTCCCATGCTGGCAGCCATTCCCAGACAAATAGTGGAAACATCACATTTGATATACTGCATGGTATCATAGATAGCCATACCTGCTGTTACGGAACCACCCGGGCTGTTAATGTAAAGCTGGATGTCCTTTCCGGGATCCTCTGCTTCCAGGAAAAGAAGCTGTGATACGATCAGTCCTGCACTCACATCATTTACTTCTTCGCCAAGAAAAATGATTCTGTCTTTCAGAAGCCTTGAATAAATGTCGTAGCTTCTCTCGCCCCTGCTTGTCTGCTCAATGACATAAGGTACTAAACTCATATAAACGCCTCCATTTTGGCTGAATTAAACTTCCTTTGCAGCGTCTGCTACCAGAGTAACTGCTTTCTGTACAGCCATATCTTTCTTCATCTGCTCAAGCTCGCGCTCTCCCAGTAATTCTTTTAACTTGTCTGCTTCCATTTTATAAGCTTCAGCCATCTTGGAAATCTCTTCATTTACTTCTTCCTCTGTAGGCTGAATGTTCTCAACTTCTGCAACTTTTTCCAGAACCAGTCTTGTCTGGATTCTCTTTAATGCCTGTGGTTTCATATCTTCCATCATTTTCTCAGCTGTCATGCCTGTGAACTGGAAGTACTGATCCATGGAAAGACCCTGAGACTGCATTCTTCTGCTGAAATCATCAAGCATCTGACGGCACTGTGTCTCAAGCATTGCTTCAGGAATATCCATCTGTGCATTCTCGATGATCTTATCAACTGCTGCATCTTCTTTTGCATGTTTTGCTTCGTTTTCTTTCTTTTCTACCAGGTTTGTCTTAACATGCTCTTTGTACTCAGCAAGTGTATCAAACTCAGAAACGTCTTTTGCAAAATCATCATCAAGCTCAGGAAGTTCTTTTGCTTCGATCTTCTTAACTGCACATTTGAAGATTGCTTCTTTTCCTGCAAGTTCTTTTGCCTGATATTCTTCAGGGAATGTAACTTTTACATCTACATCATCGCCAACTTTAGCGCCAACCAGCTGATCTTCGAATCCAGGGATGAATGTGTTGGATCCAAGTGTCAGAGGATATTCTGTAGCCTGTCCGCCATCAAAAGGTACTCCGTCTACAGAGCCTTCGAAATCAATTGTCACAATATCGTTTAACTGAGCTGCACGATCTTCAACATTGATAGTTCTGGAGTTTTTCTCCTGTTCCTTTTTAACTTCTGCATCTACTTCCTCGTCTGTTACTTCGATTTCAGACTTCGGTACTTCTACACCTTTGTACTCACCTAAAGTTACTTCTGGCTTAACAGCTACTTCTGCGGTGAAGATCAGTGCCTTACCAGGCTCTGTCTGTACCAGATCGATCTTTGGCTGAGAAACGATTTCAAGTTCGCATTCTCCTAAAGCTTTGCTGTAATGCTCAGGAATCAGAGCGTTAACAGCATCTTCCAGGAAAATTCCCTTTCCATACATCTGCTCGATCATTTTTCTCGGAGCTTTACCTTTACGGAAGCCTGGGATAGAAATTCTTCCTTTGGCTTTCTGATATGCGCTCTGCATAGCCTTTTCTACGTCTTCAGCGGAAACTTCAATGGTAAGTTTCGCCATGTTTTTCTCCATTTTCTCCACCTGTAAACTCATGTTACATGTTCCTCCTTAATTTTCAGGTTATATCATTTTAATTTTTGACACTATTCGCTGCCTAGCAGCTCTATTTTCTATATATTTAAGTTCAGGTTCCGCTCCCACTATTGCAGAAGCGGGAGAACTCCTTATACTCATCTATATATTTACAGTCATTGTAGCAGTATATCACAAAAAATAAAAAGTGCTAGTGTTTTTCACATAAAAATCGCGGTTTTATCCATCTTTTTTCTTTTTCCAGTATATCTTCTATGCTCTGTATACTACAGATTCTGCAATTTCCTGTGCTTTTTCTTTTCCCTCCAGCTGAGTGATAATAGAAAGTGCAAAGTCCACGGCAGTCCCCAATCCACGACTTGTAGTCACATTTCCATCAACCACTACACTATCTGTACTGGTCTTTGCTCCGTCTCTCTCAATCACATCCATAAATGAAGGATAAGCAGTTGCCCTTCTGCCTTTCAAGAAACCAAGCCCTGAGAAAACGCTGGGAGCGGCACAGATTGCCGCAATTTTCCTGCCATCATCGTAAAACTCTGTAAGCAGTTCTGTAAGCGGCTTATAGCCTGCCAAATACTTTGTCCCCGGCATACCTCCCGGAAGCACCAGCATATCTGCATCTGAAAAATCCACTTCTCCGAATACCTCATCTGTCAGAAGGCAAATACCATGGGCAGTCTGCACCTCTTTTGTGTTTTTTATAGAAACCGTACGAATATCTACTCCTGCACGACGCAGCAGATCCACAACTGTAAGCCCCTCAATATCCTCAAAACCATCTGCCAGAAAAATATAAACCTTTTTACTCATAATCATTTTCTCCTGTTCATCATTTTATCAAGCATATACTATAAATTCTTTTTTATAACAAGTATATTCTTCCCATCGGAATAGCAATAAGACATTTCATCCATACTTTTTTTAACCATATAAATGCCAAGACCGCCAATTTCCCGTTTTTCTGCAGTCAGACTGATATCCGGATCTTCTTTTTCCAGTGGATTATATGGAATTCCCTTATCTGAAAATGTTACACAGACCATTTTCGGATTATCCTGGATCTGAAATCCTACAGTCACCTTTCCTCCCTGCTCACCATAGGCATAATATGCAATGTTGCTGAGAATCTCATCAATCGCGATATCTATCTGCATTCTGACTTTTACAGGACAACCATAGCTGTCCAGAATATCATCTGCAAATTCTGTTACCTTATCTATGTTTGCGGCAACAGCATCAACAGTTATTTCCTTCATTGGCTAGTCCCCCATTTTCTTTGTATACTCAAGACACAGCATTGTAATATCATCAAACTGGTCATTGTCTCCTACAAAAGCGTCAATATCCGCCTTTACAAGCTTCAGGGTTTCTTCCGGATTACTGCTTAAGCACTGCTGGTTCAGAACATGATCCAGTCTGTCCATTCCGTACAGCTTTCTGTCCTTATCCGTTGCCTCTGTCACTCCATCTGTATACTGGAATATTTTGTCTCCGATATTCAGCTGAAGCTTTTGTTCCTTATATACGATGTCCTCTATCCCTGCAAGGACGAAACCAGCACGTATTTTGTAGGCTTCATAGGTATTGGTTTCCCTGCGGTAAACAAATGGCATTTCATGTCCGGCGTTTACATACCTGAATTCACCGGTCACAAGATCCAGCACACCCTCAAAGGCTGTAATGAACATTCCGTTTTCATTGGATTCACACAGAATATTATTAACCTCTGTAAAGACTTCTCCCAGGTCTCTGCCTGGCTGTGTATGATCCTTGATCAGAGTTTTGCCGATGACCATGAAGAGTGCTGCTGGAACTCCTTTGCCGGAAACATCAGCCATAACAATCGCCATATGCCTGTCATCAATCATAAAGAAATCATAAAAATCTCCGCCAACTTCCTTTGCAGGTGTCATGGTCGCATAAATATCCATCTCGTCTCTGTCAGGAAATGCAGGGAATATGCAGGGAAGCATAGAAGCCTGGATCTGTGTTGCCACATTCAGCTCTGCTCCGATACGCTCTTTCTCAGCAGTCACCCGGGTAAGGTTATCCATATAGTTAATAATACTTTTCTGCATGGATTGGGTTGCATGATAAAGTTCTTCTATTTCATCTCTGGTATGAATATCAAGCTCTACGATGTTGTTCTCATCATACCCTTCCTCGCCATTGCCAAATTTATGTGTTGCTTCCGTAAGCAGCTCAATGGGTCGGGAGATTCTCTTTTTGATTTTTCTGGATATGCCCATACCGGCAGCCAGGATGATCAGAATGCAAAGGCATACCATCAGTACAGTAAAACGAATGGTATTTCTGACAATCTCTGTCATGTCAATATCTACAAAGGCAACTGCACATTTCTCTCCATCAGATGAAAGTACCGGTTCTCCCGCAGATGACAGCCATCCAAGCTCTGTTCTGCTCACAGTAGGCTCCAGGCGTTCGTTTCCTTTCAGTTCATCAAATCTTTCCGAAAGCTCTTCCTTATAGCCAAGAGTCAGATAGCCTGACGAAGGATCAAACAGATACACACTGGAATGATCCTGGATCATCTGAATATACAGATATTCAATATTCATATCTGCCTGTATAGAATGAAGATATTCATTTATCCTCTCATAATTCTGATACATGCCTTTCTCTTTAAGCCAGTCTATGATGGGCTGTTCATCATCAGCTGCTACTGCTTTTTTCTGAATCTGTTCAAATTCCTCTGTGTCTATCTCTTTACACAGTTCTTCGATAAAATCTCCATTTACCTGATCTGATACCGTCTTCGCGATTTCAAGCGCTTTGTCATTATAGAATTTTCTATACTGTCTGTTATTCACAAGAGAGCTTCCAAGAAGCATTAAAACCCCAACCACCAGCATGGAACCGATCAGAAATTTAATCAGTTCAACATTCAGCTTTCGTCTTTTTTCCATGTTCTTTGACCTCCTTTTTGTCTCTGTGTGCTGCAAATGTGGTGCTGATCAGGAAAGCTGCTGAAAACACACTCACAAGGATCAGCACAAAGATAAGACCTCTGCCTACACCAAGGACCAGCACATAGCCAAACACAAAGGAACCCAGAGACTGTGCACCGTTCTCAAACAGGCTGTAAACCCCAAGTCCTCTGTCATATCCAAACCGTTCTACATCCTTCAGATCTGTAAAATAACTGGTAAGTAATGGAATCCCAAAGCTGTCTGCAACTCCGATCAATGCCAGTGCGATCAGAAGAGATGGTATGTTCTGAAGCACTGCCACCTCCAGAAAAGCTGCTGCATAAATAAACGCAGCTGTTGCAAGTCCAAAATGCTTCCATCCCCTGTTGGAAAAGAATTCCGTGAGAGGAGTTCCCAAGATCAGTACAAAAATTCCGTTTAAAAGATAGGTATATCCAATATAGGTTTCCGAAAGTCCCCATTCAGAACCAACAATAGGAAACATATAATTCAGGAAATATCCACAGATCAGAAGCGGAATCATCATCAGCAGGAAAAAACTAATAATCCTTGGACGAAAGATAAACCGAACAATATTCATATGTGTATCTTCTGTTTCGCAGTTCTCCTCTTCGTTATCTGAAGTATATTTACTCATATACTTATTTGCTACCAGAAACAGCAGCACACTGAGTACTGCAGTGACAGCAAACAACGCTGTATAGGACATCCATTGCAGAAGGAAACCACCAAACACAACTGCACAGTTTGCACCGCTCAGGGAGGATACACTGTAATAGGCATAGGCTCTGTTCTTCTCCTCATCAGGAAGCTCCACGATCATAAGATTGACAAGTAAAAGCAATACTCCCCAGCCTGCTCCAAGAAGCAGGGAGCTTAACGTAAGCAGCCATATATTGGGAACCACTCGCAATCCAAGTCCTGCTGTAAGCAGTACAGAGCTTACAAAAACAGATCTCTTTGCCCCAAGCTTATGTATTACCTTTCCGCCAAGTGCTGAGAAAATGGCGCCGGATAACACCTCTGCAGATATAGGAACTGCTGCAAGCATGGCCGGTGATAATCCCTGTACTGACATCTTCTCAGAAATCTTCATTGCATAGATGGGAAGAATCGCACAGGTCAGATTTGTAAAAAAGAAAACAAGAAATACAATAAATCTGAAAATTTCCACAGGAAGTCTGCTATTGTTTTCCTCCTGTTTTCGTCTTTTCAGTTCCTGCCTTCCCTTTATAAAATAAATCACCTCAAAGGTAAGCATGAAAAATACTACCATAATTGCGATCAGGTTGATGATCAGAGACACCTGGATCTCTCTGCTTTTCTCTGTCAGACTGTTCATATCTGTTCCGACTTCTATAATCCCAATAATATCTCCGCTTTTATCCCGGATGGGACTATGGATAAATACAAAGCTTCCGGAGCTTGAATTTGTAGCATAGGTTTTTGTAGCCCCCTGCTCCATAACCTCCTGAAGATCTGTGCCTTCATATTCCCAGTCATAAGGATAAGCCACACAAATATCCTCCAGGGTATAAACCAGGGTAACAGTTCCGTCTTTTACTTTATAAAGCACACAGTACAAATCCTGTGAACTGTCAGAATCCGAGAAGAATACATCCCTTACTACCTGCCGGACCTGTCTGTAATCCTCATTCATAAAATCAGAAGGCTTATCCAGCCTCTGAAATGCATCCGCAGGAAGTCTGTTTGTTACCGCTGATGCGGCAAATTTCTCTCTTGTATAGGTTTCATTGACCAGCAGACTTTGAAACTGCGGAAACAAGGTGCCAATAAACAGAGCCGCAACTCCCACAATGATCCCTATGACTGCTATGGTAATCTTTGCATAAAAGCTGAATTTTTTTACCAGTATCTTTAACAAAGTCACCGCAAAAAGCAAAACAGCAACAACAATCTCTGCACAGGCAGCCCACAACAAACAGTTCCATACCTGCAGTTTTCCTGATAGCGGAACGTCCCAGAACTGTTCATAATCCTCCCCGTTCCACAATATAACAGAATAATTAGTAGAAGAAACCAGGGTCCCCGGTGCACTCACATGATATGCAATTTCTCTTTCCTTCAAAGTCTCTTCCACAGTAAGTCTGTCTGTACTTCCTGTATTTTCCATATCACAGAATATCCGTATAATATCCCTGAGACCTATATCGGCTGAATAAAGCACTCCATCTGAGTAACTGATTTCCTGCGGAATACTTCCATCAACTGTATCACTGTCATAGAGCAGTTCATCCTGTCCGCTGTCCGTATATTTATAAATTTTACCATCATAAGTCACATAAAACAGGCTATCACTGTCTCTGTCATAAGCACAGCACAAAATCCTGTCCTGCGCATCAGCAACAGAAAAAGCCTTTGAGCTTCCCTGTTCTATATTGCTGACCAGAATACTGTCATCTTCCTTTTGCATGTAGATCACACCATGCTCTGTGGGTACCATTCCCACAATGTTGCGCCTTACACTACCTTTCTCTGCTTCTACAGAAGCAACCGTTGATATATATTTTCCCTTTGATGACAGTTTGACGATTCCTTCCCTGGCAATCTGAATGCCCTGCTCAATACGGACATCATGAAGATATACATTTCCGTCTCCGTCTGCCACAACCCGCTCGGCACTCAGAAAACTTTTATCAGAGGCACATGTCTGCCATAAAAGCCTTCCGTCAGCAGATATTTTCAATATTTTCCTGTTGGAATCATCAATCACATAAGTACATCCATCCACATCTCCGGATGCATAGGACACTGCTGAAAATGTATAAGGTTTAAAAGGATTGGTAAACATCCATTCCCTGCCTGCATACACTGCAAGCACAGAACATACTGTCAAAAGCAGCACAATTATTAGAATCCACTGTTTTTTTCTCTTATGTTCCATGCACCTTAACCTCTTTCTGTTAATGTAAGTTTTGATAACAGGGTATGGGCAGGCGCCATATGTTCTTTATAATAGCGCAGATTTTCAACTCCCATATCTTCTGTATAATTAATCGTATCTGCAGACTGCAGATATCGTTCAAAGCTTTCCCTCAACAAATACTCATTAATTCCCTTTATCCGGTTAACTGCGTTTTTATACTGATATACGCCAAGTCCGTTACGACAGCTCACAATACAAAGCCCTGCCATTTTTCCCTCTACTCTTACAAGAATTCCATTAATCCTGATTTTATCAAAAACAGGAACCAGATTGTCGATCACCTGAAGCAGGCAGCCACAGTGACACTCCTCACAGGTTTTCTCTCCACACCATTCCTTTTCCATAAATTCCCGGATCTCCTCCTGATGGGAAGGGGTTATCTCCTCTGTCTCATATGCAAATCTGCGTTTGAAATAATTATAACGGTAACGGTCATCCTGCGTATCCATACCTGCCAGAAACTGCTCCGGCGTAAAGGTATAATCCATATAATCACGGTTATCCTCTATCTCAAACTGAATGCCACTGGCTTCATAATAAGGAAGCATCCATGGAACCACATCCATAATGATCAGCTGTGCATCAAATTCCGCAAAATCTTCCTTCAAAATCTGCATAGCTTTCTTTATCTTTTCCTCCGTATAGTTCCCTACAAACGGAACAGCCACCGGGTACCCTTCTGTATTCAAATATGTAATATTGATTAAAAGCCCTTCTGCTATTTTAAAGTAGGTGGGATAGGAATCCCTCCATCCGATCAAATTCAAAAAGCAGGTGTTGGCTGACCAGTGTTCATTCATACTGTCATAATACGGATCAAACAGGCTCTGATCCTCCACTCTAAGTTCCTGATAACCACGCGCAAGGAAGCTTTCCAGCATTTTCTGTGGTATTTTATAATATTTTTTTGTATCTGATTTCATACGGTCTCCTTTGAATATCAGTGCATAATCTCCAGCTATGATCGTGAGAAACATTTACAGCTGCGCACTTACAAATATTATATCTCCATTTTTCAAATATTCCAACATAATATTCATGAAGTTGTTGGTTATAGTTGTTGATTATATTCATAATAAAAATATGGCTTTGCGAAGCTATTCCACAAAGCCATATTTTTATTCTATTCTATCGTCAGGATATCTGAAAAACCAGTCACTTCAAACACATCATTTATCACATCATTTACATTTTTTATGATCATGCTTCCCTGCTTGTTCATAATCTTCTGAGCTGCAAGAAGAACACGCAGTCCTGCTGAAGATATGTATTCCAGCTTTCCAAAATCAAAGACTAACTCTGTAATCCCATCCAGAGATTGCTTTAATTCTCCCTCTAATGTAGGGGCTGTGATGGTATCCAGTCTTCCCTCCAATATAATTTCCAATTTTGTTCCTGCCAACTTCTTATCAATTGTCATAATGCGGCCCTCCATTACGTGTATATACGCATTTTTAATGCTTTTTATATCGTAACATATAAATTCTATTTTCTCAATATCCCACATATTTTTCTTGTCTCATATACCATGGAAGTGTTATCATGATCATAAAATTGTACAGGCACTTCATATTTAAGGAGGAATATTTCTCATGGAAATCGAACGTAAATTTTTAATATCCGAGGAAAATCTGCCAAAAAATCTTGACTCTTATCCACATCACAAATTGGAACAGGGCTACTTATCCACTGCACCGGTAGTCCGTATCCGCAAAGAGGATGAGAATTACTATCTTACCTACAAATCCAAAGGTCTCATGACACGTGAAGAACACAATCTTCCGCTTACCAAAGAATCCTATGAGCACATGCGTCCAAAGGCTGATGGAATCTTAATCTCCAAAACCCGCTATCTTATTCCTGAAAAGGACGGACTTACCATTGAGCTGGATGTATTTGATGCCCCCTATAAAGGACTCTATCTGGCAGAAGTAGAATTTTCTTCTGAAGAGCAAGCCCTCAGCTATACTCCTCCTACATGGTTCGGAGAAGATGTTACAAACTCTGGCAAATATCATAACAGCCGTTTAAGTCAGGGAAACCTCTGACACATTTTTATTTTGCTAGTACATCGCTTCGTAAATAACTATGCCAATTACGCAGAATACGGATTTGATTGCACAGGCTCCGATCCATGCCATTGGACTGGCAATACATACAGATATATATCGCCGCATGGATATTATATTAGGATTCTGTGTCAGAAACCATTCCGGTATTGATTTACATGATACAGATATTGACTTTTTCAGACCTATTGTTTTCCAAAAAAGAACAGCCCCTTTGACTTATTATGCGTCAATGAGACTGTTTTTTTTATTTGTGTTCAATTGAAGCAGGGGGCTTACTTGGTTTTATTAAAGTCCCAGCGTATCATTTACCAGAATCACATGGATTCTGTCTTTATGTCTGGAATATCTGGTGATCAGGAACTGACAGCAGATGGTATCCGGGGATTTGCAGTCAAAGCATTTTCCGGTTTCCTTACATGGAGTTTTGATATCAAATCTCTGCGCATTAGCTGTAGCTGCCACATTTCTGGCACGCTTCATTGCACTGTCAAGATCCGGACAGACTTTGTTTATACCTACAATAAAGATTACTTTTTTCGGACCCTGGGCAATGCAGGATACACGGTTGGAATTGCCGTCAATATTGACAAGGACGCCATCATCTGTGACTGCATTGGCACTGGATAAAAAGAAATCTGCATCATAGGCTGCCATAAGTCCCTCACGAGGTTCAAGCTTTGCGCGGTCAATATAATTATAATCTCCATCCTGCAAAGCTTTGACCAGACCAATCTCATGTGCACTCATGCATCCGCCCATGGCGATTGTGCTTCCGTTTGGGATCAGTTCCAGGGCCTGCTTTAATGCTGCTTCTTTATCTTGTGCATAATACCCGGACATATTGCGGGATTCCAGTCCCTTGATCACTGTTTTTGCCAAAAGTTCGTTTCTTTTTTTCATGTTTGCATCCATTGTGGTGTCCTCCTTAATATCTGGAGCATGCAGATTGTAGAAATTATTTCCAAACACGCTCTGGTTTTAATTGTTGTCCCAATCATACAATATTTCCGGTTTCATTTCTATAAATTCTATTTCTATAGTTGCTCCAATGCCAATCCGATCAGTCTATCCGCTTGATCTGCCATGAATAGCGGAATGTTCAACACATCATCGTCCAGTTTCAGATTGTCCAATGAGAAACGGATGCGAAGCTTGACCCTATCTGGAAACAGTTCCTTGAACTTCTTCATACTCTTGCTGGTTGTGTTGGCTTCGGATTTGACCTCCACAGGAAAGATATCGTTCTCTCGCTGAATGAGGAAATCCACTTCGTAAGGTGGGTTGTTCTGGCTCCAATAACGGGGCATGACTTCAAACTGAGTAATTAAAGTCTGTAACACAAAGTTTTCGGTTAATGCGCCTTTGAATTCAGTAAAAAGGCGGTTACCTTCGCCAAAGGCAGTGGGGGCCAACTGTGCCAGACGGCGGAGCAGTCCCACATCCACCAAATAAATCTTGAAAGCAGACAAGTTATCGTAAGCTGCAATCGGCAGGCCGGGAGCTGAGCTGCGATAAATTTTATGCACCAAGCGGGCATCCACCAGCCATTGCAGAGCATTCTCGTACTCACGGGCTCGTGCACCTTCCTTGACCACTTTATAGATAAACTTCTTGTTCTCTCTTGCCAGTTGAGAAGGAATGGATTTCCAGATCATTGAGATTTTCGGGAACTCGCTGAGATTAGGATGTTTGGCAAAATCACGCTCATAGGCTCCGATGATTCCGGACAATGCTTCCTGCATAGCAGAAACATCCCGTGCCTCCGTCCACATCAATACCGACTCCGGCATACCGCCGGTGACATAGTACATTTTCAGCTTCTCATACAGCGGATTAAAGAAGGCGTCAGGGATGGGTTCAAGGGTGTCCACCTGTTCCAGATACTGCGCCAGATTTTCATCACCGTTGGCAAGCAGGAATTCATCAAAGGTCATTGGGTCAATCTGCATAAAGTTGACCTTACCCACCGGAAAAGAGGAAGGTTTCGCCAGAGCAATACCCAACAGAGAACCGGCGCAGGCAACATGGTACTGCGGTGCGTTCTCGCAGAAATATTTCATGGAGTTAATAACTTTCGGGCAATCCTGTACCTCGTCAAAGATGATGAGGGTCTTTTCTGGCAATATCTTTTGACCACTTGCCAGCATAAGGTTTTGTAGAATCCGGTCCACATCCTTTGTTGTTTCAAAAAATTGCTTATACTCTTCATTTTCGTCGAAGTTAAAGTAGGCTGTATTTTCATAACAGCGTCTGCCGAACTCTTTCAGAATCCAAGTCTTACCTACCTGACGTACTCCCTTCAAGATTAAAGGCTTGCGGTAGGGAGAATTCTTCCAAGCCAACAACTTTTTAAAAATAAATCGTTCCATAGAATCACTCCTCACATTTTTATTGGAGTTTTATGCTTAATAATCACGCTTTTATTATATGTGAAATTTATGAAAATTACAACCAAAATCACAAAATTATTTATTTTTAATGTATATTAATCACGCTTTTATATAAGATAGCGTGAAATCTATTTTGTAATAAAGACAATCACTCCCGACAATTGGCGATATTTTTTATCTTATCTGTATTGTAAAATTGTCTCCTATTGGTATTGCTGAGTCTATAGGGCTTTCGTCTCCATCATATACATAGGCTGTGGATTCTTCGTAGATATCATCAGAGGAATCCTTATCCATTTTTTCTTCAGACACCTGATGCGCTGTGTCGTTTTTTACTTCATATAATTGTAATGTGATTGTGTTTGCTTCCGGGGAGATTTCTTCGTATCCGGGATATAGACCTATCGTTTGCCGGAACATAGTTTCCTGACCATTTCTTCCTGTTTCCTGATAGCAGATTTTGTTTCCCTGATCGTCCGTTCCAATCAGATAATAATCGCTGTCAATACATACTGTTCCATGATACATTCCGTAAATTGTACTTTCGAATGGATTCCATCTGAATTCTGTGAGGTTCAGGACATTGGAATCCATTTTAACATTCTGATTCAAATTTAAATCCACAGTGTTTTTCTCCAGTTCTTCTTTTGATGTCGCAAATTTAAATGTATAAGGTTCTGTATCAGCCTGTATTTTCTGAACATTTTCCCATGTATCAGCATCGTCCATTGCAATCGGCCAGACTTTGAACTCTATGTTTACAGTTCCCTCAGTGTTGACTTCTTCTCCGATTGTAAAATCTTCCACTGTTATTGGATTTTCTGAGAAAGCATTAACTGTTCTTTGGCCTAAGCCCTGCTGAATTTCCTGACCGTTAATACGTACTTCCGTATATAAAAGCCTGTCTTCCATCGCATCCTTCATATCTGCGTCTGAATCTTCGCTGTCGGAATACGCAATCCATAAGTTTTTGCTGTCCATCACAATCTCATTTAATGTTATGGTGATTCCATCTCTTGAAATGCTTTTTCCTACAACATTTGTATAAGAATCGGTATCACCGTTCTCAATTCCCAATGCCTGTCCGATCCATGAAGTTACTCTCTGTAATGCTGCTTTTACATCTTCCTGATACCTTAATGTGCATCCAACCATAATAAGCAATATGATTCCGGCTGCTACTGTTTTCCAACTCCTTTGTATATGGAAAAAACGATGCTGTTTTTTCCATGGTCTGGAAGCTTCGTATATATATTTATCATTCAGGTCACCAATCAGTTCCAATGTCTTAAATCCTTTTTCCATATAAATGTTTCACCCTTTCCCATAGTTTCTTTCTGCTTCGATAGAGACTGGATTTGATTCTGCTTTCCGAAATTCCATGCCGGGCTGAAATTTCACTGATGCTGTCCATATACCAATAGCGTCGTATGAAAATGTCACGGTCACCTTTTTTCAGGGATTCCAGGAATTTTTCAAGGATTTCCAGAATCTCTTTTCTCTGGATTTCATCATTCAAAGAATATGCTGTTAAATCCTCTATTTCTTCCAGTTCTTTGCATAATTCTAATATGTGCTCTGTTGACCGTTTTGCAGCTTTTTTCCTGCGAAAACAGTCAATTGCCAGATTTCGGGTTATTTTTCCAAGAAAAGCAGACAGAATTGCCGGTTTTCTGGGCGGTATTGAACTCCATGCAGCCAACCATGTATCATTAACGCATTCATCGGAGTCTTCCTTATCATACAGAACATTCCAGGCAATACTGAAACAGTACTTGCTATACTTTTCTTCGGTCGCCTGTATGGCTTTTTCTGATCTGTCAAAATACATATTGATAATTACTGTATCTTCCACTTTTTTCACCTCACGTTTCTTTTTTTTGCCTTCATAAGATAAGACGGATTTTGAACAGTAAAGTTGCAGTTTTAATAAAAATAATTTTCTTTTTTCAGAGTACACAATACACTGTCGAAAAGTCAACATGTCTTTTCGCCGTCTTTTCACAATTTCTGACTGGAGAAACGAGGTATATTCTGATAAAATAGGTATATAAAGGAGGACAAACGGAAATCCTTACAAATGATAAAAGCCAAAAGAACAGCCGAAGACATTTTCAAGGCACGAATGAGGACTATACTTAATAATCAAAGCAGAAGCAGGATAACGGTGAAGCTTTTACTGAAGATGATTACGCAGCTCTTTCCCTGACACCATTGATGTCCGGAAAAATGAGCCGCAAGGATATGTTTAAAGAAGCTATTCGTCTGGCAAAGCCCAATATTGAGCTGAGTGCTGAAAAGGCAACCGCAATGTTGTATACACTGGCTGACAAGTTCTTAGACAGAGCTGAGTTAGACGAAATTAAGGAGGTAATGCGCATGACCAGACTTGGACAGATGTTGCAGGATGAAGCTATAGAATCTACTCAAACAGAATCCATCAAAAATCTTATGAAAAATATGAACTGGACCATTGACCAGGCAATGAACGCTTTGGAAATTTCCGAAGATAAACGTGAAAAGTACCGTCAGTCAATTACTCCAAATAATTAACGGATAAAGATACCGCCATATCGACTTATCACAATCAATATGGCGGTATTTTTTTTAATACAGTTTTTTACATTTTCTATCTGTTCATTTCATTATACTGCACGATTCTTCTCATATTTCCAACCAGAAGCAATGTCAGTACAATGGTTATGATTTTCAACGGAATATTCATATAAGCCTTGCACAAATCCCAATATATGGCAATGCACATAACAGCAACAGTGCCTCCTGTCAATATGCACATGGACATTTTTGAGACATACAGAGCTTTTCTCGCTTTGGTTTTATCGAATTTGAAACCTATTTTCAGATGCCGTGGATAGATATTTTTATATCTGTATGTACTCAGTACAATCCCCATCAGTCCATAGGAAACTATAATGCAGCTTCCTCCTGCTGACAAAAAGGGAAGAAATGTTACTGATTGTGGAAATATACCCAGATTTTCCAGGATATTTATGAAAAAGTTTATAAAAAATACGATTCCGCATCCACATCCCATCATCATTCCAAGCTGATTCTTCTGTCTCATGGCGATGTTAAAAACTGCGAAAATCAAAACTGCCAGAACACAGCATAAAAGTATGACTGCAATTGTTCCATATACAGATGACAGATAGGTCAAAATATAATCCGCATTAAAGGCCGGCAGATTTCCCATTACATCTGATCCACTTTTCCCTATCCATTTATTCTGCTGCCAGAATGAGTGCAGCATTCCGGTGAAATAATCCTCTTCTCCACCACCTGAAAAAATAGCCTGTATACGTGAGATCTGATATTCTGTCAGGCTGCTGCTCAGATACCTGATCAGAAAAGCTGCCACAGGCATAGCCAGAAAACCAGCCCAGATTCCGCAGATGGCTTTCTTTTTTCTCACAGTAAACCAGTTCTTTTGAATTGCGATTGTCAGCATAACCAGCATAGATACCAGCATCACACAAGCTGTCATAAGCGCAGGCATGGTATAGACCAATATAAGCGGTGCAAGCATCCATATGATTGCTCTCATCAAGCCCTTATATCCCCATCCATGATATTTATACAAAATTGCTCCATATATGGGAACATAAAACAGCATCAGAATCGGCATGGATATTCCTCTTCCTCCTGGCAGCACAATGAAATATCTTGCCCCATTTAACTGATAGCCACCCAATAAGGTAACCAGACAGGCAAACAGTAAAATGACAGCAATTATTTTCGAAAATCTTGCCAGTAAAGTGTAATCCAGAAGATATAAAATCATCATAACTACAAGTCCGATCACAACATGGAACACATATCTGTCCGAACCGGCTGTAGCGTTTTCACTGATTTTTCCGGAAATCCCTGCATGTATCAAAACGCCTGCAATGCTGATAAGAATGATTATTCCCAGTAGTTTCCATGCAACCTGAGGCCTGTGGACACTGTCAAGCGTGATTCCTGTTTCCACAGGATCTCCCATATCCCGGACAGCTTCCCTCTCTGCCTGTTCACGATCCATGCCTGCATGCATATTTGCTTCCATCTGATCTTCTATATGATCCTGAAATTCCTTTTTTACATAAGGCCGCGCTTTCTTACAGCGAATCTGTTCCAGTAATGTTTTCAGATATTCGTCCATAGATCACACCTCCATTACAAGCACATTGGTTACTGCTGCAGAATACTCTTTCCATTCTTCTACTTTCTTTTCCAGAAATCCCCTTCCCTGTCTGGTCAGGCTGTAATACTTTCTGGTCTTTCCGGCTGCCTCCTGTTCGTATACTGTCAGAAATCCTTTATCCTCCAGACTGTGCAGTAACGGATACAGAGTTCCTGCTTTCAGTTCAAACACGTTCTGAGATTTCTGCCGCAGGGTATCGATCATCTCATATCCATACATATCCTTTTCTGACAGCAATTTCAGTATAAGCATTGTCATACTCCCGGAAACCAGTGATTTTTCAATAGCCATAGTATTCCCCTCCTATTGTATAGGTTGCCTATATATCGGTTATCTATATAATATAAGAACCTGTATACTATGTCAACTGTTTCCGGGATATTTTTAAAAACTTCACTGCTACGGCAACCGAGTTCAGGTATCCACATACTTTTTCGGACAGAAAACCACCGCATTGTCATATATTAACACAATGCGGTGGTATAATTCTCTCAAAACAGATCCAGCATACTGTCCAGATAGATTTTTTCTCTGACATGTATCTGGTATTCCGGTCTGGTCATGTAATAGAGCAGAAATTCCAGTATCAGGGCACTTCCGAGTCCTCTGCCTTCTATTTTTAAATTTGAAAATCCCATTGGCAGATAGATATCCCGGATATCATTGATTCCAATAAACCCCGGATTCTCCATAGCTTTTGAAAAAAGATAGCCCCTCGCCCCGTCTGGTGCCTTGCAGTGATGCTCCGGACAGTTTTCGCCCAGATTTTTACGGCTGACCGTTTCATAGCAGGCTTTTCTGTCCCTGCAGCCGAACCAACAGCATTCATTGCAGAGAAATTCTACTTTGTCCTTCTCAGCCTGAGACAATGTATTTAACTTATCAAAAGCCTTGTTTAGCCGGAAATCCGGCACAACATAACGGAAATCTTTTCTCCGGATTTCTTCTTCAAACTGTGTAAAATCTGTCAGAACCTTGGTAGTGGAGGAAACAAAATAGAGTCCCGGATACTGCTCCTTAAGATATTCCAAAAGCAGTTCTGAATAAATGATCACGCCGTTTTGCGGTTCTCTGTTTCTCTCAAACAACCGGCACAGTGCATTGCATTTTCTGTCTGAAAGGTGCTCCTGGCGAAGCAGGGAATTGCTGAAAGTCAGCCGGGCAGAAATCCCATATTCCTGCATTAGTTCAAGAACCTCCTCCGGATCATTCTCTCCGAAGCCAGCCCTGCCTCCACCCCAGATACAATCTGCCGGAGCACCATATATGGAGCCAATTTCACACCAGTCGTAAAAATATTCCCTGTGTTCCCGGAATAAAGGCAGGAACATCCGGTACAGCTCATAAAATTCAAACAGCCCGGGCAGGTGAAAATATGCTTTCTCCTTCATTAATCTTCCAGTACATCCTCTATGGTTTCCGAAGCATCCTCAAGAGCGTCCAGGGCTTCGATCAGTTTATCTGCTTTTCCTGTGTGTGTCTCCTCTTCTTCATACTCATCGATCAGTGCTGTCAGCTGATCTTTTATTTCTTCCAGACCTTCATAGATTTCCTTTAATTTTTCTTCCCGTTCCATTACGGATGAAAGCTTTACAACTTTAGACATTTTGGTACCTCCCATATCGCATTTTCTTTAGGAAAAATTATAACACTGCCCTCTTTTTATGTCTATATGATCCTGGAGCGTGTTTGAAAAATGCTCTAAGAGACTTGTGATACTTGTTTTCTCTGTGGTATTCTATATCTATGATTATTGTATTACGCAAAATGTGAATGGAGGATTTTTATGTTAGTTTGTGATTATATTGTAGAATCTATTGACGGTGACTATGCACATCTTCGCAGAACAGATCTGCCTGAAGAAGAACTGAAGCTCGTAGCACGGGCACTTCTGCCCTTTGAGATTACGGAAGGATGCAGATTACATTATGAAATGATGCAGTATAGTATCATTGACTGATTTGACAGTCTCCGACTCACAGCTGTTACAAAAATTTATCAGAAAAGGCAGGTAAGTGACTTTTTTATCCTTTACCTGCCTGTAACTTCACACACTCTCTGTAATATCATTTTTTCATCAGATACCCATATTTACGCATCTGCCTTCTTAACAGCTGCTCCACGCGTCTTATTACTTCCCTGGGATAATTTTCCGAATTCTTCTGTAGGTATATCTGAATATCTTTAGAAGTAAATTGGAAACCAATCTGAATGCCATACAGTTCTTCTGCTGCATCCAACTGTATATCGAAATCAGCGCTAAATGGCTTCGCCTCAATTTTTTCCAGACAATATTCCAATGACTGATCAATAGGATAATCCTGATTTATGTCGGCAAACATACAAAGTCCTTGATCAAAGAAAGGACTCAGTTCATATTTCTGTGTCTTTTCATTATAAATGACCGCAATATTATTGGTATGTCTGTCCTCGTTCATGAAAAATGCATCTATTTCCAGCATTGCAGTCAGATACGCTCCAAAATTATCTATTTTAGTAATTTCTTCCACCTGAGTTACCAGGTACTGAATGCGTTTGAAACATCTTCAAAATCTGAGAGCTTTACTGCCAGACTTTCACCTGTATATCGACGATACAATTTTTCCAGCGGAATCAGAACCTGATTTGCTTTCAGAAAATCCAAACTGGAACAGCCCTGAAATATTTTCCCATTATACTCAATTACAGCTGCTTCATACTCAACAAAAGGAAAAGGACAGGTACTTTTCTGCAAAAGGTCAGATACAAGAACTTCCGATAAACCTTCATATCCCATATAGTCAGCCTTATACCACCTGTCATCAATTTTCCATTTGAGCTGATCTCCCTTGGAAGTATGACCGCTCTTATGCAAGGGAGAATATGCATCAAAATTGCGAATTTCCATTTTTGATCAGCCCTCCTTTTTCAGAATCATAATCCATTGATGATCATCTGACATACGCCCCTGTGTTTTTTCAACAATTAACAATGGATCATAAAATGGAAGTCCCATCTCTCTCAAAATATCTTTCCTGTGATCGCGTGTTCTGGGAAAACAGCGTTCTTCCAGAAAATATTCAAAATCAGCCCAATCCGGATCAGTTACAACTCCAAATGCCCGGAAAATAATCTGATCTGTGTAGTTTTTAATCTTGATTTTTTCATGCCTGAAATCAATATCTATCGTTGTACACAGATCATCATGATTCATGAAATTCATACGCATTTTCACATCCGGATCATTAGAAAAATTATAGGCTCGCTTTATCTGACTGTAAATCGTCTGACGGGAAACGTGATACTGTCTGGCAATATCTGTAATTTTTTCTCCCCGGTCCTGCAGTGCCAAAATATGTGCCAGCTGCTCTTCTGTAAACGAATTTTTCCTTCCGGTATTTTTCTTCTTTTCAGAAATACTGCTATTATTCATATCTGCCTTCAAACATCTGTAATTGTCAGCATCTCTGGATATCTGCTTCAGTTCATGAATATCTGTTGTTCCAAAAATCTGCTGTATTTGATCTTGAAAGTTCATATTCATATCACCACCTTCAAAGAGACATTATGGAAACCACTTTCACACAGAACAGTTTGTGTAATTGAGTATAGCATGGAGCAAAAAGAAGTGTCAAGAAATAGTTTCTTGACACTTCTCTGCACGCATCTACTCAATATAATTATATGCTTTTTCTTATTTCCGCTCCAAAAATCCTTTAATTTTCCCCATAACATCCTGGAGAATTTTCAGGTTTTCCAGTGTATCTGTTGTTTCCAGTGAATGGTTTGCATTTTCATAAGTATACATTGGCACCTGCTGTTTTTTGGAAAGAGCCTGTATTTCAGGAACAATACTCCATGGATCTGAAGTTCCGATAAAGGCAATGGCATCTCTGTGAGCAAAATTGTATGTGTATTTCAATGGTGTGTATAGTATCTGCCGGCATCTGATGCTGTGTTTCTCCGCATATGCAGATGCTATGATCGTGCCTACACTTTTTGCAACAAATAATATTTCATCATATTTTCCAAAATCAATGGAAGAAAGACTTTTCTCCGCCTGTGTGTACAGTATTTCGAATGCCTGCTGCATTTTTTCTTCATTTCCCCGGATATTTCCGCCATCATAAGTATAGCTTAATGCAATTGTTTCTTCATAGCCACATTCCTGTGCCAGCTTTCGTGAATAATATAAAAGCGGCTTGTCACAATGATACCCGATACCAGGGAAAAATACTGCTGCCTTCATGTTCTGCTCTCCATTTAATAACTACTCTATCATTTTTCATCAGATTGCCAGAAGGTTCTTGATTGCTTCCATATAAACCAGAACTGCCTCTTCCATACCGGATACGAGAATAAATTCATCTGCACTGTGAATACGATAATCGATTCCCGGCTTCTCAGGTCCAAATGCAATGATATTCTTAAGAGATTTTGCATAAGTGCCGCCACCGATCACCATCGGCTTGTTCTCTGTATCGCCTGTTACATCTGTGTAAGCTTTGTATAAAGCATTTACCAGTGGGGATTCTCTTGGGAAGAATAATGGATCACCAATCTCCAGGATTTCCATGCGGCCATTTTCATCTTCCAGTCTGTCTGCACACATTTTGCGGACTTCGTCTGCTTTTAATGTGACAGGTACACGGATATCGATAGTACAGGAAACGACACCATTTTCTGTCTTAATGATTCCGTTACATAAGGTGAGATCTCCGTACTCATCTGCAAATTTAAGTCCAATCCCTGCACCGTCACAGGATGTACCGATATGTGTATTGTAGAATTTTACAAAATCATCTTCGAATCCTGCTTTTTCCAGACACTCAAAAGTAACTCCTGCTGCGTTCACTCCGAGAGTTGGTGTGCTGGCATGTGCCGGAACTCCTTTTGCATAGATACTGATCTGTCCATTTTCTTCTGTCAGTTTGTATTCCTGAAGTTTTGTTTCAGAAAGTGCTGCTTCCAGTTTTTCTTTCAAACCAGCCTCTGCCGGAACAACGATGGTGCAGGAATCACATACTGCATTGGAAACGAAACCGCCATCTGCGGAAATGATCTTTGTATTCTTTGAATATGCCATCATTCCCATATGACCTTTCTCGCCATGAATACACGGGAAGCTGGCATCCGGAGTAAAGCCACAGGATAATTCTTCTGCCACTTCATTATAATGTTCCATACATTTGGAACCTGTTTCCTCATTACATCCCATAATGAGACGTACTCTCTTGTTCAGCTTCACACCTGAATCGCGGAGAAGCTTCATTGCATAAAGAGCTTCCAGAACAGGTCCCTTATCATCTGTTGTTCCACGACCGTAAACATAATCACCCTCACGTGTCAGTTTAAACGGATCATAGCTCCAGTCCCCACCTACAGGTACGATATCCAGATGTCCGGCAATACCAACAATCTCATCACCCTCGCCCATCTCTGCGTAACCACAGTAATTGTCCAGATTGACTGTTTTAAATCCAAGCTCCTGTGCAATCTTAAGACCTTCTTCCAGTGCTTTGGCAGGACCTTCTCCAAAGGGTTTTCCCTCTGTGGGAGTGCCAAGCTGAGAATCAATGGCAACCAGCCTTCCCAGATTGGTAAGCATCTCCTCTGTTAATCCATGAATCTGTTCTTTAATATCCATAATTTTTGCGCCTCCAGTTAAATACTTTCTTTATCTTTGAAATATCTTTATCACTATTTTCCCATTTTATCATATTCAGGCACAAAATAACAGCAGATTCCAGAAATGATTTCTCAAAACACGATTTTTAACCTTCACTCTATGGCCAGATAAAATTACAGTTTCCGGCCTCCAGACCGTCAATGAGAATGTTCTGGCCTGTACAGAAACGGTTTTTTACCGCCATAAAGTAAATCCACTCTGCTGCCTCTTCCACAGACATCCACCGTTTCAGAGGTGTAAGTTCCATGATCTGATCCCAGAGCTTTTCATCCTCCATCACCGGTCGGTTCAGCTCAGTCATAACCCCGCCGAAATCCAGACTGTTGCATGTGGCCTGATACGGAGCTATCCTCATGGCCACATTTTTCGTATAGGCAAGAACTCCTCCTTTACTTGCTGCATACTCCGGAAATTCAGAACCTGTATGCCCGCTTGCTGATCCGATCATAATAACAGAATAAATATTGGGATGAATGCCGTAATGTTCTGTAACAGAAATCGTCCCTTTCAGATTTACATCAATATCATCGCCATTCTGAACCCCTGCGTTATTGATCAGAATATCTACCGGTCCGATTTCCGGATAAGAGCTTTTGTCTCTGATATCCAGACAGAAATGAGTATATTTCGGATGTTGGATCGAGGATATATTTTTATCAAATCCATAGACTTCATGATTTTCTTTCAGGAAAAATTCTGCACAGCCTTTTCCGATCCCGGATGCTGTGCCTGTGATCAGGACTTTCATCAGGCAAAATTCTCCTTCATACTTTTACGCAGC
Organism: Ruminococcus sp. JC304; assembly: GCA_000285855.2. GTDB lineage: Bacteria > Bacillota > Clostridia > Lachnospirales > Lachnospiraceae > Blautia_A > Blautia_A difficilis. The sequence continues at coordinate 555,449 of HE978651.1, read as the reverse complement.
GCTGTAATAAGAACTGCTGCTACTGCAATACACAGAACCCTGTCAATGTAGTCCGTGATAAACTGAACTACAAAACAGCTTCCTACCATTCCAAGAGGTGTTTTTGCCAGAAGCTGTACAAGAACAGTGGATCCAGAAGAAGTGATTCCTCCAAATAAAAATGCCGTAATACAGGAACTGATTATAGTAGATGGAAGTGTGATCACAAGAGCAGCCGGAAATATCTGCCACTTTTTCGGCTGGAATTTTCTGTACACAAGACCTGTCACAAAACCAAGAAGAATTCCTACCGGAGCGTAATACAGGGAATAAATATCTACAGTCATTCCCATCAGCAGACCGCTGAGCAGATTGGGCAGCATTCCATAAAAGGGTCCCAAGACAGCAGCCACAAATACAGTTCCAATACTGTCCAGATAAATAGGAAGTTTCAGAAATAAAGCAATCTGTCCTCCCACAAAATTAATGCAGATAGCAAAAGCGATCATACAGATTTTCTGTACACTTATTTTTTCAGTTTTCATTTTAAATCTCCTCGTATTAAATCTTGTAAAATATCCAGTTCTTCCGGTTTCTGATCAAGGATTCTTGAAAGAAACATCTGAAAGAATCCATACACATCTACCTCAGTCAGCACCCTTGCATTTGGAGCTTTCCGGTAGAAATTCATAGAATCCACAACAGACTGTCCAAGAGAAATTCCCTCTGTTTCAATCTGTACATAGGAATCAAAGCCTTTACAGAGTTCCGGATTGATAAAATATGCCACTGCCAGGGGATCATTAATCACACAGCCAATGATATGCTCCCATTCCCAGTGGAAATCAAAATAGAATTTCGTAATCTTCTTTACAAATTCCCCTGTTTCTTTGTTCAGACGGCACATATACTCCAGCAAATCAGGCGTGAGCACAATCTTTCTCGTCACATCCAGCCCCACCATATGGATTTTCTGGCCATTCTGATGGAGTGTCTCATACACCAGGGAAGCCCCGTCCGGGTCACACCAGTAATTGTATTCTGCAACAGGTGAACAGTTTCCATGACTTTTAAAGCTGCCGCCCATGGAAACAATCTCCTCAATACAGGAAAATGCTTCTTTATCCTTCTGGATCAGTCTGGCAAGATTGGTCATAGGTGCCAGTTCGATTATGGATACTTTCTCTTTTTTCAATACATCAGCAAGAAAATCCACAGCACTGATCTGCTGCTGATAACCGGTTACTTCCGGCAGAAAGCTTTCGCCAAGCCCGTCTTCTCCGTGAGTATCCAGAGCATTCACATAATCCCGCCTTAAGGGAGTACTTTCCCCAATGTATACGGGAACATCCAGACGGTTCATCTGCTTCAGGATTTTCTTTGCATTTCCAAATCCCATCTCCACCGGTGAATTTCCACACACAATGGTGATTCCGATCACTTCGATTTCCGGTGATTTCAGTGCAAGCATAATCGCAAGACTGTCATCAATCCCCGGATCACAATCAATAATTACTTTTCTTTTTTTCATTTAATTCCTTTCTGTCAAAGCAAAAAAATACTTTTGTTTATCCCTCAATAAACAAAAGCATCAGCAAACAGACCGCTTATGATAGCTCATAAACGGCCGCAATATTTTTACTTTGCCTAGTTTTTTATACTGGGAGGGTTTCGAACCAGTTGCAATGGTTATTTTAACACATATTTTTAGGTATGACAAATTTATTTTATCTTTTTTTTCATAAAAAGGCAGCCACATAAAGCAGCAAAAACAATAGTCACAGCCATAAGCACCGGCCATACCGGGATTGGACAGACACCTGCACTGATAAGCTTAAGTGCCTGGTAAAGTGTATATACACCGAAAACAGAGAATATGATAAATGCAATTGTATTAAGCAGTCCATCCGGAGTTTTGCTCTTTAAAAAATAACCGACTAACATTCCAAGAATGTCCGCTGCAAAAAGCCCCAGTGAACATGCAATCCATACAACAAAGGCTGCCCCCATACCTTCATTTGCACCAAATGTAATAGCAGTCAGCTGTGTCTTGTCTCCAAGTTCTGCCAGGAAAAATGTACAGAAAACTGCAAGAGGGGCAAACTTAATCTTTGATTTGCCACCCTCTTCCTCTTCATTATCCTCATCTCCGGCAATTGTTGATGCGGCAAAATAGAGAAATGCAAGTGCTGCTGCTGTTTTAATAAGCCAGTCAGGAATAAATTCACTGACCAGCCCACCTGCAAGAACGGCCAGTCCATTAAGTACAAGAATTGCTGCTGCAGTTCCCAGTATAATATCTTTTAACTTGTGTTTAGAAGTAAGAGCAATAAGCATAAGCTGGGTTTTATCTCCCATCTCTGCTATAAATTCAGTAAAAAATATCTTAAAAAACAATATCATTTTCTGATATCTCCTTTATCTTATTACAATGTAAACCGCATATATCGCATAAAGTGCAACCATAGCAAATCCTTCGATTTTTCCAATTTTCTTTTTGGTTCCTGCAAATATCCATACACAGACTGTAAATACAATAAGTACACACAGATCAATAATATTCTCAGTGATCAGGCTGACGGGACTAATTGCTGATGCAATGCCAAGTACCATAAGTATATTAAATACATTGGAACCGATTGCATTGCCAAGCGCCATATCAACTTCATTCTTTCTGGCTGCCACTATTGAAGTCACAAGCTCCGGAAGTGATGTTCCTATTGAAACAATCGTAAGCCCGATAAGTGTCTGGCTCATTCCAAGGTCACTTGCTATCCTTGATGCCGCATCTACAGTAATATCTCCGCCAACTGCGATTGCAGCCGCACCGCCAATAATAAACAGAATACTGAGCGGCACGGAAATCAGCCTGATTTCCTCCTCTGAAGCGCCTTCAATCTCAACCTTCCTGCCTTCCTTACTTGCCTTTAATGCAACTTTGATCATATAAGAAATATAGCCTGCAAAGGCGCCAAGGAATATTACACCGTCAAGATGTCCAAGTATCATGCCTGCTTTATCGCCAAATCCTGCAATTCCCAAAAACAATAAAAGTCCTGCACAGATAAGAGAAAATGGAATATCTCTCTTTATTGTTTCTTTTGCAACATTTACTGTGGCGATCATTGCACACACACCAATAACAACCATCAGGTTGAATATATTGGAGCCGACTACATTACTTACTGCAAGCTCATTATTGCCAGTAAGTGAAGCTGATACACTGACTGCAGTCTCCGGAAGTGATGTTCCCATTGCAACAATGGTAAGTCCGATAATGATAGACGGAACATGCAGTCTCTTTGCTACACTTGAGCTTCCCTCTACGAAAAAGTCTGCACCTTTAATAAGCAGCACAAAACCTATTACAAGAAATACAAGCACAAGGGCAAATGGGGCGTTGTTAATGAATTTTTCCATATGTTTTCTCCTTTTATTCTCCATAACAGTATTGTCAGCCGAAATATCCGCCATTACGAGTATACCCAACAACCGTAAAAGAATCCTGCTATTCTGCCCGGAAAGCCTTTATACTATAGAAACATTACAGAGTAATTTTCTGTGGTATAAAAAAGACTCATGTATATCAATTACCAACCAATGCATCATACATAAGCTGCTAATCGATATACATGAGTCTCATTATTTAAGATTTGCCAGATTATACTCTCTAATATAATCAGAATGTTGACAAACCACACTTTCGCGCTAACTACTCCCTCATGGAATATTAAGTTACTTGACAAAGTTTATCAAATGTCTTGGGGCTTGTCAACAAAGTTTGATGTTTTTTTATATAGAAATGCAAAACATCTATTTGACTGATATATATGAACGATTCCTCTGCCTCCTGCATATCTTAACAGCAGAAGTTTGTAAAGGAGTATCTGTATGAAAAATAAAAAATGGATCGCGCTGACAACTGCGGTTATACTCGCTGTGACTGCTCTGCCGGTAACAGTATTTGCAAAGAAAAAGGACAGTCCGGATGATAAGACGCTTACAAAGGTTACCTTAAATGAAGTGGCACATTCTATTTTCTATGCTCCGCAGTATGTAGCAATTGAAAAAGGGTATTTTAAAGATGAGGGGCTTGATCTGACCCTTGTAACTGGCTTTGGAGCCGATAAAACTATGACCGCAGTCATATCCGGTGAGGCAGATATCGGATTTATGGGCGCAGAAGCATCTATTTATGCCTATCAGGAAGGAGCTACCGATCCTGTTGTAAACTTTGCACAGCTTACCCAGCGGGCCGGAAATTTCCTTGTGGCAAGAGAAGAAATGCCGGATTTTAAATGGGAAGATCTGAAAAACAAAAAAGTTCTTGGAGGCCGCAAGGGTGGCATGCCGGAAATGGTATTTGAGTATATTCTGAAACAGAATGGACTTGACCCTCAGAAAGATCTGTCTATTGACCAGAGTATTGACTTTGGCTCCACTGCGGCTGCTTTTACAGGAAATAATTCAGCAGACTTTACTGTGGAGTTTGAACCCTCTGCTACTGCTCTTGAAAAGCAGGGTGCCGGGTATGTTGTGGCATCCCTGGGTGTTGACTCTGGCTATGTGCCATACACCTCCTATAGCGCCAAAACCAGCTATATGAAAAAGAATCCTGATATCATGCAGAAATTTACCAATGCTCTGCAAAAAGGTATGGATTTTGTCCAGAACCACACTCCTGAGGAAATCGCAGAAATCATCGAGCCTCAGTTCCCGGAAACAGATCTGGATACCATCACAGCCATTGTAAAACGCTATTACGATCAGGACACCTGGAAAGAAAATCTGGTGTTTGGACAGGAAGGATTTGAGCTTCTGCAGGATATCCTGGAAGACGCAGGTGAACTGAAAGAACGTACATCGTATGCAGAACTGGTCAACACAGAATTTGCAAAAAATGCTTCCTGAGGATTTGCTTTCTCTGGGTACCCTGTAACTTTAGCACAATATTCGTATTCTCTCACCAGATCCTTCATATTTTAACTCCAATTTTGAGAAACGCAGACAGAATTTCGTCATTTTGTCCTGCGTTTTTCTCATGTCTTTTGACAGTTTGACGGAATCCCCAGATGTCCATTTCAGCTTTTCGTCAGATTGACAAGAAACCCAACAAATCTTTGTACGATTCTTCCCTAGCCATCCCCCCTCCTTTTCGTTATACTGTCTACAGATGAAAAAAGCGAGTAATCAATCAGCAAAAATAATATAAGATAATTTTGGAGGAAGAATAATTATGGCAAGCTTATCATTACAGCACATTAACAAAACTTACCCAAATGGTTTCCAGGCAGTTAAAGATTTCAATCTGGAGATCGAAGATAAAGAATTCATCATTTTCGTAGGACCTTCAGGATGTGGTAAATCTACTACGCTTCGTATGATTGCTGGTCTGGAAGAAATTTCCGGCGGTACATTAAAGATCGGTGACAAAGTTATGAACGATGTAGAGCCTAAAGACCGTGATATCGCAATGGTATTCCAGAACTACGCTCTGTATCCTCATATGACAGTATATGATAACATGGCATTCGGACTTAAACTTCGTAAAGTTCCGAAAGACCAGATCGACAAAGCAGTTCGTGAAGCTGCAAGAATCCTTGACCTTGAAAAACTTCTTGATCGTAAACCGAAGGCTCTTTCCGGTGGTCAGAGACAGCGTGTTGCTATGGGACGTGCTATCGTACGTAATCCTAAGGTATTCCTTATGGATGAGCCTCTTTCCAACCTGGATGCTAAACTTCGTGTACAGATGCGTATCGAAATTTCCAAGATCCACCAGAGACTGGGTGCTACAATCATCTATGTAACACATGACCAGACAGAGGCTATGACTCTTGGTACCAGAATCGTTGTTATGAAAGACGGTGTTGTTCAGCAGGTAGATACACCTCAGAACCTGTATCAGAAACCAGGCAACTTATTCGTTGCAGGATTCATGGGATCACCGCAGATGAACTTCCTTGACGCAGCAATCTCTGAAAAAGGCGGAAATATCATTGCTAAAGTTGGCGAGCATGAGCTGCTTGTTCCTACTGGAAAAGCTAAAATTCTTAAAGATAAGGGTTATGTAGGCAAGACAGTTGTTCTTGGTATCCGTCCAGAAGATATTCATGATTCTCAGATGTTTATCGAAGCTTCTCCAAGTGCTCCAATGAGCTCTGTAGTTAAGGTTTACGAGCTTCTGGGTGCTGAAGTATTCTTATACTTTGATGTTGACGGAACTCAGGTTACAGCACGAGTTGATCCTCGTACAACAGCAAAAACCGGTGACCCGATCAAATTCGCATTTGATATGGAGAAATCTCATTTCTTCGACAAAGAAACAGAACTTACAATCTGCAACTAATTTTAGGAATCTTTTTAAAAACCCGAGGAGAAATCCTCGGGTTTTTGTGTTATAATGTACCTCATAATATGAGAAAGGACCAGTTCAATGAAAATACAACAGATTTTGCAGAAATGTCTCACTGACTGGAAAAATATCAGCCAGCTGGATTTCTGCCTGATAGATTCAGAAAATAATGTCTTTGTCTCCACCTGCGACAAAAAACTGCCTGCCCAAAAGAAACTGGATGAATTTCGCCAGAGCAACGCCCTCTGCGTTTCCAATACCAGCTGCTGTCTCTATAAACTCACAGAAATCCAGACCGACTCCTATCTGCTTATTGTCTGGGGCAAAGGAGAAGCTGCTTCTACCATCGGAGAACTGGCTGTATGCCAGATTCACAGTCTCTTTACTGCCTACGCTGAAAAAAATGACAAGAACACCTTTATGCAGAACCTCCTTTTAGGTACCTATTCCGAGATGGATGCTTTTAATCGTGCTAAAAAACTTCATATTGCCACATCTGTCCGTCGTGCAGTTTTTCTTGTAGAAACCAAGCAAAGTAAAGACGAAAATGCACTGGCAACCATTCGGAATATTTTTTCTGCCAGAACCAGGGATTTTATTACAGCCATTGATGATTCCGGAATTATCATTGTCCGTGAACTCCAATCTACAGAAAACTATGACGATCTGGACTCTATTGCCTGTATGCTTGTGGATATGCTGAATACAGAAGCTATGACCTCTGCCTGGGTTGCTTACAGCAATATTGCAGAGGATATTTCCAGACTGCCTGATACCTACAAGGAGGCTCATACTGCCCTGGAAGTAGGTAAGATTTTCTATGCAGAAAAAAATGTCTTTGGCTATAATCAGCTGGGAATCGGCCGGCTAATCTACCAGCTTCCTGTTTCCATCTGTGAAATGTTTATTGATGAGATATTTCATAAGGAAACACTGGATTCTATTGACGAAGAAACACTCATCACTATCCGTACCTTCTTTGAAAACAACCTGAATCTCTCAGAAACCTCCAGACAGCTTTATGTACACAGAAATACTCTGGTGTACCGCTTCGAAAAGCTTCAGCGGAAGTTTGGACTGGATATCCGCACATTTGAAGATGCGCTGACATTTAAGCTGGCGATGATGGTAGTAGACTATATTAAATATTCCGAAAATCACCCTACCTGAATTATATTTATCAGATTTGAAAAAAGCTCTGTCACTGGACAGAGCTTTTTTATTAGAGTTACGCGATTAAATTTTTACCGATAAAATATCCCAGCACCAGGATACCCAGTACAATTCTGTACCATCCAAATACTTTGAAATCATGTTTCTTGATGTATCCCATCAGGAATTTGATTGCGATAATAGAAACAACAAATGCCACAACCATTCCCACAATCAGAATCATTAATTCTGTTCCTGTGAAAGAAAATCCAAATTTAAGAAGTTTCAGGAGACTGGCACCAAACATTACAGGAATTCCCAGGAAAAAAGTAAATTCTGCAGCTACTGTACGGGAAGTACCTGCAAGAATACCTCCAATAATGGTAGAACCGGAACGGGAGGTTCCCGGAATAACAGATAATACCTGAAACAGTCCAATAATAAATGCCGTCTTAAAGGATAATTTATCCAAGCTGGTACAGGTTGGCTTTCTTCTTTTATTATAGTTCTCAATAACAATAAAAAGTATTCCATAGAAGATCAAAGCAATTGCAACTACCACATAATTGTTGAATTTTTCTTCAATCACATCATTAAATGGCAGTCCTATGAGAATTGTAGGAATACAGGCCACTATAATCTTAAACCACAGTACCCATTTATCCTTGTCACAAAATTTCTCCACAAAGGTAAGAATTCCTCTGGATACTGTGGGCTGGCGATCCAGAATTGCCTGTTTTTTTGCGGAGACAGGCCTTATATAAAACGGCCACAGTTTATTCCAGTAAAGAACTACTACTGCCAAAATTGCTCCCAGCTGGATCACTACAAAAAACAGATTCTTAAATTCCTCTGTTACATTCAGCTTCAGAAACTCATCCACAAGGATCATATGTCCTGTACTGCTGATGGGAAGCCACTCTGTGATTCCCTCCACAATACCAAGGAAAATAACCTTCAACATTTCAAGCATATATTTGACTTCCTTTCTTATTCTCTTATTCAAAGAAATGACCGCCTCTCCCCTATGTGAAAAGCGGTCATTGTTTTTTCATATTATCTTCTTGCAATCGTAGCAATATCGATCAGAGATAATTTGTTCAGATCTGTATTCTCAAGGCTGGTTGCCAGTGCCTCTGCTGTATCCAGAGAAGTCAGGACATTCACACCTGTTTCGATCGCATTACGTCTGATCACAAATCCGTCTTTCTGATGCTCAACTCCCTGAGGCGGAGTATCAATAACAACATCAATCTTATGTCCAAGAATAAGATCCATAAGGTTTGGTGACGGCTGCTCCAGTTTATTGGTACGAATCACTTTAATTCCATTCTCTTTCAGAACTTTTGCAGTTCCCAGAGTTGCATAGATTCTGTAACCAAGGGCTTCGAATCTTCTTGCAATCGGAATAATATCTTCTTTATCCTCATCCTTTACAGTGATGATCATATTTTTGTGCTTCGGAAGGCGGATTCCTGCTCCCAGGAATGCTTTGTACAGTGCTTCATTAAAGCTTTCTGCAATACCAAGACATTCACCTGTGGATTTCATCTCCGGTCCAAGGCTGATATCAGCGCCACGAATCTTCTCAAAGGAGAATACCGGCATCTTAATTGCAAAATATTTTGCCTCCGGCTGAAGACCAGGCTCATATCCCATATCCTTCAGCTTATGTCCCAGAATAACTCTGGTAGCAAGAGGAACGATCGGAATACCAGTTACCTTGCTGATGTATGGCACTGTACGGCTGGAACGAGGGTTAACCTCGATTACATACACTTCATCACCGCATACAATAAACTGGATATTGATCATACCGATTACGTGAAGAGCCTGTGCCAGACGATTGGTATAGTCTGCAATGGTTTCTTTTGCCTTTTCACTGATCGTCTGAGCCGGATATACGGAAATACTGTCTCCTGAGTGGATACCTGCACGTTCAATATGTTCCATGATACCAGGAATCAGGATCTGCTCACCATCGCATACAGCATCAACCTCAATTTCCTTACCCATCAGGTATTTATCCACCAGAATCGGATGCTCCTGTGCAATCTGATTGATAATTCCGATATATTCTTCTACATCCTCATCACTGACTGCAATTCTCATTCCCTGGCCACCAAGTACATAAGAAGGACGAACCAGTACCGGATATCCCAGCTCGCTGGCAGCTTTCTTAGCTTCCTCAGCAGTAAATACAGTGTGTCCCTTTGGTCTTGGGATCTGGCATTTTTCCAGGATTGCATCAAAGAGCTCGCGGTCTTCCGCAGCATCTACATTTTCTGCAGATGTTCCCAGAATCTTCACACCCATCTTAATCAGAGCTTCCGTCAGTTTAATGGCAGTCTGTCCACCAAACTGAACCACTGCTCCATCAGGCTTCTCAACATTTACTACATTCTCAACATCTTCCGGAGTCAGAGGCTCGAAATACAGCTTATCTGCAATATCAAAGTCAGTACTTACTGTCTCAGGGTTATTGTTGATGATAATTGTCTCATATCCTTCCTTGGCAAATGCCCATGTACAATGTACAGAGCAGAAGTCAAACTCAATACCCTGACCAATACGGATAGGACCGGAACCAAGTACCAGGATTTTTTTCTTATCCGGTGTTGCTGCAGCTTCGTTCTCTGTCTGCTCATCACCGTATACAGAATAATAATATGGTGTCTCTGCTGCAAACTCTGCTGCACAGGTATCAACCATCTTATAAGCTGCTTTAATTCCCCATTCCTGACGGAGTGCTTTTACCTCTGCCTCGGTCTTTCCGGCAAGGTCTGCAATGATATAATCAGGGAATTCCATACGTTTCGCTTCCAGAAGAAGCTCTTTTGTAAGCTCCTGGCTCTTCAGTGCCTGCTCCATCTCTACCAGGATCGCAATCTTATCAATAAACCACAGGTCAATCTTGGTAATATTATGCAGCTCTTCCTGAGGCATATTTCTGCGGATAGCCTCTGCAATCTTCCAGATTCTGCGGTCATCCACAACCTTCAACTCTGACAGCAGTTCATCATCTGTCAGCTCAGAGAAATCATAGGACATCAGGCTGTCCACATGCTGTTCCAGAGAACGGATTGCCTTCATCAAGGCACCTTCAAAGTTATGGCAGATACTCATAACCTCACCGGTAGCCTTCATCTGAGTGGTAAGAGTTCTCTTTGCTGTAATAAATTTATCAAAAGGAAGACGTGGAATCTTAACTACACAGTAGTCCAGCATCGGCTCAAAGCTTGCGTAGGTTTTGCCGGTAATGGCATTTGGAATCTCATCCAGAGTATATCCCAACGCAATCTTGGCAGCAACCTTGGCAATAGGATAACCGGTAGCTTTACTAGCCAGTGCAGAGGAACGGCTTACTCGGGGATTAACCTCAATTACACAATATTCAAAGCTTTCCGGATGAAGGGCATACTGTACATTACATCCACCTGTGATTCCCAGTTCTGTGATAATATTTAATGCAGATGTACGAAGCATCTGATACTCTTTATCTCCCAGAGTCTGAGAAGGTGCTACTACGATGGAGTCACCGGTATGCACACCTACAGGGTCAATATTTTCCATATTGCAGACTGTGATACAGTTACCTGCACTGTCACGCATTACCTCATATTCAATTTCTTTCCATCCGGAAATACAACGCTCTACCAGAACCTCGCCTACACGGGAAAGACGAAGTCCGTTTTCCAAGATTTCACGAAGCTCTGCCTCATTGTAGGCAATACCGCCACCGCTTCCGCCAAGTGTATAAGCAGGGCGGAGAACTACAGGATAGCCGATGGAATTAGTGAAAGCCAGTCCATCTTCTACTGTGGTAACAACCTTGGAAGCAGCAACCGGTTCTCCGATCTTCTCCATGGTGTCCTTAAATTCCTGACGGTCCTCGGCCTTCTTAATAGTCTCAGCAGTGGTACCGATCAGTCTTACATTATGTTCTTTTAAGAAGCCTTTCTCATCCAGCTCCATGGCAAGATTCAATCCTGCCTGTCCTCCCAGTGTAGGAAGTACACTGTCAGGCTTTTCCTTCAGGATCAGCTGCTCTACTACTTCTACTGTCAGAGGCTCAATATATACTCTGTCAGCAATATCCTTGTCTGTCATGATGGTGGCAGGGTTAGAGTTAAGAAGAACTACCTCCAGACCTTCTTCCTTCAGAGAACGGCAGGCCTGTGTTCCTGCATAGTCAAACTCTGCAGCCTGGCCGATGATAATCGGGCCGGAACCAATTACAAGTACTTTTTTAATGTCTTTATTTCTTGGCATTATTTATTTCCTCCCATCATATCCATAAATCTGTCAAACAGGTAGCTGGAATCCTGCGGTCCCGGGCAGGCTTCCGGATGGAACTGCACTGTGAAAATATTCTTTCCTTCATATGCCATTCCTTCATTGGTGCCATCATTAACATTGATAAATGCAGGCTTCGCAATATTTTTTGCCTCCAGGTCCTCAGCGTCTACTACATATCCGTGGTTCTGAGAGGAAATATAAACTCTTCCTGTTGTCAGATCCTTTACCGGATGATTTCCACCACGATGGCCATATTTCATCTTATGTGTATCTCCGCCTGTTGCCAGTGCCATCAACTGATGTCCAAGGCAAATTGCAAAAATCGGAACTTCAGAATCATAAAGTTTCTTAATTTCCCCAATAATGGAAGTACATTCCTTAGGATCTCCAGGGCCGTTACTTAACATGATTCCGTCCGGTGAATCCTTTAAGATTTCCTCAGCCGGTGTAAGAGCCGGATAAATGGTTACCTGGCATCCTCTCTCATTTAAGGAACGTGCAATGTTTCTCTTTGCACCCAGATCCAGCAGAGCTACTTTTGGACCATTACCTTTTAATACTTCCTTTTCACGGCAGGTTACCTTTTCAACTACCTTACCTGTTGTATATGCTTTTAACTGGGGAATAATTGTATCTAAGTCGTAATTCTCATTGACAGTGATCATGCCATTCATGGTACCTTTTTCTCTGAGGATCTTTGTCAATGCTCTGGTATCAATTCCGGCAATACCTGGAATATCATGTTTACTTAAGAAATGCTGAATGGTATCCACACTACGGAAGTTGCTGGGGATACGGGATAATTCACGGACAATAAAACCATCAACCCATGGTTTTCTGGATTCCTGGTCATCATAGCAGATACCGTAATTTCCAATTAATGGATATGTCATACATACTGCCTGTCCTGCATAGGAAGGGTCTGTCATTACTTCCAGATATCCGGTCATGGAAGTATTAAAAACGATCTCGCTGATCACGTCTCTCGTGGAACCAATGCTTGTACCAGTAAAAACATGGCCATCTTCTAATATCAGAAATGCTTTCATACAATCTCCCTTTCTTATCAATCTATTTTACTAAATGGTTACAAACTGATGTAACCCTAAATCTTCAAGATTGTATCACAAGAAAGTGGTTTTTTCAACCTCCTATGACATAAAATTTTCTTTTTTCGCCAAAAACTTTCCCTGAACAAAATGAAGACCAGTCAAATGTCTCTTGTCTCTGACATTATATTTTCATCTTATCATGCCAGACATATTTTTTCTATACTGATATTTACAATAAACAAAATATATTTATTCTATGTGAATTATTTTGTTTATTGTAGATTTTTTTCGTATTCAAAAAAAATTAAAAAAATTTAAAATTTATGCTTGACTTTTATGTATATATCGGTTATTATAAATGAGCAGTCGCAAGTGAGCGATTGATTCATAAGAGAAATGCAGAAGTGGCGGAATTGGCAGACGCGCAGGCTTCAGGTGCCTGTGGTAGCAATATCGTGTGGGTTCAAGTCCCATC
>HE978651.1:326011-541757 GCA_000285855.2 Ruminococcus sp. JC304 | reverse complement strand
TTCTGCATTATTTTTTTGTCTTTTTAACCAACCTTATCATAACCACAAAAAGGGAAGGCACGATTTATCAGAATCCGAAATAAATCATGCCTTCCCTTTTATTTTCTTTTTTTATTTCCAAAGCGATCAACCGTATGTATTGCCTCTGCCTGTTTTATTGTTACTGCACCAGGCTCATAATATAGTTATATATCTTTATGCAAGTCTCTCTGTCATAGTGCGTTCCATCAACAGTCTTATACTTCTGCTTTGTCAGCCAGGAATACAGGTCTATAAAATCAGCTCCTGCAATCTGCGCTTTCATTTTTTTATTAAATGCTTTGATTGTCTTATTGTCCGCATATTCATCCGGTTTTTCCACAGGTCCTACTGCCAGGATATGTACACGAACTCCTTTTTTCTTCCACTGGGGAATCTTCTCATTAAGCAGACTGATATAATTATCAATATTATCCAGGTCATTCACTCCCAGCCAGAAAAACAGATCCTCATTCCCCTGAATCTGTTCATCCACTGCTTTTACAGCAGTATCACGAAGCCATACATATCCCATACTCCCTTTACAGATCCATGCAACTTTATCGTCTCCTGTGAACTCCCGAAGCTCTTCAGTCCGGGAATCTCCCAGAATGATCACTGGTTTCGGTGCAGGCCTGCATGCCTTAACAGGCTCACTATAGCCTGAATAAACCACTGCATTAGGATTTCTGCAATATGCACGGACACGATAATAATAATCCTGTCCTTCCTTCAAAGTATTATCCCTGAAAGAAAGTACCGTATTTCCAGATGCAACTCCTACCCTTATATATTTCCCCTGCTCAGAATCAGCACGAAAAATCTGATATCCGTCTGCCGACGAAATCCTATTCCAGGTAATCAATGCCTCTGTATCGCTGCTCCTTTTTACCTGGCTGACCGCAGGACTGGAAGGAGCAGTCTTGATTGTCAATACTTTTGACATTTTACTGTATATCACTTTTCCGTTCTTCTTTGTATAGGAACGGATTTTATATTTATATACCTTATTCTGCGAACCTTTTAGGATCAGCTGATTCTTTCCTGCAGGATAATTTCCCAGACTACGATATTTTTTATATAATTTGTAATATAAAAATATCTGACATCCGGAGGAACCCTTTGCCTTATTCCACTGCAGAGTTACTGTATCCCCCTTTACCGTTCCCTTCAATACAGGAACTGCCGGTTGAGCCTGGGCAGCTATAACACCTACAGTTCCTGACTGCAATATGAGAAGTATTGCAGTCAGAAATATTACCTTTTTCAGTATTTTCCTCAAGCAGCCTTCCTCCTTTCGGAAGCATCCTCACAGTGAGTTCCTGTCAGCCATTCATTATTTAACTTTTACAGCCTTCACTCCGCTCCAGGAAGTATATACCTTCTTGCCATTTACTACTTTATACGCTCTGGCTCTGAAATAATATGTTTTCTTACTTCCAAGACCAGTTTTTGTTACGCTCAAAGATTTTGTACCTTTTGTAACTGCAGAGTTGATTTTATTTTTGGAAGCTCCGCAGTATACCTGATATCCGTCAGCTCCCTTTACCGCTGCCCATTTAACAGTTGCAGTTTTTGCCTTGGATGATTTCACGGAAATAGCCGGTCTGGAGGCTGCTGCCCTGGCTTTAACCTCTGCAGTTCCTGTCCATGGCTGTTCTACCTTATTCTTATCCTGCACCATAACAGTAGCAGTCAGTCTGTATGTATAAGTTGTTCCCGGAGTAACATTGCTGTCTGTGTAGCTGTCTCCAAATTCCGGATCATCCAGATCGCCTTTTCCCCAGGTTTTGATAGTCTGATAAGCCCCGTTTCCTGCCTTTCTCTCCAGTTTATAGCTTGCTTCCTGAGAAGTAGAACCAATATTCAGGCTGATTTCATCCCAGGAAGCAGAAGCAGAAACTTTTGCCTTTACCATTTTTACCTTACCACGCACTGCTGAATCACAACTAAATCTTTGAGGCTCGCGAACCCATTCAGGTGTAAAGTCAACAGATGAGGTCTGGCTGAGAGAATTTCCTTCAATGTACAGAGCAGCTACCTGATATCCGTCATTACCACCGGAAAGCTTTGTAATTTTGTTATTTGCCAGATTCAGGCTCAGTCCTGCAAAACCGGAGCAGTTAAAAGATGTAAGAGCATTGTAGCTTACATCAATCTCTGTAAGGCTCTTCAGATAATCACTGGAAATGTTAGAAAGCCCCAGGTTTGCCTGAGATGTAAAATTATTGTGGCTGGCATTGATATAATCCAGTTTTTTCAGATATTTAATGTTCGGCATTGCGATTTTGGTCAGCTTATTATTTGAGCAAAGAACAGCTACCATTCCTGTACAGCGGCTAAGATTCAATGTTCCCTTTAAAGCATTATCGCTTACATTAATGCTTGTCAGTTTCGTATTCTTTGTCAGATTCACAGATGTAAGCTTATTATTTGATGCATCCAGAGTAGTAAGGGAAGTAAAATACTCGATTCCCTTCAGATTGGAAATCCCAAGACCGGACACATTCAGTGTCTGCACTGCCTTGATCTCTGCATCTGAAAGCTTCTTATCCTTATTGGTATCCAGATGATCCAGCACATAGCTGTAAAACTTTTTATCCGGAAAATTGGTAGTATTCACTGCAATTGCGGAAGCAGCCTCTGCAGCATCAGAACTAAACTCCTCACTTTCCTCTGCTACCGGAGTCTCATCCTCGCTTACAGATGTCTCAACAGCTGAATCACTGAAGTCAGCCGCACTGACCCCTATTCCTGATGTCAGTACCGTTGCACTGATCACGCTTGCCATTAATAACTGGTATAATTTTCTGTTTTTCATCTTATTCTCTCCTGTCTTTTCAGAATTATTTTTTTCACAGCTGTGTGCCGGACCGTTACATTTATCGCAGTTACAGTCCGTCTCTGATACGATATAACCTTATCACTTTTTTCTGCCTATTGCAACATTTTTTAATTATACTTCTGTTTTCTCCACAGCTTCCTCTGTTTTTTCCTCCACAGGCTGTTCCTTCTGGAATTCTGCATTTTCCGGTTCCTCCGGCTCCTCTGCTTTTGCACTCCCCTGGGCAGCTTCTGTTTCTGCTTCCGCCTCTGCAGGCTCACCTTTCTCATCTGTCTCCTCTTCGGATGCTTCCACAGGCTCTTCCACAAACTCTTCCACAGGATCCTCTACAGATTCTGTAGGTTCCGGTGTTGGACAGGGTGTTCCACAATATGGACAAAAGCTTACAGAAAGGTCTACTTCCCTCTCACAGGAAGGACATATTTTCTTTCCTCTGAGATTAGCCGCACTGTCCTTAAACTCTCTGATCTTCAGAAAATGCTGATCAATTTCCTGGCAGATTACACTGAGTTCACCGTCAATGCCTTCTCCTTCCGCATGTCTCTTGTAGATGATGTCTCCCAGATCTGCTTTCAATCTTTCGATTGTCCGCTCTTCACCGGAAATTTTTCCGCGGATTTTCTGAGTCTCAATCGTCTGCTCTGCGCGGGCTCCCAGCTCTTTTGTTGTTTTTCCAAGCTCCTTTGTTGTTTTTGAAAATGTTTTTACGATACCGTCAAAAAAATCTGTTCCCATAATACCGGCTCCTTTCTAAATTATAAAATGTATGGTTTTCCTAACTGTTCTGCATTTTTATAGTTATCGTTTTTCAATCCGCTCCTGCCCTCTGAGCTGAATCTTCGGTCCTCCATTGCCTTCAATATATTCCCTTGTGATCACAACCTCTCCGATATTGTCGTCTTTGGGAATCTCATACATAATATCCAGCATATATTCCTCCAGGATCGCGCGCAGGGCTCTGGCTCCTGTATCCTTTTCCAGTGCCTTCGCAGCTATGGCATGAAGGGCTCCTTCCTCGAATTCCAGTTTTACCTCGTCCAATGCCAGAAGCTTCTGATACTGTTTCAGTATTGCGTTCTTTGGCTCCTTCAATATCTTGACCAGCATATCCTCAGACAGTCCGTCCAAAGTAAAGATGATCGGCAGACGTCCTATAAACTCAGGAATCATTCCGAAGCTTCGGATATCCTCCACTGTAACCTTCTGCAGAAGGTGGGGATCATGATCATATTTATCCTTCAGATCTGCATAAAATCCAATAGATGCCTGTTTGTTCAGCCTCTCTTTAATAATATTCTCCAGATCCGGAAAAGCTCCCCCACAGATAAAAAGAATATTTCTGGTATTTACCGTCACAAGAGGCACCATGGCATTCTTGCTGTTGGCACCAACCGGAACCTCCACTTCACTGCCCTCCAGAAGCTTCAGCATTCCCTGCTGTACCGCTTCTCCACTGACATCACGCTGATTGGTATTTTTTTTCTTGGCAATCTTATCAATTTCATCAATAAAAATAATTCCATGCTCTGCCCTTTCCACATCATTATCTGCAGCAGCCAGAAGCTTGGATACTACACTCTCTATATCATCTCCGATATAGCCAGCCTCTGTAAGAGAAGTTGCATCAGCAATGGCAAGAGGTACGTCCAGAAGCTTTGCAAGGGTTTTTACCAGATAAGTCTTTCCGCATCCGGTAGGTCCGATCATAAGCATATTGGATTTCTCAATTTCAATCTCATCCATGGTATCTGTAGCTACTCTTTTATAATGATTGTAAACAGCTACAGACATTACTTTCTTGGCTTTCTCCTGTCCTATCACATACTGATCCAGTGTTTCTTTGATCTTATGCGGTGCAGGAATATTTTTCAGATCCAGAACCGGTTTTTCTGCCTTTTCTTCCTTCTTTTTTTTATGGATCTTTTTAGGCTGCTGTCCGGGATTCTGAAAACTGCTCAGATCGATCATACTCACATTCGGCATATTCATCAGATCCGCATAATTAAATTTTCCATCATTAAACTGCTGGTTCATGGAATTAAAACTTTTCTGCATACAATCTGTACAGATATGTATATTATTCGGCAGTTCGATCATAGGTCCGGCTTTACTCTCCGGTCTGCGGCAGAGAAAACAGAATTTCTCCTGTTTTTTCTCTTCCTGATCTATCACTTCGTCATCATTATAGTTATCAGCCATACTGACTCCCTTCCTCTCAACATTTTCTATAAAATTTCTTCCGTAACTGTTCCATATCTCCCATAAACAGCAGATTGCTTAACAGTTACTCTCAATTATATGATATCAGGGTCAAAAGGTCAAAAAGTCGTTCGTGCTTGCACGATAAGACTTTTGAACTTGGGACCCGCCAAACATGAGAAAGTAGCGATTTACGTAGTAAATCAGCGGATTTCGAATGTTTGAGAATTGCGGGAGCTGCTTTGCAGCGGAGCAATTCGTAGATATCAAGTTAGGGGCAAAATGCCTTTTGACCCTAACATCATTATATAGAATTATATCATATTCCCCGCATATCTCAAAATTAAAGTTTTATAAAATCAAAAGAGATACCACATTTCTCTGCAGTATCCCTTTCTTCCTTATAAGCAGATCAGCTGTTTTCTGATCTGGATCCTAAAGTAATCTCAACTGTACTCTCCTGGTATTCTCCGTCAGTAGCTCTGGCCACCACTGCTTCTATCTTCTCGCCAGATTTATAATACTGGAGTTTTTTCAAAAGATCATCCCCGCTAGTCACACTCTGTCCGTCAAATTTCACAATGATATCTCCCTTGCAGATACCACCTTTCTCGGCCGGGGATTTCTCCTCAACGCCTCTGACAAAAGCTCCCTCCGGCATATCATACATCTGTATAGCCTCTGTAGTAAGATTGGAAAGAACCACCCCCAGATAGCCTTTCTCTTCATTGGAAACTTTCTCCCTGGTCTGACGGTTCATCAACTCCTCAAGAATAGGCTTTGCCCGGGAAATGGGAATTGCATATCCCATTCCTTCCACTGTACTGTCTGCATATTTAGCAGAATTAATACCAATCAGCTCTCCCTTCATATTCAGAAGTGCCCCACCGCTGTTGCCGGGATTAATGGCTGCATCTGTCTGAATCAGTCCGGAACTGCTTGTACCGTCCTCTGTGGAAATCGTTCTGTTTAACGCACTGATCCATCCGGAGGTCACTGACTGTCCATATCCCAGCGCATTACCAATTGCAACTACCTGCTGACCTACCACCAGATCCTCTGAGCTTCCAATCTGCGCAATCTTGATCTCACTCAACGTATCCTCAGGAATATCAGCCTTCTGTACAGCGATCACAGCCAGATCATTGTCGGAATCTGTACCCTTGATCCTGGCACTGACTGCATCCTCCAGATTCAGGTCACCGGTATCATCGGCATTCTCAGTCTCCGTTTCCGCATTCACAACATCATTTCCCATAAAACATACACTTAAAGTAGATGCTCCGTCTACCACGTGATTATTGGTAGCGATCAAAAGTTCCTCATCATTATCTCCTACGATAATCCCAGAACCGGTAGCTGCACTTTTATACTGACGCGAACCATAACCAAAGAAACTTGGTATTTCCTGTACGCTTACTGTAGTAATAGCCACTACCGAAGGCATAGATGCCTGGGCTACTGAAGCCACAGTTCCATTCCCAGACTCTGCAGCTGCCCCCATATCTCCGTCAGATCCATCATCTGTCGCAGTTACAGCCACACTCTGGGTTGTTTCAAGATGTGTACTTTTTTCATCAGTTTTCAGATATTTACCTGCCACAAAGCTTACCGATAGAAAAACGGCAGAAGCTACCAGCCCGAAAAGCACTGCCAGAGCCACTGTCGTCCCTGCTTTTTTTCCAAAAGAATCTGTTTCTTTTTTATTCCGGACAGGCGGCACCCTGTCAGGCACAATTCCTGTCTCCTCATGAAACTGATAATGTTCATATCTTGGAGCCTGCTCCCCGGATGTCTGTTGATCTTCCCTCCGGTCTTCTTCATTATACATATTATCACCTGCTCCCTTCGCACCCGTTTATTCTGATATCAGCAGATTGAAATTCCTGTCCTGATATCCTGTTCTCTTGGAAACAGTATAGCAATGAATTGTGTTCAAAATGTGACAATAATCGTAAAATGACGTGAAGGAAAACCTTAGCCTTTTTTCCAGTAATAGGGGTTCATTGTACATGCAAGTACAATTTTTTTCGGAAGCTTATGGTATCTTTTTCCAAGAAAATATCCTGCATATTTAGCCCCGCTCTGCAGGATCAGCTGAGGGATCAGCCACACATGTCCGGTTTTTACCAGATATGCCATACTTCTTTTTACCAGGCGCAATCCCTCTCCCTCAGAAGGCACATCTGCAAAAATTTCCGAATGTTCTGCCTGTGAAACACCCAGGTCAAAATTACGGTGAAACTGCTGGACACAGGAATAATTGTGGGAATGATAAACCCGGGCATCTGCTGCATAAGCAATAGAGTACCCCTTCTTTACCATATTCCCTGCACAGATCATATCCTCATTAAAAATAGCTCTGTTTACAAAGCCTCCCACATCCTGATAACTCTCTCTTTTATATGCCGCGCATACATTCGAGCAGAAATACGTCTTTATCCCATATTGTTTCACATCAGATAAGGTTTTTACCGATGAATGTTCCGGATAATTAAAAGAGCGGGTGTAACGTTCCAGAAAACCACAGTCCGATTTGGGAAGCTGTCTGGCATAGGCCGCTCCTATTTTCTCATTCTGGTCCAGAGCTTTCAGCAGATTCCCAATCAGCTTATGATCCGCCGGAAGAGCATCCTGTGTCATAAACACCATAACCCGGGCATCTGACAGCTCTGCTGCCCGTCTTCTTGTACCGCCATGATCAAAATCCTTCTGCTCCAGGTGGTGTACTTCCACCAGCTTACAATTCTCCCATTCCCGGTTCCAGTACTGCTCTCCTGTATTCATGACTACAATTCTGTCCGGAGGACATTCCTGCCTCTCCAGTCTTGTCAGCAATTCCGTAAATTCTTTTCCCGGACGGTATGTGGGAATAATCACATCCACATTTCTGTTTTTCATATTTATCTCCGCTTTTTTTATTTGCAAAGGACCATCCTGTCGTTCGGATGGTCCTTTGTGTTCAGCATAATTCCATTATTCTTCGTTGTCATAGTTCCCGGATTCAGCAGCTCCGTCAGAAAATCCACCGTCATCTCCGCCACCATTATCATAATCTGTGCCGCCGCCATTATCGTAATCCGAACCGTCGCCGTTATCGTAATCCGAACCGCCGCCATTATCGTAATCCGAACCGCCGCCATTGTCATAGTCTGTGCCGCCACCATTATCATAATCTGTGCCACCGCCATTGTCATAATCTGTGCTTCCGCTATTACTATCATAATAACCATTATCTGTGGAAGAACTATTTCCAGACCATACAAATGTATTATCGTCAGTATTAGCTGCATCATCCTGTGTTGTGGATGCTGCCGCTTCATCCAGTTTTCCTTCTCCACCTACAATCTCCAGAATCTTATTGCTTTTTTCAAGAACCTCCGAGGACGGTGTATAATTCTGGTCATTATACAGGAATTTGTGAAGTTCTGTTACATTGCTTGCCAAATCAGTAGGAACAATGATGCTTCCCTTAATATTTGAGAATTTGTACTTCGCCGGAAATCCGGTGCTGTCAGAAAAATCATATCCAATTACTGTTGGGATCAGACCAAGAATATCCTGCTTGGAAAGAGAGGTCTGTACCATAGGGAACACATCATCCATAATCTTAAAAATAGAGGATAATCCTGCTATCTTCGCCTTATCAAAGAGCATTCCCAAAACTTTTCGCTGCCTTTCTGTTCGTCCCATATCCATGCTTGCAGTATAGCGGATACGGCAGTAAGAGGTAACCTGCACACCATTCAGGTGATAGGTGTCTACGATTGCTTCCAGATCCTCTGGCTCTGTCTCTGGCTTTTCCACCGGAGTATAGCTCTTACCTGTCAGCTTGGATGTCTCCTGACAATAGTTATTCATATGCACGATTTCAGCATAGGAAAGAGGAATGTCCAGTCCTCCCAGATCATCCACAACCTCTGCCAGTGCGGAAAAATCCGCTGTGGCATAATCAGAAATATCCAGATCCAGATTAGTATTCAGCATGGCAATCGCCTGTTCCGGCCCTCCATAGGCATAGGCGGCATTTGCTTTTGTATAGGTTCCGTTTCCGATATCCAGAAATGTATCTCTGTAAACAGAGACCATACGTACCTCACCGGTATCATTGTTTACACTTACAATGATCATGGTATCACTATTCTGTGCAGACAGATTAGATCCCTCACCACGGGTATCAATTCCAAACAATACATAGGTTTTGTACCCGGTCATCTTCGGTGCTTCCGGATTCACCGGAATCGTCTCACGCTTCAGCTCCGGCTGCTGGATCTTATCCAGTCTGGAAGAAATCTGTCCGTAGACATACAGTCCGCCAATAAACAGCAGAAGCACAACAATTTCAAGCACAAACAGTATCTTTTTCTTTTTTCCTGGTTTAGCCATACTCTTCTTTCCCCTTATCTTAATATGCATTCTTATTTACAAATCCCTTAAAAAAGGTAAGAAAAATAATCTTTATATCAAAGCCTATACTCCAGTTCTCAATATAATAAAGATCGCATTCTATCCTCTTTCTGATGGATGTATCTCCACGATAGCCCTTTACCTGTGCCCATCCGGTAAGCCCCGGACGAACCTGATGTTTTACCATATACCTAGGGATTTCTTCTCTGAATTTCTCTACAAAAAACGGTCTCTCAGGTCTGGGACCTACCAGACTCATATCGCCCTTTAAAATATTGAAAAGCTGCGGAAGCTCATCAATACTGGTATGCCGCATAAACTTACCGATCCCAGTCACACGCGGATCATTCTTTACCGTCCACGCCTTTTTCTCCTCAGACTCAGGCTGTACTTCCATAGAACGGAATTTATACATCCGGAAATTCTGATTGTGAAGTCCCACCCTCTCCTGCTTGTAGATCAGAGGACCCGGAGAGGTCAGCTTGATCAACAGACACATCAGAAGCATGATCGGGGATGTCACAATAATCCCTGCAATAGAACCCACAATATCCATAGCACGTTTCACCATCGCATTAAATGTATTGTTCAATGGCACATAACGAATATTAATCACCGGAAGTCCCAGTATGTCCTCAGTATAGGGCTTTGTAGGAATGATCTTATTATAATCCGGGATAAATTTTGTGTGTACTCCTGACTTTTCACACAATGCTACAATTTCCTCAAGTCGATAGTATTCACTCAGTCCCAATGTAATGGCAATCTCATCCAGACGGTTCTCCGGCAGGATCACATTCAGATTTGCGATTCTCCCCAGCACCTTAATCCCCCGGTAGGCAGTCCCTGCCGGAACATTATCATCCAGAATTCCCCGGATCACATAACCCCACTGCGGATTGGCCAGTACACGGTCAATATATTCTTCGGCAGCCCTGCTGTATCCTACACAGATCATCTGTGTCTGATTCATTCCCTTTTCACGCATATCTCTGAGAAGAGCAAAGATTAGCATACGGGTTCCCCACTGAAGGACAATATTGATCAGATAAAACATAATATATGTGGATCGGGAAAAATCTCCCTCATCAATCATATAAAATGTAAACATAAGAATCAAAAGTCCCAGGGAATTGGCCTTCACAATATTTGCCAGAACCAGCCTGCGTCCCTGCATCCGCATAGGCGTATACAGGGTAAAGGCCTGATACAAAAGCAGATAAACCGGTATGATAAAGATAAGCATCAGCATATACTGCTGAAAACTCCTTGTCCTTACCGCAGTTGCCGACATAGGACCCACAAAACGTATCAGCCATGCCAGAAAATATGAAAGTGCAAGCACAACGGCATCTATAAGCATATGGAGACGACTAAAATTCTTTTCATTGTCCTTTAACAATTCTTTGTCACCTCATTTTTATTGCCTGTAACTGCCCCATCACTCACAGAATTCGCTCTGACAGGCAGCTACTGTCGCATTTATATTATAATAGTTGATTTGTAAAAGCAACAAATTCTTCTTCCCAATTTTATAAAATTTTTATGAACTTTAAAATTATCCTCTCAGGCGTCGGAACATATTGATCCACAATTCCATCTGTATTTTCAGATAATGAGGCAGATTTTCCACTCGAAAAGCTACTTTTCTGTCACGCCTGCTGATCTGAAATCCATTCTTAATACCTGCCAGGTATTCCCTTCCAAATCCCTTCAGACCAAAAAACAGGATTTTGATTCCAAAGCCAATAACCAGAAACGGCAGATTTAACACGATCTGCAGCAAAGGCATATTTTTGTAGATTAAATACACATTATTTCTGGAGGAATAGCGGATTTTAAACTGGTTGTATCTGGATCCACTGGTACCGCTGCCCACATGATATACCTTAGCCAAGGGAAAATACCAGTTCTCATAGCCATTGATCCTGGCCCTGTATCCCACATCCATATCCTCAAGATAGGCAAAATGTTCCTCGTCAAAGTATCCTATTTTTTCAAAAATATCCTTTCGGTAAATAGCCGCTCCCGCGCAGGAAGCAAAAATCTTCTCTTCTTTTTCATAGGTATGGATATTTTTACCCTTTCCTCTGGCAAAAGCCCAGCCCAGTGCACAATAATAATTGCCTGCGTCATCCAGTCTGTCCCTGTCATGAAACTGTATCATTCTGGCTGCCCCGGAGAAGGCTTTTGGATGCCTCCTGATTCCCTGAAGCATCTGCTCAATAAAATCCCTTGTAACCTCTATATCATTATTCAGAAGCAGTACATAGGGTGCCCTGGAAGCTTTAATCCCCTCATTCACAGCCTTACAGAATCCAAAATTCTCAGGAAGCTCTATAAGACGCACCCAGGGATACGAAGCCGCCACAAAAGCACAGCTTCCATCACCGGAACCATTGTCTACCAGAATCACCTCAAAATTTTTTACAGTCTGACACTCCAGACCGGAAAGTACTCCATCCAGATAAGCCATCCCGTTATAATTGGGAATGATCACTGATATTTCCTGCATGATTTCCTCCTGCTTCTTTCTTTTTCTCATCATCCTTCCAACTCATTCCCGGAAGTGGTTTCAGAGAATAATTCCATTTTGTAAGGGAAAGGTTTTTATTATAATAAGGATCTCCCTTTTTCAGGATATCCAGCCAGTGACAGCGCATATATTCAATTTCAGTCTGAAAACGGCGCACTTTTTCTTCACTGTCCTCTGCTCCCCTTGTTTTTGATTCCATATGATAAAGCTCCGCATAGGGATCATATACAATGAGAAAATCTTCCTTTCGCACCTTTAGACACAGATCCACATCATTAAATGCCACAGCCAGCTCCTCTGTAAAACCGCCTGCTTTCTCAAATACTTTCTTCTTCATCATCATGCAGGCGGCAGTCACTGCGCTCATATCTTGTAAAAGAGATGCCTTGTGCAGATAACCGGTACGGTCTGCAGGCATATCCACAAACATATGTCCGGCAATTCCTCCCATCCCTACCACACAGCCTGCATGCTGAATGGTATGATCCGGATAGATCAGTTTTGCTCCCACTGCTCCTACTTCCGGTCGCTGGCATACTCCCAACATCTCCTTCATCCATGAAGGCCGGATTGTTTTTATATCATTATTCAAAAACAGCAGATACTCGCCCCTTGCATGAGATGCCCCGAAATTATTGATTGCAGAATAATTAAACGCCTTTGTCCAACGCAGAAGCCGGATACGGGGATCCCTGGAAAGTTCTTTG
Source organism: Ruminococcus sp. JC304 (assembly GCA_000285855.2). GTDB lineage: Bacteria > Bacillota > Clostridia > Lachnospirales > Lachnospiraceae > Blautia_A > Blautia_A difficilis. Next base: position 529,045 of record HE978651.1, on the reverse strand, counting down.
TAATATTGAAAAATATCCTCTGTAGTGCTGTTATTTTCCACAATAATGATTTCAAAATTCTGATAATCTGTATTACTTTTCAGAGATTCTATACAAGTCTGCAAAGTTTCTTTTTCATCTTTATTGGGGATGATCACCGATACCAACGGCTGCCCCTGAACCGGATATTGGACACGGTAAAATCCCAGATCCGGGGTATGGCTTACCACTCCCCTGACACCGGTTCTTTTCAGGTGTTCTTCAATGGCACGCTTTCCGGCTTCAAAGGCATACATCTTACTTGCCGGATTGTCCGCAGTAGATGCCTTATGGGTCCTCCAGTGATACAGGATCTCCGGTACATGAACTACCTCCCTGGCAGCCTCTGTGCAACGGAAAATAAAATCATAATCCTGCGCTCCGTCAAATTCCCTGCGAAAACCTCCCGCCAGTTCTACCACACTTCTGCGAACCATAAAAAAATGGCAGATATAATTATTAGACCTTAAAAGATCCAGGTTAAAATCAGGTTTCAGGTGAGGCTGAAAATGCTCATCCAGCTCTGTGGTAACCTTATCCTCATCTGTATAAACAGCATCTGCCTCCGGATGTGTCTGCAACGTCTGCACGATTTCATAAAGTGCATTGGGTGCCAGCAGATCATCATGATCCAGAAGCCCTAGAAATTCTCCCTTTGCCATGGCAAATGCTTTGTTTGTATTCTCTGCAATACCCAGATTTTCTTTCAGATTACAAAAACGCACCCTCTCATCCCGGGCTGCATACTCTGCCAGAACTCTCTGCATCTCTTCATTATCAGGACTTGCATTGGCAATGCAAAGTTCCCATACTCCATACGTCTGTCCTGTTACAGAGTCGATCATCTGTTTCAGGAATTCTGTGGGAGTCTGATAGGCAGGTACTATAATACTGATCAGCGGCTCATATTTAAATCTGTGAGTTCTCTGTCTGTCCAGTGTTGCCTCATCCGGAGCATAGGCCTGATACCATGGGGCATATGGCACTTCCTCCGGTTCAAATCTTTCATGAAGACGAACCCAGAATTCCTTTGGCCCATAATGCTTCAGATACCGAAAACCCTTTTGCACTGTGTAGGGAGAAAGTTTTTTCAAAACCCTCAGCCACTGGATTTTTCCCCCTGTAGATTGTTGTTTATTCATGTTTCAACCTCGATTTTTTGTCAATAAGATATTTTATTTTAACATTGTATGATATTTTTTGCAAGAAACCTGTAAAGTATGCTATACTATTATTCACAATTAGTTATTGAAAACGGAATGAACAGTAATAAAAACAAATATATAAACAGGAGTATTCTTATCATGAAAAAACATATACGCTTTACTGCTGCACTTCTGGCGCTGGGACTTTGCGTTTCCACTGCAGTCTCCCAGATTCCTGTATCTGCCACTGAGGAAACCGCTGCAGATACATCAGCCCAGGTGCAGACAGCTGATCCTTCCATTGTCACTACCAACGGTATTGCAGGATGGCCTCAGGCCACTGATATTTCTTCTACAGCTGCTGTTGTAATGGAAACCTCCACTAATACTGTTCTTTATTCAAAAAATGCAGACCAGGCACTTTATCCGGCCAGTGCAGTCAAGATTATGACCTGCCTGCTTGTCCTGGAAAACAGCAGTCTGGATGACCAGGTTACCATGACAGCCACCGGTGTATCCGGAGTTACAGACGGCGGTGCAAATATCTCTGCGCAGTTGGATGAGGTTTTTACCATGGAGCAATGTCTCTATGCCATTATGGTAGCATCTGCCAACGATATTGCCCTTCAGGTGGCTGAACATATAAGCGGATCTGTAGATGCCTTTGTAGCAGCAATGAATGCCCGGGCTCAGGAGCTTGGCTGTACCAATACCGTATTTACCAATCCTACCGGCCTTCCCGATGAGAATCAGCATATAACCGCCCATGATATGGCATTGATCATGGAAGCTGCCATGGCTAATGATACTTTCCGCACTATTGCCGCCACCACCTCCTACACCATCCCGGCCACAAACGTTTCCGGCGGTGACAGAGTCCTGACCAACAATTTTACAATGATCAACAATACCAGTGACGGCTATTATGAAGCCTGCATCGGAGGAAAAGAAGGATATACTCAGGCTTCCGGAAGTACTCTCGTATGTGAAGCTGCCAAAAATAATATGAAACTTGTATGTGTGGTATTAAACGGAGCTTCCGGCGCTACCGATGATGAGGCCATTGCACTTTTAAATTACGGTTTCGACAATTTTGCTCCCCTCACTCTCCCGGATGATGATTTCAACCGTCTCTCCGGAGGTACTGTAATCGTTCCAAACGGAGCAGCAGCAGATTCTCTCACTACAGAGGATACTGCCTCAGACGGACAGATCCAGCGCCAGTATTATTTCGGAGGTACCCCTGTGGGAACTGCCATTCTGGAGGATGTCCAGCAGGAAAAGGATACTGCCGCAGAAACCGGTACCAAAAACATGAAAGCAGCCCAGGAATTTTCTTCTTCCAGAACCTATGCTCCCTATTATATTATCGGAGCTATCGGAGCCGCATTCCTGCTCTTCTTCCTTTTCCTTATGATTCATGTGATCAAATCCTGATTTCCATCAGACGTACATTCACACTTAAGGCAAAGAACTTACTTAATTCGGTTAAAAAACGGAAATCACTGCATCAGGCAGTCATTTCCGTTTTTCATTTCATACAAACAAATATTCTCTTCTGAATCTGTAAATCAACTGTTCCGTCCATTATCCGGCATAATATGGTACTATAAGAAAAGCCCAGCATGCATATGGAGAAATTACAAGTAAAACTGTAACTACTCTGTATATCCAGCTTCTTACTTTTTCATTTTTCACAACCTTTGTCAGAATACGATTCCAGCCCAGGGTAACAAAATACATCAGCGGATATAATGCAGGCATAAGATACCTTCCCTGCGCCTGATTATCATTATAATAAACGTAATCCATAAACAAAATCACAGGAATGATGATCAAAAGTACCATCAGAATATGGAATATGCCTTCTGCACTCCACTTTTTGGATATTACTTTTGTCTTAATCTTCCAGATATCGTTTGCCACATTTTTTTTCTGAACAATAAATCTGCTCTCTTTCAGACAGAATGTGCCTCTCACCAGAAAAATGCCTGCAACACCAACCACAAACAGTGCTATATACATTTTGCTGACCATATAAGGCATATAAATCCCCATAAGTCCGAATGTACCAATAAAGCTTACACATACGGTGAGAGCCCAGTTGTGATACCAGCCGGGATCCTGATAAAAAATAATGTCCAGCCAGTTCCAGTTTAATTTCTCAGGTGTAGGGTAACAGGATGGTCTGTAATCCTTATGGGCATATTTCTCAGCACAGGCCGCACAGGCCTTTCTTCCCAGAAAATCCCCGTCATATAAAATCGCATTTCGCACAAACCACCAGCCGCAAAATGCAACTGTCACACCTGCAATTGCCGCACCTCTGCCAAAGAGAAAGCGAACTCTCTGCGTAAGTGGTTCTTCCCTGCACAGCAAAACCGTTAAGCAAAAAAGGAAAAAGCTGCATAATATCCAACCGTATGCATTGTAATAAGACAATGCACATAATGCCATTCCAACTGCAAGAATCATACAGTTTTTCCATGTCCAGTCCTCTCTCAGATAGGAAGCCCATGCATACAAAATCAATGCAGCGGACATTAAAGCCAGTGAATCTGTATTTACATAGGTCCCAAGAAAGATTGCCTGGGGCATAAAGCCTGCCAGTGCCGTAAACATCCCTCTTACTTCTCTGGAAAATTTTTCCCTGGGAAATAATTTTCCGGATGCTTTTACCAGAAAATATACAGCACAAGTCACAAACAGAACATCTGCCATACGCGCTGCACGGAGCAAGGCAATTCCCGAAGCTCCAAAAATGGATGCAACACCCATGAAAGCAGCTGAAATCATATAGGACAGGATAGGATAATAGGCATAAGAAATCCCCCAGGTTGCATTTCGGATTGCCGGATCATCTCCTCTGGGAAGTGCTCCATGATTGGAATAAATATAATCTGCCACAAGGTATCTCATCTCTTCATCCGGTCCTGCGTTAAAGGGCTGAGACATTGCCCATACCGTGAGCAGTATAAAGGCAAGTAAAACCCAGATCATAGTTATCTTTTTTTCATTTATTTCTGATTCTTTTTTCTTTAACATATCTTCTTTCTCATTCTCAGATTCTTTTCAGTGAAAAATCCTGGCTGTCCAGTGTAAGGTTAGGATTATAATAAGGATCTCCCTTATCCAGAACCTTTCCCCAGTGCTTCTCAAAGCTGGCAATCTCACGATTAAATCTGGCAACCTTTTCCGGTGTATCCTCCAGACCTCTGGATTTGGATTCATAATGATAAAGCTCTGCATACGGGTTATAAACAACCAGATATCCGGCTTCCCCTAAACGCAGACAGAAATCAATATCATTAAAGGCAACCTGAAACTCTTCACTGAGTCCTCCCACCTTTTCAAATGCCTGTCTCTTTACCATCATACAGGCTGCAGTTACTGCACTGTAATCCTGTGCGCAGATAATTCTGTGGCAGTATCCGGTAGCATCTCTCTTCTGCTGTACAAAGCAATGTCCGGCAATCCCGCCAAATCCAATCACAACCCCTGCATGCTGTACCGTATCATCTTCATAATACAGACGGGCTCCAACTGCTCCTACATCCGGTCTCATACAATATCCCAGAAGCTGTTCTAGGCAGTCCGGACTAATGATCTCCGTATCATTGTTCAGGAGAAGCAGATATTCCCCTTTCGCATGTGATGCCCCAAAATTATTGATAGCAGAATAATTAAAAATACCATCCCAGTACACTACATGTGCCTTCGGATTGGAAGCCTCCAGTTCCCTGTAATAGTCAAAAGTAGTCTCTTCCTCACTGTTGTTCTCCACGATCACATACTCAAAATTCCGGTAGGTTGCTTTTGCTTCTATAGAATTAATACATCTCTTCAGATCATCGATATGATCTTTATTTGGAATGATAATGGAGATCAGCGGTTTCTCTTCCCAGAGAAATTTCGTACGATACAGTCCCAGATATTCTCCCTTCTGGATCTCAACCGGAATTCCCATTCTGTCATAATGAGCCTGGATGGCACGCTGTCCTGCATCAAATGCATACATCTTACTTTCCGGATTTTCGGCTGTGGAATCCTCATGACATCTCCAGTGATAAAGAATCCTTGGAATATGACGGATATACTCTCTTCCTGCTGCTTCCACACAACGGAGCACAAAATCATAGTCCTGTGCACCATCAAATTCCTTTCTCAACATACCAACCTGATCGATCAGCTCTTTTTTTACCACAAAAAGATGGCAGATATAGTTTACCGTACACAGAAGATCAATATTGAAATCCGGCTTAAAATGAGGCTGGAAAAATTTATGGCCATCCATAGACATCTTGTCCTCATCGGAATACAGTACTTTGATCTCTTTCTCCTGGTTCAGTGCCTTTACACACTGAAACAGAGCATCCGGTGTCAGCTCATCATCATGATCTGCAAAGGCAATAAAATCTCCTGTTGCTGCCCTGATCGCCCCATTGGTATTCTCTGCGATCTGAAGAGCCTTTGCATTACGGATCACACGGATCCTGGCATCACTTTTTTCCATAGTAGTCAGAAACTCTGAAAGAGGAGAATCTGCCCCACTTCCGTCAGAAAGACAAAGCTCCCAGTTTTCATAGGTCTGTGCCTGGATAGAATCGATTAACTGCTGAAGATATTTTTCCGGAGTTTTGTAAAGTGGAATCACCAGACTGATCTTCGGATTCCAGGAAAATTTTGTTTTCCGTTGTTCTGCAAGCTCAGCCTTATCCGGTAAATGCTTCACGATCCATTTGGAATAATCCACCGGACGGTTCTTACGGTTCATTACTTTTCCAAAGACCTTTCCGGTGAGGGCTGCAGCTCCGTGAAGCTTCATATAACGGCTTCCCTTTCGGAAATACACCGCTGCTTTTTCAGCAAGACGTTTCTGTGGCTGCAAATGCACCAGACGAAGGGTCCGCACATTACCGGCCTCAAATACAATATAAAATTCCTTTACACTGTCATAATGAAACTCAAAGAAAAATCCACTCTTTTCATCGATTTCTGTTTCCTGGTACTGATTCTGTACATCCACACGCTTCAATCTGGTGATCTCACAGGGAATCTTCTTCCTGCTTCTGTCCTCCAGCCGGATCGTCAGCGTCCTGTCAAAAGCAGCCCACCCGCGGACACGGCAAATCTTTTCCCCGGATTCTACTTCGATGCTCTCAATAAAATACTGGGGTTTTCCCTGTTTTTTCTGAAGCTGTGCAGCAGAGGCAGAAAACCACTGAATGCGCTTTCCGCCTTTTACTGCATAGATACCAAGTTTCTTTTTTCCTTCCAGTTCTGCCGGCAGACGAACTTCCATCTGCACCCGCTCACCATTTACCAGGTCCAGATCCTTAAAGCGCTCCAGAGCACTGACACGCTCCTGGGCACTGATAACTACCGGAAGCGGCTCACCATCGAGAACGGCTTCCGCCTTATAGTCTTTTGGCCAGGTTCCCTGAAGATGGTAAACAGAGCTGTCCTTCAGATCAAACCTGTCTTTCTCTACTTCGTATAGCTCTCGCTGCATAACAATTCCTCCATTGCATCCTTTCCGGTATTCCTGGTCAGATACTGCTCCATCACCTTCTGATGCGCAGCCTCACCCATAGCTTTTCTGGCTTTCTCATCTGTAATCAGAGACTCCAGGGCACTGACCCATTCTTCTTTCGTTCTGCACATCCAGCCGTTTTTTCCATTCTCGATCACATATTCCATTTCCCGGTTACGGCTCATAATACTTGGCACTTTTACAAGTGCAGCCTCTGTCCACTTATTTTCTGATTTACAACAGTGGAACAGACTGTCTTCCAGAGGCATCAGATTAATATCCAGACCAGCGATCACTGCCGGAAGCTGTCTCCAATCCATAAATGGAAGTTTTTCGATACGGTTCTGTACTCTCTCCATTCCGGATTCATCCAGAATACCGACTAATTTCAGATAAACCTCCGGATGACGTTCCATCACCTCCAGAAGCGCAGCTTCTACCTGGGCAAAATCCTGATCATGGGTTCGGGAACCGCTCAGATATCCGATATAAATTTTCTCCTCATTTTTATCTGTCTGCTCAAATGCCTCGTGGGAAAGGATTTCCATTTCCATACTCATGCAGTTCCGGTTGATCACTACCGGTTTTCCGGAAAACTCCTCCCGGAGCACCCCTGCCAGTGTTTCTGTGGATGTTATATAACCATCACAAAATTCCATACATCCATGAATCCGCTCCGCGGTTGTACGAAAATCGCTATATTCCTTTCCCTTCAGGAAATGAAGGCCTGCAATCTTTTCATAATCAAAAACAAGGTCATCAATGTCATAATATACACGGATCCCCGCAGCTTTCGCCCGGTCTGCCAGCATTTCTACTTCTATCAGTTTGCTGCATCGATAAAGGACAATTGCCTCATACTCTTCTAAGCTTTCCTTCTCTGCCTGATCCATCTGTATAAATCGGGAAGCATATCCTCTGAGGATCAATTGCTCACGGAAATGTTCCACCCGGTATCTGGATGCAAAAGAAATTTCCTCACCTACAAAAAGGATTTTGCGTTTTTCCACAGGAAGCTTATGGCCATCCAGCTTTTTCCACAGAGAAAGCATCTCTTCCACAATATTCTCCGGCTGCTCATTTTTCAGCACAAGTCCTCTGGAATACCGTTTTACACGTTCCACCGGTGCTCCCACCGGAAGAACTGCCAGTGGATATCCCATGGAAATGACCTCAGAAGTTGTATAGGAAAAGGTCTCCGGCCACACTGACGGAATCAGGAACATATCAATATCCTGTTCCAGAGAAAGCCTTGGGATCTCCTCTCTGGTATATCTTCCTGTCTGTGAAAATACCGGACTGTCAATTTCTTCATCCGATGTACCGATCAGTCTCAGACGGACATTCAGATTTTTTTCCTCAATATATCCTGCAAGTGCTTTCACAACCTCCAGACCTTTTTTATAACAGAGAACACCGATCAGGCCAATGTTAAAAGTTTCTGTGGTTTTTCTGACTTTTTTCACTGCCGGAAGATAATGTGGGGTATGAGGAATTACATGTAAATTATATACATCCGGATAAGCTTTCTTGAACAGCTTCGCCGTATCATCGGAAAAGGCACGGATTTCATCACAATTCAGCAGAAATTCCCGGAATTTCCTGCGCCAGAGAGTCCCACTTCCATATTCCGTACACGCATTGCTGCCATTGTCCGGAATGCATTTATCACATACCTGACAGGATCCAACACTACAGTATTTACCCTGTGCATCAATCAAATTCACTGCAGGACAAAGTGCAAAGAAATCATGAAGAAGCATCAAAATTCTTGCCCCCTGCTCCTTCTTGAGACGGAGGATTCTCTCCAAAGTTCCATAAAGATTCTGGTATGTCACAAGCTCATTGATCCAGATCTCATCCACACGCATCACTTCATCAAGCACTGTCTCCAGATCATTGGCAAAAAACTCCATCTCATACTGTTTATACTGATATGTGAAATAAAAACGATTGCTCACAATATTATAGCGAATCGTAATAAACCGGTATCCCTGCTGCAGGGCCAGCCTTCTTTTTTCCACAAGATATGCTGTGGCACCACCACCAAGATCATGGTCAAATGCCAGGATTGTCGGAACCTCCAGTTTCCTGTTGAGAAGCTTCATCTCCACATACAGCCTTACCGGACGAAGTGGATCTCTTCTGCAATAATCAGCAGTATCCCTGTTATAATCCGGATGCTTGCGAAGCAATGCCTCACTGTGATCCTTCAGAAGGCGCTGCTTTTCCTCTGAAGGGAAGCTTCCCCCATGTTTATGATACACAAAGAGATTATCTACCTGTACATTTTCATAGCCTGCTGCGATTGCCCGCTGACACCAGTCATTCTCTTCTCCGTACCCTTTTCCGAAATTCTCTTCATCCAGAAGTCCAACCTCTCTGACTGCTTTGATATTCATACCCATGCAGAAGCCCACACCAGTAGGCATAACCGGATACTGTGGACGGATCATACGGAATTCATCATCGATCTCCCACAAAGGCATTTTCTCGAACAGCTTATTATCTCTGCAAAAATCCGGAAAGCTGCAGATCGTTCCACAGGTAGTAAAAGGTGTGGTAGTAGCAATATTGTCTCTGGCAAAAATAGGAAGCATCAGACGTTCCAGCCATTCTTCCGGAACCTCCACATCTGTATTTACAAGCGCAATATGATTTTCTGCCATCTTAAGCGCACGATTCACAGATGGTAAAAATCCCATATTGGTTTCATTATTCAGGAGCACTACATTGTCATGCTCAGCCGCATATTTTTCAAGATATTTTCCGGTTTCCGGATCCGGGCTCTTGTCATTTACAATGATCAGCCTATATGGCACCCTGGTCTTCTCAATCCCGGAGAAAAGGGCATCAAAATATTCCAGCCCATTATATACCGGTACGATCACATCTACCATCTGCTGATACACAGCCTGGGGATAATCCTTTCTCACACTGCGCACATGACGCTGTTTGAAGTGTCTGAGATTCCCCATACTCTTGGGATCCTCAATAGCTGAAACCAGAAACTCCTCCTGTCCAGATGATGCCGGCACTTTGCCAAGAAGAAATCTCCCGGTGTCTCCAGGATTTCCATACTCCAGAAATACCGTAACCTCTCCCGGAGCCAGAACCGTTGCCTGGAAGGAAAAACCGGCACTCTCCGCATCCGGATTGCCAATTGCCTGTGCCACATCCATCCGGTAGATCGTAGTCAACGGACTCTCCTGCAGTTTCTCTGTCCCTGCATAAAATGCGATCCTTGGCTGTCCCATCTCCTGAAATGTAGGGTCAAAAGCCCAGCCCACTGTGTTCAGCACACAGTCTTCATAATGGAAGAAATCCACACTTCCCATGCAGGTTGGTGTTGCTTCCACATTCTGCGCAGCTGCCGGTGCATTGTTATAATGAAGAACTTTCTTCAACAGACGTTTTATCTGGGCTTTTTTGCCAGGATGACGAAGGGCCTCCTTCTCTGCCTCTTCCGCCGCCTTCCGTTCTTCCTTTTTGGCCTTCTCCAGAGCCTTGCGCTCCTCTTCTGCTTTCTGTCTGGCCAGAAGATTTTCCACATCCATAAGCTCCAGATATTCCAGTTTTCCCTGGATCACAATCTTATCCACATTTTCCGGATGCATTACCTGTATCAGATAAAATCCATCTGTTGTAAAAAATGCAGTGGTATTGTTGTCCATAACCATATGAACGCCCTGTGGCACAAGCCTTGCACTGCAGCCGCAGTCCAGGCGTTCCACCTTTACTTTCAGAAAATGGCCATTTGCCGGGTTCCACCGGATATTCTGTATCCCTTTTATTTGAGAAAGATCAAATTCCACACGGAAACGGTTGCCTGTAAGTCTGCCCTCTACATGAAGTGTATGCTCTTCGCAGAAGCCTCCCCCAAGGTCATAGTAGACCTTACTGTGCATCTGATGCTTTTCCCTCTCACTGTTTACGATCTCAGTAAGGGAAACCGGCATGCGCTTCTGTTCAAAGGGCATCAGGGAATCACAACCCACATATTCATAGACAAAATGCAGTGTCCAGTTCATGAAAATCTCATAATCTGTATATCCAATCCCGAACTCTGTCATCATATCATCCTCATGGATCAGCTGCGGAAGCTTTGAAATATGTGTATACAGCTCATGGATCAGACGCCACATAATAAAGTTCACAGGAACCGGGAAAGAAAACATCCACTCATAATCAATGATCTGATTTTTCTTCTCCCCCATAAAAATATTGCTGCAGATCAGATCCACATTTGCCGGACAGATACACTCATAATCCCCTCTTCCTTCATAGCTTCCAAACACCTGACGGAATTCCTCTGTCCGGTAATCCGTAACTTTCCGGGCTGCAAAAAGCTCCTGATAGAGCCCCTTCAGAAGCTCTTTGATCTCATCCACATCCCCTTTATCCGCAAGCTCTCTGATCTCCTGATGAAGAGTTTTCCCATTAAGAAGTGGATAAACAATTTTTCCCTGTTCTGCTTTACAGGGAAGATTCTGATATCTGTCAGAGCCCATGCTTTTTGTTCCAAGCTCCTCCAGTTTTTCCACAAACCCTTCTGCCTCCGGGACCATAGCCTCTTTTTCTGCCCAGGTCTCACCATTCCGGCGGATAATCCTTGTCAGCAGACGAAATCTCTTTTTCCGTCCCTGGTTCAGCTTCACATAAAGAATCTCTTCCTTTTCCTTAACTTCTGATTTTCCGGCCTCAACCAGAAAAGAATTCACAAAACGATCCAGGATTTTTTCTTTTTCAAAGGCTTTTACACCCTCACTTTCCGAAAAGAGAGCCGCTGTTTTGTCCGTATAAACCGGATAATTTCTTCCATAGGAATTGGTATAAAGACTCTCGTCCGTAAAAATTTCTGTAGGAAATTTATAATCCGGATATGGATAATAAAAATGCAGAAAAGGAAAACCACTGTTTTTCAGCAGTTCTCCCAATTCTTCTTTAGAAAAAGTACGCACAGAATGATTTTCCGGATAACCATCAATTCCAAAAAAATGAATATCTGTATGATCTTCCGGTGCGCCTGCAAAATATTTTAGTCCCAGCCTGTTCTCAATGGCAATCAGGAGCTTCCCTTCCGGTTTCAGATACCCGCCCATTTCCTTCAGAAAAGTCTCGTAGGGAGTCTTCCCTTCCGTAAAGCTCATGGCATACTCCAGCACTCCGTTTACCACAACATAGTCAAAGTTTTCAGGAAAAGTCATATCATTGAGATTTCCCACCATAATCGTCAGATTCTCTTTTTCGCTGTTTCTGGCAAAATTAATCTCTGCTCTTCGTCTGGACAGCTCCACAGAGGTTACCTTTCCGGCCTTCTGACAGAGCATTCCTGTAATTGCCCCACAACCGGCACCAATCTCTAAAACCGAGTCTGTTTTTTTCAACGGATACCAGTTCAGGATATTCTCTCTCAGGTCTGAAAAATGATAGACCATGGGAAAACTTACTTCCTCCTCCGGAAGATCCTGAAAAGATTTTCCTTCCCTGGCCATTTCCAGAAGCGTATTCTCAATATCACCATCTGAATAATGATCTTTCGCTGTATAGTAATCTAAATTCAGCTTTGCCATAGTAATCCTCCACTTATTCCACACTTACCCTGGAAAACATATCAAAATATCCCACTGCTTTCTTATCTGTAATCACAGTCAGGTTACACACATCATATAATCTGTGAAATACCGTAAAATCACCATCTTTATAACCGGTACATCCCAGACACAGCATATATTCGCCTGCTTCCAGAGGCATTACCTGGGTAAATGTAATGTGTCTCACATCTCCTGCTTTCTGTGGCTTCACAGGTGTGTGCTCATACATGGTATTTGTTCCCGTGATCTCCGTACCTTTCAGATCTTTTAGAGTAAAAGCAAAAATCGGATCATTGACATCTGCCTGGAAGCTCACTTTCATTTCAACAGAAAAAGTCTTTCCCTTCTCAATCACATTGGTGATCATCCCGGAATCATCACGGATTGCAAAATCCTGGATTTCACCAAGCTTACTTCCATATTCTAGAAGCTGAGGATTCAGGTTCAGGCTGTCCTTCATACAAGTTTCTGCCGTACTTCCGGAATCAGAAATACTTTCCGCTTCCACTGCAGCGTCTGCCCTTTCCCCTGCCTTCTGATTTTCCCGGGTATCTTCCAGCTCATCGTACTGATTCACCAGTACCCGCCTATACAGATTTACCATCTCCTTGGCGTCACCCTCCGCCAGCTTTCTGCCTTTATTTAAAAGCACAACACGGTCACAGTATTTTCCAATACTGCTCAGATCATGGCTAACGAAAAGAATTGTTTTTCCCATTTTCTTGAACTCTTCGAATTTACGGTAACATTTTGCCTGGAAGAAAACATCACCCACAGAAAGAGCTTCATCCACGATCAGAATCTCCGGATCAATATTAATGGCAACAGCAAAAGCCAGTCGTACAAACATACCGCTTGAATATGTTTTCACCGGCTGATATACAAAATCACCGATATCGGCAAAATCCAGAATAGACTGCAGCTTGGCATCAATTTCCTCCCTGGAAAAGCCAATCATACTTCCATTCAGATACACATTCTCAATCCCGGAATACTCCATATTAAAGCCGGCTCCCAGCTCCAGAAGAGCCGATATCCTGCCATTTACCGTCACATTTCCACCAGTAGGAGAAAGCACCCCTGTAATAATCTTAAGGATCGTGGACTTACCGGAACCATTGGTTCCGATGATCCCAACTGTTTCCCCTTTATTTACCTGAAAAGAAACATGATCCAGGGCAAAATGTTCTTTATATTTTTTCTTTTTTGACAATCCCAGAGATTCCTTGAGCCGATCCATGGGATTATCATAAAGCTTATACATCTTACTCACATCATTTACTGAAATTGCAATATCCTCTGCCATTTTAAACCTCTCTTTATTTCACTCCAAACTCGTACCTGCACAGTATCCCTGCATATCAGAGAACATCTGCAAAATGGGGCTTCAGGCGTTTGAATATGACAGACCCCAGTCCAAAAAGCATTATGGTAACCACCCAGAAATAAACAGTCCAGGAAAGATGGTTCCAGATCCCCACATGACCTAACATAGAATCACGATAACCAGTCACAACATAATACATTGGATTCAGCTTAAACAGTCTGATCACCCAGGGATGAGAGTTCAGAATATTCACATCCCACATAATAGGGGTCATCCACACTCCTACCTGAAGAAAAATATTAATGATCTGAGTCAGATCACGGAAAAAAATCACAATTGCACTTGTAGCATACACCATCCCCAGTACAAGAAGGAATGTGCAGATGGAATAATAAATGATCTGCAAAGTATATAAGCTTGGCCTGTAACCATAGCAGGTGCACAGAATCAATGCAAAGATCACAAAAAATGCATGGACAAACAATGCAGAAATAATCTTCACAATAGGAAGAATACTGATCTTAAACACAACCTTCTTGACCAGATAATTATATTCCAGCAAGGCATTGGTTCCACCATTCAGCGCATCCTGAAAGAAAAACCAGGGTACAATACCGGAAACCAGATAAAGTACAAAGGGATAATTCGACACAGTTCCGGCCTTTAAACCTACTGAAAAAACAAACCAGTACACAAGGATCGTAACAATGGGCTGGATAAATGCCCATACAATACCCAGATAAGAGCCTGCATATTTTGTTTTAAAATCATTTTTTGCCAGACTGAGGATCAGTTTTCTATTGTGATACAGCTCCATCGGCAAAGCTAAAATTTTATTCATTCTATTTTTCCTTATCGATTATTGTATTCCTGAAAGCTTCCCCATTTGGTATCCTTATCAGAAAAGCTTAACTCCATTCCTTCCGGGATCGGCCACTGCACTCCAATATCCGGGTCATTCCAGATCAGTCCGCCCTCATCATTTGGATGATAAAAATCAGAACATTTATAAACAAACTCCGCATGTTCGGAAAGCACCAGGAATCCATGTGCAAATCCCTTGGGAATAAAGAACTGTTTTTTGTTTTCTGCAGACAGTACAACACCAAACCACTTTCCATAGGTTTCAGAATCTTCACGAAGGTCTACCGCCACATCAAAAACTTCTCCGCTCACAACACGGACAAGCTTATCCTGAGGATAATTAATCTGGAAATGCAGTCCACGAAGTACCCCTTTATGTGAACTGGACTGATTATCCTGTACAAATTCAACATCAATGCCGGCTTCCTTGAAATCATTGTAATTGTAGGTTTCCATGAAATAGCCTCTGGCATCTCCGAAAACTGTGGGCTCTACTACCTTCAAGCCTTTAATTCCGCCACATTCTGTCACTTTAATTTTTCCCATTTTCTTTTCCTCTTTTCTGTTTATCTGTCTTTTTGTTTCTGCGGTGCTGCTCTTCTTTTTTCTTTTTTCTTATCAGGGCAGCCAAAAGAATGATCAAAAGCAGAAGCATTGCCGCCCCTGTGATCAATAATACTTTTCGCAATTGAAGAATTTCCCCAGAGGCCTCTGTCTTCTCTCCGGATTCCTGTATTTCTTTATCTGCTGATTCTGAAATATCTGTCTGTTTCCCATCTTCCCTATTTTCCAGATCCTTCTCAGCTACTTCCTCCACCGAAGGTGCCGGTGTAGGAGTTGCTTCCGGAACCGGAACACTTCCAACCATATAATCACCGAAAAAATACTGGTTCACTGGATTTCCGTCCACTGTTCCTTCCCTGACTGTCAGATTATCCACAGTCACACCGTTGGGAATCAGTATCTCTCCACCATCTGCCTGCATCTTTTGAAAATTTTGATATCCGTAGTTGAACATTGCAGTAGAATCACTGCTTGCAATGGCAAGATCTGCTGCTTTCATGGTAACTGTAATATAAGTTGTTCCATTTCTCCGGGCTGCTGTCACAAGAGTATTTCCGGCTGCACTGGTATATCCGGTCTTTCCGCCAATACATCCCTTATAATAATATCCACTCTCAGGAGCAAGCATAGGATGATGAGTATGCAGTACTCTTGATTCACTGTTTTTATTTGTAGGTTCGATCACATAATCGGTAGCACCGATGATTTTACGGAATTTCTTATTTTTAAGTCCTTCCCTCATGATCAGTGCCATATCATGTGCAGTAGAATAATGATTTTCATCCGGAAGGCCACTGGCATTCACAAAATGAGTATTTGTACATCCGATTTCTGCAGCACGTTGGTTCATCATATCTATGAAGTTCTGTTCTGTGCCCCCTACATGCTCTGCTATCTGTGCTGCTACCTCATTGGCGGAGCGGATCACCAGTGCATAAAGGCAGGATTCCATACTAAGCACTTCTCCAACCTGCATTCCGATATTTCCGGAATCCTGGCTGATATCCCTTGTTCCGGTCTCTGTAAAGACTACATCTTCTGTCAAAGAAGAGTTTTCCACTGCAAGCAGCAAAGTCATAATCTTTGTAATACTGGCAGGATATCTGATCTCATCCCCACCCTTGTTATACAAAAGGACTCCACTGTCTGCATCCATCAGCACACCTGTTTCCGATGTAATACCAGGTCCTGGGGGCCATCCCGGGATCTCATTTGTCAGAACCGACACTTCTGCAGCTGCCCCATTCTGCACACCAGCTTCTGCAGCAGAGCATACCTGCACGGCAGTCATTGCAATAACAGCAGAAATTACTGCTGTCTTAAATAAATGTTTCCATTTTTTCATCATACAGCCTCTCAAAATCCTTTAAAAGCCAGAACTGTATCTGTGACATATTTCACAGACTCCATATCCAGATTATAAAACATGGGAAGTCTCAGAAGTCTCTCGCTCTCTCTGGTCGTGTACACATCTTCCCCTGAAAATCGGCCGAATTTCATGCCTGCCGGGGAAGAATGAAGGGGAATATAATGAAATACACTGTAGATTCCCTTTTCCCTGAGATACTCCAACAGCTGTGTCCTTACGTCCATATTGCGCACCTTAAGATAATACATGTGCGCATTGTGGCTACACTCAGCCGGAACATATGGCTGTTCAACCTTGCCTTCCGCAGCCAACGGTGCCAGATTTTCATTATAATAATTATATATTTCCATTCTTTTATGAAAAATCCTGTCTCTCGCCTCCAACTGTGCGTAAAGATATGCAGCATTCAATTCACTGGGCAGATATGAGGATCCAAAATCCATCCATCTGTATTTATCTACCTGTCCTCGGAAAAACTTACTTCTGTCTGTTCCCTTTTCTCTGAGAATTTCAGCCCGCTCCTGATATCTGTCATCCTGAAACAGGAGCGCACCGCCCTCTCCCATAGTATAATTCTTGGTCTCATGAAAGCTGTAACATCCAAAATCTCCAATGGTACCCAGAGCCTTTCCTTTATAGCATGCATCTACTCCCTGGGCAGCATCTTCAATCACCTTCAGATTATATTTTTTTGCGATCTCCATAATTTTATCCATCTCACAGGCAACTCCTGCATAATGAACCGGCACGATTGCCCTGGTTTTCTCCGTAATCGCAGCTTCGATCAGATTTTCATCTATATTCATGGTATCCGGACGGATATCCACAAATACAATCCTGGCTCCCCGTAAAACAAAAGCATCTGCAGTGGAAACGAAGGTATAAGAGGGCATGATCACCTCATCTCCAGGCTGGATATCTGAAAGATATGCTGCCATTTCCAGGGCATGTGTACAGGATGTGGTAAGCATCACATGTTTTACATGAAAATTCTCTTGCATCCATCTGCTGCATCTCTTTGTATATTCTCCATCACCGCATAGCTTTCCACGCTGCGCTGCGTCCCGTATGTAATCAAATTCCTTTCCTGTCAAAGCAGGTCTGTTAAAATCTATCATCTGTATTCCTTTTTCTATTTCAGTTTTTTCAGTCTTCACACATTTTCTCATACTCACATAAGAAATTCAATCTTTACTTTCAGATTCCTGTGCGCTCCTGTATTCCGGAATTTTATTCTGATACACAATTTCTCTGCCCTGGGGATCCCGGATACTCATTTCACGGTAAAAGCTTTCTGTCAAAGCATCCAGTTCCTTCCTGCTGTTCCCGGCAGTATAGTACAAAGCCAGATAAGGATTAGGGCCATATTCTACTACATGCTCACCATCCTGATAAAAAATCCAGTCCTTGATTACTCCCTCCCTTTTTGCCAGTTCTCTGGCAGCACTCTGGTCAGCAATCTCCAGATTTCTTCCCTGGAAATAAATGACAGCACCTTGTCTCAGAGGTTTGTGGATATCATGTGTCTGAAACATCTGCGAGATTTTTTCCTTTTCATACAGCCAGTTAAGAAGGAGTTCTTCTATGGAAAAGCCATAGACAATTTCTGTCAACTCATGCTCATATCCAAAGAAACGTCCGGCAATCTCGCATACCTGGATACCTTTTCCCGGTTTCCAGAAAAACTGCATGGATAATGCACCATCCTTCTGACCAGTATGACGGATATATTCCTGCAGAATGCCAAGTGCCTCCTCTTCCACCTGGGGAAGCAGACAGGAGGGATATACATTTCGGGTGCTGAGAGGCAGCATGCCCTCTTCCATTTCTGTTTTTTCTCTGTCTGCAATGCTGATCACCTGTACTTTCTGCCCAGTCACCCAGGTCATCATATTAAATTCATAGCCATCATTATATTCTTCTATAAGAATTTCCTCGCAACTGGTGTATTCTGCAGTCTGCAAAGCTTTTTGGCGGATTTCTTTCGGATTATGGATAATAAAGATACCTCTGGATCCGTATTTATCCAGCGGTTTACAGATCAGTGGATAAGTAAGTTCTCCCACTGTCGCAGCCAGTTCTGTCTCTGTTTTCTCTCTTAAAAAATCTACAGATATTTTTTTATATCCCGGAGAAGGAAGTCCCAGTTTTTCCAGGAGCAGCCGACATGCAGATTTATCCCTGTACCAGGGCAGCTGCTCTGGTTTCAGATAACAGGGCAGTCCTGCCTTATCCGCAATTTTCACCATACACTCCAGAAGCAGATCTGAAAAAGAAGTGATAATTCCATCTACCTGTTCTTCCCTGCAGAGAGCGGCAATCCTGTCGATTTCCGTCACTGGGATCACATAAGATCTGTCCGCATATTTTCTTGCAGGTCCATCCGGATAACCATCGCACACCACCGTCTCATATCCTTTTTTTCCTGCCATCTGTATCAGCTCTGTGAATTCTCCCAGAGACCCCAGAATCAATACTTTGTGTCTCATTTTATTTCCTCACATTCCTTTACAACTGCTGCCATATATTCCATCTCTTCAGGCCCATAACGCTGATCGCAGGGTAAGGGCAGGATATCTGCTGCCCAGTGATATTCCAGACTGTCCCTGTCGCAGGTCTCCATCACATTTTTCCAATAAACAGGCACAAATATCTTATGTTCTGCAAGACGTTTTCTGAGTTCAGATCCATTCACGTGAAAATACGGATAAACAAAGGGAGCCTTTGGGATAACCCGGTTAAACACACTGTCTGATCCCAGAAGCCCCGCCAGTATCTCATAATTCTCTTCCCGCTTTTTGGCAGCCTTCTCATAATCGATACCTTTTAACAGGTTTCTGGTAAGAGCCGACATTCTGCGGATTTCCATATGCTCATAACCTGCAGCATTTTTCAGCATGTCCTTGTAATAAGTACCTGCATCCCGCTCATAACGTCCCAAAATATGTTTCATCCTGTCCGCTGAATAATCCTGCGGGATTTCCCCTGTGAATCCGGCATCTGTAGACAAATATGCACCATCACTGACACCCCAGAATTTTCTGCAGGAATACAGGGTATCAATTCCCGGAAGAGGCTTCTGAAAAAAGGCATGGGTATGGTCTACAATGATATTCCCGTATATCCTGCTATACTCCAGGATCTGCTCATCTGTAAGCTGTCCATAATAATTCACCAGATAAAGAACCTCATCCTCGTCCAGTTTTCTCCTGGGATATTTCACATTCAGATTCTCATCCAGGTGATAAAACTCTATCTGAATATGATTTTCCTCACAGGTTTCTGTGACAGATGCACACAGAAAAACAGGTAAAATAATCTTTTTGTATCCCTTTGTCTGTAAAAGCCACAAAAGAGCCGTCCTGCCTAAATTTACTCTGTACAGATCAGGATAATATTCTGTCCCCTGCAGCTCTTCCAGCTGAAAATATCCACCGATCTCCTTTTTCATTTTTCCTCTGTATCCTCCCGGCGTATCACATAATGAGGCATTTTTTTTGCTTCATTTAAAATATTCATCAAATAAATCCCCATAATTCCGATGGACAAAAGCACCAGTCCGAAAAACGCCAGCATCACAAGCATCTGAGAAGTCCAGCCCTCTACAGAAATACCCATGGTAAAATATCTCACAAGATAATACACAGCCATGACCATGCTCACCAGAAAGCTGATAATTCCTATATTTCTTACCATTAAAAGTGGAAAAGCTGAATGAGCTGTAATATCATAGATCAGATCCTTTGCCAGCCGTTTGAAGGAGTATCCGCTCTTTCCATAAGCTCTGTCTGCATGCTGCACCGGAACATTAATGATCCGGTTAGAGCTGAGTACCAGAAGATTACCAATCTGAGGCAGATAAGTATTTGTCCGAAGCATGGCATCCACCAGGAAACGACGGATCAGTCGATAGCTGGTAATCTGCAGATTTGGATCCTTCCCCAGCATTTTGGAGGTAGCCCACACAGACACCTTTGTACCTAGCTTTCGGATCGGTCCGTGTTTTCTTCCCTCATAGCTGGCTATAATTACATCCACATCCGGGCGTTCTTCCATAACCCGCACCATCTTCGGCAACTCTTCCGGCTGATGCTGGAGATCATCATCCATAGTCACTACAAAATCTCCCTTTACATGGGCAAAACCGCATAAAAGCGCCGGATGCTGACCAAAATTTCTCGCCATCTGTATGATTTTCACTCTGTGATCCCTGCTTCGCAGTTTCTCCATTACCTCATAGGAGCGATCCTTTGATCCATCATCTACCAGAATCAGCTCAAAATCCTCCTTCAAAGTCTCCCGAAATACCTTTTCCAGACGATGATAAAGTTCCTCCAGCGTATGTTCAGAATTATATACAGGAACAACCACCGAATATAAGCTCATATGTCTTCCCTTTCTTTCTTAAAATATTACAATCTTTTTTATCATACCATTTTCGACATTTCTTGTAAAGCGGACATTCACAATCCGCTTCGCGATCTGCGTTCAAGTGTTACTGTTCACACACCACTATCCCGCGAGGTGTTTTGGCATGAATATGCCAAAATCCCGAGACATACAAGCCAAAATTCCATTGCCGCAGGCAATCTGGAATGAATTTTGGCTACGTTACTGTGAACGGAGTGAACAGTAACGTTCAAGTTTTCGGTTCTATAAACTTGACTTCCCTGTATTTTTATGTTAGTGTTCACTCCGAGACCAAGAAATATCTGCGAATTTTCAATTTTGGAGGAATTATGTCAAAGATCAAAGATTATATACAGCTGCATCTGAATATTCTGCTTTTTTCACTGACCAGTGTATTTTCCAAATTTGCTTCCATTCAATATAACCGTCATGGGCTGCGCTCGCCTATGCTTTATGTCTTTTTATTTTTAATGATCGCAAACTGTGGAATATATGCCATTGCCTGGCAGCAGGTAATTAAGAAATTTTCCCTGTCCACTGCCTATGCCAACAAAAGTGTATACCTTTTGTGGTCCCAGATCTGGGCTGTTTTTATTTTTCACGAAAGTCTGTCTGTGAGAAATATCATAGGTCTTCTGGTCGTTTTATTTGGAGTCTGGATGGTGCAAAGATATGAATAAAACCTTTATCCTGATCATGCTGGGCGGCACCTTTTTCACTGCTGTTTCCCAGATACTTTTAAAGCAAAGTTCAAACATAAAATACGAAAACAAAATCAGAGAATATCTGAATTTCCGGGTAATCCTTTCCTATGGGATGTTTTTCCTCATCCTTCTTTTAAATACCTGGTGCTATACAAAGGTTGAAATGCGTTATGGACCTGTGATCGATACTGCAGCCTATGTATTTGTCCTTCTCCTTTCCAGACTGATTCTGAACGAAAAAATCACCAAAGGCAAAATTCTGGGAAATCTGATCATCATTACAGGCATTCTGATCTATACCCTATAGCCCGAAGCCTGTATATCCGAAAAAGCTGCCAGTCTATGGCAATTTTCCACTTTACAAAAAAAGTGCCTGGGACTCTTGTTCCCATGGCACTTTTTATATTTGTAATATCCAATCTGTTATTTTCTGTTTGTGCAGACTCCCTTGGAATCGAAGATGTACTTCTTTCCTGAAGCAGATTTCACAGTCATATTCCTGTACATGTAGGCCGTCTTTCTGTTAAAATAGTACCATTTTCCATTCAAACGCAGCCATCCTGTATGCGCATATCCCTGCTTATCTATATAATAGCGGTTCTTTTTATAGGTACACCATCCACTGCATCTCTTTCCATTTTTATCAAAAATATATCTCTTGGAAGAGTCCGGAGAAATCAACATGATATTTTTATACATAAAACCGGATTTCGTATTAAAATAATACCAGCTTCCAGCCAACTCCAGCCATCCAAGCTGTGCCTTTCCGTCTTTCTGGAAATAATAAGTTTTTTCCTTCACGGTCTGCCAGCCATACTGCCGTTTTCCGGTTTTATCTACATAATAAATGCCATCTTCCAGATTAAGGATCTTGTTCTTCTGCACTTTTCCCTTTATATAATAATAGTAGTCTCCGTTCTTCTCTTTCCAAAGCTTCTCCGGTTCAGAGGGTACGGGAGTCGGTGTAGGAGTTGGTGTTTCCGTAATAACTTTATCCGGCAGCTGTTTACAATACCGGACGATCGCATTGGCATCTGCCTGACCGATCTTCTTCAATTTGGCATTGGAGCTCAGGAATCTGGTAACATCTGACCGATTACTGATAAATGCATGCTCAATGATCACTCCCGGAATATTTGCCTCCACACTCTGTGCAACAATCCCATAATAATCCCGTGGTTTTCCATTAGGATATTTGCTTCCGCTTTCACTCATCCGGTATTCCATTCCCTTTGTTTCCGGAAAGCGGATACGAAGCCCCAGTTTTTTCAGTTCTTCCACCACATAACTGCCAAACAGCTTTTCCTGTACAGCCAGCTTTGGTCTGTAAGTTCCCTTGGAGATCATTACAGATGCACCATTAGGCGAAGGGCTCTCGGAATCATTAATATGCTGACTTACCAGCAGATCTGCATGATACTGCTTTGCGATCATCACCCTCTCACTGAGTCCCTTTGTTTCATTTTTGGATTTGGTAAGATAAACCTCAATATTGTTCTCTTTACTTAATGCCTGCATCGTGTAATTGGCAATCTTCCAGTTGATCTCCTCTTCTCGGTATACCTTACCGTTATATACAGCACTGGCACCTGACTCTCCGCCCCCATGTCCCGGATCCAATACTACTACATGCTTCTGTACTGATGTTGTTTCACTATCTGCATATACGGATGCTCCGGCAGACAAGCTTGAAATTCCCACTGCTGCTGCTAAAACGATGCCTATTATTTTCTTCGTCTTTTTCATTTTCATCCTTCTTTTCATTTATTTTTTCTTATACTGTCTGATACATATACCATCTTTGTCAAATACAGATACTATCTTTCTGGCACTGGTCAGGGTAATATTTTCTGCCCGGGTCCCTGAAAGCTTAGCACTGCCTTTATAAAAATAATACTTTTTACCCTGATATGTCAACCAACCTTTATATGCTTTTCCATTTTTCTGGAAATAATAGGTATGATACACACCATTTTCTTTTACTCTGTACATACCATTCTGGTACCTGACACCATCCTTATCAAAGAAATAGATGTCCCCGTTTGTCCTGGTTACCCGGCGGTTTTTATACATCCATCCCTTTTTGGCATGAAACCAGTAATATTTACCGTCAATCTTTTTCATTCCCTTGGCTGCAGCACCGTTTTCCGAAAAATAATAGGTTTTTCCCTCTATTGTCTTCCAGCCTGTGGCTTTCACTCCTTCAATATAATAGCAGAGCGCGCCATCCTCCTCTATCCAGCCATTTTTGACAGGCTCCTGTACACTGTCTCCGTCCTGATCCGGCTTTACAGAAGGTGTATAATTGGAATCTGCCTTCCATCTGGGCGTAATCTTTCTGGTGTAATCTACATATCCAAAATTCACATCTACATCATTCTCTGCCGGAATCCCAGGAATCAGCCCTTTGGTAGAGTTCAGTCCAGATGCAGTATTTCCGTCTGTAGCCTGCCATATTGTATAGGAATAGCGGTCTGCATCCGGAGCCTGAATCTTATCCCCGTATCTGGCAATCCACACATCCACGCCGGGTAAAAGACTCCAGTCCACATAAGTATCATACCAGTATGTATTACAGTACACCATTGGGTAATATCCTGCCTTCCGCACCTCATTGCAAAAAGTCAGCGCCAGTCTGGATATCTCTGTAGAAGAAAGCTTCTGCATCCCACTATATTCCAAATCATAAACCACCGGATAAGAAACTTTATAACCATCCATTTTTGAAATAGCAAGTTTGGCCTCCTTCAGGGCTGTTTCTGTATTGGTCGCAGTACTGAACACATAGGTTCCCACAGGAACACCTGCCAACTCTGCCTGGGTCATATTATAATCATAAGTTTTATCCATATGTGTCAAACCATAAGAAATTCTCACAAGTGCAAAATCAATCCCTGCGTTCTTAACCTTTGGCCAGTTTATTTTCCCCTGCCATTCAGAAACATCCATTCCCCATGTAATAGCTCCCGGTATAGCCACGCCGCTGCCATTATAGCAGACCCCGTTTATTTTTTTCCATGCTTTGGGGGATACCTTTTTTTCAGTTTTCTCTGAAGCCCCTGCTGAGGGTACACATTCCAGTTCTTCCTCTGCCACTGTGCTTCGCCTGTCATAATGAGGATTGGCCTTCGCAGAATGCAATGGAAATGCCATACATATAGATACCGCCAGCAATCCTGCCAGCAGTCCCTTTTTCACATAACTCGCTTTTCTCATACTTTTTCTCCTGTTCATTCATATCCTGTTTTTGTTCGATATGTTTGTTACATTTTTGTTAAGAATATTATACACGTTCCCCTCTTATCTTGCAAGACAACAGTTACAACTGAGCAGGAGCAGGGGACTTACTTGATTCGGTTAAAAGAACAAAAAGCGCATCGGGATTCATCGACCCGAAACGCTTTTCTTTTGTTCATTATGTGTTTATTATGCTGCAGGATCTGTAGGATCAAAATTTCCTGCCCCTCTCAGAGGAGTAATTGGTTTCTTTCCAAGCGGTCCCTTAAAGACATCATCTGCTTTGTACTGTCCATCCATAATGTGGATAACAGAACCATTGCAGTTTTCATATACCCATTTTGCATCAGCAACACATGCACGGATACAACCATGGGATGCCGGCTGTCCAAGCTTCAAGTACTCTCCAACCGGAAGATTATAACGGTTAGGCTGACCGCAGGCAATAGAATGAATAAAGATTCCTCCCTGTCCGCATCCATCTACATGAGTTCCGTACTGTCCCCAGGATGGTCCCATCAATGGCTGCCATACAGCACTACGGCTAAGTCTGTAGGTTCCCGTCCAGGTAGGTGTTCCCGGCAATCCTACGGATACGCGGATTGTCTTGATCGGTATTGTCTTGGAAGAATCCGTATAAACAGTCATAACACCATTAACCCTGTCAACTTCCAGGAAATAAGAACTTCTTCTGTACATACTGGTCACATCTGAAATTCTATATCCATTTTTATCAAAGTAGTAAAGTACACCATTTACTCTCAGGCTGGTATTTTTTGCAAATCCATTTCCATTTGGATCAATGTATTTCACCAGATTCTGTGCATTACTTACAATTACCCATCCTGTAGTGTATTTTCCGGTAGCATCCAGATATCCGTTGACACCGTTCTTTTTCATGAACTGATTGGTCTGTACTTTGTAATTCTTCAGATAATACCAGGATCCATTATACTTTTTCCATCGGTTTGTATACAGACCGCCGGTGGAAGATGCAATATACCAGTTATTCTTGTAACGTACCATGGTATTTTTGTACATAGTTCCCTTGTGGACCTGTGCATTGGAAACCTCAAACAGATACATTTTTCCGTTCATTTTTGTAAGACCGCTGGCCAGTTTTCCGCTTGGGGTAAAATATAACCCTGCTGAAGTCAGCTTATCTGTATAATGGTTTCCCTTGGAATCAAAGTAAAACCATCCCACATACTTACCATTTGTCCTTGTGATCTTCTGCCATCCGTGCTTCTCTTCTACTCTGCCCGGAGTTTTTCCGAAATAATAATAATGATTTCCCACACGGTTCCATCTGTTTTTCCAGGAAACTCTCTTACCATTGGATGCAAAATAATATCTGTAGTTATTGTATCTTACCAGTGTATCTCTGTAGATCACACCGTTTTTATCTGTTGCATAATAAGCTCCATTGGCAGCTTTTTTCATGGTGCTTTTCAGGATATAGCCATTGGCATCCAGCAGATAAGTGGAATCTCCTTTGATATTTTTGTCCAGTTTTGTAGCAGTTATACCACGCTTATAATATTTACCGATATCTTTAATATCAGCGCCCATGCTGTAATAGAGCCAACGTTCCCCTTTGCTGTCAATCACCTGTCTCCAGCCTTCATGGAACATCCGTCCCGGAATTGTACTGTTCTCTTCAAAATAATACTGATTGGAAACTCCGTTTACAGTCAATGTGATATCTCCTGTCCGCGGTTTTCCGTTTTCATCCAGACAGTAATATTCACCATTGATCTTAAAGTAACCAGTGTATGTTCCGGCTTCCTTCTGTTTCTTTTCCAGCTGTGCAATGGTCTCCTGTACACCATTCCCATCAAAATAACGGAATACGCTGCCATCCCACTGCCAGGTCGCTTTCTTCTGCTGTCCTACTGTGGAAGCATAAGGAGTTATAGCTTCATTTTCACAGCCCGGATATACAACTGCTTCCTCTGCTGTTGTAAAATAATACTGTACAGTATCCTCAGTGGCTTCTGCTGCACCAACTACAGCTTCTGTGCTATCCTCTGCTTCTTCCCCTTCTGCGGTAACAGCTGCTGTTTCCGGATTTACCTCAGCCTGTCCGGTCACCATATAACCATTTTCATCAAAAAGGTAACATCCTGTATGTAATTCCCCTTTGTACTCCGTGCTGATTTCCACAAGACCATCAGCTGCTGTATAAAAGCTCTCCGATGGAAGCTCATTCTGCTCTACCTCTGCCTCTGAAGCATCCGACTGTACGGAAGCTTCCTCAACTGTCTCAGGGGAAGCTGTCTCTGTCTCATCCTCAGCTTCCGGCTGCACAGAAACCTCCTCCGCTACATCTGTCCCAAACTCAGCAGATACCTGGTTTTCCTGTTCTGCTGCCGGTGCAGTCACTGCTTTGTGTAATTTAAAATGTCCGTTTTCCTGAACCCAGTCTTCAGCCTGAACAACCACTGCTGTCCCGGTCTCCAGAGAACCATCTGTTGCAACAGTTCCGGCTGTTACAGTAGATAACTCATCCTCTGCATCAGAGCTGAACTCATCCTGTATGTCGTCAGCGTCATCTGTCTGAGCATCCTGCTCATCCCCATCACCTGCGGAAAACACATCTGCATTTTCTGTTTCTGTCATTTCTGCCTGAACCATCTCGCTGTCCGGTGAACTGAATGCCGCTGCTCCTGCTTCTCCCACAGTAGCCAGACTTAACGTCAGTCCCAACATCACTGCAACCAATCTTTTCTTCACAATAACATCCTCCTTCTTATATTTCCCTATATCCGGAATCCGTAGCTTTATTCTCCCAGTCCGTCATCAATTGCACCTGTCAGACCGTCCAGAGCCTCCTGCTCATCAATTCCCTCACATATAAGTTCTATTTCATCCCCACATTTTATACAGGCACCCAATACACTGAGT
This sequence comes from Ruminococcus sp. JC304, assembly GCA_000285855.2. Classification (GTDB taxonomy): domain Bacteria; phylum Bacillota; class Clostridia; order Lachnospirales; family Lachnospiraceae; genus Blautia_A; species Blautia_A difficilis. Next base: position 501,373 of record HE978651.1, on the reverse strand, counting down.
ACACTCTTCGCATTGGCAGTTCCTCCACAGTAACCAAAGGTTACCTTAGACTGATATTTTATCGCCTCATTGCAGAGGATTCCTGCAGGTCTCAGATGAAGACCCGTGGGATTCTTAATTGTTACTTTCTTACTGACCATTCTCTTTACCTCTTATCACTTGCTCTCATCCGAAACGGAGGCGGGCGAGATCACAACCTCTGTATAGACATCCTCCACCATTTCATATCCATCCGGAAGACTCAGTTTCACAGGAACCTTATAGTTTCCGGCCTCCTTATCTTTCAAATCTATTTCAGCCTTAACATCCTCATTAATATCCAGATCTTCCAAATCCTCCGATTCTGATTTGATTCTGAGGGCAATCTGTGCAGTTTCAAATGTTACCTGAAGATTATCCGGTTTATTCTTAACCTCTATATTCTTGGTCGGCAAATTAAATTCCTGGCTTCCAACCGGAAGAATACTCACCGTTACCCACACATCTTCACTGGAATCACTGGTAAGCTTCACATTATCCGGAAGGAGATTCTTCAGACTGATTTTTCTCTCCACATCCTTGGATTCACCTGAAATATCAATACGATCTGCCGGAATAGTAATCATATTATCATTTTCAGACAAACTCTCCAGACCCTCTGTATTTCCTGCAACGCTGATCGTATCCGGCACAGTCTTCACAGATCCAACCTGGTATCCGCCAGCAGGTGTTCCTACATATCCTGCTGCAATTTTAACTCCTGTGCGGATTTTCCAGAGCTTGGCAGTGACAATAACCTTGGCATTATTCTCAATTCTCAGAGAATTCATCTCCGATTCAGAAAGCGCCTCCTGATTCTTATCATAGATCGTAAGATTTACTTCCTGGGTATAGTCCTCTGTATTGCCATCCAAGGCAATAGTAGCATTTACCTTATCTATTTTATTCACCAGGGTTTTGGGACCTGTAATTCTTATTTTCTCCGGACTGGCAGTCAGGCTTCCCACCTCATAATCCTTTCCCGGCTTTGTGTCTCCCTTACTCACATTCACCACAAATTCCTGGGTTTCTTTTTCATCCAGATTAACCGTAAGATTCTGAGGTGTAACCTTAATATCACTTGGCAGCACTCCGGATGCCAAGCAGGTGACTGTGATCGGAACCATTACCGGATCTGTATCCAGACTTACCGCCTGCTGCAAATCTGCCACAGCCGTAATATCTGACAGTCTGATCCTGTCCCTGACTTTTTTACTTGCAGTGATGGCAACCTTTACAGAATCCTGATTTTCTTCCGGCATACACATTTTACCGATGGTATCTGAAGATTCTACATATTCTTTATTAATCAGCTCCACATCTGTGATCGTATAATAATTGGTGCCAACAGGATTATCGATATTCACCACAATCAGCCATACAACAATTGCGATTGCCACAGACATGATCTTCAAAGAAAGATTATCAGTGAGTTTTCTCTTCTTCATGCTTCATTCTTCCTTTCAGTAAATGCCGAAGCTTGCTGTTGTCTACAACCTGTTTATTCTGAGCCCTTACCAGGATCTCTCTGAGTTTGGCACTGTTTACTCCCCGGATCAGTCTTCCGTTCTGGGCCACAGATACCTGTCCTGTCTCCTCCGATACAATAATCGTCACAGAATCTGTCTGTTCACTGATTCCAACACCTGCTCTGTGTCGTGTTCCCAGCTGTTTACTCAGTTCCATATTATCTGAAAGAGGCAGGTAACAGGTTGCTGCCACAATTCGGTTCTCTCTCACGATCACAGCTCCGTCATGAAGCGGAGTATTGTGTTCAAAAATATTGATCAGAAGCTGGCTGGTCAGGATTGCATCTACATTAATCCCTGTACGGATATAATCTGTCAGCTTTTCCTCCTGCTCAATCACAATCAATGCCCCTGTCTTTACTTCTCCCATATCAAAGCATGCCTTCACCAGTTCACTGATTGTCTTATCTGTAAACCTCTCCTTAACCTCCTTTCCCGCATCAAAGGGAATGAGGGCGGACATAATCTTCTTCTGTCCCAGCTGCTCCAGAACTTTACGAAGCTCCGGCTGAAATATAACGATCACACCTACGATCAAAGTGCTGGCCAGATTGGAAAAGATCCACAAAATGGTATTCATTTTGAAGATATAAGCAACAAGGATAAACAGGAGAACTACCAGAATTCCTTTCAGCAGGGTATAGGCATGGGTATATTTTATCCATACCATGAACTGATATACAAAAAAAGCGATCAGGGCAATCTGAATAATGTCGATTATGCCTACCTTGGGAAAAGCGATTCTTGATAACATTTCCACCAGATTTCCCGCAATATTCTGCATAACGTTCTCCTTTCCAAAATAACAGAGCTTTCCCGGTTATTTTAAATCTGTAATTCAAATTTTATAAATCTTTTAAAGATTCTTCCAGTTTTTTCTCAAAATCTGAGGGATCCACCTCATTCTGTCTGACCACAGGTACTGCATCTGCAGCCTGCTGTGATGAAGTATTTTCACCGTGAAAAATGGGATTTGCATAGGAAACCACGTGATCCTCCACTGCTGTATCTTCTTTTACAGGTTCCGCATTTATTTTCTTGATACTCCGCTCAGAAGTAGCTACCGCTGCCTTGGGAACAGCTTTCACATAGTAATAATACTCGTCATCCTCATATTCCAGTCTCTCTGTCCGGCTGTAATCTCCACCAAACACCAGAAATTCCAAAAGTAATCCTACGACCACAGATACTACTGTATAAATAATAGTCTGTACAATATTAATATTCAGTCCAAAATAGAAACCACCGGCTAAAATTATGAGTACATAGACCACGCCACCCATTACAATGGAAATTCTCCATGCATAATCAAAAGAACGGGTACGGATCAGATTCACAAGGAGGATCACCGCCACAAAAGCCACCACTGTGATCCACATTCCCCAGTTCTGTACCACTCCGTCTGCCAGAAGCTTCAGCTTATCAGCCATAAGAACATCCGGATTCTCCAGAAGCTTATGCTGCACTTTCAGAAAACGGATAAAATAATAAATAACCACTCCACAGCCTGCCGGAAGCGCAGAGACTGCACTGCTTAACAAACCACTTCCAATAGGAAGAAGAGCCGGTATACTGAATCCGAAAGAAAGAGGGGTAAATACCAGTACCAGATTTGTGCCTGCGCTGAATCGAAGAAAAAGAATCAGCATAAACAAGATCAGTACCAGCAGAAAGCCTGCTACCTCTATCCCCAGGGCATAACCGTGAGCGATCATCAGGGCAAAACCTGCAAAAATCATAACTCCGGAAGGTAAAATCGAACAGATCAGGGCCAGGATGAGAACAATAAATATATTATTGAGCTGGCTCATATATCCCATATTTACATTGATCCATGTAAAATATAAAAATGCCAGAATACAACGAAGCACCGGCAGGATATAAATTTCATGCTGTCCATATAAATTCTTAATCTTCTGTTTTAATTCAAGTAATGCTGTCATTTTCTATATCCTCCTGGAATTCCTCTGGCCGAGGATTTTTTCTCTTCACGTCCATAAATCCTGTTCAACTGTATCAGTTCACTGTAATATTTTTTCACACTTTTTTTTGCACGGTGATATTTCACAGAATACTGTATGTATGTGAGCAGTGAAAAAACGATCAACACAGCAACATACCCCACAACAATCTCTGTTCCCAGCTTTACCAGATTCATTTTATGGATATTCTCCATCAGGTATTCTCCGAAATATGCCGCAACTCCGGCCAGTGCCAGGCCATATCCTATGGTCACAAGGAAAAAATTCTTGATCAGAGCCAGACCAATGTAATCACTTCTGTAATATTTGCTCACCGGAAGGTATTTTTTTCCCTCTCCTTGTTCATACATTGCAAGCTTATTCATGATTTTTATCTTTTCTTCATTTAACATAAATAACTCCTTAAACGCACGTGAACTTGTAATCATACAGATTAATTGTATCATACATCATCTGTTAATGAAAGCCTTAAATCCAATTTATATCCTGCCAATACACACAGTGAGAAAATAAACTGCCGATGCACCTTTTTTCTTCAGACAGGACGCCATGGCATCTACAGTACTGCCGGTAGTATAAACATCATCCACCACCAGAATCCTCTTTCCATTCACCTCTCCATTAACCAGAAAAGCTTCTTCCAGATTTTTTCTTCTCTGCACAGCAGTTAGCTTTTTCTGAGACTTTGTCTTCCGAATTTTGAGAACCAGCTCCTGCCTGACAGGAATTCCTGTGTAATCGCCCAGTTTTTCTGCCAGAAATGCAGCCTGATTAAATCCCCGCATCCGAAGCTTTGTACGATGTACAGGCACAGGTACGATCAGATCCGGATTCCAGTCTCTCACATCCCTGCTGCCATAAAGATACATTGCCCTGGCATAAAACTCTCCATATTCCCTGCATCCGCTGTATTTATATCTGAGAACAGATTTTCGCATCCTGTCATCATATACAAAGATACCTCTTCCCTGATCAAAAATGTGGGGATGCCTGAGACAATCTGCGCAGTATTCCCCTTTTTCCACAGGCTTCCCACACAAATAGCATCTGGGCTGACCGATAGGTTTCAGTTTTTTTTCACATTCCGGACAGATCAGTCTGTTCTGATCCTTTAGTATTTTCTGACACACCGGACAACATCTGGGGTAAAAAACATTCAGGATATTTCTCAGCAGTGAATTCACCCTTCGCCTTTCTTTATTGACTCATTCAGCTCCCGGATCCGCTCATCCAGGGCACTGTAACGTTTTTGCTGTTTTTCATTGCGGATCATCTCCGCAAAGGTTTCCTCACTGCCTACCACAGTTACACATTTCCTGGCTCTGGTCACAGCAGTATACAAAAGGTTTCTGTTTAAAAGCATCTGGGGACCGGACAAAACAGGCAGGATTACTGCCGGATATTCCGAACCCTGGGATTTATGTATGGTAATCGCGTAGGCCAGCTCCAGTTCCTCCAGCTGCTTAAAAGAATAGGTGGCAAAACGTCCATCTTCAAACTCAACCTCCGCAGTTTCGGCAAATTCATTAATCTCACGTAAAATTCCGGTATCACCGTTAAAAACTCCAATTCCCTTTTCTATCGGGATCCCATATCTTCCTCTGACCTCCCATTCCATCTGATAATCATTCTTGATCTGCATTACCTTATCCCCCTGACGGAACAAGCGATCTCCCAGTGTTTTTTCCTTTTTGGAACCATCCTGAGGATTCAGATATCTCTGGAGCATCTGGTTTAACCGTTCCACTCCCAGAAGACCTTTTCGCATGGGTGTCAGTACCTGGATTTCAAAAGGTCTGGCATTTACATATCTGGGCAGCTTATCCTGGATCAGCGCGATCACCACACGGATGATCATATCCGCATCATATCTCTTCAGGAAAAAGAAATCCCGGCTTTTATTATGGATCTCTACCGGTTCTCCGCGGTTAATCTTATGGGCATTTACTACAATGTCACTTTCAGAAGCCTGACGGAAGATCTTGGTCAGCTCTATTACCGGAAAGCAGCCGCTGTGGATAATATCTCTCAGCACATTTCCCGGTCCCACACTGGGGAGCTGGTTTTCGTCCCCTACCAGAATCAGTCTGGTTCCCGCTGTAATTGCCAGAAGCAGGGAATGCATCAGATGAATATCCACCATGGACATCTCATCAATAATGATCACATCTGCATCCAAAGGATTCTGTGCATTTCTCTCAAAATGTACAGCCCCAGCGCTTCTGTCATCCTCTGGCATCCCATTCAGCTCCAGAAGTCTGTGGATGGTCTGTGCTTCATATCCGGTAGCCTCTGTCATTCGTTTGGCTGCCCTGCCTGTAGGTGCAGCCAGCCGAAGCTCAGCACCTTCTCCCTCAAAAAATCGGATGATTGCATTGATCGTAGTTGTTTTTCCTGTACCTGGTCCTCCGGTCAGTATGAAAAGTCCATGGCCAGCTGCTTCTGTCACTGCTTTTTTCTGCATCTCATCCAGCACTGTACCGGTTTCCTTTTCAATGGCTGCAATCCTCTTCTCTACAATATTCTCATCCTCAGGGCAACAAATATTCAACTCACAGAGCATTCTGGCAGTATTCAGCTCCAGATAATAATACTGGCTGGGATAGATGATTTTTTCGCCCTTCTTTTCCTGCATTACCAGCTTTCTGTCCAGAAGCATATCCATTAGATGCTTCTCCATATAAGATTCATCCACTCCCAGAAGCTTTGCACATCTGGCAAAAAGCTGTTCCTTGGGAAGGTACGTATGTCCTTCTCCCGAAGCCTGCAGCAAAGTATACAACATTCCACTGCGGATTCTGTAATCTGAATCTGCATGGATTCCTATTCTGGCTGCAATCTCATCTGCGATCTTAAATCCTACCCCCGAAATGTCCTCAGCCAGTCTGTAGGGATTTTCCTGCAGTACTGTATAAAGGGAATCCTTGTACTTCTGATATATTTTAGCTCCCAGATTCAGAGAAATCCCATACTTCTGCAAAAAAATCATAGCCTTGCGCATTTCTGTTTTTTCTGTTACCTGAGCCGCAATTTCTCTGGCCTTCTTTTCGCTGATCCCCTTCACTTCAGCCAGTCGCTCAGGTTCCTCTTCCACGATCCGAATGGTATCTTCGCCAAACCTGCGCACAATCCTGGCAGCCAGTGCTGCACCAATACCTTTGATCGCTCCGGAGCCCAGATATCGTTCCATAGCATATGTATCCTCTGGAATCTTCTCTACAAAAGATGAAATCTGAAACTGTTTTCCATATACAGGATGGTGGGTATAAATCCCGGATGCCTGGATAGTTGTCCCCTGCGAGATAGCCGGGAAGCTTCCCACACAGGTTAGTTCTTCCTCATTTTCTGAATTTTTCACCACCATAACTGTATAACCATTTTCTTCATTTCTGAAAATGATGTGATCTATATATCCCGTAACAGTTTCACTCATTTATTTTCTTCCTTTCCCTGATCCGTCCAATCTATAATAACAGAGGCAAATTACTGTTTGCCATTGAAGCCATAACCTACCCCTAAAGCAAAAAGGCTGCCATATAAGCATAATAATATCCAAAAATGCTTACTCCGGCAACCCTCTTTCATTTATCCGTCGAGCCTGGCCACGACTTCTGCATATTTTCCTGTACCTACTGCAACTACACCCATTGCATTCTGCACTGTCAGCGTGCTCACACCGGTTCTCTGCTCGATCAGTGTATCCATTCCATGAAGTAATGCCCCACCTCCGGTAAGGACAATTCCCCTGTCCACAATATCTGCTGCCAGTTCCGGAGGAGTCTTCTCAAGAACCCCATGAACTGCCTCCACGATCTGTCCTGTAGCATCCTTAAGGGCCACACGGATTTCCTCTGAGGTAAGTGTAACAACTTTTGGAAGTCCTGTGTTTACATTACGTCCCTTTACCTCCATAGTTCTGGGGTCTGGTTCCTCACAGGCAGTTCCGATCTGTATTTTAATCTTCTCTGCCATATCTTCTCCTATAAAAAGGCCATGACTTTTTCTGGCATAATTCATGATCGCCTGGTTAAAAATATCTCCGGCCACCTTAATAGAAGCAGAAACAACTACTCCTCCCATGGAAATCACTGCAACATCTGTAGTTCCGGCTCCAATATCTACTACCAGATTTCCAAAAGGCTTGGTCACATCCAGTCCTGCTCCGATGGCTGCCGCAATAGGCTCCTCTACCATATAAACATTCCTGGCTCCCGCCTGATAAGTAGCTTCCTCTACTGCCTTTCTCTCAATCTCTGTAATTCCGCTCGGAACGCAAATACTGATCCTGGGCTTACGGAAAGCACGCCTTCCCATTGCTTTGGAAATAAAATATTTCAGCATTTTTTCCATAACATTATAATCTACGATCACGCCCTGTCGGATAGGGCGGATAATCTCCATATCAGAAGTAATGTGTGCCTCCGCACTGCGTGCTTCTTCCCCGATTGCTCTGATCTTCTCTGTATTTTTATCATAAACTACAACGGAAGGCTCATTAAGCACCAGACCTCTTGTTGTAGAATAAGCCAGACTGTTCCTGGTCCCCAGGTCAATTCCAATATCACTTGCAGGCATAGGAATCCCCTTTCTTTCTGTTTTGATCAAGCGGATAAAATCATCCGCTCTGCTGTTTGCGTATTCATTATATACAACTTTTATTGAAAAAGAAAGCCCTGCAATATTATTTCAGATATTATTCCAGGTATTTTTTCACATATTTTCCGGTATAAGAAACCGGTGACTGTGCTACTTCCTCCGGTGTTCCACAGGCAACTACCGTACCTCCCTTGTCGCCCCCTTCCGGACCAATATCAATAATATAATCGGCTGTCTTGATCACATCCAGATTATGTTCGATGACTACTACCGTATTGCCGCCCTCTGATAATCGTTTCAGAATCTCCACAAGTTTATGCACATCAGCAAAATGAAGGCCTGTTGTGGGCTCATCCAGAATATAGATGGTTTTACCTGTACTTCTCTTACTCAATTCTGTGGCAAGCTTGATCCTCTGGGCTTCTCCTCCGGAAAGCTCTGTAGAAGGCTGTCCCAGACGGATATAAGAAAGTCCCACATCATAAAGGGTCTGGATCTTTCTTTTAATCGAAGGAACATTTTCAAAAAAGGTCAGTGCCTCCTCCACAGTCATATTCAGTACATCGTAAATACTCTTGTCCTTATATTTTACTTCCAGAGTTTCTCTGTTATAGCGTTTTCCCTTGCAGACCTCACAGGGCACATATACATCCGGAAGAAAATGCATCTCAATCTTAATAATACCGTCACCACTGCAGGCTTCACATCTTCCGCCTTTCACATTAAAGCTGAAGCGTCCTTTCTTGTAACCTCTCGCCTTGGCATCTGCTGTGGCCGCAAAAAGATCCCTGATCTGATCAAACACCCCAGTATAAGTTGCAGGATTGGATCTGGGTGTACGCCCAATCGGTGACTGATCAATATTGATCACCTTGTCAAGCTGATCTACTCCCAGAATATTCTTATGTTTACCGGGAATCACTCTGGCCCGGTTCAGATCTCTGGCCAGACGCTTATACAGAATCTCATTGATCAGAGAACTCTTACCTGATCCGGAAACTCCGGTAATGCAGGTCATAATCCCCAGTGGAACTTTCACATCAATATTCTTAAGATTATTCTCTGCTGCCCCTTTGATCGTAAGGAACCCGGTCGGTTTACGTCTTTCTGCCGGTACCGGAATCTTTAATTTCCCACTTAAATAAGCTCCTGTAATAGAATTTTCATTCTTCATCAAATCTTCGGCAGTTCCCATGGCAACCAGCTGTCCACCATGCTCTCCTGCTCCCGGCCCGATGTCCACAATACAGTCTGCAGCACGCATGGTATCCTCATCATGTTCTACAACGATCAGGCTGTTTCCCAGATCACGAAGCTTCATCAGGGAACTGAGAAGTCTGTCATTGTCTCTCTGATGAAGTCCGATACTGGGCTCATCCAGAATATAAGCAACACCTACCAGACCGGAGCCGATCTGTGTAGCCAGGCGGATTCTTTGTGCTTCCCCGCCGGAAAGAGTACCTGTAGCACGGCCCAGGGACAAATAATCCAGACCTACATCAGACAGAAAGCTGACTCTCGCTCTGATCTCCTTCAGTATCTGCTTACCGATCAGCAGCTGCTGTTCCGATAACTGCATATCTGCCAAGAAAGACTTCAGCTTCTCTATAGAAAGATTGGTAATCTCATAGATATTCTTATCTGCCACTGTTACAGCCAGGGATTCTTTCTTCAGTCTCTGTCCTTTACAGGTTTTACAGGGAGTGATACGCATAAAAGACTCATACTCCTGCTTCATGGTATCTGAGCCTGTCTCCCGGTATCTCTGCTCCACATTTCGGATCAGTCCCGGGAATGCTACATCATAAACACCCTCTCCGCGCTGGCCTTTATAATAAACCTTAACTGAATGCCCATTGGTTCCATTAATCAGGATATCCTTGATCTTCTCCGGATAATTTTCAAATGGGGTTGCCAGACTGAAATCATATTCCCTGGCAAGTGCATCCAGGATTGCTCTGGAAAAACTGCCCTCGCTTGTACATGACTGCCATCCTGTCACCACAATGGCACCCTCAAGGATACTCAATGATTTATCCGGAATCATCAGATCAATGTCAAATTCCATCTTATATCCCAGTCCCAGACAGTCCGGGCAGGCACCAAAGGGATTGTTGAAGGAAAAACTTCTGGGCTCGATCTCATCAATACTCACTTCACAGTCCGGACAGGAGAAACTCTGGCTGAAATTATGGATATTCCCATCCATGGTATCTACCATCAAAAGCCCTTCTGCCAGCTCCAGTACAGTCTCAATGGAATCGGACAGTCTCTTCTCGATCCCCGGCTTTACGATCAGACGGTCTACAACAATCTCTATATTATGTTTGATATTCTTATCCAGGCTGATCTCCTCAGATAATTCGTACATATTTCCATCAATCTGCACACGGACATAACCGCTTCGCTTGGCCTGCTCCAGAAGCTTGGCATGGGTTCCCTTACGTCCTCTCACAACAGGCGCCAGCAGTTGGATCTTTGTTCTCTCAGGAAAAGACATAATGCAGTCCACCATCTGGTCTACTGTCTGCTTCTTAATCTCTCTTCCGCATTTGGGACAATGAGGGATTCCCACTCTGGCATACAGAAGTCTGAAATAGTCATAAATCTCCGTCACAGTCCCTACTGTGGAACGGGGATTGCGGTTCGTCGATTTCTGATCAATGGAAATGGCAGGGGGCAAGCCCTCGATACTCTCCACATCCGGCTTCTCCATCTGTCCCAGGAACTGTCTCGCATAAGAAGAAAGAGATTCCATATATCGTCTCTGTCCCTCTGCATAAATGGTATCAAAAGCCAGTGATGACTTGCCGGAACCGCTCAGTCCGGTAAGCACCACAAACTGGTCTCTGGGAATATCCACACTTAAATTCTTAAGATTGTTTACATTGGCGCCTCTGATTCTGATAAATTGTTTCTTCGTTGTATCCGCAGCCATTTCTGCCTCCTGTTTCTTATAGTATTTCATTCACCACTTCATTTCCGAATTCTGTTCCCAGTATAATATAGGAACATTTGTTCGTCAAGCTGTTTACAGCAAAAATTCTGCCATAATCGAATTACTTACATGGATTCCTTCCCTGCTCAGGAAAATCCTGCCATCTTTCTCCAACAGCAATTCCATGGACTCATACTTCTCCAGAACCTCTCCATACACTGACTCTATTGTACAGCCAAAACACCTCTGAAAATCAGCCTTTGAAATTCCCTTCGTCATGCGAAGCCCAAGAAACATAAATTCTGCCATCTCATCTTCTCTTGTGAGAGAGGGCTCTTTTTCCCTTATTTTTTCCGGATTTCTGCTGTTTTCCAGATATTTTTTCATATCTGCCGTATTGGCAAAGCGTTCTTTTCCATAAAGAGAAGAAGCTCCCAGACCAAATCCCAGGTAATCCTGTCTGGTCCAGTAGCCTACGTTATGTCTGCATTCCCTGCCTTTTCTGGCATAATTGGAAATCTCATACTGTTCAAACCCATATTCCTTCAGGATCTGCGCAGTTGCCTCATACATATTGTATTCTGTATCTTCATCAGGCAGATTAAGCTTCCGCGCAGCAAAAGGTGTCCCCTCTTCCACGATCAGACTATATGCAGAAATATGTTCCGGTTCCAATTCTGCAACTGTGCGCAGATTTTTCACCCATCCCTCATAGGTCTGATCCGGGATCGCACTCATTAAATCAATGTTAATATTGTCAAATCCAACTGTCCTTGCCTCTTGATAGGTTTCCAAAAACTGCCCGTAATTATGAATCCTTCCCAGAATTTTCAACTCCCTGTCCTCAGGGGACTGCAGTCCTATACTCAATCGGTTGATTCCCATTTCTCTGTATGCCTGAAGCTTTCCAATATTTGCTGTTCCCGGATTTACCTCTATGGTAATCTCTGCGTCTTCTTTCATTTTAAATCTGTTTCTGATTTCTCTCAGTATGTCTCCCAGAAGTCTCTCATCCAGCACAGAAGGAGTGCCTCCTCCAATAAATATGGAGGATACACTCCTTCCTTCACCTTCCTCTGCTGCCTGTATTTCCCTCAAAAGAGCCTGTACATAATCAGCCTGCTCTTTTGGTCCCGAAGGCCCTGAAAGGAAATCACAGTAATCACATTTTCTGATACAGAACGGAATGTGGATATAGATTTCCATGGGAGAATTTTCTTTCCTATTCTTCATTTTCCCCTGCCAGATATTCATTCACCATTGTCAGGTTTCCGTTTGTAGTAACCGCTGCAGAGTCCACCTGTTCCACAGAAGGAGTAGGTGTATTAGAAGGCGCCGCCACAGTAATAGGCAGCACCTTGGAAGAAGCCGCATCCAATTCCTTCTTTTTTCCACAGCCAGCTATGATAACACAGGATAAACCTGTCAGTAAAATGACCACTGCCCTTCTATTTATTTTTATCATGCCAAACACCCTCTATTCTTCTGTGCGGTTTTTATTTATCATCCAGCTTCAGTACACTCATAAAGGCTTTCTGCGGGATTTCCACATTACCTACCTGGCGCATACGCTTCTTACCTTCCTTCTGTTTCTCCAGAAGTTTCTTCTTACGGGAAATATCACCACCGTAACACTTGGCAAGAACGTCCTTACGCATAGCGCGTACCGTCTCTCTTGCAATGATCTTGCTTCCGACTGCAGCCTGGATGGGAATTTCAAAGAGCTGACGCGGAATCTCATCCTTCAGTTTCTCGCACATCTTACGGCCTCTCTCATAGGCAGTATCTGCATGTACGATAAAAGAAAGGGCATCCACCTCTTCTTTATTTACCAGAATATCCAGCTTCACAAGTTCACTTCTCTCATATCCACAGAGTTCATAGTCCAGGGAAGCATAACCTCTGGAACGGGATTTCAGAGCATCAAAGAAATCGTAGATGATCTCATTTAATGGAAGTTTATATTTCAGAAGCGCACGTGTTTCTTCCATATAATCCATTCCCAGATACTGTCCTCTTCGTTCCTGACAGAGATCCATGATGGCACCGATAAATTCTGTTGTTACCATGATCTCAGCATTTACCATAGGCTCTTCCATATATTCGATCTCTGACGGATCAGGCAGATTGCTTGGATTCGTCAGATTGATAACTTCACCATTGGTTTTGTGTACCTTGTAGATAACACCAGGTGCTGTAGTTACAAGGTCAAGGTTATATTCTCTTTCCAGACGTTCCTGAATAATTTCCAGATGAAGAAGTCCCAGGAAACCACAGCGGAAACCAAATCCAAGAGCTACAGAAGTCTCCGGCTCATAGAAAAGAGAAGCATCGTTAAGCTGAAGTTTCTCAAGTGCATCTCTTAAATCTCCATATTTAGCACCGTCTGCAGGATATAATCCGCAGTATACCATAGGATTTACTTTTTTATAGCCCGGAAGTGCTTCTGCACATGGTCTGTCCTTATCTGTAACTGTATCACCTACGCGAGTATCACCAAGGTTTTTAATGCTGGCAGTAATGTAGCCTACCATACCTGCTGTCAGTTCCTCGCATGGAATAAACTGACCTGCACCAAAGTATCCTACTTCTACAACCTCTGTGGTAAAGCCTGTTGCCATCATATGGATCTGGGTGCCTCTTTTCACACGTCCATCCATAACACGGCAGAATACGATAACGCCTTTGTATGCATCGTAGATTGAGTCAAAGATCAGTGCCTTCAGTGGTGCATCTACATCACCGTGAGGTGCCGGGATCTTTGTCACGATCTGTTCAAGCACTTCTTCTATATTAAGTCCTGTTTTGGCAGAGATTCTCGGAGCGTCATGAGCTTCAAGACCTATGACATCTTCAATCTCATTTACTACACGGTCCGGCTCTGCACTTGGCAGATCGATCTTGTTGATAACAGGAAGAACATCCAGATCATGGTCAAGTGCAAGATATACATTTGCCAGTGTCTGGGCTTCGATTCCCTGTGCTGCATCTACTACCAGAATCGCACCGTCACAGGCAGCAAGGCTTCGGGATACCTCATAGTTAAAATCCACATGTCCAGGGGTATCAATGAGATTAAAGATATATTCTTCCCCATCTTTGGCTTTGTATACAATACGCACTGCCTGGGATTTGATGGTGATCCCACGCTCTCTTTCAAGTTCCATGTTGTCCAGTACCTGTGACTGCATTTCACGTTCAGTCAAAGTTCCGGTCATTTCGATGATTCGGTCGGCAAGAGTGGATTTGCCATGGTCTATATGTGCAATAATACAGAAATTTCTGATTTTGCTCTGATCTATCATTCAGGAATTCCCTCCTAAGTTCTTTCTTAATCTACTGTAGTTGTTGGTTTTGCTAATTTTGTATTATAGCATATGGGGGAAGGGTTTGTCATCTACTTCTTATCCCTGCAAGACTTTATTGAGGATGTAAGCAAATGGTTCCATGGCGTTTTTTACTTCCTGGACAGTATTGGTCTGTGCACCGGCTTCCAGAAGGATGGAACGGGGGCGTAAATGAAGATTATAACGATAGCCTGCAAGGTAGATTCCCCTGTAAAATTCAGGATAATATTGGGCTGCCTGGTATTCCAGCTGGAAAGAAAATGCCAGGTTTTGCTGTATGTATCGATTTGGAAGATATTCCAGTGAACCTTTCGCTGTAGTGTAGCTCAGTCCATTATAAAAAAGGATCTGAGCGGTAGGTTTTCCATTGATCTCTGTTACAAGATGGCGGTCCTCGGGAACACCATCCCGATGGAGGTCTATGATTACCTGGATGTCCGGATTTTCCTGAAGGTAGGGTTCCAGATAATCCCGGGCATAATCATAGGCAGCACTGCGGTCCAGTTCCCCTCCTGCCATATCGAACTGTTCTTTGAGATGGACAACCTGATATCCATAATTTTCTGTAAGAAGCTGTACCAAATAATCCCCCACTCCTACAATAGTATCCGCTTCTTCCCCTTCTCTGGAATCTGCAAATGTTTCCTGTGAATGACTGTGATAGATCAGGATCTGAGGTACATCTGTGTCTTTTGAAATTTTAAAATCCTGTTTCAGAAAATCTTGGGCATTCAACTGTGCAGGATTGGTTTCTGTATTGGAATCTACAATATAAAACTGTCCCAACAGATAATCATAGTCAGCCAGCAGATCAGGAGACAGATCAATTGCCGGATCAGGAACTGCTGTTGAAATAGTCTCCCGGGAAGTATCCTTTTTTTCAGTCTTCTTGGTTTTCTGTTTCTTTGTTTTCTGCTTCTTCTTGCTTTTGGAATTTTTCTTCTTTTCCTTCTCTGAAATTGAAGTTTGCTCTTCCTTCGCCTTTTGTCTCAGATATTTTCCATTTTCACTGGCAATGGCCTCATAAGTTTTCTGATCACCATACTGGTCTATTTCCCGGGATTTCTTTTCCAGAAAACGATACAGTGGCAGATGCCTGTACACATTTTTTCCTGTAAAAACAGGCTCTGGCACAATTGTCAGAATTGTAAAAAAGCACAGACTCAGCAATATTCCAAGCGCTTTCTGAAATCTGGTCACATGATCACCTCTCAGGAGAATCCTATGACAAACTTTCCTTAAATATACTTCTGACCTGTCAGCAAAAAGCCAGATTCAGCCCCTCTGAAATAGTAAAGCTTAAATATTTTACAGTTTCATCCACATCCTTTGGTGTCACAAACATGGTATGAAGATGAGGTGAGATCATTTCCTCCAGAAACTCCTTCCGTTCGGCCTCTTCCAGGGCATCCAGCAGATGGGCCATGGAATCATGAACAATTGTTGCTGCATCTACCACTGTAGGAACTCCGATCCCGATCACTTTTGTCTGTAAATTTTTCTCTGTCAGACCAATTCTGTGATTTCCAACGCCGGATCCTGGATGGATTCCTGTATCTGTGATCTGTATGGTTCTGTTTAACCGTCTGGTACTTCTGGCTGCCAGCGCATCTATGGCAATTACCACATCCGGTCTGGTCTCTGCCACAATTCCTTTAAGGATCTCGGAAGTTTCCATTCCTGTCTGCGCCATTACACCGGGAATAATCCCACTGATGCGGTGCATCTGTTCTTTTCCCAGACTCTTTAATCCGTATTCCTTTATCATATGTCTTGTGATCCGGAGATTTTCCACCACATGAGGTCCCAGGGAATCTGCTGTGATAGCCGAATTTCCCAGCCCTGCTACCAATATGGACGTTTCCTGTTCCAATGAGATCAGATTTCTGAGATGTCTGGCAATTTCCTTGGAAATTTCTCTGTGATAATCCTCATCCGGCATAGAAAGCCCCGGGGCTTCTATTGTAATATAATTTCCCTGAGGTCTTCCCATTGCTTTGGCACCGTTTTCTGTAGTTATTTTTACCACTGTAGTCCGAATATCCTTTTCCTCATCATAATTCTCACGAACCTCAACGCCCCGTATTTCCATATTTTTTTCTGTAAACTGCTCCCTGGCTTCCAGTGCCAGGTCTGTCCGGATTTCGTAACTTCCCAACATAATTTTCCTCCTGTGTATCTAATGTACTCTCAAAGTCTTTATTGCCATTTACACTGGATTCCCTGCGAAGTGCAAATTTATTTTTACATTGTCATTTTCCACGTTTTCATGATAAATTATACACTGTCACAAATATGTTGTATTTTTCTCTATAAATATGATTTTTTCGTTACTGTTCACACGCAACTATCCCGCGAGGTGTTTTGGCATGAAAATGCCAAAATCCCGAGACATACCGCGCGAATTTATGCGATTGGCATAAATTCTGTGCATCGCGTAGCGTGTTACTGGGCACGGAGTGAACAGTAACATTTTTTCTTTATTTTAGGCCCAAAATATATTGACAAGTCAAAAAAACTGTAATAATATATATAAGCATGTTCATAGGAACGCCCGTGTCTGTTTCTATGACAGGACATTTAAATCGAATAAAATTGGAGGTGTACGAATTGGCTAACATTAAATCTGCTAAGAAAAGAATTTTAGTAAACAGAACAAAAGCAGCTAGAAACAAATCTATCAAATCTGCTGTTAAGACTTCTATCAAAAAAGTTGAGGTTGCTGTAGAGAACAAGGATAAAGCAGCTGCAGAAGTAGCATTAAAGGATGCAGTTTCTACAATCAGCAAGGCTACATCTAAAGGTGTTTACCACAAAAACAACTGCGCAAGAAAAGTTGCTCGTTTATCCAAAGCTGTTAACAGCATTGCATAATAATATATTTTAGATTTTAATTATAAGCTTATGATTAAAAGAGACAGCCATCACCGTCATGTGGCTGTCTTTTTTTATGCTTTTGAACTGTATTTGATGATCAGCAATTCTACACTGAGCTTATCCTCCAGCCTGCCGGTTTTTACAGCTTCTTCTGCATCCACAAAATCTTCTACTGCACATTCCAGCTCTGAGACCGTATAGGCCCGGGCGCAGGAAAGAACGTTGCGAAGGGCAAAAACCGGAATTCCAAGTTTAGAAGCGATCTCAGTTTGCCCAAGACCGGAAGCTGTAAATTGTTTGGCCAGAAGAAGCTGTCTGTATTGTCTGGCAAGAAGAAAAAGAATACGCATAGGAGGCTCCTTCAGAGTAAGGAGATCATAATAAAGCTCCAGGGCCCGTTTTTGATTTTTCTCCGTTACTGCACGCACCATATCGAAAATACGGTTCGTGGTCTGAGTCGTACAAATCTCTTCAATATCTCCCCCAGTGACAACATCCCGTCCTTCTGTGTAGCAGATCAGCTTTTCAAGCTCCATGCGCAGGTTTCCCATGTCTGTACCTGTTTTTGTCAGAAGCAGCTCCATATCCCTCTGTGTAATTCTTTTTCCAGCTTTTCCCAGAAGTCCGGCTGCCCAGCGCATCAATGTTTTCTCATCCTGTCTGATAAATTCCGCGATAGCCCCACAGGACTTCACCGCTTTATACATACGGCTGCGCTTATCTACCTCTGATTCTACAAATACCATACAGAGATAATCCGGAAGCTCCTTCATGTACTCTGCCAGTTCCTCACATTTATTTTTGAAAAAGCCGGTATCCTCCAGAATAATCACTCTTCTGTCTGCAAAAAAGGGCATAGTTTCACACAGATCAATAAGCTGACGGATATCAATGCCTTTTCCTTCATAATGCGCAAAGTTCATAGTATCTCCGTCTGGATTCAAGGCTTTTTCCAGATTTGTTTTATACTGCTGCTTCAGATAAGCTTCTTCTCCATATAAAAGATATGCTTTTCTGAAATTCCCTGTTTTAATGTCTTCCTGTATATTTTTCAATAATCTTTACCAGCCATTTCTGTTCATTTTCTTTCAGTCTAGCGGAAATCTGAAGATCAGTCAATAACAAACCTCTGTACTTTCATTTTTTCCTCATCTACTTCCACTATCACTGCTCCACTTCTGTCTGTCCTGCAGATTTCAGTTCCTGCATTCTCCAGGCGGCGGAGTGTTTCCGGCGAAGGATGCCCATAGGTATTAGAGGCGGAACAGGAAATTACTGCCAGCTCTGGTTTTACTACATTCAGAAATTCTTCACCTGTAGAATACCGCGAACCATGATGGGCTACTTTTAGAAAATCCACATCCTCCAGACGGTGGGCACTCTGAAGTTTTTTCTCTGTTTCCATACCAATGTCTCCTGTAAAAAGCCCCTTGAATTTCCCATATTCCAGTTCCATCACCATGGCTTCCTCATTCACATCCTCCCCCACAGCACCTTTTTCCGGCCAGAGAATATCCAGCTGCGCATTTCCATAACAGATCCTATCTCCTGCCTTTACCTGAATCACCTGCACATCTGCAGTCTGCGCAAGCTCTCTCAGTTTCAGATAATTTTCCGGTTCTTCTTCCCAGTCCGGCAAAATCAAATGATCGACCCTTATGGAAGTGAGCCCCTTCCCCACATACTCAAGAATTTCCTCTGTACCACTGATATGGTCTCCATCTGTATGGGAAATAAAAATCCCATCCAGCCTGGATATGCCCCTGCTTTTCAGATAAGGCAGGATCTGATACTGTCCCACAGCACTTTTGTTGCTGCTTCCTCCGTCAATAAGTAAATTCCAGGTTCCTTCAATCTCCAGTACAATGCCATCCCCCTGGCCCACATCCAGACAGGCAATCCGCAGATTTGGTCTTACCCTGTACCCCAACAGCCAAATTCCAAACCCAAGCATCCCGACGCACAACATTGGAAGCTTCCATCTGCGTATACGCACCCTCTGTATTCTCTCTATCCGTTTTTCATACATCATTGTAAAATACTGCGCTCTCTAACATATAATAAATTTCAGCTTACGGAATTCTCTTTCCCCATACAATAAACTCTATATATCCATATGCTCCCACCCATCAGCAAATAATACCCTGCAATCTGCCAAATCTGCGGTTTTCCTCCCACCCAGGTACAAAACGGAAGCCTTCCGGCAGCTATACATAACCATTCATAGACCCCAAGAACCACTCTGCCCGGAATAGCTGCCAGCCAGGATGCCCTCAGGCTGAAAAGTCCCATCAAAGCTGCTGCAGTTCCACTTCCCAGCACCACTCCCACCGTAGGAAGTACCAGTAAATTCAGAAAAATCCCTATCACCGACACTTCCCCATAAAACCAGAGCACAATGGGAAGTGTTGTAAGCTGTACTACCGCAGATGCCAGAAAGCTTTGCCGGAACTTTCCGCCTGTGCTTTTCCTTTTTTCTGCTCTTTCCATTCCTTCCCATATCAATGGCCATATACATCCAACTCCTGTCACAGCACCAAAAGACAACAGAAATCCCCCGTCCAGCATATATGCCGGACTTTCCACAAGAATCAGGATTGCAGCCACAGCCATGGCTGTGGGCAGATCATAAATCCGTCCGACAATCTTCGCTCCTACAGACAGCAAAAACATGGTCACAGCTCTCATTGTGGAAACTCCGCCTCCTGTCATCATTCCATACTGAACCATGATCACCAACGCCAGCATCCCGGCAGGCCAGATTCCCAGACCTATCCATTTCAGGAAATTATAAAGCCCCAGACCCAACAGGCTGATGTGTAGTCCCGAAATAGCCAGAATATGAATGATTCCGCCCATCTGGTAACGCATTTTCAGTTCCGGATCCAGATTGGTCTTGTCTCCCAAAACAATTGCTTCAAAGGCTCCCGCCTCACTGTCACAGACCGTTTCCAATATCTCTGTAAATCTTTCTCTCAGACTGATCAAAAACTGTCCATATGCAGAATGGGTCCGGGATTGCTTCTTTATTATTGCTTTTTTCAATGCATAATAAATATGTCTGCAGGCATTGTAATTTTTACTGTTAAATTCGCCTGGATTACGCGGACCTTCTATTTCCTCCAGTTTTCCGGACACCAAAATCATACTTCCTGCCTTTGGCAAATCACCGGGAAGCTTCTTATTTTTCATATAAACTTTTACTTCATCAATGGAAACTTTTTCAGAATTGTAAATAAGATATGTATTTCTCAGATATATAGATTGATAATTTTCATTTTCCTGGCACCTGACCACCTCCCCGCAGATAGTGGATTCCGGGTGCTTTTTAATCCATGTCTGTACAGGTTCCGGCAGAGGATTTCCACTTGTCATGGAAAACCCCAGCCAGTCTGTCACACACAGAAAAACAACCAGAAGCAGGCACAGGATACAGACAGGCCGTCCCCTCATTGCATGCCTCCTTATTTTGTCTCTTTTTCATCAACTACAAGCTTGTCATTTCTCTCATAAAAACGATATAGAGCCATTTTCTGGCCAAAAGTATCTAATTTTTCTTTTTCCCCTACAGTAATCTGCACTTTATCTGCATCCACCGCATCCAGCAAAGAATTTACCACTGAATATACCGGAATCTTCTCTGACACCTCCAGTGCATAGGAAGAAAATACCTGATCAAATGCCACATAGCATACTCCGTCTGCAATGGTTACATTCAGAAGCTCTGTATTCTCCGGAATGGTAGGATAATGTCCTTTTTCCATGGGTCCCTTCATCAGCTGTTCCAGAATGATCCGTTCCCTTGGAATTGTACGCTTATATCGCACAGTTCTCTGTTCCTTTACCAGGTGGGTTCCTTCCTTATCTGTAAAATACAAAGTAAACGTATTGCTGCAATAGGCATCCGGCTCATTTCCTGTAAATTCTGCAAAGGTATCCTCAGTCATATCTCCCACCGGATTTCCTCTGGAATCCAAAAATTCTTCGTTCTCTACAGTAAAACGCACTGCTGTGATCCCAGGCACCTGCAGAAAAGACTTTACTACTCCTGCACGTACCAAAATTTCCCTTGCAGCACTCATATCCTTGTAGCTGTTGTTAAAATTTACAACCAGAACAGGAGCTTCAACACTGTAATTCATCTGAAGTTCATCCGGCAGAAGACTTATGGCTTCTTTTCCGGACTCTTTGTTATTCATCCGCTGCATCATATCTTTCAGCATATATTCTGCCGTGCTTTCCTCCGGCGTATAAGCTTCCCTGACCAGAGCCGTCTCATCCCCGTTAATATCATACAGATAGTATTCGGCAGTATTCTTTTTATCCTGATCCTCCTGTACCTCTACAGAGCATCCTGTGAGAAGGATTCCAAGCAACAGTACAGTAAAAATCCCGTAAATCAATCTCTTCACAACAGCACCTCCTAGGACGCAATATAAGACAGAGGAATGCGAACAGAAAAAGTAGTCCCTTCCCCTTCTTTACTGAATACTTTGATTGCTCCGTGATGCATGGCAATGGCACTTCTTGTGATGGCCAGTCCAAGTCCTGTTCCGCCGATTTCTTTGGAATGGGACTTATCCACACGGTAAAAACGTTCAAAAATCCTCTCAATACTGTCTTCCGGAATTCCCATACCGGAATCTGCCACAGTTACATAAAAATATTTATGATCTGCATCCAGAGATACCCTGACCCAGCCATCATCTACATTGTATTTAATACCATTTTCTACCAGATTGCTGATGGCAAGAGTAAATTTTACTTCATCCACATCTGCTTCCACAGGACGGAAGCAGTCCAGGATCAGATCAATATTCCTCTTGTCTGCAATAGGACGTAATCTCTTCAAAATGTCCTCCAGCAGCTGATTGATATCCATATGGGTGATGTTCAGATCTGCCGCCTTTTTATCCATTTTTACCAATGACAAAAGATCTGTGATAATCTTATTCTCCCGGTCAATCTCCGCTGTGATATCTCCCATAAACTCCTGATAAAGCTCCTCCGGAACTCCCTGCTGTCCCACCAGTGAATCTGCCAGAACCTTCATGGAAGTCAAAGGTGTTTTTAATTCATGAGACACATTTGATACAAACTCCTGACGGGATTCGTCCAGGATTTTCATCCTGTTCACCATCTTATTGAAAGCATCTGTGATCAGCTCAGTTTCTGTATAATCAGGCACGCTGATAGCATCATCCTGCATACCGTCCGTAAGATCCTCTATTGCTTTGGTAACTCTTGCCAGTGGTTTTACAAGGATCGTTGACAGCAACCATGACAGGAAAATAGAAAGCACTACAATAATACCAATCAGCATCATTCCTTTCTGCTCCAGTTCAGCCATCATATCTCCGATCTCAATGGTAGAAATGGTCATCAGCATCACACCCTGTATCTGCTGTACATCCGGGCTTTGTACAGGGACTGCAACCTCCAGCACTTTACTTTTCAGATCAAAATTGCTTGCTTTTTCTCCTTTAAAACACTTCACTGCAAGAGAGCTGAGAAGTGTTTTTCCCTCTTCTGTGTGAAACGTATCTCCTACAATCTTAAAATCCCTGTCTGCCAGAAGGACACGACCATTGTAAAGGTCTGCAAACATTTCCAGCTTGGTATTTACAGTCTGAGAGCCGGTATCATTCAGATAATTCTCCTTAATGATCAAATTGCACAGGATCTCACTCTGATCCTGCACCGTCTCCGTAAGCATGGAAACTGCACGATCCTGATAATTATGAAGCATCGTATAGGTCACGATCACGCTGGGTACAATTCCAAGAATAATTAAGATAATCAAAATACGAAAACGCAGACTTTTGAAAAAATTTGTTCTCTTTTTCATTTTGCCTAACCTCGTTCTCATGTTAATTTAAAAAGCACAGCAGATAATCAGTTATCATACTGTGCCAGTTTCTTCATTTCATTCTGACAGATCATTGTGCCTGGAAATAATAGCCCACACCCCATTTGGTATGCACATATTTCGGCTCACTTGGATTGGTCTCAATCTTCTCACGAAGGCGACGGATATGTACATCCACAGTACGGACATCTCCCGGATATTCATATCCCCAGACAATATTCAGCAGATTCTCACGGCTATATACCTTATTGGGATTGAATACCAGAAGTTCCAGAACATCGAATTCCTTTGCAGTAAGGTTAATTTCTTTTCCTGCAATAAATACACGTCTTCCCTCACAGTCCATGTGGAGATCTCCAACCTCAATTGTCTTTGCCTTTTCTTTCTCATCGTGGTCACTTCCGGCACGGCGCATAATAGCTTTAATACGGGCTTTTACCTCCAGAATATTAAAGGGCTTGGTAATATAATCATCAGCGCCATATTCCAGACCCAGGATCTTATCCATATCCTCACCCTTGGCAGTAAGCATGACAATAGGCACATTGGAGAATTCACGGATCTGCTGACATACCTCCAGACCGTCCATCTTTGGAAGCATCAGATCCAGAAGAATGATATCGTATTTTTTCTCCTTGGCTTTCTCCACTGCCTCCTCACCGTCATAGGCGCAGTCAACCTCCATTCCATCCTGCTCCAGGCTGAAACGGATTCCCTTTACAATTAACTTCTCATCGTCTACTACCAAAACTTTCCTGCTCATCAGCTTCTCCTTATCCTACTACTATGTCATCTTTTATCTTTTCAAATGTACCTTCCTTGATGCCCGATACATTCATAATGTCCTCAATTGTTGCAAATGGTCCATTCTCTTCCCGATAGGCAATAATCGCCTTCGCTCTGGTATCCCCGATTCCACTTAACGTGGCCAGGCCTGACTCATCCGCTGTATTTATATTAACCTTTCCATTCTGTTCCAGGCCTTCGCCTATCACAGTACCTCCGGCTGTTTCCTGAATCTGTCCGGTTCCGTCAGCACTCTGCCCTGGCTTCAGGTTCATCTGTGTCTGCTCCTCCCGGGTCAGTATATAAAGCTGTTCCCCGTCTGTGAGAACGCCGGCACGATTTACGCAGGTCTGCGCTGCCTCCGGTAAAAATCCACCGGCTGCTTCTATTGCCTGGAAAACCCGGCTTCCCTCTTCAAACTGAAACACACCCGGATTCACCACTGCTCCACAAATATCCACATAAATCTTACTCTTTTCTGGTTTCTCCTGTTGAGAAACCTCTGTAGCTTCTGTCTCAGGTTCCCGAACCTGTTCTTTTTCAGAATGCTTTTCCTTTTTATCAGTTTCCGTCTGCTGTTCCTGTCCTTCGGAGTCTGCTTTCTGCGCTTCCTCAGCATCTACCTCAGCCTTTGCCTCCTGAAATCCATCGATGAGAAACTGTGCTTCTTGATTTTTACATCCTGTCAGAGCTGTAAAAATCAAAAATAACACTGCCATCATCAGACAGCACAGACGTTTTTGATTTCTGTTTTTCCGCAAGGTTCTCTCCTCCCCTTTCAAAGTCAGAGTCCCCTTGTCCATAATGCCATACTCTATTGTAACGAAATCTTAACGTTTTTACAATAGTAATTTTAAAAAATTCCTATCTCACCCTGCAATAACAGCACCTATTCTTTCTCGTCAATTTTCCCATTTAAATATTACAATTCCGGCTATTGCAATAAGCAATCCCATTACCTTACGCCATTCAAATGGTTCTTTATCTACCCCAAACAATCCGGCCAATTCAATTACATAAGCAACTGCCAGTTGCGAAATAACGATCAGCATTGCTGCCTTTGCCGGTCCAAGTGCTCCCATGCTCTGGATTACTGTAATTGTAATAAACGCTCCGATTACACCACCAAGGAGTGTATATTTATTGTCCACCTGCCAGAGTGCAGCCACACTTTCCCGTCCTGTAAAAAACCAGGCCAAAACACAGACTGCAAAAGCTGACAGCTGCACCCAGCCGGTTGATACCCAAAGGCTGGTCTGCTTTGTCACTTCCGTATTAAAAACACCCTGAATGCTCATCAGTGCCCCCGAAATCAATGCCACTATAAATCCCCACATAAATATGCCCTCCTGGATAATATAATCATTCTGCTTACTCCGATAATCATTTTTATGTCGAAAAGAGGCACCGCTGTTTAGCAGTACCTCTTGTTTTCTTTAGTATTAGTCTATTCTGTTTTGCAGATATCATTCATAAACCGGGCAAATAAATGTTTCGTTTCCTCACATATATACTTCCTGCAACAAATCCTATTTCACAATTTACAGTCAGGCACCCAGAACAGCAGATATCTTAATCTCTTTTTCCGTTTCGCTGAGATCAAAGTCACCACCATCTTCCACAGTCATGTGTACCTCATACAGTACGTCTTCGGATAATGTATCCGGTGTTTCACCATCTTCTGTCTGGATATGCCATTTCTCTGCCGGAACTTCTTTCAAGGTACCATCTGCGCCATATGCATACAGCTTCATAGAACCTGTTTCCCCTGAGATTCCTTTCATACGTACTGCAACAGTCGTATTCGGATGTACATTCTCAATTGTGATCGTGTTCAGCCATCCTTCCACATCTCCCTGTCCGCCGTCTGCTTCAAATTTCTCCTGGCTTAACACATTGCGCATTGCCTGATCCAGATCCACCTTGCGGTAAGGCATTTCCGGCAGATATACAAATCTGTCCTGAAGTCTCAGAAGTTCCAGATAGCCGGTCGGACAATAGAGCGCATTTCCGCTGTTTCCCGCATACATACCGATAGCCATGTTGTTGTATCCCGGTTTGTCAGAAATATCCATGGTAAATGCAGTCTCGCCTGTCTCAAAATCAAGCATGATATACTGCCACATACCAGTTTCCATATCCTGAACATATCCGTAAATATATCCTGTTGCAGTGGACAACTTCATCATGGAAGTGTCAGACAGATCACTTCTGCACCAGATACTCTTCATCTCATATCCGTCCTCCGTCTTAACTGTATCCACACGTTCTATACCCGGCGCGATCATTTTATTGCCCTGTCTCAGCCAGCCCACATCATAAATATTCTCATAGCTTTGTATTGAGGAATCATTATCTGCTTCTCCAAGCTTCGCACTTCCTGCACCAAACCAGTTACATACGATCGTGCTTACTGTTCCCTCTCCATCATCATATACAATTGCAGAATTTTCCACAGACACCTGTGTACCTTCCGGAAGCTCATCTATAACAGGCATACTCGCAACCTGTTCTCCTGTTTTCATATCCACCGCAATAAGATTTACCGGATCCTGATTATCTGTAAACATAACCAGATCGTTGGTCAAAGACGGGGAACATCCACCTCCCCATGCAAGACCGCCACCTGTCGTCTCATCACCTTCTTTGCTTTCCTTGGCACCCACACTTTTATAGGAAGTTTCCCAGACTTTTTTCACACCATTATCCGCCTGGAGCAGATAACACTTCAGATTTGTCAGAATAACCGCACCCTCCTTAGATGCCGAAATACCATTCTCTGCACCCTCTCCCGGTTCCAATTCATATACAAACACTGCATCTGACAGATCCACATCTTCTCCATTCAAGATCTTATCGATAGCTGCACGTGAAACATAGCCAAAGGTTCCCTGCTGTTTTCTGTCGGGATAAATGCGGAAGCCTCCTGTTGCAAACCAGAGATTTCCCTCATAATCAAAAACTACAGATAACAGATTCTGATCCAGTGTTTTTCCAAGCGCTGCCTCTGCTGCCGCTTTAATGTCGATATCCAGAACCTTCTCAAATTCCGGAAGTACATTTCCCTCCTCATCTGTAGCCTTAAGCATAAGTACCCGATTATCGTTCGTCGGACACACAATGCGATTGCTCTCATCTACAAAAGAATATGAACTCTGTATCAGATAGCTTCCATTGTCATGCTGTTTTGGTGAAAAATAGCCCAAGGTCTGTGCCTCATCTGCATTAATATCACGGATCGCCAGGCCACCCAGAAGCGGAACCACAGAATGTCCATAGGAATCAAAAAAGACTGCCGGGGAAGCATTGGGATTAACTTTTTCATAAGAAACATTGATCTCAGAATAAATATCAACAGGCAATACCTCATCTGTTGAATCTGTATTATAGCAGTCATGATGAATATTAGAATCACTGGCTGCCATATATGGATTCACATCCATAGCCTTCGGTGTAAGTGCCTTGACCGGAAGTTCTGATGCCTGACCAGCACTTTCTTCTGTCTGTGTTTCCTCTGCATATACCGTATTTACTGCCGGTTCAGATGCTATAGCTGTTATAAAAGCGATCATTGCAAGAATTAAAGCTCTTTTCTTCATATTATTTTTTCCTCCTGAGTGTTTTTTGTTATATTACTTTTCTTCGTTCAAACCAGACGGAAAGTCCTTCTTTTATTTTCTGCTCTTCCACAGGCTTCATAAAAAATATTCTATCCGCATCCTGAACGCATGAAGCGAAAAATCAAGATCACTGCACCAGATGATCCCACATTTCGGATACAGGGAACGGAGATGTTCTGCCGCATTCAGCCCGGACACCCCTGGCAATGCAAGAAACACCACTGCCGGTACTGTTTTTCGTGTCCGCCCAAAAAACTGTTCCTGATCCTGATAGATTTCAATCAATGGAAAAACTTTCTTTTCTGTACAGTAATTCCTGATATATTCCGCACAGTTCTGTCCTTCCTGTTCCTGAGCAGTCAATATGGCAATACAATACACGACATCCCTCCTCTTCCATTTGCTGTACTCCCATTTGTTATCCTCATTATAAAAAAGTCAGAAATTTTTTCAATAATTCTGTCACGAAACGGCAGAAAATGACACGAATTGTAAATCCATGGTATTGTTTTGTGATATACTTATAGCAGAATTTTATGATATCAGGGTCAAAAGGTCAAAAAGTCGTTCGTGCTTGCACGATAAGACTTTTGAACTTGGGACCCGCCAAACATGAGAAAGCAGCGATTTACATAGTAAATCAGCGGATTTCGAATGTTTGAGAATTGCGGGAGCTGCTTTGCAGCGAAGCAATTCGTAGATACCAAGTTAGGGGCAAAATGCCTTTTGACCCTAACATCATTTTATAAATAAAGGAAGATTTACTATGAGAATTGCAATTGTTGATGATATTTCAGAAGAACGGACACTGCTTCACAACAGACTGGAATCTCAGTTTTCCAGGCGCAATGTCCATACAGATATATTTGAATATGAAAATGGAGAAGCTTTCCTCACAGCAGCAAAGGAATGTCTGTTCACTGTGGTATTTCTGGATATTTATATGAATGGATCCAACGGGATTGATACAGCAAAAGAACTTCGCAGATCAGATACTGACTGTCTGCTGATCTTTACAACAAGTTCCACTGACCATGCTTTAGAGGGATTTCAGGTCCGGGCTCTGCACTATCTTGTAAAGCCCTACAGTGAAAATGATATTTCCGCACTGGCAGATGAAATCCTTTCCCGCATCCCGGATTCCGGGAAATACATAGATGTAAAGGTAAACGGCAGTAATATTCAGATTCCCTTCCGGAAAATAATCTACGCAGAGCATTTTTCCCATATGATCCACATCCACACTGCCGGTGAAAGGGAACTGGTCACCCGTCAGTCCTTTGACTCCTTCATAACCTCCCTGAAAATGGACTCACGTTTCTATCAGTGTAACCGGGGCGTTGTGATCAATCTGGAACATGCCGTTGATTTTGACGGAACAGGCTTTCGCCTTGATAACGGAAGTAATATCCCGGTAAGCAGGAAGCTTCTCAAAAACGCCAGACAGACATTTATGGAATTTCTGTTCCAAAGGAGGTCCTGAAATGACTGACATACTTCGCCCTGTACTTGAACTTTCCGTAATCATTCCCGGCATACTGCTGGCATATCTGCCTGTAAAAAGCTATCTGAGACAGACACCGCTTAAGCTGACAGCATGGCTTCTTCCTCTTCTTCTGGGAATCTGTATTTTGGGAGGAGCGGTTTGCTGTGTCCTGCAAATCCCCACCAGATGGTTCCTGTTTCCTCTGCTGCCTGTGATTATGCTCATTTATCACAAAACACTGAAAATCTCTGTCTGGAAATCTGTCAGTATTTTTCTTGCAGTCTTCGCAGTTTTTGCATGCGTCAAAAGTTTATCCCGGGCAGTTAATGCACTTATGACCGCAGACCTGCATATTACAGAAAATGAACTGTGGTTTCACACCGGTGCCGGGATTTTCTATAACGTGATCTGTCTGCTTTTTGTTCTGGCAGCCTGGTATCCTGCCCGCCACTGTGTACAGACAATGATCACAGACGAGAACTTTGCCCAGACCTGGTACATATTCTGGATCCTTCCGGTAATCTTCATCGGAGTGAATCTTTTTATGATTCCTAAATACCGCAGTACTTTATATACCGGACGGGTCCTGCAGTGCTATATTGTTTTCAGTCTTGTACTGCTCATAATCCTGCTTCTGTTTTATGTTATGTTTCTTATGATGGCAGTCAGCCTGAACAGAAATGCCAGACTTCAGCAGGAGAACCATTTTCTTTCCCTTCAACAGGAAAGATACGAGAATCTCTGCATGGCCATTGAAGAAGCAAGGCAGGCACGTCACGATATCCGCCATCATTTTGTCCGTCTGTCCACTCTGGCAGAACAGGGTGACATAGAAAAAATTAAAGAATATCTCTCTGCTGCAACCGGCAAAATCTCTGACTATAACCTGCATTTCTGTGAAAATCAGGCTGTTGACAGTGTTTTCGGATATTATTCCACCATTGCAGAAAGAGAAAACATTCCTTTTCATGCACTGGTTTCCCTGCCTGCTGATCTTTCCATAGATGAGATCAATCTGTGCCTTGTGTTCTCCAATCTGCTGGAAAATGCCATCCAGGCAAGTGTAAAAACAGCGCCCGCCCGCAGAAAGATTAATGTGGAAGTTTATCCCCACCATAATCATCTGCTTCTGATCCATGTGGAGAACACCTTCGATGGCAAAATACAGCAAAAAAACAATATTTTCCAATCCTCCAAACGCTCCGGCAACGGCATAGGAATCGAATCTGTCCGCCACATTACCGACAAAAACGGAGGTGCCTGTGACTTTACCTATAAAGATGGTATTTTCTCTGCAAAAATAATGCTCCGGATATAATCAATAACTGATTATATCCGGAGCATTTTGTAAAATATTCAGATTCATGTCAAGCGGATGATTTTATCCGCTTTGCTACTTGCTTGATTCGGTTAAACTATCTCTTGAAGTATGTAAAATTATTCCATACACTCATCAAGAATAGCAGCCATCTTGTCGATGTGTTCTTTTGTGATCACAAGGGGAGGTACAATTCTGAGTACATCACTGCCTGCGGAGATCACCAGCAGTCCCTTTGCCAGTGCAGCTTTTACAACTTCACCAACCGGGCGGCCCTGGATTACGATTCCCTGCATGAAGCCCATGCCTCGTCTTGTTGCAGCGCATTCATGTTTTGCAACAATTTCATCCAGTTTCTGTTCCAGATATGGAGTCATTTCCTGTACATGTTCAATGATCTTATCATTCTCATAAATATCAAATACCTTGCTGACTGCAGCACATACAAACGGGTTTCCGCCATAAGTTGTACCATGGTCACCAGGTTCCAGAGAAGCTTTAGCTGCCTTCTCACCCAGTACAAATGCGCCTACCGGCACACCACATCCAAGAGCCTTGGCACTTGTCATAATATCCGGCTGTACACCGTATGCCTGCCATGCAAAATAATAACCGGTTCTTCCCATACCACACTGAATCTCATCGAAGATCAGCATAATATCCTTCTCATCGCAGATCTGGCGCAGACCTTCCAGAAATTCTCTCTTCGCCGGGTAGATACCGCCCTCACCCTGAACAACCTCAGTAATAATTGCACAGGTCTTATCTGTAATCTGAGCTTTTACACTCTCCAGATCATTGAAATCTGCAAACTTCACACCACCCATCAGCGGCTCGAAGGGCTCTCTGTAATGAGCAGTTCCTGTTACAGAAAGAGCTCCGATACTTCTTCCATGGAAGGAATGGTTCATGGCAATGATTTCATGATCTGCATGTCCGTCACGTACATATGCATATTTCTTAGCTGCTTTTAAAGCACCTTCGATTGCTTCTGTACCACTGTTGGTAAAGAATGCCTTGCTCATACCGCTTGCAAGTACCAGTTTTGCACCTGCATCAATAATCGGTTCATTATAATATAAATTGGAAATATGCATCAGCTTATCAATCTGCTCTTTTAATGCTTCATCATATCCCGGATAATGATATCCCAGAGAATTTACAGCAATACCTGCTGCAAAATCCAGATATTCCTTTCCCTCGGAATCATATAAATAACATCCCTGTCCTTTTTCAAAAACAACAGGAAAACGATTATAAGTGTGAAGGATACTCTCTTCTGATTCCTTCATCTGTTCATTCATGTTCATTATAATATTTCTCCCCGTCTTCTCTTAAGATTGCAGTACCAATACCTTTATTTGTAAAGATTTCCAGCAGTAAACTGTGAGGAATTCTTCCATCAAGGATATGTACTCTTTTAACACCTTCTTCAATGGCATCAATACAGTTTTTCAGCTTCGGAATCATACCTCCGCCTACATAACCGTCACTGATAAGTTTCTCAGCCTCATCTACATGAAGCTCAGAGATCAGACTGGAGGGATCATCTTTATCCTTATAAACGCCTTCAATGTCAGAAAGAAATGCCAGTTTCTCGGCATGAACAGCCTCTGCAATGGCACATGCCGCATCATCTGCATTAATATTATAAGTAGCAAAATTATCATCATAGCCTACCGGGAAAATGATCGGCAGGAAATCTTTCTCCAGAAGATCTTCCAGAATCTTCGGCTCAACCTTTGTAACCTCGCCTACAAATCCGATGTCTCCGCCCTCTGTCTGCTTCTTGCGGCATTTCAGCAGACCACCATCTTTACCACTGATACCAACCGCATTTACGCCAAGAGATTCCACCATAGCAACCAGTTCCTTGTTCACCTTCGCAAGAACCATCTCTGCGATCTCCATAGTATCCTTATCTGTTACACGAAGACCATTAATAAATTTCGGCTCCATACCAACCTTGCCAACCCAGCGGCTGATTTCCTTGCCACCGCCATGAACGATGATTGGTTTGAAACCAACCAGCTTCAGAAGAACAACGTCCTTGATCACATTCTTCTTCAGTTCATCATCCAGCATGGCACTTCCGCCATACTTTACAACCACAATCTTACGATTAAATCTCTGAATATAAGGAAGCGCCTCGATCAGCACCTCCGCTTTATCTAAATATTTCTGATTAACCATCTGTATTCTCCTTTATTATGAACGATAATCTGCATTAATCTTCACATAATCATAGGTCAGGTCACAGCCCCATGCAGTTGCTGTAGCATCACCCATCTTCACATCAGCAATTGCTGTGACAGCTTCCTCAGAAAGAATCTTCGTTGCCTCTTCTTCACTGTAATCCACAGCCACACCATTCTCGATAATCTGAATCTTACCAGCCTTACTCTCAAAGAACAGATCCACCTTCTCAGGATCAAACTTCGCACCGGAATATCCCATAGCACACAGGATTCTTCCCCAGTTTGCATCATGTCCGTAGATAGCAGCCTTTGTCAGAGAAGAAGTAACAACAGACTTACTCAGTGTAACCGCCTGTTCCTTAGACTCTGCACCAATGATCTTGACCTCAAACAGTGCAGTCGCACCCTCTCCATCACCTGCAATCTTCTTTGCCAGAGTAGTATTAATATAATTCAGCGCAGCCTTAAAAGTCTGGTAATCCTCACCCTTCTCAGTAATCTCCGGATTCTCAGCCAGACCATTGGCCAGAAGAAGCACTGTATCATTGGTAGAAGTATCTCCATCAACAGAAACCATATTGTAGGTATCCTTAACATCCTCACTTAATGCCTCCTGCAGCATCTTCTTGGAAATCTTCGCATCCGTAGTCACAAAACCAAGCATGGTACACATATTGGGATGAATCATGCCGGAACCCTTACACATACCACCAACAGTAACTGTCTTACCGCCAATCTCAATCTGAACAGCAACTTCCTTCTTCTTAGTATCCGTAGTCATAATCGCTCTCGCAGCCTCAGTACCCGCCTCCAGAGAACCATCCAGCTTCGGCGCCATCATCTTCACACCATTCTTAATACGGTCAATGGGGACCTGCATACCAATCACACCTGTAGAAGCAACCAGCACACTGTCAGCAGCCACCCCAAGAATCTCAGCAGCCGCATCTGCAGTCTCCTTACAATAACCATAACCTTCTGCACCAGTACATGCATTGGCAATACCACTGTTACAGATCACCACCTGCGCAGACGGATGATTATAAACAATATCCTGATCCCATTTAACAGGCGCAGCCTTCACCACATTCGTAGTAAAAGTCCCCGCAGCCACACAAGGCACCTCACTGTAAACCATAGCCATATCCGTTCTGCCCTTATACTTAATCTCAGCCGCAGCCGCAGCTGCCTTAAATCCCTTAGCCGCCGTAACGCCGCCCTCTATAATCTTCATAAAGTCCTCAATCCTTTCTATATATTAAGACAATAAAAACAGTTTCTTTTATAAATACTCTACCTAATTTTCATTCTCCATCTAACTCATCACCAATATCACAGCATCTCTCATCCTCTGCGCCACCTCTCAGTGACTGCCGCAGGTCCCCTGCGCAGTCACGCCCGTCAGACATCCACATCTCTTCCGTCTTGAAAAGTCAGCTCCGGAAATTATTTGGTTTTGAACGCATTTGCAGGGGCTGTAGTAATTCTTAGTGCTCGGGAATTTGCGTTATGAGGCGGCTGCATCACTGTCTGAGCGAAGCGAGTTTGACAAGCCGCCTCATGCCCTTAGCAAATTCACGAACACTTAGAATTAGTAAGCCCCGAAACCGCGTTCAAAACCAAATAATTTCCGGAGCGTCCCCTTTTCACCCAATCATTACGGACACATCGGCACCTGCAGCAGTCCCTCAGCCTCCTTAAATCCAAACATCAGATTCATATTCTGCACAGCCTGTCCTGCAGCACCTTTCACCAGATTATCCATAGCCCCCATCATAATCACTCTGTGAGTTCTCGGATCAATCTTAAAGTTCACATCCACATAATTACTTCCCTCCACACACTTAGTCTGCGGACAAACATCCTTATCAAGTACACGGACAAAAGTCTCCTTCTCATAATACTTATCATAAACTGCCTTCACTTCTTCATAAGAAACATCCTTAGTCAGAGAAGCATAAGCAGTCACCAGAATACCACGATTCATAGGAATCAGATGAGGTGTAAAATTAATCAGCACTTCCTTACCGCACGCATAACCAAGCTGATCCTCAATCTCAGGTGTATGTCTGTGGCTTGCAACACCATAAGCCTTAATATTCTCATTCACTTCGCAGAACAGATTGGCAACCTTGGCTCCACGTCCAGCTCCTGAAGTACCGGACTTCGCATCAATAATAATGGTAGACGGATCAATCAGTCCTTCTTTAATCAGCGGATAGATTGACAATGTAGAACATGTGGGATAACATCCAGGATTTGCGATCAGTCTTGCCTTCTTAATATCCTCACGATTAATCTCACATAAACCATAAACCGCCTCATCAATAAACTGCGGAGCCTTATGCTCAATTCCGTACCATTTCTCATATTTCTTCACATCTTTAATACGGAAATCCGCACTCAGGTCAATAACTTTCGCCTTAGAAAGAATTCCTTCATTAATTAAAGAAGCACAAAGCCCCTGAGGAGTAGCTGTACAGATCACATCCACTTCATCAGCTAATGCTTCCATATTATCATCCATACATTTTGCATCTACCAGTTTAAAAAAGTTCTGATAAACATCTGAATATTTCTGATCAATGTAACTTCTTGAACCATACCACGCAATTTCCACATCTTTATGTCCCAGCAGCAGTCTGACAATTTCGTTTCCTGCATAACCAGTGGCACCGATAATACCTGCTTTAATCATAATCTTCTCCTCCATATCCTGACAGTACTCTCTCTACCCTGATCAAAAACTATTTATTCTGAAGTTTTTATCTGGTGATTTATACTTCTGTCTCTATGATTTCTAAGCTCTGAAAGCCTATTTACAGCGTTTTGATGAACCGTAACGCACTGCCGTATCAGAG
Organism: Ruminococcus sp. JC304; assembly: GCA_000285855.2. Taxonomy (GTDB): domain Bacteria; phylum Bacillota; class Clostridia; order Lachnospirales; family Lachnospiraceae; genus Blautia_A; species Blautia_A difficilis. The sequence continues at coordinate 465,948 of HE978651.1, read as the reverse complement.
CGATGGATTAATTATACATCTTACCTGCATATTATGCAATAGCTATTTTCCATTGTTTCATATATATTTTATTTAATCCCCTGTAATCTTTCCTTATTTTCCTATGTTTGTTGCATATTTATGCAAAAATAAATAAAACTTTTTTCCATTTTCCTATTGCATATTTATAAAAAAAGGTGTATATTATCCCTTGTCAAACACACATAATTGTAAACCGTGTTTTTCTCATTGAATATTTATACAAAAATATTTTCTTATAAAAATACATTTCAGGAGGAATATTATCATGAAAGAAAAAGTCGTTTTAGCATATTCAGGCGGTCTTGATACCACAGCTTTAATCCCGTGGTTAAAAGAAACTTTTGATTACGACGTTGTCTGCTGCTGCGTAAACTGCGGTCAGGGAAACGAACTTGACGGGCTGGAGGAAAGAGCAAAATTATCCGGCGCTGCCAAATTATATATTGAGGATATTGTAGATGATTTCTGTGATAATTACATTATGCCATGTGTACAGGCAGGTGCTGTATATGAGCATAAATATCTTCTTGGAACCTCCATGGCACGTCCGGCAATCGCCAAGAAACTGGTTGAGATCGCACGTAAAGAAGGAGCTGTTGCTATCTGCCACGGTGCTACAGGTAAAGGTAATGACCAGATCCGTTTTGAACTTGGTATCAAAGCCCTTGCTCCTGATATCAAGATCATTGCTCCATGGCGTATGACAGACAAATGGACCATGCAGTCCCGTGAAGATGAAATTGATTTCTGCAAAGCTCACGGAATCGATCTTCCATTCGATATGAGCCACAGCTACAGCCGTGACAGAAACTTATGGCATATCAGCCATGAAGGTCTGGAACTGGAAGACCCTTCTCTGGCTCCGAATTATGAAAACATGCTTGTGTTAGGTGTTACACCTGAGAAAGCTCCTGATAAAGATACTGAGATCACAATGACATTCGAGCAGGGTGTTCCGAAAACATTAAATGGCAAAGAAATGAAGGTTTCCGAAATTATCACAGAACTGAACAGATTAGGCGGCGAGAATGGTATCGGTATCGTAGATATTGTTGAAAACCGTGTTGTTGGTATGAAATCCCGTGGTGTATATGAAACTCCTGGCGGAACCATCCTTATGGCAGCTCACGAACAACTGGAAGAACTGACACTTGACCGCGAGACAATGGAAACCAAGAAAAAACTTGGCAGCCAGTTCGCTCAGGTTGTTTATGAAGGAAAATGGTACACACCTCTGCGTGAAGCAATCCAGGCCTTCGTTGAATCCACACAGAAATATGTAACAGGCGAAGTTAAGATGAGACTGTACAAAGGCAATATCATCAAAGCCGGTACAACTTCTCCATACAGCCTGTATAACGAATCCCTGGCATCCTTCACAACAGGTGACCTCTATGACCACCACGATGCAGACGGATTCATCACACTGTTCGGACTTCCACTGAAAGTTCGTGCTATGATGTTAAAAGAAGTAGAACAGAACAAGAAATAATTTCCAATAATAAAAACAGGCTGTGGTGCGCAGATGCACCGTAGCCTGTTTTTATTATTAAAAAATACTATCATTCTTTTTCAAAAAGTTTCCTTCCGCTTCTTATTTCAGCTCTGCTTTTTTTCGATCTAACAGCTCCTGAAGTTTTTCCAGATCCTCTTCCGTAAGTCCTTCGGTTTCCAAAAGCGCATGCATCATTTCCACCGGAGAAATCTTTCTGCTCTGTGCGTTTCCTTTCAGATATTCTTCTCTGGTGATCAAAGGTGTATAGTTTCTCGCATAAACCTTACCATTCATAGAGGTTCCTGCTACCTTTATCAGATTTTCCTTCAAAAGAAGTTCCAGACATCTGCGCACAGTAGGCATTTTCAGCTCAGGTGCAATCTCGTTGATCTCAAAAGCAGACAATGGTCTTCCCTCTTCCCAAAGTACATTCATAATATCATATCGTTTACCTTTTAATATGTCCATTTTAAGATCCCCTTCCAATTTTAACCAAATATCAATATAATAATACTGGAATATCAAATTAATTACAATTACAGTACCCTTACGTTCCTTTACATAGCCTTTACAAATTTATATCTGTCAGTTGATACTTTCGTCATATTTATTACAATTGACACTATGCCCGAAACACTTTATAATTTCATCTGATATTCCTTTTATTTTAAAGAAAGAAGGTGGCAATAATGCTTACAGATACATTTGCCCTGAAAGGTACCATTTGTTACAGTATCTCCCCTCAGGAACTTTCCATCACCCCAAACAGCTATCTGATCTGCAGCCAGGGAAAATGTGCCGGAATATTTCCAGTGCTCCCTGAAAAATACAGGGAAATCCCCTGCAAAGACTACAAAGATGACCTGATCATTCCTGGTCTGACAGATCTGCATGTACATGCCCCCCAGTATACATTTCGTGCCTCAGGTATGGATTTAGAATTACTGGACTGGCTGAATACCTATACATTCCCGCAGGAAGCACGTTACGAAGATCCTGAATTTGCAAAGGAAGCTTATTCTATTTTCGCTGAAGATATGAAGAAGAGCCCAAATACAAGAGCGTGTATCTTCGGAACTCTGCATGTCCCTGCTACTGAGATCCTGATGGAGCAGCTGGATAAGACCGGGCTGAAAACCATGGTGGGCAAAGTAAATATGGACCGCAATGGTTCTGCCAGATTACAGGAAGAGAGTGCTCAGACTTCTGCAGATGCAACTGTCCGGTGGATTGAGGATACTCTGAACAGATTTGAAAATACAAATCCAATCCTTACTCCCAGATTTACTCCATCATGTTCTGATGAACTGATGAAAAAGCTTTCTGAGATTCAGAAGAAGTATCACCTGCCAATGCAGTCTCACCTCTCTGAGAATTTCGGTGAAATTGCCTGGGTAAAGGAACTTTGTCCGAATACACATTTCTATGGAGAAGCATACAGCCAGTTTGATCTTTTCGGAGGTGACTGTCCGACGATCATGGCGCACTGCGTTCATTCTTCAGATGAAGAAATTGCCCTTATGAAAAAACAGGGCGTTTACATTGCACATTGTCCACAGTCCAACACAAATCTCTCCTCAGGCATCTCTCCTGCCAGACGATATCTGGACGAGGGTATGCAGATCGGACTTGGATCTGACATTGCAGGAGGAACTTCCGTTTCCATTCTGCGTGCCATGGCTGATGCCATTCAGGTTTCCAAACTGTACTGGCGGCTGATTGATTCTTCCATGAAGCCGCTGACTGTTGAAGAAGCCTTTTATATGGGAACAGAAGGAGGCGGTTCCTTCTTCGGAAAGGTAGGAAATTTTAAAGATGGTTATGAATTTGATGCAGTTGTACTTAATGACAGCACCATTCCAACTCCATTAAAACTCTCTCCGAAAAACAGGCTGGAGAGACTGATCTACCTTTCAGATGACCGCAACATAACCGCTAAGTATGTAGCTGGCAGGAAGATTCTGTAACTGCAGGAAATACAGATTTTGATGGTGTTTTTTCGGAATGATTATCTGAGACACCGCAAAACAGCCGGCAATTTTTAAAATCAAAAGGGAGAAAGATTATGAATCTTGACAAATTATTCCATCTCAAAGAAAAACACACAGATGTAAAGACCGAAGTTATGGCAGGTATTACCACTTTCATGACAATGGCATACATTCTGGCTGTAAACCCAAACATTCTGGAAGCATCCGGTATGGACAGAGGTGCTGTTTTTACAGCGACCGCACTGGCATCCTTTATTGCAACCTGTCTGATGGCTGCTCTTTCTAATTATCCATTCGTTCTTGCACCTGGCATGGGTCTGAATGCCTACTTTGCCTACACTGTTGTTCTTGGCATGGGCTACAGCTGGCAGCAGGCACTGGCAGCTGTATGTGTAGAGGGTATTATTTTTATCCTGTTATCTCTGACCAATGTGCGTGAGGCAATTTTTAATGCGATCCCAATGAACCTGAAACATGCAGTATCTGTTGGTATCGGACTGTTTATTGCTTTCATCGGACTGCAGAATGCTAAGATCGTAGTTAACAACGACTCTACTCTGGTAAGCGTATTTTCCTTTAAATCTTCCGTATCCGGCGGAACATTTAATACTGAGGGAATCACTGTTCTGCTTGCATTGATCGGACTTCTGATCACTGCCATCCTTCTTGTTAAGGGTGTAAAAGGAAACATTCTCTGGGGTATCCTAATCACATGGGGACTTGGCATTATCTGTCAGTTGACAGGACTTTACAAACCTGATCCTGCAGCCGGCTGGTTCAGCCTCCTGCCTGATTTTTCAAACGGAATCTCCATTCCAAGCATGGCTCCCACATTTATGAAAATGGACTTCTCCATTGTCTTTACACTTGATTTCGTAGTCATTATGTTTGCATTCCTGTTTGTAGATATGTTTGATACTCTGGGAACTCTGATCGGTGTTGCTTCCAAAGCAGATATGCTTGACAAAGAAGGCAAACTTCCGAACATCAAGGGCGCTCTTCTCTCTGACGCTGTAGGAACTACAGTAGGTGCTATGTGTGGTACTTCCACAGTTACTACTTTCGTAGAGAGTGCTTCCGGTGTTGCTGAAGGCGGACGTACAGGACTTACTTCCCTGGTAGCAGCCATCCTCTTCGGATTATCACTGCTGTTATCCCCGATTTTCCTGGCAATCCCGTCCTTTGCCACAGCACCGGCTCTGATCATCGTTGGATTCCTGATGCTCACATCAGTAACCAAGATTGACTTCAACGACATGACTGAAGCAATCCCGGCATTTATCGCAATCATCGCAATGCCATTCCTGTACAGCATTTCCGAAGGTATCTCCATGGGTGTTATCTCCTATGTGATCATCAACGTTGTTACAGGTAAAGCAAAAGAAAAGAAGATCAGTGTACTGATGTATGTGCTTGCTGTACTGTTCATTCTGAAATATATCTTTATCTGATCCTGAATAAACAGTCAGACACTTACAATTCCATATTTGAAAAAGAAGTCTCCTGCAGAGGCTTCTTTTTATTTCCCGGAATTCCTGTAATAATCTCCTTTCCCTTTCCACATCTGCATTGTATAATTATGAAGGCGTTTATTCATTTTTGTCTTATCCGCTTATACATTATCAGGAAGGATTATTTACATCATGCAAAAACAACAGATACCTTTAAAAAATTCACTGCTTCTGCTTCTCACGGCAACTGTATGGGGAATCGCATTTGTTGCTCAGAGCGTGGGAATGGATTATGTGGGTGGCTTCACCTTTAATGCAGCCCGTTCCCTGATCGGATCCGCAGTGTTAGTTCCATTGATCTTTGTCTTTGGGCAGAAAAACAGCTCCGGCGATCCATCCTCTGATACATCAGTCTCACCTTCACAGAATCGAAAAGATCTGATCGCCGGCGGCATTATCTGCGGTATTTTCCTCTGCCTGGCAAGTAATTTTCAACAGTTCGGCATTAAATATACAACTGTAGGAAAGGCAGGTTTTATCACTGCCTGTTATATTGTGATCGTGCCAGTGCTCGGACTGTTCCTCGGGAAAAAATGCAGCAAACTCATATGGGCTGCTGTTGCAATGGCTCTGGTCGGTCTTTATCTTCTGTGCATTACAGATGGTTTCTCCATCGGAAAAGGTGATATGCTCGTACTTATATGTGCATTTTTATTTTCTGCACACATACTGGTCATTGATTACTTTTCACCAAAAACAGACGGCATAAAGCTTTCCTGCATTCAGTTCCTGACCTGCGGAATCCTCTCCGGCATTCCTGCACTAATATTCGAACATCCGGATTTTTCTTCCATTCTTGCCGCATGGAAGCCAGTCCTCTATGCAGGTGTCATGTCCTGCGGTGTGGGCTACACTCTTCAGGTCATCGGACAGAAGAACATGAATCCGACTGTAGCATCCCTGATCCTCAGCCTGGAATCCTGCATCTCCGTCCTGGCCGGATGGATCATCCTCGGTCAGAGACTAAGTACAAAAGAAATCCTTGGATGCGTCATTATGTTTGCCGCAATTATCCTCGCCCAGCTCCCACAGAAGCAAAGCGCATAATAAACAGTGGCTGTTCCGTACATTACTACGAAACAGCCACTGTTTTTCTGCATTTTTATTCCACTTTGCCACTTTCTCTGAGGAAGTGCTCCTTTATTTTAGCAAAGGTTTCATCACTCAGGTCATGTTCAATCTTACATGCATCCTCCTTCGCAACCTCAGGACTCACCCCAAGACGCTCTAGCATCTTACTCAGCACAGTATGTCTCTCATAGATATGCTCTGCAATCTGAGTTCCTTTATCAAGCAATGTCACCGTACCATAACGATCCATGGCAATATAGCCATCCTCACGAAGCAGCTTCATCGCATGACTTACACTCGGTTTTGATACCCCAAGCATCGTTGCAATATCAATAGAACGAACTCCGCCTCCCTGTTTGGACAACACTAAGATGGCCTCTAAATAATCCTCCGCCGACTTTCTGATCTGCATTCAAAATACCTCCCATGCTGTTTTGATATTAACACAATATGGGGAATTTTTCAATCGCTCTTCTTGAGAACAGTCGTCATTTAGCGTCTGTATTGATATCAGATTCCCAACGCAATTTCCATCATCTTATTAAAGGATGTCTGTCTGGCTTCTGCTGAAATGGCCTCATCTCTGAAAATATGGTCAGAGATTGTCAGAATTCCCAGAGCCTGCTTTCCTGCTCTCGCTGCATTCATAAACAATGCTGCACACTCCATCTCCGCGCAGAGAACTCCCATTTTCCTCCATGCAGCAGATGAATCCGGATCATCACTGTAAAATACATCAGATGAAACTACAGATCCTACATGAACCGGAGTTCCCTGCTCTTTGGCAACTTCTACTGCCTTTGCCACCAATTCATAGCTTGCAGTAGGAGCAAAAGTTCCCGGCAGTTTGTACTGGCTTCCATAATTGGAATCCGTGCATGCACTCATGGCAATCACCACATCCATCACATTTACATCATCCTGCAGAGCTCCTGCAGAACCAATACGGATAATCTGCTCCACATCATAGAAATTGTACAACTCATAGCTGTAAATGCCCATAGACGGCATACCCATACCGCCTCCCATTACAGAAACCTGCTGTCCCTTATAAGTTCCGGTATATCCAAACATATTTCTCACGGTGTTAAAGCACACCGGATTCTCCAGATAAGTTTCTGCAATAAACTTAGCACGAAGAGGATCTCCCGGCATCAGAACCTTTTTTGCAATATCACCTTTTTTTGCAGTATTGTGTGGTGTTGGAATAGACATAATATTTCCTCCTTTAGTTTATTTTTATCACATTATTTCTGGTCAACATACTAAGTATATTTTAGCGCATTTTATTCAATCTTACAAACAAAATTTCAATTGTCAATAAGCAACCTGCGCTTTTCCTTTTCCGCGCTCTAACAGAGCTTTCTGCAATCGGACAGCTTCTTGCGTCAGAGTTTTGGTATCTATTTTCAGCTTTCCGTTATATTTCAGAAATTCCCCGGCAACCATTGTATATTTTACATTCTGGCTGTTACTGCTGTAGAGAATAGCCGAAATCGGGCTGTAGAATGGAAAAGTATCCGGCTGATACAGATCCCAGATCACCAGATCTGCAGGAGCCCCTTCTTTCAGTCTGCCACTTCCAAAAGGAAACGCCTGATGGCTTGCCATAAGATGCTGCCATATTTCTGTTGCTGTATAAGCTGCTGAATTTCTCTCCTGATATTTTCCCATCAGGCCAAACAACCTTGCCTGTTCCACAGGATTTAACGTATTTGAACTTGCCGCTCCGTCTGTACCAAAACCATAATTCAATTGTTTATAATAATCGAAGAATCCACCCTTACCGGAAGCTAGCTTCATATACGTTTTGGGGCAGAAAGCAAACCAGGTATCATCCCGCAGGTATTTCAGATCCTCTTCCTCAATCCAAAGTCCATGACCGATCAGCACCTTACAGTCAAATCCCCCTGCTTCATAAAGAATTCCAAAAGGAGTCAGCCCTGTCTCTTCTCTGGCCTTCTCCACCTGCACATCCTCCTCTGATACATGGAGATGGATAGGCAGATTCAGTTCCTTTGCTACATCAATGATTTCTTTCAGCGTAGGTGATGGGCAGGTATAATTGGCATGGGGTCCCATATGGAAAGAAATCCTGTCTGAATCGTTTCTGTGTTCCTGGATAAATGCTTTTACCTGTGCCAGACGCTCATGGAAATCCGGCGTCATCCCAAACAAGGTAGGCGCCAGGTCTCCCCTGATCCCCGTCTCCTTTACAGCCTTCAGCACCTGTTCTTCTCCAAAATAATGATCTGCAAAAACAGTTACTCCATTATTGATCATTTCTGCGATTCCCATCAGGGTTCCCACATAAATATCCTCATCTGTCATCTTGCTCTCATATGGCCATATCATTTCATTAAACCAGGCATCTGCCGTAACATCCTCAGCAATTCCCTTAAAGATATTCATGGCAGTATGGGTATGCAGATTTGCCAGTCCCGGACTGACATAATATTTACTGCAATCAATTGTCTCATCCGCATGAATGGATTCTGTATCCTCTGCTGCAGGCAGAATTTTCAGAATTTTCCCTTCCTGCACATATATATTCTGATTCAAAATGCAATTTGCTTCTTCATCCAAAAGCCCTGCATTTTTTAATAAAATTGTTTTCTCCATGATGAAATCATCCTTTCTATATTGCCAGTAAACCCGGATTGTGATAGCATATTCTCCGTAAGTCAGAAGAAAAATATTTTTAATTTTGACCACTTTAAAGGAGCTATCATGAAAAAAGTACTGATTATCGGATCTACTGTTGTAGATATTATTGTAAACCTTGTTGATTCTTTACCTAAAACAGGAGAGGACGTCCACATCCGCAGCCAACACATGTCCCTGGGAGGATGTGCCTATAATGTCTCGGACTCTGTCCGCCATTTCCAGGTTCCCTATATCCTCTTTTCCCCTGTAGGACAGGGAGTATACGGTCACTTTGTCAGGGAAGAGCTGAAGAAACGCGGGATTTCAAGCCCCATTCCATCCCCAAGTACAGAGAATGGATGCTGCTACTGTTTCGTAGAAAAAAGCGGGGAAAGAAGCTTTGTCTCCTACCATGGCGCAGAATATCTTTTTGAAAAAAGCTGGTTCGACCTGATAGATGTGTCTGAAATCGATTCTGTATATATCTGTGGTCTGGAAATTGAAGAAAAAACCGGCATCAACATTGTTGAATTTCTGGAAAAAAATCCCCAGCTCACTGTATTCTTTGCCCCCGGTCCAAGACTTACAGTCATTGATCCTGCACTTACAGAACGAATCTATAAACTCTCTCCTGTCCTCCACCTTAACGAAACAGAAGCCCTCGAGGTAAGCGGTGAAACAGATATCAGCAAAGCAGGTGCTTATTTATACCGAAAAACCCACAATACTGTAATCATCACCCTGGGTGAGAAAGGCTGCTATTATTACAACGGAAAAAAGAAGAGATCATTGCCCCCATTCCTACCATCCAGGCAGATACCATCGGAGCCGGAGATTCCCACATTGGATCTGTGATCGCCTGTCTGAAAAAGGGAGACAGCATCCCGATTGCCATATCCAAGGCCAACCGTGTTTCTTCTGCTGTGGTTGCCACATCTTCCGCGCTTCTGCCGGATGAAGACTTCCGGCGACTGAATATTTAGAGTTCAATACACATCAGGCAGAGTCCGCCATTCGCAGCTCTGCCTGTAATTTTTTTATAATTTATTGTAACTGCAGATGTACCGGACAGTTACCTTCTATTTTCCACTGAGGCGTTCTTTTTTCTTCTTCTGTCCATAATAATAAACTCCCAAACCTACCAGAGTCGTAAGATATGGTACCATCAGGATAATCTCATAAGGCATCAGTGAAGTCAGCTGCATAACATTTGCAACTGCCTGGGCAAGGCCAAAAAGTAAGGATACCAGGAAACCTCCAACAGGAGTATCACCACCCATACTGGATGCAGCCAGTGCAATAAAGCCTCGTCCACCGGACATATCTTTGGTAAACATATTCATATAACCGCCGGAAAGATAAAATCCTCCCATAGAAGCCAGTACACCACTAATGATCAGCGCAATATACTTAATCTTTCTGGAACTGATTCCTACCGATTCCGCTGCATTTTTATTTTCTCCTACTGCACGGATTGCCAGACCAAGAGGCGTCTTATACAAAAACAGATGAAGCAGGATCACAGCCAGAATCGCCAACCAGGTCAGTACATTCTGCCCGGAAAGTACACTTCCGATAAAAGGAATCTTCTCAATCAGCGGCAGGGTAACCGTAGGTGCCGATACACTTCGGATTGAGGAAGAAACACCTCTGTCTCCCGAAAAAGCAACCATGATCAAAACCGTACCGCCTGTTGCCGTCAGGTTAATGGCAATCGCTGCCAGGATTTCATCCGTCTTCAGATTCAGGATAAAGAATGCCAGGATCATACCAATCAAACCGCCAATAACCATTGTGATCAGAAGTCCCAGCCACGCACTATGGGTAAGGGATGAAAAGATTACCCCAAACAATGCAGAGAATAACATAATACCCTCAAGTGCCATGTTACAGATACCGGATTTGGCTGCAATCGCAGATGCCAGTGTGGCAAACAGAATCGGAGTTGCAGATCTTAAAATCGTAGAAAAGAAATCCGGTGATAAAATTGCTTTCCACATACTTATGCCACCTCCTCATCTTTCAGTGCTGCCTTTGCCTCTTTGGCAATGATCTTATGTTTATACTTACTCAGGAATTGTTCTGCCACAACCAGAAGAATGATAATACCCTGGGTGATCTGTACAATTTCCAGTGTTACATCTGTTCTCCGGGCCATAATGGAAGCACCGGTACGCAGATAAGCAAGAAACAGCGCTGCAAAAGGTGTATACAGCGGATTTTTCTTTGCAAGAGTACAGATAATGATCGCATCCCATCCATATCCCAGAAGTGAAGTCCATGTAAATCTGCTGTAAATCGGGCTGAGCATTTCCACTCCACCACCAAGACCTGCCACAAAACCACCAAGGATCTGAGAAAGTACAATAACCTTTACGATATTCACTCCTGAATATCTGGCAAATTCTTCATTCTCACCTGCCAGACGAAGTTCATATCCCATTTTGGTCCTGTACAGAAACAAATATCCAAGCACTGCCACTGCAATAGCAATGATAAAGCCCAGATGTACACGGGTTCCCTGGATCAGTACCGGAAGCTCAGATGCTTCGCTCAGCTTATAGGAAGCAGCACTTGCCTTTGGATCTCCGATTACATTGTTAAGCATATAGTTTCCAAAATACAGCGCAATGTAGTTGATCATCAGAGAGGAAACCATCTCGGATGCTGTAGTCGTAATCTTCATAATAGCAGGGATTACAGTAAATAAAGCACCTGCCAGACCAGCGCAGACCAGGGCTGCAAAAGGAGATACAAAACCTGCAGTCACTTTAATGGCAATACAGGAAGCAATCAGACCTCCAATATGAAAAGCACCCTCTCCAGCCAGGTTGATCTGGTTTGCAGAAAACATAATACATACACCGGTTCCCGTAAAGATCAGCGGAATCATAGATTCCACCACATTCCCCATACTTCGCTTATTAGTCAGCGGACCAATAAGCAAATATTTAATAGCCTCCAGTGGCTGATCACTTACCATGAAGATAATTACAAAAGAGATGGCAAGCGCGATCAGAACTGACATGATCGTTCTGATAATATCAAATCTTTTTGCACTATTCATAAGTCACGCCCTCCAGTACATCATCATGCTTGATTCCCAGCATATGCTGTCCAAGCTCTTCCTCTGTCACTTTCTCCACATCTGTAAAGAAACCGGCAAATTTTCCTTTGTACATAACTGCCAGTCTGTCACTAAGAGAAAAGATCTCTGTAAGGTCTGCCGAAATCAGGATGACTGCGCAGCCTGCATCGCGAAATTCCAGAAGTCTTTTACGGATAAAAGCAGCCGCACCTACATCAATACCACGGGTTGGCTGGTTTGCAATAATAATATCCGGTCCTGTAGAAAATTCTCTGGCAACAATTACTTTCTGAATATTTCCTCCGGAAAGCATACCCACATTCTGTTTTCTGGATTTACATTTCACCATATATTCTCTGATCAGCTCATCACTGCGCTTTTCAATTGCTTTTTTCTTTAAAAACAATCTACCGGAATAAGCTGTATCTTTGTACTGATTGGAAAACATGTTTTCCTGAATAGAAAGATTACCTGCACAGCCGGAAGTCATACGGTCTTCAGGAATATGGGCCAGCTTCAATGCCCTGATTCCTTCGATGGAAGTGTTCGCAATATCCTCCCCCTTGATCCTGATCTCACCTTTGTATTTCTTGTTCAGGCCGGTAAGGGTATCGATCAGCTCACTCTGTCCGTTTCCCTCCACACCGGCAATTCCCAGAATCTCTCCACCCTTTACATCAAAGGAAAGATCATCCACTTTCAGCACACCCTGGGAATTATGCACAGTAAGATTACGGACTTTTACAAATATATCATCCGTAAGATGCTGTTCATTCTTATCAAATGTCAGAGATACCTCACGGCCAACCATCAGTCTGGACATTTCCTGTGTAGTAATATCCTTCACCTCATAGGTTCCCATGCTTCGTCCATTTCTCATAATAGTTGCACGGTCACAGATCTTTTTGATTTCATCAAGTTTATGAGAAATAAAAATAATCGTATGTCCCTTATCCTTCAGTTTCACAAGCTGGACAAAAAGCTCATCTGTTTCCTGCGGAGTAAGCACTGCCGTAGGTTCATCCAAAATCAAAATTTCCGCCCCTCTGTAAAGAGCTTTCAGAATTTCTACCTTCTGCTTAATACCTACCGGTATTTCCTCCACCCTCTGATTAACATCAAGGTCAAAATTATACTCCTCTGCAATATCCTGAGCAGCCTTTACAGCTTTATCCATATCAATAAACAAGCCTTTCTTCGGCGCAACACCCAGAATAATATTTTGTGCCACTGTCAGAGAGGGTACCAGCATGAAATGCTGATGTACCATTCCAATCCCTTTACTGATAGCCTCCTGTGGAGATTTTATTGTTGTTTTCTGACCATTCAGAATAATATCACCCTGATCCGGTGCTTCCAGGCCAAAAAGCACTTTCATCAATGTACTTTTTCCGGCACCGTTTTCTCCCAGAAGTGCATGGATTTCTCCTTTTCGGAGCTCAAGGGATACATCTTCATTGGCAACCACACCATTTCCATAAATTTTCATAATGTGGTTCATCTGTAAAACCGTCTGATTATCCAATCGACTCACCTCATCTCACATTAATGTTTATATTTCGGTTAAACACAGAGTGCGCATCATGCTTTACATGATGCGCACCTTTGCAATCCACATCTATACGGATGAACCGCTACTGTTCACTTTTTTTGTAGTAACGATCAGCCTACTTTTGCAGAATCGATCAGAGCCTTGATATCATCCTCGCTCATTGCATCATCGCCAAGAGCTGTAGGAACTGTAATCTTTCCATCAATGATCTGCTGTTTCAGATCCTCAATCTTTGTACGAATCTCTTCCGGAACAACTTCTTTATAGTGATCATCCTCTACCAGCTCTACACCACCGTCAGAAAGTCCCAGATACTCCAGAGTACCATATGGAAGCTCACCATCCATATCCTCTTTAATAGCGCGGATCAGGGAATTACCTACATTCTTCAATGCAGAGGTAGGAATATTAGCTGCGTAATCCGGCAGAACTGCTGCCTGGTCAGAGTCAACACCAAAAGCATATCTCTTTGCATCTACTGCTGCCTCGATCTGTCCAAGACCTGCACTTCCTGCTACGTTAAATCCAACGTCAGCACCATTCTGATACTGAGTAAGAGCCATATCTTTTCCTGCAGCAGAGTCATAGAAGTTTCCTACATATGCCAGAGCCACCTGTGTATCAGCATCTACATCCTTTGCACCCTGAATGTATCCAACCAGGAAGTCATTGATAACAGAGTTCTCCATACCACCCAGGAAACCAATAATCTTGTTGGATGGGTCGATCATGTCCAGAGACTCATCTGTAGTCATCATAGCAGCCATAGCACCGATCAGATAAGATACCTCATTCTGTTTGTACATTACATTATATACATTATCCTCTCCGCCTGTGCTGAAATCAAAAGCTTCATCAAAGAAGATAAACTTCTGATCCGGATAATCTGCTGCCGCATTGGTCAGCGCATCCAGCATCTGATAAGTTCCACAGATAATTACATCGTAAGAACCATCATCACAGTAATCATACATGGTAGGCTCCCATTTTGCTTCATCAGCGGAAGTAGCACCCATCTGCTCAACCTTGAATGTAAACTTATCATCGCCCAGCTCTTCCTGAAGTGCTTCCAGACCTGCATTTGCAGAATCATAGAAAGATTTGTCACCCAGAGTTCCGTTCAGAAGCAGTGCTGCCTTATATGGTTCACCATCTTCCTTTGCCATAACCGGCACTGTTACCAGTCCTGTGGAAAGGATCATTGCTGCTGTAAGAGTTGCTGCTACCAATTTTTTCTTCATATTATAGTTCCTCCTTTTTCTCATACATGCCCGGTATTCTGCGCTCCAGCCCTGCAGATACTGTCTACGGTTTCCTGAACCAGTTCCTCCAGAGAGATTTCACGGTATTTACCTCTCATATAAGTCTCCAGCTTCTCAAAAGCCGGATGGAGCAGTTCAGAGGGAATAGTCTGGATTCCCTGTTGGATTGCCAGAAGCGGCATAATCATTCCCGCATTGCAGTCTACATCAATACCGCACATAGTAATGATGTGAAGAGTTTCACGGAAATCACCGTTTCCATATATTAATGCAATGATCTCACAACAGGCATTGGGATATGCATGGATCCAGTTGTAGGTATGATATCTGTCCATACACGCCTTCAGTGCATCCTGCCAGCTGTCACAGCGCATACAACACTCATACGCATATGAGATCACTGAATAATATTCACTTTTTTTCGGGATCATATCAATAGAAGCTTTTACTACGCTGTGAATATCTGTATTCACAAATGCAAGTGAGGCCATCACAGCATTAAAAACCTCTCCCAAAATTCCATTGTTTGCATGGGAAACTTCTCCATCCCGCCATGCAAGTCTCGCTGCCATATAAGGATTACCCGGTGCTGCCATTCCGCATATTCCGGCTCTCATCTGAGCACCGATCCATTCATTGAACGGATTGCAGTGGGTACCACTTTCCGGAGGGAAAATACCGCTTTTGATATTCCGGATAGCCAACTCCTCTGCTGACCAGCCACAGGGGATAAATCCTACCCACATGAGTGCAATATCCTCCGCTGTAACTTCATATCCCTTCTCCGAAAAAGCATCCAGAAATGCCAGTTCAAAAGTAATATCATCATTGTAAGTATTTGGTTCCCGCAGATAACCTGTCACGTCCCCAAAGGCCTTCTGCAAATTCTCACTGGTATAACCCTCCACCATGGTTCCCATAGCTCCGCCAACCAGCTGTGCCAGCCATCCGGCACGGATCTTTTCTTTAAAATCTTCTGTGGAAGTATCAACTGCTACGGCATCCGGAAAGCTTACTTCCTTCTCATACTCCTCAAAAGAATGATAATATTTGTATTTCCAGTATTCTGAGTTTTCATCCTTTTTGGCATTCATCAGCTCTCTTCGTAAAAGTGCTGATAATTGATGGAGCTTCACAAAATCCTGCTCCTGATGTGCTGCAAGTCCCTGCTCCAGAAACCTGTATCCAGCCTTGCTGACCTGATAGCCCCTGTTCTCAAGTGCCTGAACAGCTGCCACCATAATCTTCTCAGGTGCCCCTGATCCCGGTACATTACTGCCCCAATCCAAAGACAGATTATCATCATAGAATTTGGATACATCTACGTTATCCGTCCAGGTCTGCTCCTCCTCCGATCGTACCACCGGTCTGGCTTCACGAAAAATCTGTTGTGCTTTTTCCCAGGCTTTCATATCTTTCTCCTTTATCCATGACAGATACTGATCAGACATCAATAACAAATAATACTCTGATCCTCTTAGCTTCTGTACATACAATTATAATTCAGTTCTTTTATTGTACCTTATTTGAAATAAAATTTCCACCTATTTCTCTTAAAATATAAAAATAAAACAAATTCATCACCTGTTTTTCCATAATCTTCAAAATATTATATAGGTCCTGCCAAAAGAATTGTAAGAAAAACAGTTTTCCTGTATAATGTTGTGTGATAACAATTTGAGGAGGAATTTTTATGTACGCTTTGTTTACCCTTCTGGCCGGTGCCTGTCAGTCTGCCATGGGCAGCCTGAACCGCATGCTCACCGATTATGTGGGAATGTTTGGTATGAGCCTTGTGGTTCATGCAGTAGGCGGAATTTTACTTATTCTGTATATGAAACTATTTGTTCGTGAGAAACTGAAAATCAGCGGAATGCCCTGGTATCTCTATTCTGCCGGTTTTTTGGGGATTTTTCTGGTTGTCACTTCCAGTTACTGTATCGGTGTTTTGGGTGTCTCGGTGGTAACCTGTCTTTCTGTAACCGGTCAATTGGTGATTTCTGCAGTGATCGATCATTTCGGATGGTTCGGTGTACCCAGAATTCCTTTTAACCTGAAACGTTTACCCTGCTTTGCACTGATCCTTGCAGGGCTGATCATTATCACTCTTTCATGAAAGGACATTAATCATGGCATTTATATTAACTCTCGCATTCGTAAACGGATGTGCCACCGTTATTTCCAAAATGATCAATTATCGGTGTACAAAATATCTTGGAACCAACAATGGTTCTCTGGTGAACTATGTGGTGGCTTCGGTCTTATCCTTTATTTTACTGGCAATATCCTCAAAATTTTCTATTAACCTATATTCTTTCAGCCAGGCTCCCTGGTGGGCCTATCTGGGCGGAGCCTTCGGGATCGTGGCATTTATTATTTCCATGATCACACTCTCTCATCTGAAAGTTATGGAATCCACCATTCTTTTACTGACAGGACAGCTTACTGCCGGAATTTTGTTTGATGCCTTTATGTTCCATAACATCAATCTTAAAAAGCTTCTGGGAATCCTTCTGGTAGCTGCCGGAATCATCTGGGATAACAAAATTTCCCATATGCCTGAAAAGTAATTCTCTTTCCTGACAAAAAAAGATTTTCGCATGGCAAAGGAGTACTTTACTCTTAATTTCTTTCCATGTGAAAATCTTTTTTATTCATTCTATGATGTTAGTTCAGCATTCTGCTAATATGTGCAGTCTCTTCTATCGCTGCCTCCAGAATCTTCTCTCCATCCAATTCCTGGACATCAATTCCGTCTGCATACACACAATTATACTGATCAATCCCAAAAAACTGGCATAAAGCTTCCATATATCTGCTTCCAAGCTCCATATGGCTATCTGCCCAGATACCTCCACGGGTAGTAAGGAACAGCATCCACTGGCCCTTACAGATTCCATGCATACCGGATTCATCGCACTTAAAGGTAATACCATCTGCCGAAATATTTTCAATGTAAACCTTCAGCACTGCCGGTATACTCAGATCCCAGAACGGCGCTGCCACAACAATTCCATCTGCTTCCCGGAACTGATTTCCATACTGAAATACAGGAGCTGTATAATCCCTTTTCATCAAAAGCTCATCCCTGGCCTTTAAGGTATCCGTTGTCCAATATTTTAAATCCATTTTGTTCAGATCCAGCACCTCAAACTTCCAGTCCGGATGCTGCACCTTCATAGTATCCAGGGCAGTCGTAAGTAATTTTCTGGTTCTGGATTCCTCCTGTCTGACACAGGCATCAATTACAAGAATCGTTTTTTTCATAATTATTTATCATCTCCTGTCAGTCTTAATACATCCCGGATTTCTTCCACATCCATATCCAGGATGATCGCCAGTTCCTCCACACTGAATTTAGATTTTTCATCCTCATCATCTTCTGTCAGTTCCCGCACTGCCGCTTCCAGCTTTTCTACTTTTGCCACCAGATAATCATCTTCGAATTTCTTCTGTGTCTGCTCCTCAATGGCTCGAAGGATTCCTGCGCGGATTCTTCCCAGAAGCCATTTTTCATCCTTGTGGTCATTCTCCTCGTCCAGAGCCATAAGCAAACTGACATTCGCTTCCTGGATCAGATCTGCCAGGAAAATCTCCTCACAATTCAATTCCGCTGCCATCTGTGCTGCTCTGGGCAGATATTTCTGAGAAAGCTCTGCTGCTGCCAGAGCATCTCCCTGATTCAACAGCCCGAAAAGCTCTTCTGTACTGCGCAGAACCTTTTTCTGTTCTTCCAGATTTTCCAGGTATTCCCTCAAATATTCTTCTTCCTCTGCAGTAAGCGGTACCTTTTTTTGCGTTTCCTCTGTTCCCGGTGTTTCCGGATCTACCGGTTTCTGAAGGGCTTCTGCACCCTCAATGGAAATCCCCTGAAGCTTCAGGTACTGAAGAATTTTGATTAGCTGTGATTTGTCAAGATCCATATCTCCAAAGCATTCCTTTATCTGCTCCGGCTTCAGCGCCTTACCATTTTCTTCACCGAGCTTACAGATTTCTGCCAGTTTTTCCTGAAATTTATTTATATCCATATAGTCTTCTCCTTGCCAGATCGTTAATCAGATTTATTGCCCTTATCTTATCATGAATCATTTTTTCACACAAGCCACAGGATTTATATGATCCTGCAAATTTTACATAAATTTTTCATTAACGCGCATGTGTATTTTACAAACCATTTTTATAATAAAGTACATAAAATGAAAAAAAGAAAAGAGGAATCATTATGTATCAGACATTATGGAATTCTATTAATAAACAGGTAAAAAACTCACATGCTGCTGCAACTTTTCTGGCTGTTTCACTTATAAGCTGGACAACCATCGGTCTTCTGACAGGCTTTTTGATCTGCATGATCGGCGGTATGTCCTTTGTTACAAAGGTAACTGTTGTCCTTTGCAGCGGCGGATATACAGGACTGATTTTTGGTTTCTTTGGCGGTATTTTATATCTGTACCGAGCAGAACCACATCATTCAACCGACTCTGTCTCCTCACAGGTTTCCACTATTTCCAAAATATCTCTCAACGCCAAAACAGCTGCCCGGTAATAAATCGGACAGCTGTTTTTTATCCAAGCGCTACATCCAGAATCATCATCAGAGAGAATCCTACTGCGAAGAAAAGGGTTCCGATGTTGGAGTGTTCTCCGGCAGACATTTCGGGTATGAGTTCTTCCACTACTACATAGAGCATAGCTCCGGCAGCGAAGCTTAGAAGATATGGAAGTGCCGGGACAATGAGGCCGGCGGCAAGAATCGTAAGGACTGCACCGACAGGTTCTACAATCCCGGACAGGACTCCACCTGCGAAGGCTTTGGTTTTTCCCATTCCCTCAGAACGCAGGGGCATGGAGATAATGGCTCCCTCGGGGAAGTTTTGAATAGCAATCCCGATAGAAAGGGCCATAGCTCCCATGATAGTAATCTGGGCGTGCCCTGTCAAATAACCTGCGTATACAACTCCTACTGCCATTCCCTCCGGAATGTTATGCAGAGTTACTGCAAGAACCAGCATGGTAGTTCTCTGAAGCTTGCTCTTCGGACCTTCTGCCTTGTTACTGTTCTGGTGAAGATGCGGGATCATGTGATCCAGCAAGAGCAAAAAAAGCACCCCTATCCAAAATCCCACTGCTGCCGGTACAAATGAAAGCTTCCCCAGTCCGGAAGACTGTTCAATTGCCGGGATCAGCAGACTCCATATGGAAGCCGCAACCATAACTCCTGCTGCAAAGCCGGTAAGTGCCCTTTGGATCTGTTCATTCAGATTCTTCTTCATGAAAAATACGCAAGCAGCTCCTGCAGAGGTTCCAAGAAAAGGAATCAGAATTCCATAGAATACATTTATATCCATTGATTTGTTCCTCCTGTTTCTATTTGTATGCAAATAAAAGAAATAGGTTCTTGTTATTTGTTTGGTTTGGTTAGTTCATTCTAACTTTAATCAGTATATCAGATTTTTTGACAAATAAAAAGAGAATACAAAATTTTTTGCTATTTTGTATTCTCTGTATTTGTACAACAGAAATAAATATTCTCATGTAAACTGCATTTTGGATTAAATCCTGCATGGCAGTAAGGGCAGCTGCCTTTTTTGTATTCCTGAAGTGTAAGTTTCCTGCCGCAGTTTCCGCATAAAACAGGATAAGCTTCTTTCGGTGTTGTTGGGGCAAATGGATGATCTTCCAGTTCATCATGACAGGAATAGCATGCATAATATTTCCTGCATTTCGCACAGAGCAATGCAGCTATGTCAAGCTGTGTGTGATAATGTGTACACCGTCCTGCTTTATCAAGCCCGATTCCATGAATCTTTATGTTTTCCTGCTTTACCTGAGTATCTTTCGGCAGGCTACTTTTTAGCCTGTTACTGTTCTCAGCGGTTTCCTGCATTGTTAATTCCTTTTCTGATGGGAATTGCGATAAGAACTGCCAGAACTGTGATCACAATGTCCTTTGGAATAAATGCTGTTAAGGAGTATACTGCAATTGCCGGGATACTCATGGAACCTCCCACAAAATGCCACTGTAAACCACCGATTGTCTCAACGATCAGAAGTCCGATCAGTGCAAATCCGATTGAGATTGTAAGGTTCTTTGTCTTATTCTCTGTTTTCGGACGGATTCCGCAAAGCCAGGTCATGAGCGGCCATGCCCAGATGTATCCTCCGGTAACTCCTACAATGCTGCTGATTCCGCCTGAGAAGTTAGCAAAGATCGGAAGACCGATGGCTCCTAACAAAACGTAAACCAGTGTTGCTGTAGTTCCAAGTCTGGAACCAAGTACTGCTCCTACAAGTGCTACGCCAAATACCTGAATGGTGATCGGTACACCGGTAGGCATTGGCAGTGAAATCTGTGATATTACTGCAAGAACTGCTGCAAACATACCAACCAGTACCATTTCTCTGGTTGTAAACTTTCTCTCTGCAGCAGGGCTTTTTGCATATGACTGACTCATAATAATACTCTCCTCTTTCCCTGTTGATGATTGGTTTTGACTTTCTTTTTATATCATAGGCGCGGAGAATTGTCAACTTATTTATCTGAATTCAGTTTACATTTGTTTCCGATAAGTATCCGGCGATACATCTGTATAGCGTTTAAACACTCTGGAGAAATAAGTGCTATTTTCGAATCCAAGAAGTTCTGAGACTTCATAGACCATTTTTCCATCCTGAAGCATTTGTCTGGCCAGTTCTATTTTTCGGAGGTTTACATATTCTATGAAATTATAGCCGATTTCTTTTTTGAACATGGTGCTGAGATAAGCTGAGGAAACTCCTGTTTCAGCAGCTGCATCTGACAGATGGATTGGTTCCGTGATATGCGCTTCTATATATTTTACTACTTTCTGCAGGATTTCAGATCTACTGCATTTGTAGGCAATCCAGAATTTTTCCATAAAAATATCATTAAATTTCAGAAACCATTTTTCTATTTCCCTGAGGCTTTCCATCATCATGATTTTCTGATAATGACAATTATCACCATCCAACTCTATTTCTTCCAGTGCGCCGTCCAATGACTGTGCAACCAGGGAATAAATTCCCAAAATATCCATAAAATTTCTTCTCAGCACATTGATACTGACATAAGGCTCCTGTCGGATCAGTCCGAAGATTCCATACAGCTCCTGTTCAACTTTTTCTCTGTCAAAACTTCGAATCTTCTCTTTTAGGGAATCCAGATATCCATGCATTCCTCGTGGACTATGACCTTCTGTTTCAATCTTCTTCTGAAAAAACACCAGTTTCTCTTCTTTATCATAATAACTGAAAAGCTGTATCTGCTCGGCCATCGCAGCAGCCCGAACAAGATCCGCAGTTTTTTCCATGCAACCTTCAAAGATTCCCATGTACAGTTCTCTGCCTGTTTTCCGCTCTGCCCTTTTCTTTAATTCCATATAAACAGATCTTTCCGGTGTTTCTTTCAGCAGGAAATATCCATACTGATTTCCCTTCTGAATCTGCAGGCCTTCCCTGAGTTCGGTTTCTGCCCATTTATGGATCATTTCCATAACCCCGGACAACTCTTCTGTATCTTTCGCCAGTATACAGATTAATGTCTGATAATTACAGGTACCTGCAAAAATATCTCTGCTGTCTCTCATAATCTCTTCATAACGGATCTCACGTATTCCCTGCATATGCACCTTATTTCTTTCTTCTGTTTCTCCCAGACACTTTTCCAGAATACTTTCCAGTTCATCAGAACTCAGATTCAGTTTTCGCAGATAATCATACGCCCCCAACTTCATTGCCTTCTTTACAACATCGAATTCTTCCTGGCAGCTTACCACGATTACTCTGGTTTGCATTTCTTCTTTCTTCAAAAATTCCAGAATTTCTAGCCCGCTGACTCTGGGGATATTCAGATCAAGAAGAATGATATCCGGACGGCTGTTCCGGATCATTTCCAATGCTTCTTCTCCATCTGTTGCATCCGACAGCAGTTCCAGATCCAGTTTCTTCCAGTCTACAAGCTGACGCAGTCCAAGTCTTGCCAGAATTTCATCCTCTACGATCAATACCTTTTTCATAGAATATTCTTCCCTTCATCCGGATAATAATTGCTATCTTTTTGTCCTATTTTATCACCTTTCTTCTGATTCTGTAATTTTTTTTGGAAGACGAACCCATATTTCGAAACCATTTCTGACCTTTTCATTATAGATCAGTCCATAAGATTCGCCGTACAGCAGCTTCAGTCTGGAATTTACATTGTAAAGCCCGATCCCCGTCACAGCTCTCTGGTTCTTCTCTCCCTTCAGAAGATTTTCAATCTTCTTTTTATCCGCAGAATTTCCATTATTGAATACAGATATGACAAAATCATTCTCATACTCTATTGCAGAGACTATAATCTGCCCTGCTGTCACACCTTTTACTCCGTGCAGAATCGCATTTTCTACAATCGGCTGCATGGTAAATGCAGGGATTTCATAATAGAATAGTTCTGTTGGAATTACATTATAATACTGAAACGAACTTCCAAACCGCATCTGCATGATATCTACATATGCTTTCAGAAGTGCCGTTTCCTGTCCCACAGTAGTCATGCCGTTTTTGTTACTGTAAACTGCATGCAAAATATCTCCCAGTGCTTCCAGTGCTTTCTCCGTGTTTTCATTCCCCCCTGCACGGTCCTGTCCTTCTTTTATGGCCATGATCCTTATGGAATTAACCGTGTTAAAGATAAAATGAGGGGAAATCTGCGACATGAGCATCTCATAATGGGCTTTTTCTTTTAATCTGCTCTCTCTTTCTACTTTTTCCAGAAGCTCTTCGATCTTTTTCCTAGCCTGGTTATAGCAGGATACAAATTTGCTCATCTCCTGGAAAGAACCTCTGGGTTCCTCCAGAACTGCCATTCCATTGGGAGCTTTTTCCAGAGTCTGTGCCACTTCAACCAGAGGTCTGGCGAGCCTTCTGGAAAAATATAACATAGTACAGACCGTGAATCCGATTACCAGCAATACCATTTCCAGAATATGCTGGAGAATCTTTCTGTTTTCCTTCAGGAAAATTTCCCGTGGCACAAGATAGACCAGTTTATTGGACGCATTTTCCAATTCACCTGCTATATAGTAAAAATCATCTTCCAGGTTACCGGTAATGATCTCCTTCTCAGAACTCTCTTTTACAGACTCTTGTTCTCCCAGCTCTTTCAGCTGTTTCTGATATTTCTCATTATATCCCACCAGTATATTATTGTTTCTGTCCAGGATATAAATGGCACCGCCTTCCTCTGTCACCATGCTTGCTGCCAGTTTTCCCCAGATGTTCGTCTCAGACAGGCGGATCAGCATAACTCCCAGATTTTTGCCGGAATAATCCAGGATCTCACGTCCCATATAGAGATATTTCTGTACGTTGTCATATATGGTCATTTCCTGAAAAATTTCCCCGATGCCGGTACTGTAGGTCGTCTTTCTTCCATTCTTCAGAACCTCCTGATACCACTGTTCTTTCTCATAATCTGTCTCTGTCCTGCTTAATGCGTAGGAACCAATCACATATCCTGTTTTCGTAAGAATGGCTACTTTTCCGTTAACGGCATTTAAGACGGAGCTCTCTACATTCGAAATATCATTGGAAAGTTCTCTTTTCGCCTGATAAATCTCGTAGGAATCCCCGTCTTGTTCTAAAGTCCGCAGGTTCTTCAGCGTATTTTTGTTTGTCATCAGCATACTGGTGGCATAATTTGTCACCTCGATCATCTGATCCGCATTGTCTCTGATCTGAGACAGCAGATTTGTTTCATTGTTAATCTTATTTTCCGTGGTAACCTTCTGAAGATAGAAATTCAGAAGCATCAAAGCCAGGCACAGCGGCAGCACCACAAAAAATCCCATATAAAATGTGAGCTGCCTCCTTATGCTCTGGTTACCCGGATTTTTACGTTTGAAACCCATACGCAAATTTCCTCTTTCTACATCTGATCTGTGTTTTATCCTTTCACTGCACCGGCAGAAAGTCCTTGTACCAGATTCTTCTGTACCAGTGCAAAGAAGATCAGGATCGGTATCAGGCTGATCACCACCGCTGACATCAGCAGTCCCCAGTCTACAGAATACTGTCCTATGAAATCCTGCATACCGACCTGAATGGTTTTCTTTGAAGTTGTATTGATAAAAATAGACGCATACATATATTCATCCCAAGATGTCATGAAACAGAACAGGGCCGTGACAAAAAGTCCCGGTTTGGCCACATGGATGATCACATGAAAGAATGATGTCAACCTACTGCATCCGTCGATCCTGGCAGCTTCCTCCAGTTCCCATGGGATGGAAATAAAAAATGCACAGGTATTCCATATGGCAAAAGGCAGGGTAAAGGAGCAGTACATCAGAATCAGTCCTGTATAACTGTCAATCAGGTTCAACTGTTTCATAATAATATAGTAAGGAATACACAACAGGATTCCCGGAAACATTCTTGTCATAAGAACCGCCATCTTGATCTTCCCGGCACCTGCGATTTTATATCTGGTAAGTCCATATGCTGCCATTACTGATAATATCATACAGATCAGTGTTGTGACCAGTGTAATAAAAATACTGTTCATAAAATATCTTACGAAATTCGACTGAAACAGTACATGTCTGAAATTGTCAAATGTGATATGCGTCGGTATGATCTGGGATGGGTCATAAATCTGTTCTTTTGTTTTCAGGGCAGTCAGCACCACGTAGATAAACGGAGTCACTGCAAGGAAAACCATGACTATTGTAAACACATAGGCGATCACATGCCTTATGGCTTCATTTCGTTGTTTTGCAAGCATATATTTTCCTCCTCCCTATTCATTCTTTCTCACTTACCATCTTCAGATAAACTCCGGAAAAAACAGCCATGAATACAAACAATACCACGGATGCAGCTGCTGCAGTTCCGAAATTATGGTCAATAAATGCTCTTCTGTATGCATAGGTGTAAATGATCTCTGTGCTGTACAGCGGTCCACCTTTGGTCATCAGCCAGATGGTGTTAAAACAGGACACAATACCGATCAGGTTCAAAATGGTTGAAATAGCCAGAGGCTCTTTAATGATCGGAAGTGTGATTTTCCAAAAACACTGCCAACGACTGGCACCATCTATTTCCGCACTCTCATACACATCCCCGGAAATTCCCTGCAGTGCAGCCAGAATAAAGATCATCTGAAAAGGAATTCCCTTCCAGATTGCTACCAGAACCACACACCAGAACGCTGATCCCACATTTCCAAGCCAGGACACAGATTCTGTAATCATTCCCAGTTTCACTGCCAGGATATTAATGATACCTACATTTGCATTGTATAAAAAAGTAAAGGTCATGGCTGCTATGGCATGAGGAACTGCCCATGGAACCAGGATCAAGGTTCTGTATACGGATCTTCCTTTCATCTTTTGGTTCAGTGCAAGCGCAAGAAGCATGGCTGCCACAAGCTGCACTACAAGGTTTATCACTGTCCACTTTACTGTATTTCCAATAGACTGTATGAACACTTTATCTTTAAAAATATCAATATAATTCTGCAAACCTGCAAAAGTATTAAATGCAGGATCATTGGGGCGTACAAGGTTATAATTTAAGAAACTCAGATAAATACCTCTGAAAAGAGGATACACGGAAAGCGCCAGAATCGCAATCACTGCAGGTGCCATCAGAAGATATCCCGGAAGATTTTTTCTCAGCTCCAGACCTTCTTTTCTACGTATTTTGAACATGATCTTCCTCCCTTCTCAACGAAGAAGCGCTGCCGCCATTTCACGCCAGCGCCTCTGTTATTATTTCATGTTTGTTTCCCGGATATTTTTACTGATAATTAGATGCAATGTTTTCATTGAGCTTCTGGGTAAGAGAAGTCAGCGCATCTTCAGCTGATGACTGTCCGTAGTCTACTTCCAGGATGGCATTGGTGATCAGTTCATCGATGGATTTCTCATTGATAACAGCAGGTCTTGCTTCTGTATACGGAAATTCTTCTGTAAAGACTTTCAGTTTGTCCTTTCCTTCCAGTGCTTTGTCATAATCGAAGTCTTTACGTGCTGAAATCTTTCCTTCTACGCCAAGAAGAGAATCTCCTTTTTCTGAATTCAGATACTGAATCAGGTCATAAGCAAGTTCCGGATCTTTGCAGTTGGTATTAATATTCCAGGTCCATCCTCCCAGTACAGTTGCTTCTGTTTTTCCTTTTACCATCGGAGCAATGCCGTAATCCAAATCCGGATTAATATTTTCCACTCCGCTGGAGCACCAGTCTCCACCCAACAGGAAGGTTGCTTCTCCATTTGCAAAGCTTTCATATACTTTATCCCATGTAGTTGCTTCTTTAAAAGACTCTACCAGACCACCTTTAGAGATTAAATCACAGATATAATTCCAAGCCTCTTTTCCTTCCTCATTGTCAATCACTACCTTCGGAACATCTCCGCTTGTGTCAATTACTGGACACTCATTCTGATAGAAGAATGAATAGAACGCATATGCACTCTGATAAGTAATAATTCCGCCGTAGCCGGCTTCTTTTGCTTTATCTACTGCATCAGAAAGTTCTTCCCATGTTGTAGGAACATCGATTCCCAGTTCATCCAGACGTTCTTTATTATAATAGAGACCTGTACAGTCCATATACCATGGCACGGAATAATATTTACCCTCAAATTTGCCGGAATTGAGTGGTCCTTCTTGATACTGCGCAGTAAGCTCATCGGCTGTGGTAAGATCTTCCAGTGGATACAGAAGTCCCATTGCTGCAAGGTCAATGGCATGTCCGGAATTGTCCATCATTACAATGTCTGCTCCGCCTCCTGCCAGAGCTGCTGTCTGGAAAGATTCCTTAATATCCTGCTGGGAAGCTCCCTGCAATGTGATCTCCACCCCTGGATTCTCTTCTTCATATTGTTTGATCACTTTCGTAAGTTCTTCCCCTTTTGCTCCTGTCTCATCGATCCAGTCATTTACCATCAGAAGTGTCAATTCTCCTTCTTTCTGATCTGAAGTATCGGATGCAGCCCACACACCTGTCTGTGCGCCCAAAACCATAGCCCCTGCCAACATAACAGCTAATGCTCTTTTCTTCATTATATAGTTCCTCCTTCTCATCTTCTCTCTTATATCTTATATCTCTGTATTTCTGATCTGCTTTCCAATCGATTGTTCTGCTATGCACTTATTAAAACATGAAATCCCTGATTTTTGAATAACGATATTATTCTTTCTTTTTCCATCTTTTCTAAAAAAAGTAGAGCTTTCCGGAACTGGTATTATTTTTATCTTTTTGGGGTCAAACATCTAAATTATCTTTATTCTCATTTCTCTTCTCATCACGTATAATCACAAGCATAAAAGACAGATGCAGGATTCCTGACATCCTGTGGATTTTATTCCTAACTAACTTTTTACTATTTTTTCTACTATTTTTAAGGAGGGTTTTCCATCATGAAAAAACTGAATGTTGCTTTAGTAGGCTTAAGCTTCGGGCTTGAATTCGTTGCTATCTACTGTAAACATCCTGATATTGATAAGGTGTATGTCGTAGATAAAAATGAGAAACTTCTGAATATTGCAAAAGAACGATACAGCATTCCTGATGAACGCTGTTTCACAGATCTGCAGGATGTACTGGATATTCCTGAAATTGATGCAGTTCATCTTGTAACACCGCCAGCAACACATGCTCCGTTTTCTGTACGCGTCTTAAATGCAGGTAAACATTGTGGCTGTACAATTCCTATGGGAATGAGCATCCAAGAATTAAATGACATCATTGCAGCCCGCAAGGCCTCCGGCAAAAATTATATGTTTATGGAAACAACGATTTTCCAGAGAGAGTTCCTCTATATCCAGGAGCTTTATAAGAAGGGCGAACTTGGACGCCTCCAGTACATGACCTGTGCACATTACCAGGATATGGAAGGATGGCCGGAATACTGGGAAGGTTTCCCACCACTGATGCACCCAACACACGCCGTTGCTCCTTGTCTGATGCTTGCAGGTCATCTGCCGGACAAAGTTTATGCAAGAGGTTCCGGAAAAGTCCGCAAAGAACTGGCTGACAAATACGGCTGCCCGTTCGCGTTCGAATCCGCATTTATTTCTCTTCAGGATAGTGATGTAACTATTGAAATGGAACGTTTCCTCTACGGTGTAGCCAGAAGCTATTCTGAGTGCTTCCGGGTATACGGTGAAAACGAAAGCTTCGAATGGCAGCAACTTGGTGATGAAGATCCAGTTCTCTTTACCCGTACAGGAGAGCTGGGGAAAGTGGACATTCTGGATGAAGACAGTGAAAAATCCAGCCGTGGATCAGAGATTGTAGAAAAAAGAATCCAGATTCCGGATTATGCACACCTTCTTCCGAAGGAAATCGCATCCTTCACCACCAACACAGTATATAACAATGAGAACACCCATCTTTCCTTCACCCAGGGAGGCGGTCACGGTGGTTCCCATCCACACCTTGTACATGAATTCATCCGTTCCATTCTGGAAGAACGCAAACCTGCCATCGATGACATCATGGGCGCTTACTGGACAGGTACAGGAATCTGTGCACATGAATCTGCTATGAAGGGTGGAGAAGTTATTACAATTCCTCGTTTCGAATAATCTATATCATTTAACTTTATATCATAAATACATCAGAGAGTGTGTAGAAATTTTCCAATTTACACACTCTCTGATATTTTTCATCTATTTACAGCAAATCATATATAATGTTATTATTTCACTATCTTCTCAATCATGCACTGATGCTCTTTATCCTTCTTCGAATAGTTAATCCCTGCCAAAAGAATATTTCCTGCATATTTCTCCAGACTTTTACAATATTGCTTCTGTTTAATCTGAGAAATAGCTCCTTTGGCACTTTTATCCCATTTTAATTCCACTACAAGAGCAGGTTTATCAGGAAATTTTTTTCTCGGAATAAAGACCATATCCGCAAATCCCTTTCCTGTTGGCAGTTCGCGATATACGCTATAATAGTTTCGAGCCGCATACAGAGCCAGCGAAATGGTATAACTTAATGCATTTTCATCATTATACTGAAGATGCGAGGTCTCAAAGTGTGCTCTTTGGATTCCCTGTGCAACCATCTGCTCATTCTGATTCCAGATTGCATTCAGGACATCTGCCGAATTTTTTTAAGCTTTTGACACTTCACCCCAGTCTGATACAGAAACAGCATTTGCATACTCATTCTGTATTTCATTGTTAGGAATATACACACAATGTTCTGTAGAATCATATGCCAGATATCCCAGATGGATCAATAAGGTCAAAACATCATTCTCATCCCGGAATGTCGTCATATCATTTGTAAAATTTCCGGTATTAACAGGAATATTCTCTCCTGCCAGCATACTGAGAATATCATCCTTTAACCCCTCAAAATTCATATCTATATAAGTCTGCAGTGCTTCAAAAGATTCTGTCATATTCCAGTAGTTTCTGATAGAGCCAAAGAGCATACCGTTTACCACAGACCTTGGATTATAAACCGGCTCACAGTTTTCAAACCTGTACCCGTCATACCATTCTCTGATTTCCCTCATATCCATATGATATTTCTCACATAATTGTCTGACTTCTGTCTCTGTAAAACCCACAAACTTTGCCAGCGGTCCTGCATAAATCATGGAAAATTCATCAAACATATTCAGGGCAGAATGTGTTCCATATTTCTTTACCGGCAGGATTCCTGTCATATAGGCAAGATGAATATAAGATTTATCCTTAAGAAAATCCCGCAGAAAATCAAGATACTGCTCCTGCGCTTCTTTATCTGACTTGTATTCTCTGAAAATACAATCCCACTCATCTATAATAATCACAAACGGACATCCTGTCTGCTGATATACATCCTGCATACTTTCAGCAAGATCTTCTTCATCAAAATAGTCCACATCAGGATATTCCTGTTTCAGGTCGCGCATCAGAATCCGGTTTAATCGCAGAACCATTTTCTCTACTGTCTTACTGCGGCTTAGGAATTCCTGCATATTTATAAAAAAAACATTGTATTTATTCAGATACTTGGGAAAAGATAAATCTTCTTTTATCTTAAGTCCGTCAAATAATTTCTCAGACTGACACCCTCTGCTGTAATATGCAGCCAGCATATTTGCAGTCATAGACTTTCCGAAACGTCTTGGTCTGCTTACACAGACATTTTGCTGCATGGTGTTAAAAACACGATTGGTATATTGTATCAGTTCTGTTTTGTCCACATAAATCTCAGAATTGATTGCTTTATAAAATTTATCATTGCCGGGATTTAAATACACACCCATTTCACGCACCTGCTTTCCTGACAGATATTTTACGTTTACCCTAACTATAAAAGTTCCGGACAGCTACACTGTCTATAAATTATAACATATTATACATCAGCTGCGATACAGGTATTTCCACAGCAGTTACAAAAAGATGGTGAACCGGAGTGAATTCACCATCTTTTTTTCTTTATCTTCTGTTATCAATAACCTCTCTCGCCATATCTGCAAGTTCACCGGCAGATAATTTTCCATCTATTTGCAGCAAACCATACTGGATGCCATCTTTATTCCAGTTAACGCTTTGAACCTGACTGACTTCAATCTGAGAAGCGCTGTCATCGTAACTGAATACAACTTTTCCACTGGCCTGGTCTTTTTTATCTTGTTCTGTCAATTCGTAATCATCCGATACCACTTTATTTATATAATGTACATAATACAGATTTGTTCCATTTACAGTGGCAATAATATCACCCGCCTGAGTAAGCTTTGAAGTAAACTTCTGCTGATCAAATGATACAATATCTCCATTTTTCTGATACTCAAAGGACACGGATTTAAACTTCTCAATTACATTTGCATTGTCATCCTTAAAACTGTTTTTTATAATGTTGCCCTTTTTGAAGCAGTACCCATTCTCAAATGTATCAATCAATACCGGTCTATACCCAATATCCTTTGTAACCTGTTCTACTGTTGGAAGAGATGTATAATCAGTACGTGATGCAGATGAACCTGTCCACACTGAAACCTTTCCTGTTGCCGCCACAGCAGTAACTCCAATTGTAAGTGTTGCAGCTATCAACAAAGGTAATATTTTCTTTTTTGATCTCATAGTCGTTTGTTTCCTTTCTGTATCTGCGAAGTCAAGTTTTGCATAAACTCTCTGTCTGACCTTCTCTGTGTCAATATCAAGAGCATTGCAGGATGTATCTGCCTGTTTTTGTATTCCCAATTCTTTAAGCAAATTTTTTCTTCTCATAATCTTTCCTCCGCATTCGATAACATTTTTCTGAGTTTTCTTTTTCCTCTTGAAAGTCTGGTCTTAACTGTAGAAATATTAAGTCCCATTGCTTTTGAAATGTCCTTGATTTTTTCATCAAATTTATACCGCCTTACAAAAATCTCGCTGTCAGGTTCGCCAAGACTCATAACTGTTTCCCACACATAATTATTGTGAAAATTCTCTTCAATGAAATCTTTTCCATCTGACAGTTCAATATCTTCAAGAACTGTATACTCCGTTTTTCTGTTTATCCGTTTCAGAGCAAAATTTCGGGCAACAGCAGCAAGATATGACCGTAATGTACCTTTCTGCAAATCTATCCTTTCAGCATTCTTCCAGAGTATAACAAACACGTCTGCCACAATTTCTTCAATATCCTCTTTCGGCAGTGAATTGCCGGCCATATGATACAAAACAGTACTCAAATACGGCGTATAAATTTGGATTGCTTCATCTATTGAGTTTTTTTCTCTGTTCCTGAGACGTTGCAAAAGCTCTGCTTCATCTGTCATATCAATCCTACTTTCTTTTTAATACTTTCAAAAATTAAAAGCTTTTAACCTTTACATTCTTATATATCCTGTCAAAGAACAAAAAGTTTCATTTTTAGTAAAAAATCCCTCGCAAATTGCGAGGGATTCACTAAATCTCCTATTGTACAAGTACTTTATTGCCAAGTGGATATGTTCAATATGCCTGTTAAATTACATATACCACATTTTCCAGTTAATATTGAATACTTTTATCTGCCAGATATTTTTCTATCTCATCAATAATAAGCTTCGCTGAATTATACTGATCTGTTGCATCTGTTAAAGACGCAACGTAAAAATCATCATAATCGCTGCTTTCTCTTTCCTGCTTTAGTCTGCCTAACTTTTTTCCCATTTCTCTTGAAAAAATCTCCGTTGCTACATAAGTTTTATTAAAATATGCAACCGCATCCTTATGGCGCTTAAAGTCGATCTCTTCTAAAGCTAATACTGCTTTTATTGCATAAAAGGCAGCGTAATAGCTACGATTTATTGAATCTTTATAATGCTGGCTTTCCAAACATAATGCAGCTACTCCTAATGTCTCTACAGCATTTCGAATGCGGTATATACATAAATCTTCTTTCTTATCATTCACTGATCACTACCCCCTCATCTCTCACATTCCGATAAAAAGGCAACGTATCAACCCAATATTCATACTGGTCTTCATTTTTAATGATAGGAGAAAACTCTATTCCTGTATTTATTTCAAATTCAAATGCAAGATCATAAATGTCATTCTTAACCAATCGAATTTCTTCATCAGACATTTTCACTAAAATCATAATATCTATATCAGAATTCTCCCGAAAGTCTCCTCTTGCATATGAGCCATATACGATAACCTTTGTCAGTTTATCGCCCAAAATATGTCTTAATTCTTGAGAAAATCTATATATGATATTCCTGATATTTTCTGGCATACAATCACTTCCTATATTAATATCCAATAAATTTGTACATTTACATATTAACATAAGTTTTTTGTTACATCAAGTTTCCCTTATCAGAAGTTCCCGACATAAATCTCAGAATTGATTACTTCATAATTGCCGGGATTTAAATACACACCCATTTCACACACCTGCTTTCCTGACGGATATTTTACGTTTACACTAACTATAAAAATTCCAGTGCAGTAAAATCTTTTATGTTCTACAGCACATAATAATGCGGAATAATATCCTCATAATGCCCATCCGTTTGCCTGCGCTACCTGTTCCAGTTCCGGAATTGTGAGCTTTACTTGTGTCCCAGCTCCCAGAATGCCACTGCACTTGCCGCTGCCACATTCAACGAATCTACTCCATGGGACATTGGTATCTTTACTGTATAATCGCAGTCTGCGATGGTCTGTGATGCAAGGCCGTCACCTTCTGTTCCGAGAATGACTGCCAGTTTTTCTTCTGAACGGAGTGCTTTGTCATCAATTCCTACGGAATCGTCACGCAGAGCCATTGCAGCTGTTTTGAATCCCAAATTTCGCAGAGTCTGCATTCCATCCTGTGGCCATACAGTTTTTTTATCAAAATATGTCCAGGGAATCTGGAATACGGTTCCCATACTTACTCTGGCTGCACGTCGGTAAAGCGGATCACTGCATCCGCCGGTCAGAAGTACTGCATCCATATGGAGAGCTGCTGCTGACCGGAAAATAGCTCCGATGTTTGTAGGATTTACAACATTTTCAAGAACTGCTATGCGGCTGGCGTTTCTGCAGATTTCCTCTACAGATGGCAGTGAATTTCTGCGCATTGCGCAGAGCATTCCGCGAGTAAGAGCAAATCCGGTCAGCTTGACCAACAGTTCATATTCTGCAGTATAGACCGGCACATCCGGATATTGTTTCAGGATTTCCTGTGCCTCTCCTTCCAGATCTTTATGCTCCACCAGAAAAGAGATTGGCTGATATCCTGCTTTCAGGGCTCGCTCAATTACTTTCGGACTCTCCGCAATAAAAATTCCCGGTTCCGGTTCATAGTATCGTAAAAGCTGCACTTCAGATGTTCTGGCATATACATCCAGTTCCGGCGCAGCGAAATCTTTTATTTCATTCCACATAATAAAACCTCCAAACTGAGTAATCTTATCTTACATCAGTTTTGAAGTTTGTACAAGAATTCTTTCCGCAGTTGAAGCAGGGGAATTACTGTTCACTGGTAATATCCCGCGAGGTGTTTTTGGTGAGCAAAGGTCACAGAAAAACCGAGACATACATAAACTGAGATTTTATTGCTTTTGTCATGCGAAAATTTTATAATAAATTATACCAAATAAGAAGCCAAGTGCTATCTATTATCACTTATTTTTCTATGAGGGTGAAATATTATGATTTACAGAACTTATTATCTGTCTCCACTTGGAAGAATGCTGCTGGCAGCTGATGATATAGGGCTTGTGGGAGCCTGGTTTAAGGGACAGAAGTATTTTGGAGAATTTCCAGGACACAGGGATTTTGTTTTTGAGGAAAAAGAAAACTGTATTTTGAAAGATGCTCTGCGCTGGCTGGATATTTATTTCAGCGGGCAAAAGCCTGATTTCCTGCCGAAGCTTCATTTGATCGGAACAGATTTTCAGAGAGAAGTGTGGGATATTTTACTGGAGATTCCTTACGGTCAGACAGTTACTTACGGAGAGATTGCCCGCAAAATAGCTGATAAACGGGGGCTGAAAACCATGTCTGCCCAAGCAGTTGGCGGTGCAGTTGGACATAACCGGATTTCCGTGATCGTCCCCTGCCACAGAGTTATAGGTTCAGACGGAAGTCTTACCGGTTATGCCGGAGGGATTGAGCGGAAAATCAGACTGCTTGATATTGAGGATGGCAGTTGCCTGAAACCATAGTTCAGACAACTGCCATCCTTTTTCTTCTGTCTTTGTATGCCAGAAACAGAATCGTCAGAAACGTAACTGTCTCCGCTGCAAGCAGAGAGATCCAGATTCCATTTAATCCAAATAATTTCGCAAGTATAACTGCGCAGATAACAATGGCAACAATTCCTCTCAGTAATGAACCGACAATCGCAATTTTCGGTTCATCCACTGCTGAGAAATATGCCACCAGTACAACATTGATTCCTGCCACTATAAATCCAAGGAAATACAGACGCAGTCCTGTATGTGCATAATTCAGCAGCTGAATATTGTTTTCACTGTTGAAAATGCTGATCAGCGTGTCGGTTGAAGTCCAGACGATCAATTGGATCAGTGCTTCTACAGCAAGACATACGATCAGGCTCCATTTTAGAAGTTTTTTTACCTGAGTGGGCTGACCTTTTCCGTAACTTTCACTGATCAGGGGCTGTGCTCCCTGGGCCAGACCGTTGAAAATTGCAAATGCCACGATAGAAAGATTTGCCACAACTCCATAGGCTGCCACACCCACATTTCCTGCGATTCCCAGGATCAGGAAGTTAAATACAATAGCGATCACACCGGAAGACAGTTCACCGACGAATGCGGAAACTCCCAGCTGACAGCAGGAAATCAGGTGTCTGAATGACGGTTTTTTCCAATGGAATCCCACATGGTTTCTGCTGCTTCTATAGTGTATGGTACAGACACTCATTGTTACGATCGGACAGATTGCAGTAGCCAGTCCTGCTCCTGAAAATCCCAGACCGACAGGAAACATGAATATATAATCAAATATAATGTTAAAAAGACTTCCACTGATGGAACCGATCATTGCAATAGAAGGCGCTCCATCATTTCTGGCAAATGCAGTAAATGTATAATTTGACATGAAGAATGGTGTTGCGATCAGAATAATTCTTATATAGTTTCGTCCAAGTCCGATCAGTCCGGCATCTGCACCCAGCAAAGCCAATGCTTTGTCTGGAATAAAAATTCCGATCAGCATAAATGGAACTGCGGCCAATATACTCCAGGTTACTGACTGTACGAAATAATAATCTGTATTTTCTCCTTTTGCCCTGCTTATGGCATACCTGGTAGCGGAACCAATCCCGATCATAGCCCCAATCGCATAGATCAGTCCATAAACCGGCAGGATCAGATTGAGAACTGCCAGTCCGTCAGCACCGGAATATACAGATATAAAGAAAGTATCTGCCAGAACATAAACGGAAATCCCGATCATTCCGGCAACACTCTGGGTTACATATCTGGTGAATCTTTTCAGCATAATACTTCGCTCCTTCGTTATATTGTCAGCATTGTCTTCCTTTCATCTGCAGACTTATCTCACCATTATACCCATATAAAACAAAAATGCAACCACAAAAACTCCAGACATAAAAATCTCCTTAAGCAGATTTTTTTATGCTGCCTAAGGAGACTCTGTTGATATTCGCAATTCACTTCACGACACTCTTTATTTTACCCGATTTTTTTTCAGGTCTTCTACAATTTCATTGTAACGTTTTTTATTCAGGCGATAGAAAAACAGTACAATTGCTGTCACTATCCATAAACCTCCCGGAATTGTAGTAAAGGAATGTCTCATAATACTGAGGACAGCCGGATTCTGTACCTGATTTGCCACATATCCATATTTTCCAAGAAGTGCTGCAAGAAGCGCAGTTCCTATTGCCATGCCAATTTTATTTCCCAGTGACACAAATGCATATTGAAAACCATCATTCCTTAAGCCCGTTTTCCACTCTCCGTATTCTACGCAGTCAGGAATGATCGCATAAATTGCAGTGTTAAATCCAGAGAAAAAGAACTGTGTAATTCCTGCAAGTGTATAGAACGCTGCCGGTGTTTCTTTTACATTAAAGAAGAACATACAGAGCATGGAAATTCCAGTAAGGAGAGCAAAAATGGATGCAGTTCTTCCTTTATTGTTCAGTTTTCGGAATACAGGCTGGAAACATGCTGCACCGATAATGGATGGAATGATAATGCACATGGAATATGTAGTATAGTAGGATGCATTTCCCTCTACATAAGTGAAATAGTATAAAACAGCTGCATTTCTTCCATAAAGTGTAAATCCGAATAACACCTGTCCGATTAATGCCAGAATATATGGGCGGTTCTGCATCACTGCTCTTAGCTGCACTTTTATGGATATTTTTTCTTTTTCCGGCATAATCACCTGCTCTTTTGTTTTTGCGAAACAGAAGAAATGACAGGCTGCAAAAATACATCCGTATATGATTGCTAC
The DNA here is from genome assembly GCA_000285855.2 of Ruminococcus sp. JC304. Lineage (GTDB taxonomy): Bacteria > Bacillota > Clostridia > Lachnospirales > Lachnospiraceae > Blautia_A > Blautia_A difficilis. Next base: position 428,367 of record HE978651.1, on the reverse strand, counting down.
CAGTAGGTATCCGGTTTTAGCACTTTGACTGCCAAGTTTTCCAATCAGGGGAACTGTAATGATATTGATAATTCCAATTGCAACCATTGCAGATACTGAACGTGATGTATTAATCTTTGCACGTTCATCGATATCCTGTGTCATTGCTCCACAAAGGGTGCCATACGGGATATTTACACAAGTATATCCAAGTACCAGCAGACAGTATGTAATTACCATATAGATAACCTTTGATCTGTCCGGCCAGTCCGGATGTGCCCAGAATGTCATAATCAGAAGCACGGCCGTGATCGGAGCTGCAATGAGAAGCCATGGACGATAACGTCCCCATTTTGTTTTGGTTTTATCTGTCAGTCCGCCCACGATCGGATCATTAATCGCATCCCAAAATCTTGAAAACAGCATCAGGGCAGAGACTGCTGCCATACTGATTCCAAATACGTCTGTGTAAAAAATCATGAGAAAATTACTGACGAACATCCAGCTGAAATTACATCCTACATCGCCAAATCCATATGCGATTTTACTGATCAACGGAACTTTTACATTTTCGTTTTTACTCTCCATAATTCCTCCTGCCTGCTGCCATCCTCCGTCTTTCCGTTTACTCATGTCTTCTCTACAGCAGTCTTTTTTATTATATCTTTGTCTTACATAATGCTTATGATCAGCAGGGGATTTTATTTTTCCTGCACATTGATAATCACTTTCATTGTAGTCTCACGGTTATCGTCAATGTACTGGTATGCTTTCAGATAATCTTTAAATGCAAATGTCTTAGAGATCAGCGGTCTTAAATGCACTTTTCCTTCATTCACCAGTCTGATTCCGTCTACATAATCATCATGTCTGTACATCATTGTGCTCTTGATATCAAGCTCATGATCATTTGCAACTGCCAGATCGATCTCAGCCATTCCTGCAAAAACTGCAACCAGCACAATCACGCTTCCTTTTCTTGCATATTTGATTGCCTGTCCCATTGTAATGTTATTTCCTGCACAGTCATAGATAACATCTGCCTTATCCGGTCCAAAGGCTTCTACCATTGCTTCCCCGAAATTTTTATTCCTTGTGTTGACACATACGTCAATTCCACACTCTTTTGCTTTTTCCAGACGAAGATCACTGACATCTGTGATCATAACTTTAGCTGCTCCCATCCCTTTTGCAGACTGCGCTACCAGATTTCCGATCGGACCGGCTCCTATCACCACAATATTCATTCCTGTTACATCGCCCGTCTGTTTAACACCATGAACAGCTACTGCCAGAGGCTCAATCATTGCGCCCTCTTCATAAGACATATCTTCCGGTATCGGTGTTACTTTTGATGCATCAACTGCAAAATACTCGGATGCAGTTCCTGTTGTCTGGAATCCCATTACTTTCAGCTCTTCACAAAGATTGTATTTTCCGTGACGGCATGGATAACAATGTCCACAATATACCTGTGGCTCAATTGTTACTTTCTGTCCCACATGAAATTCTGTTACTGCATCACCTGTTTTTACCACTTCTCCTGATACTTCATGTCCCTGGGTTACCGGATATTTTGTAAAAGGATGTTTTCCGTGATATACATGGATATCAGAACCACAGATACCAATATTCATAATCTTAACCAAAACCTGGTTGTCTTTAATCTCTGGTACGGGAACCTCTCTGAAAATGATTTCTCCTGGATTTGTCATAACCTGCTGTAACATAATATTTTCCTCCTTGTTTGTTGAATGTACTTTGAACTTCCTGTTATTTATTATCTTTTATCAAATGTTTTATTAAAGCAGTTACATTATTATTCAAATATATAACTTTGTCAATAAATATTTAAGAATATTTCTCATTTCTACCAGTTGCACAAAGTAAAGATTTTATTTTTATGCAGATTTTACTATAGCAATCCTTCTGATTGTCTTCGGAATTCCCTCAACAAAAACACCCTGATTACAACGTTTCATTGTTGTAATCAGGGTGTTTTTGTATTCAGATATTTTTTTACTATGATATATCGGCAGATTATAGGCAAATCTATATCTTTCCGATAAAATCCTGCAGGAAATGCTTTGCTGCACCTACAGCTGAGGCTTCTTTCTTATAAGAACAGTTTTTCAGATATCTCAAATCATGATCAAATCCATTATACTTCATTACTTTTTCCCCAAGAGGTATCATATAATCCGAGAGATATCCACCCATTTCGCCGCCAAGAATGATATCCATATCATATGCCATGCGCAGATTTGAAATCAGAATTGCAAGATAATCAAGATACTCTTCCCATTTTTTCTCTGCCTTTTCATCATCACTTTTGAGCAGCTGCATAAACTGTTCCACAGAATCCTTTGACTCACCAACAAGTGCGCCTGCAGCGCAATAAGCATCTGCACAACCTGATTTTCCACAATAACACTTGCGGCCCTGAGGTACAAGTATCATATGTCCAAATTCTCCGGCCTTCTGATTTTCTCCGGAAAACAATTTTCCCCCTATGCAGAATGAACCGCCAAGAGTCTGATTCAACGAAAGGTAAATTGCATTCTGATAGGTGTTCATATCTTCTGCCATCATTGCCGCATTGGCATCATTTGAAAAATAAACCGGGACAGAAAATGCCTGTTCCAGGAAACTGAGACTATAGTTTTCAAGTTTCAGTGCGTGGGATTTTATCACCAGTTTCTGCTCCTGATTAATGATTCCCGGAATAGAGATTCCAATACCCAGAAGCTTTTCTTTCTGTTCTGCATCATTCATATTATCCAGAAATTCCGCCGCAAACTCTACCACCTGACTACAATATGACATATCAGGTACAAATTTCAGACGGACCCGCTCTGATTTCACAATCTCATACTTCAGATTTACCAGCACCATTCCCAGATGATTTGCAGTGATCACAATTCCCATTGCATAACGATAGGATGGATTGATTCCAATACTTTTAGCCTTTCTTCCTCCTGTGGATTCATATTCTCCAGTTTCTATTATGATACCTTTTTCCAATAAATCTTTTACATTAGACAGAACTGTTGGCATACTCAGATTCAGTTCTTTGGATATTTCCACTTTTGATGTGGATTCTCTATTTATAATATAATTTACGATTTTTGATTTCGTAGCAAATTTCTTTTCCAGTCCGCTCATTCTGTTTCTACCTTCTTTTATTAATGTATTTATAAAAGAATGATACCTGTTATTGTCATATTTGTAAATAGCCATTGTCTCTGCAGAGTATGTTGCTTTTTGCAATTGAGGCAGGGGACTTAACTTATTCAGCTGATTCAGTTAATATATCTACAATAACAGATAAATTTATATCATCCTGATGAAATATTATATTTCATTTTTCACGTTAATGATATAAAATTATCGTAGCTGTTCAGTACCTTCACAGTTACGAGCCAAAACACCTCGCGGGATAGTAGACTGCTGAATAGTTACAAATTATTAATATAAATATCAGGGTATATTCGAAAAATTATTCTTAATCCTTTTCAAATATGCTCCGGAAAGGAACTTTTATACCAATGAAAACCAAGATTCAGGATATGACCTCCGGTTCACCGGGACGGTTGGTCATTCTTTTTGCAATTCCCCTGATGCTGGGAAATATCTGTCAGCAGCTTTATACAATGGTGGATACCATGGTTGTTGGCCAGGTTGCAGGTGTGGAGGCTCTTGCCGCACTGGGTGCTGTTGACTTTCTGATGTGGGTTGTCACAGGAATATCCACAGGACTCACTCAGGGATTTTCTATTCAACTCTCCCAATATTATGGGGCAAAGGATTTCGAAAATCTGCGTAAATCTCTGGCTCACAGTTACCGACTGACCGCATTCATCGCAGCCGGAGTATTGATTCTCAGCCAGTCATTTGCTTCGCTGGTATTAACAGGGCTGCATACACCTTCCAATATTATCGGAATGTCTCTGTTATATCTGCGCATCATTTTCTGCGGAATCCCCGCCACAGCAGCCTATAATATGTTTGCCTCTGCCCTAAGGGCTATGGGAAACAGTAAAACACCGCTGACTGCAATGATCATCGCATCTGTGCTGAACGTCTCACTGGACATCCTTTTTGTGGCAGGCTTCAGATGGGGTGTGGCAGGAGCAGCAATCGCAACTGTGATCGCACAGAGCTTCTCCGCTGTTTACTGTTTTCTGATTTTACGCAGAATTGATATCGTTCATCTGACCAGAGCAGATTTTATGCCTGCCTCCGGTATGAATGCCCGCCTGATGAAGCTTGGTATTCCTGTTGTATTTCAGAATATCATCATCGGTGTGGGCGGTCTGGTAGTCCAGTATGTGATCAATGGCTACGGTTTCCTTTTTGTAGCAGGATTTACAGCTACAAACAAGCTTTATGGTCTGCTGGAAATGGCTGCTATTTCCTATGGATATGCCATCGTTACCTATGTGGGTCAGAATCTGGGAGCCGGAAAGATTGACAGGATCAGGAAAGGTGTCCGCAGCAGTATGCTGCTTTCCCTGCTTACCTCACTGATCATTTCTGCTGCCATGTTTTTATTTGGAAAAAATATTCTCTCACTTTTCATCTCAGGTGAACCACAGCAGACACAGCAGGTACTGGCAATTGCTTTTAAATACCTCTCTATTATGGCTGCTATGCTCTGGGTTTTGTACTTCCTGTATGTGTACAGATCTGCACTTCAGGGGCTGGGAGATACCTTAATGCCTATGGTAAGTGGTATGGCTGAATTTGTCATGCGTATCAGCGCTGCACTGATCCTCCCCCATTTCATCGGACAGGACGGTATTTTCTTTGCAGAGATTGCAGCATGGAGCGGAGCCACTGTGATCTTATGCATCAGCTATTATGTACGGATGCATAAATATCATTAAAACAAAACAGGCACATAGTCCCGGATATCCGGTATATGTGCCTGTTTTTTGGCTTCTTTAGACCTTGTTAAAGTTCTTCCCGTGACATGCTCCCATCACTTAAATCCCAGATTTTGAAGTGGGGGCTTCTTGCTCAATGACTCTACTGAGCCAAGTATCTACAAGCTATCCTCGCGTGTCCCGCGATTTTTTTTGCCCGGACACGGGCGTATTTTCTTACTTATTGTCCGGATACGGACAGTTTACGCTGTTCCCTTGCCAGCCTTTTTTCATTTTTTTGAAAAATCCTGCCTTTTCCATCTCAATCTCTTTTTTCATAAAAACAGTTCTTTTTTGATCTTTTATCTTGTCGACTGTTTCTATTATACCATGAATCGCGTTGAAGAACAAGTGTTCTTTCCTGTTTTTTTGCAATTCATCTCCCACCTGTAGAGGAAGGAGAATTCTTGCTATATATTATGTTAAAAATGCAAAAGGTTCTTCATCCTGAAGGAAATGCATCAGCTGATATGCACACATGATCGCTACATTTTCCTCTTTCAGGATTCTCTTTACTTCTTCTCTGTCAGCAAGCACAACTTCGATTTCTTCGGAATCCTCCTGTGCCGCTTTACTGATCTCACCTTCCGCGTAACCGTAAACAGTTGCGCAGGATTCATCTGTCATGCCAACCGTTGTGAAATAAGGTTTCTCAAATGCTGGATCTACTTTCAGAGGTGTGAATTTCAATCCTGTTTCCTCGTACATTTCTCTTACCGCACCCTCATGAAATTCTTCGTTTGGTTCTACCAGACCTGCCGGAAATTCGTAGATATATCCGCCGATTGCGTATCTGTACTGACGTACCAATACAACCCTGTCTTTTTTTTCTCCGTAAAGGCTGTAAATGATCACACCATCAGGAGTGTTTTTACCTGTTTTTATTTTTAATTCGTTAATACTCTTCGCACGTGATGCCACGAAATATGACACAGGAGTGTTATGAATGCTTGTTGCATTTAAATGATACAAATTCAAAAATTTACAGTCTGTCAGTTTCTCGATATTGTGTATCTGTCCCATAATGGATACTTCCTTTCGTTTTTTAATATTATCTGTGGATTAATTACTGCCAATTTTCTGATTTCCTCAATAACTTCCTGCCGGATACCAGTATCATTCATTTCATAAACCTCACATTTTGATGTTTATACTTTTCCTTATCTTACCATATTATCCTATCTTTTTTAAGCCTGTCAGATAATTTCTGCAATTATTTTTTTACTCGCATATAACAAAAGAGTATCCTTCCGTTCATATGGAAAGATACTCTTTTATGCGGATAACAGGACTTGAACCTGCACGGGATGCCCACTGGTACCTAAAACCAGCGCGTCTGCCAATTCCGCCATATCCGCCTGTTATAAAAACAGCGGAAACCTTATAAAAGATTTCCGCTTGTTTAATGAAGCATCGGGGATTCGAACCCCGGACAACTTGATTAAAAGTCAAGTGCTCTACCGACTGAGCTAATGCTCCATATAAAAGACTGGGCTAGCTGGATTCGAACCAGCGAATGCAGCAGTCAAAGTGCTGTGCCTTACCGCTTGGCGATAGCCCAAAGGCAAAGGGTGGATACAGGGATTCGAACCCTGGGCCTCCAGAGCCACAATCTGGCGCGCTAACCAACTGCGCTATACCCACCACAGCGTGCCTGAAGGGATTCGAACCCCCGACCCACGGCTTAGAAGGCCGTTGCTCTATCCAGCTGAGCTACAGACACATCTCCCTGTTACATACAGAGAAGCGGGTGATGGGAATCGAACCCACGTATCTAGCTTGGAAGGCTAGTGTTCTACCATTGAACTACACCCGCATTTCGCTGAAACGGTAATGTTGTTGTTTACAGCAGTCGGGGTGACAGGATTCGAACCTGCGGCCTCCTGGTCCCAAACCAGGCGCTCTAGCCAAACTGAGCCACACCCCGCTGTTTCTTTATTTATTTTTGCTTCGTTGTCCGACGCAAGACATATTATATGTTAATCAGCGTCAAATGTCAACACCTTTTTTTTAATTTTTACAATTTTTTTTAAAAATTAAATTTTTAAAGGTATAAGACAGGATGAAAACCCAGTAAAATCAAGGGTTTGCAGACTTTCCCGGTTAATCCCCATCCCGCCTTTTTTTCTATATTTTTTCTATATTTTCTTCTTTTTCTATTTTGATTATAAATTTTTTAAGCAAAATATATTGTTTGATTTATTTGCTACATTTGATCAAAATAAATCTATTTTTACAGATACCGGATTTCTGCCTGCAAATCCTTCCCCTCTTCTGCCTCCATCACAGCATAACTGAATTTACGCCCTCTCTGTCTGGGAAAGGTCAGGCTGCCCGGATTAATCACCAGGATTCCCTCCTGCATCTCAATTTCCGGATAATGTGTATGTCCAAACAGCACTGCCTCACAGCCTCTGGCTCTGGCAGCTTCCACTATGCCATCTGTTCCGCCTGAAACCCCATAAGTATGTCCATGGGTCACCAGAATCTTTTTTCCTGCAAGATCAATAATTTCTTCCCTTGGAAGGTCCGAAAAGAAATCATTATTTCCTGATACAATACAGCAGGGGCAGTCCACAAGAGCTTCAATAAAAATCTCCCGGCCTTCCACATCTCCACAATGAATCAGGTAATCAAAGGGTTCCTCCCTATATACAGCTTTTTCCAGGTTCTCGTCCCTTCCATGAGTATCACTGACGATCAATATTTTCATCTGCATCTTCCTTTATTTTGTGTATGTCTTATTTTAATACGTCCCTGATCGCACGAAGGGCTTTCCCCCTGTGACTGATCTTATTTTTTTCCTCCATAGAAAGTTCTGCAGAGGTACATCCATATTCCGGCAGATAAAATATAGGATCATATCCAAAACCATTCTCTCCCTTTTCTTCGTACCCAATACGGCCTTCCATTGTCTCTCTTACTGTTTTCACAGTTCCGTCCGGAAATGCTGCCGCAACTGCACAGACAAATCTTGCAGTACGCTTTTCATCCGGTACTCCTTCCAGACGCTGGATCAGATTTCCATTTTTGATACGGTAGGAAGTATCTTCTCCCATATAACGGGCAGAATAGATTCCCGGTTCCTTATTCAGATAATCAATTTCCAGGCCTGAATCGTCTGCCAACGTAATCTCACCTGTCATTTCACAGATTGTTTTCGCTTTGATCTCTGCATTTTCTTCAAAGGAATTTCCATCTTCTACAATATCTGCATGGATTCCCGCTTCTTTCATGGAAACAACCTCCACATCCATATCTGCCAGAATTTCCCGGATTTCCTTCATCTTATTCTGATTTCCTGTTGCAAAAATTATTTTTTTCATTTTCTGATACCCTCATCTATTGTGTTTTCATGTTTAGTTCTTCTTTTTCGGCGGACGTGGACCCAGAAACTGATAATAATAGGTTTTCAACATACCATTATAAATCTTTCTGTTTTTATCTGCCTTCCTGCCAATATCATTTTCTGCTTTATCATAAGATGTGATCAGATACATAGACCACTTATCCAGGCGCTGATAACTCTCCCCGATCTCCCGATAAAGCCGGGACAGATTTTCCTTTTCCTCCAGACGTTCACCATAGGGTGGGTTCGTGATAATAAAACCATAAGGCTTCGGATGTCGAAGTTCTTTCACCGGACGCTGCTGAAAATGGATCAGCTTGTCTACTCCTGCCATTTGGGCATTAGCTCTGGCAGCCTTTAGAGCTTCCGGATCAATATCATATCCCTGAATATCTGTTTCAATGTTAAGATTTACTCTGTCCTGAGCCTCTTCCAGCGCATCATACCAGCACTTTCTGGGAACCAGATGCTTCCAGTCCTCGGCCAGAAATGAACGATGCATACCAGGTGCAATATCTGCAGCGATCATTGCAGCCTCTATTGGAAAAGTACCGCTTCCACAGAAAGGATCTACCAGAATTCTGTCTTTGTTCCACGGTGTCAGCATGATCAAAGCAGACGCCAACGTTTCTGTAATAGGCGCTTTCACTGTCATTTTCCGGTAACCTCTCTTGTGAAGGGAAATGCCCGAGGTATCAATACCAATGGTCGCTACATCCTTCATAAAGGCTACACGAATGGGAAAACTGGCTCCGTCCTCCTCAAACCAGGATACCTTATATACTCCCTTCAGACGTTCCACAATCGCCTTTTTCATAATAGACTGGATATCTGAGGGACTAAACAGCTTACTTTTTACAGAATTCGCTTTTGCCACCCAGAATTTTCCATCTCTGGGAATATAATTTTCCCAAGGCAGAGCCTTGGTTTTCTCAAACAGTTCGTCAAAGGTCTGCGCTTTTACCTCTGCCACTTTCAACAGGATTCTCTCCGTAGAACGCAAAAACATATTTGCATCTGCAATTCCCTGGGCATCTGCCTGAAAAGTCACCTTACCATCTTCCACTTTGGTGATCTCATATCCAAGATCAAGAATTTCTCGCTTCAGCACAGCCTCCATCCCAAAATGGCAGGGTGCGATCAGTTCAAATTTATCCATTCTTTATCCTTTCATTTTTCATATATCTGTCAGTATGATTATAAATTTATTTGCTTTACAATATTGCCTTCAAAATCTTTGATTAAAAATACTCCGTTTTCATAAATCCCATAAGTAGGTGGATTTCCCTCCTTAGGAATAGACACAGATCCCGGATTTAACAATATATATCCTTCCTTTTGCTCAGCACGAAGAACATGGGTGTGTCCATGAATCAGGATATCCCCATCCTGAACAGGGGGCAGATTATTTTCATTGTAAATATGCCCATGTGTAGCATAAAAAGTTCTGCCATCCAGATTGAGAATACAGTAATCCGCCATCACCGGAAACTGCAGCACCATCTGATCCACCTCCGCTTCACAATTTCCTCGAACTGCATAGATTTCCCTTTTCAAAGCATTCAACATAGAGATCACTTCCTTAGGTGCATAATCTTTCGGAAGATCATTTCTTGGTCCATGGTAAAGCAGATCGCCCAGCAAAACCAGGCGTTCTGCCTTTTCCTCTCGATAAGCATCCAGCATCTTTCTACAGTAATATGCAGATCCATGAACATCTGATGCAAACATATATTTCATAATTTCATTTCTCCTCTTCGTTTCGTTGTTACTGTTTAATTCTTTCACAGTTACCTTTTTCTTTCTAATTCATTACATTACCATGGTCAGGAAGAAATTACAAGATTTCTTCCCCGATAAGCCCGAAAACCTCCGATCACAGACCTGGTCATATAGCCTTTTTTTGCCAGTTGTCTGGCTAACATAAGACTTGCCCCACCTCTATCACAATAAAGTACCAGAACCTTGTTTTCAGGTAATTTTTTATATTCATCGAATTTTCCGTATGGTATATTCACTGCCCCTTTTACATGACCTTCTGCATATTCTTTCTCATCTCTGAGATCTATGATCAGTGAATCCTTCCGATCCACATAATAGTCCAGCATTTTTGCAGAAATAGTTTCCAGAGGAAACATAGCTGACTCCTTTTTATTTATAGTATATGCATAATTTCAGAATTGAGAAACTTTTACATAGAGAACACCCCGGTAGGGGAGCTACCGGGGTGTTCAAGGGGAGTATAAATAATTAAATAAGGGGTTATGTAAAAAAAATTTTTGAAGGGTAAATTCTTTTTACAAGTACGATTATAATATAGCTTGTTGAAAAAATCAACATATTTTAATGAATATTCCCCGAGGTTTTTGGAATAATAACAATTGTCATTCAGAAACACCGGGATTTTTATAAAAAATACTTAATTCCGGTTAATAAACCGCATTAGGAGGAATTAAAATGGCAAAAAATTACGATTCTACAACCAAAAACAGCAAAAATTATGAGGGCACTTCCAGTAAATACAGTTCCGAAAGCAGAACAAATCAGTCCTCTGACCACACTAACAATAGCGAATCAAACTGTCATAACAGCAAAAACAGTAATAAAATGAATCATAAGGGCTCTCAGTCTTACAAATCCGAAGAAACCTCCAGATACTAAAATCTGCTCAAAAATCCCCCTGAAGTCTTTCCGCGACCCTTCAGGGGGATTTTTATCAGGCTTTCTCTTCCAGATATTCCAGACATTCATTCACACTTTTGATACCCAGTTCCTTGCGTACTTTATCCTGAATTTCCACCAGACATTCCAGAAGAAGCGGATTAAACACTCCGCATCCTCCATTTAAGATCATCTCCATTGCCTTTTCATGAGAATATGCTTTCTTATATACCCGGTCGCTTACCAGGGCATCATACACATCTGCCAGTGATACCACCTGGGCAGATATGGGGATTTCTTCTCCTTTCAAGCCATCCGGATATCCTTTTCCATCATAACGTTCATGGTGCCAGCGACAGATTTCATAGGCATATTTTATCATCTCTTCATCATGATACATTTCCAGACTGTCCAGCATCTGGGCACCTATGATCGTGTGCTGTTTCATAACTTCAAATTCTTCCTTTGTAAGCTTTCCGGGTTTATTCAGAATTTTTTCATCAATTCCGATCTTACCGATATCATGAAGCGCAGAAGCTGTGGCAATCATATACTGCTGAGACCAGGAAAGATTATAATTCTCTGATTTCCGCATCAGTTTCTCCAGCAAAAGCTGAGTCAAAATATTGATATGAAGCACATGAAGCCCACTTTCACCATTTCGAAACTCTACAATCTGGCTGAGAATCCCGGTCATCATACGGTTATTTTTCTCTTTTTCATAAATTTGATCTGTTACCAGATGGATCAGACGCCTTTGCTTGGCATAAAGCTTGATCATATTGATAACCCGCTGATATACCACCTTGGTATCAAATGGTCTGCTTATGTAATCTGAAGCTCCCAGTTCATAGGCACGACGGATATAACTCTCCGATCCTTCACTGGAAATCATGATCACCGGTATATCCTCGATCCATTTATCTCTGTTCATATAGGCAAGTACTTCAAATCCATCCATTTTGGGCATAATAATGTCCAGCAGGACCAATGAGATTTCAGTTCCATACTGCTCTAGCATCTCCAGGGCCTCATTCCCATCACAGGCTTCCAGGATCCGATATTCCTTTCCCAGAATTTCCTTGAGTATCTCGCGGTTCATTTCAGAATCATCAACGACCAGAAGCTGAGGCAGTTTTCTTTTTCCATCTCATCTGTATTTTGCTTCAAATCCCAACGGGTCACTACTGTATTTTTATGCCCCTTGGCCATATACATGAGTCTGTCTGCTTTGGTGATTGCTTCCTCCATCTTGCCGTGGGTAAACATAGCTCCACCAATGCTCACTGAAAGAGTCAGACGATTAAAGCCCGGGATATGCGTCTCATGAATCTTCTCCTGGATCATGCGAAGCTTCTGAGAAAAAACTTCCTTCTCAATTCCAGGCAGGATCAGCAAAAATTCATCTCCTCCATAACGCACCAGAATATCCGTGCGGCGGATATAATGCCGAATCACCTTCACCACGGTTGTCAGTACCAGATCTCCTCCATCATGACCATAAGTGTCATTATATAATTTGAAATCATCCAGATCAATAACCGCAATTCCGGCATCCACAGACATATCCTTGACTTTTTCCTCAAAATATCTGCGATTATATGCTCCGGTCAGCACATCCTTATACAGCTTCTCACTATATACAGTCAGTTTTCCTGCCAGCTTTTCGTACCCTTCTTTATCAGTCAGTGTATTCTCATCCAGCTTTTTCAGCATTTCCATCACATAAGGCTCACCATCTATTTCCAAATACCTTGCAAACACCTGGTACATGTCGGAATCAAGAAATTCAATCTTGGATGTCTGTTTCTTTTCATCCAGTGCTTTAAGAGAAATACAATTGTCACATCTTTTATTTTTATTCCAGAAAGCATAACACTGACAAAGATGTTTTTTTCCTGCAAGCTCACTTTCCATTTCGGCAGCCTGCAGATCGCTGCCCTTCAGAAGACGTACTATATCAAAAATCTCCCGAAGCACTTCCATTTTATTTTCTGCTTCCTGCATTGTTATTTGTTTCCACTCAATCATTATTCCCAGCCTCTCACGAACACCAGCTTTTTTCTGCGATATAAACTTATATTATTATATCACTTACCTATTGCGCAGCACAATAAGAATAATTTTTTTCTTAGTTTCATAAATATACACCAAAGAAGCCCTATATTTTTGATCAAGCATAAAAAGTACCGACCTCCGGTCATTAGATTTTCAGATCTGATTTCCGGAGGTCGGTACTCATTTCACGTACAAAACGTTTTTTTATTATTTTATCATTTACCAGATTTTGGAATCCACTGCTGCTTTTTCAATCGCAAGTCCCTTCATATATCTTTCCATAAAGGAATTAAATCCTGCTACACCTTCTGGTTTCGGATCCAGAGTACTGCTTTCCTGGTCTGCAAATACCTTATTATCAAGGAAGGCTTCCAGAGTTTCACCTTCTTCTTTATTTACAAGATAGGATGCAAGAAGGGCAATTCCCCAGGCTCCACCTTCACCTGCTGTAGACATTACAGATACCGGTGCATTTACAGCGTCTGCCAGAATCTGCTGTCCTACGCCTTTTGTCTTAAATAATCCGCCATGACCAAGGAGACGGTCTACCTTTACATTCTCTTTCTCAAACAGAAGGTTCAGGCCTACTCTCATGGCACCAAGGCATGTATACAGATTATTTCTCATAAAGTTTGCAAGGTTAAATTTGCTTTCAGGAGAACGTACAAATAAAGGACGTCCCTCTTCAAAGCCTGTCATATGCTCACCTGAGAAATAGCAGTAGGACAGAAGTCCTCCACAGTCCGGATCTCCTTCCAGTGCTTTATTATAAAGGGTTCCGAACAGTTTGTTCATATCTACTTCCATGCCCATAGCTTCTGCAAATTCTTTGAACACATTTACCCATGCATTCAGGTCAGAAGTACAGTTGTTGGAATGGGCCATAGCTACCAGATGTCCGGACGGAGTGGTAACCATATCAATTTCTTTATAAGGTCTGGAGAGTTCTTTTTCCAGAACAATCATGGCAAATACAGAAGTTCCTGCTGAAACATTACCTGTACGGACTGCTACACTGTTTGTGGCAACCATACCTGTTCCTGCATCACCTTCCGGAGGACACATCGGGATTCCGGCTTTCAGTTTTCCTGTTACGTCAAGAAGTTTTGCACCTTCTTCTGTCAGAACACCGGCATCTTCACCTGCAACAAGTGCTTTCGGCATAATGTCGCGAAGCTTCCATGAGAATCCGTAAGGGGCTACCAGTTCATCAAATTTATCAACCATCTCCTGATTGTAATCTGCCTTTGTGGTATCAATGGGGAACATACCTGCTGCATCGCCGATACCCAGAACTTTCTTTCCTGTCAGTTTCCAGTGAACATAAGCTTCCAGAGTTGTAATATAGTCAATATCTTTTACATGTTCTTCACCGTTAAGGATTGCCTGATACAGATGTGCGATACTCCATCTCTGAGGGATATTGTAGTTAAAAAGCTCCATCAGTTTCTCACTGGCTTCACCTGTGATATTATTTCTCCATGTACGGAATGGTACAAGAAGTTTTCCTTCTTTGTTAAATGGCATATATCCATGCATCATGGCACTGACACCAAATGCACCTACAGATTCCAGTTCTACGTCATATTTTGTTTTTACATCCTTTGCCATATCCTGATAACAATCCTGGATACCTGTCCAGATATCATCAAGACTATATGTCCAGACACCGTTTTCATAACGATTTTCCCATTCATGACCGCCGGATGCGATCGGCTGATTTTTATCATCTACAAGTACTGCTTTGATCCTGGTGGAACCAAATTCAATACCAAGTGCTGTTTTGTTCGCGAGAATCGCTGCTTTTGCTTCTGCTGCTCCCATTTTTATGTACCTCCCTGTTTTTTGTCATTTATGATTACAGATCATTCGACAATCTGTAATCATACATATATTGTACACCCATATCATTATCGCATTTCTTTTATTGTTTTGCCATAATTTTTTTACGTTTTAATTGCAAAAAAATCATTTTCTGAATGCAAGTTCATTCCATCTCAGTTCATTTTTGAAGTCACGGATATTTGTATCTTTGTCAATATAAACAGCTTCAATACCCATAGCAGCTGCCCAGTCTCCCATCTGTTCTGCTGTCAGGTCATAGGAGAATGCTGTATGGTGAGCTCCACCTGCAAGAATCCATGCTTCTGCACCTGTCTTAAGGTTTGGCTGTGGTGTCCAGAACGCACTTCCTACAGGAAGCTTCGGCATCGGTTTCTCAACCTTCTTGCAGTCTACATCATTGATGATCAGACGGAAACGATCTCCAAGGTCAATCAGAGATGTTGCGATAGCCGGACCAGTTTTGCTTGTGAATACAAGTCTTGCAGGATCTTCTCTGTCACCCATGGAAAGCGGGCAAACCTTAATGCCAATCTTGCCATCTGCAACAGACGGGCAGACCTCAAGCATATGAGACTGAAGGATTCCTTCTTTTCCAGGTACAAAGTTATATGTGTAGTCTTCCATCATGGAAGTTCCTTTTGCATCCTTGATACCGGCTGTCATAATCTTCATCAGACGAACCATTGCAGCTGTCTTCCAGTCACCTTCTGCACCAAATCCATAACCTTTTTCCATAAGTCTCTGGATTGCAAGTCCAGGAAGCTGTTTAAGAGCGCCCAGATCGCCGAAATGTGTAACGATCGCCTGATAGTTTTTCTCTTCCAGGAATTTCTCAAATCCGATTTCAATCTGAGCCTGAACTGCTACATGACGTCTGAATTCTTCCGGATCTCTTCCCTCAAGAATGATATCATATTTGCTGTAATATTCATCTACTAATGCATCAACATCACCCTTAGCTACATCTTTTACATAGTCAGCAATCTCATTTACAGGATAAGCATCTACTTCCCATCCGAATTTGATCTGTGCTTCTACTTTATCACCTTCTGTGACAGCTACATTTCTCATGTTATCTGCTACACGGCATACACGGATATGGCTGCTTTCCATGATACCAACAGCTGTACGCATCCAGGAAGCAAGTCTTTCCTGTACATCTTTATCTGCCCAGTGACCAACGATAACTTTTCTTTCGATTCCCATTCTTGTGACAATGTGACCATATTCACGACCGCCATGAGCAGACTGGTTTTCATTCATAAAGTCCATATCAATGGTATCATAAGGAATTTCTTCATTAAACTGTGTGTGAAGATGACAGAGTGGTTTTCTGTATTCTTTCAGGCCAAGAATCCATGATTTTGCCGGTGAGAAGGTATGCATCCATGTGATAACACCTGCACAGTCCTCATCTGCATTTGCTTCATTAAATGTTTTACGGATCAGTTCATTTGTGATCAGTGTTGGTTTCCATACAAGTTCAAATGGAAGAACACCGCTTTTGTTTAATTCTTCAACGATAATTCTGGAATGCTCAGCAACTTTTCTTAAGCATTCATCTCCGTAAAGATCCTGTGAACCTGTGCAAAACCAAAACTTATAGTTTCTTCCTGTTTTCATGATAAAATTCCTCCTGGATTTTTTTATTATTTTCAGATCTCCTGCTGCTTTCCACAGCATTTTCAATCTGTGTGTTTACTGTTAATATCTGACATTTTTACTTTGCTTTTCTGCATGATCCCCGTATGATCAGTTCCGGGTGGATCAATCTTTCAACCCTGCTCTCTGCTTCAGAAACTCCGTTGATCTTTTCCAGAATCAGTTCTGCAGCCATTTCTCCCAGTTTTTCCTGAGGATGGGCAATTGTTGTGATTCCGCTTCCACGCTGTGCATACAAAGAATTGTCATAACCTGTGATCGAAACATCTTCCGGTATCCTGATTCCCAGCTTTTCCAGTTCTTCCATAACCTGAACAGCAATCTGGTCATTATAACAGACAATCCCATCCGGAAGCTGTCCGTTCTGTACCATCTCCTTTGCCATCAGTGCCGGTTTAACCTTTCTGTCTTCTGTGTGAAACCAGATAACATCATCAGGATTATAGGAAATCCCAGCCTCCTGCAATGCTTTTACATAGCCTTTATGACGTTTCAGTCCCTGCATATCATCGGCTTTAAAGAATCCCTTGATCTTCTTATGTCCCAGATCCAGCAGATATTTTGTTACCAGATATCCTCCCTGTGCGTCATCCATGAGAATATGAGGTTTGTCTCTCATTTCCGAATAGATTCCCTGAATAAACACATATGGGATTTCAAACTTATCCAGATTCTGATAAAGATTTCTGTGTTTACAGATCATTTCACTTTTACTTGGTTCGATGATCAGTCCGTCAATATCTTTCTTCAGAAGTTCTTCCAGACATCTGGCTTCTTTTTGCCTGCTGTTTGCCGTATTTTTCAGGATAATGCTGTAACCACTTTCTGAGAGGACATTGTCCATTCCCTGTATCAGTCTGGGAAAAATGTAATCAGAAATATATGTGGTAACTACCGCAATATTTTTTGATTTTTTGATGTGGCGCATATTCTCTGAACAATAAGTACCTTTCCCGTGAAATGCCTCCACATATCCGTCCTGTTCCAGAATTCCCAGTGCTTTACGGACTGTATGCCTGCTCAGGGAATATTTCTGAGAAAGTTCGTTTTCTGAAGGAAGCTTTTCTCCCGGCCGGATAACTCCTGATACAATATCATTTCTGAGCTGTTCCATAAGCGAGAAATATTTAGGCTTTCCATTATCTGTCATGTCTTCTTCCCTCCTGTATTTAGGATACAACTTGTATGCACATACGAACAAGTTGTTTTTTATGCTTAAATTATACAAAATACAGGAGGATTTTTCATTAGTTTTTCCCATTATTTTATCTCCAGGCTGCAAATACCATGAACTGCCATACGTACCTTCTCATCCAGCCTGGAATTACAAGTGATCAATGTCACCATCGGTTTATGGGCATCCGGCCAGATACCGGTTTCATACATAGAATTTCTCTTCAGGGCAGCCAGCTGCCTTTGATATGACGGACTGTCCAGGTCATATCCATATTCAAAAGCAGCTCCTCCCTCCCCTGCCTGTTCTACAGAAAAAATATCGTAAACCAACTTTTTCTCTGGTGTCACAATTTCAAATTGTGGACATTTTTCCAGAAATTCAGGCTGTTCATACTGGTTCAGATTAGCAAACATCATATGGCCTTCCATGTTGTGGCCATAGATAAAGCTGTGAGAATCTGTAAAAGCTGCATCATTGTGATGCCCAAGGAAAATACTCCCAAATAAATCCTCCTTTCTCTCAAAATCATGTTTCAGGTAAAATTCATCGTCCTCTCCCTGCACTACCGGATAGGAAATATCAGCTCCCGAAATCCTAATCCATCCAACTGTCTGCGGATTAAGCTTTCTTAGCTTCTCCCAGGAAATCCCAAAGGATTCCCTGATTTCAGCCTTTATATTATTTTTCGCCTTTTCTGTGTTTGATTTTTTTCTGCTTTGTCCGGTGCGGTTTTCTGTATCCGGATTTTTAACTGCTTTGCCATTTTCTGCATAACTTCCAGCATAGGCAAGCTGTTCCAGATATTGATTCTTTTCCCTGGCAGCTTTGTTCTGCTCATAGCTTTTTATATAAAAGCTCCCACAGTACAAAAGCAGTCCGGCAGCTACACAGATCATACTTCGCCCAAGATTTTTCAGAATTTTCATAAATGCTTTTCCCTTTTTCCATTTTTACTTCTTCTGAATACCAGAATGCCGGTTCCCAACAAAAGAATTCCCAGAATACTCAATCCTGCCATCATTTTAAAAGGTCTGGATTCTCCTGTCTTAGAGCTTCCCGCAGTGTATCCCCCCTGATATCCACTGCTGTAAGAAGAATAACCTCCATTTCCGGAACTTCCGTTATTTCCACCGCCAATAACTCCTACCGGCGTATTTGTGGGAATCTGTGTCAGCTTTGGACAAGTTCCATTTGGACGGGGAGTTGGGGTTGCTTTTGGAATGGTTGTAGGCGTTGGCACAGGCGTATTGGTAGGTTGCGGTGTAACGGTAGGTTCTGGAGTTTTCGATGGTTTCGGAGTCGGAATTGGCGTAGGACTTGGTTTTAGTGCAGGTTTCACATAAACCTCATGATCAGCCTGTACTTCTGTAGAAAGATCTCCTCTGGCTGTGGCATGATTTACGATCGTCTGTTTATCTTTCGCTGCTGTTTCAAACACTGCCTCATAATAAATTTCCAATTTGTCTGAATCTCCTAATCCGGTTCCTGTATGGATCACAAAGCCTGCCTCTGAAATTTCTGTTTTTGCATCCTTCAAAACAGTCCCGTTTTTCTTTACCAGAACAGACTCTTTCTTTATCTTTGCTCCCTCTGTCTGAAAAGCATCCGTAATCACTATATTTTCATCCGTCACATCCTCACGGAGCTGACGTACCTTCAAGGTATAGTAGCCTGTTTCTCCTGACATATACTCTTTTTTATCTGAGGTCTTTGTAATCTCCAGAACCGGACTATGTACCTCTGTTTCTGCCTCTGTATTCACCGGAATATTTTCTTTGCTGTTTACCACTGCTGTATTATGGATTTTCTTTCCTGCCAGAGCCGGATCAATAATTGCAGTCTGATATTCTACAGCCATACATTTCTGTTCCCTGCACTCCAGCGGATTAGGCATTACCTGCTCCGAAATACCACCTCTGTCATTATCACAGATCAGATATCCCACATCTTTGATCAGGTTTCTACCTGTATGGATCACAAAGGTATTGTCATCATTTGCCTGAATCTGCGCCTCAACCTTAGTTCCCTTTTCATCCAGAAGTACAATAGAATCCTTCTGAAGCCGAACTCCCGGAGTATCCGTCACATCCTGAATCACCAGCTCTCTGGCAACACAGCCTGTCTGCTCCTGAGTAAAATCAATACGCCAGGTAACAATATCCCCATATTTATAAAAAGTCTTATCTGCCGTCTTTACAGCCCTGAGAACCGGAGAATTTACCCATATCTTAGAGGTGTCCTTCACTTCCGCAGCATTATCTGCATATGCCTTGGCTGTATTTACAATTTCCATACCATTTACAGTGCTCTGGGCTGTACAACGGAAGTTGACAGTTACCGGCATCTGATAGGGCAGATCAGAAATAGTAACGATCCATCCTGTTCCCTGACGAATCACCTGGCAGCTGACTTGTTTTTCTACGGTTTCACCGTAATTCTCTGGATTCAACGCATTCCCCATATCATCCGTTCCGGCAACCGGATTCTGGATCACTGTAGGAACACCACTAACTGTAACTGCTCCTTCATCACCGTCCAGCGCAAGTCCTTCAGGAAGAGAAAGATCACTGATCACCAGATTTCTTGCAATAGACCCTTTTTGCTGATTGGTAACCGTTACCTGATAATTTACCTGCTCTCCTACCCGGAATTCATTTTCCACGCGGCCATCTTCTGCTGCCAGATATGGATTCTGAAAACCTTTATCAATAGACAGGATTGCTGTATTTACATATACTTCTGCATCATCAGAGGTCTTCGGTGCATTCTCTGCCTGCACATTAGCCAGGTTAATACTTTCCATTCCATTTGCATCCTCAGTGGCTGTGCAGAGAAAAGCAATTGTCACAGGCACTCCTGCAGGCAAGTCTGAAAGATTCAGTCTCCATCCATTTCCTTCCGGAAGAAACTCATATCCTACCGTTTTCTCACCGGTTTCATTATAAAATTCCGGATTCAGCTGTCCCGGAGTATCTTCTGTTCCGGCAACAGGCTGCGTAATACTCTGAGGAATTCCATTAACAGATACATTTTCCATAGAATCCAGAACCAGGCCTGCCGGCATCTCTGTATCCCAGACTGTCACATTTCTGGCAATCGTTCCCTGATTTTTATTCTCAACAACAACCTTATACTCAACCTGCTCTCCTGTCTTCCACTCATAATGATCCGCTGTCTTTTCAATCCAGAGACTTCCCGTATTTACATATACTTCTGCATCATCAGATTTTTCATTTGCATTGGAAGCTTTTACATTTGCCACATTTACACTTTCATGGCCATTGGCAGACTCTGTAGCTATACAGTGAAATACAAGTGTGACCGGCTGACTGTAAGGCAGATAAGAGCAATAAAAAGCAAAGCCACTTTCATCTGCTTCCATATGTGATTCTACCGGCCGGCTTTCATAAGCCTGCCCTGTTTTTTTATCAGGAACCGGGTAATTTACCTGAGACTGTACATTCAGCACTTCCACACTCTGGGTCCCCTCTGACAGCACAAGCCCCTGGGGAAGTCCGATATCTGTCACACTGACATCCTTTGCAATTGTTCCGGGTACAGAATTATTCACTACAATTCTATAAGTAACTCCATCCCCTACCTGCCATTCATATTTATCTGCTGTTTTGTCAATCTCCAGCTGAGGGCTGTTAGGCCATACTTCGGCCATATCTTTTCTGTCTTTCTGTTCCCCTGTCTCCGGGTCTACAAGATTATCCGCTGTAGCAGTTACTATATTTTCCCATTCCTGACCATTGGAAGCTTCCGCTGCCTGGCATTTAAAGCTGACTGTTATGGTTTCTCCATACTTCAAAGTAGGGCAGGTTACTTTCCATCCATTTTCCCCCTGCCTGGTAAGAGTGCAGGGATCTGCTCCCGGACTGGTCTGTGCTGCATACTGTCCCTCTGTCAGGGAAAGACAGGAGGGAATCTCATCTGTCACACTTACTCCTACAGCCTGGACATCCGGCTTTGTCTGCGTAACTGTCACAGAATAATCTATCATATCCCCTACCTTCCACTCATAAGCAGAAACGTTCTTCTTCACCTCAAGCTCAGGCGGAATGATTCCCTTCACCCATACGATTTCTGTTTTCTTCGTATCTCCGCCTCCATTAACTCTCTCATAACTCATGGAAGCCTGATTAGGCACCAGAAGGGTGTATCCATCCTCTGCCAGATATTTAGAAATATCAAATTGTCCTTCTGGTTTCCTGTGTACTTTCAGAATAAAAGTATATGTCTGATTATCTGTAAAAGCTTCTTCTTTAAGGCTGTCCGCCTTTGCACTGCAGATTACAGTCTGTCCTTCCACAGCCACATCAAACTGTTCTGTCACATCCTGTCCCAGACTATTTATTACCGAAGCCTTAGAGGCATCATCCATTGTCAGGCAGTTTTCCAGTACATCACTGATCACAAATGATTTTAATCTGTTAGGAGTAGTCTCCGCCTGGATCATATACTGAAATTCTTTTTCTGTTTTCATAACAAATGGCTGTTCCTTTGGTGTAGCCGTTGCCTGATCCCATGTGCAACCCACTTCACCTACTCTTTTTTCCGGTGCTTTTTTCATTTCTATACCACTGAAGCAATAGGAAGTAAAATCAAAATATGCAAAGCCCTTAACCACCTTCTGTCCTTCAAAAGTTTCACAATAGCTTTTTCCGGACTCATCTGCATATGCTTTTCTGGCATTACTTGCCCACTTCTCCTGAGAGCCGGCCTTTGCAATACTTTTTTCCCTGCTTGCATCCCACATATCCAGTTTTTCCTGATGAGAAAACACCAGATTAAAATTATCTGTCTGGAAAAACATATTCAGCCAGCCATTCTCATCCTCCGGCTCAATAGCCACATTCTGAGATCCTACATAGGTGCCGTTTACTTTCAAAAACTCATTATTTTTTAATACATATGCATGATCCAGTCCATTGTCTGAGGGTATAGATACTCCCTGCGCCGCATCAATATCACGGATCGTACCATGTCCACTGATCGTCAGAACCTCATCTGTCCCATGCTTCAGAAACTGAAAATTAATTTTTGCAGAACCCAGTGAATAGATAAAAACTCCAATACTATTTTTAGCAAAGCCTACCATAGGATAGGTTTCATTATTCTCCCAGCCAAAGGTAAGTCCACCATTATTTTCTTTTTTGGAGACAGGGGTTCTCAGGTCATAGCGTCTCTCGGCATTTTCTACCCCCACCAGGGTCAGACGCACATCCACAATATTTCCTTCTGCATCTCTGCCCACATTGTTATAGCGCATTCCTGCACTTCCGGATTTATAATCCTCTGTTATCCTTACACTTTCTGTATCTCTTGTACTTCTTCCGTGATCAGAAAATGCAGCACTGTCCAGATTATCGCAGCCAAAAGACTCATAGGTAGTTACCCCTGGCTGAAACTTCATATTGAAACGATAACCATAGTCAATAAGCTGATCAGAGTCCCAGACCTCGATGGACTTTACCGCTCCGGCCACACTGAAAATCATTCCAGGTAAAAAGCCCAGTACAGACTGCAGCATAAACAGTAAGGCTAAGCCCAAAGCCTCCAGACGTTTCTTTAGTTTCACAGTTCCTTTCATGTTGTCTCCTTTCCATTTGGCATACAGAAAAAAGGATTCCTGTGCAAAAATCCTGTTTTCTGCCTTTATAAAAATAATAAAATTGAGATTTACCTGCTGCCTGGCAGGATTAGGGAATAACACACTTCAGATAAGACTAAGGCGAAGATATGAAACGATATGAAAAATATAAATAACTGAATAAAAAGGGTACTAAAAAGAATATTAGATAAAACTATAAGACAGATCAAAAGAAAGCTCCCAAAGGGAGTTCTCTTTTAATCAGTGACTTCTCTTGGTAAACCAGGAAATAACAGATAAAATGATAATTAGAATAATAAAAAACGGAAGAACGGCACCAATTACTATAAGCAATAAAATAATCGCTACAACAGCTGCCACAATCACAACAAGCTTCCCTGACCAGGTTGAAAGGTCCAAAACTTTTTTCCACCGCTTCTCCGGCTGGGGTGGCGGTTCTAATCCAGATCCACAGGAGGAATAGGCTCCATATTCCTCATCTACAGTATCTCCCTCTGTGTCAATAAGAGTTTTTGCTATCAGCCTGGGATCTCCCAGCTGATCAAGCACTTCCTGCTCTGTACGACCACCTCGTACCTGGGACTGTATATAATCTTCATAGTATCGCACATGTGCTGCAGCCTTGCCCTCCTGCATGTGACCGGCAAGCTGGCTTCTCAGGATTTCCAAAAATTCTTGTCTGTTCATCTTTTACACTCCATTTTGCCAAAATATAAATCCCCATACACTGCTTATGATAATTGAAGCAGGAGATTTCTGTGCACCTATTATTTTTATTCTACCATATTTACCACAGGTAGCAACTAATATAATCATAAACTTTTTATGAAATTCCTATAAACTGCAATGTTTAACCTTTCCTTTACATAATTTTCATTCCACTATAAAATCATGTCTATTTTTTAACAATCCCATTTCCTTGAAAAAGCAAATTCTTCCCAACAATCATAGATACTCTGGTTTTTCATTATTAATTTTACACAATTTTCATCCAGTTTACTTGATTTTTTTGACATTTCAGCAAAATTTTTCTTGACATTTTTTTCTCAAAATGATATACTATCGCTATCAATTGAAGGAACCTTCGAGTACTGACGGAAAGAGTGGAATGCAAACCACGGGGAGTCGGAGGTTTGTAGAAGCCGACCGTCTGGGCAGTATTTGAAAATTTCAGATACTGGCCTTTTTTTATCGGATGAAACAATACTTTTATTCATCTGACGGGCTGATCGATCATTCCTTCAATGAATAAATTGTTACTGATCGCGGAGTGCACAGTAACAACCGAACAGTAATATAAGTTTTTCATGTTTATGCGGAGACGAAAGGAGAAAAACACTTATGGGATTCAAATCAGACATCGAAATTGCACAGGAATGCGAAATGCTTCCAATCACTCAGATCGCAGAAAAAGCAGGTATTGATGATAAATATCTGGAGCAGTACGGAAAATATAAAGCAAAAATTGATTACAATCTTCTGAAAGAAAGCGATAAAAAGGACGGAAAATTAATCCTCGTTACAGCTATCAACCCAACTCCTGCAGGAGAAGGTAAAACTACTACTACTGTAGGTCTTGCAGATGGTATGCAGAGACTTGGCAAGAGTGTTATGGTAGCTCTTCGTGAGCCATCCTTAGGACCGGTATTCGGTGTTAAAGGTGGTGCAGCCGGTGGCGGATATGCACAGGTTGTTCCTATGGAAGATATCAACCTTCACTTCACAGGTGACTTCCATGCGATCGGCGCAGCTAACAACTTACTTGCAGCTATGATTGATAACCACATCTTCCAGGGCAACGCATTAAACATTGACCCACGTAAGATCACATGGAGAAGATGTGTGGATATGAACGACCGTCAGCTTCGTAACGTAGTAGACGGCCTTGGCGGAAGAACAAACGGTATGCCTCGTGAAGACGGATACGATATCACAGTTGCATCTGAAATCATGGCAGTTCTCTGTCTTGCAAGCGACATCAAAGACCTGAAAGAAAGATTATCCAAGATCATCATCGGATATACATATGGTAAAGTTTCCGAGCAGAAACCTGTAACAGCAGGTGACCTTCACGCAGAAGGCGCTATGACAGCTCTGTTAAAAGATGCTCTGAAACCAAACCTTGTACAGACTCTGGAACACGTTCCTGCAATCGTACATGGCGGACCATTCGCTAACATCGCTCACGGATGTAACTCCGTAACAGCTACAAAGATGGCTATGAAACTTGCTGATTATGCAATCACAGAAGCTGGTTTCGGTGCTGACCTTGGTGCTGAGAAATTCCTTGATATCAAATGCCGTATGGCTGGCTTAAAACCAAGCGCAGTTGTAATCGTAGCTACTGTACGTGCCCTGAAATACAACGGTGGCGTTGCAAAAGCTGACCTCAACAATGAAAACCTGGAAGCTCTTGAAAAAGGTATCCCGAACCTGTTAAAACACGTTTCCAACATCAAAAACGTATACAAACTTCCATGTGTTGTTGCTATCAACGCATTCCCGACAGATACAAAGGCAGAGCTTGACTTTGTAGAAGCTAAATGTAAAGAACTGGGTGTTAACGTTGCTCTTTCTGAAGTATGGGCAAAAGGCGGCGAAGGCGGAATCAAACTTGCAGAAGAAGTTATCCGTCTTGTAGAAGAACCAAACGACTTCTCCTATGCATATGAACTGGAAGGTTCTATCGAAGACAAACTGAACCAGATCGTTCAGAAAGTTTATGGCGGCAAGAAAGTTGTTCTGACAGCTAACGCTCAGAAACAGGCTAAACAGTTAGAAGCTCTTGGCTTCGGCAACTGCCCGATCTGTGTAGCTAAGACACAGTACAGCTTAACAGACGACCAGACTAAACTGGGTGCTCCTACTGACTTCGAAGTTACAGTACGTAACCTGAAGATTTCCGCTGGTGCAGGATTCATCGTAGCTCTTACAGGTGAAATCATGACAATGCCAGGTCTTCCTAAAGTTCCGGCTGCTGAGAGAATCGACGTAGACGAGACAGGTAAGATCACAGGTCTGTTCTAATCCAGTTGAAATCAAACGGATAAAATCATCCGTATTCAATCGAATAATTCAAAAATATAAAAATCATATTTATATATGATATGTGTCCAGACGATTTTACAGGCGGGAAGATTTTCCCGCCTGTTTTTTTTATTTTTTTATAAGATAATCTTTTCCGGAAATACCAGGTTCCGTCATATGGATTGGATCCAGAATACGATTAAGTTCATCCTCGTCCATAAGCTTTTCTTTCAGAATCAGACTTCTTACAGATTCGCCTGTCTTAATTGCCTTTTTTGCAATATCCGCAGCCTTCTGATACCCAAGATGGGGGCTGATCGCAGTGATAATACCTACACTGTTTTCTACCAGATAACGGCACCTTTCTTCATTTGCTGTAATTCCTACAATACAATTATCTACCAGTGTCTGGACTGCATAGCCAAGAGTATCGATAGACTGAAACATGCAATAGAAAATAATCGGCTCAAATGCATTTAATTCCAGCTGACCAGCTTCTGCAGCCATGGTAATCGTAACATCATTACCAATAATATTAAAAGCCACCTGATTAACTACTTCAGGAATAACCGGATTGACTTTACCCGGCATTATAGAGGAGCCATTCTGTTTTGCCGGAAGATTGATTTCTCCAAATCCGGTACGAGGACCAGAGGACATCAGGCGGAGATCATTTGACATTTTGGAAAGAGTTACCGCACATGCTTTCACAGCGCCGGAAACAGCTACAAATGAATCCAGATTCTGAGTGGAATCAATCAGATCAAAGGCCTGTATAAAGTCCATTCCTGATATTTCCGTAAGATTTGGAACAATTCTTCTCAGATAACCCTCATCTGCATTAATTCCTGTTCCAATAGCAGTGCCTCCCATATTAAGAGTCCGCATCTCATCCATTGCTTTATCCATTCTGTGGATATCACGCATGATTGCTACCGAATATGCTTTAAATTCCTGTCCCAGACGAATCGGCACTGCATCCTGCATCTGTGTACGTCCCATTTTGATTACGTGATCAAACTCTACCGCTTTTTTGTTAAGAGCATCGTAGAGACGAAGAAGCTGTTTCTTCAGATTCTGCAGCAGACGAAGAGAAGTCATTTTACCGGCAGTAGGAATCACGTCATTGGTAGACTGTCCACAATTCACATCATCGTTAGGGTTTATAATTGTATAATCACCCTTTTTCCCTCCCAGAATCTCAATGGCGCGGTTTGCAATTACTTCATTGGCATTCATATTTAAAGATGTGCCAGCACCTCCCTGAATAGGGTCCACAATAAATTCATTGTGGAATTTTCCTGAAATAATTTCATCACATGCCTGGACAATGGCCTGGGCTTTTTTCTTCTCAAGAAGACCTACCTCACAATTGGTTATGGCTGATGCTTTTTTTATGTATGCAAGACTGTTAATGATCTCCGGATGCATATTCAGCCCCGTAATGTGGAAATTTTCAGCCGCACGTAAGGATTGCACTCCATAATATACATCTTCCGGAATATCCTTTACACCAATAGAATCTCTTTCTACACGATAGTCTGTTTTTTTCATAGTTATTCTCCCGTTACTGTTCACTCTGTTCACAGTAACATTCTCCCTCCCATGTATTTGCCCTTATTATATATCTCTGCTATAATATAATCAAATACATATATTTTTATAAAATATATAGTGTTTAAATTATATATTGGAGGGATCATATGTTTCAGGGAATGAAATATATTTATGAAGTATACAAGGAAAAAAGCTTTTCCAAAGCTGCTGCTACCCTTTTCATTTCGCAGCCTTCTTTAAGCGCCAATGTAAAACGTGTAGAAAACCGTATTGGCTATCCTATTTTTGATCGAAGCACCAAACCTTTGCAGTTAACTGAAGTTGGAAAACATTATATAGAGGCTGTCGAAAAAGTCATGGATATTGAAAATAATCTTGAAAATTTCCTGTTAGATCTTGGAAATCTCAAAACAGGAACTCTCAATGTAGGTGGCAGTAACTTCTTTTCTTCGTGGATTCTGCCGCCCCTTATTGCTGATTTTTCCCAAAAATTTCCCCATGTTCAAATTTCTCTTGTAGAAGAAAGTACAGCAAAGCTATCCCAGTTTCTCCAGGCCGGAAAGTTAGATTTGATGATTGATAACTGCATCCTGGATGACCAGACTTTTGAGCATTATACCTACCAGAAAGAACAACTTCTTCTGGCGGTTCCCAAAAATTATTCAGTAAATACCAGACTGCAGGAATATCAGATTCCTATTGAGGAAATCCGAAACGGTCAGTTCCGCTCTTCTGATGTTCCTTCTGTTCCTTTAAACAAATTAAAAAACGAACCCTTTATTGTTCTTCGTTCAGATAACGATACCGGTAAGCGTGCACTGACCATTTGTCAGGAAAATCACTTTTCACCTTCTGTAGTATTTCGCCTGGATCAACAGATGACTGCCTATAATATTGCATGTTTGGGAATGGGTATCACTTTCATCGGGGATCTTCTGCTCTCCAGAGTTCCAACAAATTCAGAACTGATTTTTTATAAGCTGCCCGGTCAGAGCAGTAAACGCACTGTATTTTTTTACTGGAAGAAAGGCCGCTATATCAGCAGAGCCATGGAAGAATTCCTAAAGCTGCCTTTTTCCTGATATGTCATAAGTCAAATACACGGTGGTGATTGGTCATCGTCAGATGCACATCAAAACAGGGTTGTTGTACTAAATGAGTACAACAACCCCAGTTATTAAGCGGATATTCCATTAGAACAGTGGCTTCATCGCCGGATACAGAGTTCTGAACTTCTGATATCTCTCTTCATATTTCGCAACCAGTTCAGGATCCGGTTCTACTGTATCAACAACTTTGGCAAATTTCTTACCGATGGTTTCTACATCCGGATAAGCTCCACAGCCCACTGCTGCCAGCATAGCTCCACCCATGGACGGTCCTTCTTCGTTCTCCAGAACATCAACCTTCAGGTTCATAACGTTTGCAATGATCTTCTTCCACAGTGGGCTCTTAGCTCCGCCACCACAAATCTTGGTTCTCTCAATCTTGATTCCGAGGCTTCTTGCAACTTCCAGGGAATCGCGAAGACCAAAGGCAACACCTTCCAGAACAGCCTGTGTCATATCTGCTCTTGTGCTGTCCATGGACATTCCAAAAAATACACCTCTCGCATCAGGATTATTATGAGGTGAACGTTCTCCCATCAGATATGGAAGGAAGAATACATGATTCTCTCCAAGTTTCTGAATTGGAGCCTGCTCTGCTGCGAAATCCTTTGTCTGAAGAATCTCCTCTGCCCACCATTTGTTACAGGAAGCTGCGCTGAGCATGCATCCCATCAGATGATAGCTTCCATCTGCATGGCAGAAAGAATGAAGTGCATTATTTTCGTCCACACCAAAGTTCTTACTGGAAATAAACACAGTTCCGGATGTTCCAATGGAAATATTACACTGACCGTCACCAACTGTACCTGTTCCTACAGCAGCTGCCGCATTGTCACCTGCACCTGCAACAACTTTTACATTCTCACTGAATCCAAGTTCTTTCGCAATCTCAGGTTTCAGAGTTCCTACTACTTCCCAGCTCTCATACAGTTTCGGAAGCTGCTCTTCTGTGATTCCACAGATCTCCAGCATTTCTTTTGACCAGCATCGGTTCTTTACATCAAGAAGAAGCATACCGGAAGCATCAGAAACATCTGTACAGAAAGAACCAGACAGACGATATGCCAGATAATCCTTAGGAAGCATGATCTTTACTACCTTCTTAAAGTTCTCAGGCTCATTTTTCTGCATCCAGAGGATCTTCGGTGCTGTGAATCCTGCGAAAGCAATATTTGCTGTATACTGGGAAAGTTTGTCTTTTCCGATCACTGTATTCAGATATTCTGTCTCTTCACCTGTACGTCCGTCATTCCAGAGGATTGCAGGACGGATCACATTGTCATCCTTGTCAAGAGTTACCAGACCATGCATCTGTCCGCCGAAACCGATTCCTGCTACCTGAGCTCTGTCAATATCCTTTGTCAGTTCTTTCATACCTTCCATGCTCTGTGCAAACCAGTCCTCCGGTTTCTGCTCAGACCAGCCCGGATGTGGAAAGAATAAAGGATATTCTCTGGATACGATGTTACAGATTTTTCCTGATTCTTCCATAAGAAGAAGTTTTACAGCGGAAGTACCAAGGTCAATACCAATATAATACATAATTTCATTCTCCTTTTTTACTATTGAATGGATTTCTCACATTCGCTTAATCTAATACATCCCAGGGTAAAACCCCGGGATGCCTTATAATTATCGTGTCAGTCTATTATCATTATAATTCAGATTCCATCTTTCTCGAATTCTGATTATCCCCATGGATTTTCTGTCGGGTATCTTACGCCTGCCGGCTGGTTGTATCCAATCTCTTCAACCGGAACACCGATGTATTTGAATACCTCAAACAGAGCTTTTCCATAATGTCCGAATGCAACTGCTCCGTGATGTGGATATCCTCCCTCGATCAGAACATGACGGTAGAAACGTCCCATCTCAGGAATTGCAAATACACCAATCGCACCAAAGGATTTTGTTGCAACAGGAAGAACTTCACCGTGTGCAATATATCCGCGGAGTTTGTTGTCAGCAGTGCTCTGCAGACGATAGAAAGTGATATCTCCAGGAACAATGTCTCCTTCAAGAGTTCCGTTTGTAACTTCTATCGGAAGAGATCTTGCCATGATCATCTGATACTTCATCTCACAGAAGGAAAGCTTGCTGGAAGCTGTATTTCCACAATGGAATCCCATAAATGTATCTTTCAGTGTGTAATCAAATTTTCCTTCAATAGACTCTTTGTACATATCCTTCGGTACAGAGTTATTGATGTCAAGCAGTGTAACTGTATCCTGGCTTATAACAGTTCCGATGAACTCACTTAATGTACCATAGATATCAACTTCACAGGATACCGGAATGCCCTGAGCAGTCAGACGGCTGTTTACATAGCAAGGAACAAATCCAAACTGTGTCTGGAATGCAGGCCAGCATTTTCCTGTTAAGGTTACATATTTACGATATCCTCTGTGAGCCTCTACCCAGTCCTTCAGAGTCAGTTCATACTGAGCAAGTTTCGCAAGAATCTCAGGTTTCTTGTTTCCTGCACCCAGTTCTTCTTCCATTTCTTTAACAATTGCAGGGATTCTCTCATCTCCGGCATGTTTGTTGAATGCTTCAAACAGGTCAAGTTCGGAATTCTCTTCAATCTCAACTCCAAGGTTGTAAAGCTGTTTGATCGGTGCATTACAAGCAAGGAAGTTTGTAGGACGAGGTCCGAAGCTGATGATCTTTAAGTTGCTGAGTCCTTCTACTGCTCTTGCGATTGGAAGGAAATCATGGATCATATCTGCGCAGTCTTCTGCGTCGCCAACCGGGTATTCCGGAATATAAGCTTTTACATTACGAAGCTGTAAGTTATAGCTTGCATTTAACATACCGCAGTATGCATCTCCACGTCCCTGGATCAGATTATCCTGTGTTTCTTCTGCTGCTGCGCAGAACATCTTCGGTCCTTCGAAATGCTTTGCAAGAAGTGTTTCGGAAATTTCCGGTCCGAAGTTTCCAAGATATACGCAAAGTGCATTACATCCTGCTTTCTTAATATCTTCAAGAGCCTGAACCATATGGATCTCGCTCTCTACGATACAGATCGGACATTCATAAATGTCTGCTGCATCATATTTCTTTGTATAAGCCTCTACAAGTGCTTTTCTTCTGTTTACGGAAAGGCTTTCCGGGAAACAGTCACGGCTTACTGCTACAATTCCGACTTTTACTTTTGGCATGTTATCGATCATGATGGATTCTCCTTTTTCTTAATACAATTTTAGGTTTCATTTATTATTTTAGGTTTCATTCATTACTTCATCTGCTTCTCTCAGCAATATTCAGACTTAAAATCCGCTGTCAGTCAATGGTGATGTTCTCTCCACGAAGTCCGTTTACTGCACCCTCGATCGCTGCATCCTCATGTGCGATGAGCCATTTATTCTTAGCTGTCAGCAGACTGTCCTCACCAGTCTTAGCTGTCTCAAATGTAAGATCTGTATTGGTTCCTGCCGGAAGTACGACTACACACTGGAAACCGCCATCCTGTACATTGCAGGGTGCATAATGAAGTGTAGTTGCATATACTTCAATACCTGTTCCTGCAGGTACCAGGAATGCTTCGATCTTAGAAGTGTCATATGTAAAATCATCTGTGATATCCTGCTGGCTTCCGATAAGCAGAACCAGATCTGTTACCGCTACATTGATTTCAGAGCTGCGGTGATATTCTACTGCATTTAATTTCTTATTATGTCCGTTGCAGTATCCAATTTCAATAGGAATTCCGCCAAATCCTTTATTCTGCAATGCTTTTGCTACATCCAGAGCTTCCAGTTCCTCAACAGATGGTACATAAACCACATCATCCGGAACCGGTGTATGTTTCATCTCTTTGAGAAGAGCACTGAAGTCATACCCTTCAAGCACCTTTCCATATTTACGGAAGGAAGCATCTGTTACGTTCTGAATTTTCACTCTAAAAACCTCCTTATATTCTGTAGATATTACGTTTTCTTGACTGTGCTTAGAGTATATCAGAATAAATGTCACTTTTTCGCCAGTTTTCTTGTCTAATCTATAGCGTTTTTTTGACCTTTTTCATTTATCTGCTTTCGCATCTCACTGGGAAGCAACCCATATCTTTTCTGAAATTCCCCGGAAAAGCCCCTGCTGCTGCAGAATCCATTATCTAGTGCAATCTGACTAATCGTATGGTCTGTATTCAGCAAATCTCTGTACGCATATGCCATACGGATATCCTGCAAATAGGTTTTATAGTTGATTTTTGCATATTTTTGAAACATTCGCGACAAATATGCATCCGAGTATCCAAAGGTAGCAGCCACATCAGAAAGCTTCAGCTCCTCCCTGTAATGCTCACGCATATATGTGGTGATTTTTGACAATGCATCCAGACGGCGGCTGTGTCGGATATCCTTCTCCCTGGTCTCTGTCACACGATAATCCTTCACCAGAATATACATGATTTCATAAAAAATGGAAATTGTACGAAACTCATATCCGATTTTCCGCTCAGAATACACATGATATAATTTACGAAGCAGAGAAGCCAGTTTCTTATCCACCAGCTCCTCCTGCCCACGGAAACGGATATATCTCTGAGCAGTAAAATAATTCTCAAACTGTTTCAGAGGAATCTGCAGAACTACCGTTTTATTTTTCTCCACAGCATGGATAGAATGGAGTTCATTGGAATTGATAATAATCTGCTCTCCCGCTTTCAAAGGATATTCTTCCTTATTTACAAAAAAATCCAGGCTTCCCTCCATCACAGCAAAAATCTCTATAGATGTATGCCAGTGCTTCTCACGCACGTAATTACCGTTTTCCCCTTCAAACAGAAAAACCTTAAACGGAAGTCCCTCATTAGGAATGATCAGTTCATGCTGAAACTCCATACGTATTTACCTCCTAATAAAATGCCGCAGTATCCGGATACTCCAATATACTGCGGCTTTTTTGATAATTATCCAGCTTTCTGCATACCCAAACCACTGGATGACCATATTCTTTACATATTATGATAATACATTATTTGCAGAGCTCTGCAACAACCTGATTGATCACCTTTCCGTCTGCTTTTCCCTTCATATCAGCCATAACAGCCTTCATGATCTGGCCCTTATTTTTCGTTGCGATCACATCCGCAAATTTTTCTTCCAGATATGCTTTTACTTCCGCTGCATCCATCTGTTTTGGCGCATATTTGGCGATTACATCATATCTTGCCTGGTATTCAGCCTTCAGATCCTCACGACTTTCCGGACAGGTATCCAGCTGTTCTTTCACAGTTTTCAGCTCTTTCAGAATAACTCTGTCCACCAGATCACTCTTAATCTCATCACGGCATCCTTCATCGATCGCTACCTTCTTTACCGCAGAGATCAGAGAGGAAACTGCTTCTTTTGTTACTTTATCTTTGGCTTTCATAGCTGCAACCATATCTTTTCTTAATACTTCTAATTCCATTTTTGTTCCTCCTGTTTTGTAATATATACTCTCGGAATCTTTATTGTAATTCTGAGAGCATATATGATTTTTCGCATCTGCTTCATAATTTTACAGCTGCATTTCTCTGTATTAAGGATAGCACGATTTTGGCAAAATGCAAATAATTTTATATAGAAAATGATCACATTATCATACAAAAAAAGCCACCCCAAAATCATAGGGTGACCTTCTCATATATGATTCAGCTTTATTTTTTATGAAAAAGAATTGTGCAGATCAGCACAGTAAAAGGTACAGAAAGCACGATCCCGAAACTGCCTGCCAGCCCCTGCATGATCGCAATTCCAATATTATTGGAATTGATAATCTGCTGATACGGAAGATTATAGGAATAATCAAGAAGAAGGGTGCTGACACTGCTTCCTGCAAATGCCAGTATAAGCGTATTGCTGTCTGTTCCCATCATATCTCTTCCCACACGCAGCCCAGCCTTAAAAAGTTCCTTCCTGGATAAAGACAGATTCTGTCTGTAAATCTCATCAATGGCACTGCTGATGGACATGGCAACATCCATAACCGCACCCAGACAGGAGATCAGAAGACCGGAAAAAAGCAGACCTCCAACTTGAATACGATTAGTATTCCACAGAGTCATCAGTGTCTCAATATCCGAAACATTGTATCCGGAAATTCCTGATGCCTTGCTGAAACACCAGGCAGAAACCCCTGCAAGAATAACACCAATAAGAGTTCCAAGTGTTGCAGCACAGGTTTTCCGCGTAGGTCCACCGATCAGATACATAGTGACCAGTGTAGTGATAAAACATACAAATACAGCAATCCAGAAGGGAGAATACTTCAGGTACACCAACGGCAGATATACAAAAATCACACAGAAGAATGTAAAAACAAGTCCCAGACATCCCTTTATCCCCTGTTTCCCACCGATCAGGCAGAGAACCAAAAGGTATATCAGAGCAAAAATATAGATAACCCCTTCTCTGTCCTGGGTATAAACGCTGGCAACCGTAGACTCACCTGCAACACTCTGCATGACAATTACCTTCATACCCGGTTTGCAGGCAGCTCCAAACAGATATCCGGAGCTGCTTGTAATATCCAGTTCTTCTCCCTTTCTCACCCCTGTAAGCATACGGACACGAACCTTCTGCTCTCCCACACGGGTTCCGTTTTCCTCCAGATTATCCTGAAGGATTTTCACTACTTTTGCTTTCTCAAATGTCTGTCCTGTCCGGACCACCAGCTCTGTTTTTTCCACCTGATTCAGCTTAATGACAAAAACAGCGAACACACAGACAAATAAAACATAAATAAGATACCGGACTACTTTTTTTCTGGTAAGCAGTCCGGTAAATTTTGTTTTTTCATACTGATGAAAGTATTCTTGAAAAGATTATCTTAATTCTCAGAAGCTTCCGCTGCTGCATCTGAGGCACTGTCTGTGGTGTCTGCAGCAGTGTCTGTATCATCTAAGGAACCGTCTGTAGTATCTGCAGAAGCATCTGCGTCTGCACCAGTCTTTTTAATTGTAAATGTAGAATCAATTGCTTCAGCCTTACCATCATCAGTGATCTGGTAAGTATCAATAGCAAAGGTATCTGCTGTTAATGTGATCACAGAATAGCTTGGAAGCCAGTTCTGGCTGCGGGCTGCCACATAATCCTGCTGAGTGGAAAGAAGCTCATAATATTTGGAACCGGAAGCTGAGTTTGCTGTCATATAGAGAATTCCCTGCGGATCTGTAACTATGTCTCCGTCAACATCTTCAATTGTATAGCAGTTATTATCTTCATGGAATGCATCCAGTGCTGCCTGTGCATCTGTGTCTCCCTCTTCCGGAGCAAGTGCAATCTGTTCCTGTGTATCTACGTTTGTTGCATGATCCCAGTCATAATCTGTTCCGTCTGCATTCAGGCTGAATTCATATTTACCATGAGTCTGTCCGTCACCATAGAGCATTTTGGAACGGCTGTATGTATGATCGTGTCCCTGAAGAACCACATCAATATCATTTGCATCAAATACAGGTGTAAGCTGTGTACGGAGGATCATACCATCTGTGTCAGAGTGGTCAAGACCTGATCCGTAAATATCCTGATGGATGGTTACGATTCTCCATTTTGCATCCGGATAAGCTTTGACAGCTTCTTCAATTGTTTTCTGATGCTCTGCCACATTGTAATTATTGGTATTCAGAACAATGAAAAGCCCCTCTCCATAGCTGTAGTAGTAATCACCACCTGCCTGAGTCTTACCATTTTCTGTATTATTCGGGTTATTGAAATGATACATATAATCCTCATTCAGAGAATCATGGTTACCAATTGTAGTTGCCACTGCAAGTCCCTTCAGGGCATCTGCATTTAAATAAGAAGCATATTCTTCCTCTTTTGCTTCACCGGTCTTGTTAACCTGATCACCTGCAGAGATCACAAAGTTGATATCCGGATTCTGCTCAAGTGCAGTATTGAGAGTACGGTTCCATGAAAATCCGTCATTTTCTGCTGCTTTATTGGCTGCACCGGACTCATTGGTAAGCTCTGCTCCATTCTGTGTCTGACCTTTGGAAGCACCGATCTGCGGGTCACCTACATAGAGGATTTTTACTGAATCTGTACCCTGTGTTTTGTACTCAGATACCTCTGTCTGCTCACCGTTTTTCTCAACTGTATAATAATAAGTTGTGTTCGGCTCCAGACCTGTAACTGTTACATGATTATATTCATATGCCTTGTCTCCTGTAAGACTCTGGTCTACATCACCGGCAGTTCCTTCAAAGGTTTCAAGATTGTCCTTATCTGTTCCGAAATGAACTACAGGTGTTGCATCGCTGTCACCTTTTTCACTGTACCATGCAAAGTTCAGCTGTGTATCATCAGCACCAGGTGTTAAAGATACCTTTGTAAAGTCAGCTGCTGTTGTTTCCCAGGCTGCATCCCAGTCAGACCATCCAGAATCAGCACCAACCACACTGCTGTCTGTATAATGATCTGTAGATGCATATGCTGCCGGACAAACCATAGTCATTGAAAGAGCTGTCAAAAGACCTGCAATTAGTTTTCTTCTCATAATAATAATAGACTCCTTTTCACTCAAAAAATATTATTTTTTTTGTTGACAAGTGGAGTATATCACCCGAATTTTCAAAAAACAATTAGGTTTGCTTATGTTTGACAGACATTTACACTTTCCTTAACATAAGCAGATATTTGTTAAGTTTCATACATCCTGAATAAACGATTATTTTAATGCTACCGGAAAATCGTCCCCCTGCTCCAGTTCTTCCATCTGTCCCAGAATCTGCTTCTGACGATTATCGAAAAGCAGACCTTTATTGTGACGATAATACTGATCCGAACCATTCTCACGGATAAACCAGAGGCTGTAATAATTGGCGTTCAGTTCTGTGATAAAGGCTACCATTTCCTGGCTGTCACCGAAGGCTGCTTCCATAAAATCAAAAACATTCTGAAGCGTCTGAGAGATATATTCTGTCTGAGTTTCCAGGTTGTCTGCCTCCGCTGCAAAAGCGTTTTTTGTCTGCTCATAGGTATGTTTTTCTGAAATTTCATTTTCAAAGAAATTCACTGTACGGATAAATACCTTTTCTTCATTTTTAGTGAGAAGCTCAGATTTTTTTGCAGTCTGAAAATCATTTTCTGCCTTTTTATAAATGGATTCCAGAGTCATTTCCGGAAGGTTATCTCTGTATTCTGTCATGTAACCATAGAGCTTTGTCACATAGGCATCCATAAAATAGCAGTCTGCAAATAACTGGCTGAGCTTTCCATTCAGCAGACCAACAATGCTCAGATGCTCATCCAGTGAAGCATTGCGGATCTTGCCCAGAGTGATGGGCGTCCATTTACCCTGAAGCAGATCCTCCACTGCATAGTCTGTCTTATACTTATTGTATAATGCCAGATATGCGGCAAAATCTTTTGCGATCATTGGATGCTGGATATACTGATATACCACCTCTCTGTCCACTTCTTTGCCCAGTGTTTCATATACCTGTATCAGCCTGGAAAGATCTTCCCATCCTCTGGCAGTGGCAAAAATCCGTCCGTCTACTGTATTCTCCATTCTGTAAAAATTCTTTCTGCGAAGCTCCAGATAAGAGATCACAGCAGGGTGGATTCCCTGCTCATAGGCATATTCTTTCCATACTTCAAAATCCGGCTGCACATCGATTCTCTTGATTCTGTCAAGAGTTACTACGTCAAATTCGCGGACAGATTTATTGTATTCCGGCGGGTTTCCTGCTGTCACGATCACCCATCCCTCCGGTACTTTCTGATTGCCAAAGGTCTTTCCCTGAAGGAACTGCAGCATCATAGGCGCCAGGGTCTCTGATACGCAGTTAATCTCATCAATAAAAAGAATTCCTTCTCTGAGACCTGTTTTTTCCATCTTTTCATAGACAGAGGCAATAATCTCACTCATAGTATATTCTGTGACAGAAAAAGTCTCCTGACCAAAGGTTTTCTCTCTGATAAACGGCAGTCCTACTGCACTCTGACGGGTGTGATGTGTGATAGTATAAGATACCAGACCTACCTTACATTCCCTGGCGATCTGTTCCATGATCTGCGTCTTACCGATTCCCGGTGCCCCCATAAGAAGAATCGGTCTCTGGCGTATGGCCGGGATCAGATATTCTCCAAATTCATCCTTCGCAAGGTATGCTTCTATTGAGTCCTTTATCTCCTGTTTTGCTCGTTTTATATCCATAATGTAAATCCTTTCCTGCTGAACACTTCTTACTTTTACTCAGTTTTTTATTTCATTACCTGTCTGGCTTCTCAAAATCATCCTCATCCAGGATCAGTTTCATGGTCCATACCGGCACATCCACATCTCTGTAATTATCCTGCATAAACACAAACGCAGTCTTATATGGCGGCATTTTCTTCGGGTAAATTCCGAATCCGTCTGTAAAATAGATCAACCCTTTCAGGTTATGAAATTCATGCTGTTCCAACAGTTTATCCACCCATTCAAATGCAGGTCTGAAGTCTGTTCCGCCATCTCCATACAGTTCCAGATGTTCCATATAATCTTTCATTTCTTTCTGAGAAGTAATCTTTTTATCTGTGTGGACTTTCTCATCACACTGAATGATGTGCACATTTATTTTTGTAAAAAAGCTCTCACTCTCACTAAGTACACCGTAGGTTTCCTCCAGAAACTTTCTCACCAGTTCTCCTGAACAGGACATGGAAGTATCGATGACGATCACAAATTCCTCTATCTTCTTAACTTCTTTAGATTCCAGTGGTTCGATCAGCGGCATGTTTCCGTAGAGACGCAGACCATAAGTATAGAAATTGTAATCAAAACTGTCATCATCCACCGCCAGTTCTTCATGAAAAACTGCAAATTTCCGCAGGAATTCTCTGTAATCATACCGGCTTCTGTTCTCTGTTTTTATCTGCTCCAGGAAATCTCCGTCCCGCTCACCTGCCTCCTGGGAAAAGGTTTCCAGATCCGTCTCGATTCCATCATTGATCTCCCCCCATTTACGGCTGAGCATGGGATTCGGTTTCTGATCCGGTTTCTTACTTTCCCAGTATCTGTGGTCATCTGTGCGAAATTCCTGTTCCAGATTTGTAAGATCCTTTTCACTCAGATTCCATTCTGACAATATTTTATACACTCTCTGTGCATTAAGAGTTTTGCCCTCTTTTTCAAGGAGACGGTAGGTTTCCCTTCGCAGAAGACTGCGTGAGAAACGGATGCTCCGATAGTTCATCCCATCTATCATATGCTCCACTGCAATGTCACAGCTCAGATCACGCATACGTTCCTGGATTGTGATTCCATCGTCTGACCTCTTCTTACCTTCTGTACCTCTCCATGCAAAATGCCGGAAAATACAGTGGAATACCATATGCAGATACCCTCTGTTCATCAGAATCCTGTTCTCTCTATATAAGCCTCCCAGCATCTGCGGCTGGAAATACATCACTCTTCCATCTGTTCCAAATCCATGGACCTGACCATTCATCTGATAAGAAAAACTGCTCAGCGCCACATCCAGAAACCGCATTCCCAGATATAGTTCATCCCGCGCAGCCCTGAGAATACTGCTGCCGATTTCCTGCAAACGCTCTGCTCTTTCTGCTATTTCCTGTATTTTATCCTCTGGCTGCATCATTATTTTCCTCTATATCTATCACAGTTCAAACCTCTTTTTTCTTAGTATAGTTCTTCTATTCAAAGATTTTTCTGTAGTTTGTGATTGTTCATTTTTCCCCTGCTCTGTCCTGTCAGCTTCCTGACTATTTTGCAGCTTATCCACATCTATACGTTCACTTCCTGCCGTATTATCCACCAGATTTGCTCTTTCATTCATCAAAAATGCGGATACTTCCGTTTCTTTTCTCTTAGATGCACAATCCAGAGCAGAATCGATTCCTTCCAGTGTCCAGAGTTTTTGCGAGGATATCATTTCCAATCTGTGCATATCCTCCTGCTTTACCAGATATTCTGCAATATCTTCCAGATGCTTACGAATATATTCCCTGTAATTCTCCCTGGCATTCCCGGTCAGTCCATAGGGAAACTCCAGTCTTCCAAATGACATATCCACCAGAACCTCCAGCTTATCCATAGCCACCGCCATTTCAAAAAGCCTGTCATATTCCTGATAATTCAGCTCCTTATCATAAAAACACTGCCTGTAATTACTGCCTGAGCCATGATATTCCGTATACAGAATACGCGCCGGAGTGTTCTCAACCGCCTCATCATAATGCTCCGGAAATACAAGTCTGGCTTCTTCATACTCATAAAGAAAGTTCACATCAATCCTCTGCCACATCTCGCCCAGCATTTCCTTAACGCCTGACTTCTTTCCCTGTTTCATATGAACAGTCAGCTTCTCCAATGCATGGCAGCCTGTAAATGCACCACAACCTATCTGCATCAGGCTGTCAGAAAACTCCAGCTTTTTCAGATTCCCGCAGCCATAAAAAATATATCGTCCAATCTCTTTTAAAGTGTAAGGAAAAACAATCTCCTCCACATCATTTCCTGCCAGAACATGCTCTTCTCTGCCAAACCCAAGACCCTCTGACACTTCCCACAGGCTGGCATTTTTCAGTTCTTCTTTCTCATCCATATGACTGGAAAATGCATACGGTGCCGCACTGATCACCAATTTGTCATCTATCATTCCCGGAATCTCAACTCTGCTTTCTATTCCAAAACACCGCAAAATTTCAATCCTGCCAGATTTCTCTCTGTAGTAAATCTTCATTTTCTCATTTCTCCCCGGAAATATTTTCTCTCAAAACACATAAAATCATCCCTGAAAAGTATAATACTTCCCAGGGATTTTTTCCAGACAATATAATTAGCGTAATACCAGCTCCGGTTTAAAATTCAGATAGTCTCCTGACACCAGCTTGTACTCTATTCCATCCACATAACCTTTAAAGCTGTCATCATACCGCTTCTCTCCATGACAATGAGAATAGATCACCTTCTCAGCGCCAAATTCCTGTGCCATCAGGGTAAACGGACTCTCCATTTCTCCAATACTGGTTGGCGGATAATGAAGAAACATGATAAACTTCTCATATCCTGCTGCCTTTGCCGCTTCAAATGAACAGCGCAGCCGCCCCAGCTCCCGCTCTCGGATTTTCAGGAAATGCTCATAACTGTCTTTTCCCTCATAGCAGTAACCCTTGGTTCCCACCAGCGCATAATCCTCATATGTATAAAAATTATTCTGCAAGAATTCCAGCTTTCCCCTGAACATCTCATTCAGTTCTTCTGTCTTCTTTGCATCCCAGAACATATCGTGATTTCCCCGAAGCAGGATCTTCCTGCCCGGCAGAGCCATAATAAAATCCAGATCTGCCTGACACTCTGCAAGATCTCTCCCCCAGGAATGATCTCCGGTAATCACTACTGTATCATTCTCTGTTACTTTTCTCTTCCAGTACTTCTCGATCTTAGCCACATGATTCTTCCATCTCTTATCAAATACATCCATAGGTTTATTGACTGTAAACGAAAGATGAAAATCACCGATTGCGTATAGGCTCATTGTACACTCTCCTGTCTGTTCTGCTCGTTAATTATTTTCCAATCTCAATGCTCATGGCATGCCAGGCTTCTCCGCCCCAGGTAGAATTTGCCTGGCCCAGATCTGTAAAGCCGAATTTCTCATACATCTTCACTTTTTCATCCAGACAGGTGAGGAAAAGTTTCTTTCGTCCTTTTTGAGCTTCCCTCTGGCAGTATCTGGATACCAGTTCACGGCCCAGGCCCTGCATACGATATTCCGGACGGACGTCCAGACCCAGAAGCATAATATTTTTTCCTTCCGGATTACTCAGAGAAATATCTGTGAAGAATTCATCTCTGAAAGCATCCTCATCTGTAGGAACTCCATTAAGAAATGCAGCCAGCTTTCCGGTTTCCTTATCCTCAGCTACCAGAAATGTCTCTGCTGTTGCTTTTATTCTCTCTGTCAGACTTTTCGGGGAACATGCTTCATTTGGCGGGAAGCAGATCTGCTCAATCTCTATTGCCTGCTGTGTCTCCTCCGGTCTGATACTTCTAAATTCAAATCTATTCATATTGTTTGTACTCATTTTATTATCCTTCTCCTGTTATCTTTTTATTTTCTGCACATTTGGGATCTGCAAGTTTCCCATATAGTTGTTTTACCTACATCGGGCAGCTTCTCTTTGATTTCTTTCCTCATACCCTTTATTTGATTGTAACATCTGAAAGCATTTTTGTGAAGCTAGTACAGCGAATATTAAGTTTCTGCTATACTAAGCAAAAATATTATCTACAGCAGGTTTTTGAAAATATATCAATTTAAAGTGTTAAAGTACTGGAATTTTAGATAACACCATGTTATACTTGTGGAGGAAAATATGCAGGCAGTCCGGTCAGGTACAAAATATTCCTGGATTCCGGCATTATTAAGAACCTGCATGTATTTATTATGGAGGAAACAAATCATGTCTATGAAAATCAATCACGAGCTTCCTTTGCCGGAGGTTCTGAAATCTCAGTACCCTCTCAGCCAGGAACTCAAAAAAGTAAAAAAACAGAGGGATGAAGAAATACGCCGCATTTTTACCGGTGAATCAGATAAATTTGTGGTTCTTGTAGGACCCTGCTCTGCAGATAACGAAGATACAGTCTGTGAATATGTACACAAATTAAAAACAGTGGCCGATAAGGTTTCTGACAAACTGATGATTATCCC
Organism: Ruminococcus sp. JC304; assembly: GCA_000285855.2. Taxonomy (GTDB): domain Bacteria; phylum Bacillota; class Clostridia; order Lachnospirales; family Lachnospiraceae; genus Blautia_A; species Blautia_A difficilis. Next base: position 384,739 of record HE978651.1, on the reverse strand, counting down.
ACGGGTTTATACAAACAAGCCCCGTACCACCGGCGACGGCTACAAAGGAATGTTACATCAGCCAGATCCTGATAAAGCGCCTGACCTTCTTGCCGGAATCATTGCTATCCGCAAGATGCACATGAGAGTTATGCAGGAAACAGGACTCTCTTCCGCAGATGAGATGCTTTATCCTGAAAATCGCAGCTATCTGGATGATATTCTCTCCTACGAAGCTGTAGGTGCACGTTCCGTAGAGAATCAGCAGCATCGTCTCACTGCCAGTGGCATGGATATTCCGGTTGGTATGAAGAATCCTACCAGTGGTGATCTTTCTGTTATGTTGAATTCCGTCACTGCTGCACAGCATCCTCATCATTTTATCTACAGAGGAAATGATGTGGAAACTTCAGGAAACGATCTGGCACATACCATTCTCCGCGGAGGTGTAAACCAGTACGGACAGACTATTCCTAACTACCACTACGAAGATCTGATGCATCTGTCTGCTTTATATGCCAAAAAAGATCTTAAGAACCCTGCCATCATCATAGATGCCAACCACTCTAATTCCAATAAACAATACAAAGAGCAGATCCGAATTGTCTCAGAAGTACTTCACAGTCGTAATTATAATCCGGAACTTAAAAAGCTGGTGAAGGGTGTTATGATTGAAAGCTATCTTCTGGAGGGCCGTCAGGATATCAGTGATCATATGACTCCTGGCTGTTCCATCACAGATCCTTGCCTCGGATGGGAAGATACAGAACGGCTGATTTATGATATTGCTGAGAAATGCTGATTTTTATGGATAATACAAATGTGAACAAATAACTATTCATAAAACAATAAACAGAACGAAATCCGGCTGACAGTCTGTAGATTTCGTTCTGTTTTCTAATAGTTTCTCTATAAAATAATACGTTTCGCAGGATACAATGCCCTATCGCTCCATTCTGCTTTTCTGCAATCCAAAGAAATAATATTTTTCTCTGCACAGACATTTCTGATCAGTTCTTCTCCGTTGTCTGATGTAAAAAATGCTGTGATTTCTTTTGTCCCTCCAACACTCCTTACACAGCAATCTACCAGTTCCGGAATCTGAAACAGCAATTCATCCATTTCTCTCATGCTTTGGGACTGGTCGATCCGTCTTACAAAGTCCAGACGCTTTATCTCACTTCCACAGATACATTTTCCGGGGATGATACGTGTATGGTCGCCGGTTCTGTATCTGATCAGAGGCTGTGCCTCCATCCCAATGGTTGTGATCACCAGTTCTCCCCATTGACCGTCAGGCAGAACATTTCCCTCTTTATCTATGATCTCTATGATACAGTGATTCTCTCGCATGTGCATGCCCTCATGAGCCTGACAGCAGATCGCGCCCCCAAGTCCCATCTCTCTGGAACCATAATGAGGCCAGAGTGGTGTTCCCAGAATTTTTTCTATTTCTTTCATTACTGTTTCCGGACAGGCATCCCCTGATATCAGTGCTCTCTTTATACTTCCTTTTCCACACATTCTGAGCATGGAAAGCAGTGCTGTCGGCATACCTACATAAGTGTCCGGCTGTTCCTCTTCCAGAATTGTTTTTAACTCACCATAGGTTTTACTGTTCCCGGTTAAAAGGGGATGTGCGCCTATACGTCTGATTGCTTCAGCGATCAGCTCTCCCAATCCAAAAGGACCGGAAAACGGCATGGCAACCATAGTCCTGCTTCCCGGATAAATAAACTCACCAAGTCCGGCCATAAAAAGTTCTATGGTATGTTCACAATCTCCTTCTGTATAAAATACACGTTTACCTGCACCGGTTGTTCCGCTTGTCTGTTCTGAAATGATCCTCTGTATTTCTCCCTGAGAGCACAGTAACATCCTGCCCCCTTTCTGAGCAAGGTCGGATTCCGTTGTAAAGGGAAAGTTTTTCAGATCAGCAAGGCTTTCCAGCCTTTCCGGCAGATCCCTGTAAAATCCCTGCCTTTCTTTTTCTCTTTTCAGAACAGCATTCAGTTTATCCAGCTGTATTTTGTTTATTGTTTCCCTTGTAATATCTGTAATTTCTTCCTGCTTACAGATCATTGCATCTATATTGGATCGTTTCACTTTCTGTATAAATAGGTTCCTTTCAGATTAGTCAGATTATATGCACAGAACGGCACCATTCCATAATCAGAATCCACTTCACAGATATAACAGCGTTTCAGACGGTCAAGATCCAGATTCCAGGCATCCTGAAAGATCATGCCTGATACTGCAAAGGTTTCATTATGTATCCGGATCAGAAACTCATCCAGCGCATCTGTCTGTGTCATTTCTCCTTCATCATAGTTTTTTGTACTGTAGCTCCACTGATTTTCCACATACTGTCTGGAATCATCACTGGTAGTACAGCAGCATCCTTTTCCTGATTTTTTTTCAAGAAGCTTCAGTTCCCGCTCCCCTTTTCTCAGATAACTTGCATGGAAGGAGCAGTAGGGATTCTCTGCTCCGCCGCCTGCAAAATCCTCAATTTTCATCAGTCCCTCTGTCTGTTCTTCCATAAGTCTCAGCATCTTTGGTATGGTGATGGGATTTGTGGGACGCTTCTGGGAACATCTGCCAAAATAACTGATAGGCTGAAAATGTACGCCACGGACAAAGGGCATATGATCCAGACCAAATTTCAGGATATCCCCTACCTGCATATCATTTACTCCCGGCGCTATGACCGGCACAAGAGCAATACCAAGCTCCGCTTCTGAGCAGTTTAAGACCGCCTTTTTCTTCAGTTCCATCATAGCCTGTCCACGTAAAGTCTCATAAACCTGATCTGTCACACCGTCAAACTGAAGAAATACTGTATTCAGTCCTGCTTTTTTCAGCTTTCTGGCATATCCATCTTCCCTGGCAAGCCGGATCCCATTGGTATTTAACTGAAAAAATGTAAATCCTTTTTCTCTTCCCATATGTATGATCTCAGGCAGATCATCTCTCATGGTTGGTTCTCCTCCTGAGAGCTGTATATTAAAGGGACCTCCATGAGCCATAAGAAAATCATACTGTTTTTCTATTTCACAGATAGGAAGATCTCTGTTTTCCCCGCCTTCTCCTGCTGAAGCAAAGCAGACAGGGCAGTGCATATTACAGCGTTTTGTGACTTCCAGGATCATACAGCACCCTTTTCTTTCATGTTCCTCACAGAGTCCGCAATTATCCGGACAGGATTTTTCTTTAACCTTCGGATTTACAGGAGTTTCTGCTGAGAGATTTTCTCTTCCCCAGGAAAGATAATCTGTTACATTTCCCTCCCAGATCAGAGTCTGAAATTTCCCATGAGCATTACATTCCTTTACCAGATAAATCCCGTCTTCACCAATACACTTTTTGGCAGGAACTACCTTCATACATTCCGGACAGACACTTTTTGTTTTGCCGATGGTGATCAAAGCTCCAGTACCTCCCGTTCTGTCAGTATTTCCATAACTTTTGTATAAGTATCTGCAATAAGTCCGGGACATTTCTCCATAATTATGCCCCAGTCCAGATGAGTGATATCCTTACAGTAAAAAGCTCCAAATTCTTCCTCTGTCTTTTGGCGGAACCACTGATATAATTCCTGTACAGCCGGCTTCATCTGTGCATCTTCCTTCTCTTCAGGAGCCAGATTGCCGAGAAAATATCCGATGGCACAGGCACTTCCTGTCAGACATCCACAGGTATCTCCACAGTAACCAATTCCTCCCCCAAGGCCTCCCATTGCCTTTACAAGCTGTGGATTTTCCTCTCCTATGGTTTCCAGAGTCATAATCATAATAATTTGTGAACAATGATATCCCCTGCTTCCTAATTCCATTATTCTTTCGTAAAGATCCATACATTACTCCTTTCTGCCAACCACCATGGTATAGCCTATTTTTCTGCCTTTGTATTCATTCTGTAAAAGCTTATGATCCTCGCAGCAGAATGAATCATTCCAGATTGCTTCCAGATAATATTCTCTCCAGAGAGCAGTCTGGTCCTCCTGACAGAGAATCATAAACCCTGTTTCTTTCACAATTTCCAAAAGATTGCCCGGATCCAGATCTGACAGTAAAAGAAATCCTCCCTTTTTCAGTACACGCCAGCATTCAGAAACTGCCTTTTTCTGATCTCTGCTGACAAAAAATGCACACTGGCTGATACAGAGATCCATACTGTCTGCTGCATACTGAAGGTCCAGAAAATCTCCCCTCTGCACCTCACTGCTTCGCGGAGCAAGATCCACCCCCTGCACATTCAGGCCAAATGCTTTCATGATCCGCACTGTCTCTCCCTCTCCTGCTCCCAGATCCAGAGCTTTCATTCCTTTTTTCAGTTCTATGCTTTTCAGAAGATGAAGTGTCTGCTCTTCCCCTCCGGGATGTCTGTTCATCTATTTATCCTCCAGTGCACGTTCCACTGCCAGAACCTTTCCAAGAGCCAGCTCCTCCGGAACATAGACAAAGCCACATTTGGGACAGACCGGCATCTCAACAGGAAAACCGTTCTCCAGATACATAAATTTTGCTTTTCCTTTTACAAGAGGAACCTTGCATTTCATGCAGGTCAGCTTTCCCTCAGGATCAATGGTATAATATGTTCTCTCTGCTGCCATTACTGTCCCACCCTTTTCATAATATTCATTCTGTGACTGTATGCTCTGCGTACCAGATACCCTTCTTCAGTTTCCACAAATCGCACCCAGAATGTCACATTTCCAAGTCTGCTCCTTGTCACCAGTTCTTTTGTCTCTTCATCAAAAATCGCTTCCTGGTTTTCTCTGTAATCTGATAATACACGCTCCACATCACTTTTCAGTATCATACGTTCATCCATCATACTGATGGCATCTTCTGTATATGCAACGGTATAATCTTTTTTCTCCATCATCAGTTCCTCATTCCATATATTTTTTAAAAGCTTCTCTTTTAGCACAAGCCGGTTGTAGCGTTTTTCACTGATATCCGGCATATTGACGGCATTTGTGCCATACAGAAGTTCAAGGATATGTCTGGATTCCCTGCCTTCCCTGACAAATCGGTCCCTGCATGCCATGCAGTACGTTATATATGGGGCATCGGATCGTTCCAGACACTTTTCTGTCATTTTATCTGCCATCTCTTTATTAGCGTAGGAAGTCAGTCCGCCGTATCCGCAACAGGGAGACAGATCTCTGGAATATTCTGTGTTTACAACAGTGCACCCCATATCTGCAAGAAGCTCTCTTATTATGTCCTGTGTCTGCGCATCACCCCTGGCTCCGCAGGCATCATGTATTGCAACAGGTATCTCCAGCCCTTTTGCCTGTGCGGGAAGTCCGATTTCCTTTAAGATCTCCCAGATTCCTGTGACTCTGACACCAAGACTCTCTTTTAACTGTTTCATACAGCTTGGACAGCCTGCTATGATCATAGGATCTCCCAGCTTTGCAAGCTCCTGCTTCAACTGTTCATTTACCTTTTCTGTCATTTCATAGCGTCCTGCCCATTCACTGATAGCACCACAACATCCCAGCATCAGAGCAACACCGCCCTCTGTCCTCCTGCAAAGATCCTCATATGCCTCTGTGACAACATCCGGCGCTATGGCTCCTGCCTGACATCCCGGAAAAAATACATATCTGCAGGTTTCATATCCCGGCTGAGGTCTGCATAAGAAAGCCTCCGAATTGGAGAACAGCATATCCATCAGTGCAAATTCATGAGGTGCCAGAGGCATCTTGTCTGTAGATACCATATTTTCTCTTGCAGATTTGCAGACCTGGCTCATATCAAACCCATTTGGACAGGTTACAGTGCACTGTCCGCAGAGCGAACAGGAATTCATCGGTTTATTCATCTGGTGATCTCCCATAATGATCTGGGTATTATTATAAATCTCACGTGCAAGAAGACCAGGGTGCTTTTTATATTCACTTAAATAGACACAGCTTTTCATACACTCATCACAGTGGCACTGAATGCATCGCTTTGCTTCCTCCATAGCTTCTTCTTTTGAATATCCATCTATGCTGCAGGGAATCTTTTTGGAACCTTTCATCCCTTCCATATTTGTATAGAGCCTGGTAGTAACTGCTCCTTCACTGCCTCTGTTGCTGTGGGGCGAAAGATTCTGTACAAGGAGATCTACAGTCAGGGCAGCTCTCTTTGCAGCAAAAGCCGCATCCATCACAGACTGGGCCAGACCGCTGACAATTCCCGCCTGTTCTCTCAGCATGATCTCTGCATCTGCTGTTTCTTCAGGAGCCAGCTTTTTGGCCACCTCCTCTGAAGCACAGACCACATCTGCCTCCTTCATTTTCTCTCTGATAAACGGAAGGTCAAGACTGCATCCGAATTCAAAGGAAAGATCCATGGAACTGAGACGTTTTGCTTCATTCCTACAATCTGATTCCGAAAGCTCCGGTGCTGCTGCTGCAATATAGGCTTCATAATCTTTCTCCTGACAGTAAATGGTTGCAGGATACATCTTCTTTTCCAGCTCCCCTGCAAGAAACAGCGGGAATAATCCTGAGCCAAAGATCACAGCCTTTTTTTTCTTTCTGATACGAAATACACTGCTCCGTTTTCCAGGTTCCCCATATCGGACAATGGCACGCTCTACTTCACGTATGGATATGCCATCACCCAGCTCACAAAGCCTGCATTTCTCCTCACAGGGTGCAGTACAGCCGCTACAGAGGATCATGGGAAATGGTGTGATCTTCTCATAGATCCCCAGAGCTTTCTTAAAATTTCCTTTTGCAGCATAAAACAGCATTTCTTTTGTATCTGCTTTGAAAGGACAGGCTGCAACACAGTACGCCGGCTGTTCATGAACACAGAGGCTGATCATATGATCCATCTCTTCCTTTGACATTCGATTTACGTGATAAACATGAGTGGAACCTCTCTCCTGTATATATGTCATAACCCGATACTCCTTTCATTTCCAAAAGGGAGACAGTCTCCCGTCTCCCCTTATTATATCATATGATAAAATTATACTGAGAATTATTTCTCAAGTTCCTTTAATGCTGCAAGAACCTTTTCCGGACGGGCAGGAACACGTGTGATACGTGCGCCTGTAGCATTGTAGATTGCATTCAGGATCGCAGGATGAGGAGCATCCAGCGGAGCCTCACCACAGCCGGCAGCACCGTAAGGACCGCTTGGGCGATATGTTTCATTGAAATGAAGTTCAATATCATCCGGCGCATCATTTGGATACGGAATACCACAGTTCTTCAGAGAAGTATCATGGTTCAGATCCTCGAAATCTTCTGTAAGAGCAAGACCGATACCCTGTACAAGACCACCGTAGAAGTTGCCTTCTACAAGAAGTCTGTTCATGATCGTACCTACGTCAGCCACACAGGTGAATTTTTCAACTTTAACTTTACCTGTTTCTGTATTAACAGCAACTTCCGGAAGGAAGATCGTGTACATGTAGGTTGCAAACGGATCACCCTGTGCTGTATCCTGATCGATCGGATGATCTGCACAGAAGGTTGTCACCCAGTTACCTTCATATTTTGTTGCAAGACCTTCAGCCACCATCTCATCATAAGTACGGAAGGTTCCGTCTTCTTTCTTCATAGCTGCCACAAGGTTTTCTGCTGCCAGACGACATGCATTACCTGACATAACCTGTGAACGTGATCCACCTGCAGGACCTGCATTAGGACATGTCTTGGTGTCATTCATAACAAGTTTGATCTGTTCCGGTCTGATTCCTGCCTGACGAAGTGTTTCATGAGATGATACAAGAACACCCATATCAGCGCCCTGTCCGTGATCTTCCCATGCAGCATACATTGTAACTGTTCCATCCGGATTCAGCTCTGCGAATGCGTTTGATGTATCAACACCGTCAAGGCCACAGCCATATACACCGAGAGATACACCGATGCCATATTTGATCTTGCCATCAGAAGCTGCATTCTTTTCAGCCACACGTTTCTTAGCTGCCTCATACAGGGGGCGAGCTGTCTTGAACAGATCTTCTTCACAGTATACTTCAGGCGGATAACCTGTAGGGATCGTACTACCTTCGGATTCTTTGTAACAGTTCATTTCACGGATATCGAAGGGGTCGATTCCCATCTTTGCTGCCAGAACATCTATCGCGATCTCAGATCCCATGTAAGACTGCGGAGAACCGTAAGCACGGAATGCGGAACCCCATGCGTGGTTTGTAAATACTGTTGTAGATTTATTGCGGATAGAATTGATTCCATAACCTGCACCTGTAAACTGGGAAAGTCTCATTGTAAGCAGGTCACCGAATTCTGAGTATGGACCATGATCCACATAGTTATTGCCCCAGAGTGCAAGAAGCTTACCGTTTTCATCTGCTGCAAGCTTGATATTCATAAATGCAGGAGATCTCTTTCCTGTATATGTAATATTCTGGAACTGATTAAATACCAGAGATACTGGACGTTCAAGAATCTTAACAGCAGCACCGATCAAAGCCTCATTTGTAGGAGAGAACTTGTAACCAAAGGTTCCTCCTGCATGGTTCTGAACAATTCGTAAGTTCTCCATTGGCACACCGATACCATCAGCGATCATAGGCATATGCAGATGGATACCAATGGATTTGGAATGAACAGTTATCATACCGTCTTCGTCAATATAACCATAACCGCAGTCCGGCTCAAGATGAAGATGAGGCTGACGTGAACAGTAAGATTCTATCTCAACCTGCTGTGAATCCGGAATGCTGTCCCAGTCAAAATCAGGACCCTTGATACAGTTTGTCTCAAAGAATGCGTTCGGAGTACCGGGATGAATCTCCGCTGCATCCGGTGCGATGGCATCCATTGCATTCATGTATGCAGGAAGCTCTTCAATCTCAACTTTAACTGCTTCTGCTGCTGCCCGTGCATGCTCTTCTGTATCAGCAGCTACAATGGCAATCGCATCACCAAACTGGAAGATTTTTTCATCGCAGAGTACAGGACGTTCGAATCCGTCTGTTTTGTTGTGTTTTGGAAGCATTACAAGACCATTGATCTTATTGGTTCCGCCTGCTGCCTTAATATCTTTTGCTGTGATAACACGGACAACACCAGGCATGCTCTCTGCTTCTGTTGTGTCAATGCTGAGGATATTTGCATGAGAAACCTTTGCCTGTGTAAGAGCAAGACGAAGTGTTCCTGATGGCATCTTTAACGCATCATCTGCACCAAAGTCCCAGGTACCTGTTACCTTCTGTGCTGCTGACGGACGGATATAATTTGTTCCAACAATAGAATCCCCTGTCTGTTTGAACACAAGGTCTTCCTTTGTCATCTCACCGCGCATAACTGCTGCTGCTGCCATAGTAGCATCAATCAGCGGCTTATAACCTGTACAACGGCAGAGATTACGCTGTTTATTAAACCAGTCTCTTACCTCCTCACGGGTAGGACTTGGATTATTATCCAGAAGTACTTTTGCGGAAATAATAAATCCCGGTGAACAGAAACCGCACTGTGCACATCCATATGCCATCCACGCAACCTGAATCGGGTGCATATCAGAAATTGTTCCCACACCTTCAATGGTTGTGATCTCTGCATGATCGGGAACACGGCTCATCTTATAGATACAAGATCTTGTAACTTTTCCGTTCATAATAACATTACAGGCTCCACAGTGACCTTCACCGCAGCCGATCTTACATCCTGTAAGAAGAAGGTGATTACGGAGTACCTGCGCCAGTGTCTCATCCTTATCAAGAATAAGTATTCTCTCAACACCATTAATCTTCAATGTCTTTTTAATCATGTCCCATTCCTCCTTTTAAAAATATTCGTTTCCATCTTACTGATCTTCAGGCTTATGCACTCCACACGGATCATGATCAGCCCCTTTGCCTGTCAGATCTTTCAGTCTCTCTATTCCTCTGGCAGAATAGAAAACAATGGAAGAGCTACTCCCGTCCAGATTCTCACCGCTGAGTTTTAAAACATTTGCATTCTCATAATAATCGATGGGAAGCGTCCGGCTGTATACAACCCCTGTACGCTCATCTTTTACCTGCACAGTAACTTCTTTTGCGGTAATCTCAAAAATCTTATCCATAAAAAAGTTCTCCTGTCCACGTTATTTTATATATCCATACTACCATAATTTTGCACAATTATACAAATTGTAAATAATTAACAGTTGGCTACTTTATATATTCCAGACAATTTTATTTTGCTTTATTTAAAATTTTAACTATTTTTATTCTTTTATATGTTATAATAATATCAAATTTGTATAATATCATTGAAAGAAGGAGGTATCTGAATGCAGACAGGCGCCCTCATCGTGGCTGCGGGGAAATCATCACGAATGGGAGACTTTAAACCCATGCTTCAGCTTGGCTCCATTTCCATCGCACAGCGCGTGATCAATAATTTCCGGCAGGCCGGAATCTCCAAAATAGTAGTGGTAACCGGATATCATGCAGATGTTCTGGAATGCCACCTGGCTTCCAATAATGTAGTCTTTCTTCGAAATGAGAACTATGCAAACACTCATATGTTTGATTCTGTCAGAATCGGACTTGAGTATCTGAAAGACAAAGTGGATACAGTACTCTTTACACCTGTTGATGTTCCGCTGTTCACAGCCCAGACAGTCACTCAAATGCTCTCTCTGGGGCGTCCCCTTGTAACTCCGGTCTGTAATGGCAATCCCGGTCATCCCATTCTGATCCGTTCCACACTGATTGATTCCATCCTAAGTGATGACGGAAAATCAGGACTTAAAAGTGCTGTGGATAACTGCGGGGAACCCATGTATTATCTTAATGTAGAGGATCCCGGTATTATTCATGATGCAGATACACCAGAGGATTATGCTGAACTCCTCCGCATACATAACCAGAGCCTGATCCGTTCTGAAATCCATATTCAGCTGGCCCGGGAAAAAGTTTTTTTTGATGAAAAACTCTATTCGCTGCTTACACTGATTCATGAAACAGGATCTGTCCGTGATGCCTGTGAGCGCATGCACATTTCCTATTCTACCAGCTGGAACCTGATCCATACCCTGGAATCACAGCTTCATGAACCTCTGATCATCAGAAGCCAGGGCGGTACAAGGGGAAGCCATAGCGAACTGACACCATACGGCGAAGAATTTCTGAAACGATATGCCCGTTTTTCAGAAGAAACACGTTCCTGTTCAAAAAAAATATTTGAAGAATGTTTCGGAGGATTTTTTAATGCGTAGCCTTTATCTGGTCCGGCATGGAAAACCACAGTATCCGGATGAACATTCTTACTGTGTGGGACAGACAGATTTCTCTCTATCCATGCTTGGACACTTGCAGGCAGTCCTTCTTAATGAAGAATTGTCTGATAAAATATCAAGGATATACTGCAGTCCTTTGTTAAGAGCTGTTGAGACAGCAGGCCATATGGCACCTGAGCTTCCACATATAATTGTTTCTGATCTGTCAGAACGAAATCTGGGAGAATGGGATGGCCTTTCTTTTGATAAAATACGCCAGAGATGGCCGGACATTTATAAAGCCCGTGAAAATAACCCTGATCATCCGATCCCGGGAGCAGAAACTCCTACTGCATCTGGTTTTCGCTTTTCGCAGGCAGTTCATAAGATTCTTTGCGCTTCTGAAGGTGATATTGCAGTGGTAGCTCATACAGATGTAATCTCTTCTTATATATATGCATTACATTCCGGTATGTACAGCAGGCAGCGGTTTCGTCTTCCCTGTGGCTCTTACTATCATCTGGAAGTGAATGAAAGAAATAATATTTCTTTCTCTGATCCCAGTTATATACTGCCTCATCCTGAATTAAATGACGGGCTATGCTTCAGGCTTCGCAATGCGGTTTCTCTGCCCCGTCATGTACAAGCTCACAGTGATGCTGTTACTGAACTTGCCTGTTGTTTATGCAATATGTTGGAATCCAATGGTTATATCTTTGATCAGAAGCTTGTTCGCTCCGGTGCACTTCTGCATGATATTGCCAGACTTCAGAGGCATCACACCAAAACAGGCGGTGAACTTTTCTTACAGTTAGGTTATCCTGAGATCAGCCAGATTATTTCACAGCACCATGGTCTGCTGGAAACCAAGCTGGATGAAGCAGCTATTGTATTTCTGGCTGATAAACTGATTCAGGAAACACAACGTGTAACCATAGAAAAAAGATTTGCCGACAGCATGAGTAAATGCAAAAGTCCGGAAGCTTGCAAAGCTCATGAGCAGCAGTTAGAACAAGCCCGCAAACTGCAGGACATGATACAGTCACTCTGCCATATCACGCTTTAGTCCAGACAGACATACACAACCGAAGCAGAAAAATCACTTAATTTAGTTAGGAGGTATTTTATTATATGAGAATATTATTTCAGACAATAAAACAACAATTCCTGGAGGGAAACGATCTTGTACTTGTTTCCGTCACAGCATCCTCAGGGTCTACGCCAAGAGGTGCCGGTTCCCGCATGCTGGTCGGAAAAAACGGCAGAATTTCCGGAACCATCGGAGGTGGAGCTGTAGAATATCGTGCTGAATGTATGGCATTGGATATTCTTGAAAAAAAGGAATCCTGCCAGCATGAATTCCGGCTGAATCATAAAGATGTTGAAAATATTGGCATGATCTGTGGTGGTGATGTTACGGCCTTTTTCCAGTATCTTAATCATAACGATCCGATTATTATGGAAATCACAGAAACTGCGGAAAAATTCTATGAAGAGCGAAAAGATTTCTGGCTGATCTGCGATCTTCTCACCACCTCCGGTGTGAGCCTCTACAGTCCTGCATGCGGTCTCATCGGAACTGCCAATGTTCCTTCTTCTGTATTATCATCTTTATCTGCAAAGCCACACCGATATCACAGTGAAGATTATGATCTGTTTTCTGAACAGATTGGAACCTCAGAAACTGTCTATGTATTCGGCGGCGGACATGTCTCACAAAAGCTTGTCCCAATCCTTGCAAGCGTTGATTTTCGCTGTGTTGTCCTGGATGACCGGCCGGAATTTACAGATCCTGCTCTTTTCCCGGGAGCAGTTGAAACAATACTTTGTGATTTCAACCATCTAAAGCAGTATGTTTCTATCACAGCTGCTGATTATTGCTGCGTCATGACACGCGGACATTCCTATGATACCATTGTACAGGCACAGCTTCTCGCTACACCTGCATGCTATATAGGCGTCATTGGAAGCCGCGCAAAAAAAGCTGCTGTATTTCGCCGTCTGATTGAAGAATACAACATTAATGAACAAGATTTAAACCGTATCATCTCACCTATAGGACTGGAGATCAAAGCAGAAACACCGGCTGAAATCGCCATTTCCATCACAGGACAGATGATCCAGGTTCGTGCTGACAGAAAGGCTACATCAAAATGATGGCAAAATCAGTATATAAAGCTGTAATATTTGGTGCCGGACAAATTGGACAAATGACAGCAAGACTTCTCAACAGTCCCTGTCAGCTCCTGTGCTTTGCTGATAATGACCCCCATAAACACGGATCCTATATTGGGAATATTCCAGTCTGTTCTCCGGATGCTGCAATAGCACTTCTCCCGGATCTGGTCATCCTGGGAGTTCTGGATGAAGAACGGCGTAATTCTATGATAAAACAGATGGAAAACCTGGGTTATCACGGACCTTTTCGTGATCCCTCCGTCCTTCGCATGTTTGACGCACGGGTTGCTGTTATGCGTCTTTTATCTGAGCAGATCTATCAATTGGATATTCCGGGAAATGTTGCAGAACTGGGTGTTTTCCGAGGTGAATTTTCTTCCCTGATCAGTGCAGCCTTTCCAGACCGAAAAATCCATCTTTTTGATACTTTTGAGGGCTTTTCAGAAAAGGATATCACAATAGAAGCCTCCGGTAATCTGTCCCGCGCCAAAACAGGTGATTTTTCTTCTACTGATATTGACTCTGTTCTTCATGTTATGCCAGATCCTACACGTACTGTGATCCACAAAGGATGGTTTCCAGATACCTTTTCCGATGTTAGAGATGAAACTTTTTGTTTTGTATCTCTGGACGCGGATCTCTATGCTCCAACTGCTGCTGCACTTCCTCTGTTCTATGAACGCCTGGCCACCGGAGGAGTTCTCTTGGTTCACGATGTGTACAGTACACAGTTTTCCGGATGCCGAAAAGCGGTTGGGGAATTCTGTCTGAAAAACCATCTGTTTGCAGATCCTGTATGCGATCTGCATGGAAGCGCAATAATCCGAAAATTATAAAAAGAAACGCCGGAACCGGTATTTACCGGAACCAGCGTTTCTTTTTTATTTATTTATTGTATAGCCCTTTTCCACGTCCATGTCTAACCTTTATAAAGTTCCTTTCAGAACATTTTCCAATTGTTCATCGGACAGATCAACATGATAAAAAAGATCGAAAAATTTATGTATTTCTTCATTGATATCACATTTAATATATTCCGGATAAATCAATGCTGAGAACCATCGCATACCGATCAGACGATTTGGTCCTGCCGGACGATCCACCCAGCTAAACGGTGCATTCGGAGTTCCATAAACCTTTTGGTCCTGTACTGCTTTTAATGAAGCATAATCAGGATTGCTCAGGATATCTTCTGCTGCAGAACTTCCGCTTTTATCTGCCTTTGGTTCACCATTTACAACAATCACATCCGGATCCCATGCAAGAAGCTGTTCTGCTGAAATCTGAACACGAGATCCATCTCCCAATTCCAGATCTGCAACATTGACTGCATTGATGGCATCAAGAATCTGTGCATGCTGGGATCCCCTGGGTGCAGTTTCCAGTGAATCCTCTCCATTACCGAAGTATACACTGACTTTCTTTTCTTCTGGAATATCTGAAAGCGCATTAATATCAGTAAATACCTGCTCCGCATACTGGGCAAGCTCTTCTGCATGATCTTCTACACCAAGAAGTTCGCCCATAAAACGAAAAGCTTCCGCAGAATTATTAAGCTCGTTGTCTACTGCAACAACCGGAATTCCAAGGCTTTCTGATAACGCATCGCAATCAGAAACCATTGCATCATTAATCTTTCCACTATTAATAGCAATTGTAGGATTGGCAGCAATTACTGCTTCATAATTGACAGCATCACCCATTCCAAAATTAGGGAGATCCTGATATTTGTCCAGAATAATAGATTTCTCAACATCATTCAGTTCATAATTCCACCCAAGAAGCTTATCCGGTGCAACCATATACAGAAAAATTGCAGCTACCGGACCCGCTGAAAAAACAGATTCAATATTTTCTGCTGTTGGGACAGTTACTTTTCTTCCTGCCATGTCTGTGATCTCACGGGTTTCAGCAGTTTTCTGCGTGGCATCCTGCTCCGCACTCTGCGTCGGCTCTTCAGTAGCAGCTTTCGTCTCAGAATATCCTGTTAAAAGACTGACTGACATCACCAGACATATAAACAGAGCCCAAAGTTGTCTGTGCTTTTTCATAAACTCTCTCCTTTCTTTTCTCCGCATTACTCATAATTGACGCTTATTGAAATTGACTATACAATTTTTAAGTATTATAATGTATATACGAATAGTTTTTAAAAACAATTCGGTTTTTCTGAGTATAACACCGTAAATTTGATTAGTCAAGTTACAAGGATGAAGGATTATGAATCTGACAGCTAATGAAAAAAATGCCGCCACTGCCCGACAAAGACGATATGTTCTGCTGTTGGCGGTTATGCTGGTACTTTTGTTTATCATTATAGTACTCTCATTCTGGGTGGGATATTATCCGCTTACACCAGTGCAGGTACTAAATGCATTTTTATCAAAATTTGGTTTTAAAGGAGATATTTTACCCCAGGCAGTTACCATATTCTGGAATATCCGTCTGCCCCGTATTCTGTCTGCTTTATTTATTGGTGCTTCCCTCTCGGTAGCAGGTGCAACCTATCAGGGAATGTTTCGCAATCCACTGGTATCTCCGGATATCCTTGGAGTTTCTTCCGGCGCAAGTCTCGGAGCTGCTTTTGCAATTTTAAACGGAGCTTCCAACTGGATGATTCAGCTTTCTGCTTTTGCAGGTGGTGTGGCCGCAGTAGCCACATCCTATCTTATCAGCCGAAAATCCGCACATTCCCAGACTCTCAGTCTTGTTCTGACCGGAACTATGATCATGTCACTCTGCAATGCCGGTGTCACAATGATCAAATATGTCGCAGACCCCAATGATGTTCTCCAGCAAATTACTTTCTGGCTTATGGGCAGCTTAACCAAAACCACAACCAAATCCTTTTGCTGGAGTGTTCTTCCAATGATCATTGGATTAAGTCTGATTTTTATTTTTCGATGGCAGATCAATCTGC
This sequence comes from Ruminococcus sp. JC304, assembly GCA_000285855.2. GTDB lineage: Bacteria > Bacillota > Clostridia > Lachnospirales > Lachnospiraceae > Blautia_A > Blautia_A difficilis. Next base: position 368,470 of record HE978651.1, on the reverse strand, counting down.
TGACTTTGGATGAAGAAGAAGCCAAAAGTTTAGGAATCAATGTGCGTAAATATCGTCTGATTTTTATAGTCGCTTCCACATTACTCAGCGCCGCTGCAGTCTGTCTTGGAGGATTGATCGGATGGGTCGGGCTGATGATCCCCCATCTGGCACGTGCACTGGTTGGTGTTGATTACAGAAGGCTGATACCTGCAAGTGCGATCCTTGGCGGCGGATACCTGATACTTGTTGATGATATTTCCCGTTCCCTTTTGTCCATGGAACTTCCACTTGGCGTTGTCACAAGTATCATGGGCGCCCCCTTCTTTATCTATCTTATCATCAAACGAAAGGAGCGCGCGTAATTATATGCTTCTGGAAATTGAAAATGTTTTTGGCGGTTACGGCAATGGTGATATTTTAAAGGGTATCAGCTGCAGCGCAGACTATGGTGATGTGCTTTGTCTGCTTGGCCCTAATGGTTGCGGAAAGACCACTCTGTTCCGCATGATATTAGGTTCCCTTCCTGTTTCTAATGGAAAAATAAAGATAGCCGGAAAAAATATTAGTGACTTTACAACCAAAGCACTGGCAAATATGATTGCATATATTCCCCAATATCATTCCCCTGTATTTGCCTATACAGTTCTTGATATGGTAATTATGGGGCGTGCTTCTCATTTCTCCGCATTTGAAACCCCAAAAGAGCCTGATCAGGAAGCAGCTTTTGCTGCCTTGGAGAAAGTAAATGCCCTGCCTCTTGCCAACAGGAAATATACTTCCTTAAGCGGAGGACAAAGGCAATTGGTTTTAATTGCCCGTGCAATCTGTCAGTCTGCAAAAATCTTCATCATGGACGAGCCAGCCGCCAATCTGGATTATGCCAATCATCAGCTTCTCATGGAAGTAATTTCAGGGCTGGCCAATCAGGGCTATTGCATTATTATGTCAACACATAGTCCTGAGCATCCCTTTTCCGTGGGAAACAAAGTTCTTCTCATGAAATCCGGAAAGGTTATGGGATTCGGCTCTCCCAAAGAAATCATTACATCTGAAACCTTACAATCTGTTTACGATATTGAAATGGATGTGATAACTACACACGACCGCTATGGCCGTGAACGAACTATCTGTTTACCGGTAAATAGCTCAGCAAAAACATTTTAGGAGAAATGATACATGGACTCTATATTGGATTATTTTATTTCTCTGCAGGAATCTGAGCCTGCAGAATTACCTGAGCGGGCTATAGAAAGATGGAATAAACGTGCAGACTTTTGGGAAGACGCACGCAAAAAGAAAGAAAAAGGTGATGAACGTGTCATCAGCGCAATAAACTACCTGGATTCCAAAGGACTTCTTGAAAAAAATTATGACGTCGCAGATATTGGATGCGGTCCCGGACGGTTTGCTGCTGCATTTGCCAAATATGTACACAAAGTAGTGGGGCTGGATATTTCTGATAAAATGGTTAAACACGGAATGGAACATATCCAAAATGAAGGCTTAAATAACGCTATACTCTATACATGTAATTTTCAGACATTAGATATTGATAAATCGGGGTATAAGCATGCATTTGATTTGGTATTCAGTTCCATGACACCTGCAATCCACAATATGGACGGACTGATAAAATCTATGGAAATGAGCAGGGCATGGTGCTGTAATATCACGCATCTTGACAGACGAAATTCACTCAGGGAACAGATCTTACAGGAAGTATTTGGCAAACAAACAGCACCCCAATGGAATGGGCGATGGTTTTTCTCTCTTTTCAATATATTATTTCTGCTTGGATACAATCCTGAAACAAGCTATGAAAAACTCCATCGTGAAACCTGGGTAACTCCGGATGAACAATATATTGATTTCCTCATGGAGCACATGCTTCCTTCTGAAGAACATACACAGGAAAACGCAAATAAAATCATGCAATGGATTCAATCTCACTTAAACAAAGATGGGCAGATCAAGGAAATAACTGATTCCACTTATGGAAGAATTCTCTGGGATGTTCGAAACAAAACAATACGACCTGACTATAGAACTATTATAAAATGAAATGGGACTTTACTATGACTCAACATATATTTTTAACTGGTAAAAAACACATTGGAAAATCTACATTGATCCAAAAGATATTAGACGATTATAAGAAAACCGCTGATGGATTCCTGACTGTCCGCACAAAAGACTATCTGAAGGATCAGTATTCAGTTCATATGTACCATCTAAAAGAGAAGGAGCTCCCAAACGAATTTAATCTTTTGTTTTTATGCGGAAAAACAGATGAACACACTGCCGATACCTTTGATCGCCTTGGATGCAATATTCTTTCCATGTGTTCTGACTGCTCTTTGATTGTTATGGATGAGCTTGGTCCACATGAAGCAGACGCAGCTTTATTTCGAAAAAAAATCCTAAACCTTTTGGATGGGCAGACTCCCATTTTAGGGGTATTGCAAGAACCTGCAGAATCTTTCTGGCCTGAAATCGTAAATCACCCAAAGGTAGAAATCATTACAATTTCTGAAGACAATCGAAATGATTGCTCTTTACTTAATCATATCACCTCGATTTTTAGCGATTTGTATGTGCGTTAGATGTTGGTTTTGAACCGACCGTAGTGGAACGAAGACGGAGCGAAACGTAGATCGAACTCGTTCGAGTCCGACCCGGACTCGAATAAAAAATAAGACAGTGCATTTGCACTGTCTTATTTTTATTAGCGTGCGTTAGAGGATTCGAACCCCCGACCTTTTGGTCCGTAGCCAAACGCTCTATCCAGCTGAGCTAAACGCACATCCTTGTGAAGTTCTTATCTCGTGTCCCTCACAACATTGAGTATTCTACTCTATACTGGAGCATTTGTCAACAGTTTTTTTGAATTTTTTATTTTTTTCTTTTGATTCGCAAAATTATAACAATTTACAACTATTCTGCAATGATATCAGGACACAGGTACACCAAAATACCATTGCAGTCCTGTTTTCATTAATTCCGCCGCAAAGCCTCGATCGGACTCAGTTTTGCTGCCTTCTTCGCAGGATAAATTCCAAAGAATACTCCCACAGCACAGGAAAACAAAGTTGCCGCCATAATTGTACTCAGGCTGATTCCCGGAGTGATGGACATTCCCATACTGCTGCTTATGATTGAACAGATCACATATCCGCCAATCACACCCAGAACAATTCCTATCACCCCTCCAATCACCGTCAGAATTGCCGCCTCTGCCAGAAACTGCATCATAATAGAAGAGGTTTTCGCTCCCAGCGACTTACGGATACCAATCTCTCTGGTACGTTCTGTTACGGAAACCAGCATAATATTCATAACGCCGATACCGCCAACCAGAAGGGAAATTCCCGCCACAAAGGAGATAAAAGCAGTCACCATATCCAGCATCTGATTCATGGAACTCATAATATCCTGAAAGCTCTGCACCTGGAAATAATCTTTTCCTGCGCACTGATGTCTTTTTTCCAGCAGTTTTACCACTTTATCAGCAACATCCTGACTGTTTAAGCTCTTATCTGCCTGCATTGTCACTGAGAAAAAGTAATCGGATACACCGGTGAATTCATTCATTGTAGTATAGGGAACATTAATGTTTATCGGCATACCTTCGTAAGTATAACTGACAAAGGTTCCATTTTCTTTCTGGGTTGTCACTCCGCAGATACGAAGACTTTTGGTCAGTCCATAGCAGTTGACATCTACAGTCATTCCAACCACATCATCTGTGCCAAAAAGTCTTTTTGCATCTGCATCGGAAAGCACACAGACATTTTTTGCTTCCTGAACTTCATTTTCCCCGAAATATACTCCATGCTTCATGGTGGCATTATTTAACAGCTTCGCATCCGGTCCCTCACCTGTCAGCATAAGAGAAAAATTTCCCTTACCTGTAGTAGTTTCTCCACTGAATGAATCCGAAACATTTACTCCTTCTATACCGTCTACCGCCCGGATTGCTTCCACATCATCTGCAGTGATCCACTCCTCGTCTGTCTGTGCCTCATCGCTGACACTGATGGCAATCTGCCCGCCGCCAATATCATCAATTTCACTGTTCATCTGATTCTTAGTTCCTTCACCCACAGATACAATGGCAATTACAGAAGCAATACCAATGATAATGCCAAGCATAGTCAGGAAAGAACGTCCCTTATTTGCCATAATGTTATGGACCGCCATTTTGATATATTCATAAAGATTACTCATGGGCATCCTCTCCTGTCTGTTCAGGAACTGCCTGTACTTCCATTCCCTCTGTGTAATCACCCAGGTCTGCGATTACTTCTTCGCCTTCTTTGATTCCCTCCGTAATTTCCACATAATCCTCTGAGCTGATTCCTGTGGTAATATTTCTCTTTGTCACCAGTCCGTCTTCTATCACATAGCAGAAGGAGCCTTCTTTTCCAATATTGACCACTTCCACAGGAAGAGTCACCACATTTTTCGCAGAAGCCGCATGAATCTTAACCTTTGCATCTACTCCCAGGAAAATATCTTCATCCGGATCATCAATGCTTACTGTTGCTGAAATGACCGACGTTCCTTTTTCATTCTGCACCGCAATATGACTCATTTTTGTTACAGTACCCTGATAAGTATTATCCCCTAAGGTAATCTCAACAGACTGCCCCTCTTTCACTGTATTGTAATCATATTTAGAGAGAGTCACATCCACACTTGCCTTGTCTGTATTCTCAATAGTAAACAATTCCATACCCTGAGTAACTGCTGCTCCCTGCTTAATATCTGCCTTGGATATGATTCCGTTAAATTCTGCAGTGATTCCTTTCTTTCCTTCTTTCACCAGCTCCTCGGCTGATTTTGCGTCCAGTTCGGAAAGATTATCCGTTACTTTCAGTTTCTCTTTTTCTTCTTTTGTCAGGCTTGTGGAATCTGCCTCTGCCACAGCTTTCTCAGAAGCCAGATCTGACTGAAGCTCTGCAAGTTCATCGCTTGCTGTCTCAAGTGCACTTTCCAGAGCAGAAGTATCCGCAGTTACTGTCCCGCCATCACTTCCACTGTAATCATATCCGGAGGAGGAAGAATCTTCCCCATCGCTGTCATCTGCATCTGAACCGTCTGAAATTCCCCATGAGTAATCTGCACTGCTTTCCGCGAAATCAGAAAGTGCCGGCATTTTCGGTGTCTGCTGCTTAAAATCATTATAAGTCTGCTGTGCCTGCTGCATTGCAAGCTGTGCCTGTGTTCTTACAGCCTCTGCATTATCCAGAGCCTGTGTATTCTCATCTGAAGGGTCTGCCTGCCATGTTGCAAATGCCATCTGATATGTGGTGTCTGCCTGATTATAATCGCTCTGTGCCTGATTATACTGTGCATTCAGATCTGAAAGCTGCTGTTGGTACTGCGGAAGAGTTTCCGTCTTGTATGTATAAAGTGCGGCCTGATATTTCCTCTGGATTTCCTCCTGCTTCTTTGCCTCTGCCTGGGCTTTTGCCTGAGCTTCCTGCTGCTGTGCCTGAGCCTGTGCTGCTGCCTGTGCGGACGCCTGTGCTGCCGCTTCACGCTGTGCCGCTGAAATCTGTGATTTCAGAGACGAGACATAAGCCTTTTTATCCTTTATTTTCTTCTCAAGTTCCTGAACATTCTTTTTGGCATCCTTCTGCTTCTTTTCTGCTTTGTCAGATTTATTTCTTGTATCTTTTGTATCATACTTTGTTGATTTCAGATTCAGTTCTGCTTTCCGGTTATCTTTTTCCAGATCCTTTGTATTAAACTCGATCAGTTTTGTTCCCTTTTTCACCACATCGCCCTGGGAAAAAGAAACCGTTTTCAATTCTGCATTTACAGGAGAATAATAGGTCTTTTCCTCTTCACTTCCCACTGTTCCTGTGGCATCTACAATTTCCTCAACATCACCCTTCTCTGCAGTTACCACCTGAACCTGCGGGATTTGGTTTTCTGTAGAATTCCTCTGACCTGCTACTGTAACTCCGCCGGCAACAACAAGAACAGCTGCTGCTCCAATAATCATTTTCTTTTTACTTCTCTTTTTTTTCATAATATCTGTCTCCTTGTAACCGGGTTTATGCATCCAATTGATTTTTTATATATTCTTCTTTCCCATAGTTTTTATTGATAAAATCTGATTCTATTTTTCCATCCATAATTCTGACTACACGCCTTGCCTGAGCAGCGATTCCATTATCATGTGTAATCAATATGACTGTTTTTCCCTGCTCGTGCATACTTTTAAGAATCTGAAGAATCTCCTTACTGGATGCAGAATCCAGATTTCCTGTAGGTTCATCTGCCAGGATCACCGGTGGCTGAGCTGCGATTGCTCTTGCAATAGCCACCCTCTGCTGCTGTCCTCCTGACATTTCATTCGGCCTGTGATCCATGCGTTTCTCAAGCCCTACCATGGTCAGTGACTCTACTGCCAGCTTATGTCTCGTTTTTCTGTCTACCCCTCTGTAAACCAGCGGTAGTTCCACATTTTCAATTGCAGTCAGATTTGAAATCAGATTAAACCCCTGAAAAATAAATCCGATCTCCCGGTTTCTGACTTCTGAGAGTTCATTATCTTCCATGGTAGACACATCCGTTCCATTCAGAAAATATTCGCCGGATGTAGGCACATCCAGACATCCCAGCATATTCATAAATGTAGACTTTCCCGAACCTGATTGTCCGATAATAGCAACAAACTCACCCTTATTAATTTCCAGATCAATATGATCCAGCGCCCTCACTTCATTCTCGCCGGGATTATATATTTTACACAAATCTTTTACTCTGATCAGCGCTTCCTCCATCTTTTCCTCCTCTCGCTTATAGCAATTCCACAAAAATTATTTTACGGAATTGCTATAGATATATAAAAGGGCAGGCTTCCGGTTCCCCAAAAGCTCTGCCCTTATCTGCGGAATCTGCAAGTCTCTGTTAATCAGAAACGATACAACCTCCCCAATCTCTTCATTTTTTTATGCATCCAGTAAAAATGCCTTATATGCCTTCTTAGCTTCATAGACATCTGCTTTACTTGTGATTTCCCACGGTGCATGCATACTGAGCACTGCAACACCACTGTCAATGACTTCCATTCCATAGAGTGCAGCAATATATGCGATTGTTCCGCCGCCGCCTACATCAACTTTACCAAGCTCTGCAGTCTGGAATGCGATCTCATGGCTGTCAAAAATATTTCTGACTCTTGCCACATACTCTGCATTTGCATCATTTGATCCTGATTTCCCTCTTGCACCTGTAAATTTATTCAGCACAATACCTCTTCCGAAATAAGCTGCGTTCTTTTTCTCAAATGCATCTCCATATGCAGGATCGTAAGCAGCACTTACATCAGAAGAAAGCATGCTGGAATTCTTCAGTGCTCTTCTTAATTTCAGATCACTGTAACATCCCATAGCATCAAGAAGCTCTGCTGTCGCATTCTCAAAGAAACGTGACTGCATTCCTGTTGCACCTACACTTCCGATTTCTTCCTTGTCTACAAGCAGGCAGCATGCGGTACGCTTCGGTGCTTCCATCTCAAGCATTGCAAGCAGGGAAGTATATGCACAAACCCTGTCATCCTGTCCATAAGCAGCGATCATACTTCTGTCAAGTCCACACTCTCTTGCCTTTCCGGCTGGTACGATTTCCAGCTCTGCTGAAAGGAAATCTTCTTCTTCTATGTCATATTTATCCTTGAGGATATTCAGTACGTTCTGCTTCACTGCTTCCTTCTTCTTGTCATCCTCAAGATCTTTCAGCGGTCTGCTGCCGATCAGAATATCAAGATTCTCACCCTCGATCACTTCTGAAGCTGTTTTCTGAAGCTGTTTTCCTGCAAGATGGATCAGAAGGTCTGTAATGTAAACAATCGGATCATTCTCATCCTCTCCGATATTTATCTGAACTACACTTCCGTCTTTTTTTGCCACTACGCCATGGATAGCAAGAGGAATAGTAACCCACTGATATTTCTTAACACCGCCATAATAATGAGTGTCCAGATATGCAAAATCTGTATCCTCATACAAAGGATTCTGCTTGATATCAAGACGAGGAGAATCAATATGTGCTCCCAGAATATTCATACCTTCCGCAATATCATCCTGTCCAATATGAAACAGTGCAATTATCTTCTTCATTCCTACTGTATAAACTTTGTCTCCTGCTTTCAGTTTTTCACCTTTTGCAGCCTTCTCTTCCAGACATTCATATCCTGCTTCCTGTGCCTCTTTGATGATCTGTGTCACACATTCACGCTCTGTTTTACCTGCATCAAGGAAGTTACGATATTCCTTTGCAACTTTTTCCAGTTCTTTTTCTTCTGCTTCTGTATAAGAAAGCCATGCATTTCTACGTTCCATTATCTGTTCCGCCTTTCTGCTCTCATCCGTATTTTTTCTTCCTCTATAGTGCATTCTATTCTATAGTATTTCACGTTCTATTATATAACATTGCAGAAGTTTTTTCCAGCTAATGTTACGTTACTGTAAATGCCATTCTCAGTAATATAGAAGACTGTAAACAGTAATCGTTACTGTTCACTCCGTTCACAGTAACTTAGCCAAAATTCATTCCAGATTGCCTGCGGCAATGGAATTTTGGCTTATATGTCTCGGGATTTTGGCATATTCATGCCAAAACACCTCGCGGGATAGTAGTGTGTGAACAGTAACCAGTAATCCTCTTATAGACAAACTACAGAATTTCATCTATAGTAATATACATCAGCAGACATTCCGGAAATTGCGGATGTCTGATTTTTCAGCAGGAGGCAACTATATATGCAGAATTCAGAAGTACTACGTCAGCAGCTTCATTCCATACACAGAAAAAGCTACCCGGCCTACAAGGGCTTAAAGGGAGCTTATCGCTTTGAAAATTTCATTCTTTCCATTGACCATGTCCAGGGAGATCCCTTTGCCTCTCCCTCCCATATCAGTATACAGATCTCTCACAGAGATTCTGCTTTTCCCAGTGAATATTACAAGGATGTACTTACCAGAACCACCCTGTGTGATTACCTGACACGCCAGTTCGAACAACAGGTAAACCGCTACACCTTCCGTGCAAAGGGTTCCGGAAAAAGCGGTCTGATTTCCGTTAGTCATTGTGGTCAGGAAATCCTTTCCAGAACAGCCTGTGAGATTACAGGCAGAGGTATTACTGCTCGCTTTTTCATTGGTTTCCCAGCCAACGGAAGAACGATCAATGCCCTGGAGCTGGAAAAAATCCTTTTTGATTATCTCCCTGTCTGTGTACAGAAAGCATTTTTCTATTCCAGCACAAATAAAAAAGAACTCCGCAACTTTATGGAGCTGGCTCTGGATCAGGAGTATATTCGTCAGGAACTTCTCCGCAGAAAGCTTACCGCCTTTGTAGCAGATGGTTCCATCCTTCCCAGAGAAAGCGGGATTTCCTCCCGTCCTATGAAAAACGCCATTCCCTTTTCCGCTCCGGAAAGCCTTCGGATATCTATGGAGCTTCCTCACAAAGGTACTCTCACAGGTATGGGAATCCCACAGGGAATCACCCTCATTGTAGGCGGTGGTTATCACGGTAAGTCTACTCTTCTCAATGCACTGGAGCTTGGTGTATACAACCATATCCCCGGAGACGGCAGAGAATATGTGATCACAGACTGCACTGCTGTCAAGCTTCGCTCAGAAGATGGACGTTTCATTAAGGATGTAGACATCTCCCTGTTTATCAATGACCTGCCCAATCAAAAGGATACCCATTGTTTTTCCACCCAGGATGCCAGTGGAAGTACCTCCCAGGCAGCCGGAATCGTGGAAAGCATGGAGGCAGGCAGCCATCTTTTTCTGCTGGATGAGGATACCTCTGCCACCAACTTTATGGTACGGGATGCTTTTATGCAACAGGTAATACAGCGTGAAAAGGAGCCTATTACCCCCTTTCTGGAACGTGCAGGTGAGCTTTATAAAAAGGCTGGTATTTCCACTATCCTGGTAGCCGGAAGCTCCGGTGCTTTTTTCCATATTGCAGATACTATCATACAGATGGATAACTATGTACCCAGGGACATTACAGACTCTACCAAAGCTCTCTGTGCCAAATACCCTCTGCCTGCATTCTGTGCTCCCGCCTTCGCTTCTCCACACAGTCATCGAATTATGACTAAAGCACCCCAGGATCGCCTGAAAACCAAAGTTTCCAAAACTGACGGCTTCTCTCTGGGCAGACAGGAGATTGATCTGCGTTATACTGAACAGCTCATTGACCCAGAACAGACGGCTGCCCTGAGTCTTCTGTTAAAATATGCTGTAGAAAATATGATTAATGGAAAACGTACCTTATCTGAAATTGTCGAAGATCTTGAAAAAAAGCTAAAAAAAGAAGGAATGTCTTTCCTTTCCGGAGACCGCCAGATTTCCTGCGGCTATGCCCTCCCCAGACTTCAGGAAATCTATGCCTGCTTTAACCGTTACCGTCGTCCCTGAGATTCTGAGTATCTGTGGATGCAGACAACACAAAATCCCCGCTCCTACAGCGATCTTGTCATAGGAGCGGGGATTCATCGTTCATTTTACACTTTTATAGGGAAAGGAAAGATTTTATCTTAAGGTTCGTCGCTCCCTTAAGATATAAATATCATATCGCATAAATGTGAGAAAAATTTGTCTAATTTATAATAAAAAAATAAAATTTATAAAAAAACTGCAAATATATCACATCATAAGTTATAATGTAAGTATTCCATATCCAAAGAAAAAATCAGATATTTAATGATGCGGGAGAAAATTTATGTTTAGAAAAATAGACCGAACCAATACTTTTAATGACGTATTAAAACAGATCATAGAGCAAATCCAGACTGGGGAATTAAAGCCCGGAGATGCTTTGCCTGCCGAACGTATCCTGGCCGAAGAACTGGGAATTTCCAGACCTGCCCTGCGTGAAGTGCTAAAAGCTCTTTCTCTTCTGGGAATCACAGTCAGCGTGCATGGAGGCGCCAACTATATTGCAACAGATCTAAGCAGCTGCCTTACAGGCCCATTATCCATCATCTTTCAAATGTATAACAGCAAAATTCAGGACACTGTTTCCCTTCGTGGTGCTCTTGAAACCAAAGCAGCCTATCTGGCTGCCCAAAACTGCAGTCAGCTAGATGCAGCGGAACTTCAACTGATCATTGCCAAACTGGACAGTACTGATGACGAAACTCTCCGAAGTGATCTGGACCGCGATCTTCACTTTAAAATCGCACAGATTGCAGATAATCCGCTTATTTTCAGCGTGATGAATGCTTCCTCCCAGCTCACAGAAAATATGATCGTGGGAATTCGTTCACATTTTATGCAAAAAGATGAAGATTCTCCGGAAATTGATTCCCAACATACAAGACTTGTAGCAGCCATTACTGCAAACAATCCCTCTCTAGCAGAACAGATCATGAGTGAACATATGCAAACCATTGAACGGCTACTGAAGGAAATCACAGAATAAACATTGTTACAATCCTTAAACATTAATAAAAAAGCGAGAAGAAAACTATGAATAATAAAATCGCAGTCTGTATAGGCAAGGGCGGTCAGAAAGATATGGCAGAATCCTTTTCCAGACGTACCGGCTCCCCTATCGTAAATAAACCCGGCAATTACCTGACCGTTTTATTTGATTCCAAAGGAGTATCTCTATCCGGTTTCGGTCTCAGCTATCAGGGAGATTTTGAAAATATGCTTCATCGTGTGACCAATGGACGTCTTCAGCATGAGATGCTGGCCAAGGCAGTCAAAACAGATCAGGAAAATCTTAAGGCCATTGACGCAACTGCCGGCATGGGCGAAGACAGCCTGCTTCTGGCAGCCTGTGGATATCAGGTAACACTTTATGAGCAAAATCCTGTAATTGCCATTCTGCTTAAAGATGCTCTCCGCCGTGCCAAAAAAAATACTGTCCTAAAGGATATTGTATCCCGCATGCAGCTTGTAGAGGGGGACAGTATTGAACATTTGAATAAGCGGCTGGATCCTGTGGATGTCATCTATCTGGATCCCATGTTTCCCGGACGGCAGAAATCCGGCCTGATCAACAAAAAGCTCCAGCTTATCCAGAAACTGGAGCCTCCCTGTTCTAAGGAAACAGCTCTTTTTGATGCAGCTATGGCAGCACAGCCTTCCAAAATCATTGTAAAACGTCCTCTGAAAAGTCCATACCTGGATGAAAGAGTACCTTCCTACTCCCTAAAGGGCAAGGCAATCCGTTATGACTGTTACTCTCCATACAAATAAATGCTAATGCAGACTTAAAAAAAATATGATATGATTGAAAAAAGAAGATATCTGCAAGATTCCCAAACCACTCATTTATCAGAAAGGAGCGTGTTTACATGAAGAAGAAAATCCAACAAATCCTGTTGACGTCACTGTTATTTGTCTTCTCAATACTAATCATATCAATCCCGGCTCAGGCTGCCAAACCTGCAGCTACAACCGTTAAATCCAAAACTTCCTATGCCAATTCCAAAGAATCCATGACTGTAAGAGGACTGGATGCAAAGAAAAAAGTAGTCTGGAAATACGTTACAAAGAAATATACTGCTACAGAGCTTCCAAGGACAAAATGTATTGTCCGCAAGGATAAGGTTTATGTTTTTGAAAGTTCAAAAATCGTCGTACTTCGAAAAAAAGACGGAAAACAGTTATGGACTGCAAAAAAAATCAGTCCTGCAGGGCACCTTTGCAAATTTGACAAAAATGACAATCTATATATAACAGGATACTACGATAACAATGTTTACAAAGTATCCACAAAAGGAAAGATTCTCTGGAAAACAAACACATCCAAAGCCAATAATTACTGGCCATATAAAATAAACATTTCCGGTAATCAGATGACCATTCTGTACGAAATGAATGATAATGATGATTCGTCAGAAAAAACTCATAAAATAGTTTTTAATATAAAAAATGGTAAAATACTGAAGTATTCGTGAATTACAGCTCATAAAAATAGCGGCAACACTGCCGCTATTTTTGATTGAGCACATCTGATAAATCTACTGTTCTTTTTCCATCTTTGGACTTGCCGAAAAACAGTCATCCGGTATTTTCGTCAGACTTTCCGGCATATCTACCTGCTCCAGATTATCACAGAAGGAAGCAAATGTTGACGGTAATTCCGTTATCCCTTCACCCAATGTGATCTTTTTGATTTTTGATCCGGAAAAAGTTCCGAATCCTTCGAAAATACATTCCTTTCCAAAGACAGCTTCCTCAAATCCAGTGTCCATGAAGCAACAGCCTTTTACTGTTGAACCATCTCCTATATGTATGTATCCCCCGGCTCCTGCTCCACTGAAAGCGGAATCCCAAAGATAATTTTCACTGGCAGGCAGTTCCACATCTCTCAAGGCTACACAATCTCTGAATGCAGATCCTTCAATTTCTACTGCCTGATTACCGAAAACCACAGTTTCCAGACTGGTACAGCCTGAGAAAGCATAGCCTCCAATCCAGGTCAGAGAATCCGGAAGTATTATTTTTTTCAGACTGGTGCAGCCCTCAAATGCTGAAACATCAATATAACGCATTCCCTCCGGAACTTCAACAGAAGTAATTTTTGTATTATCCTTAAATGCCAGTGTAGCAACACCATTCATTACCGTGTCTTCAATGCTGGAAGGCAGAACAAGCTCCGTTCCTTCTCCTGTATAACCACTCAGCTCCTCATAGCCATTTTTCTCATAGCCACCATTATCCTGCTGTTCCTCCTCAAGCTGTTCCAGGTCAATCTCCAGACTTTCCAGCAATGTTTTCATCTCTTCCCCGTCCAGGAATTTCCAAAGTTCTTCTTCCGGACAATCAGGAATGCTCACCAGTATGCTTAAAATATACTGATCTGTCAGATCCCTGTAAAGGGTAATGTCTCCTTCCTTCCTGCGGCATGCCACATAGTAATGGCTTTCCCCCACATCTGTTTCTTTTATTTCTCCGTCTGCCTTTCTTTCTGCATTTTTCTTTGCATCCGGGAAGTGGATGATCTGAATATTCAGGTTGCCCTCATAAGCACAGTGGATCTTTCCATTCACAAGGAACTCTGCATATTCTCTGCCCTGCCACCGGGTTGGCAGTTTCACAGAAATTCCTTTGGCAGTCACCTCTTCATACTCAATTCCTTCCTGGAATTTTATTCCCTTCATCACCGTCTGTATCAGCTTATCTTCCATCACAGTATAGATATCATCAAAACGCTCTGTTGTTTTTACTTCAATCTTCAGACCATCCCAGTTTCCCACATAATGATCCTCATATTTCAGAATTGCAGCATATTCTCCGCTTCCCAGATATACTGCAGTCTGATCCGGTCCGTTTTTAGCTTCATCCAGATTAGAGCTGAATACAATTGCATTCATACCACTGATAATGGTTTCTTCTGTTTTTACCTGTTTTGCTCCTCCTTCACGGGCATTCTGTGCATATTCAAGCTCCGTAATGCGATTAGAAAGCTGTCCCGCTGTTATAGGAGCAAGTGTCATTGTCCATTTCCCGTTTGGATCTGTAAATTCCAGATACCCTTCTTTTTCTGTTGGTTCTTCTGCTTCATAGGGAAGAGTAACCGTAAATTTTCCCTCCCCATAATCATATTCTTTATACTCCGGCAGTGGTGTGGGTGTTGCCGTAGGTGCAGGAGTTGCTGTGGGCGCTGCTTTTTCAGATTTTTTCTCACCACATGCACACAAAAGACAAACACACAAAAATACAATCGGAAGCATCACTCTTTTTAAACTTTTCATAGATTTCTCCTTTCTGACTCCTTCCTTTCGTTACATAACCTTTTTCCTTCTCTAATTCATAGAGCTTTTATCATGAGTTAAGACGCTGTCCGCAATATTCACAATTGCTCAGACGTCCTTTTATTACCTGATTTTTTGCACCACAGCTGGTACAGGTAACTGTAATATAAATCTTTTCATTTACACGTCTGTTTGGTGCAGTAATCATAATATAATTTCCTTCTCTGTCTATCTGGATATTCCGGATATATCCCCCGGCAATAAATTTTTCCAGTTTTTTTACTGCGCCTTTTCCCAGTTCCTGCTCAAGTTTCTCAAATGAGACCGTATTCTGGGCATAAGATTCAAACCAGCAGGCAATTTCCCTGGCTTTTTTCTTCCGTAATGCTTTCTGAACTTCCCTGAAAGTCGGATATAAAAATAACAAACAGAGCAGTATCTCTGTTGCTGCCATTCCCCAGCGTCCTTCACCAATATACTTCCCCGATGCACCAATGGCTCCCAGGGATAAAAGTATGCAGAAGCCACAAAGAACCCACTTCAGTTTTCCCAACACCCCTGCTTTTTTATTTTTTTCTGTCAAAAAATCATTCATGTCTGTTTCCTCTTTCTCTGATTAATCAAAATTCTATGATATATTGGTGAAGTTTCTGTCAGCCTGCCCCCAGCAGAAGCCATGCATCACCTAACGGATCATAATAATAAACCACATTGTCTCCTACTGCATAATAATGTTCTTTTGTAAAATGATCCTCATGATCCGTTCCCAGAACAAATACCGGACAATTTCTTCCTTCAATGTACTCCTCAGTACCTGTATACCACAGAGACATCCCAAGACCAAGGTAATAGCTGACTTCATCTGTTACTGAGAGCTGTTCTCTGGCAATCCTGATATCCAGTTCTGAATCATACCCCGGGTCATACTCATCCCAATTATAATATATGGAGAAATCATAGCAGTGGGTTTCTGCTGCAAGATGTCCATCCTTTAACGACACCATAGGATGATATTGCACACTCATATTCTGCTTCTGTACAGAAACCATCACATTGGAATGAATCTCACTCACATTGCAGCGCAGGATAATGATTTCATTCTCCTGTCCCCTATAGTATGGAGAGTTCAGATCATCCAGATATTCCCCTTCTTCCGTAGGCTGAGCCGGATAAACGCTGACCCTGCAATCATCCCCCGGGACAATGGCATAAATTTCATATCCCCCTGCATCAACCACTGTTCCATCCTGTAAAAAAGGATACGCAGCTGCCACTTCTCCCTGTCTGGTATATTCAAGTATCTCTGCTGCCTCTGCACCTTCATAGGTATATCCCAGAAATGCCATTCCGGCCTGACATTCATTTTCCCTGATAATGTCCTGCAGAATTGCCAGATTCTCATCTGCCCCAGGTGCTCTGGCAAATACTTCTCTCATACCTCCACCATGGATACCAAAAGACAACAGTACCGCACAAACACATACAGCAACAGAATATTTTTTCATACTCTCATCCCCTTTCTGCTCCTACCAGAATCACTTTACATTTTATCAAATCTCTATTTCAACGTAGTTACAATCAGCTTACTTTCCAGTGCAGCCGCTATCAGATCTTCTTTACAACTGTATCCTGCTCTGGCGATCATTTCCTGAAAATTCCATCTCACCCCGGAGGTAGAACATTTCATTTCCCGCGCAATCTCTGAATATGACATTCCACGGATATACAGGCGGAGCATCTCCAGCTGTCTCGGACTGATATCGCCGCTTGTGATCCAATTAAGCTCCACCTTCGGTGTCACATCCGGAAATACACGCTCACCATTTAGCGTTCTGTGGATCACACTCCGTATTTCCTCTTCCCCGTGATCCTTATACCAGAGACTGTCTGCGCATCCACTCTTTGCCCTCTCCAGCACCTTGGGATCGATCAAAGAAGTAACAATTAATACCTTGGTATATGGATACTTTTCCCTGATCTCTTTTCCGGCACTGAGCCCATCATGATTATGAAACGTCTGCACATCCATGATCACAAGATCAATTGCCGAATAATCACAGATTTTTACAGCTTCACGTGCATCTGAAACCGTCTGAACATGTCGGAATTCCGGCTCCTGCATAATAATATATTCAAAATACTTCTGCATGATCTTCTGATCTTCTACTATCAGTATCCGTACCATCGAATCCCATCCTTTCTGCCAGAGGCATTTTCAATATCAGACAAAACTCAGGGGAAAAAGAAACCTGCATCCTGCATTTCCCTGATTCAGCCGCCTTTCTCAGCGCAGATAAACCACCGCCTTCTTCTGCATTTTTGTCAGGCACCTCTCCATCATTGGTAATCTGAACAGTATATTCATCTGCATTTTTGTCTATCTTCACCCAAACAGTGCTGCCATGGGCATGTCTGGCACAGTTTGTCACACATTCACGGATTGCCCTGTCTGTCAGAAGCCTGTAAGATGGATGCATGGGAAAGTTCCCACTGATCTGAACTGAAATTCCAAGCTCTTCTGCATGTCTGATCGTATCCTCATATACTTCCTCCATACTCTCAACAGCAGAACCGGTAAGAATATAAACCAGATGTTTCAATACAGACAACTGTTTATCCATTTTATCCGGATCTTCTTTTCTTTCCAGTATTCTGCGTATTGACAAAAGGCTTCGTCCAAAATTGTCATGAACCTGCATTTTCATGACAAGTGTCTCCTGCTCTCTGATTTTATCTCCGATTTTTTCGTACATTTCCTCCAGCTTATGATTCAGAATTTCCAGCTTTTCATTGTTTGCCCTGATCTTTTCACTATTGTAATAAATTTCTGATACATTAACTGCCACTGTCTGCAGATATCCTGCACAATCCGGTTCCTGCAGACCATACTCCTGAAACATCCAGACGGAACCATCAGGAAAATAAAACACATTACTGTCTTTGCTCAATCTGCAAAGACCTTCCGATTCCGGTTTCCCACTCATTGCTTTCCTTAACGCCTCATAATCCTGCAGATAAGAACCTGTCATGATTCTGCTCAGCTCCTGCATCTTGGTATTACACAAAACAATCCTTCCAAAAGGATCCGAAAAACAGACTCCACAGGGAACGTCATTCACAGCCTCATTCACAGACCAGTAAGACAGGGAATGATGATATCTGCGTCTCTCTCTCCGGATTGCCCTGCAAAGATAAAGCACCAATCCCATAACTACTGCCATTAAAACACTGACCGGATACCCCTGAAGCATTGGCTGATAGGAACTTTCTCCCAGGCAATATCTGTGATCATTCATCAGAACGCCCATGAACATAAAAGAAACAGCAAAGACAGCCACTGCCGTTACGATTTTCTTTTTCCCGGAAAAACAGGTGATTCTTACCAGCAGGAGAATTAATTCCAGAATCATACAGATTTCAAGAAGAATCATCAGAAAATCCTGCATTACCATACTGCATTCCACAAAACTGATCATCTTCCGCCTCTCTTTCTGAATACGATACATCTGATAAACCATTCGTTTTCATCTTCCTGCTGCACTTTTAATTCCGGCCTTTCCGACATGAATCCACGCAGATCCGCCTCTGATACAATATGAACTGAAATCCGCAGAGCATCATCAATCTGCGACACACGGTAAAAAACAGACTGCATAATATCAACCAATCGTTCCACAAGCCATTCAAAGGTGTCATAGCATTTTAGTATATCATCTGCATTCAGCTGCACATCCACATTTTCCACGTAGTAGGCAGCCCGGATCCTGCATAATTTTAAGCTGTCACAGGATTCCGCCAGGCTTTGTCTGAGATCTTCCATTGTAAGCAGATTTCCCTCTGATGCATATTGTGTTAGTACCAGATTCTTCCTCCGCTTCAAATATGTACCAACAACTACAATTTTACCGAGAATCCGATCATATTGTTCCCTCGACTCTGTCCGCTCCAGCTCATTCATAAACTGTGACAGCAATTCCAGCTGACCGGCGGTCTGATTCTGTATCATATTTAACAGACGGTTCTGTTCTTCTGTCTTTCTACGCTCAGCCTCTTTCTGATAAGCTTTCTGTAACAGACGGTTTCTGGCCGTCAGTTCCTCCTGCTGTTCCCGAATATCCTGATACTGATCCAGCAGTACCGAAATATCCTCTGACCAAAACAAATGTCCTCCCCTTATAGGAATATGGTTGATCCGGATTCCCTGTTCCTGTACTGATGATCTGTCTATTATGATTCTACGCAGTTCAGGTGACAGCTCAGGAAAGTCACCTGAATGATAATAGCGCTGAAAAGAATGATCTGTAATCTCTGCATCCAGACCTCCCGGAGTCTGGAATAATTCAAAATATCGATTATTGGTCTGTATCAATCCACATAATATGCACCCCTGAAAAATTGCCGCCATTAAAAGGCAGCACACTGCCGTCATATCCCCTGCAATGATTTTAATGAAAGGCAGGCGGAGTATATTTCCGATATTCCACCCCAGAAGCAATATTCCCGGAATCACCGGCAGCCAGAACTGTTTCTTTCCCGGAATTCTGCTTTTTCTGATCAGTATGATTTCCATCCCTGCCAGACAAATCAAGATCCATCCCTGGATCACCATAAAAACAATGCCATAGCTGTAATCTTTATCCGAAAATGGAGGCTGTTTGGAAAAACGAAATACCAGCTGATGTAAATCATTTGTAAAAACACTTACGATCAATACCGCCGCCACAGTCAGCAAAATTATGATCTTTCTGACCGTTTTCTCTTCCTCCTTTTCACCCAAAAACATTGCCGCTGCCAAACCCAGAACCGGAATCAGAATCATGGGAATATAATATAGGTACCAGCAGATATGTTCTCCGAGAGGATCATGAAAAATATGAAATTTTACTGTCCGCACAAAGAACCAGAATACCATCAGACAGCCAATTGCAGTCAGGCATCTGCGCGTTTTTCTATGTACTACATGTTTTTCCAGATAAATCACCCAGGCACAGTACATTCCCAGATAAATACAGTTACGGCACTGATCTGCCAGATTTCTCATGAAAACATTTTCCGGTCTCGCCTGCCTGCAGAAATAAGCCAGCAACACACTTATCAAAATCACTCCATATGACAGAGTCCTCTTTTTATTGTATGTCATGAAAATTCCTCTTTCACCGGAGCGGGTTTGAAAAATGCTTTACGCAAGATGTGCGTCACAATTTGCGGGAATGATTTTTCAAACACACCCAACCTATTTTTGTAATAATTATACTATAAAGTACCATTTTATCATATAGTTTTCAGAAGAATCATCTATTTTCAGAGTTTTTATCACAAACAGAGTGAACAATCCTGTCCACTCTGTTTCCCATTGCTTAAAACGGTCTTGGCTGACCACAGTATTCACAAAACTTTCCGGTATTCTCTGCACCGCACTGGCATTTCCACGAACTGTTATTCTGTTGCATTCCTCCGTTCATGTTCATTCCGGACATTCCGGGCTGCATTCCTCCGTTCATGTTCATTCCCGGCATCCCAGACTGCATCCCTCCGTTCATATTCATTCCGGGCATCCCGGGCTGCATTCCCACATTCATGTTCATCCCGGGCATCCCAGACTGCATCCCTCCGTTCATGTTCATCCCGGGCATTCCAGGCTGCATTCCCGCATTCATGTTCATTCCGGACATCCCGGGCTGCATTCCCGCATTCATATTCATCCCGGGCATCCCAGACTGCATCCCTCCGTTCATGTTCATTCCCGGCATCCCGGGTTGCATTCCTCCGTTCATGTTCATTCCCGGCATCCCGGGCTGCATTCCTCCATTCATGTTCATTCCCGGCATTCCGGACTGCATTCCGACTGCGTTTGGTGTCAGTGCTGCAATAATCTGATAAGCGGTCTGCTCCACTTCCATCAGTTCTCTTCTTTTATCACTGCTTATGGAAAAAGTATTCAGGCGAAAATCCATATCATCAAACCACTGAGTTCTCACTTTAATACGCATGGTATAATCAAATTCATATTTATATACCGGTGGCTGATAACTTACATTTTCTCCATCCTTTGTATATGTTTCCTCTTGCTGCTGTTGGTCTACATCAACTCTGCACTGCACAATGGCTGATAAAGGAACTATGTCCGGGTTTTCATTGACATCCAGTTTCCGTGCAACAGTAAAATTCCCCTTATTATCATCAATAAAAACATTGTAATTTCTGGTATTGATCTGTCGGGTTATACAAAAATCCATTACCGCTTTTTTGTTTTTTTCACGATATTCCAGCTGACGTTTGATATCCTCTACCGTACTATGCCGCCGCTCCTCAAACCATGGTGACAATTTTTTCGCACAATCCTTGCACAGATTTCCGTCATCCAGTTTTCGATTTCCCAATAAACCAATTTTCTCTCCGCAGATGTCACAGATTTTCTTATCAAATAATCCCATACCCTATCCTCCTTTTTTATCTGAAATCCCATACTGCCGCACCGGAATGGTGCGGCAGTACTTTACCTTATTCTGTAACAACTATTTTTTCAAAATATGTCTTTACGGAAAAATCATCTTCACCTGTTTGAGAATCGTCTGCTTCTTCGCCGTCATCAGATTCCTCTGTATCGTCTTCTGCTATAAAACACAGTTTTCCATCATCCAGTAAATTGAACTTCATATTATCAAGACTGAAAAACATAGTTCCTGCCTCATCCTCTGTTACAGCCTTTAATACTAATGCGTTTCCTTCCACATCGCCCTGAAGTTCTACTTTTGTCTCTTCTCCGCTCTCTATTAAGATAATTTCAGCCTTTCCGTCTTCCACAGACAGACTCATTTCAAATCCTGTAAAGTCAGCATTAACCGGCATCTGCATTCCAAATGCTTCCATCAGAGTACAGCTCCATTCTCCTTCAAAATCCTTCATGGTTGGATTTTCTACCGGTTTACCCGGTACATAAGGCTCATACTCTTCCTTTTCCTGACTCAGGATCATTGTCGTTCCATCTGCTGTTAAGGTTATCTTACCGTCCTTGTACTCGCATTCCCCTGTCTGATCATTATAAGTCATCAGGATTTTATCATTTTCTATTTTCCACTCTGATTCATCTACCTCAGGCTCTTCCCCATAAACAGAACTTGTTGTTTCCATTTTACCGTCTTCTTTAATGTCCACGGTCACTTCCATTCCCATTGCCCCAGGATGAAAGGATACCCCTTCGCCCATAGAAAGCTCATTTACATACCAGGTTCCAATAACATCCTTTTCTTCAAGGGCATAAACACTTACGCTCATAAAGCCTGCCATTAAGACTCCTACTGTTCCTGCCATCCACAACCTCATTTTTTTACTCATACAAACATCTCCTTTCTATTTTATAATCGAGTTTTTGTTTATCTACATTATACGTGAACACTCAGGCATTTACACTAGCACTTCTGACAGTAACATGTTCTTTTCACATATCCTCATTCATGCTATACTAATTTACGATATACCCTTTACTACTCTGTTCACCCAAGAAAGGACTCATCATGAAACGAATCAAAAACATTGACCTGCTCCGTGCAGGAGCTATTCTTTATATTATGCTTTACCATTGCTATGTTCTGTCCGGCCAGCCATGGCAGATGCATACAGCTCTTCATGTTTTTCTATCTTTCGGAGGCGAAATAGGAGTGACCTTATTCTTCCTCCTCAGTGGATATGGTATTTATCTTTCTCTGGCTTCTTCTGAAGAACGCGGAAAGCTTCCTGGTTGGAAAGCATTCATGAAAAAGCGATGCCTTCGTATTATGCCTCAGTATTATGTATGCATCACAGTCCTTCTGATCTTTATGTCAACCCAAATGCTCAGCAGGGATGGAATCCGGCACATCATTGCCTATTACACTTTAACAGAAAACTTTTCTCCAGCAACCCACGGATCTATCAACGGCGCATTATGGACCATGGGTGTGATTTTTCAATTTTATCTTATCGCACCCTTCCTTTATAAGGCAGTCCGAAAAAACTGGCTTGTATCTGCCATTATATCCATTCTGTTTACAATTATATCCCGGATCACAATTGTCCGTTATCTTCACGCCATGGGTGTTTCTGACCTCTCTGTCTTCTTTGTATATGAACGTCAGGTATGCTCTTCGCTGGATAATTTTGTACTTGGAATGACTGCCGCTGCTTTCTGGAAAAACATGAAAAAACATATCCCGTATCCTTGTCTGAAGCTTGGACTCCCGGTTTCCCTGGTAAGCGCTGCGCTGATTCTGGTATGGATTTTTTACTATCACAGTCACAGCCTTTACGGAATCACTACGGTCGGTTACCCGGCCCATTCCATTCTGGCTCTCCTGCTCTGTATACTGCTGATTGGATTTTCTATTTTACCGGAAATAAATTTTTTATTTTGTCGTCCGCTGTATTTTGTAGCGCGGAACCAATATGGAATTTACTTATGGCATATGCCCATTATTATGATTCTGCAGGCTAATTCTCCATTGTTCCACACCATGAGTCAGCAACGTTTCTGGATGTTTCTTCCATGTATGATCATAATCGCCAGCATATTTGGCTATTTTTCAACCCATTTTGTTGACCATCCTGCTTCCTGATCGCTACAGCGACATAAAAAATATGACTACCACCTCTCTGTAGAGGAAATAGTCATATTTTTGTTTGCCTTAAAAATATTATCTGTTTTGAAATTTAATTTGTTCTCCCTGGATCAACGGATAGCAGACTAATTTATTACTGTCCAGATTTTCCATGTGCATATCTACCCCACTAATCTGATGATTTTCATACGTATTATAATAATAAACCCCTCTTGCAGTATTACAACAGGAAGTATATAAGGTGATTTCATACTTTCCGTCGGAAACCTCACAACAGCCACGCTGCTGATCTACAGACCCGAGGATATGGAAAAACTGACTGACACTTTCCTCCTCTGATTCACCGGAAAAAGCATTTGCTTTTGTAAATGCCACACGTACAAAACGAGAAGCCGAAGAAAGATCTCCCGGAAGCCCAAGGGCTCCCATTCCACGGCTGTATGCATTGAGAGGAAGATTACTGCCAAATGTATTCACGGGCTGTTTAGGTGAAAGGTGCATATAGTTATTCAATTGAAACATTTGCTGTGGGAAAGGCGGGTTGTTTGTGAGAACACCAACCGGGTTATCATAAACATGAAGACCATCAGACATAGATTCTACTGTAATGGCTTCCTTTTCATCAGCAATGATCCAATGAAGTTGGGCTAAAGGAAATTGTTCACTGAAAGGAGTATTCACTATATTAATATGATCAAGTTTTTCCCGAACCTCTGTTACAGAAGAACACTGACTTAAAATCCAGGGAATAAATTCAAACTGTGCAATATTATCCCCTTCTGTCTGAACTTCAGAATAAGAAGCATTCCCCACAAAATTAAGGCCTGCCATACCAAGCCCTTTTTCATTAACAGCATCATAATACAGGGGATAATTATCTGCTACATGAGCCATCCCAATAATTGCATAATGATTTGTCAAGTCACCGGCATGTCGAAAATAAAACGGGAAGTTGCGCGGTGTAACAGTAACCTGATCACCATAAGAAAATTCATAATCCAGCGTTCTTCCGAAATAAAAATCTTTTGTTTTATAAGTTGCAGCTGTACACATGATCATTTCCTCCTTAAAGCGGATATTCGCAATCCGCTTCTCTACTTGATTCGGTTAAATTCTTTTTTATTATAGCCAACAATCATAATAAAAATCAATAATTTTTACATAGATAAGTAAAAACTATTGATTTCGTTTATTTATATAACAGAAAAAGATACCACTCAGCTATCTTTTCATATCTGAGTGGTATCCCTTCGGATTTCTATCTATTAAAGTTTTAGATCAAGAGTAGCTGCTTCGCAGTTTGGTTAAACAGACAGTTTCATCTGCTTCATTTCTTCCAGGAAATCACGGATATAGGATACTGCCAGATCCAGAGCTTCCTGTCCAAGTTCTGCTGAAGAATCCTTCGGATCAAAAGGTCCGAACCAGCCGCTTGGAGCAATTTCTTTGGTATCTCTCACAAGACGTACGATACCACCCTTGAAATTAACTGCCTGGATATAAGCCGCCTTCATATTCTCGGAAGGATCCTGTGCATTGATAGGTTTACTAAGTTCCAGATGTACTGATTCCGGAGCAATTGCCATCATAGCTGAGGTCTCCAGAACGTCACCATGACCACCTTCAAACTTCTTGTCCAGCTGAGCTACCAGACTCCACCAGTCTACGCTGGCACATACACCACCTTTATGATATACCTCCAGAGCTGCCCGGTCAATGGATGGAGTATTGCCGCCATGACCATTCAGAATTACAAAACGTTTTGCACCATGCTGCATCAGAGAATCCATGATGCCATGCAGAACCATATAAAGTCCTTCATAACCAATATTAATACTTCCTTCAAAACTTAAGTGATAAGGACATACACCGTAAGGAACAGTAGGTGCTACGATTACATTGTCTATATCCTCCACATGATCTGCCAGATAGGACGGTACCATAAAATCCGTTCCCAATGCACTCTGCGTTCCGTGCTGCTCAGTGCTTCCTACCGGAATCACAATAATCGGATCCTCTTTAAAAGCTTCTTTTGCCTGTGCTGTAGTCATTTTTGCAAGATACATTTCAAATACACCTCCTGATTTTTATGCCATAAAGTGACGATCAATAGTCTCCTGTGGCGGAGTTTCTGTAAATTTACTTACGACGATCATTACAATAGAAGCAATGATGGTAGTCGGGAATAATGCATGGAATCCCATAGCCAGTGCTTTGACTGACGGGTTCAGGGTAAAGAGTAACAGGGAAATAATACCTACGATAACCGCTGCGATCGCTCCCTTCGCTGTTGCTTTCTTCCAATAAATTCCGAACAGAATCGGCACTACAAAAATTGCCATTCCTGAAAATGCAAACAGGTTAATTTCAAAAATACTGCCTGGCTGGAATACACCAAAGCAAATTACGATGATACCGATGATTACAGTTACTACCTTGGACATTTTCATAACAGACTCATCTGTGGCATCCTTATTGATAATCTTCTGATAAATATCACGGGTAACAGCACCGGTAGTAGTTACCAGAATACCATCGATAGTGGACATACCTGCGGCCACAATACCTGCAATGAAAATGGAAGCCAGGAAAGGATTCAAACCTCTCTGCAGAATCATAGGAATAATCTGGTCTGCCTTCTCGATATTCTGAATGGAAGCAATACCATTTACACCGGCCCACTCAATCAGAGTTGCAGAGAAAAACATACCTGCAGTACCAAGAAGAATTGCTTTGAACATGGTTTTATGATCCTTCATTGCAAAGAACTTTGTAAACAGGTGAGGCTGTCCCATCGTAAAGAACGACCATAGCACAATATTGGATACATAATAAGTCCAAGGCATATAACCGTTGGCGCCTGGGAAGGTCAGATAAGCCTCATTCATACTCTGAAGTGTATGGTTAATGTTGGAGAAACCTCCACCCATTACTACAGATACAATAAATGTAACCACTGCAGTAGCAATCATCAGAGATCCCTGGATAACGTCTGTCATCATGGCACCTTTCATACCACCGGTCATACAGTAGAGAATAACGATAATACCCATTCCCACAACACCTACCCATTCAGGCAGTCCGGTAAATACATGTACAATAACACCTGCTCCGATAATCTGTGCGCCCATCATCGGAACCAGGAAGAAGAGCATCATCACGCCCAAAACACCGCTCATATTCTTGGAGTGATAACGGTCTGTCAGGTAATCGGCCATAGTCAGGAAACCATATTTATGACCAAGAGTAATCAGCTTACGGCCAATGAGAAGCGCCGGAAGAATCATACAGAACACAGCTCCAGGTACAGAGATGGCCATTCCTGCATAGCCTACGCCGTAAATGGTTCCCGGTGTACCAAGGAAAGTTCCCATGGAAAACTGGGTTGAGAAATATGCAATACCACTTACTACCACGCCAGCCTTTCCGCTCAATACAAAGAAATCGCCAATGCTATTCGTCTTACGTCCTGCATACCAACCAATAAATGCCATAATTCCAAGATAAAGTACTAACACTGTATAGAAAGGAATTGGTGATGGCTGAATTACTGCTGCTCCATTCATTTATTTGTCCTCCTCATCATAAGTGTGATATTCTTTTCTCTTCATACACATGCGGTAATAGATAATAATCAGCGCAAATGTAATGGCAGTGTGAACAAACCA
Organism: Ruminococcus sp. JC304; assembly: GCA_000285855.2. Lineage (GTDB taxonomy): Bacteria > Bacillota > Clostridia > Lachnospirales > Lachnospiraceae > Blautia_A > Blautia_A difficilis. The sequence continues at coordinate 341,474 of HE978651.1, read as the reverse complement.
TCCGAATATATAAAGCGGAACACCACCAAATGCGGGAATATACGTCTCGCTGTAGAAAAACGGGAACGGAATCATAATGAATACAAACATAATCAGAAAAATAATCAACCATGTCCGTTCGAAGTGTTTCTCAAAAAGTTTCTTCATAGCCTTTTTCCTCCTTTTTTTTCGAAAGAAAATCATATAATATATACTATAATATTAAAGATTCTTTCGATTTTTTTGTTAAGTATATACTTTACTTTATATTTTCTATTATACATGTTATAATGATTTTGTAAAGTTTTTACTAAAATTTTTATGAAAAAAATCTAAAATTTTGCATGAACCATGCAGAGAAAGGACATTGTGTAATATATATGGATATTTTAGAACATCTCCAAAAACTTTATCCTACCCTGACGAAAAAGCAGAAAACCATTGCAGATTATCTGATCGCCAATCTGGAGGAAATCAGTTACATTACACTGGCACAGCTGAGCCATCAGACCGGTACCTCAGAGCTGACTTTGCTCCGTTTTTGTAAGAAGCTGGGCTGCTCCAGCTTTCTGGACTTAAAGGAGCAGTTCCGGGACTATACCCAGAAAATGATAAAGCAAGCCTCCTCTTCTTCCTTTTTTCTGCCGGAGCGCATCTCAGGCGAAGCCTCCGAACGAGAACGGATCCTTCATGAAATCTGCAATACAGAGGCTACTGTTTTCTCTGATTTTATTGCTAACATCAATCTGGAATCTGTGATAAAGGCTTCTGATGAAATCCGAAAAAGCAGCCGTATCTACATTTTTGCCCATGATATTTCCCTGGTACCCGGTAAATTTCTGCAGAGTCGTCTGGAAATCCTGTACCTTAATGCTGTATTGATTGATTTATCAGATCTGGATTTAACCCAGAAGACTATCCAAAAACTGACGGATGGTGATCTGGTAATCTTTTTCTCTTTCCCCCGCTACTATTTCCCTATTGGAAATATTGCTAAAAAAGCGGCAAAATCCGGTGTACCGATTCTGACCATCACCGACAGTAATACTTCTCCGGCGGCAGCACACAGCACACTTTTGCTGCTTTGCCCCACCTCTACGAAACTGTTTTACAACTCCATGACCGTACCCATGGCCATGCTCAATATTCTGGCTTCCTGTCTTGTTATTGACAGTGTATCGCCAGCAGAACGTCAGATCTTTATTGATACCTTACCATCCTGATTTCCAGACAAAAAAGAATCCTGCAAGCAGGATTCTTTTTTATCTTTTATTTCTCGTAAGTTCCTTTTCGGAGTACCTCTCCATGCTTCATAAAGATCTCTCCCCTTGCCACATAGGTATCCAGCGTCAGGTTCTGATCAAACAGCAACATATCTGCATCGGCCCCTTCTGCCACAATTCCCTTGATTCCCTGTAAATCCAGGCTCTCCGCCACCTGACAGGTCATATAAGGCAATGCTTCCTCCAGATTCATTCCAAGTGCCTGCACCATATATTTCAACTCTTTATAAAGCGCATCCACACCAGACACACCTATCTCTAAAAGGCTGCCATCCTCCGCATAATTAGACCAGCTTCCATGTCCGTCAGAGCTCATGGTAATATGCTCTGTGGGCAATCCCCGCTTTTTCGCCTCCAGAACACATTCTCCCGGTGAAGTATGCATACCGCAGGTCAGATCAATATAGCCTCCTCGACCTATAAATTCGTATCCATCCTCTAACAGCTTTTCATTCCGATTCACGTGCGTGGGTCGGAAAATCCGTACGGGAACAGAACTCTCCTCCAGTGCCCGGAATACCGGAGCCAGACCAGCCTCGTCATCTCCCATATGAAGCACCACAATGCCTGGTTTTCCACTGAGCATTCCCGCCACACGGGCTTTGCTTGCAATCTGAATCAGCTGATCCTCCGTCACATTAGGTGCCCTGTGATCAGAGATTGCCAGCTTCACACCCAGAATCTCCTTCACAAATACAATATCTCGATCTATCTCGCCTGTGAGCGTCGGGCTAGGATATCCGTAAGCACCTGTAAGCATATAAGCACTCACGCCCTCTTCACAGAGTACCCTGGTCTTCGCGTAAAGATTGTCCACACTCCTGGTGATTCCATCTGTTCCCAGAAGTCCCACCACTGTTGTGATACCGTTCTCTACCAGCTCTGACATCTGTAATTCCGGTGTCCGTGTATGAAAGCTTCCCTCTCCGCCACCTCCAGTAATATGTACATGCTGATCTAAAAATCCGGGTGTAAGAATTTTTCCCTCTGCATCCAGTATCTCACATTCCACAGGCAGTTCTCCGATGGAATCCTGTATACATTCAATCTTTCCTCCGCAAATCAAAAGATCTTTTTTTCCGAGATATTCCGGTGCGTAAACCTCTGCATTCTTTACCAATAACATAACTGTTCCTCTTTTTCCCGTAGCTGTTCATTACACAAGTGCTTTAAGCGGTTCTGAACAGTTACTTTTCCTTTTTTATTTGGTTTCTACTCCAAGTATATACGATGGAACCTGTTTTGTCTATGCAAGTTATTGTTATAAAATACTTAAATGTATTTTTAACTTCCAGTTGGCAAGAGTAATGAAAAATCAAGAGAAGTGTGTTCAAAACCTATAAGCAAAAAAATAAGAGAAACGCTGTAAAACTAACGTTTCTCCCATTTTATAATCATGCCGCAGACCGGAATCGAACCGGTTAGCGTACCCAAAAAGTGTTGAAGAAAGGGGGCTTTCAGGTACTTCATCAACGGCTGTGTTCAAACTGTGTTCAAAACATTGATATTCTTCCATAATTATGTTTCTCAATTTCCAAATATAATCAACAATACCGTCAATTATTTGTTTTATCATTGTTCTTTATGCGATACAATCCCTTTATGTTACTACTTATATAATAGATTGCAAATACCTCTATGCACCCAGAGGTACTCATACCCAAAAATTTCAGATACTATATATCTGTCTATAGCAGACGGTATGGCAAATCCGCATCATGAATAATAATATACAGACCGTACATCCCATGGTATGATATAGTAAATAGTGTTCATGGAGGATATTGTATGGAAATTACAAATGAAAAAATACGAGAACAAATAAACCTAATATACACACGCTTTGATGCTGTCTTAAATCCATATGCTAAAAGAAAATCAAGCATTCCTAATTCTCTGTATGAGGATATCGGCTGGGACTCAGAAGATTATGATGCTGTTGATAAGTTAGTACGAGAAGTTTATGAGCCTAAAGATTTTAAGGAAAAGTTGTCTGAAGTAGATAAAATGCTAAACCGTCTTGAAGCTTCGGGAATGAATATACGATCAGATGATGTTATATACAACCATTGCCCTGCTATTATAAAAATGTGTATTTACTACATGTCATATATTTCCTACCGAAAAGATATCAATTCTGATTTAAAAAAAATATTACTAGAGCCTTTAGAACTTCCCTCTGATATACTTATCATGTGGAATCTGTCTCCACAATATGATTTTCTTTCTCAATACTGTGAGCATTACTATGAAGTCAGAGTTCCTGAAACTCGGTGCAAATGTACCAACAGAAAAAAATATGTACTAGATAGAAAGCACTATGAATTACTGTATAAACTTATGCCCAAACATTGGCAATGCACTACTAAATCAAAAGACTCTCCCGAGGTACTGTTTCAGGAAAAATAAAAATAGTTAAACAGTTAATCGCGGAACTCAAATCCAGTAACAAAAAAATCATATATCCTCCGATTATCCGTAAGATAATTTATGTCCTAATCTACGATAACTATGCACAGCACTTCGGAAAAACCGCAAAAGAAATTCTTGAAGAACTTAACCTCCGGAAGAATTTACTTACCAAGTGGAATTCAACACCTGAGCAGGATTGGATATATGATTCATATTCTTCTGCTGATAATCCAATACAGTATATGGGAAAGAAGATATATCCATACAACTTTATGGTTCGTAACATAGTGTACAATCTTCCATATATAAAAAATGCGGATGGAAGCAAAGTACCGCCTATACATACATTCATCGATGTATTCGGTGGTTCAGGAAATGTCACCTATACGCTCCCGCCACTGCCCTACCATGTAGAACGTATTTACAACGACAAAGACTTATATGTTTCCAATTTCTTTTATGTTATTCATACATATCCCGAAGAATACAAAGCAAAGTTATCTCATCTGGTAGAATTTGTACAAACAGCGGATACTGAAGAATTATCTGCTCTTGGAAGAGGCTCCTTCAAGAAAAAAGAAATTGCTGACCGCATGGAATATAAAGTACTTATAGCTCGTGGAATATACAAAAAATGTGACTACTTCGGGAATGTTATACGACATTCAAAAACACCATTAAACAAAGAAGAAATGCTAAGAGGCGCATTAGCTTTTACTTACCAATATTCATTTGGAAGAAATTATGGTTCCTCAGTATCTGGAATAAAAACAACAAATGATATCCAAAATTTCATCAAAAATATTCCCAAGTGGAAACATATGACAGATATTTTTAAGGAAGTAGACTGCAGATGTGATGATGCCCTAGAGATAGTAAATTCTTATATTAATGATGACAAAGTATTATTTTATCTGGACTCACCATATATTGCAACTACTCAATATAAAGAAACATATCCAGCCCAAAAAAAGAAGGAAAAAAATGATGATAAAAATGAAATATCTTTGGGCGACTTTACAAAAATGCGCGATGCATTAAAACAATGTAAAGGAAGGTGGATATTCTCTTGTAGACCTAAAGCAACCACACGAACACCTACTGGCGAAGCCTCCTACTATGACCCCAAACAAGCAGAACAAATCTACCAACTGTTAAAACAATATGAAGGAACTGGAAAATATGTTGTTTACCTTGCTACTAAGGGTATGAGAGACGAATTAGAACTCTGGGGAAGTGGAATATCAGAAATCATGATCGTTAACTTCAAACCAGCAATACCAGATATTGAAATCGCCAGACACTTAAATATAACCAACACTAATTTGTTAAAATCTCTCAAGAGTGAATATCGAGTTTTAGAATATAGCCCGTTTCTTAAACTAGTAGAAAAAAGTTTAGTAGGATAGACTTCTATACATGTTATCAAAGCATACTACACAAAGAAATATGTAGTATGCTTTTTTACTTATAAGAATATAACAACCATATTGAATCGGGTATCAAATATACACAAACAAGTGTATTTATCTTTGTAAGACATACATATTGAACCACTCCCCTCTTAGAGGTATAGTAGGCACACCAAAAGAGGAGGACACAGTCATGAATGAACTTATGAAACAGTATACTTTCGGAGTAGAAATTGAATTTACGGGTATGAACCGTAAAAGGGCGGCTACTGTAGCATCGAAATATTTCCAGAGTGAAGCAGAATATATCGGCGGTACTTATGATGCTTACTCAGTAGCAGATCAGCAGGGAAGGACATGGAAGTTTATGTATGATTCCAGTATTCATGCACAGCGTAAGAATGGGAACTGGGTATCAGACAGAACCTACAAAGTAGAGATGGTTACACCAATCCTGCACTATCCTGATATTGAATTGTTACAGGAACTAGTCAGACAGTTAAGAAAAGCAGGCGGTCTGGTAAATGACAGTACAGGGTTACATATCCATGTTGGCGGAGAAAGCTTCACACCACAGCATCTGCGTAGCCTGATTAATATCTTTACTGCTAAAGAAGATCTTCTGGTACAGGCTCTTAAGATTGAGCCAGCCCGTCAGAACTACTGCCAGAAAGTAAACAGGCAGATGGTGGAAGTCATGAATAAGAGAAAGCCCAGTACATTGGAAGAATTCGCCCGTATCTGGTACAAGGAACAGAATGCAGAAGGTACAAGAAATCAGCATTACAGTTCATCCAGATACCATATGCTGAATTTGCACAGCCAGTTCTATCGTGGCACCATCGAATACCGTTTATTCAATTCCACATTACATGCAGGAAAGGTTAAGGCTTACATCCAGATGGTACTTGCTATTACTGCTCAGGCTCAGACAGTAAAATATGCCAGCCCGATTAAGAGAAGTACCGATAATCCTAAATATGCATTCCGATGTTGGATGCTCCGCATGGACTTGATCGGTGATGAGTTCAAGACCTGCAGAAAGCATATGCTTGCATTACTTGATGGTGACAGTGCATGGCGAAACGGAGCCCCAAAATAAAGTACAGGCAGTGGGGAGAAAACTCTCCCCACTATATGAAAGGAGATACTTATGAATTATTATATAGCTTATGGAAGTAACTTGTATTCAGAACAATTTTACCAGAGATGCCCTGATTCCGTATTTGTAGCCAGTGGGGTATTGAAAGATTATACTCTGGCATTCTGCGGTATCAATGGGAATGCATTCCTTACAGTAAAGAAACAGGCAGGAGGTTCTGTCCCTGTCGCAGTATACCGCATCAGCCCCAGTGATGAGCGTTTTCTGGATGTATATGAAGGGTACCCTAACTTCTATACAAAAGAACAGGTAGTTGTGGAAGTAAACACAGATGAAACAATTGAGGGAACGATGTATGTTATGATAGATCAGCCATATGCTTATCCATCAGAGTCATATTTCCATATCTGCTCAATGGGGTATCAGGAGTTGGGATTCCCAGTAGAGGTTCTGGAAGATGCAATATCCTATCTTGCAACCAGTTCTGCGATTGGACGTACCCTACAGTACTACCGCAAACGAATGGGGTATTCACAGTCCAAGTTAGAGGAACTCTGTGGCTTCAGCAAGGGTAAGATATGCAAGCTCGAGACAGGCGAGCGTGACCTTAGAAAAGTATCTGCGGATGTTTACACTGCATTGAAGCGTTACCTTCGATTTGAGGACTCCTGTATTTTTCTGGAAAAACCCAGAAATTAACTGCCCGGTTCCAGTGGTGTCATAGCCCTGACACCACTCCCATTCAGCAGGTACAGATTCCATTTTCCATAAATAAAAGCATTCATCTGCAAGCACAGCAGTAACTGCCCTACCGTCTGCATATATATAGGAAAGAATACTTTCCCGTTCTCCTGCTTTTGGTAAAAAATGAGAGATATCTTCGCAGAAGGGAAGTTGTGCAGTGCTGTCTGGCAGATGGATGCTTTTTTCTCATTTCAGGAATAAGGCACAGGCTTCAACCTGCCTACTATCCTGCAGGAAGAGGCATAGCTGCTATCTGTAAAATGTATGATTTGTCTGTTTTAAGATATTATTTTTCTTTGTCAGTATAAAGATTTCCGTATATATGAGTGGGGTACTGATATTATTATTTTGCTGTTCGATATGCTTTTCTTCTATCCTTAGCTATTCTTACGGATTACACTTAGAAAACAACCCTGTTTAGATTTCATATAAGATTACAGGATGAATAGATAACAGTTATTGCTACATACATAGTTCTTACAACAGTTATTATAAAGACAGTAAATACAACAACAGTCCTATATAAGACATTAGTAATGAATCCTAATACAGAATAGGATTCTTACATGAACAGTCAGTTGCAGAATAATGGATACCAGTAGATAAGAGAACAGCAAAATTAACAGCAAGATTAAAAGTTTACAGATAGAGAGTCAGTAATAAAGGTCAGGGTCAGTCAGGGAGCAAGATTAATATTAGTGAGTTTTATTTTCGAGTGGTGATTTCAGCCATACATAGTATTAAGAAATAGCTGTATTGTTAAGGCAGTGCAGAGATAGTGGTCAGGATATATTTCCAGATAAGTTGTACTGGTTCTGCCTATACTCAAAGTATGTAGGGTAGATAAGATTTCTATAGAGAGAGGAAAGCAGTTATGGTTACAGAGAGAGACAGAAAGCAAAGGGTAAGGGATCAGTCTCAGTAAGGGTAGATGATTCTGCATTTCGAGTATATCCAGTTATGTAGATACTCTCCCGATATGAGAGAACAGATACAGTCAGTAAGCACAGCAAAGGCAGAGAGCAGATCAGCTAAGAAAGAAATCCCCAGCAATGCCATACAGAAATCCAGTAGGTATATTCTCCCAAGTATAAAGGTTCCACTGGTAACAGGTGTGATATAGGGTAGCTGATAAGCACAGATTCCCAGAGAGTACAGGCAAAGTCTGAGAAGTACGAATGGGGTATTCTATAGCCAGTCTGATAATAGAGGGTACTGACCAGATAGGTCTGATATCTAATCTCCTGCTTTTACTTACAGGATAGAGAGCAGGTAAGAAACACAGGTATGATTCCAAGTAGATACAGGCAGAGCCATATATGAGCAGGGTATTCCAAGGATATGTAGAGAACAGGGGTACTGACCAGATAGGTCTGATATTTCATCTTCTGCTTCTACTTGCAGGATAGATAGCAGGTAAGAAACACAGGTATGATTCCAGATAGATACAGGCAGAGCTGTATATGAGTAGGGTATTCCAATAGCATCCAAGTATCAGGGGTACTGACCATACTGGTCTTAATATCCTGATTCTGCCTATACTTACAAGAGATGTAGTAGATAAGAAACACAGAAAACAGTTCGAGTATATCCAGTTATGGTCATGGATGAGTAGGGTATTCTAAGGCTATGCAAAGAATAGGGGTAGTTGACCAAATAGGTCTACTCTCCCATTTCCATCATGTACTTACAGAATAAAGAGTATCCAAGAAACACAGTTATGAATGATAAGACAGGCATCCAAGATCCAGTAGTAAAAATAAACACAGTTTATACAAGGAGCATATAGTTCCAGAACAGAGAGAGGAATGCCGTATTTCTGCGGTATCCAGAAATCAGTAGACACAGTTACTAAATTTTAACCAGTGTACTGAGTAGGGTATTAATAGACAATACATGGCAGTGTTACATAGTAAGAATACGATAGTTTCTGGTAACAGATCGCAGTAGTCCGGCATTATTCCCTGTTATAAGTACACATTTCAACATTCCACAATACATAACAAGGTACAAGGAAACACAGTAATATTTTTATCGGGTATTAATAGATACAGATATCCTTTACTTGATAAGTGGGGTACTGTATCCCATATCATATAAACACAGATGTAGATTCCATTTTAAGAATAGAATTTTCATGAAGTAGTTGCAGTTTAGTAGCCCCTATGGTAACCTGTAGTAGACAGTACAAATAGTTCCAGAATCAAGGAATCTCCCTACTGCCTGTCTGAGTACTCAGTCCCCACCATAGGGTGTGGGTACTTCATTCTCAGACAGGCAAATGGGGTATTGTATAATAGTTACAACAAAACAACATATCAAATTTAAAAGGAGGACAATCATATGTTGAAAAAATCTATCAAAAAACTCTTAGCAGTAACACTTACCACTGTTACATTAGTAACAAGCGCAATGCCAGTCAGTGCATCAACGCTGACACCCAAGAAGTCTCATAAGGACTCAGAAGTGCAGGAAAGGGTACTGTACCTCATTGATGCAGCCGATGACATTGCAATCTCTCCTTGGTATGATGCACCTTATTTGGATTCAGGAGAATTTAGTTATAGAAAGAAAATAAATTCCTACAGGGCACTCCAGATGTGCAACATGCTTCTTGCAACACCAAACTTAGACTCAGCTTGTTCCTCAGAAACAGTTGCAGAACTGAAGAAGGCAAGAAACACATGGAAGTCAGCTTGTTATGCTAACTATATGTACATGTTTTACAATCAAGTTTGGAGTGATACAGCTATTGTAGCTGATGATAACGTATATCCAGCCTACCGCACATACTTCGGAACAAAGCCAGGAAAGAATGACTATAATAAGGTTCAGAAAAAAGCCACCAGTTCTTACAACAGGGTTAAGAAGTATATTGAGAAGTATCAGAAATACAATCCTAAGTTTGCAGCATGGTTAACTCGAATGAACAAAAACAAGTATAAAGGTTACAAAAATTTAGTAGCTGAACTGAAAAAGATGACATCTGCAAAGGAAAAGAAAATTGTAAATCGTTGGGGTACAGTTGAATTTGTTGTTTCTGTTGATGAAACCTACAAATGTTTCGGCAGGGTAGCCAGGGACAATTCAATTATTTGTAATGACACGCTGTCTACTAAGGTTGGTACTTGGTATTGGACTACAAAGGGTATGACACCATTTAATGGTAGCAAGAATTCTCCACATAACGTATTCATGCGTAACACAAAATACACTGCATGGTAGACATCATCACAGGGAGGTAAGGTCAAAAGCCTTACCTCTTTTTTTATGTCCACCCACACCTACATCCTTCCCCCACCCTCTACCCCCACTTCACCCACCTCACACTCACTTCCCAGTCCCCAGTACTCTCTCTCTCTATAACACCCACCCTAAAAATCCGATACGTTAAGAGTCCTCAAAGTACCCTCTCCCTTTCAGGGTACCCTCTCTCCCTTTTAAGATAGTTTTCTTCTTCCTAACATCTGGATAAAATAGGATGATAGGAAAAGGAATCATTCCGAAAAGAATTAGAGAAAGGGGAGTAAATGACATGAAGATAAAAGTAGTAAGGTCATTGCTTTTAGTCGCTACGGTGCTGAGTATTGGGGTAAGCTCTGTGCCAGTCATGGCAGTTGACATTTCGCCTGATACAGACATAAGTGTAGATGCTGATGACAGTAGTGCTGTTGCACCAGATGACAGTGGTACAACGGTATGTTGCTGAATGGGGTATTGATGATAGATATAATATATAATTCAAGTCATATTTCAGGGTAGAGATGCCCTGTATTTTTTTGCTGTAGATACAGTTTCATATCTTAGTCTACAATATGAGTGGGGTACTGTATCAGGTATCTACAGTTCAGTTCTTTCCCTTTATCAAGGGTACTTTCTCATCTATCCAGTAGTTTCCCTGCAACTGCCCTACCATATATTGTTTTTTGGTAGATATCTTTCAGCATTCCAGTATTTCTTCCAGTATCCTGTCTCTCTCCTGTTTTTATTTTTCATGATGACGAGATTCTGTTTCGGGTATATCAGTTGATACTAAATTAAATGAAAAGTAGCTTAGAAAAGGTTTTTGAATTTCAGGAAAAGCTGGGTTTCTCTAGGTGTTATCCAGAAAAGGGTATGTGAGTTCTGAAAAAGATGACGAATAGAGACACAGGATTCTTGGACATTCCATTGACGATTAAAGATGACGAAGACACAGTTCGGAAAGGAGAAAATGATGGTACTTACTCTGGTTAAGCAGTTGGAAATTGCATGGACTGCACTGTCTGGCAGTAATGATCCAGATGACGAGATCCGTATAGCGGCACTGGATGAGTTGATAGCATTACTCTTTTCGGAAGTGTGGGATGGAAAAAAGGGAGTCGCCTTTGCTGAGACGTATTTCGACATCCCAGATAAGGAAATAAGTCATAAGCTGGGTATTTCTCTTTCCACCGTCAGAAGCAACCGTCAGTTGGCATCCAGAAAGCTCTCTAAGCTGGTTGGTAGCGATATTGTAGAAGTAATATGTAATGCCCCTGCCAGACAGGTAAGGGACAGACTTGTATTTCTGCAAATGTTAAGATCACCACCCTCATGGGTAGTGGTTCCCAACTCTGTATGGGAGATGAATGGGGTATTGCAGGATGAAAATGCATCTCTCAGAAAGTCTTTTCCATTAAAAGATTGTAAAGCTGAGATTGCCTTTTTACGGCAGTACACCCTCTCCCATATTGAGAAATCACTGGAAGGTTTAAGTAAAGAAAAATTATCGTTCCTACTGCATCTTATGGGTTCAGAAGATGTAACAAGGGACAGGGTACTTTTATTTTACTTATTGCATCACAGGAAAGGAGGTGAAAATTATGGCAAACAAGAAAAAGACATATCTGTTGTACAGTCTGAAACCTGATCTTCAGTATTCAGAAGGACGGTCATATGATGTAAAGATTTGTGTAGATGAGATAGCAACCCTGCCACCTATGCTACGCACAGGGGATAAGGTTATTGCTTATGACATCTTTACAGATTTTCCATCCATTGACTTCATGCTGTCATTCTTTGATTTCGCTATGAAGAATGGGATAGCTTTCGAGTCTGTTACTCAGAGTTATCTGAACTTTTCAGCATCACGTCCGTTGCCGTACAAGATAACAAATTATCTGATGGAGATGAAAAAGTTCAGAAATCAGATTTGGAGTTTTCGTTCCCTGTTTGGGGTACACGACAACAATCCAGATCAGTGCAAGAATTTTTTCCGTCATTGTGACTGGATAGTGGGAAGAGCAATTTCCATTACCCTGTCAACAGATGGCATTCTCAAGAGATAATTTTTCATATAGAGACCTCCTTTTTGATTTATAAAGAAATCTGAATAGCAGTTCTGTCTGGTAGTATTGCCGACAGAGCTGCTATTTGCCTATACAGGGTGTTTTTATATGTTTAGTGCTAAGTTGTGCGAATGGGGTATTGGATTGCTTACATTGGCAAATACGGGGTACACGTTCGAGGTCGCTTTTTCCGCATTATGCGACCTATCCTGTATTTATGGGTATTACAGATGCAGGCAGTCAAAACAGCGACTTTTCCAGTGGGTAAAATGCGACAGGAGGGATTTTTATATGTCAAGGAAGACCAGAGCGGTAAATAAAGAAGAGTACAGTTTGATTATTAACTGCATCCAAACGGGTTTTAATATGGAGGATGGTACTGTAGTAAAAGCCAATCCCAGAATCGCTATGGCACTTCAATGCGAAGCGTTACTGGGGCTTCGCATCAGTGATATCCTCTGCCTGAAGTTAGACCAGTTCCTGCAGGAAGGAACCAACTATTTCATCGAGGTACAGGAGCAGAAAACAGGCAAGACCAAGCGGTGTTTCGTACCCTTGGAACTGTATTGTGCTATCCGCCGATATGCTGACGAGTGGGGTATCGGAATCCACCAGAAACTGTTTGATATCACTGCCAGAAGTATACAGCGTCATCTGGGTAAGGTGTGCAAATACCTGCATCTTATGCAGATATCCACGCATAGCTTCCGCAAGTATTACGCTACTGATATTTATCAGAGGTCTGGTAGTAATATTGAGCTGGTAAGGCAGTTGTTAAACCACTCAGATTGCAAAACAACCCAGCGATATATCAGGGTAGATCCGCAGGAACTATCCAAGGCAGTTGAAGATCACTGTCGGGATGCTTTAAAAAATGATAGATAACTTTTTCATGCTTTAGTTATTAACACAGAATATTACTTACATAAAAAAGAATGGCTTTTCCCCTGTAGAGCTATTCTTTTTTTCTTAGTGTACTTTTAATAATTCCACTTAATAACTTGGTTGTTCTATCTCTTGTGTCTTTCAAAAAAGACAGAATCTTTTTGCGAGGTAGGCATTATGAAATATGTTTTATCAGAGTTATTAATTAATGAGTTAGATCAATTAGAACAGTTGACTTCCTCTCTAGTGAATGGTAACGTATCATATGATGAAGTACTTGAACAAGTGAATATGACAAAACGAGAAAAGATATTAAAACAACATCCATACAAGATTTATCCAACAGATAATGGTAAAGCATGGCGTACTTATTTACCTGCTACTGATGACCATAGCGGTCGCAGACCAGTCAGACGGAAGAATAAAAAGGATGTAGAAGATGCTGTAGTTGAGTTTTATACAAGTCTTTGGAAGGCTCAGAGTAAAGAAGTATTAACATTTGAGAAGGGCTATGAAACATGGCTCAAGTATAAGAATGATAATACCAGTACTAAGCCTAAGACTATTCAAGAGTATACATATGACTGGAAAAAATTCTTTGCTGGTTCTAAGTTATCACAAATGCCGATTGAATCTATTACTCCCAGTGATATAGATGCGTTCTATGTGGAAGTTACAAAAGATTTACAGTATACAAGAAAGGCTGTATCTAATGCACGTGGTATATTGAATGGTGTTCTGAACTATTATGTGAAAAAGGGTATCATCTCGCAGAATCCTGCCAGAGATATACCACTTAAAGATTACAAGTTCAAGCCAAGAAATAATCAGAATGCGAATGTATTTCCAGAGGAAGATGTGCAGAAACTGCTGAAGTACTTAAAGTATTCTGTAGAGGATGATGCTTATACACTCGCCATACAGTTATCATTCTATCTATATATCCGAATAGGCGAAACAAAAGCACTTAAGTGGACAGACGTAGATTGGGATCATAATACTATTTCCTTAAACAGGCAGATCACTGCTCACCGTCCTCTTAGTAAAGATTTAACTCTAGGTAGCCATGTAGAGGTTGAATATGAGCAAATGAAAGGTAACTGTTCCTCTGGGTACAGAACTGAGCCATTGCTACCAGAAGCTGTCAGAATCCTAAAGAAAGCGCAGGAGCTTAATCCTACTGGTACATATATCTTTGAGGGTAAAAATGGACTTCCTATCACTACAGATACATTTAACAGACGCCTGAAGAAATATTGTGAAGAAGCAGGTATTAAGTATTATTCCAGCCATAAGATACGTGCATACAATGTTTCCGTAAGCTACGATGGCACAAATCTTCCACAACTACAATATCTTATGGGACATAGTTCTGCTTCTACTACAGTCGGATACATCCGCAATATACAGCACAACCATTTAACAATAATTCCAAAACTAGGACTACAGGGGTAGAAAACTTTAAGACAGCCATTTATATTGCTCAGATTGAGTAAATTGTGTTCAAGTGTACTCAAGATTTATAAGACAAAAAAATAGGAGAAACGTTGATTTTACAGCGTTTCTCCCACTTTACAATCATGCCGCAGACCGGAATCGAACCGGTACGGGTATCACTACCCACGGGATTTTAAGTCCCGGGCGTCTGCCAGTTCCGCCACTGCGGCATATGGAACCTATAGGGCTCGAACCTATGACCCTCTGCTTGTAAGGCAGATGCTCTCCCAGCTGAGCTAAGATTCCATATTCCTTATGCAATTACCTCGTCAGCAAATGCTAACGACCCAGAAGAGACTCGAACTCTCGACCTTCGCCGTGACAGGGCGACGCTCTAACCAACTGAGCCACTGGGCCAAAATAATAACAAATGGACCTTCGGGGACTCGAACCCAGGACCGACCGGTTATGAGCCGGTTGCTCTAACCAACTGAGCTAAAGGTCCAAAAAGCCGATGATCGGACTCGAACCGATAACCTGCTGATTACAAATCAGCTGCTCTGCCAATTGAGCCACATCGGCATATCACTTGTCAGAATCAAGCCTCAGAAAATCACATCTACATTATTTAAATGACTCCAAGGGGATTTGAACCCCTGTTACCGCCGTGAAAGGGCGGTGTCTTAACCGCTTGACCATGGAGCCAAAACTCCCCCTGTTGGACTCGAACCAACGACACTGCGGTTAACAGCCGCATGCTCTACCGACTGAGCTAAGGAGGAATAAAGGTTTTGCACCTTCAAAACTACATACATGTTGACATTTCCTTGAGAATTAACTTCCTGCGATTCTTGGTCAAGCCCTCACCCGATTAGTAACAGTCAGCTCCATGCATTACTG
>HE978651.1:174035-322707 GCA_000285855.2 Ruminococcus sp. JC304 | reverse complement strand
ACGAACCGAACCGTATTCGCATCTTTCGATGCTCATGTGTAAAGAATTTTCGAGAATCGTATGTGTTTCACTGTTTAGTTATCAAGGTTGTCTGTCTTTGCGACAGCTTTTATATTATATCAGCCGATTCCCATGTTGTCAAGAACTTTTTTATTTATTTTTCAAGTTCTTTTTCAACAGTTCGCATCAGCAACTCTGATATAATATCACATTCATTTATCTCTGTCAACAACTTTTTCAACTTTTTTTAGTTTTAATTTTGTTTCTGAGAAAATAGAAATCCGCCTCATTCAGAAGCGGATTTATCATACCATTGTTTTTCGTCTGCGTCAAGCACCTTTTTACATTTATTTACATTTATTTTTTATTTACTTATTTTCCGTAAAATATATTCATAAAGATTTTAATCAGAATATCCTTATCATACAAATAATTTAACAAAGGATCCTGCATGATAAGTTTCAGGGCAGTATCTCCCAGTTTTGTATTGCACAGAACTGTAAATACTAAAAACAAAATCCAGATCATAATCACAAATTTTATGCCTCCCAGCAATCCCCCTGTGATTTTGTTTACCCCACGGATCACAGGAAGCCCAGCGATCAGATTTGTAGCCCAGGTAATACATCTTATGAACAAAGTTGCCAGTATAAAAGAAATCAAAAAGGAAATTCCATTTACTACAATTTGCGCCAGGTATCCAACGACATAATCTGAAAATGTATTCACCGAAAGATATTGATAAACTGATGAATTATTATTCTCTGTCAGCCCGCCGGACAACAGATCCGGGAACTCCAGATCAGATATGGCGTTCTCCTGGCTTTCTTCTGTCACAGTCTGGGCTTTTATTCCCTTTTCTTCTGCAAATTTGCTGCAGTTTTGCTGTATGGTTTCATATATAGATGTGTTTTCGCGGATATAGTTGTTCACATAAGGATTAATAAACCACACCAGAACAATAGACAGGACTACACATATCAGTGAAACTACTTCACGGATCAATCCGCGTCTGTAACCGTGCAGGCAAGACAGGATCAAAATTGCAATCGCAATAATACCAGGCCAGGTTATATTCATATTATTCCTCCTATCCCAGCTTGATCACATCTACACCACTATCCAGAACGAGCAGATATCTGTTCCACCCAATCTTAAAGAAATCCTTAATGGTGCCGTCCACTGATCCCATATATTTCTGAACTCCTCTGCTGTTCATTACACATATCTGTGAACTGTTATACATCAGAATATTCCCACCGCTCAGTTTAATTGTAGTATATGGAATATTAAAATTCTGTTTGAATTTCAGATTACCATCTGTAGAATACACTTCCATCGTGTACTGCTTATCCTTGCTGTCATTCTTAAATACAAGCCCTATCATATCGTCATCGAAAAAGGTGCTGACAATTTCCTTTTCCACTTCCACCGTTTTACCTTCTTTGGGAATCTGACTTCCCTGGTAAAGAGTAAATCCATTATCTTTAAGCGCAACAGCGCGTCCCTTTTCCAGATATTGAATTTGGGGAATCACCACACCTTCATATTTATAGCCACTGACAATACGGTCATCTTCATTCTGGCCTACATCCCCAAAATTATAAAAAGCCACATAGCTGGTCGTATCATTCCCATCCACAAACTGGTAAGTAACCATCATGATAACCCCATCATCTGAAATGGCAACATCCAATGGATAACCAGGATCATCTACTTTCGTCTGGTTTTCTGCGATCAGACTTCCGTCTGTACTATAGAAATCAATCCAAGTGTCATCGCCTCCATCCAAAATTGCAGCAACCAGACCGCTTTTGGACACTCTGGCTTTTATAATACTGTAAGAAGTAGTAACGCTCCCTGTTTTGCCGGATTTATCGTAAATCTCCAGGGTAGTCCCATCTTTATCTGCTATTACTGCACGATTTCCTTTCACATCAGCCACAGGATTCTGCATTTGATACGTCTCACTCCAGATCGTATCCATACTATCTGAAACCAGAGATACTCCATCCGGACTATACCGCAAAATATCTCCATTCATTTCCACATAGCTGGTAGATACTACATCCTCCTGCTCACTGGATTTAACTATCTTATAATTATGGTAACTTCGTTTCTCCACATAAACAGCCACAGCTGTCACAGCCGCTACGAGCACAGCTGCTATGAGCACAGTTTTTTTCACAACACTTCTTTTGTAGCCGTTATGCGAATTTTCACCATACTCCCGCCCTGTGCTTCCCTGTTCTCTGGCAAGCCTTGCTTTTTCGGCAGCCAGTTTTTTCTTTTTATGTTTTCTCATCATTTTTTTAATTGTATTTGCCATTTTACCCTTACCCTGCAGTATTTTAGTCGAACGGATATACTCCGCATTTACCTATCATCATTGATCATTCTGCAATCTGCAGCTGCCACAATCCAGAATTTATTATAACACATATATCTAAGGTAATACAATTACTTGTCCGGGATAAATGATTTCGTCTTCTTTTATACCATTCAAAGCACAAATCCGACTTATTTCCTTTGCATCACCATAACGTTCCAGGCTAATCTGAAAAAGAGTGTCTCCCGGCTGTATCACATAAGATTCATGGACAGATTCTGAAGCAGCTGTTTCGTTTTCCTTTTGCAGCTCCTCCCGCATTCTTTTCTGCGCTTTTCTCGTATCTGCCTCTTCTCTGTAAATCTGCTCTGTTTTATCAGACTGATCAATTTCTCCTGTCTGATTCGCTGGTTTGGGAGTCTGTTGTACAGAAACTTCCTTTTTTTCATTTTCCTTACTCTTTATAGTTTTCTTTTTTATTTTTTCGTTATCTGTAGATTTCTTTTCTATCTTCGGGGTTGGTGATGGCGTAATTTCTTCTATAATCACAGAGGACGCAGTTTTACTTTGATCCTGAGAATATCCAGGGTTCTGAAAATTCCTGTAAAAATTCATTCCCACCGTCAACACAGCAATTGCCAGACACACAGGCACTGCATAGGAGAAAACTGAAACTGTATTTTTTTCTTTTTCCTCCTTTGTTTTTTCCGTAATGATCTTTCTGAAATCCTTCACAGCCCTGTCTTCATATTTTTCTGTCAGGTCCAACTGAAGCTTCTCGTTTTTCTCCACCATATAATTTTGCATACAGATATTTTTCTCATAATACAGATAATAACCTTCCAATCGTATCATAGTATTGTTCTCATAACGAAAAAAAGCATCTTCGCTTTCTTGAGGTTCCATAAGCATCAACACCTTTTCTCCTCCGAAATGCTTCAGATGTACTTTTTCCAGAAGTTCTGTTGCCTCCATAAATATCCGTGGTTGAGAAAAGAACCAGCCAACAATCTCCTGATCTTCAAAATATTTCTTTTGGTCTTCGTGAATCTGTTTCCATACCTGTCCGGAAAAGTCCACATGATCTACAGCAGCCTCCATATCTTCTGCCATAACAGCTCCTCTGATAAACAGATATGCTGTTCCTGTCTTCCATTTTATTTCTCCTGTAAGTACAGCAACCCTTCCCTTCTGTACCTCCTGGTTTTCTTCTGTCCTGGCTAGCCTTATCAGAAATGTATATACATAATCCTCCATATAGATTTTGTATTTTTCTCCTGCCACTCCTATCTGCCTTATATTTCTGGGCAGGCAAAATCCTTCCTCCCCCTCTTGTATATCTGGATTTTCCTCCTTATAAATTACTTCTATCATTTCCAAATCACCCCTTCGGCTATCAGAATAGCATACAGAAACTGCGGATTTTATCAGATTGTAAGAGCAATCTCCAAAAACTTGCCGACAGATTTTGCATCATGCATAAATAGCATTCATTAAGGATATGATAAATCAGACAGAGACTCTCTTGATTTCTCTGTTCACAGACATATAAGCAAAAACAATAGTAAAGCCGTAAATAAACAGGAGAAATTTTATGGTATTTTATGTAAACTCTCAAAAAGAAGAATCCTCTAGCGAAATTGCCTTTCTTCTAAGAAAATGCATTCTCCATCATCCGGGTCCATGGTCTGAACTGGTCTTTCTCTGCATAGGCAGTGACCGCGTAACCGGCGACTGTCTAGGGCCTTATATCGGTCATCAACTGAGCCAGAAGGAAATACACGGAGTTTATGTCTACGGAACTCTGTATCATCCTGTGCATGCTCTGAATCTGGAAAAGGCATCTGACTTTATCCATACCCATCATCCCCAGGGACTTGTCATTGCCATTGATGCCTCTCTGGGCAAAAAAAAGCACCTGGGGTATGTGACCATTGCAGATGGTGCACTTTACCCAGGTGCCGGAGTCCAAAAAGAACTTCCTCCTGTAGGTGATATCCACATCACAGGGATTGTAAACATTGCAGGTATGCTGGAGCAGCTGACGCTTCAGACAACCCGGCTGTCTACAGTGATCTCACTGGCAGATACCATTACACAGGGAATTTTAAATTATACAAATTCCTTGATTTGTTTGTAGATGCCTTCTGCATCCAGACCATATTTCTCAAGAAGAGCTGTTGCAGGGCCGGATTCTCCGAATACATCATTTACACCAATACGTTTTACAGGTACAGGTGCTTTTTCAGACAGGCATTCGCATACAGCTCCGCCAAGTCCGCCGATTACAGAATGTTCCTCTACAGTTACAACTTTACCTGTTTCTTTGGCAGCTGCAACTACAAGTTCCTCATCCAGAGGTTTAATTGTGTGGATGTTGATCACTTTTGCATCTACACCGTCTGCTGCAAGCTTCTCTGCTGCTTCAAGGGCAGGAGCTACACAAAGACCGTTTGCAATAATGGTAAGGTCTTTTCCCTCACGAAGAACAATACCTTTACCTAATTCAAATTTATAATCTGGTCTGTCATTGATAACAGGAGCTGCCAGACGTCCAAATCTCATATATACAGGTCCAACATGCTCATAAGCTGCTTCTACCATAGCTTTTGCTTCAATATCATCAGAAGGGCAGGCAACAACCATTCCAGGAATTACTCTCATAAGAGCAAAATCCTCGCAGCACTGATGGGTAGCACCATCTTCACCTACAGAGATTCCACCGTGAGTAGCACCGATCTTTACATTGATCTTCGGATAAGCAATAGAATTACGAACCTGCTCAAAAGCACGTCCTGCTGCGAACATTGCAAATGTGCTGGCAAAAGGAACTTTTCCTGTTGTAGCCAGACCAGCAGCAATACCCATCATATTGCACTCAGCAATACCGCAGTCAATATGACGTTCCGGGAATTCTTTTTTGAACATACCTGTCTGAGTAGCTGCAGCAAGGTCAGCGTCCAGAACAACCAGGTTCTCATGTTTCTTACCTAATTCAACCAGTGCAGCACCGTAGCTTGCTCTTGTTGCGATCTTCTTTACTTCTGACATAATGCTTCACCTACCTTTTCTAAGTCTGCCATTGCCTGTGCATACTGCTCATCATTTGGAGCTTTGCCATGCCATCCGGCCTGGTTTTCCATGAAGGAAACGCCTTTTCCTTTAACAGTTTTCATAATGATTGCTGTAGGCATTCCTTTAGTAGCCTTAGCTTCATCAAAAGCTGCCTTTAACTGATCCATATCATTTCCGTCTGCAACGTTGATCACATGGAAGTTAAATGCTTCAAATTTCTTATCGATCGGGTATGGAGAACATACATCGTCAATCTTACCATCGATCTGAAGTCCATTGTTATCTACGATCACTACAAGGTTGTCCAGTTTTCTGTGGCCTGCGAACATAGCAGCTTCCCATACCTGGCCTTCCTGGATCTCACCATCACCTAATAAGGTGTATACACGATAGCTTTCGTTGCTTAATTTAGCGGAAAGTGCCATACCTACTGCTGCAGAAATTCCCTGTCCAAGAGAACCACTGGACATATCAACACCCGGGATATGCTTCATATCCGGATGTCCCTGTAAATAAGATCCCAGATGACGAAGAGTCTTCAGGTCTTCTTTTGGGAAAAATCCTCTTTCTGCAAGTGCAGAATAGTATCCTGGTGCTGTGTGGCCTTTGGAAAGTACAAAACGGTCACGGTCAGCTTTTTTAGGATCCTTAGGATCAATGTTCATTTCTTCAAAATATAAGTATGTGAATACATCTGCTGCAGACAGAGATCCGCCCGGATGTCCTGCTTTTGCAGCATGTACTGCTGTAACGATATCCTTGCGGACTTCGTTTGCAATTTTCTGAAGTTCTAATTTTTCCATTATTATAAATTCTCCTTATTCACCAAATACGGCTTTATAGTCGTTCTGGAATTTCACAATACCAGCATCTGTCAGAGGATGTTTTGTCATCTGGACAATTACATTGTATGGAACAGTTGCAATGTCAGCACCTGCAAGTGCGCAGTCTGTTACATGGATTGGATTTCTTACGCTTGCAGCGATGATTTCTGTCTCAATTCCTGCTACTTCGAAGATCTCAGCGATCTCACGGATCAGATCTACACCTCTTGTAGAAATGTCATCAAGTCTTCCAAGGAACGGAGATACATAGGTAGCGCCTGCTCTTGCTGCCAGAAGTGCCTGGTTAGCTGAAAAGATCAGAGTAACGTTTGTTTTGATTCCTTCTGAATGAAGAACTTTAACTGCTTTCAGGCCTTCTACTGTCATAGGAATCTTAACTACCATGTTCGGATGGATTGCTGCAATAGCACGTCCTTCTTTGATCATACCTTCAGCGTCTGTTGTTGTAGCTTTTACTTCACCGCTGATCGGTCCGTCCACAATAGATGTAATCTCTTTAATTACTTCTTTGAAATCTCTTCCTTCTTTTGCGATCAGAGATGGATTTGTAGTAACACCACAGATCACACCCATATCATTAGCTGCTTTAATATCCTCTACTTTTGCTGTGTCAATAAAAAATTTCATCTTAAAAACCCTCCTGTTTTTTGCTTGATTACGTTGATATCCAGAATTTCTCTGTTGATAACTTCATTATAACAAGCTTCCGGAAAAGGTCAATCCCTGTGAAATTTTATTAATAATTTTTGTATTAATAATGTATGTTTTTATAAATAATGATTTCTACCTGTTCCTATGCATTATTTCTGTCCAACTGATAATTCTATATGTCAGACTGGGACATTCTGCGTAGCTGTTTGAAATAGTTTTTATCAATTCTTACACCAGCCCTTTACATTATTAATAATAATTTTTTGAAAACATATTTAATTATTTTTTTCCAAAGGGTTATTTCTGACATGCGCATAACCTGTAGTTCGTCTTGCCATTAGTTTAGGCGTATACTCAATATTATACAGGCTGATGGGAGCTGTGTCTGTAAGAAACTGCTCCTTCGCATCAATTTTGCGGATTATGATATCGCAGGCATCCTGTCCCTTAAGTGCTACAAAATGATCAATGGTAGTCAATGAAATCCTGCGGATCCCGGAATAAAAAATATTGTCACATCCAATCACCGACACATCTCTGGGAACATGCACCTTTGCCTCATGCAGTGCATCCAGTGCACCGATGGCCATCATATCATTCTGTCCTGCAATAGCAGTAAACTGGCGTCCCTCCTGCAAAAGCTCCATGGTAAGCTCATAACCCATAGAATATTCGGAATCCATTCTGGGGATCTGAGAATCTATGGACTCATCTGCTGCTTTAATGATCACATGATCCTTCAGTCCCTCCTTCTCATATTCTTTTACAAAGCCATTCACCCGTTTGGTTCTCTGCCATTGTCTCTTTGTCAGTGGCGGTGTAATAAATGCCACATCCCTGTGTCCCAAATCCAGCAAATGTCTTGCCATAAGTCTGCCCACCACGGTATTATCCTGATTAATGGCATCTACAGTAGTAGTTTTCTCTTTGTTACTGATAATAACAAGGGGAATTGTCTGTGCCATTTCCTCTACCTGCAACTGAAAATCCGGATTTGGGTTGCAGCTGTAGATAATTCCCTGGGGCTGCAGAATCTGCATCATCCGCAGATATTTTTCCTCCAGCCTGGGGTCTCTCTGGGTATTACAGATAAAAACTCCATACCCCTGTTTATCCGCCACTGCCTCAATCCCCTGCAAAAGCAATACATAATAAGGATTGGTAATGGTAGGGCAAAATACAACGATCAGCCTGTCCTTTTTGCTTTCTTTTTTGTTTCTGCGGCCAGGAAGCTGATATTCCAATTCTCTGGCTGCCATCTCCACTTTCTCTACAGTTTCCCTGGAAAAAGAAACATTGTACTTTTTATTCAGTACCATAGATACCGTAGCCTGAGACACACCAGCCTTTTTAGCCACATCAGAAGATGTTGCTTTTTTCTTTGCCAAAGGGCTCCCTCCTTTGCATCAAAGTTCCACTCTTCCTTCCAGGGCGCGAAGCAACGTCACTTCATCAATATACTCCAGATCTCCACCTACTGGTACTCCACTGGCGATCCGGCTCACTCTGATTCCGGTAGGTTTGATCAGTTTACTGATATACATAGCTGTGGTTTCACCTTCCAGACTGGAGTTCGTAGCAATGATCACCTCTTTGACCTCATCTTTGGTAAGGCGCTGCATCAGTTCCTTGAGTTTGATATCATCCGGCCCTATTCCCAGCATAGGAGAAATAGCTCCGTGAAGCACATGGTAAACGCCTTCAAATTTCCCCGTCTTCTCATAAGCTGCCAGGTCTCTGGTATTCTCCACAACCATGATCACAGAGTGATCACGTTTGGAATTCGCACAAATAGGGCAGATTTCTTTATCTGTCAGAGTATAACAGCATTTACAATACTGCACATTCTCTCTGGCATTTACAATGGATGCAGTAAGCTGTTCAACCTGATCTCTGGGCATATTCATAATATGAAAAGCCAGCCGTTGGGCTGATTTCGCTCCAATTCCCGGCAAATGGGAAAGCTGCTCGATCAGCCTGTTAATATGACTGCTGTAATATTCCATCAGAATGGAAGACCTCCTCCAAGTCCGCCCAGTCCTCCTGTAAGTTTGGACATCACTGCTGTAGATTCCTCTTCCACCTTACGAAGCGCTTCATTGGTCGCTGCCACGATCAGATCCTCCAGCATTTCAATATCGTCAGGATCTACAACCTCTTCCTGCAGTTTTACCTTTATCACTTCTCTTTTACCGGAAATAGTCACTTCTACAGCTCCGCCGCCTGCAGCAGCTGTAAATTCCTTTTCTTCCAGTGCTTTCTGGTTCTCTTCCATCTGGCGCTGCATTTTCTGCGCCTGTTTCATTAAATTATTCATATTTCCCGGCATACCCATGCCCGGAAATCCTCCACGTTTTGCCATGGCGGTATCCTCCTCAATTTCATTCACTTTCATTTTTATTCTATTTCATCAGGATCCTCTTCTGTGACTATATCCATATGGATATTCTCGCGAATCGCCTGATCTACGCTTACCTGTGCCAGGTTGGTATGCTGATGCTTATTGGCCACCAGCATCTGGATCTCTACGGATTTTCCTGTCTGTGCTGCAATAATATCCTGCAATTCTTTCACTGCTTCCGGATTATCCACATAAGTCTGTCCCAGAAAATCCTGAAACTCTACATACAGAACAGATTCTCCTGTCTCTCCATTGTATTTCGGCACAGATTTCTGCAGCATCTGCTTAAACATTCCTGTAGTCTGTCCGATAATCGTTCTCCATCCGGCTACGATTTTCTGCAGATCCTCCGGAGCTGCTTTAGCAGGTGCAGCCTGATGGTTTTCAGGGTTATCTCCTGATATATCCGGTCTTTTTTCTCCACTGCTCTGAACGATCACCTGCTGTACCGGTCTTTCATCTATACGCTGTTCCAATACTCTCAGACGATCCAGAACTGAATCCAGATTGGTCTCCATTGCAGGACGACATAGCTTGATCAGGGCAATCTCCACCAGGACTCTTTTCTGGGCAGCATAACGGATCTGATTCGACAGATCCGAAAAGATACGGATATAACGCATCAGTGTTTCCACATCCAGCATTGTACTCTCTTCTTTCAGAAGCTTCATATTTTCAGAAGAAACATCGATAGCCTCCTCTGGTTCCTCGGAAGTTTTTACAAGAAGCAGATTTCGCATATACCACGTAAAATCCCCTACAAACTGTCCTAATTCTCTGCCGCCTACAATTAGCTCCTCCAGAATATGGATAGAGCCGGTCACATCCCCCTGGATCACTCGCCGAAGGAGTTTGCTGAATACCTCTGTGTCCACAGCTCCTAGGACTTCCAGAACCTTATCATAGGTCAGGGTCTGTCCCAGATAAAAGGCAATACACTGATCCAACAGACTGAGAGCATCTCGCATAGAGCCATCTCCGGCCTTGGCAACATACCGGACTGCCTTCTCTTCTGCCTCCACTCCCTCAATATTCAGAAGTTCTTCCAATCTGGATGCAATGGTATCTATGGTAATCCTGTGAAAATCATACCGCTGACACCTGGACAGGATCGTAATAGGAATCTTGTGTGCCTCTGTTGTGGCCAGAATAAAGATCACATAAGATGGCGGCTCCTCCAGTGTTTTCAGCAGAGCGTTAAACGCCCCTGTGGAAAGCATATGAACCTCATCAATGATGTAGACTTTATATTTTCCCTCTGTGGGACGGTAGGATACCTCCTCCCTGATCTCACGGATATTATCCACACCATTATTGGAAGCAGCATCGATCTCTATCACATTCATGGCAGTTCCTGCCTGGATTGCCTTACACATGGCGCACTCGTTGCAGGGACTTCCATCCACAGGATGCTCACAGTTCACTGCCTTTGCCAGGATCTTAGCTACTGTGGTTTTACCTGTACCTCTGGTTCCGCAGAACAGATAGGCATGACCAATACGATTATGCTTAATCTGGTTTGTCAGGGTAGTTACTATATGATCCTGACCCTTAACATCCGCAAAATTATCTGGTCTGAATTTCCTGTAAAGGGCAGTATAACTCATGAATTCACTCCTGTTCTATAACATTTCTGATAAACCATACAGTCAGAATCAGTCTCCAAAGCTGATACCGATCTGCTTGGCAGCAAGTACCAGCTGATCTTTCGGAGAAACCATTTTCAGCTTGCCTGCACATTCCTCCAACGGAATACGTTTGATCTTGCCGTTAACCACACCGATCATCACGCCGTAAGCTCCATCCACAATAGCCTGGGCTGCTCCTGCACCGATTCTGGTGGAAAGAACACGGTCATAAGGGCAGGGCTCTCCGCCTCGCTGTGTATGTCCCGGAACAGTAACACGCACTTCGCTTCCAATCTCCTGGAAAATCTGATCTGCGATTTCATAGGATACAGATGGGTATTTCTTTGCTCTTGCTTCCAGTTTTTCTTTGTATTTCTTTTTCGGAAGTTCTGCATCTTCTTTGGAAATCGCACCCTCAGCAACTGCAAGAATAGTAAAACGCTTGCCTGCTTTCGCACGTTTCTGGATTGCTTCGGTAACCTTCTTGATATCATAAGGAATCTCAGGGATCAGAATGATATCTGCACCACCGGCCACACCTGCATGAAGAGTAAGGCTTCCAACCTTATGTCCCATGATCTCTACAATAAACACACGGCCATGAGAAGAAGCTGTGGTATGGATACAGTCAATGGCATTGGTCGCAATGTTAACTGCACTCTGGAAACCAAAGGTCATATCTGTGCCATAAATGTCATTATCGATGGTCTTCGGAAGATGAATAATATTCAGCCCCTCCTCACGAAGAAGATTGGCTGTCTTCTGCGTACCATTACCTCCCAGGATAACCAGACAATCAAGGCAAAGCTTATAATACGTTTGCTTCATAGCCTCAACTTTATCCAGTCCATTTTCATCCGGAACACGCATCATCTTGAATGGCTGTCTGGAAGTACCCAGAATAGTACCTCCCTGAGTCAGTATGCCGGAAAAATCTTTAGATGTAAGCATACGGTACTTTCCATAGATCAGTCCCTTATATCCATCATCAAATCCATAAACTTCCAGTTCATCCACACTATTGGACAATCCCTTAACAACGCCTCGCATAGTTGCATTTAAAGCCTGGCAGTCGCCACCGCTGGTAAGCATACCAATTCTTTTAATCATGATAGTATCCTCCATTTCATCCGCTTTGCTACTTGCCCATAACCAAATAACTGCTTGCAGCTGATTCGGTTAAATTTCTGTATGATCACAGAAACAGTAGACCGCATGTACTCTCAATATTATATAATATTTCCCTTTTTCACACAATAGCGTTCCAGAATTTTCTGCAACTTACCCTGAATGTATTGACAAAACGCTCTCCAGACTATATAATAAATTCCGCGCAGCCGGGGAGATAGCGGTGCCCTGTACCTGCAATCCGCTACAGCAGGGGTGATGCCAATCTGAGGCTTGTATCTTGTGGAGCTGCCCTCTATAAGTGGCGTTGACGTTTGGGTCTTACGCAACAGGAATCTGTGAACCGTGTCAGGGCAGGAATGCAGCAGCACTAAGCAGAAGCTCTTGTGTGCCGTGAGGGTGCCTGGACTGAGTTAACTGTAGAGGTAACGTCTGTGAGACCATTCCGAGGTGCGGCGCGCAAAAAAGAATATTCATGATGCGAATCATCATATAAAATAAAAAGCATTCTAGATTTTATCTTTACGATAATCTCCTGAATGCTTTTTTCTTTAATCTTCCACAGCTTGCACCCTGCTTTTATTTTTGTACTTCTTCATCACATGAAAATAGTATGGAACCAGCGGTACCAACGCGGCAATCCAGGCTGCTGGATCAGCCATGCAGACTCCTGCAAAAGAAGTATGTCCCGCGATCAGTACAACGATTCCTGCTCTTGCTACCAGTTCGAATACGCCACCTATCATTGGCACAAGTCCATATCCCATTCCCTGAAGGGTATTTCGATATAAAAAGATACTTCCAAGAAATGGATAAGCCCAGAATACCGTTCTGAAATATGTAACGGATACCTGCACTACATCCTGTTCTGACGGATCTACGAAAAGGTAGGTCAGATATTTTCCAAAGAAAAACATCAGGAGCATGACGAAGATACTCCATCCCCAGATCATTAACTGCGTATAGCGCACGCCCAGTTTCACACGATCCATTTTACCGGCGCCACGATTCTGTCCCACATAGGTTGCAATAGTTGCACCAAAGGATGTAAATACTGTGACAAAGATATTCTGAATCTTACCTGCCGCAGAGAATCCTGCCATATGTATAGGTCCGTAAATATTGACCGCACCTTGAACGATAATCGTTCCGATGGCAGTGATGGAAAACTGTAGTCCCATAGGTATTCCAAGTTTCAGAAGTCTGCTAAAACTATCCCAGGATATCTCGAAATTCTTTCTCTCCAGGTGAAGGATTGGAAATCTTTTTACAATATAAATCAGACAGCATACTGCCGAGATTCCCTGTGCGATCACCGTCGCATATCCGCAGCCTTCCACTCCCATTCCAAATATTACTATAAATACAACATCAAGAATCACGTTGATCACTGCTGAGATAATAAGAAAGTACAGTGGTGATTTCGAATCTCCCAAAGCTCTTAAAAACGCCGCAAGAGCATTGTAAGCACCTGTAACAATAAGTCCGGCGTAAATAATTCCCATGTATGCAGTTACATCATTAAATACTTCTTCCGGTGAATTCATCAAATGCAGGATCGGTTTATTTGCCAGACCGAATCCTATCGTCATTGCAATAGAAAATGCTGCCATCAGGTAGATGGACATTGCGACATAATGTCGCATCCTGTCAAACCTTTTAGCGCCAAACATCTGCGCTACAATAATTGCGAATCCACTGCTAAGCCCATTCAACCAGCCTGTTACAAAAAACATCAAAGATCCGGTGCTTCCAATTGCCGCAAGTGCATTTACGCCGATAAATTTTCCGGCAACGATCGAGTCCGCAATGTTATAAAACTGCTGGAAAAGATTTCCCAGACACATGGGAATCATAAATTTTATGATCAGACTCACCGGATTGCCGATTGTCATATCATTTGTTGTATCTCTTTTCATTCTTTCGCCTCAAGCCTCTCCTGTTCTAATTTTCGCGCTGCTTTTTCCTGTTTCTTTTTCTCACGAAGTCTTTTGAAGAAATCAGACAGCATTGTGGAGCATTCTTCTTCCAGAACACCCTGCGTAATTTTTACCTGGTGATTAAACCCCTCTACCTGCAGAAGATTCATAACTGAACCCGCACAGCCTGCCTTAGCATTCATACAGCCAATCACAACTTCATCAATTCTGGACTGCACAAGCGCTCCGGAACACATCTGGCATGGTTCCAGAGTTACATACATCGTGCATCCTTCTAACCGCCAGTCTCCCAGCTTTCTGCTGGCCTTGCGGATTGCATTTAATTCCGCATGAGACAAGGTATTCTTGTCCGTATTCCTCCTGTTATATCCTCTGGCTATGATTTTTCCCTCATAAACAATCACACAGCCAATGGGAACTTCATCCAATGCCTCCGCCTTTTTTGCCTGACGTATAGCTTCTTTCATAAATTTTTCCTGTTCCGTCACCTGCTCACCCCCTGTTCTGTCAATGATTCCAAGCACAAAAAAAGCCTGAACACATAATGTCTTCAAGCTTTCTTCCACGCAATCGAAGCGACGGGATTCGAACCCACGACCTCTGCGTCCCGAACGCAGCGCTCTACCAAACTGAGCCACGCTTCGCTAATGCAAAAACTATTATATTAGTATTTTATTCTTTTGTCAACAAGTTTTTTCAAGTTTTTTATTTTTTGTTTTTTTCGAATATTTTCCCATGAATTACATATACATTACTGAATCAATGAGCATGGAGGTTTTTTCATGTCCGGATATCGACGTTTTGTTGCATATGTATATGAATATCTGAAAGGAAAAAAAGAAAACAACTGCGGATTTATCAAAGTCGAAGAGCGGGAACAGCAATGTAAAATAGAGCTGCATCTGCATTGCCCGGGACTCCCGGCAGACCTGCCGTGTAAAATTTACGGTTTTATCCGCAAGGATGGTCTGATGAATGGAATCCTTCTGGAAATCCTAAATACCAGACCAGATACTATTGAGGGTTTCATTGAAACAGATTCTGCCAGTATGAACGCTTCCGGAATATCTCTGGATCAGTTAAACGGAATGCTCTTCCTCACAGAATCCGGAAGCTTTCTAGGAACCCAATGGGATGACCTGCCTATCCGTCCAGAAGATTTTCGGGAAATAAAACCTGATCATCAGTCCGAACCGAACGTTGCGGCAGCCGAACAGTCTGAAGATCAGTCCGAAGAACCACGAGAATCCCCGGTAGTTCTGACCCAACAAAGCGCAGAGCTGATGGCTTCCTCTCAATCGGCTGTTCCTCAGGAATCCACAGTATCCTTTCCCTATTCACTTCAGGATTCTTTTGTACCCTTTACAGACGGCTGGCTTACCAATGCCTGGAAAATCCAGCTAAACGATCTGCGGCATTTTCCATCGCAGCATAACTCCCTCCGGAATAACCGTTTCATACAATACGGATTTTACAATTTCGGGTATCTGCTGCTGGGTATTACCTGCCAGGGACAATATATCCTTGGCGTCCCCGGATGCTACAATCAACAGGAAAGTTTTATGGCAGGTATGTTTGGATTCTCTTATTTCCGGGAAAGCAGTCAGATCCAGCTTCCTCATTCCAAAGGAGGATACTGGTATTGCTCACTCTATCCCCCGGATTTCCACTAAGGATATTGTCTCTTTTAAAATTTTCCGAAAGGCCTGCAATTCCGACAGGGTATAACTTCCAAATCCAGGTTTAAGGACTCCGTCCGAGTCCTTATATGCCTGGAGATAATATTCCTTTGCGCCCCTGAGCCACTGTCCAATCTCCCGGAAATCCTCCTCAGTATGAAGCTCTTTTACCACAGTGGTCCGGAACTCATAATCTAATTGTCCATGAAGCAAAAAATTCACTGTTTCGCTGACCTTGTCAATTGCCGGAGCTGAAACCCCGGCTAATCTGGAATAATGATCCGGCCCGGATTTAATATCAACAGCAACCTTGTCAATGAGCTTTACTTCTGCCAGATGCTTTACCACCTCCGGTCTGGTACCATTGGTATCCAGCTTAATCAGGTATCCCAGGTCTTTGATTTGTTCTAAAAATTCTTCCAGGTCTGCAGCCAATGTGGGCTCTCCTCCCGAAATACATACTCCATCCAGAATCCCTTTCCGTTTTTTCAGAAAAGCCAGGATATCCTCTCTGGCATAATCCGGTTGTTCCTCCGGATGCAGCACCAGTACACTGTTCTGGCAGAAGGGACATCGGAAATTACATCCTCCCAGAAATATGGTACTGGCTACCTTTCCCGGATAATCCAGTAAGGTTGTTTTATTAAATCCGCAGATTCTCATGATATCATTCTCCTTAGTTCAGCTGGTAAACCTCTGCAGACTGAAGTCCAAAGCTCAAAGCATCTGAATGATTATCAAAGAAGATATCTACATGTCCGTAGGGAGTTCCCAGATCCTCTACTGTATACACATTTCCGTTGATCAGAAGCTGAGTGCCAAAAGGAACTCCCGCCATAGCAACAGTACGTCCGGCTGTGGGAACTGTTCCGCTGGCTGTCAGATTACCTGCTGTACCGCAGCACTGCGCACAATTACAATAGGCTGTCAGAGTAAAATTCCCAAGATACTTACCCTGTCCGGAATTCGTACTTTCTGAAGAAGACTGGTTCTCTGAAACATCTAAGCTGTCCTCTGTGTTTTCTGAGGACTCCTCTGTATCTGAAGTATCCTCTCCGGAGTCCTGGCTTTCATAGTTCTCCTCTGTATCGTTTTCCTCTGTGGTATCTTCCTCATAATCCGCTGTATCTTCTGCTGCGTCTTCTTCAGTGGTATCCTCCTCACCGGAAGCTTCCTCCGCAGCTGCCGCTTCTGCCTCAGCTCTTTCCTGAGCTGCTTTTTCCGCCTCTGCCTGCTGGATCAGCTGTGCAATACTATTGTCTGCACTGTTGATCTGAGCTGTCAGTGCTGCCGCTTCCTCCTGGCTGGCACTGATCTGTGCTATATAAGAAGAGATATTATCGCTGGTACTTGCAGCCAGTTCCTGCACTTCCTGCTGTTTAGCAGAACGCTCCGCAAGAAGATTGTCAATGGCTGTTTTCTCTTCCTGGGCTGCCGTTTTCTGCTCCTTAATCGTCTCCTGAAGCTTCTCATATTTATTCAGCATAGTTCTGTCATACTGGGAAATCTTTGAAACACTCTCTGCTGTATTGAGAAATTCTGCCAGATCTTTGGAAGAAAGCAGTGCCTGCAGTGCTGTAGTTCCTCCATTTTCATACATATACTGAATACGCAGCTTCATATCTTCATATTGCTTATCAGAAGCTTTCTGGGCTTTCTTTAATTTCTTCTGAATATCTTTTAACTGGTTTTCTTTTTCACCTGCCTGAACGCTCAGATCAGAAATCACATTGGTAAGTTCCTCATACTGCGCATTCAGATCTGAAAGATAATCCTCCAGCTCCTGTTTCTTGCCTTCCATTGCACTGATATCAGCCTGAGCCTGGGCAAGTCCTGCCTCTGCCTGCTGTTTCTGTGCCTGCATATCTGCAATTTCACCTTCTGTGGCATATGTAACTGTTATATTAGAAAGAACAAACAACCCTGCCAACAGCAATGAAATAATCTTTTTCTTCATAAACAAATCACCTTTCAAGTTTTTCTGAAGGTAAGTATAACATAAACCGTAAAAAAATCAACACTTTTCCTTAATTTTTGTAACAAATATGTAATATTTTTTCCACATAAAAAGACTGCTGTGATTCATATTTCGTCTCCTCACAACAGTCTTTCTAAAGCAATTATTCTTTTATTTATTCCTCTGCAGCAACAGCTTCCTCTTCCGGCTCAGCCAGTATAGCTTCCTGATATTTGCTCAGAATGATAGTCTGAATCCGGTCACGGGTTCCGGAATTAATCGGATGGGCAATGTCCCTGTATTCTCCATCTGCTGCCTTTCGGCTTGGCATAGCAATAAACAGACCTTTTTCGCCCTCGATCACCTTAATATCATGTACCACAAACTCATCATCTATGGTAATAGACACAACCGCCTTCATCTTTCCTTCTTTTGCTACCTTCCTCACGCGCACATCAGTGATATTCATAATGTTTACTTGCTCCTTTCAATCTGCCAGACATTTCTGACGGTTTTTATTTCATTAGTCAAGCGGATAAAATCATCCGCTTCGCTGCTTGCTCATAACCGATTTACAATACATAACGATCGTTTTTCTCTACAACGATCTTTACTTCGCCCTCACCACAGTAATAGGAGTTGGCACGAATCGTGTCTCTGCTTTCCACAATACAGTTTTCAATATGCGTATTGTCTCCCAGATATACATTATTCAGAATAACAGAATTCTTGATCACACAATTATTTCCCACAAAGACATCTTTAAAAAGAACAGAATTCTCAACTGTACCATTGATAATACATCCACTGGCCACCAGACTGTTCTTCACCTGGGCACCCGGATTATATTTTGCCGGAGGCAGGTCATCAATCTTTGTCTTCACGGTTGGCTCCTGTTTAAAGAAATAATTACGGATTTCCGGCTTCAGAAAGTCCATATTTGTTTTATAATAAGCTTCTGCTGTAGAAATATTGCTCCAATAAGAATCAATCTTATATCCATAGATTCTCTTCAGGTTCTTGTAACGGATAAGAATATCCTTTACAAAATCATGGCGTCCCTCTAAAGCAGCTCTCTCGATCAGCTCAATCAGCTGTCTGCGGCGGATCACATAGATTCCTGTGGAAATTGTATTATAAGAAGACACCATAGGCTTCTCTTCAAATTCCTCGATTCTGCAGTCCTCATTCATGCGGAGTACACCAAACCGCTCAATCTCCGCCGGATCCTCACAAGTAGTACATACCACTGTAACATCTGCCCGTTTTGCAATATGATATTCCAGTACTTTATTGTAATCCATTTTATAGACACAATCACCGGATACAATTACCACATAGGGCTCATGACTGCTTTTCAGGAATTGGAGATTCTGATAGATTGCATCTGCCGTGCCCTGATACCAGAGGCTGTTTTCCTTGGTAATCGTAGGTGTAAATACAAAAAGTCCCCCCTGTTTTCTGCCAAAATCCCACCATTTGGAAGAACTCAGATGTTCATTCAGGGATCGGGCATTGTACTGTGTCAGCACTGCTACTTTCTGAATATGAGAGCTCGCCATATTGCTCAACGCAAAGTCAATGCTTCGATAGCTTCCGGCAATGGGCATAGCTGCAATTGCTCTCTTATTTGATAATTCTCTCATGCGGTTATTATTGCCGCCCGCTAAAATAATACCTATTGCTCTCATTTCCCGTCACCATCCTTTGCTGTGATCACCTGTCCGCCTGCCAGTTCTCCATTCGGATAATCCTCCGGGGTAGTCACACCTGATATAGCAGTGTTTTTACCAATTTTTACATTGTCCGGAATCACACTGCGTTCACCTACAGTGGCAATTCCAAAGGCATAAACTGCCGGCTTTGCCACATTGGGAGCTTCCTCTCCGCAGCCCAGAACAACATGATTACCTATAATAACATCTTCTGCAATGATCGCTTTGTCCATCTGTACGTTCTCTCCCACCACGGAATTGCGCATAATAATGGAGTCACGGATCACACTACCCTTTCCAATAACAACATTAGGGCCAATCACAGAATTATGTACTTCACCATAGATCTCAGAACCTTCACCTATAAGGCACCTGTCTGTAACAGCCTCTGCTGAAATGTACTGAGGCGGAATAATATCCCCTTTTGTATAAATCTTCCAGAACTCCTCATAAAGATTAAATTCCGGAATAATATCGATCAGTTCCATATTGGCTTCCCAATATGAGCCAAGAGTCCCTACATCCTTCCAATATCCGTTATATTCATAAGCAAAAAGTCTCTCACCTTTTTCCTTACAATACGGAAGAATATGCTTTCCAAAATCACAGCCATTCTGATCCTTCAGAGAGACCAGTGCCTCCTTCAGTGCAGGCCAGCTGAAAATATAAATACCCATGGATGCAAGATTACTGCTTGGATTCTCCGGCTTCTCCTCAAACTCGGTGATCCTTCCCATATCATCAGTCACCATAATACCGAAACGGCTTGCTTCCTCCATAGGTACAGGCATACAGGCGATTGTCACATCTGCTTTATTTGCCTTGTGAAAATCAAGCATCACCTCATAATCCATCTTATAAATATGGTCACCGGACAAAATCAGGACATAGTCCGGATTATACTGTTCCATGTAATCCATATTCTGAAAGATCGCATTGGCCGTTCCTGTGTACCACTCACTGCTTGTACTTTTTTCATATGGGGGAAGTACAGTTACACCACCCTCGTTTCTGTCAAGATCCCACGGAATACCAATACCTATATGTGTATTAAGCCTCAACGGCTGATACTGTGTTAATACGCCTACTGTATCGATACCCGAGTTAATGCAGTTACTTAAAGGAAAGTCTATGATACGATACTTTCCGCCAAAAGCAACTGCAGGTTTTGCTACTTTTTCTGTCAGTACGCCCAGCCTGCTGCCCTGGCCGCCAGCTAAAAGCATGGCTATCATTTCTTTCTTTATCATGCAATCACCTCTTGTATGTTATGATTTTCTCATTATACCACACTTCCTATAGTTAGTGAACATTTTTTACAATTTTTCTTTCTGTTTTTTACTATTTTTAGAGCTATTGTATACGTCTTTTTTTGACACACTTCGATTTTTCTTATATTTATTATGCATTTTTTCTATATATTTATCTCTTTTTTGTATTTTTTGCCATATCCTTGACGTCACAAAAAAGATATAACCGAAAGACTTTTCATTTTTCCTTTCCGGGAGTATAATAAGCCCAAACCAAAATAAGGAGAACCATATTATGTATCAGATAGATTTTCACAAACCGCTGCATATCCATTTCATTGGCATCGGCGGAATCAGCATGAGCGGTCTGGCCGAGATTCTTCTCCAAGAGAATTTCATTATCTCAGGTTCCGATTCCAAGTCCAGCCCTCTAACCCAGGCATTGGAGAAAAAAGGTGCCACTATTTACTACGGTCAACGCGCTTCCAATATCAGTGATCAGATAGAACTGGTAGTTTACACTGCTGCCGTTCATCCGGATAATCCCGAATATGCCTGCGCAGTACAAAAGGGACTGCCAATGCTTACCCGTGCAGAACTTCTGGGACAGATCATGCGCAATTACGAAACTCCCATTGCCATTTCCGGAACTCACGGTAAAACAACCACCACTTCCATGGTATCTCACATTCTCCTGGAAGGAAACTGCGATCCTACCATCAGTGTCGGCGGCATTCTCCCTGCGATCGGAGGCAACATCCGTGTAGGCGAATCTGAAACCTTTGTCACAGAAGCCTGCGAATATACCAACAGCTTCCTGAGCTTTTTTCCAAAAATCAGTATTATCCTGAACATAGATGCCGATCATCTGGACTTTTTTAAGGATATCGATGATATCCGTCATTCCTTCCGCCGTTTTGCCCAGCTTCTTCCTGCTGACGGAACTCTGATCATTAATGCAGACACACCCAGATACGAAGAGATCAT
Source organism: Ruminococcus sp. JC304 (assembly GCA_000285855.2). Lineage (GTDB taxonomy): Bacteria > Bacillota > Clostridia > Lachnospirales > Lachnospiraceae > Blautia_A > Blautia_A difficilis. The sequence goes on along the minus strand of HE978651.1, from coordinate 301,122 downwards.
CCGCGACCTTCCCTGCAATGTGATCACCTATGGTCTGGAACAGGATGCAGATTATCAGGCAGGGGATATTACCTATGATAAATATGGTCACGCTTCTTTCTCTGTTCTTCGTCATGGTGTAAAAGTAGGAAGTTATTATCTGAAGGTACCGGGTATCCATAATGTATCTAATGCATTGGCAGCAATTGCCCTGGGACATCTTCTTGGACTTTCCGAAGATGTGATCATCAAGGGTCTTGGAAGCTTTACCGGTACTGACCGCCGTTTCCAGTATAAAGGCCAGGTGGCAGGTGTTACTATTATTGATGATTATGCACATCACCCTACAGAAATCGAAGCTACCTTAAACGCAGCCCACAACTATCCTCACAATAAAGTATGGTGCGTATTCCAGCCTCATACATATACCCGTACCAAAGCACTTCTGCCGGAATTTGCCAAAGCACTTACTCTGGCTGACCATGTAGTTGTAGCCGATATTTATGCAGCAAGAGAAACCGATGACCTGGGTATTTCTTCCGCAGATCTTCAGAAGAGGATCCAGGAACTTGGCACTCCCTGCGAATACTTCCCGACTTTTGATGAGATCGAGAATTTCCTTCTCTCCAACTGCCAGGAAGGCGATCTGCTCATCACTATGGGAGCCGGTGACGTGGTAACTATCGGCGAACAACTTTTAGGTAAATAGGGTTCTGTTCCGCAGACCCGATACAAAAAATCAAGGGACCGTCAGGATTTTCATATCCGGCGGTCTCTTTTTTTACTCCCAAATTCAGAATCACTTTTCCAATTTCCGGTATATTTATCCCAAAGTTATAAACAAATTGTTCCACATCCTCTGCCTGTGTTTTTTTCCTCTTTTTTGCACTTATCCACATTATCCACATGGTTATACACATTTTATGTCTCCCATTATTGTGGATTTATATGTGTATAAATCATTTAACATAATTCGACAGTTTTCTTAACGTAAATTCTATGTTCTTCGCCCAAAATCGTTATTTTTCAAGTTTCCAATAATCATTTGCATTTTTGCTTTTCCACATTATCCACATTATCCACATTATCCACATTACTACTCTCTTCCTTCTCAACAGCGCCACTTCATCAATCTTTCCTCTGGCACAAAAATAAAGGTTGTGCTATAATTCAGATGATATTAGGGTCAAAAATCAATATGACCATAAAACAGGAAAGTGAGCAGATTCATGACATCCATCACATTACAGACTGCTTCCCCCCGGGAAGTCACAGTCCTAACCAATGATTTTATAGACAACTATATGCCCAGAGCCAACGGGGAATTTGTAAAAGTATACATCCATCTTCTCCGTCTGCTGTCTGACGGAACCACTCCGTTCAGCCTGGAACAGATGGCAGATCATTTTTTCTGTACAGAGAGAGATATCCTCCGCGCCCTGAAATACTGGGAAAAGGAAAAACTCCTGATTTTAAATTGTCAGGACAGCGGCGAAATTTCCTGTATTACCCTGACCGAACCCAAAAAGCAGAATAAAAATTCCATCCTGCCTGCACCTGACCCCATCCCTGATTCTGCACCGGCTTCTGTTTCCTCTCTGACCCCTGACCGTGTGAAAGAATTGAAACAGAACGATGAGATTGTTCAGTTACTCTATATTACAGAACAATACCTGGGCAAAACTCTGACTCCCACAGAAGTTAAAAAGATCATGTTCTTCTATGATGAGCTTCATTTTTCCCCGGATCTCATAGAATATCTGATTGAATACAGTGTCAGCAGAGGACATAAGAGTATTCGATACATAGAAACTGTGGCGCTTGCATGGGCCAAAGAAGGAATCTCCACTGTTACCATGGCTAAGGAAACAAATTCCCAGTATAACCGAGAATATTACATCATCCTGAAAGCTATGGGGATCAGCGGCCGAAATCCTGTAGAAAACGAAATTTCTCTTATGGACACCTGGCTGAAGGATTATGGTTTCACACTGGACATTGTCCAGGAAGCCTGCAGCCGTACGGTTCTGGCAACCGGTCAGCCCAGCTTCCCCTATGCAGACAAGATCCTCTCTGGCTGGAAGGATAAAAGTGTCAAAAATCTTTCCGATATCCGCCAGCTGGATGCCCAGCGTCAGCAGCGTAAACTGGAAAAAGCATCTAACAAAAAAGACACAGCTGCTAAACCTGCCAGTCAGAACCGATTCAATAATTTTCATCAGCGAAAATACGACTTCAACGAATATGAAAAGAAATTACTGAACCAGTAAAGAACCATATCACCTAAAGATATACAGAAAAGGAGGCAGTTCATGCCTTTACAGAACTATCAGTACGATAAGATTATGAGGGAATACAGCAAGACTCAATCCAGAAACCGTCGTCTTCTGGAAGATCATAAACAGGAGATCTACGCCAAAATCCCCCGGATCAGAGAAATCGATGAAGAAGTGGCTACTTTAAGTACACAGAAAGCCAGAGCCTTGCTAAGCGGACAGGCTTCCGGTATCGAAGACCTGAAAGCAGCAATCTCTCTCCTGTCTCAGGAGCGGACTGCCTTACTTGTATGCAATTCTTATCCTGAAGATTATCTGGAGCTTCCCTACACCTGCTCCCTGTGTCAGGACACGGGTTATGTGGGAGATAAAAAATGCATCTGCTTCAAGAAGGCTGAGATAGAATTACTCTATACACAGTCCAACTTAAAAGAAATTCTCAAAAAAGAAAACTTTGAGCACTTTTCTTTTGACTACTATTCTGATACAATGAGAAACGAAGCTACGGGACTGACCGAAAGAGAAACCGCCAAAAAGGCTTTCGATACCGCAAGAAATTTCGTAAGGACATTTGATTCTTGTTTCGAAAATCTTTTTCTCTACGGAGATACCGGCGTAGGCAAAACCTTTCTCTCCCACTGCATCGCACAGGAATTACTGGATACAGCCCACTGTGTCATGTACTTCTCTGCCTTTGATCTTTTTGATCTCCTTGCAGATTCCAAATTCTCCAGGGAAAAAAACGAGGGCGCAGAATTTATACTTGACAGTGATCTGCTGATCATCGATGATCTGGGAACCGAACTGACTAACAGTTTCGTATCTTCTCAGTTGTTTTTATGCATAAACGAGCGAATCATGCGCAGAAAATCAACAATTATTTCTACAAATCTAAAACTTGAAAATTTCTCGGACACCTATTCCGAGAGAACCTTTTCCCGGATAGCCAGCAATTATCGTATGGTAAAGCTGGAAGCCAAAGATATCCGGATACAGAAAATATTCTTAGGAGGAAAATAAAATCATGTCACAGGCAAATACAAAGGATTTAACTACACTTCCGGTGGGCAGACTGGGTCTGATCCCACTGATCAGCTGTAAGGATCTGGGAGAAAAAGTCAATGACTGGCTGATCCAGTGGCGCAAAGAACGTTCCCATGATGAACTGGGCTCCTTTGCTTTCGAGGGTTATCAGAGAGATTCTTATCTCCTCCCTGTCCAGACAGCACGTTTCGGTTCCGGAGAGGCCAAATGTACTATCCTGGAATCCGTCCGCGGCGATGATATCTATATCATGGTAGACGTATGTAATTACAGCATCACTTACAATATCGGACCATTTACCAATCTTATGTCCCCGGATGATCACTTCCAGGACTTAAAACGTGTGATCGGCGCAGTCAGCGGAAAAGCCCGCCGAATAAATGTAATCATGCCATACCTGTATGAAAGCCGCCAGAACATCCGTAACGGCAGAGAATCCCTGGACTGTGCAACTGCACTTCAGGAACTGGTAAGCATGGGGGTAGAAAACATCATCACATTTGATGCCCATGATGCCCGTGTCCAGAACGCAACTCCTATGCACGGATTTGAAACCATCCAGCCTTCCTACCAGTTTATCAAAGCTCTCTTAAACCATGAAGATGGCCTTCACATTGACAATGACCACTTCATGATCATCAGCCCTGATGAAGGAAGCATGAACCGCGCTATCTATCTGGCCAATATCCTGGGGGTAGATATGGGAATGTACTACAAACGTCTTGATTACTCCAAACGAGTGAATGGCCGCCATCCAATCGCAGCCTACGAATTCCTTGGACCAAACCTTAAAGGCAAAGACATGATTCTCATCGATGATATGATTTCCTCCGGAGATACAGTACTTAAAATTTCCTCTCTCCTCAAAGAAAGAGGTGCAGGTCGAATCTATATCTGTTCCACCTTCGGTCTCTTCACCGATGGTCTGGAAAAATTCGACAAAGCCCACAAAGATGGCGTCTTCGACAAACTGCTCACCACTAACCTGATCTACCAGTCCCCTGAGCTTCTTGCCAAAGACTACTATATCACCTGCGACATGAGCAAATACATTGCCCTGATCATCGACACCCTCAACCACGATCAGTCCATCAGCCAGCTCCTTAACCCTGTGGACCGAATCAACCGCTGCGTAACCAACTACATGTCCCGCTATACTAAATAAACTAGCTTTCCTTCCCAGCAGGAGCGAAGCAATCTGCGTTCCCCCCCCCCAATAGAGCCTCTGCCAAAGCACAGCCAAAAGCGGCAGTTCCTCTGGGGCGATTTGTGCAGGGAGCGTAATAACTCTTAGGTTCGGGAAATCGGCGTTATAAAAAAATCCGCAACTGTCTGAGCCCATATGGGCGAGTTTTGCGGATTTTTTTATGCGGTTAGCCGATTTTCCAAACCTTAGAGTTATTAGCTCCCGAAACCATGAGCCCCAGAGGAACTGCCGCTTTTGGCGTCCCCCCAATACCTTTTAATTACCCCCATAGCCAGATTCAATGCCTTAATATCTATTTCTTCCCCTGCAGTCAGACAAACCCTATCCTCATACTCCCTGTATTCCTCCTGCAGATTTTCAAGGGAAACTTCCCTTTCACAATACTCCTGCTGCAGCTCCTCCCTGCTCTTCTTCAGCTCCTGCTGTCTGGACAGCCATTTTGCCTTCATGCGTCCTCTCTTCTGCAGTTCTCTGGCCCCCTTCATCCTTCCGGTTCCAAAGACACATACACCTAAAGCCGCAATCACAAGAATACCTAATCCAAGAACAGCACTGTCCGAAAACACAGTAGCTGCCACAAGCAGAATAATTCCCAGAACAGCAGACAGGATCATCCCTGCAGTATAAAAATCTCTCTTTTTCCTGGCCCTTTCCGTCTTTCTGTCCAGAATAGCTACTCCCGTCTCATCTCCAGGCCGCATATGAAGAGAATTCTCTTTTTCCTCAATCTGATTCAGATTACCCTTAAGAGTATTCATCTCTCTCTGGACATGCTCCACATTTGTCAAAAGCTTCTGCAGCTCCCCTTCCTCATCCCTGTGCCTTCTCTCCTGCTGAACCAAAAATCCCTTTCTGGACATTTTCAACATCTGCATGGCACGCTCCAGATTCAGCGAATCTCCGGCTTCCTTTTCAGGCTCTCCCTTCATCCCGGAAAACCTGCCAGTCTCCATCAATGCCTGAATTCCATAATATAAGGCTTTCTCCTCTGTTTCTGTTCTGTTCTTTTCAGGAAAATATCTGATATAATCTCCGATCAGAGTCCCGCTGTATTGCTTTTCCATCATCTCCAGGTCATAAGATGGTCTGGACTCATCTACAACTTCTGAAATAATTCCAAAGGTTTTCAGCTTTTCCGGCAGAAGCCAAAAACCGGGAGTCCGGTTTCCCCTGATAAAAATTTTATAAATATTCATTCTGCCCTTTTGAGCCAAATCTGCCTTCAGCATATTTTCCGCAGATGCCTGTGTAGAGTCCTCACGCAGCATCAGCGTGATCTGCTCATAAGAGCGGCAGGCAAAGGGAACAAACCTGATTTTCAGGCTTCCATTCTCCAGTTCTCCCTCCATATAGCCATGAGGTCCCATATCTTCCCTGTCCACAGGTTCCAGTGCCCCTGCATAAGCAGCTTTGTCCGGAATCAAGATCTGAGGCTCATGGATATGCCCCAGTGCAATATAATCAAATCCTGCACCGGATACTGCTCCCATATTTACAGGAATATGCTTTGCATCTCCCCCATGAGCCAACAGAATATGGATTCCCTCCTCTGCCCGTGGACTGACAGAATCATAAAGGGGTTCCTCTATTTCCTGGTGTTCATAGCTGAGCCCATAAATATAGACATCCAATTTCTCATCCTTCACACAGGTTAGCTCTTCTTTTTCGAAAAAAACCACGTTAGACGACCACTGAAATCCTCTGTAAAAAGAATTTTCTTTCAGGTAATCATGGTTTCCCGCCATCAGATAAACCCGGGTATCCGGTATGGAAGAAAACAAATTATTTACTTCTTTTAACTCACGCAGCAGCGGCTGACGATGGAACAAATCTCCTGCTATAAATAACAAATCCACCGGATTCTCGCGGATGCCCGCAATAACCCGGCGGAAAGTTTCCCAGATTTCTTCCTCTCGCCTGCTGCTCCAGGAACAGCCTCTGTCAGGGACTGCACCTAAATGTACATCTGCAAGATGGATAAATCTCATGCCAATCTCTCTTTCTAAATCAAACGGATAAAATAATCAGACTATACTTACAGGTCGCAATTCTTAACAGTTCTTGGGAATGGGATTACGTCACGAATATTTCCCATGCCGGTAAGGTACATTACGCAGCGCTCAAATCCCAGCCCAAAACCTGCATGACGGGTAGTACCATATTTACGGAGATCCAGATAGAAATCATAATCTTCCTTTTTCAGACCCAGTTCATCCATACGCTTTTCAAGCTTCTCCAGATCATCCTCTCTCTGGCTTCCTCCAATGATCTCTCCAATTCCCGGTACCAGACAGTCCATAGCTGCAACTGTTTTATTATCCTCATTCATTTTCATATAGAAGGCCTTAATTTCCTTCGGATAGTCTGTGACAAATACTGGTTTTTTGAAAATTTCCTCTGTAAGATATCTCTCATGCTCAGTCTGCAGGTCGCAGCCCCAGAATACCTTATAATCAAATTTATCGTTATTCTTCTCCAGAATCTCTACAGCCTCTGTGTAGGTAACATGGCCAAACTCAGAATTTACCACATGATTTAATCTGTCCAGAAGTCCCTTATCTACGAAGGAATTAAAGAAATTCATTTCCTCTGGGGCATTCTCCAGAACATAACGGATCACATATTTCAGCATAGCCTCTGCCAGATCCATATTGTCATTCAGATCAGCAAATGCACATTCCGGCTCTATCATCCAGAACTCTGCTGCATGGCGGGTAGTATTGGAATTCTCAGCACGGAAAGTAGGACCAAAGGTATAAACATTGCGGAATGCCTGAGCAAAAGTCTCGCAGTTTAACTGTCCGCTTACTGTCAGATTGGTCTCTTTTCCAAAGAAATCCTGAGCATAATCAATTGCTCCCTTATCATCCTTTGGCACATTATTCATATCCAGTGTAGTAACCTGGAACATTTCTCCTGCTCCCTCGCAGTCACTTCCTGTAATCAGAGGAGTATGCACATATACAAAGCCCTGTTCCTGGAAGAATTTGTGAATTGCATAGGCACAGAGAGAACGAACGCGAAATACTGCCTGGAAAGTATTGGTACGTGAACGAAGATGTGTGATCGTTCTTAGATATTCCAGACTATGACGTTTCTTCTGCAGCGGATAATCAGGTGCTGAAGTTCCCTCTACAACAACCTCTGACGCCTGGATCTCAAAGGGCTGCTTAGCCTGTGGTGTAGCTACAAGGGTACCCTTTACAATGATGGCAGCACCTACATTCAGTTTACAGATCTCTGCAAAATTCTCCATAGTATCATGATAAACAACCTGAAGGGTCTCAAAAAAAGTACCGTCATGAAGCACAATAAATCCAAATGTCTTGGAATCACGTACACTTCTGACCCAGCCGCCTACGGTAACCTCTTTATCCAGATACTGTTCTCTGTTTTTATAAATTTCTTTTACTGTTGTTAATTTCATCTCAATATTTCCTCTTTCTCCCATTATCAAACGAATATTGCTAAAAAGACGAAACGCTGTTAATTCCCACAGCCGTCTCGCCTTTTAGTATAGACTATTCCCTGATTTCACGCAAGGAGTAATCTGATATTTTACATTGTTTTAATTTATTTTAATGCCTATGCCCCTTCAGAGAATTCAGACATCTGGCATAAATTCTCTTATAAGTGGCAGCTGTATAGTGGAGTCCGTCATCTATCGTCCCAGCACCATAATGATCGCTGGCGAAGCTATACCCAGTACTCTTCAAATAACTGTACATATCAATATATGTATAGGCTGAAGACAAATTTTCCCTGAGATAATCATTCATTCTTCTGAGTTCAGCCTCACTTCTGTCCGCCCTGCCTGTATTGGAAAGCATTTTTCTGTTCATAGGGTTCACCGACATAAAATACAGCTCACATCCCTTACTTGTAAGAGCAGGCTCAATGAGATTATAATAAGCCGCATATTCCTTATATTTTTTCAGGTCATTTACCCCAAAATTAAAGATCACTGCTGTTTTTCTCTGTACAATACTGTTAGTATCATGCTCTACCAAACGGTACAGTTCCTGATAACCGGTGCTGATCAGCCACTCATATCCTTCGCCTCTCTTGCACACAAATTTCACATTCTCAGTCACATTCGCCGGCATGTTCTTTAGCACATTACTCATAAATTCTGTACGGGAATCTCCTACAAATACCACCTGCTTGTACTGATAGGGATTTACCTGAGGCAGTTCCTCCGCCGGCAGGTTTTTCTCTGAAGAATTCTTGAATACCACAGCATACAGATTCATATTATCATCTACTACAATCTCCTGCTCTGCCTCATATTCAGGACTTGTGTTCTGTCCCTGCCTGGGTGACCAGCCCATAAACGTATATCCGGCTGCATCCTTCACACCAGGCAGCGTATAAGTATCTCCCTTTCCAAGAGTTACCGTGGAGGATATCACTCCGCTGTTTGTATAAAAGGCAATCTTCACTGCCTTTTTCTGAACAGCATACAATTTAAGATTCTTCTTCACCGTATAAGTAGTTCTGCTGGTAGCTTTATCTGCATTCTTCTTTGTGGACCAGCCTTTATTCACATATCCGGTTCTGGCCGGCACCAATGGGAAAGTGATAGTGGTTCCCTCTTCAACCTTCATATTCAGCTTCTGGTAAGAGGCATTGGTTTTCCCATTTCCCAGGAGAAACTGTACGGTATAATATTTGCTCTTTCTGCGTACTGCATAATAAGTAGTATTTTTTGTAACCTTTACCTGACTGCCTGCTGCATATACCGGATCTTTCCCTCCCTTTGTGGTAGTCCAGCCCAGATTAATATAACCCTTTGCCTTGGGAACCTCCGGAAGAGTGATTTTCTGGTTTTTTGCTGCATACAGATTCAGGGAAGTATAGGTTTTGCTGGTACTGGTCCCACTGTTATTATTAAAGGTTACTTTATATGGCATCTTTTTATAAACTGCATAGAAGTTAAGATTCTTCTTTACAGTAATCACTTTACCTTGCGCATAAGCCGCTTTAGATGCATTTTTGCTGAGAGCCCAGCCCAGAGCCTGATATCCCTTTCTGACCGGTACCTTGGGAAGCTGTATCGTCAGCCCTTTTCCAACTGTCTGATTCAGCTTTGCAAATGTGCTGTTACTTGCTCCGCTCTGGGAACAAAAAGTCATACGCAAAGCTGTACGGCGGACAATGTACAGAAACTGGTCTTTGTTTACTGTATATTGAGAATTCAGTTCATATATTACCTCTGTGCCTCCCGGTTCATCTGTCCATCCGTAATTTACGTACTTTGTTCCTCCGGGATCCGGTAATGTCACGGAATTGGTCTCATAGGCTGTCAATGTCAGTTGGGAAAAGGACGCTGTTCCGGAATTGTTATAAAGAACCACTTTACATTTCCTGGGCATATAAAAAGTCAGCACACCATCTTTGAGAAACTTGGGCCAGCTTTCTGTCTTTTTTAAAGTCAGCTTTTCACCGCCATTAAAGGTAATGCCATCAGCAAGCATCTCATTTTGCTCCAACTTCCACTTATCAGGCGCTGCAGAATCCGGCACATGGGGAAGCAATACCGAATCATCCCACTTTACCACTGTCCTGAGATTTTCGCACTCAATGCCATCACCATCCATAAAACGAATCTGCACTTCTTTCGCAGGATCAAAGGGTACCGGAGTAGGTGTTGGTGTGGGCGTTACCGTTGGTGTCGGTGTCACTGTTGGTGTTGGCGTCACTGTTGGCGTTATGCTTGGAGACACCTCAGGGGTTACTGTTGGAGATACTTCCGGAGTTACAGAAGGCGACACCTCAGGGGCCGGTGAAGGTGATACCTCAGGAATCACTGTTGAAACAGGTGTAGGTGTAACCTGCACTGCAGTCTCACCCCTATCACCGTTTTCCCCCACATATCCTGTATAAGCATCATCCTCACCAGAGCTAAACAGCCCTGCATCTGCGCAGGGAGCCTCAAACTCCACTGCCTGTACCGGAATTCCTGCTGTTATCACTGCCGCTGCCAGAAAAAGGCAGGCCAGCCGTTTTCCTCCTTTGTGTTTTCGTCTGTCCATACTTTATTACCTCCATTTTACAAAACCCTCAGGCACACTGCAGGACATCCTGCAGCAATACTTAGAGTCTGTCAATAAATTTCATAAACGCTGTTCTGCCCTCTGGCGTGCATTTATAAACTCCTGCATCCTCAAGAACATGAACAAAAACATTTCCCACTTCTTTGCGAAGCACTTCCTGGATATTTTCTTTATCCAGATGTTCGTATTTTGGCAGGAATTCTGCCACCCAGTCTGCATGCTTTTCTATCTTTTCATTAGAAGAAACATCCTTTCCTTCCAGAATATATTCTCCCAGAAGCTCCAGTTCCTCCTTCAGTCTTGCAGGAAGTACTGCCAGACCCATTACCTCAATAAGACCAATGTTTTCCTTTTTAATATGGTGATACTGGGCATGAGGATGATATACTCCCAGAGGATGCTCTTCTGTAGTAATATTATTTCTCAGTGTCAGATCCAGTTCAAAGGTATCACCTACCTTACGCGCGATAGGTGTAATTGTATTATGAGGTTCTCCATCTGTCTCTGCAAAAATAAATGCAGCCTCATCTGTATATCCTCTCCACACCTCCAGAACATGTGTAGCCAGATCCACCAGACGTTTCTCATCCTTATGACGAATTCTCAGTACGGAAAGTGGCCATTTTACAATTCCTGCCTCCACGTCCTCATATCCTGGGATGGTAACTTTTTTCTCAATAGGTGCCTTTGCCATTGCAAAGGTATAATGTCCTCCCTGGAAATGATCATGACTGAGAATAGAGCCTCCTACAATGGGCAGATCCGCATTGGAACCCAGGAAATAATGAGGGAACAATTTTACAAAATCAAACAATTTGATAAAAGTATTTCTCTCTATCTTCATAGGAACATGACTGCAGTTAAATACGATACAGTGCTCATTATAATATACATAAGGAGAATATTGGAATCCCCATGGACTGTCATTTACAGTAATTGGAATAATTCTGTGGTTTTCCCTTGCCGGATGGTTTACTCTACCTGCATACCCTTCATTTTCAGGGCAAAGAAGACATTTTGGATAACTGCTTGATTTCACCAGTTTTGCTGCTGCAATGGCTTTTGGATCCTTTTCCGGTTTGGAAAGGTTAATTGTAATATCAATTTTTCCATACTCGCTGTCCACTGTCCATTTCTGGTCTTTTTTTACCCGATAACGCCGGATATAATCACTGTCCTGGCTAAGCTTGTAAAAATAATCTGTAGCTTCTACAGGATTCCTGGAATATTTATCCCAGAATTCCTTCTGAACCTGTCCCGGACGCGGCATCAGACAGTTCATCAGTCTGGTATCAAACAGATCACGATAAACCACACTGTCCTCAATCAGTCCTCTCTTCACCGCTTCATCCAGAAGTGCTTTCAGCACTTCCTCCAGATCAATATTACCATATTCTTCCTCCGGCTCTGTATATTCGTCTTCCTTAAATACATCCAGCAGAAGATTTGTGGCATAATTTTTTTCACACGCAGGTGTCAGCCCTGTCTCTATTCCATACTGAACCAGCTTCTTGATATTTTCATATAACATATCCTTTTTCTCCTTTATCTTTTACATTTCATTCTTTTTCTTTATTTCTGCACTGCCTGCACCGCTTCAATATATGTGATAAATATATTTCCCGCTTTCTGGAACAGGTCTGTACTGTCATTCATACCATACGGATATGTCTCCTTTTTTACAGGATCATACAGATACGTATTGTACTCATCATATCCTACAATCACCACACTGGTGTTATCTCCTGTCTTGGCAATCACAGGCCTCTGGGCACTTACCTCATACAACACACTGTCAAGACTGCACCCTGAAAGATCGATCACTGTACCAGTCTTTCTCAATTTCTTTTTCAGTACTTTTTTATCCAGAGTCCCCTCCAGTACTATATCAGGGATTTCCATGGTATCCAGCTGTATCTTTGTTTTTTTGTTACCTCTCTCCCATACATACTGCTGAGCACGGTTCAGAACAACTCCTCCCTGTTCATCCGCTCTCTGTACAGCTTTTGCCGGATCTGTCCAGGTACTGTCAAGCCCGCCTCTGGCATATACATAGTAAGTTGATTCCTGAGGAATCTGCTTATCCAGACTGATAAACTCTTCTTTTGTATTACTGATCTTTGCATAGAATGCAAGAGGATTTTCTGTCTGAGCAGTTTCACTGAGCACCAGCTTTACCCGCACCCCTGTGCGTGATGCAGAAATGAGCTCAATCTTAACATTATTGGCTGCTGCCTTTCCGTTATTCATAATCGTATCTTTTTTCTGCACAGTATAGGTATCCCCGGATTTTGCCGAAAGCTCAAATTCTATCAATGTATTTCCCACAGAAATATTAGTAATATACAGACCATCCCTGTGATATTCCTTCTTCACATTTCCATCAAAATCCTCAATACGCAGAGTTTGAATTCCCTCTGATCTATGTCCGTTGGAATCCGTAAGAATATCGGACTTCTGCAAAATTCCATAAACCAGATCTTCATTGATAAACCCAGCCGTCCTAAGTCTCTGTCCTTTCTCGTAGGTAATCGTACGGATCTTTTTCGTATCAAAATCAATTTCCCGGATACAGCCTTTTGAGTCTCCCTCTGTGACCAGCCATGCAGCATGATCATTATTATCAGAAGCTACAAAATTATCATATTTAATGCCTTCTTCCAGAATCTCGTAGGAATTACCTTCTATGTCCACCTTATACAGATTCTGGGCAAAAAGAAGGAAAAGCTCATTTTGCTCATTTACATAGGATAATTTTCCCAGATCTCTTTTCAAAAACTCATAGGATTCGGATATAGGAATAAATGCCTTTTCCTCCACCACATTCTTATCACTGTTAAAATGATATACAACCAGACCTTCATATCCTTCATGAACTCCCCGGTTCATATATCCATAAAGAACAAAATCTATATCTCCCTCATCACCGACTCTCACAATCTTGATATTGTGTTGATTTCTGGAATCTCTGAAATCCCCATTCTCCAACTTCCGGAAACTGAATACCCGATTTACTTTACTGCTCCCCGGAGCATAGGACCACAGGTCTCCCTGCTGTGTAAAAGCAACTACTGTACCACTGTCATTTGACAAATACTCTACATCCTTATTTCGCACTCCCAGAATCACACCATCTTCTGAGAACACCGCTGTTTCCGGATCAAATATCTGATTTGCTGACCTCTGGAAATCCAACAGCCGGATTCTGGAATCCATGTATCTCATTCTGTAAAATTCCTCTACATCATATACTTCTGTAGTCTCATTTTCATTCTGAGAAGTAAATTGATAATCTATGGAAATACTTGCAGTGGTCTCATTAATATCCTTGATAACAGGGATTCCTTCTTTATATATCTGCGGATTCAGGGTTCCCCAGCTCACCTCTCCCAACGTAGAATTAATACTGATATTGGAATAATTGGTAGCTACACCTGTTGTATCCGGTTCCAGATAGCTGGCCAGATCATCTGCCGCATTTTTATCCATACTGGTCTCGTAGAAATACTTTACAAAAGCTACATATTCTCCTGCATGCACCTGAGCTCTTGCCACTATTCTGGTATAATAATATATTTCGCGTCCGCCTGTCACCAGAGTAATCTGCATAGAATACTCCTGGTTCATTCTCAGGTCACTTCCGATTTCTACGGAAGCCCGAAGGTTCTGACCATCCGACTCCAGCGCTTTGATCTTTTTATTCTCCAGAACCTTGCTTCCATCCGATGTACGAATTTCATAAGAAAAGCTCTGAACCTCTGCCCCATATGGATTTACCACAAAAGTCAGCTTCTTAGAAGTATCCAGTGGTGTTACACTGTCTCTGGCGAAATCCGCCTGCATAGGCTGGGCATATCCATACATCCTGTTTGCCAGCGTACCATCCAGATCTACCATAACTTCAGGAAAAGTAGCCTCATTAAAGTCCGAACGGTCATCTGTAGCCGTTCCATTCAGCAGCAGAGCTGTTCCCGACACTCCGGCGAGAAAAATAAAGAACAGGATCAATATTCTGGCAATCACCTGTTTCATATCATCTCCCCTTCCTCAATTATTTCCAAGAGCCTGTCCAGAGTTGGATGAATCTCCAGTTCTTTCATCATCCTCTCTGTTTTGTTCTTTGCAGAAACTTTTGGATTCCCTGCAGACTTTTGGGTTTTCACTGCTCTGATCAGCAGATTTTTAGGCGTATGTTCCATATCTATAAACTCCAGAAGCTGTGTTTCATAACCTCTGCTCTCCAGGAGATTGGCACGTACCCCGTCTGTGATCAGTGCTGATATTCTCTCTTTCAAAATACCGTACCGCAAAACCGGTTCCAGCATTTCATTTTTTATCTGTCTGTTCACCTCATGCTGGCAGCACGGTACAGAGAGGATCACTCCTGCTCCCCACTGTACTGCCTTAGCCAGTGCATAATCTGTAGCCGTGTCACAGGCATGAAGAGTTACCACCATATCTACAGAAGATACGCCCTCATATTCAGCAATATCCCCCTGGTAAAAATGCAGCTTCTCATATCCATATTTTTCTGCCAACTTATTACATTTTTCAATCACATCTGTTTTCAGATCCAGACCAATAATATTTACGTCATACCCCTTTATTTGCCGGAGATAATAATACATGGCAAAGGTCAGGTAGCTTTTTCCGCAGCCAAAATCCAGAATTGTAATTTCTCTGTCCCTGGCAAGCTGGGGCAGAATATCCTCAATAAACTCCAGAAACCGGTTAATCTGTCGGAATTTGTCATATTTTGAAGTAATAATCTTACCATTCTCATTCATTACACCCAGATCTTCCAAAAAGGGCACCGGAACCCCCTCTTTCAGGATGTACTTCTTCACCCGATTATGGGCCTGAATCTGCACAGGTTCACTTACCGGATGTTTTTTTGTTTTTACAGTCATTTTCCCCTTTTTACTCACCAGAACCGTTCCATCCAACCGTCTTCCCCTGGCCTGAAACTGTCCAAAATGATCTGTGATCTCTTTTTCCAGATATTCGATCAGCTGCCCTTGAGTATAATTTTTATGAAAAATCTTTGTACCCTCAGTAGCAGAAGCCTGATAGCAGATTTGATTTTTCAGCTTTACCGGTCGGATTTTCACCTTGGAGGGACCTGAATCACTCCGACTTCCACTTAAAACAGCCTGTATCAGGTCTTCATTCATTTGTTCTTCTAAATATTCTCTTAAATTCTTCATCATTTCTTTATCTATATCAATAAATCTGTAAGTTACTGTCTGACAGAACATGCAGACAATGCAATGTTCTCACCAGTGATAAAAGGTTCCTCTGCAGCGTTTTCTTCTGCAGCGTCTCCTGCAGATTTCCTGTCCCAAAAGCACATGTATCAGTTCATCCAGAAAACAGCTCTGCTCTGCCTGAGCTTTTATCTCCGGTTTCATACTCTCTTTAATCTTGCTGCACAGATGATAAAACATATACTTATCCGGATATTCATCATATATCCTGCTTCCCTCATAATCCAACAGACGGCATTCTTCCTCCACCCTCTCCTGAATTTCCTGTACGATGCGGGGATAATAGGATTTCATCAGTTCAAATTCCTTTTCCTGCATCCTTTCCCCCTGATACAGCATTGGATTGGCATATGCAGCATAAAACGGAAAATATTCATCATAATACATATCGAGATCCTGCATTTCTTCTGATAATCTATTTCAGTATATGTAATATTTACCGTAAAGTGCCTGTTACAGTTTCTGAATCATTCTGACAGTAAGCTTTACGCTATGCTCAATGGCTGCCATTTCAAATTCTGCATAGTCCATATGAGCGCTTCCATCTGCCTTGTCAGAAATAGCGCGGACTACCAGGAAGGGAATTCCATTGAGATAAGCGGCCTGTCCAATAGCTGCACCCTCCATTTCCACTGCAAATCCGCCAAATTCAGAGACAATGGCATCCTTTACTCCTTTATCAGAAATAAACTGGTCTCCTGAGCATATTCTTCCTTCAAATACATTGATCTCAGGATTTACTTCCCTGCACACCTCCATTGCCAGCTTGCGCAGTTTCTCATCTGCAGGGAAGGAAAATTCCTTCATCTGCGGAATCTGGCCTTTTTTATAGCCAAAGCCCACTGCATCCATATCATGATGCAGCACATCTGTGGAAAGTACAATATCTCCAATATTAACATCATTATTCAGACTTCCTGCAATTCCTGTATTGATCACAGCTTCTGCTCCATAAATATCTGCCAGAATCTGTGTACACATTCCTGCATTCACTTTGCCAATTCCAGAGCGTACAACTACAACTTTCTTTCCTTCCAGAATTCCTTCATAAAAATCCATAGATGCCTTTGTTGTAATTTTTACTTCCTTCATCATTTCCTTGATTCTTGATACTTCCTGCTCCATTGCGCCTATAATACCGATACATTTCATAATCAAAACACCTCTTCTTTTTTTATTTTTACGCCTGTCCGGTTCAGGACAAACAAATATAAAGTACTTGTTTACACATTGCATTTCCTATTATAACAAAAGTTTAATTTATATGGAAACTTTTTTTATATTCTGCTATAATATTCAAGGTTATAAATATAACTTTTTCTGCCAGGCAGAGAAAGGACAACAGAAAGCACTATTTTTCACAGGAGGAAAAATCATGACATACAAAACTAAGGGTGTCTGTTCACAGGCAATTTATTTTGATGTAGATGAAGATCATAAGGTTCACAACGTTCAGTTCGAAGGTGGATGTAACGGTAATGCCAAAGGAATTGCCGCTTTAGTAGAGGGCATGGATGCCAACGAAGTAATCAACCGTCTGGAAGGAATCCAATGCGGTTTTAAAAACACTTCCTGCCCGGATCAGCTTTCCCAGGCATTAAAACAGGCTTTAAACCAGTAACTCAAGAAATAAAACACAGGCAGGTCGGAGAATTCTCTCTTTCCTGCCTGCTTTTCATCTGTCCCATTTGTCACACAACGACTGAATATCTCTGGAAAAACGTTCCAAGTCCTTATTGGGAATTCCCTCGTTTTTCTTAATAACAGCCAGGAGACGATAACCAAGAGAAAGAAGCTTTTCAAAAGCACGGGCAGCCTTGGATGCTTTCGGGGAAGCAGAAACCTTTTCTATCTTCACACCTGTAGCCTCATAAACACAGGTATTCTCTGTCAGGTCATAGATGGTTCCGCTAAAAGGTGCCATCGTATCATAACCCAATTCTTCATGCAGACGTTTTGCAAAAATTTCTGTCACTTCGTCATTTCCATGAGTAACAAATACCTTCTTTGGTTTTTTCTTAAATGCCTTCGCCCATTTCATCAGTCCATTCACATCCGCATGTCCGCTGATTCCCGGCATAGTGCAGATGTGTGCCGCCACATGGATAGACTCTCCAAAAAGCTTTACATCCTGTGCACCTTCCAACAGGGCTCTTCCCAGTGTTCCTATGGCCTGATACCCAACAAACATCACTGTACATTTTTCATTCCACAGATTATGTTTCAAATGATGCTTAATGCGGCCGGCATCACACATGCCACTGGCTGAAATGATCACCTTAGGTTCATCATCAAAATTGATTGCTCTGGAATCATCACTTGTCACAGAGATTTTCAATCCCGGAAAGCTGATAGGATTAATTCCTTTATTGATCAGCTCCATTGCCTCTTCATCAAAACAATCATACTTATGCTCTGAAAAAATAGTTGTGGCTTCATTTGCCAGGGGACTGTCCACATATACCTCAAAACCATCGTGCCCATGTATCCTTCCTTCCTCTTTGATCTGGCGGATAAAATACAGCATTTCCTGTGTTCGCCCCACTGCAAAGGAGGGAATCACCAGATTTCCACCCCTGTCAAAAGTTTCCTGGATCACTTTCGCAAGAAGCCCTACATAGTCTGGTTTCTCTCCGTGGCTTCTGTCTCCATAAGTAGACTCCATAACTACGTAATCTGCCATATCCAGATACTCCGGATCCTTAATCAACGGCTGGTTTATATTTCCGATATCTCCGGAAAAAACTATTTTTTCTTCCTTTCCATTCTCTGTCACTGTCAGCTCAATGCTGGCAGAACCCAGTAAATGTCCTGCATCAATAAAACGTACAGAAATTCCCTCTGCCGGACTGAAAGCCTCGTTGTACGGACGCCCTACAAAATTCCGGATCACTCCCATTGCATCTTCCATGGTATACGCAGGTATATATTCCGGTTTCCCCTGTCTTTTTCCCTTTCGGTTTCTCCATTCTGCCTCGAACATCTGAATATGGGCACTGTCACGAAGCATAATATCACATAGATGGCTGGTAGCTTCCGTAGCATATACAGGTCCCTGAAACCCTTTTGCATAAAGGACCGGCAAATTTCCCGAATGATCCATATGCGCATGAGTAAGAAGAACAAAATCCAGTTCTCCTGGTGCTACGGGAACAGGAACATTTTCATAATAATTCGGACCCTGCTCCATTCCATAATCTACCAGAAATTTTCTCCCCGCAGCCTCCAGATAATAACAGGAGCCTGTTACTTCATGGGTTGCACCAATAAAAGTAATCTTCATAAAAAACCTCCTTTCGGACTTCTCTTCCTTATTGTATATATTATACACTACAACAAAAATGATTAACAGTTTTTTTCTGAATATTTCTAACATAAAAAATGGGAACTGAAAATATCAGTTCCCGATTTTCTATGTCTGCCGCGGATTTTTATAAAACATTGCTGGTATTTTAATAAATTCTCACGCAGCAGACACTTTGGGACAGAACGGTAATAGATTTTTGCAGATATCCGGCCATTGATTTCATTCTGCCTGCGAACGTTTTCTCTAAGTGACGTTTCCGCATAAAACAAAGTTTTTCATAAAAACAAGCCGGAATTTTACCACTGTAAAATGCCACTACATATATTATACGAATAAAACCACCTAAATATCACACAATCGTAAAAAAATTTTTTATATTTGCCAGTAAAGTCATTCCTGTAAGAAAAGCCATCATAAACCCTGCTGCCAGAACCCCACCTCTTTTTACCAGCAAATGGGTTCTTTTTCGTTTTTCTGTCTCCAAACGCAGGGCTTCCATTTTCCTGTTCCAATCTTCAAAATTTATGATCGCATCTTCAGAATATCTTTCTCTGTACTGACCTTTTCTCTTCAGGCTTGCCATCAGGTGATCATATCCGGCCTTGATTTTCTCCTCAGCTTCCGGTTCTGATTCCTCCTCAGGGTCTATACCAGCAGACCGTAATAATCCTGCTTCCATCTCTTTCGCTTCCCGGATATATTGCTCTTCCAACAGTTTGTCTGCTTCTTCATCACTTATTTTTTTTCTCATTTTATACTCCCTTATCCCTTCTGTGCTTTTTCTTGACATTTTCTCCCCATAGGTTCATATTAGTAAGAGAGATACAGCCTGCCTTCAGGCTGACTATTGTATTCAGAAATTATCAGGAGGCTTTTTATGAAACATATCGTACTCACCGGCGGTGGCACTGCCGGACATGTTACTCCAAATATTGCACTCATTCCACGACTGAAAGAACTGGGATATGAAATTTCCTATATCGGTTCCTATGAAGGTATCGAGAAAAAGCTGATTGAAGACATGCACATTCCCTATTACGGAATCTCTTCCGGCAAATTAAGACGTTACTTTGATGTTAAAAATTTTACTGATCCCTTCCGCGTTATAAAAGGATTTGGTGAGGTCAAAAAATTATTAAAACAGTTAAAACCGGATGTGGTTTTTTCCAAGGGAGGATTTGTAACCGTACCGGTTGTAATTGCAGCCCGCAAATGCCATATTCCGGCCATTATCCACGAATCAGACATGACACCCGGACTGGCAAATAAAATATGCATTCCTTCTGCCGCAAAAGTATGCTGTAACTTCCCTGAAACCGTGCAAAGTCTCCCTGCTGACAAGGCAGTCCTCACAGGTACTCCTATCCGCGCAGAACTGTTAAACGGTGACAAAGAAGCCGGACGAAAATTCTGCGGTTTCAGTTCCGATAAACCAGTTCTGATGGTTATCGGCGGCAGTCTGGGTGCAGCATCCGTTAACCAGAATATCCGTCTGATCCTTCCTGAACTTTTAAAGGACTTCCAGGTAATCCATTTGTGTGGCAAGAGCAAACTGGACGAAAGTCTTGTCAATACAGAAGGTTATGTACAATATGAATATATCAGGCAGGAACTGGCTGATCTGTTTGCTCTGGCCGATGTTGTCATCTCCCGTGCCGGAGCCAATGCCATCTGTGAGATCAAAGCCCTGAATAAACCTAACCTTCTGATTCCACTCTCTGCAAAGGCAAGCCGCGGAGACCAGATCCTCAATGCCCGTTCTTTCCAGCGTCAGGGCTTCAGCATGGTTCTGGAAGAAGAAGAAATTACAGAAAAATCTCTTCTCAACGCAATCAGAGAACTTTACCATAACCGCCAGTCTTATATTGATGCAATGTCCGGCAGCAACACCATTGATTCTATTGAAAAAATCACTAACCTGATCCAGGAATTATCATAAGACTGCAGTTCACAGCAATACTATAGCTTCTGATATTCTTTTAACAGCCATCGCTTCGTTCGCAGAACAATATTATTCACATTATTTTCAGTAGTGTGAAACTGCTCTGCGACGATGCGTGATGGAATATGATAGATTTTCACCCTTACATATATTTCATAATTTCGCTTATTTTTCTTTCGAAGCTTCCGGAAGATAAAATGTAAACCGTCTTTTGTACTTAAAGCCTCTATGCTCTCTTCCACATTATCACAGCCTGATATCGCTTCGTTATTTTCCAGCAGCTCAGAACTGGCATACTCATGCTGCCTGTATGCTTTTTTACAATAATCCTTAGCTCTGTTTACAGACATTTCCCTGATCATCGCACCCATGGTTTGCCTGTTAACTTTATCTTGCTCCATGTGGTATAAGGTTTCAAATATATCCTGACAGACATCCTCTGCCTCAGCTTCGTTTTTCAAGATTGTCTTCGCCGCACGCAATGCAATACCACGGTATCTGGCATAAAATTCCCAAAATTCCGCGTCATCCATATCAATTAAACTGTGCCTTTACCTTCTCCATAATTTCCTCTTTTACCTCATCAGTAAGAGTTCCCGGTGTCCATGTAATTCCTACAGAATCTCCATTATATCTCGGAATCAGATGCATATGAAAATGGAACACTGTCTGTCCTGCACATTCTCCATTATTCTGCACAATATTAAAGCCATCACAATGTAATGCATCAGTCATGACACGTGCCATTTTTTTTGCCAGGATCATTGCTTTTGCTGCCAGTTCGTCTGAAATCTCATAAATATTTGCGGCATGAGCCTTTGGCAGGATCAGTGCATGTCCCTTGCTTGCAGGGCCCAGATCCAGAATCACTCTGAAATTCTCATCCTCATAAAGAGTTGCTGCCGGAATTTCTCCACCGGCGATTTTACAGAAAATACAATTATCCATTTTTAATTCCTTCTTTCTATTTTTCTGTGTCGATTTTGTACGAATTTTCCACTGCGAAACAGATTGCGAAGCTTTGGTCTGCAATGATACACTTTTTTCTGAGGTGATCATATATGCAGACAGAAACTATACAAGAGTCAGCAAAATTAAAACAGAATTTTCAGTTCACACTTTCCAGGCTTGGACATGAAATCCGTAATCCCATAGCCCTCATAAGCAGTGAACTTCAGCTCATGGCCTCTTCCCATCCGGAAGTATGCCGGTTTGAACAATGGGATGATCTCATGGACAATCTGGATTACATAAAAGAGCTATTAAATGAGCTGTCAGATTTCAGTCATTCAGGAACGGTCTCCCTTACCCCGGTAAATATCACAGAATTCCTCAGTACAATCATCGCCTGTGAAAAACATACACTGGATTATCTGGGTATCACTCTGGAAACTCATCTGGAACCCATCTCCTCCCCTGTACTGATTGATCGTATAAAAATGCGTCAGGCTCTGCTGAATCTCTTCCGGAATGCCTGCGAAGCCATAGCAGCACCAAGGGGCAGAATTACTGTCCGCCTGACAAAAGCTGATGATTGTATCTGTATCTCTGTGGCAGATAACGGATGCGGGATGACCAGGGAACAGATACAGAAAATCTTTACACCCTTTGTCACCTACAAGCCATCCGGCACTGGTCTCGGCCTGGCAGTAACAAAGGAAATCATCACTGCACATCACGGAAGTCTGACCGTAGACAGCGCCCCAGGCCAGGGCTCTGTCTTTAGGATTTTCCTAAAATAAATCCTCACTATTCCGAAGACTTTTTCCCGGATGATACAAAAGCATGCATAAGAGAAATCCACAGATCATACCACCCACATGAGCCGCATTATCCACTCCCTCACTGGCAAATCCAAAGTAAAGAGAGAATCCAGTCATAATAAGGATCTGCCTGAGGGAAAGATCCTCCAGCCTTCCTCTGCCCCGGATCACCGCATAGACCATGGCTCCCATCACTGCAAAAACAGCGCCGGAAGCTCCTGCCGAAACACCAAACTCTCCGGTACCCATTTCCAGAAACATACTAAGGATATTCCCTCCGATTCCACCCAGAAGATAGATCAACAGATATTTAATCCGACCGGCTGTACGCTCCATACGCCCACCCAGTACAAATAATACCAGCATATTATTCCCCAGATGCCTCGGACCAAAATGAAGAAACATACTGGTAAACAATCTGTAGAACTCTCCATTGATCACTGCAGGCGTATACGCAGCCCCACACTGAAGCATATGTCCGGTGTTTTCTGTTCCACCGGTAAATTCTACAACCAGAAAAACCAGTACATTAACAAGGATCAGAAATACTGTCACCGGTTCTTTTTTTAATTCTTCCACACCAGACCTCTTTTCATCCTGTTTTATCCTGCTGTCACAGCAATTCATAAATATCAGATCAGGGAGCAGATACCTTACATCCCTTCCCTCATCATATAAATTGTATCAAAAAATCCTGATTTTTCAATCTTATTTCAAAAATATATATCTTGCCTGGGCAAAATCTACCTCATCCTCTTCCTGCAGACGATATTCTTCCTCAGGGAGCAGAAGTCTTCCGTTCACAATCGTCCCGTTTCTGGAGTTCATGTCAGATAAATAATATTCTTCCTCTCTTTTCCTTATTTTGGCATGAATCCGGCTTACTGTAGGCAGATCGATCACTGCATCACAGGCGTTTTCCAGTTTTCCTATCACTGTCAGTTCCTCCTGCAGATAAATAGGAGCCAGTTCCCCAGGTTCTCTGCTCACCAGACTTGCCGGTCCCGAAACAACTCCTGCAGAAAGTACCACCGTCTCGCCAAAATCCTCCTCCCTTTCCCTGTGTAGACTTTTTTTCTCCATCATCGTTTTTATGGAATCATCTGAACCCTCCTGCAGTATTTCGTTTACCGGCGGCCGGACAAACTTTTCCGATAACTGCGGCTTTTCCCTGCTCTCCCTCTGTGGTTGTTTATAAACATCTTTTGCCTTTCGGATGATCAGTACAGCCAACATAATCCCACCCATTCCTGCCAGTACAACACCCAAAAGAACGCTTATATCCTTATGAGGAAGATATCCTCCGGAAATCGCCATGGTAACACCTGCCAAGGCCAGCAATATCAAAACAAATACTGCCACTTTTTTTCCAAATAATTTATGGCTGTCTGTTTTTTCTGTCTTCTCTTCCCGCCAGAAATTTTCCGACATTCCAGATGACTGCATAAGGCTTTCTTCCCCGGTTTCCTGTACAGATATTTCCCGGGAATCCTTTTCTGTTTCTGTCTTTATTTCTTCTTTATTATTCTGTTTACGATATAATTCTTCTTTAATGTGCTCCAAATGAAAGCTGTTTTCCATAGTTCTTCTGTAAACACCATACCCAAGGATCACCGCCTCACTGTCTTCATGGTCAATCTTCGGCAGTATATACTCCGTCAACAGCTGAAACTGTTCCTTAATATCTTTGTCGTATCCCGGCATCAGACAGAAAAAAAGCTCTTTTTTCTCACAGTCTGCAAAAATATACTGTGGCTTCAGAACCAGCTGTGCAGGATTGATAAGGTATTCTGCTGCTTCCTCCATAACTCTGACAAATCCTCCAAAAATCATCCGAAGATCTTCATTTCCCAGTTTTTTCTCTTCATATAAGGTGCTGACCGCCTGTTTTGAGGTGATATCAAAATACATCATAAATTTTCCATCCACACCCTGAATCCTGCATTTCAGAAGAGAAGGTATAATATTTCCTACCAGCATACGAACCTGATAAGAATCCGTATTAATATCTTTCTCGCCATATAGAATCAGATAGTTATGATTCATATCTCTTTTATATTCTGCTTTCACCCTACTCCCCCGTTCCTTCAAACACTGCTTTTGCAGCTCTGATCTTGCGGATATGACTTACAGGATCTATGATTTTGGCTTTGCCCTCTGTTCTCATATGCCAGTTCAGCCCTCCATAAACAGATATTGTATCCAGATCATAAGTAACCTGTACTTCCTTTCCCACATTGGTCTGAGTTGTCAGGTCTTCCGCTCCGAAAAATCCGGTACTTCCCAATTTCTCGCTACACATTCTGGCAGTCTCATATACCTGTCCGTTTTTCTTATTTCCTTCCATGCTCCCGCTCAATGCAGACTCATAGGCAGCCGCTGTAAGCCATGCTCTATTATGGACAAAAAAACTCAGATAAATCGTGCCAAAAAGTACCAGCAGAATTAAGGGCATAACGCATGCAGCTTCCACTGTAAAACTTCCCTTTTTTATCTTTTCCACCATATTCCTACCTCCACAAAAACAATTTTCCCAGATATCCCAGCATCAGAAAGGGTACAAATGGAATTTCTGTATTTCCTTTTTTACGAAACAACCATAACAGAATGCCTGCCCATGCCGCGCTGATCAGCATAGCTGCAAACAGCATGGAAAAAAATTCTTCAGGCATCAGGACTGTGCCCAGAGCAAGCAAGATCCATCCGTCTCCCATTCCCATAGCCCCTCTGGTGATAACACTTATTCCAAGAAAAGAAACACCTGTCATTATGGGCAGAAGCCGTTCTATAGAAACGGTTCCCCTGTATACAGTCCAGATCATTCCTGTTGCCGCCAGCATAGTAGCCAGTACCAGTGATATTTCTCTTCTTTTAATATCCATCCAGGAATTCAGGCCCAAAAAGACCAGCACGCAAAACTCTCTCATAATTCCGCCCCATCTCCCATCATTTATAACTATTCTCTCAGATATAACTTACGTCTTCTCAACTCTGTCTCTGCAGTCTGTTAGTTTCAGCCGCATCTGCTGCAGCATTTCATCCCTGAAGTTTCCGTTTCCTTCACCATCCGGACTGTACGCTTTAAGCCACTGCAGGTCTCCAGGTTATGATAACGGTTTCCCTGCTCTGTAACAAAGACCACACCTGCAGGCTTTTGATTTCTACTGCAGGTCTCACAGGCAGTATAGTGTTCTCCATACTGATTATTTGCAGCCAAAACAGAAGTACCGGGAATCTGTTTTAACGAAACATTCAGATAACTACACCCGGGATCCTTATGATATACACTCCCGGATTCTGTAATATAAACCATTTTTTCCGGTGTACTTTCATTTCCACTGTCCCCTTCAAAAATTCTTCCTGTCCAGGCATGCACTTTTACATGATTGTAAATTACAACTTTCGGCAGGGGAACCAGACCGCCAAAGGGCTCATAGCTGTAAATATCCGGCAGAGTAATATCCTCTGCACCACTTTCTCCTGTAAGGTATGCATACATTCCAGCCTGTTTCGCCTTTGTACATAACTGACTAAGATGCTCCGTCTGCACCTTATAGATATCCATAAAGCAGATCATGGTCAATATTCCCATAAAAAACAGCGGTAATACAAATGCAGTCTCAACTGCCAGACTGGCTCTCCGCCAGCCAGAGATGCAAAAAGATGCCTTTACAGAAAGCTCACATCTTTTTTTCGGGGGGAAAAAGAACAGATTTGTACGAAAACTTAGAGAGCGGTTTCTCCTTTCATAGATTATTTCCTTTTTCAGAACATTTCTTATACTTAGTTTATTTCTTCTTTTCTTCTTTTCTTTCTGTAAAAGCACCTTTTTGCACCTCTTTTCACTATTCATAACAATATTGACGTATCACCTGAAAATCTTTCTTTTTATTTGCTTTCACATCAGCAAATGCTTCCAGTGCCACAATGCAGGAATCCATACAGAAATTCTTTCTACCTTTCTCCCGGATTGTATTCTCGATCATATCCATAGCACGCATTACCTTTTTTTCTTTGGATACTGTCAAAACCAGCACCTGCAGATAATCTTTATAAGACATTCCCTTTTCGTCATTTCTTCGCATAGAATCCAGTCCTTCCATAAGATCAGGAAGATTTCCCAATGAAATCTGCCAGTCTGCAGAGGATTTTACCAGCGGAATCCTTCCCCCTGCAAACAATTCCCTGACATCCAGCACACTTTCTGCAAAGGCCCAGCATAAAATCAGGGCTGCCTCAATAATTACAGCTGCCGGCGGAACCAGAAATCCTGACGCAATGGCTGTTGCCAGCGCCTGAGCTTCTGACCTTTTCACATTATCTGCCATTAAACATGCAAAATTCACTCCCTCCCGGATAAATAATAATTTAGATGCTACTGCTTTCAGATTGTCCTCGTCACTATTTTTTCCTCCGAAAACATATTCCATCTGATATGCCAGTCCGGCCGAAGAAGGCTCTGCATAGCTTCCCAAATGCTCCATAAGATACTGCTGAAAAAGGACTTCTGAAGTATAACTGTTTTCAACCGTCATTCCATCCGGCATCTCCATACCCTGCTGCAAACCTCGCCCGGAAACAAGAGTTCCTTTCTCAATCTCCTTTGTTGACAGCCCATTTCCACCTGGCAGTACTAATTCCAGGACTCCCCTTTTCATAATTCTTTTCATAATAGTGATGGGATTTTTTGCAGGTGGAGCCTGTGGAACAACCTGCGCTTCTTCAGCCGCCTGCTGACTTTTTTCAGATGCCTGATTCATCTCTGAATCATATCGATCAATAGACCCTTTTGATTGTGCTTGATTTGCAGACTGATCTGCCTGAGCTGTTTTTTCCTGTCTTTCTGACATTCTGCCAAGAAGGAGCTGTATCCCCTGACTTCCCAGTGTTTCCTGCATATACCCTACAATTTGCTGATAAAATGCTTCTCCGTTCTGATCTGTCAGTAACCGATATCCTGTCAATCCGCTTTGACATAGCGTAAGCTTCTGACTGTTCTGCTTCAAGACAGGATTCATATAAGCTTCCAGTTCATCGCAGACAGCAGCCAGATCCAGCTGCCCGCCTCCTCTGGAACCATCCAGGGCAAACAGATCATAATCTGTCAGCAGCTCTTTATCATATTGTCCAAACAACGAATATAATCCAATATCCATACCATTAAGGATCTGGGTTCTGGCTGATGCCATGCGTACTGACTCAATACTTGCACATATCAGTGACAACAACAGACTGAGGATCAATGTCAGAAAAACGGTAACGCTTCCTTTTTTTCTCATACAGAAAATACACCTCCTCCTTGCTGTACATCAGATGGAATTACTTTGTTTCGCAATCTTGGAAAGAAGACTGTTTACCAGATTTGTGATCTGCTCTTTAAATATAATTACAAGTCCGATCAGCACCACCAGTATGAGTATAATCTCTACTACACCCACAGCATCCTCTTCCTTAACAAAATCCCATACCCATTCTTTCAGTTTCTTCATTTCTCTACTCTTCCTCCGTCTTTCTGCAGGCATCATCCTCTGATTCCTACGCACCTCCATAAAAAGAAAGAAATGCCGGAATCATCACGATTGCCATTACTACAATCAACATCAGCATCATAGGAAACAACAGCTTAGTTGCAGCCGCCTCTCCCAGCACCCTGGCCTTTCGTTTACGTTCCTCCCAGGCTTCCACAGACTCCCGTTCCAGCATATCTGCCATCTGACGGCTTCCTTTCTGCAGATTCTGGATCAGCAGCGTAGCCAGAGTTTTATATTTTACCTGTCCACATCTTTCTCCAAATCTTCGATAAGCTTCTCCTTCGGAGACACCGCTTTCCATCTCATAACAGACTACACGGATTTCCTCATAAGCTGCCCTTTTTATAGATTTTTTCTTTCTTCCGTAATCCAGGGCGATTTTCTGAAATGCTTTTCTGACTGTCATTCCCGCCTGTACCAGCAATGTAAATTTCATGATCAGCCCCGGATAATCCATCAGAAGTTCTTCCTGTCTTTTCTGGAGCTGAACCTGTTCTTCTCTGCCTTTCATTACAAGCACTATCATAGCAGCGATCAGAAATATTCCTGTCAGCATTTTACCGGACGTATCAGCAGGGCTTATCCACTGAAGCTTTTTCCCATTCCACTGCTCTGGCAGGTAATAATAATCAGGATCTCCCTTTTCTTCATTGTAACGGGCAATTTCTTCCATGATGTCCTTCTGTTCCTGCTCCTTTGCCGTCAGCTTCTGAGTCTGTTCCTGTTCTTCCTGTTCCTGTACCTCTTTCTCCGGTATCTGTACATACAGGGTGCCTGTCTTTTCTCCATCCACGGATACCACAAACTTCTTCTCATATGATCCCGTATCCTCCTTTTCCAGTCGATATCCCCGTGAATACACCTGTTCACCGCTTCCGGCTGTAAGCATCATCCCCAGAAGATTGCCTGCAACAGCTACCATTGTGAATAACCTGATTCCTTCTTTTCCGCCAATTCCGGAAGAAGGGATCCACTTCATTCTCCACCCCAGCAGCAGAAGCAGAATAATAACAAATATAACAATATGTACCCACATCTCTGTCATTACACCTCAATATCCACGATTTTTCTGCCCATCCAGTATGCAGCAGCATAAATAACCAGGCAGATACTCATAGCGGCAATTCCAAAGGGATTTCCATAAAGAACGCTTAAAAAACCAGGGGAAGTCATCTGAAGATATACAATGATTCCCGCAGGCATCAGGCTCATGATCATCTGTTCCGATTTCTTTGCAGCCAGAGTAGCTTCTATCTCTTTTTTTACATCAATCTTGTCTCCCAGCATCCTAGACACCTTTTGCAGTACCTGATTCATATCTCCGCCTGTGCGCTTGGCTGTGTAAAAAACAGATGCAAAATTCTCAATATCTTCTACCTGGCTCCGCTCTCCAAAATCCAGAAACAATTCCTCCAGAGGTACACTGACATGCTGCTGGCTTTCAATATAGCGAAACTCTTCTACCACATCTGCACCTCTTCCATAAAGCCGTTCCAGATCACGGGTACAGGCTTTCACCGCACTTTCCACAGAATATCCGGCATGAACTGCCACACTTAAAGATGTCAGTGCATCTTTAAACTGATAATTCAGCCTTTTCCGTCTCTCCCGGATCAATCGGCTCTGCTGCCATTTCAGATAAAACAGACTCACTGGTACCATAAGTACAAGCAGCCATACATTTCTGTAAAACAGATAATCTACTGCCATACATAAAGCAGCTGCCTGTCCCAGATATTTCACACTCTCTTTTAATGAAAAACGGTAATGATCATAATCCTTCTTTGCATAGCTTTGTTCTTTTCTTTTCCCTTTCATAGTTCAATCCCCGCTCTTTCCAATTTTTCCATATGCAGAAGATCTGCTGTTTTTACCAGCCCTTTTCCCTCCTGCCACTGGTACAGCGGTCTTGTCTGGATTTCTCCTTTTTCAAAACCGCAGACCTCTGTTACTTCCAACAGCTTTCTCGATCTGTCCCGCATTCTTCCCAGGTGTACAAGGATATCTACCCCTGAGGCAATCTGTCTGCGGATTGCCTCCAGAGGAAGATCCACACCCATCAGAACCATTGTCTCCAATCGTGAAAGCATGTCACGGCTGCTATTGGCATGGGCAGTGGAAAGGGAGCCCTCATGCCCTGTATTCAGTGCCTGAAGCATATCCATTGCCTCTCCTCCCCTCACCTCACCCACAATGATCCTGTCCGGGCGCATTCTCAATGCCGACCGGATCAGATCACGGATAGTTACGGATGCTGCCCCTGCCATATTGGCCATTTTGGCTTCCAGCCGTACTAAATTGTCAATTCCCCTGATACGAAGCTCTGCATTGTCTTCTATGGTAATGATTCTTTCATCTCGGGGAATATATTCCGACAAAGCTGCCAGGAAAGTAGTTTTACCGCTTCCTGTACCTCCGCCGATAACCATGGAATATCTTGCCTGCACCAGCTTTTGCAGAAATCCGGCACATTCCGGAGTAATACTGCCCAGACTGGTCAGCTTCTCCATGGTAATAGGATGCTCCGGAAAACGCCGGATCGTCAGGATTGGTCCGTTTAATGCCACCGGATAGATGACTGCGTTAACTCTGGAACCATTCTCCAGTCTGGCATCCACAATAGGCATAGATTCATTTACTACTCTGTTACACTTGCCAACAATCTGCTGGATTACGTCCTCCAGTTTTTCTCTGGAGGTAAAACTTTTGTGCCATTTCATCAGTTTTCCCGCCCGCTCCACAAAAATCGTATCCGGGCCATTTACCATAATCTCTGTCACAGTTTCATCGTCCACCAATTCCTGCAATACATCCAGCTTGCGGACAGAATAAAACAGTTCCTGCCGCAGCCGCACCTTCTCCTTTAATGCAAGCCTCATGCCTTCTGTCTGATTCAGGATCAGTTCATCGATCACATCCAGGATTTCCTTATCTGACAGTTCTCTGGAAAGATCCAGCTGCTCCATCAGCATCTGCCGCAGCCTTCCAAATATTTCTCTGCTCATTCTCTTTCCTTTCTCAATATCTCCCTGACATAATCTCCCAGCTCACTCCACATCAGCTGTTCCATATAGTTGGGAGAGGGTGCTGTAGCCATATGAAAGGGCGGTTTTATTTTCACTGTCTTTTCCAGGATCTGCGGAAAATCCCAGATACGTACCAGATTCTCAAACTGCGCGATCTTGCACATTGAGACAGCATCAGACAGTACAGGCATATAAATCCTTCTACACAGGTCAAGAAGCTGAAAATTATCATCAATTCCACTTCCCATATCCAGTACGACCACCTCATAAGAGCTTTCCGTGGTGATCATCTGAATCAGCTGCTCCCAGTCCTGCCAGGCTGTTCCCCTGATGTCTGCCGGCATCTGCACAGGGGGAATGTAATCCAGATTGCCTATGGTCTGTACCATACTGTTCATCTTGTGAAGCAGATTCTGATTATCCTGTCTGACATAATAAAGAAGATCGCTCAGATTATGAGCAAATCCTTTTCCCAGCAGCTCTTCAAACCCTGAATATTCTTCCATATTCAGATATAGAACTGCCTTATCTTTTGCCAGTATCTGTCCAAGCGTCAGTGCAAAGGAGGTTTTCAGGCAGCGTCCCAGAGGTGAAAACACTCCCAGTATTTCTGTGGTCTTTTTTAAAACCCTATACTGAGGTGTTGTTTTCTTTTCTGCTCCATAGCATTCCATCACTTCACGTATCACATCTGAAGAAGACTGATATTTATATACACTGGGATATTGATCCAGCTCCGGAGGATGTACTCCCTCCGAAAGTATAATGATTTTCCCGATATCTAATTCCCGAACCTCCCGGCACATAGCCCGTCCGGAAATCAACAGCAACTCTATATGTGTTTTTTTTCCATAGGAGATCAGGTTCTCTACTGCTGTAAAAGCCTGAATCTCAAAAGGAATATTCTTCTTCTGATTCAGATAGTCCATGAAATTCAGGGCATAGTCTACCTCCAGGTCACAGACTGCGAATATATTCTTCTTCAATAGATTCCTCCTGCATACAACAAAACACTTAAAAATATGGGAACCGTAAAATGAAAATTTTCAGGAAGTGAAATATCTTTTTTTCCATAGGAAAGAATTTGCTTATTTTTTACAGTATTCTCAAGATAGCTTATAAAATATCGGATTCTTTCACAGAAATTGTGCTCAGAAATCAGAATAGCCAATGAAATGCAGGCTCCGATCATAAAAGAAATACAGATACACTTCAGAATTTCAGAAAAACCCATCACGCTTCCCAGTGCACAGAAAAGTTTGATATCACCAGCTCCCAGCATTCCAAAAACAAACAGAAAGGCCAGAAACAACGGAGCTCCGCTTCCCATAAGGAAAAAACGGATTCCCGAAATTCCTCTTTCCCGAAAGCAAAGAACAAATCCCACAAACATAGAGAACAGGATCCATCCATTATCAACCTTTGCCGTCCGAAAATCCATGATCATTGCGGTACCGGCAATCACTACGGGAAAAAGGTAACTAAAATCATTCAGCATCACCTCGCTTTTTCACATATCCTGTAAATATGCGCTATTTTCCCTTTAAAGACATAAAATAACCTATGCCCGTTTTCTCTTTTGTATTTTAAATTAAAAATAGGAATTTCCCGCCGAACCGGCGGATATGATTACCAGAAGATCTCTGGTGAGTTTTATTATAGGGCCGGACTTTTGATTTGTCCAGCCCTTTTTTCATAAAAATAATTAAAAAATTATAAACCTGTTTTTATCCAGACCTGCATCTCCCCTGTTCCTCTGTTATTCCAGAGATAATAAGGCACTGCAACAAGCTCTGTACTTTCTCTGGAAGCACAGTAGGTAGTGTAAAGCTTATCCGTATCAGGTACCTGTGTTCTGCTGCCTCTGGCCTTCAATGCCACATAGCCTCCCAACTCAGTTTTTTTCTCTTCTGTAAGTCCTGCGTCTGTATCCACTGTCAGCTCTGCCAGATATTTTCCGTTGTCTGCCTCTTCCAGACAATAGACTAAAGGTCCCCGCATGATCGCAGCTCTGCCCAGATCATAATGAATTCTTCTGTTTGCACAGATGAAACGTGGCTGCATGTCAAATTCCAATTCAATATAAGCAGCTTTTTTCCAGCAGCTTGAAATCAATACATACCCATTTTCCACCTGATCCGGAGTAATCTCTTTGCCATCCAGCCGCAGAGTATAATATTCTGCCCATCCCGGAATACGGAATGCCAGTCCGATTTCACGGTCTGAGTCACTTTGTACTGTGAAATTAATCTTTCCGTTTTCCGGATAAGAAGTATTCTGAGTAATGTTCAGTATACTTTCGCCAACCTGGATTTTCCCATCTCCTGCTATATAAAGATGTACATTCACCCGATCTTCTGAAGCTGTATAAATATAATCCCATAATCCTCCGATAAGGCGTGCAATATTCGGAGGACAGCATGCACATGCAAACCATTTCTGCCGTTCCGGCTTCACATGATGGCGTTGGGTATTGTCTCTGCATACCTCCGGCACAGATTCCAGCGGATTTACATAAAAGAAACGATTGCCCTCATAATTCATTCCCCCAAGCACTGTATTGTAAAGTGCCTGTTCCATCACATCTCCATAAACAGAGTCAGTCTCTGACATCAGCATTTTCTGAGCAAAAAAGATCAGGCCAATAGAAGCACAGGTTTCTGAATAATTAGTATCATTAGGAAGATCATAATCATTGGTAAAAGCTTCCCCTGAATTAGTGGCACCAATTCCTCCAGTGATATACATCTGCTTTTTCACAATATTATCCCAGATTGTCCGGCAGGCTGCAAACAGTTCTTTATCTCCTGTCTTTCCGGCCAGATCTGCCATGGCAGTATACATATACACAGCGCGTACTGCATGTCCCACTGCCTTCTTCTGCAGACGTACCGGACTCTGGAACTGATTGTAATAATTATATGGATACTGATTATAATACCTATTTGGTTCCGGTGTTCTGGCTTTCTCCCAAAAGCTGACATGGTCTCTCTTTTCAAATTCTTCTTCAAAGAAATGATTGGTTCCTCTGGTATTGATAAAATATCCTGCCAGATTTAAATATTTCTCATTTCCGGACAGATCATAGAGCTTTAACAAGGCAATCTCTATTTCCTGATGTCCCGGATAGCCATGAAGCTTACCTTCCTCAGGGCCAAAAACTCTGTCCAGATAATCCGCCAGTTTATAAGCAATCTGAAGGATTTTCTCCTTTCCTGTTGCCCTGTAATAGGATACTGCACTTTCAATAAAATGTCCGGCACAATAGAGCTCATGGCATTCCAGTACATTCGTCCATTTTTTATCCGGTTCCTCAATGGAAAAATAAGTATCCAGATAACCGTCCTCTTCCTGGGCTTCTGCGATCAGATCAATGACAGAATCTGCTTTTTCCTCCAGCTCAGGATCCCTCTCCAGCATCAGGATATTACCTACTGCTTCCAGCCATTTATATACATCACTGTCCTGAAATACCTGTCCATAAAAATGCCCTTTCATTTTGCCGCCGGCAATTCTCAGATTGTCAATGGCATGGCTGGGCTCAGCATCCTTTCTTCGGTCATTTAAAATATCCCACTGATAGGGAATTACCATATTTTTTACCAGATCAATATAACGGTTCCAGAAGGAGTTGCGGATTACGCACTCCTCCTTCTGAAGCAATCTGTTTTTATTCATGCCTAGATTGTAACCTCCATCTTGCATCCTTCCGGTGCCAGAATCATTCCATCTTCTGTATCCTTCACTACACTGCCACCTGTAACTGCAGAAACATCATGAATATTTCTGAGAAGATATGTCATTCCCGGATTCTCTTTGGTTGTTTCCAGAATCAGTTTGTTTTCTTCTCTTGCTGCATTTACCACAAATGCTGTCTCACCTTTATTTGTTACTACTTCACAGGAACCAGTTCCGTTCAGTTCGTAAACCTGGATCTGTACATCTTTTTCCAGTTCATAATCAACAGTAGTGTCTACTGCACCTATAGAAAGCAGAGTGTTCTCTCTTACGAATACAGGCAGTGAGAAGAAGTCATAAGTTTCTTCATACCATCTGCCTCCTTCCTTTACTTCTCCGCTTAACAGATGCGTCCATTTTCCCTTGGGCAGATAATATTCTACATGGCTCTCTTTATTGAAGATTGGAGCTACCAGAATACTGTCACCTAACATATACTGCATATCCAGATATTTCACAGCAGGATCATCTGTGAACTCCATGATCATTGCTCTCATGGACGGAATACCGGTTCTGTGTGATTTCACAGCCATAGAATACAGATATGGAAGTAATCTCAATTTCAGTTTGGTAAACTTACGGCAAACATCTACTGCTTCCTCATCAAACAGCCACGGTACACGATAGCTCTTGGAACCGTGGAGACGGCTGTGTGTGGAAAGGAGACCAAACTGCAGCCAGCGTTTGTACACATCCGGTGCTGCTGTCAGTTCAAATCCGCCCATATCATGACTCCAGAAAGAGAATCCTGATAAGGTAAAGGACAGACCGCCTCTTAAGCTCTCAGCCATGGAAGCATAGGTTGCAGAGCAGTCACCGCCCCAGTGAACCGGGAACTGCTGTCCGCCTGCTGTTGCACTTCTTGCAAAAAGAATCGCTTCTCCTTCTCCTTTTACTTCTTTCAGAAGGCTGAATACAGTTTTATTATAAAGGTATGTATAATAGTTATGCATGGAAACAGGGTCAGATCCATCATAATATTTCACATCTACAGGGATTCTCTCACCAAAGTCTGTCTTGAAGCAGTCAACACCCATATCAAGCAGACCTTTCAGCTTATTCTGATACCATTTTACTGCGCCCGGATTTGTAAAATCTACAAGTCCCATTCCCGGCTGCCAGTTATCAATCTGTTTTACGCCCATTCCGTCTGCACGCTGTAACAGATATCCTTTTTCCATTCCCTCTTTGAAGAATGCCGTTCCCTGTGCAATATATGGATTGATCCATACGCATACCTTCAGACCTTTTTCTTTATAACGCTTCAGCATTGCAGGTACATCCGGGAAAATTCTGGAATCCCATTCAAAATCGCACCAGTGGAATTCTTTCATCCAGAAGCAGTCGAAATGAAATACACTCAACGGAATATCTCTGTCTGCCATTCCCTGAATAAAGGAATTGGTAGTCTCTTCATCATAGTTGGTTGTGAAGGATGTGGACAGCCATAATCCAAAGGACCATGAAGGCGGCAGTGCAGGTTTACCTGTCAGATCTGTATATGTTTCCATTACACCTTTGATGTCATCACCATAGATCACATGATAACGGATTTCTTCCCCTTTTACAGAAAATCCTACATTCTCAACTTTCTCGCTGGCAACTTCAAAGGATACATTATCGCTGTGGTCAACGAATACACCGTAATGTTTACTGGTTACATAGAAGGGAATATTTTTATAGGAAATCTGGGAAGCTGTACCGCCATCCTCATTCCATATATCCACTACCTGTCCATTCTTTACGAATGCTGTAAATCTCTCACCAAGCCCATATACGCATTCACCTGGGTCAAGAGAAAGTTCTGTTACCATATATGGCTGATACTGAGCTACCATATAGTTTGGTTCCGGGAACTTGGTCAGTACCGCTCTGTCATACTGCATATATCCAAGGTTACGGAATCCGATATTTGTAAGAACTTTTCCGTCTGCTTCATATGTGATCTTGAAGTCTTTTAAATCTACTCTTACTGTCATTCTTCCGGCTTTCATCACAGCTTCCTCTTCTGTGATCTCAACCTCTGTTTCCTGCGGATCCTCATTCAGCTCATATCTGGGCTCACCCTTTACATAGCCTTCATAATGATAGCTTCTTACACTGATAATGTCTTTACGTGCAGAAGTAAATTCTGTAGTGATAGTTCCTACATCCAGAGCACCGCCTCTGTCTGTGATCTGCCGGAATGGAGAAACAATTCTCATTCCTCCCGGAATTGCTTCAGCTGTAAATGCCTGAGATGCATAGGACGCATTGGCTCTTTCATTTTTTTCCCAATATCCTTCTGTAAATTTCATCTGATTTCTGATCTCCTTTTCTATAAAACAATTCTTTTTTATTCTCTGTTATGCAAGTCACGGTACAACAAAGAATCCTGCTTGCAGGATTCTCCGCCTGCGACGGGTCGCTTCAGTGACATAAAATAAGGGGAAGAAGCATAGCTTCTTCCCCAGTTATCATCTTTGTCTGCTAGTCTTAGTTTGAAGCCCCGTCAATTTCCTGATATTTCTGTTCAATTGTGCTGATTGTATCTTCTTTGGAAGCGCTGCCTTCTACATATGCCTGCATAGCTTCACCAAATGCCTGATGGAAGCTGTCTGTAGAGTAAATTATTTCGAGAGGAGCCGCACCTTTTTCTTCAACGGAAGCAGAACCCTGTTTGATTACTTCATACTCTGTATCAAAGTCACCCTTAATTGGCGGAACTACACCTGCAACATCTGTGAACCATGCTTTACCATAGTCAGAGGTATACCACCAGTTCAGGAAGTTCAGAACGATCTCCTGATTTTCGGAATCTTTGCTTACACGAAGTGCCTGATCTGATCCTGTGATAACCTGGCAATGAGAAGCATCTTCATCTACCGGATATCCTGCAAATGTAATCTTAAGGTCTGGATTAATCTTCATCAGATCACTTTCAACCCATGCGCCCTGTCCAATCATAATAGCTGCTTTTCCGGCTGCAAGTGCTGCTTCTTCACCACTTAAATCTGTTTCCAGAGGTTTCTGATCTCCGTTATCCTTTACCAGATCAATAAATTCAAAGAAGTTGTCTGTCAGGATCGGATAATTTTCCAGAGAATCAGATCCATCTTCAAATCCTGCTACCATTTTCTGCACATCATCAGATGCTGCATCCGCAAAGTGCTGGAATACATGTTTAAATACCCACCATTCAGCATATCCACTTGTAAATGGTGTAATATCTGCTGCTTTTAATTTCTCTACACAATCTTTTAATTCTGTCATAGTTTCCGGAACTTTTTCAACGCCTGCCTTATCCAGAAGATCCTGGTTGTAGATCAGTCCGAAATAGTTTCCTTTGATTGCCATACCATAACAGCCTTCGCCGTTGGCATCTTTCATAGCTGCTGCTACATTGTCGTCCATAGCATCAACCAATGGCTGTCCTGTAAGATCAAGAGAGTATTCTTTATATGTTTCGATTTCTTTTCCTGATGTGGAGGAGAAGATATCCGGGCACTCACCTGAGTTAAGTTTTGCCTTTAAAAGTGTAGGATAATCGTTCTGTGTTGTCTCATAGTTGATAGTAACACCCGGCTCTACATTTTTGTACTCATCAATAAGAGCTGTGATGGCATCTGCATACTCCGGCTGGGAGATAAACATATAGATCTCGCCTTCGTCGTCACCTTCTGCATGAACTGCTACGCTTGAAAACATAGTAGTTGCCATTGCTGCACAAAGCATTACACTGATCAGTTTTTTCTTCATCTTAAAATCCTCCTTTTGATTTTGATTTCATTGTTTTATTCTGTCCGGCATGAAACCAACCGGTCATTTACATTATTATAAATTTCAGATCATCAACCTTTTACTGCACCTGCAACAACACCCTCTACAATATACTTCTGCAGGAAAATAAAGATAATGATAGATGGAAGTACTGCCAGCACCATAGCTGCCATTGCGTAATGCCACTGTGTATTGAACTGACCTACGAATGTATAAGCGGAAAGCACCAGCGTCTTAGTCTCATTTGAACTGTTGACCATAAGCAGTGGAAGAAGGAAGTCATTCCAGATCCACATTACATCGATTACGATGACTGTAAAGGTTACAGATTTCAGGAGCGGGAAAATAATAGAACGATAGGTACGGAAGGTTCCTGCACCATCGATAAATGCACTTTCATCCAGCTCCTTGGGAATTGTTGACATAAAATTCCCATAAATAAATGCTGCCATGGGAATACCGAATCCCCAGTACTGTATTCCAAGTCCTACCTTGCTTCCGGAAAGATTTACTACGTTCATAACTTTCAGAAGTGTGATCATAATCGTCTGGAACGGGATCAGCATAGGCGTTGTGATCATAAACTGTGCAAATCTGGTATATTTGTTTTTCTTTCTGCTGATGATATAAGCAGACATAGAAGAAAATATGATGATTCCCACAATACCGATCACGGTAATG
Organism: Ruminococcus sp. JC304; assembly: GCA_000285855.2. Classification (GTDB taxonomy): domain Bacteria; phylum Bacillota; class Clostridia; order Lachnospirales; family Lachnospiraceae; genus Blautia_A; species Blautia_A difficilis. Next base: position 261,546 of record HE978651.1, on the reverse strand, counting down.
ATCACGTTGTTAAGGAACAGCTTGCCATACTTCATTTTGTCCATTACATAGGTGTAATTGCTCCATTCAATCTTACTTGGAAGTGCGATTACATCCATAATAACTTCGCCAAAGGGCTTCACTGAGTTGATCACCATCAGAAATACAGGGTAAATATAAATCAACGCCAAGATAAGCATTATAATTGTCAGTACTATCTTTTTCGTTTTCTTTCTCTGGGCCATTGTCATTATAAATCTACCTCCCTGCTATGCATAGCTTTTAATACCAGCTGTGTGATAACCAGGATGATCACAAAGAATACCAATGCCTTGGCAGATCCAAGACCATAATTATTATTCTGGAAAGCTTCTCTGTAAATATCAAGTGTTACACTGTATGTAGATCCTCCCGGGCCACCTTTGGTAAGTGCCAGGATGATATCAAATACCTTAACGGCATTTGTCAGGGACATAAATACACAGGTTGTAATGGACGGTCCCAGAAGAGGAAGTGTAACTTTGAAAAATTTCTTCCAGGAAGTAGCCCCATCTACTTCTGCTGCCTCAAGCACATCTGTAGGAACTGCCTGAAGTCCTGCAATATATAAAACAATATAGAAGCCAAGTGCCTGCCAGATACCTACAAAGGCCACTGCATAGAATGCGAGATGACTGTCACCCAGCCAGCTGAGATTTAAGAATCCCAGGTGTGTTTTTTCAAAAAGTGCTGCAAATCCCTGTGAAAAAATGAATTTCCAGATGAAACCTACGATTGTCATACTCATGATATACGGAATGAAGAACATACTCCTCATTACATTCGCAGCCGGAATCTTCTGTACAAGAGCTACTGCGATTGCCAGTGCAAGGATATTTACCAAGATCATGAAAACAATGGTATACTTGCCGGTAAAGATCAGGCTCTGCAGGAAATCTGAAGAACCACTGAACAATTTCTTAAAGTTCTCCAGTCCGATAAATTTCGGTGATTTGGAAATTCCGTTCCACTCTGTAAGTGAGTAGTAAAGGCTCATTACAAAGGGAATGTAAAATACCAACATTACAAGAAACAATGACGGAACTGTAAAAGCCGCACATTCCAGATATTCTTTTTTCTTTCTCTTCATATCTGTCTGTCCTCCTCTATTCAGTGATTGCAACTTTTGCTGCTGTTTTGCCTCAAACAGCAACGTTCGTTTGTCTTATGCATTTAATATACTTCGCTTTATGTGAATTGTCAACATATTTTCGTCTTCTATTGTGTATATTTTTATAGGTTTTCTACATAACCTATAAAAAGTCAAATTAACCTGTTTTTGTGAATCTTATCTAAATTTTCTCGTAATCTTTACTTATTTCTCCACTTTAGCTTGTTAAAAATATACAATTTTTGCTTTCGTCACTTTGCCAATCCCAGTACTCCGGAGCCTCTTTTATGGCTTAATTTTTACACTTTCCCTTTCCACCAGCTGTACTCCAGTCATATATACATTCTTTTCACACTTTTCCCCGTGTATAAGTTTCATCAGCACATCCACTGCTGTCTCCGCTTTTTCTCCTACATCTACACGGATCGTAGTCAGGCGAGGATAAACAATAGTGGCAAATACATCATCGTCCATCCCTGCTACAGAGATTTCCTCCGGAATCTTCGCCTTATTCCTGTGAAGAAAAGAGATCATCTCTGCCGCATTAATATCTGCAGAAAAGAACAGAGCCGTCTCTGTTCCCACATATTTCAAAAAATCCTGATAACATTTCTCTCGTTCTACATCATTTCCGGGCAGACGTTTCTCTTCCAGAAGAACATCTCTATCTGCATCACGTACTGCCTCCATTACCCCCAGAAAACGCAGATGATCCGCACCATGATTTTCATTTGCCAGATACACAATTCTTTTCATACCCTGTCTGATCAAATATTCTGCCATCTCTCTGCCGCCCTTTTTATCTTCAGACGTAACCTGATAATACTCCTCATTCCCTTCCGGCATTTCATCCATATCAATGGACACTATGGGTATTTCAGATAATCCGGCTATTTTTTTCAGATGTCTGTAGGGCATAGAAATCGTAATGATCCCATCTACATTCCAGCCAACTGTCATCTTCTCAATTTCCTCTACATTCTTATCCGAGAAAATCATAATATAATATCCCTTTTCTCTCAGAAGCCTCTCCAGGTGTCCCAGTATATTCCCATAAAATGGTGTCTCATAAGCAGAGCCTCTGGCAAACTTCGGCGTTGTAATAAGAATACAGATAATTCCGGAACTCCGGTTGGTCAATGCATTCAGCCCCAGTCTTGGGATATAATTATTTTCTGCCAGCAGCCTTTCCACCTTCTCTATAGTTTCAGCTGAAACCCTGGCATTTTTCTTGTGCAGAACATTGGAAACTGTAGTCGTGCTTACCCCTGCCTGTCTGGCAATCTCTTTTATCGTAACCATAAAAAACCTCCCATCCTTTGGGTTAAGTATAATACACTGTGCCATAGAATAGCTAGAGTAAATTTATATATCGGTTGCCAGCAAAGAACTATCAAGGTATAATAAAAGAAATGCAACAATCACTCAGATACATGGAAACAGAAACAAGGAGAAATCATACATGTCTTCATTATTTATCGTAATTCCCGCATACAACGAGGCAGAAAACATAGAACGCACAGTCAGTGAATGGTATCCCATCGTAGAGTCCCACAACAAAGAGGGACAATCCCGTCTGGTTATCATTAACGATGGAAGCAAAGATAATACTTATGAGCTAATTTGCAAACTGGCACAGGCCCGCCCTCTCCTAATCCCCCTGACCAAGCCAAACGGCGGCCACGGTTCCACCGTTCTCTACGGTTACCGCTACGCCATTGAACACAGAGCTGACTATATCTTCCAGACCGATTCCGACGGTCAGACCAACCCCGACGAATTTGAAGCCTTCTGGAAAAAAAGAAACACCTACGATGCCATCATCGGAAACCGCAAAGTCCGCGGTGACGGAAAATCCAGAAAATTCGTAGAAAACACAGTCTGCCTTCTCCTTCGCCTGATCTTCGGAGTAAAAATCCCGGATGCCAACGCCCCCTTCCGCCTGATGCGCACAGACCTGGTAAACAAATACATCCACCGCCTCCCCAAAAACTACAACCTCCCCAATATCATGCTCACCACCTACTTCGTATACTACAAAGAAAAAATAACCTTCCTCCCCATCACCTTCAAACCCCGCCAAGCCGGAACCAACTCCCTCAACCTAAAAAAAATCACCAAAATCGGCTACCAGGCAATCAAAGACTTCCACACCCTAAAAAAATCTATGTAGATAGACAAATATCGAAATCTGATCCATCTGTATTTCAAAACGTAACCCCATCCCCCACCTCCCCACTACCGAAAAAAAGCCACCGCGAACCCGCGGTGACTTTTTTGACCCAACCCGGCAAATCAGCCAAGTTAATACCCTTCCCCATAAAAAAACCTTGCGCTCCCTAAAAAAAGCGCAAGGGGTGTCCAGAGGGGACGCTGCTCAAGCGTCCCCTTTGGGGTTTTCCTACATTTATCAAAATGTACTTATATCTCTTTATGACTCGTAACCCTCAGTCGTGCCATAGCTCTGGACAGAGCCAGCTGATTCATATGATACTCCTGAATACTCTGCTTCTGTCTCATCTGCTCTTCTGCTCTCTCCTTCGCTTCCTGCGCCCTGCGGATATCAATCTCCTCAGGACTCTCTGCCGTCAGACAGAACAGCTTCACACGGTTATTGATCATCTCCACAAACCCACTGCTCACAGCCAGAACATGCTTTGTGCCATCTGCTTCCTCGAAACGCATTTCTCCCGGAATGATAGCAGCAACAATATTCTCATGCTGTGCCAGAAAGGCCTGCTCACCGTCAACAGCCGGGATTGTCAGGGTTTTGGCACGTCCTGCAAACGCCAGCTTATTACTGGCATAAATCTCAAGACCAAATGTATCTGCCATAAAATCCGCTCCTTATTCCTGACCCATCTCAGTCTTTGCTTTCTCGATGACATCCTCAATTGTACCAACATTGAAGAAAGCATTTTCCGGATACTGATCCATCTCACCATCAACGATTGCCTTGAATCCACGGATGGTTTCTTTCAGAGGAACATATTTACCCTTGATACCTGTGAAGTTCTCAGCTACATGGAACGGCTGAGAAAGGAACTTCTGGATCTTTCTTGCACGGAATACAGTGCTCTTATCCTCTTCAGAAAGCTCTTCCATACCAAGAATAGCAATGATGTCCTGAAGTTCTTTATATTTCTGAAGGATTTCCTGTACTTTACGTGCTACTTCATAATGTTCTTCACCTACAACATCCGGCTCCAGGATACGGGAAGTAGATTCCAGCGGGTCAACGGCCGGATAAATACCCTGCTCTACGATCTTTCTGGAAAGAACGGTTGTTGCATCCAGGTGAGCGAATGTAGTTGCAGGAGCCGGGTCAGTCAGGTCATCGGCAGGTACATAGACAGCCTGTACAGATGTTACAGAACCATCCTTAGTAGAAGCGATACGTTCCTGAAGTTCACCCATCTCAGTAGCCAGTGTTGGCTGATAACCTACGGCTGAAGGCATACGTCCAAGAAGGGCGGAAACCTCGGAACCAGCCTGTACAAAACGGAAAATATTATCAATGAAAAGAAGCACATCTCTGTGTTCCTCATCTCTGAAGTACTCAGCCATTGTCAGTCCGGTTTCAGCAACACGCATACGGGATCCCGGTGGCTCGTTCATCTGTCCGAACACTAAGGCTGTTTTTTCAAGAACACCGGACTCTTTCATTTCTGACCATAAGTCGTTACCTTCACGGGAACGCTCTCCAACACCTGTGAAAATGGAATATCCGCCATGCTCTGTGGCAATGTTCTGGATCAGCTCCTGGATCAGGACTGTCTTACCAACACCGGCACCACCGAACAGACCGATCTTACCACCTTTTGCATATGGTGCAAGAAGGTCGATAACCTTAATACCTGTTTCCAGGATTTCTACAGCCGGTTTCTGATGTTCGAAATCCGGCGGATCTCTGTGGATGACCCATTTCTGTTCTCCCTCAAGGGAAGGACCGTCATCTACTGTATCACCAAGTACGTTAAATAAACGTCCCAGTGTCTTATCACCTACAGGAACCTTAATGCCGCTTCCTGTGGCGATGACTTCTCTGTCACGCTGTAAGCCTTCGCTTGCGCTCAGCATAATGCAGCGTACCATATTGTTTCCCAGATGATGGGAAACTTCCATTACACATCTTTTACCGTTGTTCTCTACCTCAAGGGCATCCTTGATCTCAGGAAGATTTCCATCTTCAAAAACAACGTCTACAACAGGTCCCATAACCTGTACAATTTTACCTTTGTTCATCGTCGTCACTTCCTTTTTTGTGCTTTTGCACCGCTGACAATCTCAGTGATTTCCTGTGTGATGGCAGCCTGACGCGCACGGTTATACTCAATGGATAACTCCCTGAGCATCTTCTTTGCACTGTCCGTAGAGGACTGCATTGCCATCATTCTGGCATTATTTTCACTGGCATACGCTTCTACAAGACATCCATAGATCAGACCGGTCAGGTAATTTGGGATCATGGTATTCAGAAGTACATCGGCTGATGGTGACAGCACGATTTCCTCCTGTGGCATGTCCGCAAGCATTGCCTGATTTGGCAGGAACTCTGCTTTCTTCAATGGAAGAAGCTGCATATTCACCGGCTCCATGGCAACTGCACTCTGCATCTCCGTATAGAAAATACGGACTTCGTCCAGCTCTCTGTCCAGGAACGCTCTGACAATCTCCTCTGAGATCAGACGCGCTCTGTGCATGGTCGGTTTCTGTACTGTATATGGAAAGTTCTCTGCGATATCCATATGTTTCTTCGTGAAATACTGACGGCCTACCATACCCAGCACATAAAGCTTGCAGTGCTCATGCTCTGCCATAAACTGTTCTGTCATTTTCTGGATATTATGGTTATAGGCACCTGCCATACCCTTATCACCGGTAACTACGATACAGCCAATCTTACGGTCTTCCTCCGCAATCTTATGACGGATACTGAAAAAAGGATGCTCTGTATCCGGCATATGACGCAGGATTCTGGAAATTGCCGCCTGCATATTATAGTAATACGGCTCTGTATCAGACAGGATTCTTTTGGCCTTCTGCATCTTGGATGAAGAGATCATATACATGGCATTGGTGATCTTCATGGTGTCCTGAATGCTTTTCATTCGAGTCTGAATCTCTTTCGTACTGCCCATATCAACACCTACCTGCTCTTATCTGCAAATTCTTCTGCCACTTTCACGATCTTTTCTGCCAGTTCATCCGGAAGCTGTCTCTTCTCCTCGATCTCTCTTCCGATTTCCGGATAAGCACTGTCAAAGTAGTCCAGCATATCTCTCTGATACTTCTTCATCTTCTTAGTTTCCACATCCATCATTGCCTTGTGTGTTGCCGCACAAAGAGTGATGACCTGCTCATGAAGACTTAATGGGCTTGAAAGCGGCTGTTTCAGAAGTTCCATAAGTCCGCTTCCGTATTTCAGCTGCTGAGTTGTAGCCTCGTCCAGATCAGAACTGAACTGTGTAAAGATTTCCATCTCACGATACTGAGCCAGATCGATACGGACACTTCCTGCTGCTTTCTTCATGGCTTTTGCCTGTGCAGCACCACCAACTCGGGATACGGAAAGACCTACGTTAACCGCCGGACGCATACCAGAGTTAAACAGGTCACTCTCCAGGAAAATCTGACCATCTGTGATGGAAATAACGTTTGTAGGAATATATGCGGAAAGGTCACCTGCCTGTGTCTCAATGATAGGAAGTGCAGTGATAGAACCACCGCCGGCCTTTTCATTCAGACGGCTGGAACGCTCCAGTAATCTGGAATGGAGATAGAATACATCTCCAGGATAAGCCTCACGTCCCGGTGAACGTTCCAGAAGCAATGACAGTGCACGATATGCAACTGCATGCTTGGATAAATCATCATAAACCATTAATACATCTTTTCCCTTATACATGAAGTACTCAGCAAGTGCAGTACCTGCATAAGGAACAATATACTGAAGCGGTGCACAGTCACTGGCTGTAGAGGAGAATACTGTTGTATAGTCCATAGCACCATGTTTCTCCAGAGTAGATACGATCTTAGCTACTGTGGAAGCTTTCTGTCCGATTGCAACATAGATACAGATTACATCTTTGCCTTTCTGGTTCAGAATGGTATCCAGTGCAACGGAAGTCTTACCTGTCTGTCTGTCACCGATAATCAGCTCACGCTGGCCACGGCCGATGGGGAACATGGAGTCAATAGAAAGAATACCTGTTTCCAGAGGAACTGTTACAGATTTTCTGTCAATAATTCCAGGTGCCGGATTCTCTACCGGACGATACCCGTCTGCCTTGATCTCACCTTTACCATCGATCGGCGCTCCCAGAGCGTTTACAATCCTTCCGATAAAAGCGTCACCTACAGGCACACCTGCCTGCTTCTGGGTTCTTGCTACCTTTGTTCCTTCTTTGATTCCTGTATCTTTACCGAACAGGATACATCCGATGCTGTTTGCACGGATATCCTGAACCATACCTTTCAGACCATTCTCAAAGGTTACAACCTCGCCATACATAGCATGATCAATACCATGTACCGTGGCGATACCATCTCCGACGGAGATGACTGTTCCTACTTCCTGGTCCTTGCTGATTTCGTCATAATTCTTAATTTCTTCTTTCAGAATCGAAATGATTTCATCTGGATTCATTGCAGCCAACTTTTATTCACCTCCGTGTCAATTTCTGTCTTAAATTGTTATAACGTCCGCGGAGACTCCAGTCGAACTCTTTGTCTCCGGCAGAAAGAATGAAGCCTCCGATCAAAGATTTGTCTTCTCTGAGAGTAAGGATTACTTCCTTTGCTCCAAATTCCCTGCGAAGGAAATCTTCCATCTTCTCTTTCTGGGCTTCTTCCGGTTTTGTTACATATGTGAGAACAGCTTTCAGGATTCCTTTCTGCTTGCGGCTGTAATTGCAATATGCTTCCAGGATATCATAAATGCTGCTGATTTTCTGATATTTACAGGTCACCTTCAGGAAATTTTTCATCTCCTGTGGGAATACCCTGTCAATTACATGTTCTTTTTCTTTTAAAGAAACCAGCGGATTCTCAAGAGCACCCTTTAACTGCGGGGTACTCCTGAAAATCTTTTCTGTCTCTGAAACAGCTTCTTCCGGGACAGAAAGCTCATATAATGCTTTTGCATAATTAATGCTTGTTTCCGTCATTGGAATCACCTGCCTCTTTTATAAACTGGTCATAAAGGGACAAATCCTGCTGACTGCTGTTTTTCTCTCCCATGATCTTAGAGGCTGCATCCAGCGCGATCTCTGCCACTCTGCTTTCCATAGCCTTCATAGCATTTTCCTGCTCTGTCCTGATATCTGCCTTTGCTTTATCAAGCATTGCGCCGGCCTGTGTATTTGCATCTTTTACAATACGCTCAGCCTGTACTTTTGCCTCATCCTTTGCCGCATTTATAATACGCATGGATTCGTCTTTCGCAGATTTCAGTGCATCTTCATATTTACCTTTCAGTTCATATGCCTGTTCTTCTGTATCTTTGGCACTTGCGAACTGCTGGTCGATCATGTTTTTTCTCTGCTCCATCACATTGAGGATCGGACCAAATAAGAACTTTTTCATTAAAAGATAAAGAACAATCAGGTTGATAATCGTAAAGACCACGTTGATATTAATTTCAATCACCGGTCCCACCTGCCTTTCTACTTATTCTTTATCCATCAATTAGCCAAGCATGATAACGATCAGAAGACCGATAACGAAACCGTAAATAGCTGTTGCTTCGGCAAGGGCGCATCCTAAAAGAAGTGCTTTACTGATCTTGCTTTCTGCTTCTGGCTGTCTTGCGATTGCTTCTACTGCTTTGGATGTTGCCATACCAATACCAATACCTGCTCCGATACCTGTCATAACTGCGATTGCTGCTCCAATAGCTACTAACATAACTTTTTTCCTCCTGTTGTTTCAATAAATTGAATGAATGATGTCAGGGACAAAATATTGCCCGTAACCTGATATTACAGATCTTTCTTCGTAATGTGCTATCCTGCCGATATCCGGACAGCTTTTTTGGGGGTACTGCTCATAACTGCTGTCTCATACTTTATGTCTCGTATCTTATGTCCCGTATGTGATGTCATAATCCTGTATGAACAGTAAGCTTTTATTCAATAGCTTCTTTGATAAATAAAGAAGTTAAGAATACAAATACATAGGCCTGAATGAATCCGTCAAAGAAATCAAAATACAGGCTGAATGGAATAGGAAGAATTGCCGGGCATATAAACTCAAGAAGTTTCATAACCACATAGCTTCCTAATACATTACCAAAAAGTCGCATACAAAGTGATGTAGGACGAATGGCGATCTCCAGAATATTGATCGGCAGCATAACCGGTGAAGGCTCTGCAAAGCTTTTAATAAATCCTTTCAGACCTTTCTTATGAAATCCTGCATACTCGATCAGAAAAATACTTGTAAGCGCAAGACCAATCGTACAGTTTAAATCCTTTGTAGGCGGTACAAATCCAAACACACCGAAAATGTTTGCAATTCCAATGTAAATGACAACTGTCATCAGATAGGGAATATATATTTTTCCCTCTTCTCCAAGAATATCCTTAAAGAAGTTATGGAGAAAACCAACTCCCGATTCCAATAAAAGCTGTTTCTTACTAGGGTTTTCCACACTTAGATTTCGCACAAGCACCAATGACAAAATTAAAAGCACTGCCATGATGATCCATGTCACTGCTACTGATTCTGCAATTGGTATTCCACCAAACACCGGTATGGTAAAAACTGTCTTACATTGAAGTTCTTCCATTAACGTGCTTGCTAAATTACCCGTCTCTTTTCCCTCCTTTTTTTACCGGATCTCCGGAAAGCTATCTCCCTGAGATTCAGGATTTTGAGTTTATTATATTCAAAATCGTTAAAAAGTCAACAACTATTCCGACTATTATAAACAAAATAATTATTTTTTTTTATGTATTTTGCACAATGAATTTTTATTACTTCGTCAAAATCATACTTTTTATCATGCACTTTAACAAAAATCGGTGCATTTTTATTGACCCAACTGTCACCCGATGATATTATTTTATATATTTTTTATATAAAATTTATATTGCAAAACATACCAATTTCTAAACAGGTCATACCAATTTCTTTATACTCGGAAAGGATTATTTTATGCATATTCTATGTCTGGGCGACAGCATTACCGACTGCAATCATTTATTTGAAGATTTTCCCCTTGGAAACGGTTATGTACAGCTTCTCGCAGAAAAGCTCCCATACAACGTACAGATCAAAAATCACGGAATAGACGGATTCACAGTATCACGTATTCTCGAAAACATTCAAACTCACCGTATTTCCCTTCATCGCAATCCGATTATCACTCTGCTGGTCGGTATCAACGATATCGGATTAATCATGAACACACACCGCACAGAGGAACAAAAACAACAAATGCTGAAGGAATTTACTGTTCATTATAAAGAATTACTGAAACTGCTCACTGCAGATGCACAACAGGTGATTCTCATGGAACCGTTTATCTTCCCTTGTCCGGCTGAATATCAAAACTGGATTCCCTATGTCCATGCCATGTCTCAAAAGATCCGCAGTCTTTCCTTCCAGTTTTCACTTCCTTTCCTGCCTTTACAGGATTATCTGAATCAAGAAGCTTCTGTAAAAGGTTTTCCTGCTGTTACCACAGACGGCATCCATCTCACTGCCCTGGGTCACAGCCTGTTAGCTAAACGTCTGTATCCTTTGCTGAACGTTTAAGGGCAGAAGAAACCATAATGTTTTCTTGCATATCACTGTCCACTTCTGTATAATCTGGATATAAATTAATCCGAAAGGAGTTTTCCTTACCTATGGAAACCACTGTTAAACAAATTGAAGATATGTCTCTGAACGCCTGGCCATCCCACAAAATGGAGCTGTATGACGGCTGGATTCTGAGATTTTCTTATTTTTATACACACAGAACCAACAGCGTAGAACAGTTTGGTAATTCCACTCTCACATGGAGAGAAAAAATCCCCTTTTGCGAAAGTGAGTATAAACGCCTTGGAAGTCCGGCTGTCTTCAAGATCAGTCCCCTGGTCTCTCCTGACTTTGATTATGTCCTGGAAAACCGTGGATATGCCATACAGCACACTACCAATGTTATGGCAATGAGCCTGAAAACTGCCCGGATAGATTGCCCTTACCCTAATGTCTCTTTCTGTGAAAATATCCCTCTTGAATGGATTGAAAGTCTGTTCCGTCTGAAAAATACCACCAATCCGATTCACCGGAAAGTAGTTCCGTCCATGTATCAGTCAATCCTCAAGGAAACCATCTGTGCCTCTGTCAGTATAGACGGTCAGATTATTGCAACCGGTCTGGGAATATTGGACAGAGATTACATCGGTCTCTATGCCATCCATGTAAAAAAAGAATACCGCAGACAGGGATATGCCCGTCAGATTTGTACCGGACTTCTGAAAGAAGGCATAAAAAAGGGTGCCCAAAATGCTTACCTGCAGGTTGTAGAGGGAAATAACAATGCCCGGGCACTGTACAGATCCCTTGGATTCCAGCAGCTCTATACCTATTGGTTTCGGGTACAGCCGGACGAAAATGGTAATTTTCCACCTGAAAAATAATTTACCGATTATCTATAAAAAAAGAAGTGCGTTCTGTAATTTTTTTCCTCTTACAGAACACACTTCTTTTCAGTTTACTTTTTCTTTTTGGGGAATCAATGAATGTATATTTTCATAATCGTTTTGTTACACTGTTTTCTTATTCAGTACTGCCGGTGTCACATTACCTGCAACCATAGCAGTCAGAGGACTGAAATACAGCAGACAGGTAAGCACACAGTAAATAGGGATCATAATTACAAACTGCACCAGTCTTCCAGGCATGATTGCATAAAAATTATATCCAAGCATAATTACCAGTCCTGCTGTTGTTAATACCAGAGAACTGAGAATTGCAGTTATCACAATAGAAATACAGATAACAACTGTTTTTCCTGTTTTCTTTTTGTTTGCGAACAGTGGTCTTGCCAGTGCCGGAAGAACTCCCCAGAGAATGGCTGCAACTGTAATAAATGGGTTTACAGCATATCCTTTCATAAAGCATCCAATAATATCTGCACATAATCCACAGACTCCGCCCGCTATAGGTCCCAGCCAAAGACCGGCCAGAATTGTAGTTACACTTCCTACAGAAATACGATATGCCCCAAGGTCAATGACCAGAACTCGTGTCAGTACCAGATGCATAGCGATCAGAAGTGCCATAAATACCAATGTTTTTACGTTCCATGTTTGTTTTTTCTGCATAATAAAAACACCTCCATAATGTGTTTATAAAATAGAGTAGTTACCATAAATAATAATCCCTCCACATTATGAGATGTCCTCATATGTAGCAACGGGTGCGGAAATCATATCGTAAGCAGCTTGTCACTCTGCTTTTCGTTTCACGGCGACTCCCCAGCCTATGAACACTTAACGCATAAAATCCTACTTCGCTATTATTTACTTGAGAAAAGTATATCATAAACTATCAAAAATGCAATATCTAATTGTTATTATTTTATCAAAATTTTTCAAAAACCCCTCTATGGAAATATCAAAGGAAAAAATGAGTAAAAAAAGAAAAATAAATCTCAAAACCCTTACAATATATGTTATGATAATTGCATAAATGACTTTTCTGGAGGATCTGCAATTATCATGAAAAAACTGCTCGCTGTCTGTGCCTGCACCGTTCTTAGTTTATCTCTGAGCGGATGCTCTCTTGGAACTGTATTGGAACAAATCACATCAACCGGGGATGTTTCCGTGGAAGATCCATCCTCTCCGGAATCTGTCGCAACTGAACCCAAAAGCAGAGTCTATATGGATGAAATATCAGGTACTCTTCAGGATTTTTCCGGAAGCCAGCTGATTCTGAATAAAGGAGAAGCTTCCTATGTATTCAATCTTTCTGGTGCCACTTTGGAATGTAAAGATGGTATGATCACAGGCGATGAGATCAGCGTAATCTATGAAGGACAGCTTTTCGGTACGGACACCAGTACCGTACAGACTCTGAAAGTAGTAGATGAATTTCATCGTAAAAGCAAATTGAAAAAGCGCACGGCCCATGGGCAGGTCCTTTCCCTCACTGCCAATACCATAACCCTGAAATCCAAAAAAGGAAAAACTGCTACCTATCCGATCACCGGCACAGAACAATATTATCAGAACGGAATCAAAGAGGGGGACTGGGTATATCTGCGTTTTAAAGGAAAATTCCCCGATACCTCCCAGGACTCTTCCGCTTCTCTCAATGCCAGCCACTTAAAGGTATTGAGTATTTCTGATCTGGAAACAATCGTTATCCCGGATCCAACTCCCACACCACCGCCGAATCCGAGGGAAACTCCCGAGGAGGCTGCCGGTAAAGAACAGCAGTTTCTGGCAACTATACAAGGGGTTAACCTGAACACCCTGCAGATTCTCCCTGCCGGAAGCAGCACAGTCCAAAATCTGGATATGTCCTCCATTCCCGTTTATTTCAAGGGCGGTATTGCTCCCGGCTCCCATGTAAATGTCACCTATAAGGGTGTCCTGCAGCCGGATACCCTGGAAGGGATCCAGATCCTGGCAGTTACAGGAGAAGATCCTGACACCATTGATGACAAACATATTTCTTTTACAGTTACAGGCGTCATTACCGGCAGTACTGCCAATACCATCACTGTACAGACAGACGATGGTGCTGTAGATACTTTCCGCACAGAAGAACTTCGGAACAGCTCTGAAGCCAGTCTGGAATACGGAGATTATGTCCAGGTAACCTTTCATCCCTCCAAATCTAAAGCTTCCAATATCTATACTGCTGTACAGATACAGAACGCATAAAATATCTTATATATAGCCAAAAATACAGCAGGTATTTTTCATCTATTTCCAGACAGAACTTCCTGTCACCCGGATATTAATAATCCGTATTCGATGAAAATACCTGCTGTATTTTCAACTGTGAAATTTCTTTTTTATGTTCTCTTCTCCTTCCTTCAGCCAGGTATACACTTTATCACTGCATCCCAAAATCTCTTCGAAGGCATGGATCTCATCCTGTATTCCCTGCCCATGGTACACTCTATATGCCCCCGCATCACTTCCGGCTGCCACATGAATTCCCATTTGAAAGGCTTTACGGACATTTTCACTGGCACTCTGGATAATAGGAAATAAAGCAGCATCCTCATATCGTTCTGAACCCAGCAAATTTATCACTGTCACAAGGGTAGGCACCCAGACAGCACTGCTTTCCGCCAGCATTTCCAGCGTTTCCCCGTCCATATAGTTACCATGCTCCAAACTGTCTACCCCTGCTTTCAAAGCAGCCCTGACTCCATATACCCCATTGGTATGAGACATCACCTTCATGCCCTCTTCATGGGCAATATGAACCATCTCCCTCACTTCATCTGCTTCCAAAGACATTCCGGTAATTGCTCCATGATTATTAAAATCCAGGATTCCGGTAGTCATAATTTTGATAAAATCAGCTCCCTGTGCTTTTGCCTCCAGAACTCTCCGATGAAATTTTCCCATAGTATCAAAACTCTTTCCCACAATAGCGCCATAATATCCTTCCTTATGTATGGCAAATACAGGTGTCCTGTAATCAATTCCATACTCCGGTGCCAGCTCCTTTGCCCGCCTGGAAACTCCCAGTCCATCCCCTCCGTCACGCACAAAAGTAATACCACGCTTTTGATAGGCTTCCAGATGTTCTCTTATGATCTTATCGTCCGGTCCATTTTTTTGCATATCAACTGCATGGCGGTAATTCACGCCATCCATAATGATATGCGCATGACATTCTCCAAACATTTCCCGTTTCTCTTCCTCTTCCCTGCTACTTTCTTAACTCGAACCATAGAGTCAGACGGATAAACTCATCCGATTCGCTATGCAACTCTATGCTCAATAACCGCTCCGCAGTTTTACTTAATCTTTTATCTACAATTTTTTATTTTTCAAAAAAATTTCGGATTTCGTCTTCTGTTGCCTGCACAGACCCCTGGACAAAGAATGGTTTTCCACCACCTCTTCCATTTAATGCAGCATTCATTTCCTTTGTATACTGGCGTAAATCCCCGTCAATCTCTCCCATAGCATACTTATAGCTTCCATCTTCATTTCTGGAAAATACTGCACAGCAACCCTCACAGGTATTCATCACCGCATCCGTCAGCTTACGAACCCCATCTGCCTCCAGTCCTTCTTTAAAAATCAGTACACTTCCGGCGCCTTCCCACTTCTTTGCCTCTGCCCGGAACATCTCTTCCTCCATACGCACAACCAGGCCCTTCATACGGAAGTTCTCGTCCTGCAGACGCTGTACTGCCTCCGCTGTTCTGTCCATCTTTGCAGAAAGCTTCATGGAAATCTGATGATTCTGCTCATTCACCATATTCAGATAATCCAGAACACGTTTACCGCAGATCATCTCCATACGGATGCCATCATGAAATTTCACTACAGAGAGAAGCTTCACCATTCCGATCTCGCCTGTATGAGTTACGTGAGTACCACAGCAGGCACATACGTCTACTCCCGGGAATGTCACAATACGAACCTGTCCTGTCAGTTCCTTCTTACTTCTGTAATCCAAAACCTCTAATTCATCTGCTGTGGGATAAGTAATCAGTACTTCCTTATCCTCCCAAACTCTCTCATTCACTTCCCTCTCAATTTCTGCAAGCTGCGCATCATCCAGCATACCATTCAAATCTACAGTGATCACATCGCTTCCCATATGGAAACCTACATTATCATAACCATACTTCTCATGAATAATACCACTGACCATATGCTCACCGGAATGCTGCTGCATCAAATCAAAACGACGCGCCCAGTCAATCTTTCCTTCAACCCTGGTTCCCACTTCCAGTGCTTTATCTATATAATGAAGCAGCTCTCCATCTTTCTCATGAACTTCCGTCACCTGTGCATCACCCAAAGTTCCCACATCACTTGGCTGACCGCCACCCTCCGGATAAAAAGCACTCTCATCCAGAATCACAGCATAACCTTTCTTTTGCTCTCTGCACTCTACTACAGTTGCAGTAAATTCTTTTTTATATACATCTTCATAATATAAACGTCTTGTTTCTGTCATAATCTGTCTCTCCTTGTTAATCTGTCATGTTATCTGTCATATTCCCCCGCATTATCTTCCATATAAACATAAATGCTGTATTTCATTCCAATCAAGTATAGACCAAATCAAAAGGGTTCGCAAGACTGTCCCCTAGAGATATTTTTATAAAAATCCGTTAATCCAAGCAGCCAATAACCAGCGCAGAAAAATAGTTTGTTTTGTGTGCATTTGCAGGATACTTAGATATTCTTAGCTGGCAAAAATCTGCGTTATGAGAAAAATGACACACTGTCTGAGCCGCTATGCGGCGAGTTTGTGGCATTTTTCTCATGCCTTTAGCAGATTTTTGACAGCTTAGAATATCTTAGTGTCCGAAACCGCACCCAAAACAAACTATTTTTCTGCGCGTCCCTTATCAAAAGATTTTTTATATTCCCCAATATCTGAATCCATTCCCCCACCTCCTGCGTTATAATTAAATGAACAGGGAAAAGGAGACAGCAATGATCACAGAAAAACAATATCTGGAATATCTGATTAAGCAATACCAGAACTTAATATACTCGATCTGCCTGAAATCTGTCGGCAATCCATTCGATGCCGAAGATCTTACTCAGGAAGTATTTCTGTCTGCCTATAAAAACCTGTCACGTTTTGACGGCACTTATGAAAAAGCCTGGCTAAGCAAGATTGCTGTCCGAAAATGCCTGGACTATCTGAAAGCAGCCGGGCGGCGAAGTATTCCAACAGAAGACACCTACTTTTCCCAGATTCCGGATCGACAATCCTCTCCCGAGGATGAATACATGAAAGCTGCATCCAATACTCACGTAGAAGCATTGTGTATGCAACTGAAAAGTCCCTACAAAGAAGTCGCTTACGCACATTTCTGCAGGGAACTGTCAGTACCTGAGATTGCACAACAGACAGGAAAAAATCCGAAAACAATTCAGACACAGCTCTATCGCGCAAGGGCAATGCTGAAAAAGATGCTTGAAAGGGGTGATTAGATGCATATTGATAAGAAGGATTTAATAGAATTTGACAACGGAAATATGAACACACAGGAAGTCATTGAATTTCTGTCACATCTTGATCACTGCGATTTCTGTCTGGATCAGATGATGGAACAGGAAGACAGCAGTACGGATACTGCTCCTTCCTATCTGATGGAACAGATTCTGACCAAAGCAGACTCCGGTGAAATACAGCTTGCCCGGGCAGCAAATAAAGCATCCCGCAAAATGCAGCTGCTCCATTACAGTCTTCAGACTGCTGCCGGTGTGATAGTTGCCCTGCTGCTTTTATTCAGTATCCCCAACCTGGATTTCACTTCCTTACATCAGGATACTTCCTCTCAGATAGACAAAACATTGCCCGAACATGAAAACGGCAGGCTCTACCAGTTCACCAGAGAACTTGGCCAGAACATTGGTGATGGCACCAGTTCTTTTATAAAATATATCAGTGATTTTTCCAGCAAATTAATGAATGGAGGCAAATAAAAGTATGCAAAAACAAAAACGTGGATTCTGGCTTTTTATCTTCTCCCTGATTCCAGGCGCAGGAGAAATGTACATGGGATTCAAAAAACAGGGAATCAGTATTATGTTCTTATTCTGGGGTGTCTTTGCAATCGGAGCATGTACCGGAATGGACTGGCTTGTGTTTCTGATTCCGATCATCTGGTTCTACAGTTTCTTTAATGTGCACAATCTGAAATCTCTTTCTGAGGAAGAGTTTTATTCCATAGAAGATTCCTATGTTCTTCATATGGATGAACTGACAGGAGATATCCGTTCCCTGCTTAAACATCACAGAAATTTAACCGCAGTTCTGCTGATTTTTCTTGGTGCTTCTATTCTGTGGAACAACCTGATGGATTTCCTCTATATGATCTTACCCGGCTATCTGGCTGATGTTATCGGTAGATTCACATATCATCTGCCACAGCTCGTAATTGCAGCTGCTATCATTTTTGCAGGAATTTATATTCTCACCCGCAAGAAGGATGCATTGGATGAAGAACACCATGACAGTTCCGATGAAGAAGAACACTACTGGACACCATATCGTCCATACCAGCAGGATATGAGAAATGTTGAAAATGTTGAAACTTCTGCAAATACTACTGATATAACAGACACCAACAATCATCCTGTATCATTAAAAAAAGAAATTTCCGAAGAGCTCAAAGATACTGATAGCAGTACCAATTAGCCCTGAACCCAAAATGAGATTCAGATTTGCGATTGTACATTACCCGCAAATCTGAATCTCATTTTTATAGCAGCTCGGAAAACAATGCAATTTTCCATATAGCTATATAGTCACCGAAACTTCCCCAAAGGACAATACTGTCTCCTGCCCATCCTCTTCCCGTACTTTCAGCCTTCCGTCCCTGCATATCTCCAATGCAAATGCCTGCCTGGAAGAGGTTCCGTCTGTAATTGTGATCTGATGTCCCGGGATCATGTTATGTGTCACATAATCCGGAGATAGTTTCAGATCTGCTGTCTCTTTTCGCAGCTCGTTCACAATCATTGCTGTCAATTGATTACGGTCTGTCCGTTCTGCATCTTCTTTTGTCTCATAAAGAGCTCCAGCTATACTTCTTAATTTCTGCGGCAGTTTCTCCTGATCCAGGTAGAGATTCAATCCTATACCAACTACCACAAACTCAATATTTCCACTTTCAAAATCTGTGACAGCCTCTGTGAGGATTCCACAGACTTTCTTTCCTTTATAAAACAGATCATTAACCCATTTAATATCAAGCTGGATTCCACAGATCTGCGCAACGGCTCTGTAGACTGCCACTGCTGCCGCTGTTGTGATCAGTAAGCTGTCCTGTAGGGTTCCCTGGGGTTTCAGGATCACACTTATATAAAGCCCGGCATCTGCAGGGGAATAAAATTCCCGCCGTCTGCGTCCTCTTCCCGCAGTCTGACTTCTGGCAATTACAAAGGCTCCATGTCCTGCTTTTCCTATCATCGCTTCTTTCTTGGCAGTCTGGTTTGTAGATTCCAGCTCATCGTAAATATCTACTTTAACCTCCGGATCATCCAGAAACAGACGGATTCCCTCCTGGGACAACCGATTTGTATCCTTTGCCAGCATATAACCCTTATTAGGTCCTGCCTCTATGATATATCCGTCCTCCCTGAGTGATTTCACTGCTTTCCATACTGCTGCCCTGGTACAGCCCAGCTCACCTGCAATCCGCTCTCCGGAAATCACTTCTCCCTTATACTTCTCCAACATTTCCAGCAATCTTGATTTTACCGTCATATTTTCCCCTTTACCATTATTTCATGAGTGAATGTTATATATGACATGTTACATCATAATATGCCGGACAGCAACCTCAATTATCAGTCAGTACTGCAACAACTCCCGAATATAAAACCAAAAATCCCAGGATCACCGCAATCGTATCCGCAGAGTGAAAATCAATGTTAAGGATCATCCCACCGGCGATCATTACCTCCAGTGTTACGATCAGTCCCAGAATTACTGCCATTGTTCTGGAAAGCTTGCGGCTTTCTTTTTTTCCTGTTCTATGTGTGGTGCTTGCTGTATTTGTCGTCTCATTGCCCTCCTCAGTCTTATATCGAACATATTTTCCGAACATATATTCGTTTTCAAGTATAATACCACACCTTATCCTAAAATGGAAGTACTTTTCGAACATTTGTTTGTAAAAAATAACTGTCATGTTAACTCCTTAAGCTCTACTTAAGTTCCTTAACATGACAGTCCCTATATTACTTACATAAACTGGGCAAACACAGATGCTCCTATAACGGTCAGCAGACCTGCCACTGCAATTGCAAGACTGCTCATTGCACCTTCTATTTCACCAAGCTCCATTGCCTTGGCAGTACCGATGGCATG
Source organism: Ruminococcus sp. JC304 (assembly GCA_000285855.2). GTDB lineage: Bacteria > Bacillota > Clostridia > Lachnospirales > Lachnospiraceae > Blautia_A > Blautia_A difficilis. The sequence continues at coordinate 241,379 of HE978651.1, read as the reverse complement.
GGCAGAAGTTCCAAGTGCCAGTCCCTTAGCGATGGGTTCTTCTATATGTGCCAGTTTGATCACAGTCTCTGCGATCATATTTCCCAGAACACCGGTAATGATAATAACTGCAACTGTAATCGTTACTATACCACCCAATTCCTCGGAAACGCCCATTCCGATAGCAGTAGTAATGGACTTCGGAAGAAGTGTTACATACTGCTCATGGCTCAGACTGAACAACTTTGCAAGAATCAGCACACTGACCAGACTGGCAAGTACACCGGAAACAATTCCAATGATTACGGCTTTCAGATTCTTTTTCAGAAGTTCCATCTGCTGATACAACGGAACTGCCAGACAGACCGTTGCAGGCGTGAGCAGGTAGCTGATATACTGACCGCTCTGATTATAGGTGTCATAATCAATATGCAGTAAACAAAGCACCGCTATTACTGCAATAATCGCAATCAGAAGCGGATTAAAAATTGCCATCTTAAATTTTCTTTTCAAAAGAAGTCCTGCCTCATATGCGATCAGGCTGATCGCTGCGCCAAAAAACAGGGAATTACTCATAAATTGTGTCATGATCTTTTCTGTCCTTTCTTTCTGTCCCTACGAATAACTGCCTGTGTGACACGACCTGTCACAACCATTACCACAACTGTAGTGATCACTGTGATCAGAATGATCGGCACACATACCGGTTTCAGTATGCCCCAGGCTGTCAGTAATCCAACACCTGCCGGAATAAACATAACCGGCATAATCTCTATGAGAAATTCAGATGCTTCTTTAACCTGTTCCAGCTTGATAATGTGTGTTCCCAGTGCGATCAGCATGATCACCAGTCCGTACACACTTGCAGGTACAGGAAGCGGAATCAGGACATGTAATGCCTCTCCCATTGCAGATAACAGTAAAATAACCCAAAATTGTCTTACGTATTTCATTTCCAATCTCCTCTAATTGTCGTTTCCCTAGGATTCAGAAACATTTATCCGTTATTGGTCTAACCAATCTCGGTTCGTTACGTTTTTTTATTATAACGTATTCAAAATAAATTGCAAGGCTGTTTCTGCTGAAATCCCGGAATTTCACATTCTCTAAGTAGTATGTTTTTCAAAAAATACAAAAAAGCTTCTGCAAATCCTATTGTTTTGCAAAAGCTTTTTTCATCATCTTATGACATTTAAAAAAATGATACAGAAAATGCATTTTTATCACCTGATCATACAGTGGTAAGCAGTGCCTCCATATCACCTTCCAGCTCATACTCGCCGGAACCGGCTGTGATAAAGATACTGTCACCCTTCTTCACTTCCATAGTCTGGCCGCTTGCAGTGATCCTACCCGCACCACTCATAACCAGTACGCTTACAAAGGAAGTGCCGTCAGCTTCTCCTGTCAGTTTCTTTCTTCTCAGTCCGTCCAGGATCACTTTGTCCACTGTGAAATATTCGCAGGATGCAACGTGTGGTCCGAAATCCCTGTCAGTAGCTGCAGGCTCACGTTTTGTTACCTGAAGAGCCTTATCTACATGAAGTTCCCGCTCCTTTCCGTCCGGTCCTTTGCGTCCATAGTCGTAAACACGGTATGTAACATTGGAATTTTGCTGGATTTCAGCGATCAGGCTTCCTGCTCCGATGGCATGGATGGTGCCCGGATCAATAAAAAGTACGTCACCCTTATGGATCATTACTTTATTCAGAACATCTGTGAGAGTATGATTGCGGATACGTTCCTCGAATTCTTCTTCAGAGACTTCTTTTGCAAATCCGTAGAAAAGGCTTGCCCCTTCTGCCGCATCCATCACATACCACATCTCGGTTTTTCCATACTGTCCTTCATTTTTCAGTGCGTAAGCATTGTCCGGATGTACCTGGATGGAAAGGTCTTTTTTTGCATCAATAAATTTGATCAGAACCGGGAACTGCTCGAAGTACTGGCAGTCAGTTCCCAGAATCTCTTTACCGTTTTCATCAATATACTGCTGCAGAGTTTTCCCTGTATATTCTCCATTTACGATATAACTTGGTCCGTCCGGATGACAGGAAAGTTCCCAGGACTCTGCCAGAGGATCCCTGTCATATTCAATTCCAAACTCTGTTCTTAATCTTGTACCGCCCCAGAGGTAATCCTTGCAGCTTGGTTTTAATTTAAAAATTGCCATTTGTAAATTTCCTCCATTTACTTCAGGCACGCCTGAGAGATTCTCCTGCGTGCCCTTTTTCTTTGCTATCTGTCTACTATTTTACTTAGCCAGACAGATATTTCAAGTTTTTTATGTAATTAAAGTTCCACAACAGCCTTGGATAATGCTTCCAGTTTTTCTTCAGCATCCTGTGCGTCTGCGCCTTTCACGCCTGCATAATATTTAATCTTCGGCTCTGTTCCGGAAGGTCTTACGCAGAACCATGCGCTGTCTTCCAGTTCAAAGTACAGAACATTGGATTCCGGAAGTGACAGTACAGAAGTCTCTCCTGTTGCGATATCTGTGCGAACGCTCTTCTTGTAATCTTCCAGGGCAGTTACCTTGAACGGACCAACCTCTTTCGGAATCTCATTTCTCAGCGCATCCATCAGACCATCGATCTTCGCTTTTCCTTCTACTCCCTGGAATGTCTGGAAGAAGAGGCTTTCTTTATAGAAACCATATTTCTGGTACAGCTTCTCCATCTGCTCACAGAGAGTGATTCCTTTTGATTTATAGTAAGCTGCTGCCTCGCAGAGAGCCATAACAGCTACAACTGCATCTTTGTCTCTTGCATGAGTGCCTTCCAGACAGCCGTAGCTTTCTTCATATCCGAAGAGGAATTCATGGTCGTGATTCTGCTCAAAGAATTTGATCTGCTCTCCGATGTATTTGAATCCTGTCAGTGTCTCGATCAGTGCCACATTGTATTTTTTCGCAATAGCTCTTGCCATTTTTCCGGAAACAATCGTAGTTACAACAGCACCATTCTCAGGAAGCATACCCAGTTCTTTTCTCTGGGAAAGGAGATATTCCAGGATCAGCATTCCGGACATATTTCCTGTGAAACTTTCATACTCGCCGGTTTTCTCATTCTTTGCATAAATTCCAAGTCTGTCTGCATCCGGGTCAGTAGCCAGAACAATGTCTGCATCCACTTCCACCGCAAGCTTCAGAGCCAGTGTAAATGCGTTCTTATCCTCCGGGTTCGGATAACTTACTGTAGGGAAATCTCCGTCAGGAAGCTCCTGCTCTTTTACTACATAAACATTGTTAAATCCAAGTTCTTTCAGTACACGTCTTACTGGAATATTACCTGTTCCGTGAAGAGGTGTGTAAACGATTTTCAGCTTGTCTGCCTGCTCTTTGATGGCTTCCGGGCGGAGAACCAGTTTCTTAAGAGCTTCCATGTATTTGTCATCAATCTCTTCACCGATCACTTCATAAAGACCGGCTGCCTTTGCATCTTCTTCAGACATAGTCTTCACCTGAGCAAAGTCTGTGATTGCCTGAACTTCTGTAATAATCTGTTTATCCTTAGGAGCTGTGATCTGTGCGCCGTCCTCCCAGTAAACTTTGTATCCATTGTACTGTGGCGGATTGTGGCTTGCAGTTACAACCACACCTGCTGTGCAGCCTAACTCACGAAGTGCGAAGGAAAGCATTGGTGTGGGACGAAGGGACGGGAAAATATATGCCTTAATTCCGTTTGCTGCCATGCACAGAGCTGTCTCTTTTGCAAATTCCGGTGACATATGTCTGGAATCAAAGGCAATGGCAACACCCTTTGACTGTGCATTCTCTTTGATAATAAAGTTTGCCAGACCCTGAGTTGCTTTTCTTACTGTATAAATGTTCATACGGTTAGTGCCGGCACCCAGGATTCCTCTCAGTCCGCCTGTACCAAATTCCAGATCTTTGTAAAATCTCTCTTTGATCTCCTGAGGATCATCTGCGATGGCTTTTAACTCGGCTCTTGTATCTGCGTCAAAATACTCATCCTCACACCAGCGCTGATAGGTATTGTTCATGATCAGTTCGCAGCGCTGTTTTACACAGTCAGGAGAACGATGAGGATCTCTTGGTGTGTTAAACAGATAATCCTCCAGTTTATCAATTGTAGTGGTTGCCACATGCATTCTGGTATCGCAGGAAGCATAATAGATGTAAACATCTCCGTTCGCCTTTGCAATAGCGCCGTTTGTAAATACTACATTGGAAACATCTCCGACTCTCTCTTTTCCAAGTGGTACAAGAAATACACCGGATGGTTCAGCAATCACTTTGGAAGGATCATTTAAATCTGTTCCGAATACATAGAGGACATAACGAAGTCCTGCCGCTGTATTTCTTACACCATGAGCAATATTGATCCAGCACTTCTTACCTCTGATCGGCACTGCACCTGCACCGTTCTTGGACTCTGTCAGAGTATGATAGATTCTCTTGCTGATAATCTTCTCCTCATCGATCACTGCATGTTCAATATCATCACAGAGACCAAATCCGATTCCTCCGCCGCTTCCTGTTTCAATGAAACCATCCATAGGACGTGTGTAGAATGCATATTTGCCGTCTACAAATTCCGGATGAAGAACTACGTTTCTCTGCTGCGGGGAATGAAGTGTTTTCAGATTATCCAGACGCTCCCATGTCTTAAGATCTTTTGTTCTTACGATACCTGCTTCTGCAACTGCTGCGGAAAGATCCGGATTTGTTTTATCCTTGCTCTCGGAACAGAACACACCATAAATCCAACCATCTTCATGTTTGGTCAGACGCATATCATATACGTTTGTTTCTTCCGGGCAGGTATCCGGAAGCTGTACCGGGTAGTCCCAGAAATGGAATCCGTCGATTCCTGTGTCGCTCTCTGCTACTGCAAAGAAAGATTTACGGTCATTTCCCTCTACACGGACAACCAGATAATATTTCCCGTTCAGCTCAATAGCACCGGAGTTCATCACTGCATTGATTCCGAGACGTTCCTGGAAATTCGGGTTTGTCTTCGGGTTCAGGTCATATCTCCATTCAACCGGTGCAAACTCTCTTGTCAGTACCGGATATTCATAACGGTCATAAATTCCATTGTAAAAATCTGTTTTCTGATTTTTTCTTGCGATTAGTTTCTCTACTTTCGCTTTTTCAACGTAATACTGTTTATTCAGCATTTTTCATCCTCCTTATTACTTCCATACACATACGTCCGTTATGATACGGGCATTTCCATGGTTCTACAATAGGTCCGTCTCCAGGTGTGTGGTCTTCCTTTACATACCAGAACCACTCAGAACCATCTCTTGGATCCAACATATAAGTTTTAATATAATTCCATTCATCCTCTGCTGCCTGTAAATATTCCTTTTTCTCCGGATCCTTCTGATATCTGTTCAGGAAGCCGATCACTGTCTCTGCCTGCACCCACCAGATTCTCCTCGTATCATTGACCCCGTTTTCACATTCATTCATCAGAGAATGATCCACAAAAGCTCTGTGATAAATATTTTCTGCAATCTCTGTTGTGATCGGTGTGATCTTCGCGGTATATTTTTCATCATCCAGTACTTCCAGACCTCTGTCCATCAGCCAGGAAGTCTCTATATCATGTCCATAGGAATACAGATCAATCAGACTGTTCCAGGTTCTGTCAAAAAATACTTCCTGTCTGCCAAGTTCTTTGTTATATACCTTATCTACAAAAAGATCCATCATAAAACGAAGCCTGTCTCCTGTAAACGGATCCTTTGTCACACGGTACAATTCTGTATAAGCCTCAAAAACATGAAGCAGGGTATTCATCGTTTTCTCTGCAATAATACCATTCTCAGAAAGCTTGTCATTCTCTTCCGGCTCAAATTTGCGGTTAAAAGCTTCCAGATATCCATACTCATCCGTACATCTGTCCTCGATCACCTTCTGAAGACCTCTGGCAATCTCCAGTGCTTCCTTGTTTCCTGTTGCATCATAATAGGAAGAGAGAGCATAAATTGCGAATGCCTGATTATAGGTATGCTTCGTTGTATCTGACGGTTTCCCGTCATAAGTGACTGACCAGAACATGCCACCATATTCTCTGTCCAGACATTTCTCCTTCAGAAATGCATATGCATGATCTGCATCCTCTTTCAGCTTCTCCTCTCCAAGTGTCATATAGGCATTGGCAAAAAACCACAGAATTCTGCTGTTTAAGATACATCCCTTTTCATAATTCTTTTGCACCTTAAGGTCATAACCCATGTAGCCATAAAAACCGCCGTATTCTTCATCCCTCAGGTTTTCCCAGAAAGGGATCAGCTTCTGTGTTAATTCCTCTTCGATTTCCTTCACAAATGTACCCATTTTTCTCCTCCTGTCATTCTGTTCCGTGATACAGTCCTTACATTTATTTCTGCCTTCATTTTACTAGCTCATAGAAATCTTTGTTTCTGTTTTACTAATTTGATTTTACCATCATTAACTTAATTATCAATCTTTAATTGCTTAAAAACAAAGGTTTGTAAAAAGTACAAATATTTAAGTTCTATTTTTGTATATTTATCACAATAAAAAAGCTCACAGGCAAACCACTTTTCTTGATTTTCCTGCAAGCTTCAATTATTAATATTTAATTTTTAACAGCTTGTTTTTATGTTCTATATTTAATTTTATATTTAGTTTTCAAATTTCCGCTAAATCTTTTTCCGTACACTTTCCTTCTCTACAATCTTTCCGGAAACAACGCTCAGACCTCGTCCCGAAGCAGGGTTCTTAATCTGTTTTAATGCCTTTTCCAGTGCAACCTTCACCATTACCTGGGTATTTACCTCATAACTGGTAATTTTTTTATCAGGAAATCCCGGATACAGATAATTGTCAAATCCAACTACTGAAATATCTTCCGGTACACGATATCCCTGTTTTTCCAGTTCCACGATCAAATTTCCGGCTGTAAGATCACAGTTGCATACAAAGGCTTCCGGCATATGTTCCGGCAGCTTAATATTTATAGAAACACCTTTCTCATCACGGTCCTCAATCAGCCATTCATCCGGCAGAGCCTGTCCATGCTCTAACTGTGCTTTGTAAAAACCGCAGTAACGGTCCATGATACTGCTGGTGGCATGAATAGAACCAACATACGCCATCTTTGTGAATCCCTGCTCAAACAGGTACCCTGTCATCAGATACATTCCATAGAAGTTATCAGTAATGACTGCATCATTTGCCAGCTCTTTGTCATAGAAATCCAGGAAGATCACCGGCACATCTGTGCGCTCTTTCATAAAGTGGATATACTCCCTGCTGATCTCTCCCATCACTACCAGGGCATCTACTGTATGCTCCTCCTGGATCCTCGGAAGAATGAAATTATCCTCCATGTCATGCTTCAGGATCTCTACAGCAGCCATACAGCCCTTATCTGTAGCTACCAGAGCAAGTTCCTGATACATTTTCCAGTAAAAAGTAGTATATGCCGCCAAATATTTCTCAGAAATAATGACACCGATATTGCGCAGGCCACCTTTATTTCTTTCACGCTTGGCTGCTGCCGTCATCTGATGATAACCCAGCTCATCTGCCACCTTTTGGATTTTCTCCCGCATCTCATCACTAACGCCCTTATTGCCGGACAGAGCATTGTGAACAGTTACAGTGCTGACTCCTACCTTTGCGGCAATATCAGCCATCCTTACTTTTCCCATTACATTATATGTCCTTTCTTATCCCCTTTACTCAGTCACTTTCACAAAATGATACAATTTACTCTTAAAGTCTCCCCAGAATCCTTTTACAAGGAAACCACACTTCATCAACATCTCGCCTGTATATTTCTCTTCTGTTCCATCAAGTACATAGACAGCTTCCGTATCAAATCCCTGCAGGAAGATTCTTCTACTATGGGCATTGGGCGTGCTGAGTACATGCACATAAGTTACCAGAACTTCGCTCTTATCTTTTGCAGCTACTGCCCAGCAGTCATACAGATGATTCTCTCTGTAGGAAGCGATTCTGTAGTAGTCACCCTCACGTACCAGTTCATGATATTTGTGGTACATCTTTGTCTGCTCTGGGATCATCTTTCTGTCTTCTTCCGGAATCTTTGTCACATCCAGTTCGTATCCAAAGGTACCTGCCAGTGCCACATGTCCTCTTGTCTCGAAGGGCGTCTCCCTGCCAACTGTATGGTTCGGGCAGTCGCTGACATGAGCGCCCATGGTAGATAACGGATAGATCAGAGAAGTTCCTTCCTGGATCATCAGACGCTCGATGGCATCTGTGTCATCAGAACACCAGATCTGTGGACTATAGTATAACATACCCGGATCGAAACGTGCACCGCCTCCGGAGCAGTTTTCCAGAAGAAGGTCAGGGAATTCTGTAACCAGTCTCTCCTGCAGTGCATAAACCCCCAGAACATAACGATGGAAAAGTTCCTGCTGCTCTTCCGCTCCCAGATAAGTGCTTCCCAGGTCACTTAACTGACGGTTCATATCCCATTTCACATAAACAATATTTGCACTTCTTAAGATAGAAGCCACGCTTTCATATACATAATCCAGCACTTTCGGCCTGGAAAGATCAAGGACGTACTGCTGCCTACTCTGTGTTGCTTCTCTTCCAGGAATCTGGATTGCCCATTCCGGATGCGCCCTATAAAGATCAGAGTTAGGAGAAATCATCTCCGGCTCAAACCAGATACCAAACTCAAGGCCGATCTTGTTTACTTCATCTACCAGATATTTCAGTCCGCCTGTGATCTTGTCTGTGTTAACTTTCCAGTCACCAAGAGAACAGTTATCGCTGTTTCTCACGCCAAACCAGCCGTCATCCATAACCAGCATCTCAATACCGCAGGACTTCGCTTCTCTTGCGATATCTAACAGTTTATCAGTATTAAAATCAAAGTAGGTAGCTTCCCAGTTGTTGATCAGAATTGGTCTCTTCTTATGAAGATATTTGCTTCTGATCATGTGGTTTCTGTAGAAATCATGATAGCTTCTGGTCATTTCTCCCAGGCCTTCATGAGAATAAGTCATAACAACTTCTGGTGCCTGGAACTCTTCTCCTGCTTTCAGGATCCAGCCGAATTCTTCTTTGTTGATACCCATAACTGTACGAACAGAATCAAACTGGTTTAACTCTGCCTGTCCGATAAAGTTTCCGGAATATACAAAATGCATTCCGTAAACTTTGCCCTGTTGCTGAGTGGTTCCCGGTGTTACCAGAGCTACAAAAGGATGCTCCTGATGGCTGGATTCTCCCTTTGTAGAAGATACCATCTGTTTTCCGTAACGGAGCGGTCCCTGCTGAATATGACGTTCTCTCGCCCAAGAACCATGAAGAGTCAGCATCTCGAAGTTCTCGTTATCCATATCCAGACATGCACTGTAGATTTTCTCAATTTTAAGCTTCTGATCACCCTTATTAATTAATTTCACACTTCTGGTGATCACGTTCTCTTTTTCAAATACAGAATAACTTAACACTACCTGCAGTCCCAGAATCTCATCCTCACAGAGGATATCCAGAGTCTGTACTTCTTCCTCTGTACCGAAAGATGCCGGAAGTCCTTTGAGTGCTTTTTTCCCATTATAAATTTCGTGGGAAACGTAGTGAATCTCACATCCCATCTGTCCTGCTTCATTCCGCACATTTAAGCAGCTCTCACGGTAATCTCCGATACCTCCTGTGGGATATTCCATAGGAAAACTGTCCAAAAAGGCAGATTTCTCTCTCATATTTACAGATGGTGTGTACGGTGGCTCCTCCATACGCAACATGTAATTCTCTGCAGCTCTATATAACCGATCTCCGTAATAAATATGTCCCAGATATCCTTCCGGAGTTAATCCCATTAAGTAAGTACTTTTTTCCGTATCCAGACGGAAGATTTTCTTATCTTCATTAAACTGAACAGCCATATCTGCTCCTTTCTGTCATGCACCTGCTGTACGTATCATCTCCATAATACTTCCCTGTACAGGTTCTTGTCTTTAATGTTAGTATACTTAATAATTAATTTACAGTCAACTTAATCATTTAAGTTCTACAAACTCAACAAAAAAGGAGCAGAAAAACTGACAAAAAGAACAAAGAAAAACATTCTTTTCGAAAATTAACCGTTACTTTTATCCCCTGCTATATTTTCTGAAATTTTTTTATTTGATACATCAGTACTTCTTTCTCTCGGGAATTCGTTTCTTTGTCTAGCCATTCCAAAGCAGCCGGAACATTGAGTTCAAATCCTTTCCCAAAATAATTGAGCATTTTTTCATGAGAGCCACAAAACGGTCTGGCAATCACTCTTTTTACATTATCTTCTATTGAAAAATTCCAGTTTACGCTCAAATTTGCTGTCAACAAAGATACTCCATTGTTTCCATTCGCCCAATCACTTCAGATAAATCTTTACCAAACTCATTATAATAAAGTCTGTAAAAAGTAATTAATTCTTCCCCTGGATTTAAAAAATTCTTACTTCGGCACCCCATATTTTGGTTAATATATCCTTGCTCATATTCTACATATTCTCTCTGTTCCAAAGTAGAAAAACTTAATAAATTAGAACACAAATATTCTGTTCTTCCTTCATGTCCTCTGTTATCTTTTTTGTACCAGTAATTATCTTTTCTATATTTGATCTGACTTCCTTCACTTGTTCCTGACTGAATTACAATATATTCGTCACTGATTGTTTCCTGAAACATATTCACCTCACTAATACATCCTTACTTGTAAGCTTCTCTCCCGGAAATCTGAACCATATATAATCATTATAAGATACGCCATGAGTCTTACGCACGATTTCATATGGATTATAATACTTAAGTCCCAAATGCCTCAGAATTTCATCAATATCTGCTCTGTTTCTATCCCAACAACGCAGTTCTAAGATTTTATTTAACTGATACCTTGTCATATTCTTATCTGCAAATAGCTGCTTTAATGGATGTTCCACGAATCTGGAAACTGTAACTCTGCCACCTTTTACATAAACTCTTGCTGTGATTTCATCTTTCCAATATACTTCAAAGGTATAATCTTTCAATAGAGATTCTTTCTCTCTTTCACGCTCTAATGACTTAACAAAAGTCTCTAAAGGTTTTTTTAGTTTTTCTAACTTCTTCTTATTTTCCAACAGTTCCTGTTTACGAAGCAGATTTTGTTCTTCTTTCCAGATAATTCCCGGTTGTACAGGGGCAAGATATCTGGAATGTACTTTTCCTTCTGAACGCCATTGTTCATAATAATATATTTTTCCTTTAACCGATTTCGTAATGATAGATTTCTGATGCAAATCCATTGTTCCAAGTTCATATTCAATCATACGAAGCTTCTGTTGAATATCTTCCAATTCCTGTTTCGACTGCCTGTAAATACTTTCAGATCTTTCCATTCCTTTTTCCCTCCAGATGCGCTGTACTAGTCTCTATTTTCATGTTATCATACAATATTTTTTTTTCAATTATGTAGGATATATTTAATGCATAAAAACAAAGAAAAAACTTCTTTTCAAAAATCATAATAGATTTTAATAAAGAAGTTTCTCTCTATAGCATTTATAATCTTTTGTATATCTGTCCCCTATTTCCTGCATTAATTACAGTTACAATCAATTTTCCATTCTTTTTTACATTCCTCCAGAGAATATTCTTCTTCCTTTTCCGAATCTGTATCATTCAGATATTCTTCAATAATTAACTTACTTCTGTGGGATCATGGCAACCTTTTTCCACTGATAGGTTCCATTATCGACTGTCATTATTGCCATGGTGATCTCCTGGTCGAAGCGTCTGGGGCCGCAGCTTCCCGGGTTTAGCCATAGACGGTTGTCTATCATTTTTTCGAAGTATTTATGGGTGTGTCCGAAGATGACTACCTGTGTGTCTTTTAAATCCCAGTCCACATCTTTTTTATTGTGGGTCATGAAAAATTTTACGCCTTCTATGGTGAAGTGTAAGGTTTTCACCATTCCTTCTGCCCACTCCTTGTCGTTATTTCCGCGGACTACATAGATGGAGCTCATCATACGAAGTGTATCCAGGATTTCCGGTTTGTTTACATCACCTGCGTGAATAATGCAGTCGCAGTCTTTTAAAATTTCAATAATTTCCGGCCTGAGTAAGCCATGAGTGTCTGAGATAATTCCTATTTTCTTCATATATTATTTCCTCACCGATTATTCTCTTATAGGCAGTTTTCTAATTTCATCATTCCATGTTCAACTTTCATCAAACAGTTCAATTTTTCCATATTCCCCATCATAACCCGGAATTCTTTTCACGTTCCCGGTTCTTACATTCTCAATTCCTTCTGCAATCCGTTCTCCTGCACAGGATTTAATATCTTCTGACGGTACGTTTCGCAGAATGTCGAATTCTGTTCCCAGTGTCTGTAGCATCTGTTCAAAACACCCCTGCACTTTCTTACTTGCAGTGGAATATCCCATACATACAGAGATTACTTCCGGCAGAGGTACAAGGCTTTCATATTTCTTACCATCTTCTTTCACAAATCCTTCCTCTCTGTCTGCAAGCTGCTCTACTCTGTGATCTACACCCATGGTCAGCTTCTTTCCACAGACAGGACAGATTCCACCAAGACGTTCTGCTTCTACAGGACTTAATGATACACCACATTTTCTGTGTCCATCGAAATGATATTTCCCCTCTTCAGGAAAAAATTCTACTGTTCCTTCCAGTCCCTGGCCAGTCTGAATTGCCTGATAAAGTCCCTCATAGGAACAGTCAATATCCAACAGATTCGCCTCACGTCCCAGCTTAGACGGAGAATGTGCATCTGAATTGGATACAAGTTGATAGCGGTCCAGTTTGGAAATTCTCCAGTTCATAGCCGGGTCAGAGGAAAGTCCGGTTTCCAATGCATGCACATACGGTGTCAGTTCCTCGAAACATTCCTCTACAGAATCAAATCCTGATTTCGCACCTAATACAGAGAAATGGGGTGTCCAGATATGAGCCGGGATCAGAATTCCTTCCGAGCATACATCCAGCATCATTTCCAGAAGATCATGACTGTCCAGACCCAGAATCGGGCGGCCGTCAGAGTGAATATTTCCGATTTTCTCCAGACGCTGCGCCATGGCATCTGCTGCCTCCAGACTTGGAAGCAAAATCACATTGTGTACTTTTCTGGTCTTTCCGTTTTTCTTATAAATGGAACTGATTTCCCCGGAAACAACAAAGCGTGTTCCTTCTCCCGGAAATTTCCGGCTTTCTTCTTTTACATATTCATCTCTGAGACGATACAGGCCATTTCCCTCTGAAACAAGTCTCTCCTTCAGTTCTTCTCTCCATACCGGATGCGTAAAATCCCCTGTTCCGATCAGCGAAATCCCTTTCTTTCTCGCCCAGAAATCCAAATTCTCAGGCGTACCCTCTTTACTTGTTGCCATGGAAAATCTGGAATGAATGTGCAGATCAGCTATCGTTTTCATTATTCATTACAACCTCCATCCATTCTTTTTCAGCCACAACTTGTACGTTTCATACTCCGGCATTACTTTCTCGACTTCATCCCAGAACGCCTTTGAATGGTTCATCTCTTTCAAATGGCACAGTTCATGCACCACTACATAATCCAGCACTTCCGGTGGTGCCAGTATCAGTTTCCAGTTAAAGTTCAGATTCTTCTCACTGCTGCAGCTTCCCCATCTTGTTTTCTGTTCTCTGATGGTGATATTGCGGTAAGAAACGCCCATGAGTTTGGCAAAATAAGAGACTCTTTTGGTAATCGTTTCTTTTGCTTTTCGTATATGGACATTTCTCTTTGCTTCACTCAGTTCTGCACTCAGTGGCTTCTCTTCCCTGTATTCTTTTGTCCGTTCCAGACATCCCAGAACCCACTCCTGCTTCTGGTTTACAAATCTTTTGATCCGCGGCAGACCTGTACGGAGCGGTGCACGGACAATCACATTTCCGTCCCTGCGCACCTCCAAAGTCATGGTTTTTCGGGCACTTCTTATAACCTGATATTCGAATTCTCCGCAGGTGAATTTCTCCTGATTTTTTTCTGTTTTATCCATATCCATTTTTATCATTCTTGTCTTTTCATATGTCCCCACCTACTATTTATTGCTTTTCGCAATTGAAGCAGGGGCTTACTTGATTTATTTTTTGTTTCGAATTCTCTCATCCATATATTTCTCCAGCTCTGCCTCCAGAGCATCCATCTTTTCCTGTGTTTCCGGCAATGCATAGGGAACTCTGTCCTTAATCCGTTTCACATAATCATGTTCACCCATAATCTCATAGGTTTCCGGGAAATTGATGTCATAATACTGTGCAATATAGGAAATCCAATAGTCTACTTTCGAAACCCTGTCTGAAGACAATACAGATTTCTTTGCCATACAGGACTCCCATACCTTTGGTGCGATCACTCCTTCACCAACACACTTCTCATCCACTCCCAGAAGTGTTTCCATGGACTCTTCCAGCTTTACTCTGCAATTATCCAGCTTGTCTGCATCCCGAATTAATTTTGCATGAAGCAGAGTTCTCTCATCCGTAATTCCTTCCAGTTTGAAATCACTGTGTTTCTCAACCGCAGTGCAGATCAGACTGTCAAACCTGTCATCCTTCACAAATCTGCGGATCATTTTCTCCGGTCCGAACAGAAGCTGTGCACCATATGCTGCATGCTCCATAGTTCCCGGTTCAAAGCTGTCAAATCTCCTGATCTGTTCAAATCTGCCAATATCATGGAGCAATCCGATTACCTTTGCCAGTTGTACATCTTCCTCTGTTAATCCCATACGGCGGGCAATGTCTTCTGCAGCATCAACCACTCCATAAGTATGTACGATTTTCAGATGAATCTTATCATCCGCTCTGTCATATTCATCCAGATATGCTTCAAAAGCAGCTTTCGCTGTATCAAAATCTCTTGTTAAGTCTAATAATTTATCCATTGATATTATAATCCCTTCTTTATTCCAAACACAAAAAAACAACTACGATATACTTTGCATAAATTATAATGGTTTTATCCAAGGAATTACATTTTCTCAACCATTATTTTCTGCTTCCGCAAACCTTTTCTCACCGTCACAAGATATACCTGAAACGATATGGAATCACAGTCATAAATGAAAGGTTCTTCTCTGTAGATCAGAGTCTGAACATTCTCTGCTTCCAATTCTTCTTTTCTTCGTTCCGCTTTTTCCATCAGTTCATGCAGATATTCATTCTGTTTCCTTCCAAAATCTCTGTCCGGGTAGATCGAAGCTACTTCCCTGATTTTTTCTCCCAGCAGAGTAACCACCGGTAAATGACTGCTCCTGCAAAGCATTCCGGCTATCTTTCTGGCATTTGATATATCTGGTTTTTTTTCATAACGCCTGAGCATTTTTCCCAGTTTTTCATCTCCCGCTTCCGTTGCCAGTTCCTGCATAACTGCCAGTGCTTCCGCTGTTACCTCCCATGGATTGTCCACCGGAACAATATACTTCTCCGGTACTGCCGGATAAAAAAGATAATTTAATGGTGGGAAATCCCGTAGCATCGCCAGCTTTCGTTCCTGTTCAGTACAATATTCTTCTCCCAGATACTCATACTTATCACGCAATATGGCAATCTGATACTCCATTACCCTGAGATTTTCATATCCCTTCACCCAGAAATGTCCCAGCTCTCCATAATTATACAAATGGTTTTCCAGCAAAATATCTTCAAAAAATACGGTAAACACATTCCGCCCCTGATGAACCACCAGAATATACTCTGCCTCACATAAATCCCTGTCTGTCTTCTCTAAAGAGCCTTCAAATTTCCCTTCATAATCCCTGACATAATTTCCTGTCATCCTGGCATTTTTCAAAACCAGAAAGCTTTCTACTGCATCATTCATCAGGTAGATCAGACGTAGCTCTCCACTCTCTGTCTGTCCGGTAAAACCGTCCGGAATATCCACAAACTCACACAGTTCCTGCTCCAGAAGCAGATTTAATTTTTCAAAATTGTCTTCCATTGTTACTCCCCTGTAGGATCATTTTGTTCTTCAGAAGCTCCTACTTTATTTCCAGGTAACTTTTCCACCTTTTATATTCATAGTAAACACTTTATCACAACGGAGTCTGATGTCTATACAAAAATTTAGCTGATTATTGTATGGCTGTCAATCCCCTGGACTTTTTTAATTACTGGCAGCAAACAAGGGGCTGTTTTTCAGGACAGCCCCTTGTTCTTCATTTCCATATCCGTTTTAGTTTATTCTTCCATTTCCACTTCCAGTACATAGTCTACCGGATCCGGTAATACAGGGTCCGGTCCCAGGTCTACAAATGCAATGTCAGGGTAATCACTGTGTACCCATGCTGTAGACAGAGGAACTTCATGTCCGTCAGCCAGTGAACGTACTTTCACGATCTTATTCTTGTCAAATCCGATCAATGGCAGAGGACCTAATGTGTTCTCATAAATATGTACATAATATTTATTACCCTTTCTGGTGACACGTCCATAATCCGGTTTCGGGATATCATTTGCAGGAACACATCCATAAATACTGTCATGATTATATTTCATCCAGCGTCCGATCTCAGCCAGGATATCAGAAGATTCCTTCGGGAATTTACCCTTTGCATCAGGACCTACGTTCAGGATCATATTTCCGCCCTTGGAAACACATTCTACCAGCTTTTTGATCAGCATAGAAGCCGGTTTGTAATAATGATCATTTGCACAGTATCCCCAGTTATTGTTCATTGTAAAGCATGCTTCCCATACCATAGGATCGCCGTTTTTATCACAGATACCTTCCGGCGGAATAATCTGTTCAGGGCTTACGAAATCACCATGATATGGCTTCGGATCACATTCATACAGAGAGCCTCTTCCCTCGCCGCTTACTTCCAGCCGGTTATCAATGATAACTCCCGGCTGTAATCTGCGGACCATATCGATCAGTCTTGTTGCACCCCATTTCTCACCTCTCATATCATCATAGGAGAAGTCAAACCAGATAATATCGATCTTTCCATAATTTGTACAGATCTCCTCTACCTGATTGTAGAGATATTCTGTGTAACGTGAAAAATCTCTGTTCTCATTACTGCATTCAGGATGATTTCTCATAGGATGGATCCTGTCTCCATACTGTGGATAGTCCGGATGATGCCAGTCAAGTAATGTGAAATAGATTCCCACTTTCAGGCCTTCTTCTCTGAGTGCTTCCACATATTCACTGATCAGATCTCTTCCTGCAGGTGTATTTGTTGCCTTATAATCTGTATATTTACTGTCAAATAAGCAGAATCCATCGTGATGCTTTGCTGTCAGGACCACATATTTCATTCCTGCTTCTTTTGCTTCTTTTGCCCACTGCTTCGGGTTATAATCCCTTGCATCAAACTCTTTCATAAAAGGAAGATATTCTTCCTCCGGAATTTCCTCTGTACTGCGTACCCACTCTCCTCTTGCAGGGATAGAATATAATCCCCAGTGGATAAACATTCCAAAACGTGCTTCCTGATACCATTTCATACGTGCTTCATATTCTTCTCTGTTAAACTGATACATAATCTATATCTCCTGTATTCATATGATTATTTAACCTTCTGCTCCGGATCTGTATCTACCGGACAGCCTTGCTGCTCACCCGATTTTTGTCATCACATCAGTCTGAGCAGCATATCTCCGGTTCCCACATTATAACCGCTGGTCGCATAGATTCCATTGAGACTTCCATTGGTCACAATGATCAATGGAAGTTTATCCGGATCTACATACATACGTCTTCCAAGGGTATTGATGATCTCTGAAAAATCATCATAATAAATCTGAACGTTCTTCAGTTTTTTCAGGGCCTTTGACAGTGTAGGAGTTTCCAGAGCATCCTTGCTTCTCACTACAAAAATAATCTTCTCTGCATATCCTGCAAAAGCTTCTTCCTGCTCCATCATTTCATTCAGGATATGTTCTGTAGGTTCTTTCTCTTCTTCCAGGAATGCAAGGATATGCTTTCCATCGGCAGTAAGCTCTGAAGCTTTTACTGTACTTCCATCTTCTTTTCTCAGAGTAAATTCCGGCATGGAAATATTCTCCAACATATCTTCCAGATCTGCCTCTCTTAAAACCAGATCTATCTCTTTTGTCTCTCCAGGCTGGATCTCAAAATGATATTCATTTGCAAACATATTTCCATTTGGAAGTCTGTTTGAAGTAAGGATTCTGTACTTTCCGGATTCCAGTGGCAGATTCATATGCTGGTTTTCAAATGCCTCTGTACCCAGTTTCAGAGACACATATCTGCCATTTTCCAGTTTTGCAATACTCCAGTTCTGGAAATATTTCCATTGTGTATCTTCTCCCGATTTCAGGATCAGAGTACTGTTCTTCTCTGTCTTTGCAAGTACGGGAACAAACTTTCCGTTTTCTATATATTCCATGGAACGGTCATGAGGGTTCAGACGTGCCGGAACTCCCAACGTTCTTGCCATTGCAACAAAAAGGATTTTCTTTGACAGGAAGCTTCCTATACAGGTATTAAGACATCCTGCAGGTGTTGTGATCACACTTGAACGTTCTTTCTCAGGTCTGGAAACAACAGCTTTCTCTACCAGCTTCCAGATCTGGGATGGATCATTTCTCAGCTCCTGCTTCTCATCTCTGGAAAATTTGTTCTTTATCTCTCTTCTGTATTTCTGAAGGACCTCATCATCCACTCTTGGATTCAACACATAAGATACAAATGTATCCCTGTTCATCATACCATGATACGGAATCGCAAGATCCAAATGCTCCTCAAGAACATCACTGAGACAGTCTGTTCTGTCTTTCTCTGTCAGAACGTTAAGAAGATCCTCTCTGTACGAAGCAGCAACAGCTTTCTCTATTCTGTTTACCTCTTTCTGAAGGAAACGCTCACACTCCGGATTTCTCCAGTTTCTTACCTTCTGCTCTCTGTGTGCATTGGCAGTTGCCAGACGTTTATTTCCTCTTTCCTTCTGTTCAGGATCAGGCATATCTGTATTTACCGGTGCATCATGAGGAGCAAACATATCTGCTGCTGTCCACTTCTCATATCCTGCATTTTCTCCTGCAGCCTGATGCCTCAGACAGATTTCACAGTTGTCCTCTGTCTCTGTGTTCATTGCTTTCTCAGCATGAAGCCATTCTTCGTTACAGCATGCTCTTACAGAAATATGCAGACTTCCAAGACCTGTTGTCAGTACAGCCCTGCCATTCTCGTCTGTTTCTTTCTCTGCAATCGGTGCATACTCAGAATAATTGAGTACCTCAAAGGAAACCTCAGCTCCCTCCACCGGAAGTCCCTGATCATCTTTTACAGATACAGTAATCTCCTTTGTAACTGCATATCTTTTCAGTTCATTCAGCATGGTTACCATGCCATCTCTGCCTATTACTTCACCTTCCGGGATCTTTGTATCAAATATACGGGAATGGATCATCATTGCCCTTGAGGATGCGTTAGTAAACCAGCCTTTATTCAGGATTTCTTCCGGTTCACAGGCTCCCAGGAAATACCATTTACCGTCACACCAGATTTCCACCCACGCATGATTATCATCACAGTGAGACCATTTCGGTGCATATACCTGACGTGCAGGCACACCTACACTTCGCAGTGCATTAACTGTAAAAACAGACTCTTCCCCACATCTTCCATTGCCTCTGCGATATACAGAGAGTGCAGATAAAGTACGGTCATCCGTACAATGATAGGTTGCCTCCTCTGCACACCAGTAGTTCACTTCCAGAGCTGCTTCTCTGAAATTCATTCCCTGTATTCTTGTTCCGATCTCTGTTCGGAAAAAGGTTCTGCAGGGCGCGATCTCTTCTTCATTTACTCTGTGAAACAGTACATAATTCAGAAAAATATCCTCAGGCATATCTGCTATCTGTGGATTCTCTTTCCACAGCTGTACACCGTTTTCAGCATAATCCAGAAATACTTCAAACGGATAGTTTCCAATATCACTGTACGGCATAAATGCATATAAATACTTGCATGCAAGCGCCACCTCTTTTGTACATTTCTGTATTTTTTCATCTATAGACGCAAAAAACCGGGGCAGACTCTTTGTCTGCTCCAGGTAATTCTTTTCAATTCGCTCCCTGTTCTCCTTCAAAAAAATCTTCGGTTCTGCCATCATAATTCCTCCAGAACTTTCTTTGCAGCACGGATACTGTCAACGTCCGTACGCCATATCTCATATTCACTGATCATTGGAAGTCCCATATTAACTCCCTCTTTCCGAAACTGCATCTCACTGTCGATCACATGCTTTCCTGTCATATGGTAAGCCTTTATCCCCGTAAGCGGATAGAGTTGTCGGATCACCTCTGCACCAACACCACTTCCTGCCTGGATCGTAATACGTCCTCTGCTCTTCTCCTGCAGTTCTTTCAGAAGATCTGCTCCCTGCAGACATACATTGCGCTGTCCTGAAGTAAGGATCGTATCAATTCCCAGTGAAATTGCCTGTTCCATAGTTTCCAGCGGATCAACGCACACATCAAAAGCTCTGTGGAGTGTTACTGACATATCCCCTGCAGCCTCCATAAGCTCCTTCATCTGTTCCATGTTTAATGTGCCATCCGGTTTCAGCACCCCAAATACTACACCTTCAGCACCCATTTTTCTGAAATCTTCTACTGCACTCTTTATTATGGAAAACTCTGCATCTGTATAACAGAAATCTCCAAAACGCGGACGGATCAGGGCATGGATCCTGATATCCGAACGCTTTCTTATCTCTTCAAAAAGCCACGGTCCCGGAGTGGTTCCGCCTATTATCAGATTACTGCAAAGCTCCAGTCTGTCTGCACCTCCTGAAGCCGCTGCCATGGCAGATTCCACGGAATCCACACAGGCTTCCAATATGTATTCTTTCACGTACTTTCCTCCATCTTCTTCATCAGGATCAATTAAATAAAATTATCCTGTTTATCATATTCACTTAAAACAATTTCACCCCAGCTCTTTCCAGTGTACTCACGATCGTGTCATCCGGAAATTCATCTGTAACGATTCCGCTGATATCATCAAAATACGCAAACTTATAAGAATCATTAAAATAAAACTTTTCTCTCTCCATAACGACATATTTATGTCTGCTGCTGTGCATAGCCGCCTTCTTTGTCAATCCGTCCTCTACCCCCAATGTAGTAATTGCACAATCGGTCATGTCCACACCGCAGCTTCCTATAAATGCACGGTCAAAACTATATTGCTTCATCACTTCTATGGCCGCAGCCCCCATAAAACCATTCACTGTCCGGTACATTGTCCCCCCGGTACCAATAGCAGTGATCGATGGATTTGTAGCAAGGATCTGCAGAATATCGATCATATTGCTGACAACTACCACTCTCATATTTGACGCAGCAAGAAGCTTTGCCAATTCTATATTTGTGGTAGAAATATCCAGGAAAATCGTCTCATTATTCTTGATCAGCTTAAATGCTTTCGCCGCAATTGCTTTCTTTTTGTCAAGGTTATAATGGCGTCTGTCTACTACATCTCTTTCCAGCGGATAATCCTGTGAAAGAATCGCTCCACCGTAGGTTCTCTTTAACTTTCCGGCGTTTTCGAGAATTTTGAGGTCTTTACGGATACAGTCCTCTGTAACCTGAAACTTCTCACTTAATTCCTTAACCTTGACCTTTCCGTTTTCACGAAGACATTTCTCTATTGCGCTTTGTCTTTCCTCAGTAAACATAGCCCCTTCTTTCCTCATCTCTTTATGATGATCCTTTATATTTTGTCCTGACCAGATATCTGTAAATCACATCTCTGATTCGATACTACTGTTTATTCCGTAAGTTCAGGATAATGACATTTTACAATATGTCCGGGTGCAATTTCAACAGGTGTAGGCACTTGTGTCTTACATTTTTCTGTACAATGCGGGCATCGTGTATGGAACAGACATCCACTTGGCGGATTGCTTGGACTTGGAAGATCACCTTTTAATGTGATACGTTCCTTTGTCAGATCCGGATCCGGGATCGGCACTGCAGAGAGGAGTGCTCTGGTATATGGATGTCTTGGATTTGCATAAAGCTCTTTCTTTGGTGCTGTCTCTACGATCGTACCAAGGTACATAACACCAATTCTGTCTGAGATCATCTCAACAACACTCAGGTCATGAGAAATGAACAGGTAGGTAAGATTAAAATCTTTCTGCAGCTGCTGCAGAAGGTTCAGTACCTGTGCCTGAATGGAAACATCAAGTGCTGATACAGGCTCATCTGCAATGATCAGCTTTGGCTGTACAGTCAGTGCTCTGGCGATTCCGATACGCTGACGCTGGCCGCCTGAGAATTCATGAGGATAACGTTCTCCATGAGACGGGCTTAAACCTACGGTTCCCAGAAGTTCATGAACCTTCTTAAGTCTCTCACCTGCACTCATATTTGTATGGATCAGAAGCGGCTCACCGATAAGATCCTGAACCTTCATTCTTGGATTCAGGGAACCATATGGATCCTGGAATACCATCTGGATGTCAGAACGTAAAGAACGCATTTCCTTCTCAGTAAGTTTGGAAATCTCTTTTCCCTCAAACCAGATCTCGCCGGAATCCGGTATGATCAGATGATCGATCAGTTTACCTGTGGTAGACTTTCCACAACCAGACTCTCCTACCAGAGAGAAGGTTTCGCCCGGATAAATATCAAAAGATACATCATTTACAGCATGGACAAGTTTCTTCTTGCTGAACATTCCTCCGTTCGCCTGGAATGTTTTTTTCATATTTTTTACTGATAATAAGGGCTCGCTCACTGGTTATGCCTCCTTTCCACTCTTGTTCAGCAGATGACATCTGCATTTTCTTGTGCCTGCCTCATTGATGCTTACAAGCTCCGGCTCCTGCTGATGGCAGATATCCGTCGCATATTTACATCTCGGTGCAAATTTACATCCCTTGGGCATCACAGACAGATCCGGTACACTTCCCGGGATAGACGGCAGGGATTCCACACCGCTTCCAAGCTTTGGCACAGAACCGATCAGACCCTGTGTATATGGATGCTTAGGATCTGCAAACAGATCATGTACAGGTGCCTCTTCCACAATACGTCCCGCATACATAACAACAACTCTGGAACACATTTCTGCCACAACGCCAAGGTCGTGTGTGATCATCAGGATACCTGTATTTTTCTTGGCTCTGATCTCCTCCATCAGCTCCAGGATCTGTGCCTGAATCGTAACGTCAAGAGCTGTTGTAGGCTCATCTGCGATCAGAAGCTCCGGCTCACAGGACATTGCCATAGCGATCATAACACGCTGGCACATACCACCTGAAAGCTGATGCGGGTAACTCTTCAGTGTCATATCCGGCTCAGGGATACCTACAGATTTCAGTACCTCAAATGCTCTGTTGTGTGCTTCTTCTTTTGAGAAATTATTGTGAAGAAGGATTGCTTCTGTCAGCTGTTTCTCAATTCTCATACATGGATTCAGAGAGTTCATAGGCTCCTGGAAGATCATGGCAACTTCACGTCCTCTGATCTTTCTCATACCTTTTTTATCTTCCTTGAGAAGATCCTTCCCATTGAGCAGGATCTCTCCGTTGGAAATCTTACTGTTTCGTGCCAGAAGTCCCATAACTGAAAGGGATGTTACAGATTTACCGCATCCTGACTCTCCTACCAGACCAAGGATCTCACCTGGCTGGATAGAAAAACTTACGTTATTGACTGCTGTCACCCATGTCTTATCTCTTTTAAACTCCGTGCGGAGATTCTTTACTTCTAATAATTTTTCTGCCATGGCTTCTTCCTCCTAGTTCATCTTTGGATCCAGGGTATCTCTGAGACCGTCGCCCAGCAGGTTAAATGCCAGAACTGTAAGGAAGATCAGAATACCAGGGAACAGTACCATATGAGGAGCTGTGTTCAGATAGTTACGTCCTGTGGAAAGCATGGAACCCCAGTCAGGCTCTGTAACATTCGCACCAAATCCCAGGAAACTTAAGGATGAAGCTGCAAGAATCGCAGTACCTACACGCATTGTAAAGTTAACGATCATGGACTGGATAGTTCCGGGGAAAATGTGTACAAACAGAATTCTCATATTTGAACATCCCAGAGAACGGGCTACTTCCACATAAGGAGCCTGTTTTACGGAAATCGTAGCACTTCGTATGATTCGCGCAAATGACGGCACTGTAAATACCGCAACAGCGATCATAACGTTCACCATACCCTGTCCGATGATAGCAACAACTGCGATTGCAAGAAGGATATCAGGGAAAGCAAAAAGTACATCACAGCATCTCATGATCAGAGAATCTATAATTCCTCCATAGAAGCCTGCGATCAGTCCAAGGATAACACCAAGGGCTGTACCGATAATGGTAGCTGTCAGCGCACATGTCAGGGAAAGTCTGGTACCGACCATCAGACGTGAAAATACGTCCTGTCCGTATTCATTGGTTCCCCAGATATGAGCTGCGCTGGGTCCCTGCATCATAGCTGTGTAATCAGGTGCCTGAGGATCATACGGAACTACATACGGTCCTATGATCGCCATCAAAATAATAAAAACAATAAATGCCAGAGAAATCACTGCTGTTTTTCTCTTCATGAATTTCTTGACAAATTCTTTGAACTTGCTCTGTGCCTTAGGGAGTTCTTCGGCAGCAGCAAGGTTAATAGTTGATGTTGTATTCTTATCTGCCATCTTCTCTCCTCCTCTATTCATAACGTACTCTTGGGTTAATTACGCCATAAAGAACATCTACGACCAGGTTGATCAGGATATATTCTGTAGCAAAGAACAGAAGCAGTGCCTGAACTACCTTGTAATCTCTAAGCTGGATGGAGTCAACAAGAAGACGTCCAAGACCAGGGATAGAGAATACAGTCTCAGCCATAACAGATCCGGAAAGAAGACCACCGATCTGAAGTCCGGCTACTGTTACGATCTCGATCAGAGAGTTCTTAAATGCATGACGCATAACTACCAGTGATTCAGAGAGACCTTTTGCACGTGCTGTACGCACATAATCCTCACGCATTGTCTCAAGCATGGAGGATCTGGAGAATCTGGCAAGTACAGCCATGATTCCTGCTCCCATTGTGAGTGATGGAAGAATATAGCTCTTCCAGGTCTCCAGTCCGCTGGTTGGAAGCCATCCCAGGCTTACTGAAAAAAGCTGGATCAATTCCAGACCTAACCAGAAACTTGGAACAGATATACCTGCAATTGCTATTACCATACCTACATAATCAAGGATCCTGCCATGAAAAACAGCTGCGATGATACCGATAGCAATACCGATGATCGCTGCCCAGATCATGGATGAAAAAGTCAGCATAATAGTTGGTTTCAGTCTTGGTGCGATTGTTTCTGCTACTGTTTTACCGTTTTTAATAGAATTTCCAAGATCTCCTGTAAAAAGACCTTTCATATACTGACCATACTGTACAAGTAACGGCTCATCAAGTCCCAGCTGTTCACGTACAACTGCTACGTCTTCCTTTGTTGCATCCTGGCCGGCTATCAGTCGTGCCGGATCACCAGGGATCATATGGATAAACATAAATACTACAAATGAGATAACCAGAAGCAGCGGGATCGTGCTTACCAAACGTTTACCTAAATAACGTCCCATAGTTTTCCTCCTTATCATTTATATTGATTCTTTTCCTGTATTTCAGTTTTTTATTACCGGAAATCCGGTTATTTTTACTTAAGAATGTGTTTGAAAAAGGTTTTAGAGTCAGAGAACTGCCATAGTAAAGCTTATGGCAGTTCTCCTGATTAAACATCTTTGTTATTACTGTGCTAAAGTTGCATTTGCGAAGTTGAATGCTCCGTCCGGAGATACATATACACCAGACAGGTAAGATTTTGTAGAGTAGATAATCTGGTCGTTACCAAGGAACAGCCATGGGCAAGCTTCCCATGCGATTTTCTGAGCATCGCCATAATATTTAGCCTGTTCTTCTTCATTTGCAGTTGCAAGACCTTCATCCAGATCTTTGTCAAAATCAGCATCGTTGAAGTATGCTGTATTTGCACTGGTTGGAGGACACATGGAGCTGTAGAGCAGAGAACGTAAGGAACCATCCATTGTGAAGTCAGATGCAGACCAGTTTACATACCACATATTGATCTCAGCTTCATCTTTGTCAACATAGATCTTATCACCTACTGTTGCAGGCTCCATCGGCTGAACCTCTACTTCAATACCGATCTGAGCAAGCTGCTGGGAAATAAATGTCATACCTTTGATTTCCTGAGTTGTGTTATCACCCCAGAGTGTAAGCTTGAAGCCATCTTCGTATCCTGCTTCTTTCATAAGCTCTTTTGCTTTTTCCACATCATATGTGTAAGCTTCCTGCTCTTCATATCCACCGATGATAGACGGAACTACAGATGTAGCAGGTTTTCCGTATCCTGAATACATTAACTGGATATATGCATCTTTATCAATTGCATAGTTCATAGCCTGACGTACTTTTACATCAGAAAGCTGTTCCAGATCCATATTCAGAGTTACATATCTCATGATGTTTGAATCTGCTGTAAGAATGTTAACGTCATCTGTTCCTTTGATCGCTTCAATCTGATCAGATGGTGTAGGATAAATGAAGTCTGCCTCACCTGTCTGAAGCATAGCTGTACGTGCACCTGCTTCCGGAACTTCTCTGATTGTTACTGTATCAACGCCTGGTTTCTCTCCCCAGTACTCTTCGTTGCGTGCAAAGCTTGTGTGATCTCCTTCTTCCCATTCTGTACATACATATGGGCCTGTTCCGCATGGATGATTCATGATATCATTGCCATACTCTTCAAGAGCTGCCGGGCTGATCATACAGAACTGTGTCAGACGGTTGATAAATGGAGCCCATGCTTTTGCCAGTTTGATAACTACTGTGTAATCATCCGGTGTTTCAATACTCTCTACACGAGAAGTTTCAGAACCGTCTGCATTAGCAATGATAAAGGTTCTTCTCTGACGAAGGTTATTGTCCTTGTCAACTACACGGTCATAGTTTGCTTTGAATGCTGCTGCATTAAAGTCTGTTCCGTCCTGGAACTTAACACCCTGACGAAGCTTAAAAGTATAGGTAAGGGAATCATCGGAAATTTCCCAGGATTCAGCCAGTTTTCCTACCAGCTCCTGATTGTCATCGAAAGAAACTAATGTTTCATATACACCACGTGTAGCAGAAATTGCATTTGTGTCCGGAATGTTTGCCGGGTCCATGGAACTTACGCTTCCTTCAATAGCGATCACCAGATCATTGTCAGATGATTTGGAATCTTCATTTGTGGCTTTAACGATATAGCCATTCTCATCTGCTGCGAAAGCTGTTGCTGACATGGAAACTGCCATTGCGCCTGCAAGTGCTGCTGCCAAAACTTTTTTGTACATTTTCATAGTTTTTTCTCCTTTTCTCTCTGTACATTGTTGATTAGTTACAATCGTGCAGTTAATTTTAGGTACAAAAAAAGTGTTTCTATATTTTTGTCTTAACTTGAGTTCAAGTATAGCAGTATGCCATCGTATTGTCAATTATTTTATCGTATTTTATATCACTTTGTTGGTATTGTACCAATAAATATGGAGATTTTTGGCATAAATCACCATAAATCAATCCGTAATCATTCTTGTTTATTATTATTTTGTCGATTTTATCTTCTTATTACAATTCACCGTCACTTCACCGAAAACACTTATGCAAAGTATTTTTCCAACTGACTGATAAAATTCTCAGGCACTTTTCGTTCAAAGGGGAAGTTTTCCCTGTTTCCCAACTCCTCTGCAATATATCCCAGAAGGATCGCACTTCTCTCCAATGACCAGTCTGACAGTAACGCAATGGTATCATGACGGGTATGCATACCAAAACCATCCCTGTTTAAAGTCATAGCCGGAATTCCCTTCCTCGCAAAGGTGTTGGAATCGCTTCCCCATATCTGATTCTTCACTGACATTCCAATCCCGATTTCCTGTGCCATATGAGTAATCAGCTCACAGACAGAAATATCTGCTGTTACTCCCACAACAGTTCCTCCTACGAGCTGTCCGGCCAGATCCACATTCATATTAAAGCGATGAGCTGCCAGTTCCTTCTCATGAACTCTGATATAATTCTGGCTTCCCAGAAGGCCCTTTTCCTCTGCCCCAAACCATACAAACTCAATCGTTCTGCGCGGTCTGTATGACTTAAAATATCTACAGAGTTCCATAATAATAGCTCCGCCTGCCATATTGTCATAAGCTCCCGGTCCCTCAGGCACAGAATCATAATGTGCAGTAAGAGTCAAGATTTCTTCCCCTTTATCAGTTCCTTCTATGCGCGCTACCACATTACGAGAAGTACGTGTGATGATTTCCTGCCGGACAGTCAGACATACCTGGGATGCACCTTTAGTAACCAGTTCTACTGCATCCTTATAGTGAATGCTGATTCCCGGCATTCTTTTACTGTATTTTTCGGCTTCTTTCTCTATGTCTTCAAGAACCTGCTGATCTTTTTCTCCTTGCAGATTTCTGGGCAGACTGTAGGCACGTGGAGTCAGATCAACTCCTTCATCCAGCGGTGTTCCCGCTATACTGATAAATCCAACTGCTCCGGCTTGCTGCAGCTTCTGATACATTTCTACTCTCACCACTTCATTGACCATTACAATTTTTCCCTTTGCATAGGAAAGATTGATATCATCTCCATTTTCCGCATACAAGAAAGCCGCCTCTGTCCCCTCTTCTGTGGTATTTCCGCATCTGCCATATCCGGTTACTGTATATTCCTTTCTGTATGGCTTTGTAACGGTCAGTGTTGCCTTTTTTATCTGAAAAGCAGAAAAGGCAAATTCCTCCAGATGACTCTCCACCCCAAAACTTCCCAACTCTGCTCTGATCCGCTCTGCTGCTTTTGCCTCGCCTTCTGTTCCTGCCTCCCTGATATAATCAAAATCTGCCAGAAACTCCATCTGACGTTTTCCGCTGATTTCCTTTGTATTCATCATACTATACCCTCTCTGATCTCATACTTATTTTTTAACCAGTGTTATCTTTTACATTATAATCATATATAACGATGTTCTGCAATCCCAAAAAGCAAGCAATCCCCGAAAACCATTTCCGGCCTCCGGGGATTGTTCACACATCATCATCGTCCAATATAAATATTTTTTGTATCTTTTTTCTCAATTACTTCGTAAACGCTGCTTATATATTGTTTTTATAAAACGATCTTTCTCATAATATTTTCTTTTCTTCTTCCATGGAAACCAGATGATTTCAATATATATGCAGCGTTAAAAGTTCTTCAGGATTTTTATTTTCTCCTTCGTTTCCATATGCCGATTATATCACGAACCTTCCATCCATAACCTTTATCGACATAAATAGACATAGTTTGCTACATATTTTGCATCTTTTATCGTTACTGTTTCCAAAAACACAAGGAACAGTGACTATTGCACAATTCGACATTTAGCAGTATGATAATTCCATATATTTCAACAAATATTTCCATATACAAAAGGAGTCCCCAACTATGAATCTTGCTATCTGCGAAGATAATCCACAGCATTATGAAATCATCTGCTCCATTCTCAGGGATTTACCGGAAAACACTTTTCAGACCTGCCATTTTTCTACCGGAAATGAACTTTTGGAAACAATTTCCAATTCTACATCCAGCTGTCCTTATTCCATTATTTTAATGGATATTGATCTGGGCGAAAATTCTATGAATGGTATTGCGCTGGCAGATCAGATCAACAAGCTTTGTCCGGACTCCCAGATTATTTTTATCAGCCAGTATCTCCAATATGCCACTGCTGTATATGAGACTGAGCATGTATATTTCATCCATAAACTGCAGATGGCCAAATATCTGCCACTGGCACTGCAGGCAGCCTGCCGCAAACTTGCAGACAGACAGGAACAATATCTGTACTTTTCCATGAATTCCAGAAATTATCAGGTACAAAAATCTGAAATTTTATATCTGGAGCGTAATCTGCGTCAAACCATCATCCACACCAGAGATTACGCTTATACAACCAAAGAACGGCTTCATGATCTGGCCGAGCAGCTGAAACCGGATTTCTGCCGGTGCCATAACAGTTTCTGCGTGAATCTTCATGCAGTATGCACCTACAGCCATCAGGGAATACAGCTGTCCGGAGGCCATACTGTACCTGTAAGCCGTTCCTATTATCAGTCTGTAAAAGATTCTCTTGCTTTTATGAAACTTGTACATCACAAAGAGGTAGAATCATGAGCGAAACTGTCCTTAATCTTTTCCTGGATATTCTTGCAGCCGTTTATACCAATTTTGCAATCCTTTATTTTTCCAGACGGCTCCTTCCTGTGAGGAATAAAATCTCACTGTTTTTCCTGCTGTTCCTTTTCACTTTACCCATGAGCCTGTGCTTCTTGATGAAGAGAAGCGCCCTCAGCGGAGAATTTACGCTCCTGATTCAGATTCTTATCCTGGGTTGTGTTTTTATTGGATTCCATGCCTCTTTTCTGCAAAAACTGGCTGTTTATTTTATTTTCGTACTATTGGAAACCTGTGCAGAGATCGTTGCTTCCAGCGTTTTTCTTCAGATCCATAATCTGCTGTTCCCCACTGTCATGTATACTCCCTCCACTCTGAGATCCCAGTGCTCCCCTGTAGAATTCCTGATCATCCAATTCTTCAATATGGCTCTTGGATTGTTCCTGATGAAAAAAGTGGCCCATATTTTGCAGCAGTGTTTCAGCTACCTCAAAGCCGTCACTTTCTTTGAACTACTTTCTCCTGTCATCCTTCCGGCACTGGCCAATAACCTGCTGGCACTTCCGTGCTCCCTTTTTCTTAAAATCTTTTTCTGCATTTTGTATTGGATATTATGCATACTGGGATCTTTTCTGTTTTATCGGGCAATCTGCACCTTGCGCCTTCAACATGAAAAGCATATCTGCCATCAGCAGGAGGCTCTTCTTCTGAAGGAGCAGTTAAATACATCTAAAACACTAAGTGCAGAATACGCCAGCCTGCGTAAATGGAATCACGATATAGAGAATCACCTGTTTTCTCTGTCATATCTGATAAATGCCCAAAATTACAGCGAAGCAGACAAATATCTGGGATCTGTGCTTTCCCAGAAAGCAGCTCCCAGTCATACTTTTGAAAAAACAGATTCACCATCCGCAGACTTTACAGCAAATCCTTCCCAAAATCAGTTCCGGTCAACCCCTCTGCTTTTCATCAGCACTTTTCTGTTTCAGCTCACTTATTTCCTGGCCACACTTTACCCACAGGAAACCAGCCTGGAATTTTTTATCCTGGGAGTTCTTCTGGTTTTCATCTGCATCATTTTCTACCAAACACTAAATGACCAGTTAAAAAAAATCCAGATAGCTTCTCAGTTCTCCATGCTCCAAAAACAGCATCAGATGGAGCAGGAGCAGATGGAGCATCTTCATTTCCGCACAGAAGAAACCTATGCACTGCAGACAAAAACGAAGTCTGCCCTGACACATATCCAGAACTTATTAAGCAATCACAAATATTCGGAAGCAGCCGCTGCCCTTGATCGTTTCAGCCATGCTTTTCAGAAGGAACGTTTTCATCCTTATTGTCAGGATAACCTGATACAGGCAATTCTGGAGGGAAAGAAACTTCGGGCAGAACAGTATCATATTCAGGTTTCTTATGAAATATTTCTGCCTGATAAACTTTCCATAGAGATCACAGATCTGTGCAGTGTATTTTTTAACCTGATGGACAATGCCATAGAAGCCTGTCTCCAGTCCGGCAGCCAGAAACCTTTTATCCGTCTGTCCACAGAATTTTCCGGAGAATGTCTGTCCATCTATCTTCATAATACCAAGAATCCGGAACAGATTTTTAACCATCAGACTACCAAAAAGGAATCTTACAATCCCTTGCTCTCCCATGGATTTGGACTGTCTATCATAGAGGATATCTGCCGGAAATATGACGGAGCTTACCAGTGGCTTGACCGCACAGACCACTTTGACTCCATTGTACTGCTGAAACTTTTATGATTTGAAAAATCCCTCTGAGCACTGCGCATTTTGCGACAGCACCAGGAGGGATTTTTCCGAAGGAATTTTATATGTATCGTATTTTGGTAAGATGGCTTATTGGTTTTTTCTCCGATCATTGTCGGAATTTTCGTTGGTCAATCAATTAGTCTGCTACTGTCAGATCTTGATGACTCCAAGAAAAAGTCTTGCGAGGAGACAGACGATGCTGACACCCCAGATCCAGAAGAAGCAGTTTTTGATATGGTCTTTGATCTCTACATCTGCAAGACCGATACCAAGGAAGGTTGCCGGTACAACCGGACTGATAAATGTTGCACAGTTACGGCAGACTACCATAACGATGGCAATATGTGCCGGAAGTACACCGAAGTTTCCTGCGATTTCGATAAGAACCGGCATCAATCCGAAGAAGAAGGAGTCTGTATCGAACATCAGTGTAAGCGGTACTGCAAGAACACCGATGAGCAGTGGCAGGAATCGTCCCATGGACATTGGAACAAATTCAGCAAGTACAGTTGCCATATTGTTCATGATTCCTGTTTTCTCCATTACGTATGCCGAGGAACACACCTGCGCAGAGGATTGTTGAGGACATCATGATGACCAGACCTGCATGGGATTTGATGATCTTATTCTGTAAGGATGCTCCCCTGAAGTTCACCAGTAAGGCAATGGCACATCCAAGCATGAATACATAGTAAGATGGCACTTTCACAAAAATCAGGCATATGATCACTGCAAGTGTAAGAATAAGGTTAAACCAGAACAGTTTTGATCTTGCATATTCTCTTGCCTCTGTCTGCTCTTCTACATTTCCACCTGCTGTGATTTCTACATCTGTTACAGCTCCTGCTCCACGTTTCTTCTCTACAATTCCCCAGAACACTGCTGTTGCCAGTGCAATGATGATGCCTACGACCTGCATTGGCAGAATCTGAAGCCAGAGCTGGTTTAGTTCAATTCCAAGAACTGTTGCAGCTCTCATGGTCGGACCGCCCCATGGAAGAAGGTTCATAACACCCATGGATGTTACACAGATCAGAAGAAGTGTTGTCGATCTGATCTTCAGTTTCTTATAAACAGGGAGCATTGCCGGTACTGTGATCAGGAATGTTGCAGCTCCTGCTGCAATAACAAGGTTCTGTCTTGCACCCATCAGCTCCAGACCTGTACCTGTAATATGTGTCTGAAGGTCTTTTGTATAATCACCACCGGAAAGTGCGATACCGAAAAGTCTCTCAGATGCTTCACAGATATCCAGAGCCCTCATAACATCTCTTGCAGATTCGATAGCAGCCATGATCAGGACACTTCCTTCCGGACGTCCGAAATCTTTTTCTGCCTGGATTATTTCTTTCTTTACAATATAAACGTCTTTGGCGCTCTCTGTTTTCGGGATACGAATGGAATCACAGCCACCTGCAACTGCACAGCGGATATCTTCTTTCCAGTAAGGGGAATCCAGACCATTGATTCTGACTACTCGTTCGCATCCTCTGTAATTGATTGTTCTTAATGCATGAAACAAGGAAAATCTTGCTGCATCTTTCTGGTTCTCAGCAACTGCATCTTCCAGATCCAGCATAATAGAATCCGGTTTATAAATATAAGGATCTTTGATCAGACCCGGTTTCTGTGCGTTCAGGAACATCATGGTTCTTCTTAATTTTTTTGTTTGGATTACTCATCGGATAGCACCTCCCCATGGTAAATCTTCTGTCTGTAAAACAGAACGGTAAACAGCAGCTTCAATTCTTGCTTTGATGGTGCAGTCCAGCGCACCTTTGTCAATCATTGTTACTTTCGCATTATTTACACCCAGGTTGTTCAGGGTTTCCAGTGCTACCTTTCTGATCTGATTTCCATACTGATTAATCACAGAACTTTCCAGTGAAAATTCGACTTTGCCGTCTCCTTCTTCGATCATTACCTGACAGTCACTGAATTCCAGAGTTCCTGCTACAGCAGGTCTTGTGATTTCCATTTGCTTGTCCTCCTTATTTCTTTTGTGCTTTTTAGGTTTTAGGTTGGCTTTATTTTTGACTTAACTTTTTCATCTGAGGCTATCATAAGATTGTAACCTTACAGAATGAACAGGGTTATCTTAATATTTATTAAGGTAATTTTTTCGAAAGTTTTTTTGTACAATATAATTCTTGATTTCTATAATGCTGTCGTTTAAACTAGATTAGACATTTTAAATTTTTAATAATAAAATTTTCTCCAAAATGTTCTATTGATTTATCAGAACATTTGTTCTATAATATAAATTATAGAGTATAACCAAAGGAGGATTTTATAATGGTAGATATGTTATTTATGCAAAAGCAACAAAACAACTCTCTCAATTTTATGTATACTTACGATGATATGCATGATAACTTTTTTACAACTCATATATTCAATTCAAAAAAATATTTAACGAAATACACTTGGAATATAAATGAAACAGAGAAAAACCTCAAATTAATGCAAAATAACAAACTTATTATCTTTGATATATATAATAAAAACCTTGATATGCTCTTAAATAATCTTTGGTTTTTAGAACAAAAACATAAGCATTGCGGCATCGTTGCAATATTAGCTAAACAAAAACTTTATTATTTTCCTAAATTAAACTACGGCGATGCATATTTAATAAAAGATATCTTCATAAAAAAGTTTTCTAATATTTCAATTAAAATATTGGTAGGAAAACAAGCTATTTAATAAAAAAATTATCGAATGGTTCAAGGGAACCACAGGAAGGTGGACACTAAAATGAGTTTTACAGTTATATCTATGTTTTCTGGTGCTGGTGGTCTAGACATGGGCTTCCATAATAAAGGATTCAAAATACTTTGGGCAAACGATTTTTCCAACGATGCCTGTGACACGTATGATAAATGGGCTAATTTTAATTCTGATGGGAGTAGAAAATCACCTGAAAATTGCACAATTATTGAATGTGGTGATGTTTCTAAATTAGATTTAGAAAATGTGCTTCCGGACGTAAGTGCGGACGTAGTATTAGGTGGATTTCCATGTCAAGGCTTCTCTCTCGCTGGTCCTCGACAAGTAGATGACTCTCGAAATGTTTTATACAGACATTTTGTAGAAATGGTAAGAATAAAAAAACCAAAAGTTATTGTTGCTGAGAATGTTATCGGAATTAAAACTTTAGGAAATGGTGCAGTATTCGATAAAATCATAGAAGATTTTTCAGAATTAGGATATACTATGTCCGCTCCAACTGTCAATGCAAAAAATTATGGTGTACCACAAGATAGGATGCGAGTTATTTTTATAGGCATAAAAAACGAAATTTGTCATGGCGGCGCATATATTTTCCCATCTGGAGATCCTAAAATCGTGACCCTTAAAGATGCACTAAAAGATTTACCACCTGTAGATATGAACGATGTATGTCAAGCTGCATTTTCATCTCGATACATGTCTAGGAATAGACAACGAAATTTTGATGAAGTGTCCTTTACTATTCCTGCTATGGCTAAGCAGGTACCTTTAAGTCCAGACTCCGATGGTATGGAGTTTGAAGATGTAGATAAGTTTCGTTTTATCGGAAAATATAGACGTTTAAGTTATAAAGAGGCTGCAGCAATTCAAACTTTCCCTCCAGAAATAGAATTCTGTGGAGATTTAGATAGTAAATATCGCCAAATTGGGAATGCAGTTCCTGTGAAACTTGCTGAATCAATCGCCCATGAAGTTAAAAAGATTTTAACTTCTGATGATTTAACACCTTTTTTAAATATCGAAAATCCAGAAGCTGAAATTTATGGACCAACAGCAGATAAACGACTAACTAATACTGTTTTAAGCGGAAAAGCTTTTGAATATGCAACTTTAATTGAAATATACAGGGAATTAACTCTGAATGGCTGGAATACGGACTCATTAAAAATTATAAAAGATAAAAATTATAAAAATGTTGAAAATGCCTACCAAATTATCCGAGGTTCAGATGAAGACTTAGATGATAATGCCCAGTTAGAAACTATACGCTTAGAAACAATGACAAATGATTATAACCGCGCTGCAAGGGTTGCTGCCGTTTATTTAAGAAATGTTGAACCCATCTTATCATCAAGTGAAAATCTTTACGGTTTTTTGCGAGTTATGCCTGATAATGCAGGAACTAAAGGCGATGTACGAGATATTAATCTAGAAATTTATAGTGAACCGGAATCTCTTGATTCAATCACAAGTATAGGCATCAGTTGCAAAAATAATCATGAAGCTGTAAAACATCCAAGAATAACCGAAGATCCTGATTTTGCAAAAGTATGGACAAATGGACAGTTTTCATGCAGTAACTCCTTTATAAAAAATATAAATGAAATTTTCAAAAAAATAGATACATATGCAAAACAATATCAAAGATGGGCAAATGTAGAAGATAAGATGGACACCATCTATTATCCAATCATCAAATTATTTGTAGAAGAAATTAAACGACTTGGTATTGCTGATGAAAATTCAACTTTAGAAGAACAAGCAAATGCCAAAGAATTTACACAGGCTTTCTTTGAGTATATGTTTGGTATACAAGATTTTTACAAAATAATAAAAGAAGATCACTCAAGATCTACAAAAGTTTATCCATATAATATGCATGGTTTACTCATGTCTTCATATAATGGTATAAAAAATACCCGCGCTGTCCAAACCATTACAATGCCTGAAGAAATCGTAGAAGTACGTATAAAGCCAAAAAGCAAAACCACTATTGAAATTTATTTTGATCAGTGGATCATATCAATGAGACTACATAATGCTGACTCCAAAATAAGTAAAACAGCGCTTAAATTTGATGTTCAAATAAAGGCTCAACCAAGAAAAGTTATGGGTACAATTTTACCATGGAATAATTAATATACTGGCAAATATGAGGAGATAAAAACAATGGAATTGTTTAATTTTGAAAAAAATATTTTAATCTTTCAAAAAGGAAACTCTATGAAATTATCTGATGACGCTATTAATGAGAAATATGAAAAGGGCGAAGCTAGAATCATCACAGAACAGGGTGCTATTAAGCTTTCCCTTGTAACAAGCGTTTTTAACTCCGCAAATTATCAGCTGAAACCCAAATATCAAAGACGAATTACTTGGGATTCACAAAAACGCTCTAAATTAATTGAGTCTTTTATTATGAATATACCTGTTCCCCCTGTATTCGTTTATGAAACTGAATTTAATCAATATCAAGTTATGGACGGACTTCAGCGAATTACTGCAGTTATTGACTTTTATAATGACAAATATGAACTTGAAGGATTGCTTGAATGGTCAGAATTGAACGGAAGAAAATATAGCCAATTACCTCAAAAAATAAAAGAAGGAATTGATCGACGCCAATTATCTGTTATTACGCTCTTAAAAGAATCTAGCAAAAACCTCGCCCAAGAGGAAACCATGAAAAAGATGGTTTTCGAGAGATTGAATACTGGCGGAGTTACACTAGAAGATCAAGAAATACGAAATGCATTATATGATGGACCATTCAATGATTTATGCTTTGCACTTTCTAAAAATAGTTCTTTTAGAAAATTATGGCTCATAACTCCGGATATAGAATCTGTTTCTGATGAATTTTTAGAAAGTTATGATGATGCTTTGGCATATGCAAAAAACAAGCTATATAAAAGAATGTATGATGTAGAATTAGTTTTGCGTTATTTTTCAATGCGCCACATAGATAATTTTAGCGGAAAACTATCTCTTTTTATGGATTTATGTTTAAGACAAGGAAACCAGTATACTTCTGAACAGCTTCAATTATTATCAAACACTTTCGAAAAATCAATTAAAATGGCTGATAATTTCTTTGCAGAAAAAGCCTTTTGCCAATATACTATTATTCGCGGAAAATATGCATGGACATCTCCACAAAAGATGATATATGATCCACTAATGTTAGCTTTAAGCCAATTAGATTCTTGTCCACAACAAATGAATATTGATAATAATATAGAATACTTGCAATCATTTTATTGTAAATATTCTGATGCATTTGATGGAAAAAAACAAAGTAAATCAGATATAAAAAATAGAACTGAACTTTTTCATGAACTTTTAAAAGAAATAATCCTTCAACAATCATGATAAACTTACAACTACAATATCAAAAATTAGAAGAACAATTAGAATACATCCAAACGTATATACAAAGTATTGAATTACAAAAAAATATGATTAGTGAGATAGAAAATCAAATTACCGACCGAGCAACTTTAAATAGCTTTCCTAAAACTATTGACTATAGCCACATAATAAAAAAGGTAATTGTTTCTCCTATTCAATATAATGCAGTCATAATAAGCATATATGGATGTTTTGAACAATACATAGACAATATTTTTAGTACTTATTGCAATGAACTTTATAGCATAGTCGATACATATGATAATCTACCTGATAAATTAAAAGAAAAACACATTAAAAAACTAGGGGATTTTCTTACTAATCCTCAAAGATATAAGAACTATGATTTAACAAATGTACAAGCTATAAAAAATGCCTTTTATGCTTTTGAAAATCCTAAAACAGGTTTTACCAATAATCAAAAACTTATTCTTTCTCATTCTGGCAATCTTAAGATTGAACAAATTTCAGAATTAGCCAATGATTTAGGAATACCAGATTTTGAAAAATCTATAGCTAATTGTTATATTTTTAAAAATTATCAAATGCAACATAATGACTATAGCAAGGAAATTTATTCCAATTTAGTTGCTAGAAATTCAAAAAAATTATTTAACATTTTAGAAAAAATAGTTGATGAACGAAACAATGTTGCTCATGGATGGGTCGAAAATAGAATAAGTTTTTCTGACATTGATAATGAATATATTGAGTATATACATTATTTATCAAAATCAATATTAGAAATATTGATTTTATCCCTATTCAATACAAAATATAATCATGGGAAATTATATTTTATCGGAAAGCCCATTGAAGTATATGATCACCATATAATTGGTATAAACAATAAAGGAAGTTTACTTAAAAAAAATGATTATTTATATGCCATAAAAGATAAGGCAAAAAAAATTTTAAGAATAGAAAGTCTACAAAAAGATCTGAAAGATATTGATGAAATATCAGAATATAATGTCGACATTGGAATTGGTTTCACCAAACATTGTGATTTGAATATTGATAAAAATTACGAATTTTATTGTGACACTATACCTTTTCATTAAATAATATCATAATACTATTTTTATTTAAACATTTTACTAAAGGAGACTCTTTCCATGCCAACTCCCCCAATCGAAGTCGACGACACCCTGAAAGAGCGAAGCTCTCACGGCTCCTTCGAACTTCCCATAGAAACCTATACAGACAACTGCCAGATTTTCCATTCTCTCTACAACCACTGGCATGACGAGATGGAACTGATCTATATTGAATCCGGCAGCGGACTGGTCCGTCTGAATAAAGAGATCCTCCGTGTCAAGGCCGGTGATCTGATCATTGTAAACCGTGGAGTTCTCCATGGCATAAAAACAGATCTGAAGAATATCCTTTATTTCAGGAGCATTGTTTTTGATCTGAATTTCCTGTCCGGTCCAGCGGGAGATTTATGTCAGGAACGTGTCATTTCCCTGCTGATGGAAAATCAGGCGGAATTTACCCATATTATTTCCAGATCTGATGACAATTACGGGAATATCTGCCTGCTTTTTGACAAGATCCATACCTGCCATAAAGAAAAAAAGCCATATTATTTCGTAAAATTAAAGGCTCTGTTCTTCAGCTTTTTCTACGAAATGCTCATGGGAAATTACATCACTCCCGCAGATAAGGAAGAGAACAAGAGTCTTGCTTCTATTAAGAAAATCCTGGACTACATCAACCTCAATTATTCACAGTCACTGACCGCTGCAGAGCTTACTGCACTCTCCAATTACAGTGAATACTACTTTATGAAACTGTTTAAGCAATATACCGGCAAGACCCTGATTGCCTACATTAACGACCTACGCATTGAGAAATCAAAACCTCTGCTTCTGCACTCTGATTCCTCTGTCACAGAGATTGCACTGGAAGTAGGCTTCAATAACACCAGCTACTTCATTAAGAAGTTCCAACAGGCAACCGGAATGTCCCCTCATAAGTTTCGCAGAAACCTGTCATAAAATCGCAATTTTGTTGTATTTTTTCAGATTGACTGCTGATATAGTTATAGATGTCAGCAGGAAAGCTTCTCCTGCCGGCAAAACCATACACAATTCAAAATATCAGAAATCTATAACAACTCATACAAAACACATATTCATTTTCAGAAAGGGAGATTACGATGGAAAATTTAGAAAAACTCATCTATGACCTGTATAAGAAAAACGCACGCCAGTGCACAAATGAAGAAATTTACAATGCATTATTAATTTATACCAAAAATCAGCTCTTCGAAAAAGGCTATCAGGACGGAAAGAAGAAAATTTATTATATTTCCGCAGAGTTCCTGATCGGTAAATTATTATCCAATAACCTGATCAACCTGGGAATCTATGATGATGTTGCTGCATTCTTAAAAGAGAATGGAAAAGCTATCGCTGACATCGAAGAAGTGGAACCGGAACCATCTCTTGGAAACGGTGGTCTTGGACGTCTGGCAGCATGCTTCCTGGATTCCATCGCAACTCTCGGTCTTCCGGGCGAAGGTATTGGTCTGAATTATCATCTGGGTCTTTTCAAACAGCTCTTTGAAAACAGACTTCAGAAGGAAACTCCGAACCCATGGATTGAAGAACACAGCTGGCTTACACCTGCAGGTGTTTCCTATACTGTACCGTTCCGAGGATTTTCACTGAAATCTTCCCTGTACGATATCGATGTTGCAGGCTACAATAACAAATCCATCCATCTGCACTTATTTGACATTGATCTGGCAGATGAATCCATGGTTCACGATGGAATTTCCTTTAACAAAAAGGACATCCTTCACAACCTGACACTGTTCCTGTATCCGGATGACAGTGATGATGACGGACGTAAGCTCCGTATCTTCCAGCAGTATTTCATGGTATCCAATGCCGCTCAGTTCATCCTGGACGAAGCAACAAAGAAAGGCTGCAACCTTCATGACCTTGCAGACTACGCAGTGATCCAGATCAACGATACTCACCCAAGTATGGTCATTCCGGAACTGATCCGTCTCCTGACAGAGCGCGGAATCGACTTCGACGAAGCTGCTGAGATTGTATCCAAAGTATGTGCTTACACAAACCATACCATCCTCGCAGAAGCTCTGGAAAAATGGCCGATGGACTACCTTCTTGATGTAGTTCCTCACCTTGTACCGATTATCGAAAAGCTGGATGAGAAAATCAAAGCAAAATATCCACAGGAAAATGTAGCCATCATTGACAAAAATAATCTGGTTCACATGGCACATATGGATATCCACTATGGATTCTCCATCAACGGTGTTGCTGCCCTGCATACAGAAATCCTGAAAACAAGCGAGCTGAAAGCTTTCTATGATATTTATCCGGAGAAATTCAATAACAAGACTAACGGTATCACATTCCGCCGCTGGTTAATGCACTGCAATCATCCGCTGACAGACTATATTACCTCTCTGATCGGTGATGAGTTTAAAACAAATGCAACTGCACTGGAAAATCTCCTGAAATATAAGGATGATGACGCAGTTCTGAACAAGCTTCTTGAGATCAAAACAGAAGCTAAGAAAACCTGTAAAGAATTTATCCTGTCCAACACAGGTGTTGAAATTGATGAGAACAGCATCTATGATATCCAGATCAAACGTCTCCATGAGTACAAACGCCAGCAGTTAAACGCTCTGTACATCATCAGCAAATATCTGGAAATCAAGGGTGGAAAGAAACCATCTCAGCCTGTAACCTTTATCTTCGGTGCAAAAGCAGCTCCTGCTTATGTAATCGCAAAGGATATCATTCATCTTCTGCTTACACTTCAGGATCTTATCAAAGATGATCCAGAAGTTGCACCATACATGAAGCTTGTTATGGTTCAGAACTACAATGTATCTGCAGCTGAGAAATTATTCCCTGCATGCGATATTTCTGAGCAGATCTCCCTGGCTTCCAAAGAAGCAAGCGGTACAGGTAACATGAAGTTCATGCTGAACGGTGCTGTTACTCTGGGAACTATGGACGGCGCTAATGTTGAGATCAGTGAACTGGTCGGTGAAGATAATATCTATATCTTCGGTGAATCCAGTGAGAAAGTTATCGAGCATTACGAGAAAGCAGACTACTGCTCCAGAGATATCTATGAAAATGACAAACGCATCAAAGAATGTGTTGACTTCATTGTAAGTGAAAAGATGCTGGCACTTGGCCACAAGGAAAATCTGGAAAGACTGCACCACGAACTGGTAAGCAAAGACTGGTTCATGACACTGCTTGACTTCAACGATTATGTTGAGAAAAAAGATCAAGCACTGGCTGATTATGTCGACAGAAAAGCATGGGCTAAGAAGATGCTGGTTAACATTGCAAAAGCCGGATTCTTCTCTTCTGACAGAACTATCGAACAGTACAACAACGATATCTGGCACCTGACACCGGCAAAATAATCCAATATATTTTGTGATTGTATAAAAATCCATAAAAATTCAACAGCAGGCATTGTATATTCGCGCTGGAATATACAATGCCTGCTGTTTTATATATCTTTATAATAGGATGGCGAGATCACATCTGCCTCTTTACAGGAACAACCGTTCTCATAACAGTCGCAGCAGTCACAGTTAGAACAATACATATGAGTGTCCGGTATATAGAAAAGGCCACCATAGAGAGGGGAAGTCCTCAGTTCCCTGGACTGGGTTTTGCTGTTTGCAAAATGGATTCCATTGGAAATCATCATATTTTCAGGCTCATATCCAGAGAAATTAAAATAATGATCCTGGGTTCCGTGGTGAGGAACCTTGATACACCAGTAATGTTCATATAACGGCCACTTCCCGTCATAATTATCTGCGATCATTTGCATATGCTCCGGCTGCACATCGCCGGTAAACAAAAGATTCAGCTCTCCATCCCTTGCATTCTGAAAAACAATGCTGATCTTATGCTTAAACTGACGCAAATTCACCTGATTCCTGTTTAGCCAGGTAAGCAGCTCCTTAAATTCAGGAAGAGCTTTGATCCTGCGAAATTCACGCTCATACACATATGCCCTGATATTTTTCTGATTATTCTCTAAAAGTACTTTTCCCTCATCTGTCATCGACCAGATAATCTGTCTCAGCTTTTCCGCAAAATCCAACAATACGTCCATAATCTCCGGAAATTTTTCTTTCAGCAGATCATAAACTTCATTCGTTTCCCGCTGTGTCACATAAGCGTCCGGCCATAAGGCCTGATATTTTTCCTCAAATATTTTCCCCCTGCTCAAAAGCTCCACAGTCTGGGTCTGTCTCTCAAGCAAGGCATCTATCAACGCAAATAAGCTGACCTGCCGGCTTGGAAGACAGGAATCCTTAACCAGATCTGCCAGCAAAAGCAGCACCAGCGTCCTGCTCATTTTTTCCTCAGAAAAGACATCCGGCAAATAAATTTTCCCAAAATCAAAGGAACTGTCCTTATTTTTCATCATATAGAGAAGCCCTGACAGGTGATCCATATGAAAATGCGTCAACAATAAATTTTTACATTCTATGGTAGATAAATCCGATATGATCAGATCAAAGATCTCACGTCTGGGTCTGCCTTCTATCCTGCTGTTATTCGTTCCGAAATCCACCAACAGGCTCTTTTTTCTGTCCCGGAGACAATAACAGTCTCCGAACCCTACATTATACATTCGTATTTTCATTGCTTTTCCTTTTGTAAGTATTGAATTAATTCTATAGTAATTGTAATATAGGAAATTTGAAAATGCAACCTCACAAATAACTATTGTCTGGCCTGAGATTAACTATTATAATAGCAATCAGTAAGTTGTATCCGAAAAAATAGAAATCTGTCCATTGGGACAAATAAGAAATGGAGCGATCATACATATGACAAAGCAGGATTTAGCCCTTGAGGT
Organism: Ruminococcus sp. JC304; assembly: GCA_000285855.2. Classification (GTDB taxonomy): domain Bacteria; phylum Bacillota; class Clostridia; order Lachnospirales; family Lachnospiraceae; genus Blautia_A; species Blautia_A difficilis. The sequence continues at coordinate 197,379 of HE978651.1, read as the reverse complement.
GATCAGACGATTAAAAAAAGAATATCCGGATGCAGATTGCACCCTGGATTATGATGATGCATGGAAACTGCTGGTAAGCGTACGGCTGGCTGCACAGTGTACAGATGCCCGGGTAAATGTAGTGGTACAGGATCTGTATGCCAGATATCCGGATGTAGCAGCCCTTGCAGAGGCAACCCCGGAGGAAATTGAAGAAATTGTACGCCCCTGCGGTCTGGGAAAAAGCAAGGCCAGGGATATTAATGCCTGTATGAAGATTCTCCATGAACAATACAATGACAAAGTACCGGAAGATTTTAATGCCCTGCTGAAGCTTCCGGGGGTAGGAAGAAAAAGTGCCAACCTGATCATGGGAGATGTATTCGGCAAACCGGCAATCGTGACCGACACTCACTGTATCCGTCTGTCCAATCGGATCGGGCTGGTCCATGATCTGAAGGATCCTAAAAAAGTAGAAATGGAGTTGTGGAAGATCATTCCTCCGGAAGAGGGCAATGATCTCTGCCACCGGCTGGTCAATCACGGCCGGGAAGTATGTACTGCCCGTACAGCTCCATACTGTGACAAATGCTGTCTCAATGATATCTGTGAAAAGAACGGGGTATAAATCAGAGAACTTCTATTATCCCATCCGCTTTCAGAATCCTCTCCTGCGCATTCCACCGCTTAATTCGCGGACAGGCTTCTGCCAGATATAAGTGAGCGCCACAGCTCTTCACTGGCCGGAGCTATTTATGCTCCACACAATACACGCCTTTTCGCACCAGCCACAGGAAGCACCATAAGAAAAGAAATAAAATAAATAATCCGCTCTATTACGTTAAGTTGACTATAACATACTTTCAGTTTTTTTGCTCCAGACTTGCAAAAAATAATTCATAAAAATCATCTTCTCCCTCCAGCTTAGGCGAATTCTCTCCGCCGCCATTAGTACTTCGACGCATGGTTGCATAAAATTCCTCCCCTGCTGTGATCAGATCCATTTCATAAATTTCATATCCCAATTCCCGACATTTACTGCAAAAAGCAGCCAGTGGATGTGTATCCTTCCTGGTATTCATCAGTTCCTGCCGAATTTTCTCATCCTTTAATGCCATTTCCCGTAATTCATCAAGCATTGCTCCAATTTCCATTTTGTCCTCCTCGTCAGATTTGCAGTTTGTTCAGGTAACCTTTATGAAACAGTTAACTCATAATAAAAAATATACTGCTGCATCACCCCTTTACAGTCACTATATCTCCTGTTTGGAAATCCTCTTTTGTAATGTTCCTCCAACACCTGCCGAATATGTGTATCTACAGGAAAAGCCTCCAGCTGATGCAGTCCAAACAGGCAGATACAGTCAGCTACCTTTTCTCCCACTCCATATAGCTGCAAAAGCTCTTTGCGGGCTCTTTGATATTTCATATCATATAGTTTGTCCGGATCAAAATCTCCAAATACCACCCTTCTGGCAGTATCCAGCACATATTTGGCACGATATCCCAGGTTACACTCCTGCAGCTGCTCCTCAGTAGCCTTTGCCAATGCCTGTGCTGTGGGAAAAGCATAATATTCCACACCTGTGCTGCTTATCTTTTTCTCTCCAAATTCCCGGCAGATATTTTCAATACATTTTTTGATCCTGGTAATATTATTCTGCTGGGAAATAAGGAAAGAAATGATCACTTCCCAAAGATCCTGCTGTAAAATCCGGATACCGCTTCCCATCTCACCGGCAGCTTTCAGATATTTATCCCTTGGATTGATCCTGTTTATGTATTTCCCATAATCACAGTCCAGATCGAAATAGCGAATCCAGAATACAACAAAGTCCAGTTCCGGACAGAAGAAATTAACGATCCCCTTCTCCTGTGTCAGCTCCAGATACATATCTCCGGCGATCACCCGATATCTGTTTTCCCCGATCTGCTCCATCCGGAAACACTGTCCTGACCTGCAGATCTGTCCCAGGTCAAAATTGTCCATTTCAATTGTCAGCATAGCTTGATCTCCCATCAGATTACCACTTGGCAATTCTTTTTATCACTTGATGAATGTATGAATGTATTATATACTATTTCCTGTGTAAACGTAAACCAAAACACATAAAAATATGATTCCTTTATATAATAAACACAGGAGAAAATCATAACATTACATTATAACTTTTGAGAGGAGCTAAGCTTATGAAATTTATATATCCTGCGGTTTTCCGCAAAAATGAATCCGGCAGATATCATGGATTCTTCCCTGATCTGGCATGCTGCGAGGCAGAGGGAGACTCTCTGGAGGATGCCATTGACAATGCCAATGATGCTGCTTACAACTGGATCTATGCAGAACTTATGGAAGACGAAATGGATCTTCCCCCTGTTTCTGATGAATCTGACCTGACACTTCAGGAAGGGGACGTTGTGCGTAACATCCAGGTTACCATTCGTATGTATGACGGGTGGGATGAATAACCTCCCGGTTATCCCTGAAAAACGGTCAGGCTTCCTGGATCCTGCCCCGAAATCTTAATATTAAAAATACAGATATAAACTCCCATATGTTATAATCAGATAAACATAACTCTTTACTCCGTAAAAAATACTGATTATCATCTGCGGAGTTTTATTTTTTCTCACAATTCTTTAAAAGGAGGAGATTTTATGAAGATGAAAGGTTTAAAAAAATTACTTGTGAGCCTGGGACTTTGCGCTGTTCTGACTGTTGGCATGTCCACAGCTGCCTTTGCCGATTCCACTGAAGCCATCCTGGCTCCCGCACCGGAGGAAAGCAGTATTCCGGAAGTACCTGTACTTTCCACTGAAGAGGTTGACAACGCCACCTATGTAGGCTCAACCTCCAATATTGTCCAAACTGCCGCTACCGAAACTTCTATTTCTCTTGCCTGGAACAAAGTAGACGGGGCTACCAAATATACCATCCGGATCAAATCCAGCAATGGTGCAGACAGCTACAAGGTTCTCGGTACCACTTCCAAAACCAAATGCAAAATTAACAAGCTGAAACCCGGAAAGGCATACACAGTTGCCATCCTTGCAGGCAATGACTCTGAAGAATCCACCACTGTCACCACGATCATCTGTGCTACATTATACAAATCCGTTGGTATTAAAACCTCCTATTCTTCAGACAAGGGATATACCTTCAACATGAAAACCGTAACACCTTATAATGCAATCACAGGATACAAAGTAGCATATACCAGCTACAAGACCAAGAAAACAACAACCAAATTTTACAATAACCGCTACACCTTCACACTGCCGTTACAGAAGGATGCCTTCTATAAAGTAGAGATTTATCCATATCTTACTTTACAGGGCAAAAAATTTGTCAGCACTACCCCAACTACCAGATATGTAGCCAAGGGTATCGTACCTAAAAAAGCCGGCAACACACGAAACAGCATGACGATCAAATGGAACAAGGTGGCCGGTGCCCAGAGCTATACGGTTTATGTCAAATATCCCGGCAACAGCTCCTACAAAAAGGCCGCAACAACCAGTGCCAATTCCTTCCGCTTAAATAACATGACTCTTGGCACCCGCTATTATGTCAAAATTGCGGCAAACAAAAAAGTAGGGAAAAAGACCTGGCAATCCGACAAAAATTCTGCATATTATCTTTATCTCCGCCGGGTATGATTCTTTTACAACCAAGGCTTGACAGATATAACAAACAAGAATATACTAAAAAAACAGATAAATGGGGAGCTTGTGACAGCAGGCTGAGAGGAAGTCTTCAACTTCGACCCTTATACCTGATTTGGATAATGCCAACGTAGGGAAATTAACCGTAGTTCTGTCCATAATAAGGACAACTGCGATTAAATTTAAGTTCTTCGGGACTGCTATACGCTTGTTGGCGCATTGCAGTCCCTCTTTTTTTCGGCAGACCGGGGGCACCACTCTCTGCCAGGCTATTTGTAGCAGATTAATAACTATCATACGAATATGCGCAGGTGCAAGTCCCTATAAAATAGGGGGCGCAATTCATTTCAGCTTACTGCATACAACAGAAGAAGGCAGTAACAGGCCCGCAGTGCAGGGCAAGGAGGAAAAAATGACACAGTACACAACACAGATGGACGCAGCCCGTCGCGGAATCATCACACCACAGATGGAAATCGTGGCAGAAAAAGAACACTTTGACGTAGAAGAATTAAGAGAACTGATTGCAAAAGGACAGGTGATCATTCCCTGCAACAAAAATCACAAAAGTATCAGTCCAAGTGGTGTCGGTGCAAAACTGACTACCAAGATCAATGTAAATTTAGGTGTTTCCAGAGACTGGAAAGACGTTGATATGGAATATGAAAAAGTACATTCTGCAGTAGAAATGGGAGCAGAAGCTATCATGGACCTCAGTTCCTACGGAGATACCAGAAGTTTCCGCCGCAAGCTTACCTCTGAATGTCCGGCAATGATCGGTACTGTTCCGATCTATGATGCAGTTGTATATTATCACAAAGCACTTGGCAAGATCACTTCCGAAGAGTGGATTGATATTGTACGTATGCACGCAGAAGACGGTGTGGATTTCATGACGATCCACTGCGGTATGAACCGTGCCACTGCTACTCGTTTCAAACAGAATAAACGTCTCATGAATATCGTTTCCAGAGGCGGTTCCATCATGTTTGCATGGATGGAAATGACAGGAAAAGAGAACCCGTTCTATGAGCATTTTGATGAGATCCTGGATATCTGCCAGGAATATGATATCACCTTAAGTCTAGGTGATGCATGTCGCCCGGGATGCCTTGCAGATGCAACAGATACTGCTCAGATTGAAGAGCTGATCACCCTTGGCGAGCTTACAAAACGCGCCTGGGAGAAGAATGTACAGGTTATGATCGAAGGACCCGGACATATGCCGATGAACCAGATCGCAGCCAATATGGAAATCCAGAAAACACTGTGCCACGGTGCTCCTTTCTATGTACTTGGACCTCTTGTAACAGATGTTGCTCCCGGATATGACCACATTACTTCTGCCATCGGCGGTGCGATCGCAGCCTATTCAGGAGCGTCCTTCCTCTGCTATGTAACACCAGCAGAACATCTTCGTCTGCCTAATGCAGCTGATGTAAAAGAAGGAATTATTGCAGCTAAAATCGCAGCTCACGCAGCAGATATTGCTAAGGGAGTTCCTGGCGCAGCTGATTGGGATTACAAGATGAGCGAAGCAAGAAAACGCCTTGACTGGGAAGAAATGTTCAGACTCAGCATGGATCCGGAGAAGGCAAGACGCTATCGTGCAGAAGCAAAACCGGAGAAAGAAGACACCTGCAGTATGTGCGGAAACTTCTGTGCTGTTAAAAATACCAACCGTATTCTGGACGGAGAGATTGTTACCATTTTTGATGAATAATCCCTTAAAAGATCCAAACAGAAAATCATAATCACATAAATATAAAAAGCCACATTTTCACAGGCACTGTATTTTTTGTTAATCCCTGTGAAATGTGGCTTTTCTATTATAGCTTCATTATATCTGACATAATACAGCCACCTGCTGCACCATGCCTCATAACCTCAGACAGCTGATCTGTCCCCGGATGAATTCCTCCTATTGCATACACCGGAACTGTCACTGCATTACAAACCTCCCCCAGAAACTCCAGTCCTCTTGGCGGAAGTCCTTTTTTACAATTTGTTGTATAAATATGTCCTGCTGTGACATAGGTAGCCCCTAACTGCTGTGCCTTCAAAGCATCTTCCACAGAATGTACAGAACATCCTATTCTCTGAAAATCATCAAGCTTTCCCTGATATTTTTCAAGGAGAAATAATGGCAGATGGATACAGGGATGTCCCAGTTTTCTGGCTGCTTCCACATAAGTATGAAGGATGCAGGAAACCTGATATTGTCTGCAGATTCCCAGTACCTCTTTTGCCAAAAGGAAATATTCTTCCTCTGGCAGATCCTTTTCCCTCAGGATCAATGCTTTTGGATGACAGGCACAGACACGTTCTATCTGCTCCAAAAATGGACGTTCACACAGAGAACGGTTCGTCACTGCAACCACATTTTTATAAAATTCAGAATGATACATATCCTTTATACCTCTATTTTCTTCCCTGTATTTTTCTTACATCCTAAGCTTTTTATGAAATTCCCGTAAGGTATCCTTCTTGCAGAAAATAAACAATGCTGCCAGTGTCAGAATGCTGATGCCTGCACAGATCACAGATGGGTATACAAACTTCACAACTCCCGTCCATGCCAGAATCATGGGAATTAATCCGGCAATACATGCCTGCACAAGATAGAACAGATATTCTTCCCGTTTCAGACGGTTTACTCTTGCAATCACCGGAACAGAAAACTGAACCGACAGAACTCCAAATGGAAGAATAAAATCCACAGACCAGCCTCTCCATCCGGTAAACCGATCCCACAAAATAGCAATCACAGATATGAGCAGCAACTGCCAGATTTCATTTTTCAAAATATTTCTTCTCTTGGAATAAGCTACCATAACAACCAGCCAGGCGCAGGCACATCCTGCACCTGCAAACCAGGACCAGTTCAGTGTTCCTGCTGTCATAATATTGATCATACCGCAGATAACAGCAACTGCCAGACACAGAAAACTAAAGGACTGCACAATCCTTTGATTTTCTTTTCTTTCCAGTCTCTGCTGTTCGCCGCAGCCGGGAAAATCCTTCTTTAACTCTCTGTGGGGAATTTCCTCCTCACTTAACATTCTCCGGAAGTTTCTCTGAATACTGTCATCCGGTATTTTGGAAGTAAATCCCAACACCATCTCATCTCCATAAGAACAGGAACACATCTGCAGGGAATTAGTACTGGCAAAAATCCCAAAATGCCGGATATATTCTCTATACTCCTCAGGAAGACGTATAATACCAATATTAGAGTAAACAGCAGTAATACTTCTGCTTCCCAGATTCGCTCCGATCATCAGAAAATATTTCTTAATTTCCAGAGGAACGGCACGGACAAATATATTTTTCTCAATCCTTACATAGTCATTCATATGCATGGCTATTTTATCTTTTTCCAATTCCTGTTCAAACTGCCGCTTTACATCCGTCAATACTTCTTCAAAGGTTGTTGTATCAGAAAAAGTATAACCAACCTCAATCCATCCAAAGAAATTTGTCATGGACTGAGACGGAAAATAATTTCTCAGGTTTACAGGTATCATCAGTGTCACCGGACGCTTCTGCTGGTTCTTTGGGATCTCCTCACGGATAGAACAGAGCATCACCGCTGTAAGCAGCACTGTTATGGACACACCGTAGGAACGAGCCTTCTGATGAACCTCTTTTACAGAAAGAACCACTTCCGAGATATGCATATCTGAATGGATCAGCTTCTCCCCCTTCAGCTTTACAGCTGCTTTTTTCTTCTCCCTGTTCTTTGGAATATCAGAGGAATAATACTGGGAAAAGCTATCTTCCTCTATGTTTCCGCGACCTGTTTTCTTATCCCTTCCTATCTCCGGAAAATTCTCCTTTGGATGGGCCAGAATAAGATAATTCTGTACAAGCTCCTGGAGAAAATGCATGGCCCCGGTGCCATCTGTCAACGCATGAAATACTTCAAAATTAATTCGTTCTTTATAATAGCTCACCTGAAACAGCAGGGATTTTTTGTCTGGAATATACAGACGACTGCAAGGCGGCTCTGTCTCCGGTTTTACCAATGCTCTGATATCGCAGTGCTCCAGATAAAACCAGAAAAGACCCTTTCGCAATACTGCCTGAAACAATGGATATTTCTCCATAGTTCTGTCCAAAGCCTGCTGAAGAATATCACTGTCTACTTCCTCCTTCAGCTGACAGTAAAAACGAAAAACTCTTGTATCATTTTCCCCTGTTACAAGTGGAAATGCCAGAGCTGCATTATCCAGTTTTCTCCAATTAGAATATTCTGTTCTCATATTTTTCGCCTTCCGGTCACTTTATCTTTTCATCATTGATACTCAGATGCAGAATTTTTTCATAGCTTGCGTTCAGAAATTGATTAATATATCCAAAGCTTTCCTGCACATGCAAAAACTTAAATCCCAACGCAAAAAATCCGTGAAATGCACCGCTTATTCTACGGATTTCCACCTGATTTCCTGCTTCCCGCAGTTTCTTTCCATATGCCTCTCCCTCATCGCGAAGAGGGTCATATTCAGCTGTAAGGATAAGGGTTTCCGGCAGATTTTTAAGATTTTCTTCAACAATTGGGGCAAAATATGGATTATTTCTATCTGACGGTGAACTTTGATACAAATTAAGATAATCCTCCATTTTTACAGCAGTCAAAAGATAATCACTGCCATTTTCCTGCACAGATCTAAAGGGAGATTTCTCTGTATAACAGTTTCCCAGTGCCGGATAAATCAGAATCTGGCGTCTGGGCATGAACTCTCCCCGGTCTCTTGCCATGAGACACACTGCAGCTGCCAGATTTCCCCCTGCACTATCACCTACAATTGTAATTTCCTCAGGATCTGTATTTATGATCAGCTGATTCGTATATAATGCCCTGGTTGCAGCATAACAATCCTCCAACGGTATCGGAAATCTGTGTTCAGGCGCCAGCCTGTATTCCACTGATACCACAATATGAGCAGTAGCCTGTGCCATTCTGGAACAGACGCGGTCATAATTTTCCACGCTTTCCGTCACCCAGCCGCCTCCATGAAAAAACAACAATACCGGAAAAGTACTGCCCTCCTCAATTCCTGCACTCATAGCATTCTCTGTTGGAAAATAGAGGCGTATGGGAACTACATGTTCTCCATTGTATACCTTTGTATCCATTTTTTTCAGAAAAATCCTTGTTGCATCCAGTTGCTTAAGATCTGCCAGTCTTCTGGACATTTCCACCTCAATGTTCCCGACAGATAATGCATGGAGAATTGTTTTCATTGTCTTTGATATCAATGCTTTATCTTCCTTTCTGCTGTACAAATGAATCAGTCATGCCGCTCTGCTGTATTCCCATAGGTTTCACAGAATCTGGCTGCAAACGCAGGCACTTCATCATGTACATACAAATGTGAAATATCACCAAACGCACTCATTCGGAAAGCTGCAATTCCCTCTCTCCGCTCTTCTGTATTCAAGGTTGTTACAGAACTCGGGGCAGCACATACTCCATGCCACAATACCATCGGAGATATATTCAGCAAATGGCTGAGCAGCACACATTCCAGTCCAAAATGACAGAAAAATACAAGTGTATCTTCATTACTCTCTACTACTTTATAACAATGCCCATCCCTCACATATCCGTGCTTTGCAAGCAGTTCATCGAGCTTTCCTGTCACATAATCATAATGCCCCTTCAGATCCGATGCCAGCATTCTTTCATTTTCAAACCAGTGATCATACTGATAGAATCTCTCATCCCTTGTCCAGTCCTGCGGCAGCCAGTCCCAGGGAATAATCTTCTTATCCGTTACATCCGGCCGATCGATCAGTACGTCAAATTCTCGCAGCCAGTCACATTCTGTGGCTGTTCGGTTCATCTTTTTCAGGGTAGGAGAAGCAGTATCCTTTGCCCTTCCCAACGGTGAAACATAAAAGTCTCTGATCTCCAGTTTTGTTAATCTCTCTGAGAGAAACTCAGCCTCTCTCCATCCCTTCTCTGTAAGAGAATCTATGGTATAATCAGGGTCTCCGTGACGTACTATCAATAATTTCATTCTTCCTTTATCCTTTCATTTCACATTCTTTCTGTTTTCTAATTATATACTATAGACACTTGTTTTCCAATATGTAACTGCTGGGATATTCGCTGTAACAACCCATGGCGAGTTAGATAATAATTCGAATATTAATACAGGGGATACAGCAGATTATTTTTTCAAAATAATTCTGCCATATCCCCTGTCATTTATTTTTATAACACTTTTACAATATTTAGTTCTTCATCTGCCAGAACAATATCCGCACGTTTTCCAGGAGTAAGAGAACCTACTTCATCAAAAATTCCAATACTCTTTGCCGGATTTGCAGTTGCAGCAAGGATTGCTTCTCTTTCCGAAACTCCCATGGAGATAACACTCTTCATACAGTCAAAGAGACAGGTTGCAGAACCTGCGATCGTACCGTCTGCCAAAGTAGCTTTTCTGTCTTTCATAGTTACTTCCTGGCCACCCAGTTCATATTTACCGTTCTCCATACCGGTTGCCATCATAGAGTCACTGATCAGAATCACTCTGCTGTCTCCAAAAAGGCGAAAAGTATTTCTTACAGTTGCCGGATGGATATGGATCCCGTCACCGATCAGTTCTACCATACAGTCTTCATTATCTGCTGCTGCACCGATCACTCCCGGTTCTCTGTGTCCCATAGGATTCATAGCATTATAAAGATGAGTTACATGAACTGCCCCTTGCTTCATAGCCTGTGCAGCACAGTCATAATCTGCTGCTGTATGTCCAATAGAAATAACTGTTTCATTATGCAGTTCCCTGATAAATTCTTCTGCACCTTCCATATTCGGAGCAAGAGTTACCAGTTTGATCAGTCCACCTGCCGCTTCATTACACTCTCTGAAAAATTCAATATCCGGTTTGCGGATATATCCTTCTACATGTGCACCTTTTTTTGCAGGATCAAGGAATGGTCCTTCCATATTGATACCAACAATACGGGCACAGGTCTCATCCTGATCTACATCCTTTGCCGTCTGAAAGATTTTCAGAAGTTCTTCTTTGGGAAGAGTCATGGATGTGGGACAGTAAGAAGTTACCCCCTGTGATCTCTCATACTGAAGAATAACTTTCAGGCCATCCACATCTGCATCTGAGAAATCATGTCTCACTGCACCGTGGCTGTGAATATCAACCAGACCAGGCAGTACTTTCAAACCGGACGCATCCAGCTCTGTTTTATCTGTCACTTCTTCCTCAGAAGCTACAAGCCTGCCGTTTTCTATATATAAATCTGTTACTTTATAGCTTCCATCTTCCTGAAATACATTACCGTTTTTAATGATCATTTTTCTACACCCTTTACTGTATATTTTACAGAAGTCCTTTTTCTCTAATCAGGCTTAATGCCGCCTCATCTGCCACTACTGTCACATCCGGATGCAGCTGCAGAATAGATGCAGGAACATTTGGTGTAACCGGTCCATAGAAAGATTTATAAAGTGCATCTGCCTTCGCTTCCCCAGTTGCTACCAAAAGAATTTTCTTTGCAGACATAATATTTTTTATTCCCATTGTATATGCCTGTTTCGGCACTTCATCCATGCTCGCAAAGAACCTTGCGTTTGCTTTGATCGTACTCTCTGTAAGATCTACACAATGAGTTTCTTTTTCAAAAGCATCTGCCGGTTCATTGAATCCGATATGTCCATTTCCACCAATTCCCAGAAGCTGCATGTCAATACCGCCCACACTGCGGATCACTTCATTATAATCTGCACACGCTTTGTCACTGTCTTCTTCCAGTCCATTTGGTACATGGGTTCTTGCCTTGTCAATATTTACATGGTCAAACAGATTCGTATTCATAAAATAACGATAGCTCTGGTCATTATCTCCTGAAAGACCTTTGTACTCATCAAGATTCACTGAAGTAATCTGTGAGAAATCCAAGTCCCCTTTTTTGTACCATTCGATCAGCTGTTTATACATGCCAACCGGTGTAGAGCCTGTTGCAAGTCCGAGAACTGCATTTGGTTTCATAATAATCTGGGCAGACATAATATTTGCCGCCTTTCTGCTTACATCCTGATAATCCTTTCCTTCGTAAATAATCATACCGATTTTCCTCCTCTTTCAATATGTGTATTTCCATTATAAATAGAACACCATATATTTTCAACATTTTTACTGTTTTTGTTCCAGTTTTCTTCTGATTTTATTATAACATTCACAATTACAAAAAAGAAACATCTCCATGGAACACTCCCACACAGATGCTTCTTTTAATATAATTATTTATAATCCTACATTACCACTGTTCATCCCTTCTTTGCTGTCTTTATCCAGTGGCAGCCAGTCCAGGACTTTCTTAATATAACGATTCCAGAAATCCCATTCATGGGCTCCCGGTCCTTCTTCATAAGTGACATTCACACCCAGTTCATTCATAGCGTCCCTGAATTTGCGGTTTGGAGGAAGTAACGGATCATCCAGCCCGCAGGCAAGATACATTTTCGGAAACTCAGCTTTTTCCTCTTTCAGTTTCTTTGCAATCCACTCCGGATTAATTTCACAGTCATGAATTTGGGACAGATCTCCAAAAACACTTTCCAGGAATGTTTTCTTCTCGAAAAACATAGGAGAACTGTCATCAGCTGTGTCCATTTTTTCCAGAATCATAGCAGAAGAAAGACCTGCGATATATCCGAATGTATCATGGTATTTCAGACCATTTCGGATCGCACCGTATCCTCCCATGGATAAACCAGCGATAAATGTATCTTCTTTTTTATGAGATAACGGGAACATCCTTCGTGTGATCTTTACAAGTTCTTTTCCTATAAATTCACTGTAATTTTCATTAACTTCAGGATGATCCATATAAAACATATTTGCACCGGAGGGCATCACTACTGCCAGATTCTTCTCCTCTGCCCAACGCTTAATACAGGTTCCTGTCACCCAGTCTGTATAATTTCCCATTACACCGTGCAGAAGATAAAGCGTTTTGAAAGGTTTTTCATCTTCTTCTGTCTCCTCTTCAAAAAAGACTTTATCTGCCGGAAGGATCACGTTCATCGTTACCGGCCGCATCAGTGCCTTGGAAAAAAAGTTCACCTCTAATAATGCCATATGTATTTCCTCCTTCTCTCTGAGGTTTCTCTATAATCGCAGTATAACAGGTTAGAACTCCTGCTTCAACAATTTTCCGTCTATATATCTCGCTTTGATATTTCTGTCATCTCCAATATAGCAAAATCTTTCCAGCTTCTCCTGGGCAGTCATCTTAGACCAGGGATCCTCCATATTGTCAATTACAAGAGCATTAAATGCATATCCCTTTTCAAAGGATCCAACCTTTCCAAACACACTTCCTGCTTCCTTGGTTGCATGATAGAAAGCCTGTGTGACTGTAATGGTCTTACTTTCAGCCGGCTCATAAAATTCTTTCAGCTTTGACAGCTGTACTGCCCTTGCCACCTGACGGTATATGGCAATTCCATGTCCTCCCGCAACATCAGATCCCATGGCAATCTTCAGACCTTCAGACGCCATCTGCTGCAGCGGCATAATACCTGCAACAATGTTTACTGTTGCATCCGGACAATGCACAGACAAACTTCCATGTTTTTTCATAATCCGTTTATCCTCTGCAGTTGGGAAAATTACATGGGCAAAGATGGATGGGCCATGATCCATCAAACCTGCACGTTCATAAATTTCCGCATCAGAGCCATATCCCGGAAACAGCTTTAATGCCTCCTGCGCTTCCCAGATAGACTCTACCAGGTGTGTGTGCACACCGCAATGATACTTTGCAGCCAGTTTTCCAAGCCCAAGAATCAGAGGTTCACTGCAGGTAGGAGCAAAACGTGGTGCCAGAATTGTTTTCACCTTTTTGCTGCCTTCATGGTCTGACAGATATTTCTCTGTTTCCAACAAGGAATCCTCTGTTTTCTCAATCAGAAACTCCGGTGAATTACAATCCATATTTACCTTTCCAACATATCCATACATTCCCTTCTCTTCCATTTTATCAAAGAGATAATCCGTAGCCTCACGATGGATCGTAGCAAAAACATTTGCATGAAAGGTACCGTGACGAAGCATGTCATCTACAAATGCATCATAGCTCTCTTTCGCATAATCCATATCCCTGAACTGTGATTCCTGCGGAAATGTATAGTGGTTCAGCCAGTCAGAAAGCAGACAGTCCATTCCAATCCCACGCTGTACATACTGTGCCCCATGTACATGGAGGTCTGAAAAAGCAGGAATAATTAATTTATCACCGTAATCAACAACCTCTGCTCCTTTATACTCCTCCGGAACCCTTTCACAGATTTGTGATACCATTCCATCCTCTACTATAATATAACTATTCTCATAAACTGACAGCTGATCTGCTGCCGGAGTAAATAAAATATCTCCATGGTAAATTTTTACTGCCATTCTCTTTTCCTCGCTTTCATAATCCTTATCATTTCGTATCCTTATTATATCCCGTTTTTTTATTTTTGCAGTATTTAATTCTGCTGGTGCAAATATTTCTCCCTGGTAGCCAGACCCCCACGAATATGCCTTTCCTGCTTGTTCACATCCAGCACCTGGCGAACTGCCGCTGCAAGGCCTGGATTAATCTGACTAAGACGTTCTGTACAGTCCTTGTGTGTTGTGCTCTTACTGATCCCAAATTTCTTCGCTGCCTGACGTACCGTTGCATTTGTCTCAATGATATAACCGGCGATTTCCACTGCCCTTTCTTCGATATAATCTTTCAAAAGGAAACCCCTCAAAATACTTTTTTACAGTTTATGAAGTATTTTGAGGGGTTATGATATATCAGATAATCTTGAGAATATCTTTCTCAGGCAATGGTCTGGAGAAATAGAAGCCCTGGATCATATCCACGCCCCATTTGCCAAGAAGCTCAACCTCTTCCTCTGTCTCAGCACCCTCGGCCACAATCATATAGCCCATAGACTTCATGATCATTACAATGCTGCGGTAAAAATCTGCTGCCTGTACATCACTGCAAATTCCATTCAACAGCGAACGGTCTATTTTTACTACCGCAAAAGGTACTTTCAATACCGCATTCAGATTGGCATATCCGGATCCGAAATCATCCAGGCAAAGCTGAATCCCTGCCTTATTAAAATCTTCCACAGCACTACAGAAGCTTTCACTATATTCTGTAGCAACTGATTCTGTAATCTCAAACTGAAAATATTCCGATTTCAGGCCATACTCCCGGATAACATCGATCAGCTTCTGACTATATCCCGGCTTCATCAGCTCTGATGGAGAAAGATTAAATTTCACATTTTTAATCTTCTCCATGATCTGTTCGTTTTCTTTCACAAAACCACATACTCTGCGAAACTGCAAAAGAGCAATCTGTGAAATCTCTCCCTGACGTTCTGCAATATTGATAAATACATCCGGTGGGATCATCCCCATATCCGGGTGGCGAAGCCTGCTCAACGCCTCCAGAGTTATAAACCGTTTTTCTTTCAGGGAATAAACAGGCTGATAATAAACTTCAAAAAGATCCTGTTCCACCGCAGTTTTCAGAAAATGCTCTACTTCTTTTTCATACCGGAAGCCTTCCAAGATTCTGTTATCCGACTGGATCACTACAGTTTCATCTGTATTTCTCACCAGACCTGCCAGATACTCAATATATCCCACAAGCATATCTTCCTGTCCCATCTTCTGTCCATTGATAATCCCACATATCACAACCGGAAAATCAACCTTCTCTTCTCCTACCTCCAAAGGTTTCTGAAAATATGCCTGGATTCTCTCCCTGTCTCTTTCATAGGCAGTCAGAGAATCCTCAACTACCAGCAGGCAGTTTCCCGTCACTCGGAATATCTGGGATGAACCTGTGACAGTTCTGATTCCGTCAGCAATCTGGATCAGTAACTGATCTCCCACACTTGTTCCATAGATTTTATTAACCTGTTTCAGTCTGTAGGCTTCCATTGCAAGAATATGGAATTCCGTATTCCGCCTGATTTTCTCCTGAATCCAGTGATCAAAGTACTGCTTATCAAATATTCCGGTCATTCCATCCACGCAATCTCCGGAATTTGACAATGTCAGATACAGCAGGATAATCCCCAAAGCCATTCCAAATCCGGACAGAAGCTGACTTTCCGTATAAAACTGGATTCCCATACAGATTCCCTCTACCAGCAGAAATTCCCAGAATACATACCGTTTCCACTGATTATATCCTCTGAGATTATTTGCTAAATGAGAAATCACCAAAACTACATAAACAATATCATAAATATATAGCCAGAAATGCCACGGCCCTATGACAAAATCATTCTGCCCGTCAAATTCGAAAAACCAGCCGGTCTGGATGTTTCCCCATACCAATATAAGCATAAATACAGGGATTACAGCAAGGAGAATTCTTCTGACACTGGAAAATCTGCCCTCCTGAGACTTAAGCATGTTTCTTATATATCCGTATAAAATACAGGGAAAAAGGACATCGAAAGTGTAGAAACAAGTCAGCAAAAGCTCTATCATCTGTGCATTTTCCCTGGAATAAGCAAAAATCAGCAAAGTTCCCAGAAAATCCAGAACAATGTACAGACCGCCCAGAAGCAGGACTGCCAGAAATATTTTGGTACCTGTATCGTGAAGCTTCTTCTGCAGTATAAAATGCACTGTGACCAGCAGGACCAGCACAATAGCAGCAATCTGAAATGACATATTATAATGAACCACCTGTCCTGCCTCCCTTCCTCTTATTTTGATATAAGGCTTCATCAGCCTCATATTTCCACTCACTGATCGTTTTCAGGTTTCCATCCTCATCACGTATAAGACTATATCCCCTGGCAACTGTCAGCCTGTGTCTGCTATTCTTATTAAAGCTATAAATTTCACGATCCATCTCAGCCAGAAAAAGCTCTGCATCCTTTTCAGGGTTGAATACGATCACAGCAAATTCATCTCCACCAATCCGATAGCATTTTCCCTGCGTTCCAAAAATCTCCATAATGCATCTGGCCATTGTAATGATCAGTTCATCTCCGGCTGCCCTGCCGGATTCCTCATTAACCCTGCGAAGATGATTAATATCCATAAAAACAAGGAGAATATCCTGATACCTGGATGCCTGATTCTGTATTTCTGTAAGCATATTTTCAAAGGGTGCCCGGTTGGGCATTCCCGTCATCCAGTCTTCACTGGATAATCTTTCATACGTCTGCTGCTCCATAAGATATCTTACATTTCCTGCCATGTTGATCACAGTATCTGCTATAACAATAACCAGAAATACCTGAATTCCAATTTCAAAAATAACATCATAATAAGAAATCTCCAACATCCAGTATAAAAGCAATGCCAGAATTCCACTGGCAGAAACCACACCATAGGCTGTGGCAACCATCTTTAACTCTCTTCCCGGATTTTCCCTGTATTCCTTACAGAGAAGAAATGCAGAGACAAATACCCAGATGACTAACAGAATGTGGGTAAAGAACAGCATATCTACAAATTCAAAAATTCCAAAATAGTTCAGAATCCCCTGGATTCCCGCATTAAAATAAAAAAGATAAATTCCAAGCTCCAGAATACGGTATTTTTTCATATTTCCGATTCTCTGGG
Source organism: Ruminococcus sp. JC304 (assembly GCA_000285855.2). Classification (GTDB taxonomy): domain Bacteria; phylum Bacillota; class Clostridia; order Lachnospirales; family Lachnospiraceae; genus Blautia_A; species Blautia_A difficilis. The sequence continues at coordinate 180,115 of HE978651.1, read as the reverse complement.
CAAAATGTAACATGGGCACAGCCAGCAGCATAAATGTATAAAAGGACACCACACTGATAATATCCGCATTGCTGCTATATGTCTGTATCAAAGAGGAATCTGTAACAAGCCAGCTTCCACACATAAAGAGAAACAGTGCCACATCCAGGAAACGTGCATCCGGCATCTGTCTGCAACTGAGATACCCTGCAATCAACACTGCTATTATACCCAGCAAAATAAAGCACACCGCAACTATAAACGCCGGCATTGATTCCACTACATGATACATAGTTACTGCGCTTCCGGTTCCCATATAAATACCGGATATCTCAAAATATCCTCTGTCCGGACTGGAATACGTGAGAGTCAGAGTCCCTCCCCGGGTATTGGCCGGTATGACTCCGTCACAATTCAACTTTGCTTTCATCTGTGTATTCCTCTGGAACGAAGAATCATTATATTGGTAGATGATCTGATCATTCATACGGATCACCGGATTATACTGTGCGCCCTCTGTAGTGACAATACTCCCTGCATCCTCTGCTGTAATTCCATCGTTATATAAAACCAGATTCTCCCCCTCCCGGGCAATGATCTTTGCAGGAAAAGTCACCATATTTTTCTGTCCATTTTCCATATAATACCATCCGGAAGACATATGGCGAATCCCTTCCATAGCCTGTCTTTTACTGTCTGTACACATAATCACCAGGATTGCTGTACATACAAGCAGTACAATCGCCACCAGCGCCAGTTCTGTTCTCCGGTAAATTTTCTTTTTGTTTTCCACTACACCTCTCCCTGTACCTGTTATTTAAATATGTCTAACCAATTTCATCATATCATTCCCATCCAAAAATAACAACAGATTTTATTTGTGTTTTGCATCGTTAAAATGTATACTGATTACAGTATATGTTTTCATATGAAACAGGGATATATTTTCACAGATACTATTTTACGAATAAACAAAGAACAGGTCCCCTGCGTTTTGCAGGGCAGAAAAGAGGCGATTCCATTGAATACAGAAGAAAACTGTATCTCCTTTCTTGATACAGACTGGTCCTATCATCTGGCCAGACGTATGGAGAAGGAAAAAACGAATTCCATCCTTGGTTACCGCACTGCAGGCTCTGCAGCGGAGACAGCCACCGGGCGCATGCTCTATGAGGAAATGTATGAGATCGGTCTGACTGATGTTTCCAGAGATACCTTTACCCTTGACGGATGGGAATTTGAAAAGGCAATTCTTAAATATGTTGATGAATCAGGCAGAGAACACCTTTTCCAGATGGGAGGCTATCAAACTAATTTTCAGACAGATGGTTTTCAGGATTACGAATTAATTTATCTTGGAAAAGGAACTGCAGCAGATTATGAGGGCATAAATGTACAGAATAAACTGGTACTTGTAGAGATCAACCAGAGAGATGAATGGTGGATCAGCTTTCCTGTCTATCAGGCATATTTACGGGGAGCTGCTGCATTGATCGCAGTACAGGCAAACGGATATGGAGAAATTGCAGATACCGCTCTGAATGCCCAGGACATTGCCGGACCTGAATTTGCCCCGGCATTTTCCCTGTCTCAGGCAGATGCACGGCTTCTGAAAGATGCACTGTTTTCTAAAATTCAGTCTCAGAATACCGCTGCCTCCGGAAATAATCCGGCCTCCCTGCAGGTTTCTCTGGATGCCAGTTCCAGGGTTATGCCTGATGTACAGGCCAGCAATATTGTGGGAAAAATCCAGGGCACCGAAACAGATCACATGATTGTTTTATCTGCTCATTACGATTCCTATTTTGATGGATTTCAGGATGACAATGCCGCTGTTGCCATGATGCTTGGTATTGCCAGGGCATTGATAAAGGGCGGATACAAACCTGCCCACACCCTTGTATTCTGTGCTATGGCAGCTGAGGAATGGGGCGTGATCGATTCCAAATATGACTGGTCTACAGGAGCCTACAATCAAGTATTCCGCGTACATCCGGACTGGCAGGGTAAGGTTATTGCCAACTTAAATTTTGAACTTCCTGCACATGCCCACAACACCCGGGATGCCATCCGCTGTACCTATGAATATGCAGATTTTATCAGGGAATTCACAGATTCCCTCACTGTGCCGCCCCAGGCTTATCCGGACGGGATCTCTGTTCTGTCTCCTATTGAAACCTGGTCCGATGATTTTTCCATGGCAATTGCAGGCATTCCTTCCACTGTAAATGATTTCAGCGCAGGACCCTTTATGCAGAATTATTATCATTCCCAATATGATAACCAGGATGTATACCAGGAACCTGTATACCGTTTTCATCATGAATGCTATCTGAAGCTGGTTCTGGCCTATGACAGGCTGATTCTTCCGCCTCTAAATTTCAGTAATACCATACAGGCAGCCGCTTCAAATGCAGAAGAAAAGGCTCTGGATTTCGCTGTCTCTGATCTGGAAGGACTGAGAGCTCTGTTCCGTACAGCAGCATCTCTCGGACAGGAAGTTTATCAGAAAATATGCCAGGTCAATAAGGAGTATTCCGCTCTGGCTTCCGAACAGGATCGGAAAATTTTTCGCCGCAAATGGGAAAACACTTCCCTTCAGCTTCTGAAGATTTTTCGCAAGGCTCAGGATTACCTGGTCCGCCTGAACTGGCAGGATGAAGTAATCTTTCCTCAGGATGCTGCCTTTCACAATATCAGGCAGCTGGAAAAGGCCAGGGATGCACTGACAGACAACAATATTACCGATGCATTGAAAGCCCTGTATCGTGTGGACAATAATATGTACGCATTCCTCTTTGATGAAGAAGTCTATTATCATTTTACAGAATATATTCTCCACCAGCCTAAAGACCGGCTGATGTGGGGTGCCGGACGGATTATGCATCATGAAAATCTATACGGAATTGTCCAACAGCTAAAAGATCGGATAAAGGAACCAGATCCGGTACTGGAAATAGAAATCCGCCGCCTGGATGCCGCGCTGCGCAGACAGAAAGCTTACTATAAAGACGATATCCGTTACCTTAAAAATTCAGTAACCAAGCTCTGCTCCATGCTGAATGATGTCTTAACAAATACATAAAGGAGTTTTTTATACTATTATGGAAAGCGAAAATTTGTACAGAGTACAGGAGGAAGATTTACCACGATTACAGAAGCTTTTGACTGTTTGTTTTGCACAGGATCCCCTGTATCATGCACTGATACCGGATGATAACACCAGAGAACGGCTTCTGCCTGAGCTTTTTTCCTGTGACCTGACAGAATTTTTTCAAACCTGTGAAATTTATTCAGACAGCAGCGAATTAAACAGTATACTGGTGGTTTCTGATGAAAGTGAACCTTATAACGTCCTGCAATACTGTCTCACGGAAGCCAAAGCTCTGCTCACCACGGATGGATGGCTCATCAAAGAAGACCCCAGCCTGAAAACTTTCTGGAACTTTGTCCAGGGAAAAGATTATCTGAACTCCAGCTGGACAGACCAGCTTCATCAGACTGAACGTCTCCATGTAATTTACCTGGCGGTAGATCCCGGACATCAGCATCATGGTCTGGCTGAATTACTGATGAACGAAGTGCTGGATTACGCACAGCAGCACAAAATGCTGGTTTCTCTGGAAACCCACAACCCTGATAATGTTCCAATATATGAACACTTTGGATTTAAAGTTTATGGAATTGTAGAAAAATCACATTTTAATCTGAAACAATATTGCATGATCAAAGAAGCATCTGCTTTTGTCCCTGAAAAACAGAAGCTGTGAAACCTTGCAGATTTTTTATAAGGTAAAAACAACCTATTTTCAGGTATGATTTTTGTATAATTATTGCCTAGAAAAATTCTTATATATATATTATACTAATATGCAATATGTACTTTTACTTTATATAAGGAGGACTAAATAATGGTACACAATGCAATGAGTGCAACTGAATTTTATATCTTGAAATATTTATGGTCCAGAGAAACACCTGCGACTTTTTCTGAAATTATGACTCACTTTAACGAAGAAGAAAAAAAGGAATGGAAAAAGCAAACTGTTAACACTTTCCTCACCCGTCTTGCTCAGAAAGGTTTTCTGAATATTGACAAAAGTGGAAAAAGGGCCATCTATATTCCTTCTGTATCTAAGAAAAAATACTATGAAGATTATGCACAGCAGATCATTGAGGATTCCTATGAAGGATCTCTGAAAAATTTCATCTGTGCCTTTACAGAAAACCATAAATTAACATCCAATGAAAAAGAGGAACTATTAACTTATGTTCGTTCACTGTAAATGTTAAGGGGGATGCCATTTGGCATCTCCCTTATTTTTTCTATAACTTAATTAGCAAGAAATATTTTTACGTAATCTCTATAGCATGTTATACTAAATATATAATGCTGAGGTAACAATATCTGCCCCAGCCAATACCAGGAGGTTTATCATGAAAGCATATGAACGCTTATTATCTTATGTAAGGGTTTTCACCCCTAGCAGCGAAGAAACCGGTACATCACCATCCACAGAGTACCAGTTTGACCTTGCCAGACAGCTTGTGCAGGAATTAAAGGAACTGGGAATAGAAGATGCCATTGTAGATGAGCATTGTTATGTCTATGGACATATTCCTGCTACTAAGGGATATGAATCCCGCAAAAAGCTGGGATTTATTGCTCACATGGATACTGTATCTGATTTCTGCGATCATCCGGTTAACCCAGTTGTTACCCCAGACTATGACGGCGGAGATCTGGCACTTGGAACCAGCGGCAGAATCCTTTCCCCAAAAATGTTCCCTCATCTGTCTGCCTTAAAGGGAAGAACCCTTATCACTTCTGACGGAACTACCATACTCGGCGCAGATGACAAAGCCGGCATTGCAGAGATCATGACAATGATCGAATACCTGAATGATACAGATATTGCTCATGGCCCGATTTCTGTAGCCTTTACTCCGGACGAGGAGATCGGTATGGGTGCTGATCATTTTGATGTAAAGAAATTTGATGCCGATTATGCTTACACTCTTGATGGCGATGCAGAAGGAGAAATCCAGTTTGAGAACTTTAATGCCGGTCGTGCAGTCGTTGAATTCACCGGCGTAAATGTACATCCCGGTTCTTCCAAAGATACAATGGTAAATGCAGCACTTGTTGCCATGGAATTTAATTCTATGCTTCCTGCCGCAGATACTCCACGAAATACAGAAGACTATGAAGGATTTTTCCATCTTGATGCTATAAGCGGCAATGTTTCCACAGCTATGCTGGATTACATTATTCGTGATCACGACGCAGCATCCTATGACTGCCGTGTGAAAATGATGGAACACATCGCCAAAATCCTCAATGAAAAATGGGGGGAAGGTACTGTAAAACTTACGATCACAGAACAGTACAGAAACATGAAAGAAATCATTGATACCTGTATGGAACTGATCGACTGTGCAACCGCCGCATGCAAAGAATGCAAAATTCCTGCACTGATCACTCCGATCCGAGGCGGTACAGATGGTGCGCGTTTAAGCTTCATGGGGCTTCCCTGTCCAAATCTCGGTACCGGCGGCCACGCATTCCACGGTCCTTATGAACATATCACTGTTGAAGGAATGGATATTGCTGTCGAAGTAGGATTAAAGATCATTGAATTATTTTATAAATAATTTCACGATTAACACAGTGCAAATCTTGCAGAACATTTTTTTATTATAAGAAACATTGTAAGTCCTCTGCTTCAATTACAAAAAGTAATAAGCAGGGGACTTACTTGATTCACTTAACTTCCTGCGTTGCCGATTGAGTATTATACTCTAGCAGGTCACCTCGCAACTCCGCATTTTTGTTTTTATGCACAAAAAAACCAGCTAATAATTAGCTGATTTTTACTGTATCTTCAAAACTACATACATGCTGACATTTCCTTGAGAATTAACTTCCTGCGTTGCTAAGATTGATTAGTGTACTCCGCGGGGGTCACTTCGTGACTCCGTCACTCAGTGTCATTTGCTTCGCAAATGTTCAGTCTGTACCATGAATGTTCCTTCACAAGCAAGCTTGCTCCGTCTCATTCCTGTTACATCCTGCCCGCTCTCTCAGCGTTTTGGTCAAG
>HE978651.1:122820-170963 GCA_000285855.2 Ruminococcus sp. JC304 | reverse complement strand
TATAACTGTCAGCTCTGTTCAAGCGACTTGATTACTTTAACACAAAGGTTTTAAGTTGTCAAGCACTTTTTTAAATTTCTTTTTTCTTTCAGAAATCTATTTAAATTGTCCCAATCCGAGAAACAATTATTTCCGACAACTCAACTAATATAACACTCCTATCCCCCACTGTCAACCCCCTTTTTTACTTTTTTTATCTTTTTTTATTTTTTATCATTCCCAGCCACTATTCTTCTTTCCACAGACAAAAAAACACACTACGCCCACTCCCCATACCAGCCACCACTCTACAAAATCTCCAGCCTCCAGCCGTCAGCCGCCCCCAGCCCCGAAAGGACAACGGGTGGGGAGGCTCGTGCAGGGAGCGTAGTAACTCTTAGACCCGGGAGATCAGCGTTGCGAACAAATGGCCGCACTGTCTGAGCGAAGCGAGTTTGCGCCATTTGCGAGCGCCTTTAGCTGATCTCCCGGGCCTTAGAGTTCCTAGCCCCCGAAACCAGTCTCCCCACCCGCTGTCCTTTCGGGGCGTCCGGCATCCGGCCTCCGGCACCCCCATCTCTACTTCACATAAAACCCGCTTTCCACCTCCACCTCCATTTCCTTCATCTCAACATCTTCAATCCAGATAAACCTCTGCTCCCTCAACATCTGCACCATTTTATCCAGACTCTCTTCCGTACCCTGAGCTTCCATCTCCACACGTTCATCCCAGTTATTCCGTACCCATCCGGTAATCCCCAGAGAGCCGGCAATATAATACGCCCTATAACGAAAACCAACTCCCTGCACTCTCCCGGAAAACCAATAATGCCTCCTGATCATCATACCCGCAACACCAAATCCCTTCTATGTAATGTAATGAGAGAAATCCTTTACTGTTTTTTCAGCCAGTAAAAACCATAAGCTGGAACATTTACCCCTGCCGCTTCCATGACCTTGCCTGATACCAGATCTCTGTACATACCATCCCGCTCATTGATCCATGCGGTCTTATCATACTCACTGAAATTAAACAACCCATATATCTTATCGCCATCATAATAGCGTCCAATGCACAAAATACTGTTATCCCAGGTTTCTACTGTCCAGGTATCCGCATTTGTCATAAATGCCTTTTCCGTTTTTCGGATTTTTTCCAGCTTATCCAGCTGTCTGAAAACCTGTCCTTCCACAGTTCTGGGGCTGTCACATTTTGCTGCACGTTCCCAACGCATGGCACCTCTGTGGATATACCTGGAATCCGGAGCCTTGTCCGGATCCTTTTTGTAGGAATAATCATTTACCTGCCCAATTTCATCTCCGCTGTAAAGAACAGGAATTCCCGATTGCATGAACATATAAGCATGAAGCATCACATCCAGCTGGATTGCCTTCTTCATCCCTGCCCTGTCATGCTCAAAGCCAGCCTTTTCAATTCCGCACATAGACGCTGTTGTTCCACAGAATCTGGCATCTCCGGTAACCGGGTCCTCATTATAGAGCACTCCACGACTGTTGCTGTTTCCGGCATAACCCTGAAAATAATCATTCAGATACTTCTTATGGGAACGTTCTTCTATTCCTTCCTGCTGAAGAGTTGCATAATCCAGGCCCCAGCCAATATCATCATGGCATCGCAGATAATTGAGAAATACATAATCCTTGGGAAGTCCATTGACAATATCCAGCTGTTTTTTCAAAAGACTCACATCCCTGGTAGCAACTGTATGCCAGGTTGTTGCCATTGTTGTTACATTATAAAGCATATGACACTCTGGCTTTTCCACAGTTCCGAAATAAGGCACCACCTTTTCCGGCTCCATCACTACTTCTCCCAGAAGAAGGATGCCTGGGCATACAATCTCACTGATCAGTCTCATCATACGCACAATCGTATGTACCTGGGGCAGATTACGGCAGGAAGTATTCAGTTCCTTCCAGATATAAGGAACTGCATCAATACGGATAATATCAATTCCTTTATTTGCAAGGAAAAGGAAATTATACATCATTTCATTGAATACCCGGGGATTTTTGTAATTCAGATCCCACTGATAAGGATAAAACGTAGTCATTACATAATGGCCGATTTCCGGAATCCAGGTGAAATTTCCAGGTGCAGTGGTAGGAAATACCTGTGGCACTGTTTTCTCATAGAGAGAAGGAATATAGGGATTGTCAAAGAAAAAGTACCTGCTCATATACTCTCCCTCTCCCTGGCGGGCTTTTTTTGCCCATTCATGATCCTCAGAGGTATGGTTCATAACAAAATCCATACACACACTGATCCCCTTTTTATGGCAGGCGCCTGTCAGCTCTTCCAGATCCTCCATGGTGCCCAGATTCTCCTGTACCTTGCGGAAATCTGCCACTGCATAGCCACCATCCGAGCGGCCTTTCACAGTCTCCAGGAATGGCATAAGATGAATATAATTTACATTGTTTTTTTCCAGATAATCCAGTTTACTTTCAACACCTTTCATATTTCCGGCAAAATTATCAATGTAAAACATCATTCCCAGCATGTCATTTTTCTTATACCACTGGGGATCTTTTTCTCTTTCCTGATCAAGTTCCTTCAGTGCTTCTGCACGGTTCTGATAGAATCTCTTCATCTGGTCACATAATTCTGCAAACATCGAAGTATTCCCATAAAGCTCCATATACAGCCAGCGCAGCTCCTCTATTTTTTTCTCCAACCTGACGTCATACAGACTTTCCATACCTGTGTTTTTTTTCATTCTTTCCCTTTTAATTGCCATGTGCGGCCTCCTATCTATATATGTACATTCCCTTCTCAGTAACATTTCCAAAATTCATTCCTGATTTCCTGCACAACGGAATTTTAGTTTGTAACTCTCCTTGTGGAGCTGCGCCTTACAATCTGATATGGAAAATAACTCCATTTATTCTCGCATGCTTCTCCCTTTTCCTCAAAAAGAGCCTTATAAAAAACCTCTCCCTGATCAAGCATTCTTACTGTTGTCAACGGAGGATCATAGATATCAGAAATAGAGTCATCAAATCCTGCCACAGAAATATCATCCGGCACCTTTAATTTATGGGCTTTCAGACACCGGATCACGCCTACGGCAATAATATCAGAACCTGTCACCACTGCTGTCGGAAGTTCCAGACTGTTTTCATAGATCTGATTCATCCCTTTTTCTCCGGACTCTGCAGAAAATTCACCCTGATATATGTCTGAATCCTGTACCTGCAGATCAGCTTCCCTCATTCCATCCAGAAAACCTCTTAGTCTCAGTGTTCCATTTGTATAATCCTCAGAGCTTCCGCCAACATATGCAATATGTTTATGTCCTTCGCTGATCAGAAACCGGGTCATGTCTTTGGCTGCATGATAGCTATCTACTGTAACAGCAGGAAACTCACATCTCATATCTTCTGATGGTCCCTGATTTCCCAGCACAACCGGACATTGAAATCTCCTAAGTCTTTCCAGGATTTCCTCATTAAGATGAACTCCCTGAAAAATCAATCCGTCAATATTTCGTTCCAGCATATTATCCATCAGAAGAAGGGCCTTATCCTGGTCAAAATCATAATCGCAGACAATCATCACTTTATCGTGCTTCATACATACGTCACTGATCTGCTTCAGATGAAGAGCTGTGATCGGATTTCGTACATCTGCTTCCAGAACAGCTACCAGTCCGGTGTTTCTGGTAACCAGACTGCGGGCTGCAGCATTGGGACGAAAATGAAATTTCTCAATACTGGCCATAACCCGCCCCTTTAATTCAGAACTTACAGATTTAGAGCCATTCACAACACGAGATACCGTAGATACAGATACCCCTGCATCAGCTGCTATATCCTTAATTGTTACATCCATTTTCTTCCTTATCCTTTCTGTCTTGGTCAAGCGGATATTCGCAATCCGCTTCGCTACTTGCCCATAACCAAATAACTGCTTATTGCTCTTCGCAATTGAAGCGGGGGGACTTACTTAATTCGGTTAAAACAGGTCAATATGGTAACGTTTTCCCACGCAATCATCCGTTTTTTCAACATTTATAAAACTTTTCAAGGGGATTTTTCCGTATGCAAGAAAACGTTTTCCCACCTATTTCCAATATAACATCGTACCTGAAATTTTTCAACTATTTTATTTTTTATTTTCTTTTCCGTTTTAGTAATTATACGTTGCAATTTTTGTGTTTTGTTTATGTTTTGTTATACTTCTTCCTTGCCCCAAAGTTAAATCTGTTCTATAATAAATGTTATGATGTTAGGGTCAAAAGGCATTTTGCCCCTAACTTGATATCTACGAATTGCTCCGCTGCAAAGCAGCTCCCGCAATTCTCAAACATTCAAAATCCGCTGATTATACATTACAATCAAACAACAAATGAGGTATCTCCTTTTATGAATAAAAAAGAAATTTCCGAAATTAAGAAACAGTTTACTCCGGAAAACTGTTCTATCACCCGTATCTGCGGCTGTTACGTAGATGGGGAAAAAAACAAGAAGACCGAATTAAAAGAAGCCTTTCTTTCTCTCTCCGAGGAGGAAATGTTTAAATATTTTGAGATTTTCCGCAAATCTCTATCCGGTACAGTGGGTAAAAATCTTATGAACATGGAATTCCCTCTGGACCAGGAGGCTGAGGGAGGCACCCAGCATTTTCTTATGAAACTGCGAAGCAGCAAGCTGACTGACGATGAGCTTGTTGAAAGCTTCTATGACCGGATTATTGAAAACTATGATTATCCGGAAAACTACTATATTATATTGATCCACGGAGTCTACGATATTCCCGGCAAATCCTCTGATGGTGCAGAGATGTTCGATGCATCTGATGAGATTTATGATCACATTATGTGCTGTATCTGTCCTGTAAAGCTTTCCAAAGCAGGACTCTGTTATAACGCTGAGACCAACAGCATTCAGGACCGTATCCGTGACTGGATCGTAGAAATGCCTGAAGTAGCTTTCCTTTTCCCACAGTTTAATGACCGCAGCACAGATATCCACGGTGTTCTTTATTATAGTAAGAATACCAATGAGCTTCGAGATATCTTTATTGACGAGCTGCTGGGATGCACCGCCCCTCTTTCTGCCGGCGGACAAAAGGACTCCTTTAATGCTCTGGTAGAAGAAACCCTGGGAGATGACTGCAACTATGATACAGTTATGAATATTCACGAAAAGCTGAATGAACTGATCGAATCCCAGAAGGATGAGCCTGAACCTGTAGTCCTTACCAAATCTGAAGTCAAACGACTTTTTGAAGATTGCGGTGTAGAGGATGAGAAGCTCCAGTCCTTTGATGAACAATATGAAATCAATGCCGGAGAAAAATCCTCTCTGGTAGCCTCAAACATCACCAACACCCGACGTTTTGAGATCAAAACACCTGATGTGGTAGTACATGTAGATCCTGAACGGGCCGCACTTGTGGAAACAAAGCTTATTGACGGTGTAAAATGTCTGGTCATCCCTATGGAAGGTGACGTAGAGCTCAATGGCATCCGTATACACACCGGAGAGAAATCTGTCTCAGATGAGGAGGATTCTCTGGATGAATAAAGATCAAAAACTTTTATTTTTTGACATCGACGGCACGCTGCTCACCGCTTATCCCTGGACAATCCCAGACAGTACACAGCAGGCATTAAAGGCTGCCCGTAAAAATGGTCATCTGCTTTTCATTAATTCCGGGCGTACCTACACGATGCTTCCGGATATGATCCGGGAAATGAATTTTGACGGATATGTATGTGGCTGCGGAAGCCAGATCTATCTCCACGACAAACTTCTGCTTTCCAGCTCTATTCCAAACCCGTTATGCAGAGAAATTGTGGAAAGGCTTCGACAGTGCGGACTTCCCGCCTGCTTTGAACGGCCGGACAAAATTTTGTATGACAGCTCTTCCTATGATTTGCCGGATGCTATACAGAATCTGAAAAAGGTAGCTGTTACAGAGGACATTTCTCTGTACACTGCCCAGGAATATGAGAACTTCACATTTGACAAATTTCTGGTATTTCCTACTGCAGAATCTGACCGCCAGGAGTTCCGCAAATTTGCAGACCTGCATTTCACCTGTTTTGTTCATGAAGATGCAGCCTGGGAATTAGCCCAGAAAGACTACAGCAAAGCTACAGGCATTCAGTTTCTCTCCGATTACCTTGGGGCTTCCATTGAGAATACCTATGCCTTCGGTGACAGCACCAATGATCTTCCTATGCTTAAATATGCCAAAACAAGCATTGCAATGGGGAACTCAGACCCCCTGATCCTGCCTTACTGCACCTATCAGACCACTCCTATAGAAGAGGACGGAATTGCAAATGCTTTAAAACATTTTCATCTTATATAATATAAATTTTCAGTAAAGGATTTTGTATGAATACAAAAAAAACTCAGGAGAATCTGCCAGAATCAACCCCTGTCTACTATTCCCTGGTTCTGACCAGATCCTACAATATTTATATCGCCTATTTTGCTATCTTTATTATCTGCCTGATGCAAATGGGATATGTCAGAAACTGTATTCCCGTATTATTTTGGATAGCAGCCTCCTGTATAGCCAGGAAAAAAGTTAACACCATTCCTATCCGATGGAATCTTCTGTTTTATGTATGCATTTCCGTAGGATGGATTACTTATTTCATTTACTGCTATGGATGGAATTGTGGCGGAATCAATTTCATGATGCCGTTATTGCTGGTTTCCATGTTTTCCATTTATGACCGGCTGTTCAATAAAATTATTTTTACCATTTTCCTGTTTTTCCTGCGAATGGCTTTATTTTTCAACTGTCAGCTCAATGCCCCTGTATATTCTCTGAATAATGAACAAATGCTGATCATGCAGATTGTGAACACTGTACTTTCCTTTATTATTATGGTATTAGTCTGCATTACCTTCAGTTCTAATCTTCAGAAAGCAGAGAAACATCTCTTTCTCTACAACATGGAGCTGCAGCAGCAGGCAGCCACAGATCCTCTTACCACATTGTATAACCGCAGACGTATGGAGGAAATCCTGAAAAATCATATTGCAGCAAATCCAACCGAAAATTTCAGTATTGCTATCGGAGATATTGATTTTTTCAAAAAGGTAAACGATACCTATGGTCATAACTGCGGAGACCAGGTCCTCACTGATCTGGCAAAGCTTTTCAAGAAAAAAACCCTGGGACTGGGACATGTGTGCAGATGGGGCGGTGAAGAATTTCTCTTTTTCTTTCCCGGACTCAATCTGGATGAAGCCAGCGCACTGATGGATAATATCCGATTAGCAGTCTCTGATCTGACGATCGTTTATAAGGATGTCTCCCTTCATGTAACTATGACCTTTGGTCTGGAGGAATACGATTATCACTCCAGTCCTTCAGAAATGGTCAAGCATGCAGATGACAAGCTATATTATGGCAAGACTAACGGCAGGGATACTGTAATTTTCTGATACTGCCCAAAATGAAAACCGGCTATATCAATCCAACGAATTGATATAGCCGGCTTTCATTTTATCTCATTTTTATTCTGCTGCTTCTGTTGCCTCAGGTGTCTCTGTTACCTCTTCTTCTGCTGCAGGTGTCTCTGTTGCTTCTTCCTCTGCCTCAGGTGTGGTTGTTGCTTCCTCAGTTACCTCAGGTGTTGGAGTAGGTGTAGGTGCTGTGAAGGTATGCTTATCTGTAATCTTCAGAGTTTTAAGAACCTTCTTGTTCACATCGGTCTTTGCACTGTCCAGCCAATCACTTGTAGTATCGGAATAATAGGTGCTCTCCTTGGAGTTCTTCAGAGATTCTCTCTTGGATGCGGTTGCATCATCATCATGAACCTTATCCAGTCTTACTACATAATATCCTGTATCTGTCTCAATAATATCAGAAGCAACCTCTCCATCCTTCAGACCACGGAGTACTTTCAGAACCTCATCCGGATATGCGGTAGAACTGTGATCCTCATCCTCGCTATCCTCATCACTCTCTTTGGTTGTAAAATTGCCCTCTACTGCAGAATAACTGTCATCCACGCTCTTAGCAATTTCACTCATATCAGCAGTAGGATCTTCTTTCATCTTGTCCAGAATCTCCTGAGCCTGTTTCTTTTTTTCCTCTTTCTGCTCATCAGTCACATCATCACCACTGGTAGAAATGCTGACATATGTGAAAGAAGACTGGTTTGCTTCATCATCGGAAACTGTAATATTGCCCTCCGCAACAATAGGATCATAAATCTTCTTCTGAATTGTGAGAAGCTCTAACAGAGTCTTTACCTGATCCTCGGTAACTCCAAGCTCTTTGATGGTATCCTCTCCATTGGAAGCCATGAACTGTGAAGCTGCATCTGCAATGGCTTTTTCCTCATCCTCTGTCACCTCAACCTTATAGTCAGCTGCCTTTTCCTTAAGGATATACATAGTCTCTACAGACTTCAGGCTGCTTTCCACTGCCTGATCTCCGTAAGTCTTTCCGGAATCCTCATCTGCAGTCTGATCCCAGATATTATTAGCACTTCCCATATAGCTCATATACATGGCAGTTGTCTGCTCCTGCTGCTGACGGGCATAAAGACTTACCACGCCAAGAGGAATCTCAGTTCCGTCTACAGTAGCTACTGTTTTTGTTCCGTCTATCGTTTTGCTTCCGCAGCCTGTAAGCAATCCCACTGACATAATGCCTGCCAGAGTCACAGCGGCTGTTCTTTTCATCATTTTTTTCATTTCTTCCTCCATATATTCACAGGAATATTATCCTTCCGTCCTGTGCGCTTATCTCAGTATAATCTTTTTTCAGTCTGAGGGCAAGGCAAATTGTAAAATATCTCATACAATTCACACTTTCATCACGATTTTCCCGAAATCCCAGACATCTTTCTTTCTATTACATCTCCGATCCTTCTGCCATTTTCTCCAGCTCTCCTGCAAACTCTGTAAGCGCCTGGATCAGATGATCTCTGAGATTCAGAATAAACTTAGGTTCCCGGTCATTTTTAAACTGCAGACTCCGTCCATACTTTTGCATCAGCAGAGGAATTCCTGCAGGATTCAGCTTTGCCCTTTCATATAGAGTAATACGCACCTCTTTCCCCAGCTGTTTGATTTCCGTCACATAACCCCTGTGGGCAATGGATTTTAATCTGGCTACAGCCAACAGATTCAGCACAGCCTTTCCCGGCTCTCCGAACCGGTCCAGAAGCTCTTCCAGCATATCATCATAGTCCTGCTGATTTTCAATTCCTGCAATCCGTTTATAAATATCCAGCTTCTGAAACTCATTTCCAATATAAGTATCCGGAATATAAGCATCTACATTCAGGTCAATGGATGTGTCAAAATCTTCCATTGTATGGATTCCTTTGGCTTCTTTTACCGCTTCACTGAGCATCTTGCAATACAGATCATATCCGACTGCATTCATATGCCCATGCTGCTGGGCTCCCAGAAGATTTCCTGCACCACGAAGCTCCAGATCCCTCATTGCAATCTTGAAGCCGCTTCCCAGATCTGTGTATTCACGGATTGCAGCCAGTCTCTTCTCTGCAGTCTCCTTCAGCATCATATTCTTTCGGTACATCAAAAATGCGTAAGCCGTGCGGTTAGACCGTCCGATTCTGCCTCGCAGCTGATAAAGCTGGGAAAGTCCATATCTGTCTGAATCATGGATGATCATGGTATTTACATTGGAAATATCCAATCCGGTCTCAATGATGGTAGTGGAAACCAGCACATCAATATCTCCGTTTACAAAACCGTACATAACATTTTCCAGTTCCCGCTCACTCATCTGCCCGTGGGCAAAATCTACTCTTGCCTCAGGCACCAGCTTTGCAATGCGCAATGCCACATCTGCAATATCCGTTACCCGATTGTAAACATAATACACCTGCCCGCCTCTGCGAAGCTCCCGGTTAATGGCTTCCCGTACAGTCTCTTCATCATACTCCATTACATAAGTCTGGATAGGCATTCTGTCCATGGGCGGCTCCTCCAGCACGCTCATATCTCTGATCCCGATCAGACTCATATGAAGGGTTCTGGGAATAGGTGTGGCGGTAAGCGTAAGTACATCCACATCTTTTTTCAGCTGCTTTATCTTCTCCTTGTGAGTGACCCCGAAACGCTGCTCTTCATCTACGATCAGAAGACCCAGATTTTTAAATTTCACATCCTTGGACAGAATCCTGTGGGTTCCGATCACCACATCCACCTGTCCTTTTTTCAGATCTTCAATTGCCTTTTTCTGCTGGGCAGGTGTGCGGAAACGACAGAGCAGCTCCACACGTACCGGAAATTCCTTCATTCGCTGGACAAAAGTATTATAAATCTGCTGAGCCAGAATGGTGGTAGGTGCCAGATATGCCACCTGTCTGCTCTCCTGCACTTCCTTGAAAGCTGCCCGAAGTGCCACCTCTGTTTTCCCATAACCTACATCTCCACAGATCAGCCGGTCCATGATCCTGGTGCTCTCCATATCTCTTTTGGCATCCTCAATGGCAGCAAGCTGATCCTCTGTTTCCTCATAGGGAAACATCTCCTCAAACTCTCTCTGCCACACAGTATCCGGGCCACACACATACCCTTCCTTCTCCTGGCGGGCCGCATATAGCTCCACCAGTTCCTTTGCGATATTTTTTACAGCACCCCGGACCTTGCTTTTTGTCTTGTTCCATTCAGAAGTTCCCAGCTTGTTCAGCTTAGGCGTATTCGAAGCATCCCCACCGGAATATTTTTGAAGAGAATCCAGCTGGGTAGCCAGAATATAGAGATTACTTCCTCCCTGATACTCGATCTTGATATAATCTCTGACCACCCGGTCAACCTCAACCTTCTCAATGCCCCGGTAAATACCCAGACCATGTCTTTCATGAACCACAAAATCTCCAACGGAAAGTTCTGCAAAATCCTGAATGCGCTTTCCATTATAATTCTTTTTCTTTTTTCGCTTTTTCTGCTCATGGCCGAAAATATCAGATTCTGTCATGACCACAAACTTGGTCAGGGGATACTCAAATCCCTTTTTCGCATGGCCATAGACCACCATAATCTCTCCCGGCTGAATCTGCCGGTCATAATCCTGACTGTAAAAAGCCGAAAGCTGCTGTTCCTGAAGATCCTTTGCCAGACGCTCTGCCCTGGTCCTGGAACCGGAAAGAAGCGCAACCCTGTATCCCTGTCTTTTGTACTGTTCCAGATCCTTTGTCAGAAGCTCAAAGCTGCTGTTATAAGAATTTACAGACTTGGCCTCTATATAAAATTTTTCATTGATCTTCCAGCCAGCCTGTCTGGGCTCCAGTGCACAGAGTGCAATACAATTTCGTTTGTTCAGCTCCTTCTGTACCTTTTCAAAAGAACAAAGCCAGTTTTCCGGAAGATTCTTCTCTCCCTTTTCTGCTCTGTGCAGACGGCTCTGGTTATATTCCTCCTCCACAGCCTGTCCTTTTTCCACAAGACGATTTGGTTCATCCAGAAAAACCACAGATTTCTCCGCAGGAAAATAATCCAGAAAAGAAAGCTGGGCCTTCTCCCCCGGATGCTCCACAGCAGGATAAATTGTGATCTCTTCCAGATTTTCCAGGGAACGCTGGCTCTCTGCGTCAAAGCTGCGGATAGAATCAATCTCATCTCCCCACAGCTCAATTCTCCAAGGATTCTCCTCTGTCAGGCAATAAATATCTACAATACCACCACGAATAGAAAACTGCCCCGGCATTTCTACCTGTCCTACCCTTTCATAGCCCAGCCATACCAGCCTGGCTTTCAGAGCATCTATATTCACCGTGCTGTCGCTGGTAAAATGCAGAAGCTGTTCCCTTATCTGCTCCAGAGATTCCAGAAAATCCATACAGCCATCAATACTGGTAACAACAGCCAGCTCCTTTTCCTCCATAAGCGCACGTACCACCTGCATTCTCTGGCGGATCAGCAGATTCCCGTGAATGTCTGCCTGAAAGAAAAGCAGATCCCTGGCAGGATATAAATATATCTTTTTATCGTAAAACCGATAATCTTCATAAATCTCCCTGGCACGCCGCTCATCCTCTGCCAGGATCAGACGAAATGGCGCCAGTTGACAAAAGCCATATATTAAATGAGCCTTCTGGGATTCCAGACACCCGGAAACCTGAAGGACTCCTTTATTTTTTTTGCCTTTTTCACAAATTTGTTCAAACTCTGCAAGCCCCTGCAGAGGTGTCAAAAAAGCTTTCATGCCTAATCTCCCGAAACAGTCATAAATTTGCCTTTTTATTGAATTCATTCATGGCAGCATCCGGTCCCTGGGAAATCATAATATCCACAGCCTTCCCTGCTCTTGCAATGGCTTCATCCACAATTTTTCTGTCTTCTGTGGAAAACCTTCCCAGAACATAATCTGCCAGATCCCAGCCCTTGGGCTTGGCACCTACTCCCACCTTGATCCGCAGGAATTTCTCTGTGCCAAGCTGACGGATAATATCCTTGATCCCGTTATGCCCGCCTGCACTTCCCTGCTTGCGGATCCTGAGCTGTCCCGGATCCAGGTCAATATCGTCATAGATTACGATCAGCTCTGTCTCCGGGTCGATCTTGAAATAATTCACCATATCCCTGACCGGACCACCACTTAAATTCATAAAGGACAACGGCTTCATAAGGATCACCTTCTCACCGCC
Source organism: Ruminococcus sp. JC304 (assembly GCA_000285855.2). Taxonomy (GTDB): domain Bacteria; phylum Bacillota; class Clostridia; order Lachnospirales; family Lachnospiraceae; genus Blautia_A; species Blautia_A difficilis. Next base: position 158,358 of record HE978651.1, on the reverse strand, counting down.
GATCACAGTCTTTCCATACATGGCATTAAATTTCACGCCACCCTGGGGAACCTTATATTCCTCCACCAGATAATCTATTGTATCAAAACCCATATTATGGCGGGTAGCCTCATACTGCCGCCCCGGGTTTCCCAAACCAACTACTAAGTACATATTTTCTCCCTAGTTAAAATATACCATTTCTTCTTTTAAAGGTTCACATTCCTTTACATCTGACGCATAAAGAACTATGCCTTCTCCCTGATATTCTGTACGATTTTCAAAAGCAACCTTCGCAGTTACCTCCACCCAGCTTCCTTCTTTGATATGAGGAGCATAATCACTTCTGCAGATATATCCCAGGAAAGTGGTATCATCCGCACAGCAGGTCATAGCCACACGTCCAGGAACAAAAAATTTGCTTCCCATTCCACGTGGCTTCATCACACGTCCCTTAAAACGTACGATTTTTTCCACATAGGTATCCGGATTATCCATGGCATCTACAAACCAGATTCCATAATCCTCAGGGGGGATCTCCACAATAGGTGCATTGATGTCAAAGGGCAGCTCATCCTGGAAAATATCCTCCATTTCCCCTTCTTCATCTTCAAAAATAACCTCTGCACTCTGATTGGCAACCTTGATTCCCCTTCTGTATGCCGGCAGAGGATCTCCCTCTTTACAGCGGTTAAAAATAACCATATCTGTATTTCTGACCATATCCATAAACAGAGATTTCATATTTGCCATGTACACCTGGTAGGTAGTGGCATCTACACAGGTAATCTCCTGTTCAATCCCCCAGCCTTCCGGCAGTTCCATCTGTTCAAATTTGCTCACAAGCCACATTCCATTGTATTCTATAACCACACGGTCCGGCTGATGGATAATATCCATGGCAGCCAGACGCTGAGGTGTAAGGTCATCCTCTTCCTCGATCACCTCAACTACTGTGTTTGCAAGCTTCAGTTTTTCCTTGTCATATTCCTCTTCTCCCTCTTCACAGAGGATCAGCAGAGTTTTTCCATCAATGGAAAAATACTCCTGCTGCAATGTAAAATCCAGGAAAGTGGTCTTTCCGCTTTCCAGAAAACCGGTAATGAGATAAATGGGAACCTTGATATCTTCCATAATATTATTTCCTTTAACCTTTTATTTTTACAACATCATTAAGCAAGTTTAAATAATTCAGCCAGCTTATCCTCTTTTAATTTGGAACCGATCACACAGAGACGTCCTGTATATTCCGGTGCACCCTCACGAATTTCTGTTTCCTCAGGAACCATATCAAAATAGATCCAGGTTCCGTCCTCAGCAGGAAGCATTCCTTTGGCACGGAGGATAATACCGTAATCCCCGGATTCAGACAGCGCATCCAGCATTTCTTTTAATTCATTCTGGCTGTATTTACGGATTGTCTCACGTCCCCAACTTGTAAAGACCTCATCTGCATGATGATGGTGATGATCATGGCCGCAGCCACATTCATGGTCATGATGATGGTGCTCATGCTCCTCATGATCATGGCCGCAGCCGCACTCGTGGTCATGGTCGTGATGATGGTGCTCATGCTCCTCATGATCATGGCCACAGTCGCACTCGTGGTCGTGGTCGTGATGATGGTGCTCATGTTCCTCATGATCATGGCCGCAGCCACATTCATGGTCATGATCGTGATGATGATGCTCATGCACATGTCCACATTCCGGGCAAACCTCTTCCTCCATCATCTCATCTGCCAGAGATACCGGTTTCTCCATAACCTCAAGAATCTTCTTACCATCCAGTTTTTCGATCGGAGTGGTAATGATGGCAGCCTTTCCATTGATCTCACGAAGAAGCTCCATTGCCTGCTGCGCTTTTTTCTCATCTACAATATCCGTACGGCTCATAATAACCGCTCCCGCATATTCCACCTGGTTATTAAAGAACTCGCCAAAGTTTCTCATATACATCTTGCATTTCTTTGCATCTACCACAGTGGTATAGCTGTTCAGTACAATATCCACATCTCCCTGGACACCCTGTACTGCTTTGATCACATCTGATAATTTACCTACACCGGATGGCTCGATCAGAATTCTGTCCGGATGATATTTCTCAACAACCTCCTTCAGAGAAGTTCCGAAATCACCGACCAGGGAGCAGCAGATACATCCGGAATTCATTTCACGAATCTGGATTCCCGCCTCTTTCAGGAAACCTCCGTCAATACCGATCTCGCCAAACTCATTTTCAATCAGTACCACCTGCTCATCTGCAAATGCTTCTTTCAGAAGTTTTTTGATCAATGTAGTTTTGCCGGCTCCAAGGAAACCGGAAATAATATCAATTTTTGTAGCCATGATTCATTTTTCTCCTTTTCTTTCTGATTACTGTTTCTTGTACCTTAACGCACTTTGACCAGGAAGCAGTCCGCCCCCTGGTTTCCAGCCGTATATGTATACTGTCAGTTACAGTTCCAAAGCTTTTTTACACACTTTGTTCTTTAAAGAAAGGGGCATGATATCATGCCCCTTGGTATATTCTATGATCAGCCGTTGATCATGAAGCTCATTAATTTATCAATGTCCTCTTTCTCATATGCAACGATCTCAAGTTCCGGAATCTCTCCGCCTGAGAAAATGTTTGCCAGAGATACATACTGGGATAATTTGGATTTCAGGTTCAGTCTGTCGCCTTCGCCTGTTACTAATTCCACCTTGCCATCACAACTGTCTACTACTTCAAAAAATTTATCAATGTCTTTAATATTAGATACCTTCATGTTTTTTCTCCTTTCAACATGTACAAACTTAACCAACTCTTCCTGTTCGCGCTCATTATATCGCACTCAGAAAGAAAAAGCAATTATTTATTTTGCACGAATTTTTAACGCTTTACCATGTTTAATAGGTAAATACTGCAACTCCGTAAGCAGGAAGCGGATATGCAAAGGAAAATGGTCTGTTATCGCACTCCTGTTTCTCAGCCTTAAAGGTTTTTGTTTCTGTTACCAGTCCCTCTTCATCCATGATCAGCTTATATTGTTTTTTCTTTGGCACACCTACTCTGTAATCCGGACGATCCACAGGAGTAAAATTAACCACATACAAAATATTATTTCTTCCTGTAGGTGACTTTCTTACAAAACTGAAGATACTCCTGTCTCCATCATTGGCGTTGATCCACTCAAAACCGGACGGATCATTATCCATAGCATAAAGAGCAGGATATTTCTTATAAATCGTAAGAAGATCTGCATAATATTCCTGCAGCTTTCTGTGCGGTTCTTCCTGCAGCAGGAACCAGTCAATTTCTCTCTCCTCGCTCCACTCTCTAAGCTGTCCGAAATCCTGTCCCATAAACAGAAGCTTCTTACCTGGATGACAGGTCATGAAGGAATATGCAGCCTTCAGATTTTTCACTTTCTCCTCCGGGCTTCCGGGCATCTTTTCCAGCATAGAGCATTTCAGATGAACCACCTCATCGTGGGAAAGTACCAGCACATACCTCTCACTATATGCGTAAGTCATAGAGAATGTCATCTTATTATGGTTATATTTACGGAAATAAGGATCTAGCTTCATATATTCCAGGAAGTCATTCATCCAGCCCATATTCCACTTCAGGCTGAAGCCCAGTCCCTCTTCCTCCACATCTCCTGTAACCTTCGGCCAGGCAGTAGATTCCTCTGCGATCATAACAGTTCCATGGTTTCTTCCCTGCACTACTGTGTTCAGATGCTTAAAGAAATCAATGGCTTCCAGATTTTTATTTCCGCCGTACTTATTTGCAACCCACTCGCCATCTTTTTTACCATAGTCCAGATACAGCATGGATGCCACCGCATCTACTCGCAGTCCGTCTACATGGCATTCCTCTACCCAGTAGAGAGCATTGGCGATCAGGAAGTTCTTTACCTCCGGACGGCCGTAATTATATATTTTTGTACCCCACTCCGGATGCTCTCCCTGTCTAGGATCCTCATGCTCGTACACTGCAGTTCCGTCAAAGTTAGCCAGACCATGGGCATCCTTTGGAAAATGTGCCGGCACCCAGTCAAGGATAACTCCAATCTTATTGCGATGGAAATAATCAATCATATATTTGAAATCCTGAGGTGTTCCATAACGGGAGGTAGGAGCGTAATATCCGGTCACCTGATATCCCCAGGATCCGTCAAAGGGATGTTCTGCAATTCCCATCAGTTCTACATGGGTATATCCCATCTTCTTCACATAATCAGTAAGAACAGGGGCTAATTCACGATAATTATAAAAGCCTTCCTCATTCTCTTCTGTCCATCCATGCTTCATCCAGGAACCGGGATGTACTTCATAAATCGCCATGGGCTGTGTTTTATAATCATACTTTTCTCTGTTTCTGATCCATGTAGCATCTTTCCATTTATAATCTGTAATATCTGTAATCCTGGATGCAGTTCCGGGGCGCTTCTCAGCCTCATTCGCATAGGGATCTGCTTTGTAAAGCTTCTCCCCGTGAGCGCCTGTAATAAAAAACTTATACAGTTGTCCGATCTCTGCTCCCCGTACAAAAACCTCATAAACCCCGATGGGGCCCACTTTCTTCATGGGATTTGCAGTCTCATCCCAGCCATTAAAATCTCCGATCACTGACACTGCCTGTGCATTAGGTGCCCAAACAGCAAAATATACCCCCTTTTTGCCACGTCGGGTACCAGGATGTGCTCCTAATTTTTTATATACTTCATAGTTGGTCCCCTGACCAAATAAATACTGGTCTAAATCTGTAAATTTCATATTTTCACCCATCTGGAGTCCTCCCTTAACGAACTGACCTTTAGTCATTCTATAGCCTTTATTATACCAATGACCATCCTCTACGTCAATTATATTTCTGTGTATATTCAACAATTTTTTTGATGATTTTATGTGTTTTTTGTAAAAATCATTAACTATAACCTTTTCATTTCATGATATCAGGGGCAAAAGGTCAACGTAAATCAGCGGAGCAATTTGCAGATATCAAAAAAGAGCAGTCCCCTCTGCGATATATCTGCAATTCTGAGTATATATCACAGTTTTACAGGAACTGCTCTTCTTTCTTTTATCCGGACAGATCTCTGAAATTCATTGTTTATTCGTATCCGTCCCCATAATCTACATTATCATCACTGTAATCTCCGGAATCATCATTGCTTCCGTCGTCATAGCTACCATCATCATAGCTGCTGTCATCTGTGCTTCCATCTCCGGAATCTGAACTTCCATCAGAATAATCCTCACTTTCGTCAGAAGAGTCTGTACTTGCATCAGATGTACCATCTGTTCCGTCTGCAGAAGCTGCTGCATCAGAACCGCCCTGATATCCCGGAACCTGTCCGCTGTCCAGAGTACTCTGCCAGAAATCCACATAACATACATTCTGCAAGGTTACATTCTTGGCTTCTGCCATCTCACTTACAGTTACAAGTTTATATCCCCTTGCAATAAGATCTGGTATCAGCCTCAAAGCTGCCTTTACAGATGGCTCATGAATATCATGCATCAGGATGATACTTCCATCTGTCAGATCTCCATTCATTACCGCACTGTAATCTGCATCTGCATCCATAAGCTTCCAGTCCTCTGTATCCAGAGACCACATAAAGAACGGCTTATTTACAGTATTATAAATATCTGAATTTCCGTCTCCGTAAGGCGCACGTGCCACACTGGCAGCCTGTCCGCATGCCTGAATCAACGCATCATCTGTATCAGAAAACTGCTTTGCAACTGCATCAAGATCAATGGTAGTCAGCTGTGTATGATCCCAGGAATGACTTCCAATCTCACAGCCAAGTTCCAGCATACGTTTTGGTGCATCCGGATATTCACCGACATTCTGGCCAAGCATAAAGAATGTTGCATGAGCATTATTCTGTTCCAGGCAATCCAGCAACTCATCTGTATACTGTCCCGGACCATCATCAAAAGTCAGCGCCAGCATGGGGCGCTTCTGAGACGGATCATAGGTACCGTCATCCTTGAAGAAATAATCATTCACTCCCTTGGTTACCCAGCCGGTCTGTAAATATCCATTGGAATCGAAGGCATATGTCTGTCCGTCAATCTCCTGGAAGCCCCCGGCATAATATGTACCATCTGCGTTCTGATACCATTTCCCATTGGAATCCTCATGCCATCCAACAGTCATGGTGCCTATTTTATCTGTATCTGATTTTCCCTTCAGCGGCTGTCTCACTGCTGCATTTGGATCAGCAGTCTGCTCAGTCTGTGCCTGAGCCTCTACAGTTTTCTCTGTATTACCGCCTCCGGCTACACGATGTGCAACAGGAATTATAATCCCTCTGACCACAAATACAATTGCCAGAATCAGTCCCACGACATAAAGGCCTAATCTTGTATAGCGCCTGATCATCATCTGACGTTTTTTTCTGCGCATTCTTTCACGCAAAACCCGCTTATCCATTGTTACTTTTTCCCCACTTTTTGTTTAATATTCATGTCAAGTATCTCTTATTGCTCTATCATAACTCATTTACCCGGTAAATACAATCACTATTCCGTCTCTGTACCAAGCTCATCTTCCAGATTCTGATCCACTTCTGTCTGGCTGTCTCCTGATGCAGAATCCTCTGCCTGTTCTGCAGCACCCTCTGCATTATCTGCTACTGTATCTCCGTTTGCTGCCTTTTCACTCACCTGCGCATTCTTCACAATAAAGTCTTCCACCCGCAGCAGTCCCACAGACTCATCCACATAGCTCTGCCCGTAGGTATCTACCAGTTCTGCAAGATTAGCAGCTCCCATCTGTTTTACAAGCTCCTCCTGCACCTTAAGGCTTTCCTTATCATCCAGGGAAAGTCCCTCTGCATCCATAATACCCTGAACGATCAGGTTCTGCTTTACCTTGCCCTCTGCATACTGGCGGCTCTGCTCATCAAAAGCATCCTGGGAGATTCCCTGACTTTCCACAAACTCCTCAAGTGTCATATCTGCCTGCTTCGCATAGACCTCCATACTTTTACGAAATTCAGAAATCGCATTTTCCACATCTGCCTCAGGATATTCCTTTACCTCTGTGTTCTCCAGAACTGTATTCCACGCCGTGTTTTTCAGCACCTCACCTGCAGATTCCCTGGCTTCCTTTTCCAGAGTCTTACGGGTTCCCTCCCGGTATTCTTCTACTGTGGTATAATCTGTATTTTTTGTTACCCATTCATCTGTAAGCTCAGGAGCACGGCGGACATTCTGGACAGTCACCTTATAGTCTGCCTTTTTTCCTGCCAGTGTACTGTCACTGTAATCTGAAGGGAAATCAATAGAAATTTCCTTTGTCTCCCCCTTCTTCATGCCAACCACACCCTGCTCAAACTCCTGGAACATCCCGCCGTTTCCTATGATAAAATCATAATTATTGGCAGTTCCTCCGTCAAAAGTCTCTCCGTCAATAGTTCCCACATAATTCACTGTGACCAGGTCACCTTCCTTGGCTCCGTCAGAAACTGCCTCTGCTTTATCCTGAAGCTCCTGGTCGATTCTGGCCTGCATATCATCATCTGTGATGACCTCCACTGTATTATCCAGAATCAGCCCCTTATACTCTCCTAAAGTGATGTATTTATCTACATTATCAACAGAAACCAGCCTGGAAACCCCTGCCTCCACAGTTTTTCCATCTGAATTCTCCTGTGTCTCTGCAGTATCTGTCCCTGTTTTTCCACTTTCCCCACAGCCTGTCACTGTCAGCGCCAGACATGCAGCAAGCATGGCAAGATATATTCTTTTCTTCATATTCTCTCCCTTCTATCGCTATACTCCGTTAATTCTGCCCCATAGGCGGTACCGGTACCGGTCTGGCAGAATCAAACACTGAGCTGGCATCAAACAGATCCGCCAACAGATCCGGATTATAATACATCCGGTATCCATCCAGATTTCTTCTTCCCATGCGGAAATATCTGTCACGGAGCTGCACGTAATATTTACTGGAGTCCACATTGCAATAATAATTATAACCCTGGCTCTTCAGATACTCAAATTTATCTCCGGAATAGTCCTCCACTCCTGTAAGGTCTGCACCAAAAGCAAAGATAATGATATCTGTTCCTCCGATCAGAGGATCCACATTTTCCTTAAACTTCTGGGTATCTGCCTGGAGTCTCTCCAGACTGATCTGACTTACATTCAAATGTCCCCAGGTATGGCTGGCAAAGACCCATCCTTCTTCTTTCATAGCCTGGGCAACCTTTTTGGCTTCTTCTCTCTCAGTATCCAGGTTAAAATCAGGATGACTGTTCAGCCAGTCTACCTTATTCTGGTCCAGATCATCGGGCCGTGTCTCATAGCTGATATCTGTACGATATCCCAGAATTCCGTTATAGCCAGTTAATGCCACAATTCCCTTAGCTCCCCGATAGGAAAAATCCGGATGCTCTTCTACAAAACGGTCGATCAGCGGAACCATATCATAATCTCCCACAGATACACTTCCATCATCATTTACATATTCATTGCGGATCTTACCGTTCTCATCCACCACCAGTTTGGTGGCAAATCCGTCACCGTCCATATAATGATAATAGCACACATCATCCTGTGAAAGGACAAACGGCACTTTACCGGGCGGCAGAAGGATTTCTCCTGCGCTCATATTACCATTCTCATCTACCTTGGCCAGATCATAAATATTTACCATTACATAGCCCTTATCATACATGCTCTGCGTGATCTTATTAAATTCATCTATGGTGGTCATTACCTGATCGTAATCTGCAGCCTTGTAATCTCCGTCAAAGGCCTTAGAGGTATCTGCGATCAGGGTGTGATAAAACACATGTGTCACCTGATCGATAGGCCAGGATACACAGGAATCCTTTTTCTTCTGATATACCTCCACTGCATGCTGAAATCTGCTGTTGGTCTCATAGTAAGAGCTTTCCTTCAGAACCTTGATTGCCTTGTCATAATTATACTGCTGACTGTAAAGCTTGGCTCTTTTGTATATCTTTTTCTCTTCTTTGGTCATTGTTTCCTGATTATCCTCAGGTGCAGGAGTCTCCTCCACCTTTGCAGAAGTCTGCTCTGTCTCCTTTGTTTCTTCTTTTTCCGTCTCTTCTGCTTTCTTTGTATCCTCTGCAGTCTCTTTTTTCTCTTCTTTTTTATTGCTTGCTGTCAACTGGGAAATTTTCACCTGCTGCTCCTTAAAAAAAGTCTGAAGCTCCTCTCCGTAAAATCCCACGCCAACACCTATGGCTGCCACTGCAGCAACAAGGATCCCGCCTACAATACGACGGTTCCTCCTTTTACGCTTCTCACGTCTGCGGCGCTCCTGTCTGGCAGCTTTCCGCTCTTCATAGGCTTTGTCATCGTCTTCATAAGCTTGATCACTGTCTTCACAAGCTTTATCATTATCTTCCGCAGGTACATCCTGTTCTTTTTCCAAAAGTCTCTCCTCTGTTTCAACAGAATCAGGCTTCATTTCGCTCATAGTTTTCTCCTTTATCCATATAAGTAAAGACAACATCCTGTTTCTTTTCGCTTTGTGTCCGGAAACAGGTTATACATAATTAATTATACCCCGAAAACAAATAAATTTCCACTTATTTTCCGAAAACCTGCACGAACAGTAACTTGCGTTTTCAACAATTTAATGGTAAAATAAAACAATGATGTTTACACTACATTAATTAGGAGGATGCAAATGAGCACAGTAACAATTGTCCTTCTGGTCATTCTTGTTATCCTGATCGGTGCACTGATCGGTTTATATTTCTTTGGCAAAAAAGCACAGAAGAAACAGGAAGAGCAGCAGGCTCAGATCGAAGCAAGCAAACAAACTATTTCCATGCTGGTTATCGATAAAAAGAGGATGCCACTGAAGGAATCCGGCCTTCCTCAGATGGTTATTGATCAGACCCCTAAGCTGATGCGCCGTTCCAAGCTGCCAATCGTCAAGGCAAAGGTTGGCCCCAAGATTTCCATTCTGATCGCAGATGAGAAGGTTTTCGACCTTATCCCTGTGAAAAAGGAAATCAAAGCAGAGGTAAGTGGTCTTTATATCGTAGGAGTAAAGGGACTCCGCGGTTCTCTCGAAGCTCCGGCTCCGAAAAAGAAAGGGTTCTTCGGCCGTTTCAAAAAGAACAAATAATCAACTCAAAAATAAAAAAGGCTGCTGTTGTCACAGCAGTCTTTCTTATTTTTTCGCCTGTACAGGCAGACATACCAGTTATAAAGTAAATTTCTTACAGTCCTTTGGCTGTGCCTGGATAGCCAGGCAACAATCTGCAACATGCTCCTGGTTCATATCCAGTGCATAATCCACCTGCATGTTCAGGCCTCCGTCCTTTTCCTCCAGGAAAAGATTGGTGGCTGCGATCCCCATCTCAATGGTTCCGTACGGAGTAGAATAATAGGTCATATTCTTCTTTCCCTGCTCAAAAACCATATGTACATTGACCACTCCCTTTTTGCGGACTTCCATACCCTTGGGAGACATTTTTATGTAATTAATGGTAGGTTTCCGGGAATCCTCCACAATTTCCTCATAACGAAGATAGTGGCTTCCGTTGCGGAAATAGTACTCTCCCGGTACAATGATCTCCACCGGCTCCTCTTCTCCCTGAGAATCAATCATATGTAAACCTTTTACATGAATCAATACTTCTTTATCCATCTTTCTCTGCTCCTGACAGGCTGCCCTTACAGCGCCTTAATACTTCTCAATATCAATTTTCTTGGTCATTTCCACATCATAAGGAAGAATCGAATTGGCAAATTCCTTAAACTCATCTGCCAGATCACTGACAAAAAAGCGATACGGGAACTCCTTCTGCTGTGCCCCTGTACTGGAAAGTCCCTTTTCTGCCAGCAGTCTGCCCAGCTCCAGAGCTGTCTCATACGCCGGATTCACCAGACACACATCCTCTCCCATAATTTCCCGGATGGTGGAACGAAGCAGGGGATAATGTGTACATCCCAGAATCAGTGTATCCACTTTTTTATCCTGCAGCTCCCTTAAGTATCTGGCCGCCACCTCTGTAGTCACCGGATCATGCAGCCATCCTTCCTCCACAAGAGGAACAAAAAGAGGGCAGGCCTTGCCAAATACCGTGATCTCCGGGTCCAGTTTCCTGAGATATTCTGCATGGATGCCGCTGCCCACAGTACCCACAGTACCAATGATCCCCACACGCTTATTTCTGGTGCGGGCAGCAGCCACCTTGGCACCGGCTTCGATCACCCCGATAATGGGAATGTCAAAATCGTCCCGGATAGCATCCAAAGCAAACGCACTGGCTGTATTGCAGGCAACCACGATGGCCTTCACCTGCTGTTCCTGAAGAAAGCGGCAGATCTGGTGCGAATACCGGATGACCGTCTCCCGGGATTTATTCCCATAGGGCACCCGCGCTGTATCACCAAAATATACTATTTTCTCTGAAGGAAGGTTACGCATAATCTCCCGCGCTACTGTCAGTCCTCCCACACCGGAATCAAAAACGCCTACCGGTGCCTCTCTGTCTGTTTTCATTGCTCAATCTCCATCTCTTTGGGTTATTTTCCTATTCTAACACCAATCGAGAACCTGTGCAAGCCAGAAGGAAATCTTTACTTTTTCTTTTGTATTCTCAGGTTTTTCCGCAAAGCAGAATTTCGGATATAAAGATCCCCACCAGGCAGTGATCTGTGCCTGTTCCCTGTAAATATTTTCTGTATATTCTGTTCTCTCCGGTACTGCATTGACCAGAAAAGCCCCCACAAGTCCTGCTGCCAAAGACAATACCAGTCTTCTTTGCCTTTTTTTCTCCATAAACCATATCCTCCTTACAGAAAGCATTTCCAGTTCCCAAAACTTTATACAGAAATTTCCAGACTGGAATCCGTCACTGTAATTTCCGGCAGCTTTGGCATGGTATGGCTTTTATATTTCTCATAAAACACCTGCCGCAAAGTTACTGTATGCACCCTGCGCCCGGACATCCGGTTTTCAATCAGCCCTGTAACATATTCTCCCAGAGAAGAATTATCCTGCCCCTGCCAGTTCAGCACCTGGCTGGCATTTTCTGCCTGAAATACATACAGATCCTCTCCCACAAAGGCTTCCTGCTTCAGATAGTCCAACACCAGTTCCCACCTTCCATCCTCCAGAAGCGGCTTCCCCAGCACCAACACCTGAAGGTGCCCCAGATCCCGGAATTTTTCCTGAGAACGATCATAAGCCTCCTCTATCTGTGTAAAATTCTCTCCTCTGATCGCCAACACCCTGGTGCTTCCATTTTCCTCCTCTTTTCCCTGTCCTGTACTTTCAGGCAGATCAGGCATTCCATAGGAAACCAGAAGTCCATCCTCAGAGGCATCCACCCCCAGAGCCAGGGCATACATCCTTTTCTCCGGCTCTACAGCCCCTGCACAGCCCCCCAACATTATACTGCAAATAAGCACTCCGGAAATTATCACCCCTTTTTTTCTGTGGCGTTTTTTTGACCTCAGAAAAAGAAATATCTGACAGATCAAAAGACCGGGAACAAAAATATAGCCAAGATACCAGCCAAAAGACTCCAGAATCCACTTTCCTGTCCGGGCAATACACCAGATCAGAGCTGCTATGACCACAGTCCACACCTTCCCCCATCCCAGTCCTGCTCCTTCCGCGATCTGCCGGCTATAATGCAGAAGGCTTCCCAGGGCAAACAGAAGACTGTACAGCAGAAAACCCATCCACAGTACATCAAATCTGGCCAGAACATTTCCCGGCAGGTCTGCTCCGTCCAGCAACGGCAGCACCGGATATCTCTCCTGAACAACCCTGCCATATCCCAGCACAGCAGGAAGGAGCACAGCCATTCCCATAAGGATTCCGCCCAATGTGAGAATCCCCGCCAGAACTGTTTTCCCGGCACTTGCATATTTCTCTACATTTCCCAGGAGAAAGGGAAGAAGCCCTACAGCAGAAAACGCACATATGGTTCCGTAAAAGCCCTCAAAAATCTCCTGGCCCGAAAACTTCCATGCAGCAGCCATATCATGCAGATATTCTGCTTTTCCCTGAGGAATACACAGAATCATCATCAGAATCATGCCTCCCAGCAACACTCCTCCGGATATCTGTGCCATTCTTCCTCTGCCGGGCATTCCTCCCCTGATTCCGGTCATGCACACCAAAACTGCCCAGAAAGTAATCCATTCCTCAGACATTCCTGTAATCAGGCTTACCGGCACCAACTGTCCCAGAACAGCCAGGATATAGCCGCCTGCCATAAGAATAAACACTATGAAAAATAATCCTGTCAGCCGCCCCACAAGAACTCCTCCGCTTTTCTTCAGATTCTCAAACACCGGAGTCATACGGATAAGCAGGATCACATAAAACCCCAGCGGGACCAAGGCCATTGCCATGCCCATCAATGCATTGATCCCATTCAGCTTCCCGGCTCCGTACATGCATAGAATAAAAGGCGCCAGAAACCCCAGGATCATCTGCCTGTAAAGCTGTCTGTGGGAAATCCTGTTATTTTCTGCAAATCTCATGACTGCTCCTTTCTTTTCAACCGTAGGCTCTGGTCTTCTCTGGCATAGCCCGGCCGAAAGATCCTTCTGCGGATAGGTAGCCGCCAGATTCCCTCCCCGGAATTGGTTCCGGAAGTTTTTTTCACAAAGGGCATCAGATAAGGAATTCCAAAGCTGACAAGCCCTGCCAGATGTCCTGCTGTAAGATATATTCCCAGAACAATACCATAAATCCCCAGGCCGCCTCCCATAACAAGGAAAACATATTTTAACAGCCGAAATGCTGCCGCAAACTCTTCATTGGGAACTGCAAGAGATCCCAGTGCTGTAAGCGCCACAATCATCACCACAATAGGGCTGACCAGGTTTGCCTCCACAGCCGCCTGACCGATTACCAGGCCTCCCACAATTCCAATGGCATTTCCCAGGGCACCCGGCACCCTCACCCCCGCTTCCCGCAGCAATTCAAAGGACAGTTCCAGAAAAATCAGCTCTGTCACACTGGAAAAAGGAACTCCCTCCCTGGCCTCTGCAAAGGAAAGGATCAGATTCCCAGGCAGAATCTGGGTATGAAAGCGTATCACTGCCAGATAAAGTCCCGGCAGAAGGGTAGCTGCCAGCACTGCCAGATACCGTAGCATCCGCAGAAAGGAAGCCATCTCAAACCTGTGATACCAGTCCTCGCTGCTCTCCATAAAGCTGCCAAAATTTCCAGGCAATACCAACGCTTCCGGAGAGTTATCACACAGGAGCACAACCTTTCCGTTCAGAATTTCCTGCACAACCCGGTCCGGCCGTTCTGTAGTCTGATACTGGGGAAAAGGCGAATACCATGCATCCTCCGTCAGCTGCTCCAGCATCCCACTGTCCAGGATCCCGTCAATCTCAAACTCTCCCAACCGTTCCTTTACCTCCTCCAGAAGCTCCTCATGGACCAGATCCTCCATATAGAGAATCTGTACCAGAGTGTGGGACCGGACACCTACATTATATTCCTCCACCTTCAGCCTGGTATCCCGCAGACGCTTCCTCACCAGCGCAGAATTACTTTTCACACTGTCGGAAAATCCTTCTCTGGAACCTCTGAGTACCTTTTCTTTATCTGCTTCCGATACCCCCATAGCTGGATATCCTTTGCTTGATATTTTCATGGCCCTGTCATAACCATCCATAAAGAAAACTGCATTTCCTGTAAGTATGGCACTTAGTGCCTCTTCCATTCCGGATAACTTCTTTACATCTGCGATTCCCAGACTGTTGTACTGAACGAACTCCCGGATCTGTTCCGGGGAAACAGTCCAGAAATGATTGATCATTTTTCCAATGGCAGAATCATCCAGCATCATATTGGAAACAGCAACCTCAATATATACCATCAGGCAATCTACCTTTCGCTGTTCTCCCAGCCGCATGGGACGGATCAGAATATCACTGCAGTTTTCCAGCCGTTTTCTCAGATACTTCTCATTTTCCCGCAGACTGGAGCTGATCTTTCTGTCCTGTGCGTTGTCCTGTTCCTGCTCCGGCTGTCTTTTTTTCTCCTGCTCCAATGCTTTCCCTCCTGATTTCCTCATGATTTTATCCTTTTACTCACTTCCCTCTCTGTCCTTTTCCTTCGGATGACTTTCCACATCCTATTTTTTCCACAAAAAAAGAGAGGTCTTTCACCTCTCTTAGAATCTCCGGAATTTGAAATTTTATTTATGATTTCTGCTCTTCTCTCTCTCCCGCTTCTCCTTTTCCGCATTCTCTGCCTCAATGGATCGCATGATCGCCATTCTCTGATTCTCAATATGCTGAAATGACAGCTCCTTTGCGCGCTCCACATTGCGCTCCCGGATAGCCCTGGTCAGCTCCTCATGCTCCTTCACCAACACATCTCTGGTTTCTCCCTCTTTCAGATATTCCACCCTGTAACGGTAGATCTGCTCACGCATGTTGTTCAGCACCTGAATCAGACGCTTGTTGTCTGATGCCCGATAAATAATCTCATGAAAGGCCACATCAGCCTCTGCCAGCTTTACCAGATTTCCCTCTGCAATGGTATGCTCAAACTCCTTGGCTGCAAGCCACAGTTTGCTCATCTCATCCTCAGTCATACGGTCACAGGCCTTTTCAATGGCAACATTTTCAAGAGCAATACGAACCTCAAGAACATCATTCAGATCCTTCTCTGTAATATTGGCAACCTGGGCTCCCCTGCGCGGGATCATCACCACCAGTCCCTCCTGTTCCAGCTTGCGCATTGCCTCACGAATAGGAGTTCTGCTGACTCCCAGCCTTTCTGCCAGCGCAATCTCCATCAGTCTCTCCCCCGGTTTCAATTCCCCCTTCAGTATTGCCTGACGCAAAGTATTAAAAACCACATCCCGCAGTGGCAGATATTCATTCATATTTACGGAAAACTCACTTGTCATCTGTATATTCCTCCGCTCCTTCTGTATATTTCAATATCAAATCCTGTTAAAGACTCTGGTTCCAAATACTGTTTTGGCCAGATTACTCTCTCTCAGGATTTTCGCAGCAGCATTCATTTTCTCCTGACTGTCAAAAATGCCAAACACAGTAGGGCCGCTTCCGCTCATCATAGCCTTCAAAGCCCCATGACTCTCCATCAGATCCTTAATCTCCTGGATCACAGGATACTGGCCTATAATTCCCGGTTCAAATACATTTCCCATTTTGGCAGTCATTCCCTGCAGATCACCATTCTGAATATCCCGAATCATTCCGTCAATATCCGGATGGGTCTGAATCCCAGACAGATTCAGGCTCTCATAGGCAGCCTTGGTAGATACATTGATTCCCGGCTTACCGATCAGCACAAAGCACTCCGGTACCTGAGTGATCCCGGTAAGTTTCTCACCAATTCCCTCTGCCAGAGCTGTACCTCTCATAATACAATAAGGAACATCTGCCCCAATCTTTACTGCCCGGTCCATCAGTTCCCTCTCGCTCAGTCCAAGTTTAAACAGACGATTGAGCCCCACCAGTGTTGCTGCCGCATCAGAGCTTCCTCCTGCCATTCCTGCAGATACAGGAATAAACTTTTCAAGTCTGATGGTAACTCCACCCTTTACCTGAAATTCATCCATCAGAAGCTTGGCTGCTTTGTACACCAGGTTTCTCTCGTCACAGGGAATATATGGATAATTCACAGACAGAGAAATCCCGGGGGCTTTCTTTTTCTTTATCTCCAGGACATCATACATCTGAATGGTCTGCATGATCATCCGCACCTCATGATATCCATCCTCTCTTTTTCCCAGAATATCCAGTCCCAAATTAATCTTCGCCAGTGCACGTAAACGCATATAACCCTCCGTTTATTCCTTTGTTTTTTATTCTTCAGCAAATACCCGGTATGGAAACCGGGCTTTTGTACTTTGTATACAAAACATTCTTGAGTTTTATTTTAAATCATTTTCATCAGGATTTCAATACAGGAAACTCTGTTTTTTTGCGGGATTTTTTCAATAACAGAACCAGTGGCAGCCTTTTAGCTCTGTACCTGTTTTACCAGAAGCAGGGACTGGCCGGGGCTGATCTCCGCCTCCTGCAGACTGTTCATAGTGCAGATTTCCTCCACTGTGGTATAAAAGGATCTGGCAATATCCCACAGCGTATCTCCCGGCTTAACCATATAAACAGTAACACCCGGCATATCCTGGATTTTCTTCATATCCAGAGGCTTCTCCTCCACATGATCAATGATCATTTCCTCCCACTGCCTGAATACCAGCACATTCAGCCCTACGGAGGCCTTTACCTCGATCTCATCTCCGTCAGCCATAGTCACAGAAAGCTGCTCCAGCTCCGAATGCAGAAAATACCTGCAGTCCGGACCCACACCCTTTGCATCGATCACATGAGTAAAGGGCAGCATAGCTTCCATGGAATAAAAGGGCATCTCATCATTGCCAATAATATAAAGAAGCCTTAGGATCACAATTCCCTCTACCAGGATTCCCTCCTCCGTAATCCTGGTCTTATCAATCTTCACCCTGCCACAGCTATGGCAAAGCTGCAGCACTTTCCCTTGGCTTTCCTTCACTTTAATTCTGTCATTCATCCGGAATCTGGACAAATTCCGCACCAGAAGACTTTCCAGGACCTCCTGTTTTCCCTGAAGCACGCATTCTTTCAGAGGAGTATATACATCCTGGACCAGGTCATACTCCACCTCCCGGTACAGCTTCATATTCAGCTCCAGTACAGCATCTATCTGAAAAATCCTCTCTTCCCCGTCTCCATCCGGTTTTACCTCCATCCCCTGATGGATCAGGGAAACCTCAATATGGGGGATCAGCTCCTCCCCACACCCCTGACACTCCATTTCTCTGGAAAAGGGCAGGGTATATTCCTGCCACTGCGGCAAAGCTTCCTCATCTGTCCCTTCATACAGAATAAATACTGCCAACTCTCCCTTCACACGTATCTTATCCTTCTCCACCCGCAGATCCAGGTTTCTGGGTTCTATAGTGTGCCATAAAAGGGACTCCACATTAGGCCGGTTCGCTGCCAGTTCAATATCTTCTTTAATACGTAGCGTATCTTTTTTATGTATACAGAGACTCATAAGCCCCACCCGTTTCTTTTTTACCGAAATATCCTCTTCCTCCAGAGCCACCGGTATCTGAATCCCTGTTGTCTCATCCACCGCAGCATAAAAGGTTACGATAGCCTTGATATTCAGCTTTCTTGAATGGATCACATGGATGCTCAGATCCTCCATCTCCCAGTTCAGACAAAGCTTATCTCCGCCCTCTATTCCCTCCAGGTTCACAGTCTCATCCACCGGCAGCTTCGCTGCCAGACTATATATTCTGCCTTCCTTCTCCCCTACATAAAGCATATCTACATTCAGGCTCCCCTTCAGAAAAGCCCTTCCTTCACTAAGGCGCACTTCATCCATGGAAATCTCCGCCTTACTCTGGATCATCCTTCCAATATCCGGTCTGGTATCTGGCACATTATAATCCTCATCAAAGGTTACCTGGCTGGCAGCCTTACTTTTCACCCGAAGCATCTGCACAGTTTCTTTCTTCAATTCCATCATTCTCTAATCCTCTCCTTCTATGATATACAGACTCAGATCTCAATTTTTTGTTTCCTGTCCTTACAAGAATTGTACCGGTTTATCCGTACTTTTTATTTTCAGGACAATGCAGGGATAGGAGGGCTCCTGTCCCTGTTTCCCCTCAGCAGGTCCCAGAAGCCGGGTTTTACAGAAAACTCCGTTCTCCGACTGTGAGACCTCCTCTACCTGAATACTGTAGCCGCCTGTTACCTGAGTGCCATACCCTTTCATCAGATACATACTGTCCTCCACCTTATAGATCATCTGAAAGCCCTTCTTCTTTTTCTGTTCCATAAAGCGGACTGCTTCTGCAGGGATTTCCTCCTGTTTCACAATTGTATATTCCAAAGGAGTGCGTTCTCCCTCCTCTATCTTAATGAGCCCACATCCGGTCAGAAGCATTACAGCCAGCCAAAAAACCATGGCCATACAGGCTTTTTTTCTCACAATGCTACCTCGGCATATTTCTTTACTAGCCATTCTATGCAGATCCAACGGGATTTATACTTGCAGGCTGTGGGCAGATTCTTTATAATGAATACAATGACGTTAGGATCAATCTCTCAGGGACTGATCCGGAAAGGATTCACAAATGATACGTTTTATTCTTGTCTGTATTGTGGTCATCGGATATCTGATCCTGTCTATCCCGATCTTACTGGTAGAATGGATCATCGGCAAATTTTCTCCTATGACCAAGGATATTAGCTCTCTTCGGATCATTCAGGCTGTATTTCGATTTATCCTGTGGATCACAGGAGCCAAAGTCACAGTAATAGGAGAGGAAAATGTACCGAAGGACACCCCTGTCCTGTATATCGGTAATCACAGAAGCTACTTTGACATCCTCCTCACCTACAGCCGCTGCCCTATCCGCACCGGCTACATTGCCAAAAAAGAAATGGAGAAAATCCCTCTCCTGTCCACCTGGATGAAATATCTCCACTGCCTCTTCCTGGACAGAAAGGACATCAAGCAGGGACTGAAAACCATCCTGGCAGCTGTAGATAAGGTCAAATCCGGCATTTCCATCTGTATCTTCCCAGAAGGCACCAGAAACAAAAATACAGATGACCTGGATATGCTCCCCTTCCATGAAGGAAGCTTCAAAATCGCCACCAAGACGAAATGCCCGATCATCCCCATTGCCATCAATAACTCTGCAGATATTTTCGAGGCACATTTCCCGAAGATCCGTCCTGCAAAGGTTGTGGTGGAATACGGCAAGCCCATCTACCCTGATGAGCTGGACAAAGAAACAAAGAAGCATCTTGGCGAATATACCCAGGGCATCATCCACCAAATGCTTGAAAAAAACAAATCTCTTACCCAGTAACCAATACCCGGAGCTGTTTAAAATTTCCACTGGATCTGAACAGTTCCGGGTAAAATTTTCAAAACTGTGATCATCTTATCCACTGTAAACCGTTTCTCATCAAATCCAATATTATCCCAGAGACTAATATTGGACACTACTCTCTCTATCTGTTCCGGCGTTGCCTGATTTTCAGACAAAGCTACCAGTTCCTCCGATTTCTGCCTGCGAAGCTGATCCAACTGATCCACCCTCTGGTCAATATAACTGCTCAGTATCTCTCCTGCCCCTGTCAGCGATTCCACCAGAATCCCAATCTCCTTCTCCAATGCTTCTATTTCCTTATATATTTTCTGTACTCTGGGATCTTCTTTCAGGGATCTGTGTCCCACAGGAGTCTGACCCTCTCTCAGCTTTCTTACCATCTCCTCATATACATGTCTCTCCACATCCTCTGTATAGATTTTTCCACACCCCGGGCAGGCTTTATTATTCAGACGCCGGGTACATCTAAGGTACTGTTTACCAGACTTTGTTTTTACACTCATCAAAGCATATCCGCAATGTCCACATTTCACCTTTCCTGCCAGCCATGTATTCACAGCCTTCCGATTCGCCACCACCGTCTTATTCCCCATAAGCTTGATCCTGCAGCTCAGCCATATCTCCGAAGAAATCAGCCCCTCATGAGGACCGACCACCAGCATATGTCCCCTCAGATTCTGAAGCTTATCCGTGTCCACATCTCTGCCCTGGTACAGATAACACCCATGTATACCGTCAAACATTCCCGGATCACTGGCAATATTTGTCCCCTGGCTTCTGAAGAAACGGTACACATCCATATCCGCACGCACATATGCCGGATTCCTCAGCAGCTGGGCAAGCATTGGGCGGATCAGCGCTTTTCCATAAAACAGGACTCCCTTTTCCGTATAATACCGGGTGATGTCTCCATAAGAAGTCTCCGGCTGACAATACATGTGAAAAATTTCCCGGACAATCTCCCCCTCTTCCGGCTCCTCCACCAGCTTCTTGGTATGGATCCCATCCATTACGATTTCCTCCAGCCTGTAACCATAAGGTGCCTTTCCTCCCATATGAAATCCTTTCTGGCTTCTGGAATAATAAGCATCACAGACACGCTTCTGGATCGTCTCCCGCTCCAGCTGGGCAAACACAATACAGATATTTAACATTGCCCTGCCCATAGGCGTAGAAGTATCAAATTTCTCAGTGGAAGACACAAACTCTACCTGATATTGCTGAAACAGCTCCATCATATTAGAAAAATCCAGGATAGAACGGCTGATCCTGTCCAGCTTATACACGATCACCTTCTCCACCTCTCCTCTCCGGATATCCGCAAGAAGCTGCTGCAGCTGAGGCCTGGTGGTATTTTTACCACTGTATCCACGATCCTTATACTCCCTGAAGGATCCACCCTTCAATTCATACTTGCAGAACTCAATCTGACTCTCAATAGAGATACTGTCTGCCCTGTCCACGGACTGCCTGGCATAAATTGCATTGATTCTGTTCATAAAAGCCCTCCTTTTTCATCTGTGTATGGTTTTTTCATATGATTACATTTATAATTTAATTATATATCACCGCTTATTCACAGGAGGAACCCATATGCGCAGAAAATGTACTGATTCCCTGATCCAGTGGAAAAAAAATCCCCACCGCCATCCTCTCCTTCTCCAGGGGCTGCGGCAGACCGGCAAAACCTGGCTGGCCCTGGATTTTGCAGAAAAAAATTACAAAAACACCCTCTATCTCAACCTTGAAACTGACAAACCAGTCACCGATTATCTCTCCATACCCAGGCCTCCCCAGGATGCGCTGCTTTTCCTGGAAACCTATGCTGGAAAACCTCTCAAGCCCTCTGTCTCACTGCTGATCCTTGATAACATCCAATGTGTACCAGAGCTTTCCACACTTCTAGCTGCAATCTCTCTGGATTATCCACAGTATCACATCCTTGCTATCCACAGAGGTCTTGCCTCCCCTGAGCTCTACAACAAAAATGATTTCCATATTATCAGCCTGTATCCTCTGGATTTCGAGGAATTCCTCTGGGCAAATGCGGAATATGCCCTATCCAGGGAAATCCGCAGACACTTCTCCACCCTGACTCCCCTGGGAAAAGAACTGCACCAGAAAGCCCTGTCTCAGTTTTATCTCTACCTGGTCACCGGCGGAATGCCACTGTCTATACTGGAATACCGCAGGGAGAAAAAACTGCTGATGGTACCGGATATACAACAGAAGCTATTGGAACTGATCCTGAGTGATATTTCCAGCCAGGCTCCCACAGGAATGACCCGCCACTGTCAGAATGCCTGGCTCTCCATTCCCGCCCAGCTTGAAAAATCCAGCCGAAAATTCCAGTATTCCCTTATAACCAAGGGCGCCATAGCCAAAACCTACGAAAAACCACTGGACTGGCTGCTCCGGTCAGGATATGCCCTTGCCTGCCGCCGGACCTCCCTGCATCTGTATCCCACTGACTGCGGACTGTGCGCCAGAGTACTGGGTGTACCATCTTATCAGCTGCTCACCGGTTCCGACACCCCGGCAGCCAGAGCCTGCACCGAAACCTTTCTGGCACAGCACTTTACCAGAAACGGATACACCCTCTCCTACTGGTCCAGCGGCAACCAGGCCGAAGTGCCCTTCCTTCTGGAAAAAGAGGGCCGGCATATTGCTGTGGACTACCGCCTGACCCCACATCAAAAAACCCGGAACCTTACCAGATTCCGGGCAGAAATGAATACAGATACAGAAATGTACCTGCTGTCAGTGGAGGACTTCAGGGAAAAAGAAAACTACCATATTGTACCGGTGTATGCGGGGTTTTGTGTGTGATACGCCAAAAGGGACTGTCTGAATAGACAGTCCCTTCTTCTTTGCAAATTACAAGCTCTATTATTATAACTGCCTGTTTTTAATATATTTCCCGATAATTACCCACTTATAAATCGCAAAATTCCACTATTCTCCAATTCTGAGAGCAATTCCCCACACGAAAATTCCTCCAGAAATAACCTGTACACCACCCAAAGGGGAACTATAATCATGACAAAGATTAAAAACACAAAGAAGGGCATGGCTAAAAAGACATTAAGTATGTCTCTTGTAGTTGCAATGCTTGCTACTTCTAATGTGCCGGTATGGGCTGCTGAGTTCAGCGATGGTTCTGACGTAGCAGTTGCTACAGAAGCTCCTGCAGAATTTGCAGATGAAACAGAAGCACCTGTTGTAGAAGACGCTACTGTTGATACAGCTGCTGCAACTACTGTTTCTATTAATGCTAAAATTAAAGAATCTGGATGGGGTACAGCTGCAACTGTAGACTTGAAAGGATTTACTGCAGGCGCATTAGCATCTACAGATAACATTAATTATATTTGGAAAGTTAATGGATTAGAGGTTGCTAGTGGTACTGTTGCTGCTACAGAAGCTAATTTAAAAGCTTTAACTTATACACCTGCTATGGGTGATTGTGGTGGAGAACTTCAGTTATTCTTAAGTTATACTGATCCAAATGAGGAAGATAGTGATAAAAACTTTACATGGGAATCCAATAAAGTAACTGTGTCTAAACATGATATCAGCAACGATGGCATTACTGTAACTATGAAAGCAACTGGCCCAAAATATGATGGAAAGAATCATAATGATGCAAGTAAATGGGTTGAAAATTATGACGCTCTTGTAGCCGCTGGATATGATGTATCTGTGATCACAGATAAGGATTTTGTAAATGCAGATTCTAAAATCACAGCAAAAGTTACTCCAAAAGACACAGCTCATTATCAGGGAGAAGTAACAAGCGCAACAACTGCATCTATTGCTAAATCTACAGCTATAGATAAATTAAAAGTAGAATATGTTGGTTCTGGCTATACATATACAAGAAGTGAAATCGCATTAAAAGCTTCTGATTTCAAGTTAACAGATACTCTTTCTGGAGAAGTATTAGACAGTTCTAAATATATTGATCTTGCAAATTCAGCTAACGCAAAAGCTACTGATGCCGGAGAATATGAAGTAACTATCAAAACTAAAGATCTTGTAAACTACGTAACAGGTGCTCAGGATGTGAAAGCTGTAAATAAATGGAAAATTGAAAAGGCAGACCTTTCCAAATGCACAGTTTTCTTAGGTGAAATTTCCGAACAGGCAACACCTATCCTTGCAAGTGATCTTAAAAATATCAATGTTTCCGATGGAACACACACTCTTTACAATGGTGCAATTTCAGCAAGTGATTTTGTTATTGGAAATGTACAGGCAAATACTGGAAGTGTTGGAACTTACACAGCAACAGTCCAGACAAAAGCTAACAGCAAAAACTTTACTGGAACAACAACTACAGCAACATTCCGTGTAGTAAGAAATGCATTAAGCAAAGCTCAGTTCAAAGGAACAAGTACAGAACCAAATTATGCAACAGATAAAGAGAATTATACTGGTGAAGCAGTTACAAAAGATACAAAGAAATTGGGTGATCTTGTAATTCTTGATGGTGCTAAAGAAGTAAAACTTACTGCTGGCGTTGATTATGATCCTACATTTGTATACAGCAACAATACAAATGCTGGAACTGCATCTTTCACCGTAACTGGTAAAGGTTCTTTTGAAGGAAGTAAATTAGTAGTTTCATTCCCAATTAAAGCAGCACATGTTACCAATAACGGTGATATGGTTTCTAACAAGGTTGGCTTTGTAGAAGACTCTACAAGAAAAGCATCTGATTACAAATCAGGAATCACTGTTAACGTAAAAGCTGAAAACGATGATAAAAAGGCCTTTACTTTAGTTGAAGGAACAGATTATAAAGTTGATTATTCTTATAAAGAGACAACAGGTAATGCTCTGGGTAACCATATTGTTGTTAAGATTACTCTTCTTAACAATAACTTCGGAGCAAAAGGCACCGAATATTCTGAAGAAGTTGCATTAACTAAAAAGCAGATTTCCAGCGTAACAGTAACTCCTGTACAGTCTTCTTACACATATACAGGTGCAGCAATTGTTCCTGAATTAATCGTTAAAGACGGCGAAACAGAGTTATCTAAAGGCGAAGATTATGTAGTAAAATCTGTATCTAACAATAAGAATGTTGGTACAGCTACAATCGTAATCGCAGGTGCAACTAACAGCGATTATGATGTTGATTCTACAGCAAAAGCAACATTTACAATCACACCAGCTAATACCAGCGATTTAGTTGTTAATGTTGCCGATCAGGACTATACTGGAACTAAAAAGAAACCTACACTGAAAGATATTGAAATTAAATTAAATGGTGTAACTATCACAGATAAGTTTATTGTATCTTATCCAACATCTGCAGAGGCAAACCGTCAGGTTGGAACTGGTACATTAACTCTGACACCAGATAACGGAAATAAGAACTTTACTGGAACAAAAGAAGTATCTTTCAATATTGTAGGTAAAAAGCTTGCATTTAATGCATCAGTTGGTGATAAGTTTGAAGTTTATAAAGCTGATGGAACAAAAGATACTAACACTGCGTTTACTTATGACGGAACAGCTCATACATACGCTAAAGCAGTAGCAACTATCTTTGATGGTTCCAAGAAACTTGTTGAAGGTACAGATTATGAGATTAAATACTTCCATAATGTATCTGGTACAGGTGATGGTTCTACAGGTACAGCATATGTAGCAGTAGTTGGAAAAGGTAATTATGCTGGTAATGGAAGCTACAACATTACCGATGAAAATGGAAAAACCGTAAACTGCATTGTTAACAAATCATTTACTATCAATCGCTTACAGTTAGTGAAACAGTGCGTAGCAATTAAAGATGCTGAATATGCAGAAGGTCTTCCTGTAAAACCACAGGTTACTGTAACTTATGGTGGAAATGTATTAACCGAAGGAACAGACTATAAACTGGATATTCCAACAGTAACAACTATTACTTCTAAGGAATATAAGGCTACTGTAACTGGAAAGAATGGCTATTATGACTCAGTCGCTAATTTATCTTGGAAAGTTACCAAGAAAGATCTTGCTAACTGTGATGTTACAGCAACAAAGGACGCTAGCGGAGCTCTTTCTGTAACAGTCATGAATGGAAGCGTAAAGGTTCCAGCTGCAAAATATGTTGCAAAAGAAAATGCTGATGGTACAGTAACTGTAACACCTGCAAAAGACAGCAAATACTATACTGGTTCTAAGACAGTTGCACTTGCTGGTGACAAGACTAAAGTTGGCACACCGGTAATCAGTAGCGTTAAGGTTGTGGGCAATAAAGCAACCGTAATCCTTTCCGGAGAAGCTGATGGTGCTTCAGGATACGATTATGTAATCTCCAAAGCAAACGATACAACAACTGCTCGTGTAGATGTTACAAAGAACCAGGTTAAGACAACAGGTGACTTCAACTACGTACAGCAGGGAACATATTATGCATACTGCCACGCTTGGACACGTAATGCAGAAGGTAAGAAAGTATTCGGCGAATGGTCCAACATCTATCCATTCTCTGTATCTGCAATCACACCTGCACAGCCAGTAATCACAAGCGTAAAAGCAAAAGGCACTACAGTAACTGTAACCTATACAAAAGCTGCAAACGCAGAAGGCTATGATGTAGTTCTCGGATCCGCTGCTAAGAAAGTAAACGGCGAATACCGCCCGGTAAGCTATGGCAAGCTGGTTAAGAAGAACATCAAAGGTAATGTTGTAACAGCAACATTCAAGAATGTAGAAAAAGGAACCTACTATGCAGGACTCCACGCATTCAACAAGACATCTGAAGACGGCAAGAAAGTATTCAGCCAGTGGTCAAACGTTAAAAAAGTTACTGTAAAATAATCCATTTGGGTAATTAAATACAGATTCCTAACAAAAGGAGCTTTCAATTTGAATTGAAAGCTCCTTTTAAAAATAATTTTTGATAGGTAGATTATGAAAAAATATTATTTAGACACTTCAACTGTTCGTCAATACTCCAACAAACTAGAAAAATTTAAAAATAAAAATATTTTTACGTCTATTCTTGTGATATTCGAATTATTATCTGGTGTTAATAATGAAAAAGAATTTTTTTTAAGAAAAAGTGTAATAAAAAATTTATGTAAATCTAATATTCAAATTGACTGGTCTTTTTATATTGAAAAAATGTATCAATCATTTGGGATTAAATACATTAGTATTGAATCTGTTGTCATAAAAGAATTTTTTAAAAAAATTCTTCTATGTAATACATTCCAAGAGTTCAAAGATTTTCGCGTATATATAAACAATGGTGATTATTATTTGTTAGAATCTATAAAAAGTTTTGATGACAATATTATGGATGTTGGTAAATTATATTCCAAAAATGCAATGCACGAATGGAGAGATTTAAATATTCAAGATAAAAAAGAGGTTAAAAATAAAATTCTTGAAAATACAAACTATTTATGTCAACAAAGTTTAAAAGATTTGTCCATAAATTGTGCAAAAACACTTTCAATTTCTAATCAGATTATAAATTCGTATAATAACGAATTGGATGTTTATTTATTTAATAATTCATTATTTTTTATAAACAAAGAAATAAATGGGCAAGAATGCGGAAAAAATGATACTCTAGATTTATTACATTTAATTTATTTGTCAAAAGGAGATTTTATAATATCTGAAGATAAAATATTCAAAAAGCTTAGTAAAGAAAATAATATCTTTGAAACATATACAGGAAAAGAATTTTTAGACTTTATAAATACTTGATTGTTAATGCTATTAGCGTCGGAAGAAAATTGTTGCTGATTTCTCAGTTCGTCACTAATCAGAATTGCTCCCATGTCACAGATCTGTCAAGTTTTGTGTCATTGGCATTTTTGCGCGATCTGTGAGGGGGCTGACCATCGAAAATAACCGCAGGATATGACACTGATCAATTCTGACATGCCTTATTGCAGCCATTCCTTTAATCAGTTCGTTGTAAATGACGGATCTAACGTATACTTCCTGGATCATGGAGATGCTTATGACAGAGGCTTGATCCTGTCTTCCTTCTCAGCATCTTCCGATGGACATATTGCGCAGCGCAGTGCTGTCAATATTTTCCCATTTATGGGACCTGCAGGCCAGAACTATACCGGATGCCAGGTAACAGGCTTTTCCCTGGCAGGTGACAATCTGATTACTGTAGGCAGATCAGGCCTGGAGGGGTCTGACCATCGAAAATAACCGGAAAGATAATAATCTCCACATAAAAGAATTCTAAAATTTATATAACATAAAATTCGTTACCCATACATAAAACCATCCCAACTATAAGAATGAGCTCAATAGTCGGGATGGTTTTGATTGTGGATTATTACTGCTCTGGTTTATTGGTATTTTCATCTTCAGATGGGCTCTCTGATTCTGCAAATAAATATTTCTCTGCCAATTCCAGGATTTTTTCTGCCGTTTCAATTTGTTCTGCAGTTATCATTTTCGAAGCTATATAAAAAGTATCGTAATCACTTGCATGTCGAATTTCTTCAGCTTTCACAATTTTCCTGCCTAATTCACGTGGAAAAATTTCTGGTTGCACATAATTTTTATTAAAATAGCTAAGTGTATCCTTATGGCGTTTAAAAGCGACTCCTTCTTTCGCAAGTACTGCACATATTGTATGAAATATACTGTAGTAAGCTCTGTTATTTGCTCCACGATACTGTTCTGCTTCGAATGTAAGATGAGCTGTTTCCAGATCTTCTCTTGCAACATTCAGGCGATGCCGTACCACATCCATCTGAGTTCCCACATCAATGGAGTCAGGCTGCTTCATATAAAACAACTCCCTCCTTTTGAACATTAGAATAAAATGGATAAGACGCTGCCCAGTGGTAAAAATGCTGCTGATTTTTCACTACAGGCATCATCCATATATCATGCTGAACATTATATTTAAATCCAAGTTCTGAAAGAGCATCTGAATATGCATCCATTTCTTCTACGGAAAGATCTACCAGAATCATTATATCTATGTCTGAATCTGGTGTATAATCTCCTCTGGCATAGGAACCATATAGAATCACGCTTTTTAAGTGCGCCCCATATATCTTTTGTATCTCTGATAAGTATTGAATAAGCAGTGTATGAATTGTCTGTGGCATATAAATCCATTCCTCCTTTCTATCATTTTCAGTATAAAACAAACGATACTTTTTGGCAATGTGAACAGCCTTTTATCTAACTCAAAATATCAAGCCTTTTTGAAATAAGTTCCTCTATTTGCTCTTTTTGCGCTGCTGACAAGTAAGATTCTTCTATCTGTGCAAAAAGTTTTGTCTTTAATGAGCATACTTTTTTCATCATACGTTCCGCAGAATTTAATGGGATCCCGCAGGATTCTGCCAGTATCCGAAATTCTTTTTTATGAATATTACGTTTTTTGCCATTTATTGTGAGTGCCAGCTGTTCTTTATCTTCTGGCATGATCACATTAACAGGAAGCATATCGTATGCTTTTGATAATTGGAAATTTCTGCTGCCAGGCTCCGTTTCCTTTAGTGAAAAGTTTTTCAAATGCATATCTGAATTTCCCATAACGAAAGATCCAACAACACGCAGAAACAGCTCTGACAGGTCTAAGCCCGGTGTTGCAGAATATTTTTTTATGATTCTTCCGCATTGTTCATAAGAACCTTTATATTTATCCTGCGTCAGTCTGTAAGACAGCTGGCAGAAGTCTTCCATGGCATATAATTTGGTCTCTTTTTCTGATATTTCCCGGTCTATCCTTTTGGTAATATATGCGTATTCATCATTCATTTTTATAAGAGCATGGGGAACAGTCCGGATTCCCATAATTTCTGCGAGACGCATTGCCAGATCCTCAAATTCCGGCATATTATGAAATTCTTCCGTCTGCGGCTTCAGGATATATCCTGTCGGATAGTCCACGATTGTAAGCCTTGCATTAAGATCTGTTGATAAATGCAGGGAAAGCTTTTTCTGAACTCCCGGCACGGTAAGTCCCTCATTTACTGTTTCATTTGCCAGGATTTCCAGTTGATCTTTCGTAATATCCAAGATTGGTAATTCATCTGTCTGAAAGAATCTCTTTACACACTTTTGGTGCCAGTACCATTCTTTTTCCACATTCGTTGCACTATTTGTTATTGGCTTTCCACAACACAAACATTTCATATCTTTTCTCTCCTGATACAAACATCTCCAATGCAGTCTCTGCAGGCAGATAACAGTAATCCAAATCGGTCTTTCTGGTTGATTTTCCAGTTTCGGCTGACCACTCCCAGAAGCCATCCTTCCGGAATCAGTCCGTCAAAAAAAGGAAACAATATGGTTGTTTCATAAGGCTCCTGACGTAATGGAAGTGTCAGGCTTACTGCCACTGCATCTTCTCTGTCCAGATAATCCTGGTCATAAGTAAAAATATACCCTTCCTCAGTTTCTGCAATAATTCCGGAAAAATGATTTTGAATATATACATATCCTTTTCTATATTCTGACTCCACCTGCTATTCCTCCTTTTTTCCTGGTACAGCTTCTTTCCCAAACATTGCCAGTGCCTGATTCACTTTGTCCAGACGCACCGTTTCTTTTCCCTTTTCCAATTCCCTTACAAAACGAAGTCCAAGTCCGGAACGGATTGCAAAATCCTCCTGCGTCAGCCCTGCTTTTTTTCTTTCTTTTTTTATATAATCTCCAATTGTACTCATATTAAACATATTAATCCCGTCCGGGTATAATTTCAAGTGAATTATATACAAAAATCCCGTTCGGGTATAATTTATATATTTCTATATTAAATCATCCCGAACGGGTATAATACTATTTTTATGTTTTGTGCCCCGATGGAATCTAAACACCGAGAATAATCACAGGGAAAAAGAAAACTACCATATTGTACTGGTGTATGCAGGGTTTTGTGTGTGATACGCCAAAAGGGACTGTCTGGTACAAGGAAACCGCTAACTAGATTTCAAACTCTTTATATAATTGTTCCCTGTATGTTTCATCTTCAGATGCTCTTTTCGCATCTGCATAACGTTTATTATCTAAAAGTATTTTCATAAGCATCCCAAGACGATTCTCACCCTTCTTAATGCCTTTCTTTTCGCCTTTTTTCTCGCCTCTTTCTTCTGCATAGGAAATCATACTCAACATATCGGACACCTCCTTCTGCCGGATCTGACTGTCTGAATCCGGAATGTAAGACAGTACTTTCTTCTGATTACCGGAAAATACACCATATAAAAGGTCCATCAGTCCTTTTTCATTTTGCTCTTCCCCTCCAAGACGTACTATGACAACTTCCATAAGGTCTGCTTCTGCAGCATCGATCCGAATGTCAGGAACACGGAAGCCTTCATTTTTATAATTATGTATCTTGTAATAGGATACGGTATTCTGCTACCGTGTACTTTAGAATATTACCCATGATCGGCTTATATGAAAAAATATTTTTTGCCGCTTTGTCTTTGGTTTCTTTGCCTTTTAAGGTTCTCATTGTTGTGGAAATACTGTTTTTTACCTTCATGAGATACTCCTGCAAATGAAATCTTCTTTTATATTTTCATGATAACCCAGAAATAAAAATCCGTCAAATGCTTCTTTTCTGTCAGGGCAGACCCCGGAGAAAATGACAGAGTAAAAATAGAAGAATTTTTTCAATACAGTGTCATGTTGTTTTGCAATAACTGTCTATTTCTAATATCAGTACCAATAATTATCCACTTATAAATCACAAAAACAGCTATTCTCCAATTCTGAGAGCAATTCACCACACGAAAATTCCTCCAAAAATAACCTGTACACCACCCCAAGGGGAACTATAATCATGACAAAGATTAAAAACACAAAGAAGGGCATGGCTAAAAAGACATTAAGTATGTCTCTTGTAGTTGCAATGCTTGCTACTTCTAATGTGCCGGTATGGGCTGCTGAGTTCAGCGATGGTTCTGACGTAGCAGTAACATCCGAAGCTGCAGCTCCAGTTGCAGAAGATACAGAAGCATTTTCTGACGAAACAGTAGACGCACCAGTTGTTGATGACGCTGCTGAAGAAGTTTCTACTGCACAGGTAGCAGATGGCTATACTGTAAATACAAATATGGAATTAAAGAGCAAAGATTGGGCAACAGGTCTTACATTTGCAGTAAAAGATGGCGTAACAGATGCTGCCAAATTTGAAGTACTTGATAAAAATACTGTTCCTAAAAAGGTTACAAAGATAGAAATTTACAGCGGAACAGATATGCTTAACGGCAAAACAGTGGAATTTACTAATACTGATGGTACAACTGGTACAACTGATTTAAGTAGAATCGTTGCTGAATTAGCTAAAAAGAATGTTGGCTTAGATGCTTATAAAAATAGCAAACAGGTTACTGTAAAGTTCTATGTAGAAGGTGAAAATGAAGCTGTATTTGAACAGACAGCAACTGTAAAAGCAGTTGATATCAGCAATACAACTAACGGTACATGGACTGTTGATACTTCAAAACCTTTTTCCACTACATACAATGGAACAGTACAGGCTCCAACAGTTGAAGTAAAGAACGCAAATTACACAGATCCAGCAAGCGTTCTTGTAAAATTTGATGGTGAAAAAGAAGCTAAAAACGTTGGCGAATACAAATTCTCAGTAGAAGGTGTAGAATCAGACGGTTATATTGGCACAATTAAAAATGATAATTATAAATTTACAATTAATCCAGCTCCAGTAATTGATCCTAAAACAAATGAGCCAAATATTTCTATTCAGGTATCTGGTACAGCTTCCTACAATGACCAGGTAAGCAAACCAACAGTAGTAGTTACCGATAAGTTTACAAATACTGTTATTTCTCCGGAATTATATGATGTAGCCGGTGAGAAAACAGTTGGTGATCACAAAAAAGTTACTGTTACTCTTTATAAAGATAATAA
Source organism: Ruminococcus sp. JC304 (assembly GCA_000285855.2). Lineage (GTDB taxonomy): Bacteria > Bacillota > Clostridia > Lachnospirales > Lachnospiraceae > Blautia_A > Blautia_A difficilis. The sequence continues at coordinate 125,585 of HE978651.1, read as the reverse complement.
AAAAACTGGCGCAGACTTAATTACCAATAACTTTGCAGCTGGTGTTGTGGATCCTAAAAGTGCTGCAAAATGCTATTCTGGTTCTTATAAAATCGAAGCATTAGATTTAAGCAAATTAGCAGATAAGTATAATGTAACAATCGCAACCAAAAAAGTTGGCGAATCCGTGAACTTTGAAGATATTACATTAACAGATAAAACAACAGGCAAGAAAGTTGATACTGCAACAGTTTTAGGTGCATTCACAAAATCTGCAACATCCAACTCTTTAGTTACTATTGTTACTTCAAATAATACTGCAACAGGAAACGGAAAGGTAATTATCCGCCCTACTTCTGCAGCAGGCACAAATGTTGTAAATGAGTTCTCTGCAAACTACACAGTTGTAAATGCAACAATTACTCCATTAGACCTTTCTTTCCCAAAAGGAACAAAGGTTGGAACTGAACCATTAAAAAGTAAAACAGACTTCTTAAAAGCCCTTACTTTCAAAGATAGTGCACAGACACAGCTGAACGATGAAACATACACCGGTTCTGCAATTGAACCTTATAAAGAAGCTTTCTCTAATTTAGTACTTAAAAACTCAGCTACTGTAACAGATCAGAAGCTTGTTCTGGGAACAGATTATGACCTTGTATATGAGAATAACACTAATTCAAAAACAGTAAGTGGAAAATCTGCTACTGTAAAACTTGTATTCAAAGGAAATTATGCAGGAACAATTTCTTATAGCTTCGATATCAATACAGCAACAGCGTTTGTTGATGGAAAGAATATTGAGTATACAGCAGGAAAGAAATCTTATGATGTAGTAGCAAAAGTTGTTACTAAAACTGCAGATGGTAAAGAAGTTGCTGTACCAGAAAAAGAGTATACTGTAACAACCACTAAAAAAGCTACTTTAGGCGATAGAACAGCGGAAGGTGTTGTAGTATTTAATAATAAAAACTACACTATCAATGGTGTTGTGACCAATAATGATGGATATTATTATACAAATATTACATCTGCTGTTGTAGCCAAAAATCTTAAGAACTGCACAGCAACTGTTGAAGGAACTTATGTATATACAGGCGAATCTGTTAGCCCTAAATTAGTTGTAAAAGATGGTGAAACTGTTCTTGTAGAAGGTACAGATTACACTGTTACATCTAAAACAGGAACTAATGCAGGTCCGGCACATGTAACTATTACTGGTAAAGCTCCTAACTATACAGGAACACTTACAGTAGATTATACAATTGCAAAAGCAAATCTTGCAAATGCTACTATCGTAAGTAAAGCATCTGATGGAAAAAATCTTGATGTAACATATACAGGATATCCAGTAGATTTTAAAACTCTTGCATTAGAATCTGTAAAAATTGGAAACGCTAAACTGGATGAGTATAGCCCAATAACTAAAAAAGGTGAATATACTGTATCATGGGATGCAGATGCAACTGAAGTAGGTACATACAACTTTACAATTACAGCAGTACCTGGAAACACCAAAGTTGAAGGTGAATACAAGGGCACATTCAAGATTGTACCGGCTACTATTACGGCTGGATTTGCACCTAAATTAGATGCTAAATTTAGTAAGGTTGTAGCTAAGGGTACTGTATTAGATTCCAAGACTACTGGTGCATATTACACTGGAAAAGCCATTACTATTGATTCTTTCAAAACTAAATATGTAGTTGTTGATAAAAATAGCAACGTCCTTACTGAAGGAAAAGATTATGAATTAAGATATACAAAGAATGTTGAAGCTGGTATAGCTACAGTAGATGCATATGGTATCGGAAATCATAAGAATTTTAATGCTACGACCAAAAAAGAAGCCCCAATCGCTACATTACAGTATAAGATTGATCCAACAGCAGTAATCACTAGCGATATGGTTAAAAAGATCTCTGACGTTGAATATGCAGGTGGCCTTCCTGTAGAGCCACAGGTTGTTATCCTTGATGCAAAAGGAAACAGACTTACACAGGGTGTTGATTATACTGTAGAGACAAGCGTAACAGAAGTAACAGCTGATGGTAAAACACAGCTTGCTGCTGATGTAACAATCAAAGGTAAGGGTGCTTACTTAACAGCAACTGTAAGCGGAAGCACTATTACAACAGATTATAGCAATACAAAATTAACTCTTCCAGCAAAATTAACTTGGAAAGTGACTAAAAAAGACCTTGCAAACACAACAGTAAGCGTTGACAAAGAAAACAACGTAACTGTACTGAACGGCACTGTTATCGTTCCGGCTGCAGAATATGATGTTAAATTCAGCGATGATAAACAGAAAGTAACTGTAACAGCTAAAGCTAACAGCACAAAATATACAGGTTCTAAAGAAATTACATTAGAGTCTGCAAAAGTTGGTCAGGCAATGATCGCTAACGTAGTTGTTAAAGGCAACACTGTAACACCTGTACTTTCCAGCGAAGTAGATGAAGCAGTTGGATATGACTATGTAATTGCTACAGAAGAAGACTACAAGAACGGCCGTGTAGGTGTAAGCAAGAACATTCTGAAGACAAACACAGACTTCCACTATGTACAGCAGGGTACTTACTATGCATACTGCCACGCTTGGAAACGTAACGCTGAAGGAAAGAAAGTATTCGGCGAATGGTCCAACATCGTTAAGTTCACAGTAACAGCTACAACACCTTCCACACCAACCGTTAAGAGCGTAAAGGTAAAAGGAAGCACAGTAACTGTAACATACACAGTATCTGAAGATGCAACAGGATATGATGTAGTTCTGGGATCCG
>HE978651.1:115159-122389 GCA_000285855.2 Ruminococcus sp. JC304 | reverse complement strand
ACTCCAGCCAGAAATGGCTGGAGTTTTTCGTATGCTTTTCATATCCCAAACTTATTCTAGCAAATAAACCTGAAAGGAAAAATCTTAAAGTACGCACTGGAGGGGTCTGACCATCGAAAATTAATACCACAGTTTCAGATAGTTATAATGACTTTTTCTGTCTTGCTTTGCAATATTAAGAACTCAGCGAAAAAGCGTTCTATTAAAACAAAGATCTTCTTTGTCGAAAACTTAATCTGGCAAGTATAAGCATGATTTGTTATAATATTTTGTATCAGTAATATACGATTCTTAAAGAGAATGATGGTTATTATTTCAGAAAAAGGGAAAATGAGACAGTTGCAGAAAATATCCAGAAAGTATATTTCTGCATAACTGGTATAGCTATTTGCTAAACGATGTACTAATAAAAATGATATCAAAAAAATTTATCTAATATTTAAATATAGGTGGGATTAATATGTGTGATGTAAAAAAATATGAAAAAATATATGAAGAAATAAAGTGTCTGGAACCTGAAGATACATTGCAACTTACATTAGAAGCTGATTCAGAAGAACAGAGGGAATTTTATCAGATGGTAGGTGATTTTTTACTTCAAAAAAAGCAAAAACAAGTAATTGCGAGGAATTTATTTTAAATGAAAAAATATATCGTTCTGGGTGGAGTTAATGGAGCTGGTAAATCTACACTTTACCAGGTATCAGATAATTTAAAGAAAATGCCAAGAATAAATACAGATGAAATTGTAAAGGAACTGGGGGACTGGAGAAATTTATCTGATGTTTTAAAAGCTGGAAAAATTGCGGTTCGCTTAATTGATGAATATTTTTCAAAAGGAGTATCTTTTAATCAGGAAAGCACTTTATGTGGAAAATCTATCATAAAAAATTTCAGGAGAGCAAAGCAGTTAGGTTATACTATAGAGTTACATTATGTGGGTGTAGATTCTGCTGAAACTGCAAAACAAAGAGTGGAAGAAAGAGTTCGAAATGGTGGACATGGAATTCCCGCTTCAGATATTGAAAAAAGATATATAGAATCTTTTGCAAATTTGCAGTATTTGCTGCAAGAATGTGATCTGGCAGTTTTTTATGATAATACTGACAGCTTTCATCGATTTGCTATTTTTCACAAAGGTAAATTGGTAAGATTATCCCAAAATGTTCCTGACTGGTTTAAATTTGTTTTGGACAAGATTTAATTGAGAAAGCTTTAAAGGGAAGATCCGGAGGGGTCTGACCATCGAAATGTTATATTATTAATAGAAAAGATGCCACCGATAGACGGTTGGCCCGATACTAAATGTTAAGCGTTAGAAAAGCCGCTCAGTTTTCTCAGGACCGGGGCGGCTATTTCTGTGTCTTATTATTATCCTTACCAAAGGAATATCCTAATCCAAAGTAGTTTAAGCCGTCCCATCGCAAAAGCCTTGATTTTATTGCCTTTACAGGATATACTGGACTGAACGACATTTGTATTAAAATTGGAGGATTTTTCACATGAGAATTGCAGTAACCTATGATAACGGAAATATTTTTCAGCATTTTGGAAAAACAGAAAACTTTAAGGTGTATGAAGTGGAGAACAATCAGGTGATCTCCAGTGAGGTCATCAGTTCCAATGGCAGCGGACATGGTGCTCTGGCTGGTTTGCTGGACGGACAGAATGTGGATGTGCTGATCTGCGGTGGTATTGGCGGCGGTGCACAGGCAGCTCTCGCAGAGGCTGGGATCGAGTTTTGTTCAGGAGCCCAGGGAGATGCAGATCAGGCTGTGGAAGCTTATCTGAAGGGCGAATTGGTGTCTTCCGGCGTGAATTGTGATCATCACCATGGGGAAGAGCATTCCTGCGGCAGCCATGAAGAGGGTCATTCCTGTGGTGACAGCTGTGGCGGTGGCTGCGGTGGAAGCTGTGGATCCCATAACCCCATCACAGGCCGCAATGTGGGCAAGACTTGCCGTACTCATTATAAAGGTACCTTTAATGACGGAACACAGTTTGATTCCTCTTATGACCGTGGAGAACCACTGGAATTTATCTGTGGCGCAGGCCAGATGATCAGAGGCTTCGATGCTGCTGTGGCAGACATGGAAGTAGGCCAGGTAATTGATGTACACCTGATGCCTGAGGAAGCTTACGGTCAGGCTGATCCCAACGCTATTTTCACTATGGAGATCGCTCAGCTCCCAGGCTCTGAGGACCTTACGGTAGGCCAGCAGGTATATCTGTCCAACCAGTACGGACAGCCATTCCCGGTAAAGGTAACAGCCAAGGATGAGAAAAACATCACTTTCGACGCCAACCATGAAATGGCCGGAAAAGAACTGAATTTCAGAATTGAATTAGTGGAAGTAAAATAATCTGTCGAAAAGTTCCTCTGTTAAACAGACTGTTGCTCTGCTAAAAAAGTTCACCCATATGATCATGTATGGGATATGTATTATGATGAGTTTGATGATGATACTGATGAGTTTTCACAAAACAATAACACAACAGGCACTTTAAACAAAATTTTCAAGAGGTCTCGAACATTTTGATCGGGACTTCTTTTTTTATTAAAGAGGAGCTACTGTCTGGAGCACCACCTTCTCTTGTCGGGTATGACCGTCTAAATCTGGATTGTCTCTCTCTCGATGCAGTTCATGATCTCCTCCAGAGAGCAATACTTGTGGGCTGAAAAGCGTTACCCTAAAATCGGAACCGGGTTCCGATGGATTGAAAATGCTGTAATTATATCCGTTCGGGATTTTTTTATATAATCCACTTGAAATTATACCCGAACGGGATTAATATGTTTAATATGAGTACAATTGGAGATTATATAAAAAAAGAAAGAAAAAAAGCAGGGCTGACGCAGGAGGATTTTGCAATCCGTTCCGGACTTGGACTTCGTTTTGTAAGGGAATTGGAACAGGGAAAAGAAACGGTGCGTCTGGACAAAGTGAATCAGGCACTGGCAATGTTTGGGAAAGAAGCTGTACCAGGAAAAAAGGAGGAATAGCAGGTGTAGTCAGCCGAAACTGGAAAATCAACCAGAAAGACCGGTTTGGATTACTGTTATCTGCCTGCAGAGACTGCATTGGCGATGTTTGTATCAGGAGAGAAAAGGTATGAAATGCTTGTGTTGTGGAAAGTCAATCACAAATAGTGCTGCGAATGTGGAAAAAGAATGGTGCTGGCACAAAAAGTGTGTAAAGAGATTTTTTCAGACAGATGAATTACCGATCTTAGATGTTATGAAAGACCAACAGGATATATCCTGAAGCCGCAGACGGAAGAATTTCATAATATGCCGGAATTTGAGGATCTGGCAGAGCTGTTTCTGCGTGTTGTTGGATCTTTCGTTATGGGAAATTCAGATATGCATTTGGAAAACTTTTCACTAAAGGAAACGGAGCCTGGCAGAATCCTGTGGGATCCCATTAAATTCTGCGGAACGTATGATGAAAAAAGTATGCTCATTAAAGGCAAAACTTTTTACACAGATAGAAGAATCTTACTTGTCAGCAGAGCAAAAAGAGCAACTGGAAGAACTTATTTCAAAAAGGCTTGATATTTTGAGTTAGATAAAAGGCTGTTCACATTGCCAAAGAGTATCGTTTGTTTTATACTGAAAATGATAGAAAGAATAAATGAATTTATATGTCGCAGACAATTAATACACTGTTTATTGCTTTTTTCAATTGAAGCAGGGGACTTACTTGATTCGGTTAAATGGAATATAAACAATGTCAAAAATGGGAAAAGGAGGGCGAAAATCCATGGGATTTTATCTGAACAGTGCAGCACCGGGTGCATTATACAAAAGCGAAACTGAGAACCCTTATTTTGTAGATAAATCACAGCTGCTGGAAGAGCTGATTCCTTTTGTACAGCAGGGTAATAAGCACATCTGCATCACCAGACCGCGACGGTTTGGAAAAACGGTTATGGCAAACATGATTGGTGCCTTTTTTGGAAAAGGCTCCGACACACAGGATATATTTGATACTTTGCAGATTTCAGCTTCGCCGTTATACGAGGATAATCTGAATCAGCATAACCTTATCTATATAGATTTCAGTAAAATGCCTGCGGAATGTTCTTCTTATACCGCATATATTTCAAGAATTGAAAAGAGATTAAAGATGGATCTGTTAAAGGATTTCCCGGATGCAGAGTGCAGCATGGAAGATGCCTTATGGGATATTCTGGACAGTATTTTTGATGTATATCATGGACAGAAATTCCTCTTTGTCATGGATGAATGGGACTATATTTTTCACAGAGATTTCGTATTGGACGAAGACCGGAAACGATATCTTCAATTTCTGAGCAATCTTCTGAAGGATCATGCCTATGTGTCCATGTCCTATATGACCGGAATCCTGCCTATTTCCAAATATTCCAGTGGCTCAGAGCTGAACATGTTCATGGAGTTTAAAATGACTTCCATGGCGATGTTCGGGGAATATTTTGGTTTCACAGATGAGGAAGTAGATGTTCTCTATGAAAAATATCTCCATCTATGCAAAGATCCTCAGGTTTCCAGAGAGGGTCTGCGTGAGTGGTATGATGGATATTTCACTGCCTCCGGCAGGCGTCTCTACAATCCAAGATCTGTAGTGATGGCGCTGCGGTTCAATCAGCTGTCAAATTACTGGACAAGCTCCGGACCTTATGATGAAATTTTTTATTATATACGAAATGATATAGAACACATACGGGATGACCTGGCGCTGATGATTTCAGGAGAGGGAATCGATGCCCGGGTGGAGGAGTTTGCAGCTTCTGCCATGGATCTGCGAACCAAAAACCAGATCTATTCGGCTATGGTGGTCTATGGACTGCTGACCTATACAAAGGGAAAAGTATTTATTCCAAACAGGGAATTAATGTTCAAATATGAGGAGCTTCTGCGCAGTGAGAAAAGCCTGGGTTATGTCTACCGTCTGGCTAATATTTCTGACCAGATGCTAAAAGCAACCCTGTCTGGTGACACCGACCGGATGGCTGAGATCCTGCAGCTGGCACACAATACAGAAACACCGATTCTTTCGTATAATAACGAGACGGAACTGGCTGCGGTAGTCAATCTGGTATATTTATCTGCCAGAGACCGATACCGGGTGGAACGTGAAGATAAAGCAGGTAAAGGATTTGTAGATTTCATTTTTTATCCGGAAAACCCGGCAGATACAGGGCTGATCCTGGAATTAAAAGCAGGTCACTCACCGGAAGAAGCAATCCGGCAGATCAGGGAAAAACAGTATGCGCTCCGCTTTAGGGGAAAGCCTGGGGAAAAGGAAAGATACACCGGGCAGATCCTGGGTGTGGGAATCAGTTATGATAAAGACACAAAAGAACACCATTGTAAAATAGAACAATTGTAATAGCAACCATTCATGATAAAAACCATCCCGACTATGTATATTATTCATATAGCTGGGATGGTTTTATATATGGGTAAGGAATTTTATGTTATATAAATTTTAGAATTATTTTATGTGGAGATTATTATCTTTCCGATTATTTTCGATGGTCAGACCCCTCCGGAGGAGCAACTTTTGAGGAGAAAAGTGTTGAATACACAGAGATTTGACAAAAGATCAGCCATATGAAGAGCCGGATGCGGGAAAGCCGCAAGTCCGGATTCTGTGAGGGGCGCACGACCGCAAGGGGGTGCGCCTACTCGACCTCTGAAGGATACTTCCTATAAACTGTCTTCTATTATGCAATGTACTCCATGATTATGGAATCCAAAATTTTATACAGAGTTTCAACATATAGCGGCTCTCTTGTATCGTTATAATCACTTAAAATTATACCATTTTCGGAATAATAAAAGCGAATAGTTTTCCAATTATCTATTCTATATTCTATTGTGATACTACAATATTTATCAGTTCCACGAGCTGGTTCATAGTTAATTGAAAAATTGATTCGGTCATAAGTTCCGCTGTAAAGATAATGGCTGGTATTGTTTTCAACATTTGCAGATGTATAATCAATTCCATCCTTTGAGTTTTTACAGTATTCGTCGTAGAGCTTTTGAGTCAGCTCAAAATTAGGATAGAACTTTAGTAATTTTTCTAAAGCCTTTATATAGCACTGACTAAAGTAATTCACAATTAGCTGATTTTTTTCTTTTATTTCCAAGAGCTCTAAATTCCGTTTTTCTTGATATACTCGCACTCGATATTGCTCTTCTTTTTCTGGCGTAATATTTTCCCCCTCAATGAAGTTTTCAATCTGTCTAATCAAATTTGAATATGTACAGCGCTCTTCAGGAGTAATGCTCAAACATGATGCAATGATTGTATTAGCGACGATCATATCAGTGTTGCCAGGAAAGCGCTTCGACAAATCATATTCATCAACAAACCAGAAATTTGAAGGCATAAAGTCCTCTGGTTTACCATTTATCATGCACCAAAGAACTTTGCCCAAAGAAAATATGTCTCCTTTTTCAGTTACTTTCTCCACACGACCTGTTTCATATTCTGGGGCAATATACATCCTTGGGCCTACAGCCATTGTTTCTGGAGTCAGTCGTTCACTTCCATCATTAAGAAAACACGTTCCGAAATCCGTAAGATACAGTGTATATTCATCATCTTTTTTCAAAACCAAGATATTATCCGGCTTTATATCTCTATGATACAGAGGCGGATTTCCGTTTGAAAGTATATAAAGTGCTTTAATAATCGGCAAAAGCAGTTTAAATGCTAATTTGACATTTCCTTTGGTAACTTCAAGTATATCGTATACTGAACCGTCATATTTTTTCATTTCAACATAGGATTCAGAGATTTTATCCTCGTCAATATGAACATCTGTCACCTCAACAACATTAGGAATTGGATTCTTGCATAATTCCTGAAATACAGCAAGTTCTCGTTTGAAGCGTGCGACTTTCTCAGCGGTAGATGTATTCCTAAGATATTTTCTCGCAGTTCCGGTTTCAGTATTGAATACCACATCACCATTACCGCCTTTGGCATCAGCTTTTCGTGCCATGTTAATGCCTCCTATCATAAATTATTTATAATAATATGGAAATTAGATGCTCAGACCCTTCGGGGATTTTTCTTCCGATAGTCTTATCATCAGGAATAGAAAATTCAATTTCAATATCTTACCCAAATCCCCGAAATCCTTTGATATCAAGTTTTTTAATCGTAATTGACCTCCTCTGGAAAAATCACTAAATTTGCAAGAAGAGCCCCAGCTATAATTAACTGGGGC
>HE978651.1:0-114441 GCA_000285855.2 Ruminococcus sp. JC304 | reverse complement strand
CGGAGCCAAGAACTACATCATATCCTGTTGCATCTTCAGATACTGTATATGTTACAGTTACTGTGCTTCCTTTCACCTTTACGCTCTTAACGGTTGGTGTGGAAGGTGTAGTAGCTGTTACTGTGAATTTAACAATGTTAGACCATTCGCCAAATACTTTCTTGCCTTCAGCGTTACGTTTCCAAGCGTGGCAGTATGCATAGTAGGTACCCTGCTGTACATAGTGGAAGTCAGTGTTTGTCTTCAGAATGTTCTTGCTGATATCTACACGGCCATTCTTGTAATCTTCTTCTGTAGCGATTACATAGTCGTATCCAACTGCTTCATCTACTTCGCTGGAAAGTACAGGTGTTACAGTGTTGCCTTTAACAACTACGTTAGCGATCATTGCCTGACCAACTTTTGCAGACTCTACGGTGATTTCTTTAGAACCTTTGTAGTTCTTGCTGTCAGCTTTAGCTGTTACAGTTACTTTCTTTTTATCATCGCTGAATTTAACATCATACTCTGCAGCCGGAACGATAACAGTACCGTTCAGTACAGTTACGTTGTTTTCTTTGTCAACGCTTACTGCTGTGTTTGCAAGGTCTTTCTTTGTTACTTTCCATGTTAAAGATGCATTAGCTTTAGCTCCTGCATTGTCTGCATCTCCTGCAACATATGCACCTTTACCTTTGATTGTAATATCTGTGCCTATCTGATTTGCTCCATCAGCTGTTACATCTTTTACTGTTGTTTCTACTGTATAGTCAACACCCTGTACAAGACGGTTTCCCTTAGCATCAGCAACAACAACTTCCGGCTCTACTGGAAGTCCGCCAGCATATTCTACATCAGAAATCTTTTTAATCCAAGACGCATCAATAGTTCCCTTTGCTTCGATGTTGAATGTAAGTGTTGCAATTGCAACTTCCTTTCCGTTCGCATCTTTATATGCATGATTTCCAAGGCCAAATGCTTTAACAGTCGCTAATCCAGCATCAACGTTATTGCTGTATTCAAGGCGATAATCTTTTCCTTCTGTTAATATTTTCTTATCAACAGTATCATAAACAGCTACTTTAGTTTTGAAATCTGCAACTGTGATTGCCTTTCCAGTATAGTATACACCAGTATCTGCAACTCCAATTGTTTTAATCTCTGTTGCATTTTTATCTGCTTTTTTAATAAACTGTGTTGTTAATTTGCTTGGAATAACTTTATATGTTCCCTTGAATGTTCCCTGTACTTTCTTACTGCTTGCTACAGCTGTAAGTGTAAAGTCGTATGTTCCAACTTCTACAGCGTCAAGATTCCAAGTAAGTTCAAAATCACCAGTTTTGGTAGTTGGATCGTATTCAGTTAAAACTGTATCACCAATTTTAACTCCAACAATTTTTCCAGTTGTTGCATCTACCTTAATGTCTGGTTTCTGAGCAAGGCCATCATATGACTTGTCATAATTATTCTTCTTATTAGCTTCTGTTTTTGAACTTTCTACAGTAGCATTTGCTAAGTCAGCTTTAGTAATTGTATATTTTAATGTAAGCTTGCCTGCATAGTTATTGATACCTTCAATAGTTACATATGCATCACCAGCTTCAGTACCAGTTTTAGATACAATCTTATAATCAGTATCTAATTTTAATTCTGTAGAACCGTCTTTTACAGTAAGCTTAGGTGTAATTGCTTTTCCAGTATATGTGTAGGTGCCGTCTACTGTAGCAGTTACAGAAGCATCTGTAAGAGATTTTCCAACTAATTCAGATTTTACATCTTTTACAAATTTGCACTTATCTACGTTCTCGGTGTTAACATCTGTTGTTGTTGTAGTTCCGTTATTAACAGTGACAAGTTTCATTTTATAGTTTGGATTTGTAAATACAACATCAGCCCATGCATAATCACCAATTTTACGTGCTTTCTGTGTTGTTTTTACAACGTATTCTGTTGCAGGCACAGCTGTTTCTGTAGTTCCAGATTTTGTAACAACCTTTACATTTGCATCGTAAGAATTTTTTCCTGCTGCATAGGAAATCTTTTCACCAGACACATATGCTGTTGCCTGTGCAATATCAAAAGTATAAGAAACAGATCCAACATAATCTCCCATGAACTGTAATGTTACAGTTGCTTTCTTGGAAGCACCTTTAACCGCATCAGAATCTGTGTTGTTTGTATAGGTTATTGTGTAATCTTTACCAAGTGTAAATTTCATATCTGTGCCGCTTGGTGAATCACCACTCCAAACAATATTTTCAAATACTGCTTTTAATGGTTCCAGAGCAGATCCAGTATATACACTTTCATTTAAAGTTGCCTGAATAGCTTCGTTTAATGTAGTAGTGCTTGTGACCTTATCAGTTAACTTAGTTTTAGCTGCAAGTGGTGTACTTGTACTAGTAAGTTTTGTTCCCTTTGGAAGAGCAATGTCTTTCTCGGAAATAACATTATTCGCAACTGCTACATCTGTAACATACTCATTAATAATATTCTGATTAGTAACGTTAGCCACCTTAATTGTAAGTCTTCCTTTGCCAGCAGTAGCATTATTTGTAAGAACTGGTGTGAGTTCGCCTGTTGGAAGAACAGTATCTGCAGCTACTACTTTTCCAGTAGCTTTATCTGTAAGAATAACCTGATCCCAACCTAAAGTAACTGCAGAAGCAGCAACTTTCTGAGGTTTAACCTGAACGGTATATTTATCCCCTAACTTGCTTAAATCCAAAGCTTCAATTTTGAAAGAGCCTGTTACACATTCAGGAGCCACAACTCCACTCGCAAAGTTATTGTAAGTATCAACAGTTCCGACAGTTGCATGTTCTTTCATTGTAATAGTAACATTTTCGGCTTTGTAATCACCTTTATCAACCTGCCTGTCAGCTTTTGTTGTATCTGTATCAACAGAAACTGTGTATAATTCACTTGGGATTACAGCTCCGGATAATTTATCTGTTACAACAACAGTTGGAACAGTTTTTAAGCCATTATATGTAGTTGTTCCAGAAACTACTACAGATAAGTTATCTTTCTTAGCTGTTACAGTATTAATGGCAAATTTTCCATGATATGTAGATGTTCCTGTATATCCTTTTTCGGCAACACCTTCTACTGCAAAGTTATATGCCGTTGATTTATGATTTTTAGCTTCTTCTGAGTTTTCAAATTTAACAACGTATGCATCACTGCCTACAGTCTCACCATTTAATGTAACAGTAAGATCAGCCGCTGCAGGTCTCTGAATTTTACCATTATAATTTTCAGATTTATTATAAGTAATTATAGCTTTGCTGAGATCTACAGCCTTAAGCTGTGTCTCAAATGTTGCAACAGCTTCCTTCTCACCATCTACATAAAATTTAACAGTAACTTTTTTTCCACCTGTAAATGCATCAAGTTCTGGCGCATTAGTTGTTAACTCTATAGAATCTGAAACTGTAGGCAGTGCTTTTGCTTTTACATTGATATCATCATTGTAATATACTTCATAGGTAATTTTACTTGTATCTACAGGGACTCCGTTTTTAGAAATTTCAAATTTAGCAGCATCAGTAACGCCATCTTTTTTAGCTAATGTAACTTTATCCTTCCATGTTCCGGATTTCAGTTCCATGTTAGTATTTAAGGTATAATCAGCTGCTACCTGTGCAGTAGAAACTTCTTCAGCAGCGTCATCAACAACTGGTGCGTCTACTGTTTCATCAGAAAATGCTTCTGTATCTTCTGCAACTGGTGCTGCAGCTTCGGATGTTACTGCTACGTCAGAACCATCGCTGAACTCAGCAGCCCATACCGGCACATTAGAAGTAGCAAGCATTGCAACTACAAGAGACATACTTAATGTCTTTTTAGCCATGCCCTTCTTTGTGTTTTTAATCTTTGTCATGATTATAGTTCCCCTTTCCTTAATATAACTATTTTCTTTTTGGGTAAAGATTCCTAGACATAATCTGTCTGTTATGGTTAATAATAGTGCTTCAACCACTTTTTGTCAAGTGTAATGCTTAAGAATTTTACGATTTTTTTAAATTTTCCCGCGTGTTGAATCATTTAATTTCCTTGATTTTTCCTATATAAACCCAACAATTTGTTACATGTTGAGATGATTTTCAGAAATTGTCACAAGATGATGTATTTCTATATGTATTTACAGTCAGTAGTCCCGGAGAGCAGTCTCTCCGGGACTATTGTCAAGTACATTATCTGCCTATTTTATCTTTCGGATTGCTTCCAGACCAAGGCCTGTTGCCAGACTTATATCCTCTTCTGTGAATTTTCCTGTATTTCGCATGCGAATAACCGTTTCTGCAGTATTTGTTTGTATTCCTTGCTGCATCCCCTGTTGCATTCCTTGTTGTATCCCTTGTTGTATTCCCTGTTGCCTTCCTTTTCGTATCAATTTTTCCGATTCCAGTTCCAGAACTTCTCCACCCATAGTTTTCTCCAATCCTTTCTTTGTTTTCTCAGAATCTCTGAAAATATAATCTGATACCTTTGTGATGAAACTGACCATATCCGTGCAATATTCTTCCATATCATGATTCTGCAGGCTTTCATGGAGTTTTCTCTGAATATCCGCATATTCATCTAACAAAATTTTTAATTTTTCTTCATCCTGATCAAGAATTTCTTTCTGCTTCTCTGCACTTTGTTTCTATATATTTTATCAGATATTATCTATACTTTCTATATATTATCTGTATCTCTTTTACAAAAATCCAATATGGCAGGAAATACATTGAACCCTGGTGTTTTACTTTTACGCAAAAAAATCCCCGGCAGTACTACTATCAGGGCTGTACTGCCGGGAATTTGCTGATTTTATCTGTTTATTTCTTTCTCACGATCACCTTGTCCAGATGCCAGATATCATCCACGTATTCCTGGATGGTTCTGTCGGAGGTGAATTTGCCGCTGCATGCGGTGTTGAGGAGGGCTTTCTTTGCCCAGCCTTTTTCATCTTTGTATGCTTCTTCTACGCGCTTCTGAGCGTCTGCGTAGGAGCGGAAGTCTGCAAGGATGAAGTAGCGGTCTGCTCTGTCTGTGTTCTTGTTGGTGAGCAGGGAATCGTACAGGTCGCGGAAAAGCTCTGTATCGCTGGAGAAGGTTCCGTTGATGAGCTGCATCAGTACCTGACGGATTTCTTCGTCTGTGTTGTAGATCACGTTTGGATCATAGCCGCCGTTGTTCTCATAGTTGATAACTTCATCGGAGCTTAATCCGAAGATAAATGCGTTCTCTGCGCCTACTTCCTCTACGATCTCTACGTTGGCACCGTCCATGGTTCCCAGTGTAGGTGCACCGTTGAGCATAAATTTCATGTTACCTGTACCGGAAGCTTCCTTGCTGGCTGTAGAGATCTGCTCGGATACATCTGCTGCCGCAAAGATAATCTCTGCGTTGGATACACGGTAATTTTCAATAAATACAACTTTAATCTTTCCGTTAATAGAAGCATCGTTGTTTACCACATCTGCCACGGAGTTGATCAGCTTGATAATCTTCTTGGCTGTAGCATAGCCTGCAGATGCTTTTGCGCCGAAGATAAAGGTTCTTGGATAGAATTCCATTTCCGGATGCATTTTGATCTGGTTGTACAGATAGATTACATGAAGGATATTTAACAGCTGACGTTTGTACTCATGAAGTCTCTTAACCTGTACATCAAAGATGGAGTGAGGATCTACTTCTACCCCATTGTGCTCCAGGATGTATTTAGCCAGGCGCTCTTTATTTCTAAATTTAATATTCATGAATTCCTGGAGTGCCTTTTCATCATCTGCATACACCTTCAGTTTCTTTAACTGGGACAGGTCTGTGATCCAGTCCGGTCCGATATGCTCTGTGATCCAGTCTGCCAGAAGCGGGTTTGCATGAAGGAGGAAACGTCTCTGAGTGATACCGTTGGTCTTGTTATTAAATTTCTCCGGCATCATTTCATAGAAGTCTCTCAGCTCCTGATTCTTCAGGATTTCTGTGTGCAGACGGGCAACACCGTTTACAGAGTAGCCTGCTGCGATTGCCAGATGTGCCATCTTCACCTGTCCGTCATAAATGATCGCCATCTTTTTGATCTTCTCATAGTTGCCAGGATATTTTGCCTGGATTTCTGCGATGAAACGGCGGTTGATCTCCTCGATGATCTGGTATACACGTGGAAGCAGTCTGGAGAACAGCTCGATAGGCCATTTCTCAAGCGCCTCGGACATAATGGTATGGTTGGTGTAGGCAACGGATTTGGTTGTGATCTCCCATGCTTCATCCCAGCCAAGTCCCTCTTCGTCCATGAGGATACGCATTAACTCAGCTACTGCTACAGTTGGGTGGGTATCGTTCATCTGGAAGGTTACTTTTTCATATAATTTATGAATGTCATCGTGTTTCTTCTTATATTTAGCGATTGCTTCCTGAAGGCTGGCAGATACAAAGAAGTACTGCTGTTTCAGTCTCAGCTCTTTACCTGCATAATGATTGTCGTTTGGATAAAGAACCTCTACGATATTGCGGGCAAGGTTTTCCTGCTCTACTGCTTTCTTGTAGTCACCCTTGTCAAAGGAATCCAGCTCAAAGTCTACGATCGGCTCTGCATCCCAGATACGGAGAGTATTTACCACATCATTGTCATAGCCTGTAATCGGCATATCATAAGGAATGGCTTTTACTGCCTGGTATCCTTCGTGGATAAATCTGGTAGCACCCTTTTCTGCATCATATTCTGCTCTTACATAGCCGCCGAAGTGTACTTCCTTGGCATATTCTGGACGACGGAGTTCGAAAGGATATCCGTTTTTCAGCCAGTTGTCCGGTACCTCGATCTGGTAGCCGTCTTTGATCTGCTGTTTGAACATTCCGTAATGGTAACGGATTCCACAGCCATATGCAGCATAGTTTAATGTTGCCAGGGAATCAAGGAAGCATGCAGCCAGTCTTCCCAGACCACCGTTTCCAAGTGCAGGATCCGGTTCCTGGTCTTCGATGCAGTTCAGGTCAAAGCCCAGCTCCTCAAGAGCCTCTTTTACTTCGCCATATCCGCAAAGGTTGATGAGATTGTTACCCAGGGCACGTCCCATCAGGAATTCCATGGACATGTAATATACGATCTTTGGATCCTGTTCGTCATATGCTTTCTGTGTTTCCAGCCAGTTGTCAATGATAACGTCCTTAACTGTGTAGCTTACAGCCTGGAAAATCTGCTCCTGTGTAGCTTCTTCAATTGTTTTTCGATAGAGGAATTTTACGTTGTCTTTTACGCTTTTCTTGAATGCCTCTTTCTTGAACATTTCGTTTGTCATTTTATACCTCCCGTAATGGTTTCACTGTTCACTTTATTCTCAGTAATACATCTTGCGGATATTGCAGGTGAACCTCTTCATTCCGTCAACTCTTCTGTTTTCTCATATCAGAGAAATTGGGGGCAAAGAATCTCCGCCTCCAAGTACTATATTCCCTGCGAAATACCTGTAACTTATCAGTATCTTATCAGTGATTAATCGAATGTTGTCAATTACAGTTTCTTAACACCCATAGCTACTGCTTCTTTGTTGATATTCCACTCTTTCACATAACCATCGGTCTCTCCAAGTACCATTTCGTCAGCAAGTACTTCGGACTTAATCTCGTCTTCGTGTGCTTTCATGACATCCTGGATCTTGTCGTTTCCGTGAGCATATACTACGATCTTGTCCATGACTTCGAAGCCAGCTTCCTTTCTCATGGTCTGGATCTTGCTGATGATCTCACGTACAAATCCTTCTTCGATCAGTTCCGGTGTCAGGTTGGTATCCAGAACTACGGATGTTTCACCGTCAGATTCAGATACATAGCCTTCTGTCTGTGCTGTTTCAATAAGAAGGTCTTCTTCTGTAAGTTCTACATCGTTTCCGTTGATATCCAGTTTCAGAACACCGTTGGTTCTCAGTTCGTTCATCGCTGCTGTTCCGTTGATGTCTGTGAGAGCCTGTCTGATTCCGCCAAGGAGTTTTCCGTATTTCGGTCCTACTGTACGAAGCTGTGGTTTGAAGCTGTAGGAGATAAAGGACTCTACGTCATCTGCAAATTTTACCTCTTTGACATTCAGCTCATCTGCAATGATATCTGTGTAGAATTCACCCATTTTCTTCTCAGCCTTTACATACATGGTTCCGATTGGCTGACGGTTCTTGATGTTTGCTGTATTTCTGCAGGCACGTCCCAGAACTACAATCTCCAAAAGCTCTTTCATGTCTGCTTCCAGATCTTTGTCGATCCATGCTTCATTTACAGTCGGGAAGTCGCAGAGATGGATACTCTCAGGAGCATCTTTGTCCACGCTTCTTACCAGGTTCTGATAGATGTCTTCTGTCATGAACGGGATCATAGGAGCTGCTGTCTTGGCAATTGTTACCAGTGCATGGTACAGAGTCATGTAAGCATTGATCTTATCCTGCTCCATTCCCTTTGCCCAGAAACGTTCACGGCTTCTTCTTACATACCAGTTACTCATTTCATCTACGAATTCCTGAAGTGCTCTTGCTGCTTCCGGAATCTTGTAGTTAGCCAGATCATTGTCTACTGCCTGAACAGTTGTGTTTAATCTGCTGAGGAGCCATTTGTCCATTACAGGAAGCTGGTCATAGTTCAGTTCATATTTAGTCGGATCGAAGTTGTCGATGTCTGCATATAATACGAAGAATGCATAAGTATTCCACAGTGTGCTCATGAATTTACGCTGTCCCTCTACTACTGCCTTTCCGTGGAAACGGTTGGGAAGCCATGGAGCACTGTTAATGTAGAAGTACCAACGGATGGCATCTGCACCGTATTTGTTCAGTGCATCGAATGGGTCAACTGCGTTTCCTTTAGACTTACTCATCTTCTGTCCGTTCTCATCCTGGACATGTCCCAGAACGATTACGTTCTTATATGGTGCTTTGTTGAAGAGCAGTGTGGATTCTGCAAGGAGTGAGTAGAACCATCCACGGGTCTGGTCTACAGCCTCGGAAATAAAGTTTGCAGGGAACTGCTGCTCAAATAATTCTTTGTTTTCAAATGGATAATGATGCTGTGCAAAAGGCATTGCTCCTGAGTCAAACCAGCAGTCAATAACCTCCGGTACACGGTGCATTTCTCCACCGCACTCCGGACACTTCAGTGTAATCTCATCGATGTACGGGCGATGAAGCTCTACTGTTTTGGCTTTCTCATCACCGCTCATCTCAAATAATTCCTGACGGCTTCCGATGGAATGCATATGTCCGCATTCACACTGCCAGATGTTCAGTGGTGTTCCCCAGTAACGGTTACGGCTGATACCCCAGTCCTGAACATTTTCAAGCCAGTCGCCGAAACGTCCTTTACCGATGCTCTCAGGGATCCAGTTAATAGTATTGTTATTTCTGATCAGGTCATCTTTAACTGCTGTCATTTTGATGAACCAGGATTCTCTTGCATAGTAGATCAGTGGTGTGTCACATCTCCAGCAGTGTGGATAATCATGCTCGAATTTCGGAGCATCGAAGAGCTTGCCTTCTTTGTCCAGATCTGTGAGAACCATAGGGTCTGCTTTCTTTACGAAAACCCCTGCGTATGGTGTCTCTTTTGTCAGGTTACCCTGTCCGTCTACGAACTGTACGAATGGAAGCTCATAGTTACGTCCGATTCTGTTATCGTCTTCACCGAATGCAGGTGCAATATGAACGATACCTGTACCATCACTCATAGTAACGTAGTTATCACAGGTTACGAAATGAGCTTTCTTTTTCTGTTTTGCTGCTGCCTCTCCTGCACATGCGAAAAGCGGCTCGTATGCTTTGTATTCCAGATCTGTTCCTTTGTAGGTTTCCAGAACCTCGTATGCTTTCTCGCCTTCTTCTTTGGCAAGCTTACCCAGAACCTTATCAAGAAGTGCTTCTGCCATATAATAGGTATATCCGTCTGCTGCCTTTACTTTACAGTAAGTCTCATCCGGGTTTACGCAGAGTGCAACGTTGGACGGAAGTGTCCACGGTGTTGTTGTCCATGCAAGGAAGTATGCGTCTTCACCAACAACCTTGAATCTTACCACTGCGGAGCGCTCTTTTACAGTTTTGTATCCCTGGGATACTTCCTGTGCAGAAAGCGGAGTACCACATCTCGGACAGTAAGGAACGATTTTGAAGCCTTTATAGAGAAGCTTCTTATTCCAGATCTCTTTCAGTGCCCACCATTCGGATTCGATATAGTCATCATAGTAGGTGACATATGGGTGTTCCATGTCAGCCCAGAAACCAACTGTGGAGGAGAAGTCCTCCCACATTCCTTTGTATTTCCAAACACTTTCCTTACACTGCTTAATGAATGGCTCCATACCGTATTCTTCGATCTGCTCTTTGCCATCCAGACCAAGCTTCTTCTCCACTTCCAGTTCTACCGGAAGTCCGTGGGTATCCCATCCTGCTTTACGCGGAACCATGTATCCCTTCATTGTACGGTATCTGGGGATCATATCCTTGATTACACGGGTAAGCACATGACCGATGTGGGGTTTACCGTTAGCGGTAGGCGGTCCGTCATAAAATGTATAGGTTTCTCCTTCTTTTCTGTTTTCCATACTTTTCTCAAAAATATGGTTCTCTTTCCAGAATTCCTCGACCTTTTTCTCACGGTCTACGAAATTAAGATTCGTATCAACTTTCTGGTACACAGCTGTTTCCTCCTATTTCTCCTGATAATAAAAAAATCGCCCTTTTTGTAAAAGGACGAAGGTTTCTCTACTTTCGTTATACCACCTGTTACACGGTACGGGCGTCACTGCCGATACATGCATCCTCTAACGGGGATTACCGTCAGCTCTTACACGGCGCAGTGCCCCTGGGAACTGAAACTCCGGAGTGATCTTCTCCTGCATTTACTTGCACCGGACTCCCACCGCCTCCGGCTCGCTGCTGCTTTCCTCTACAGGTTACTGTCTCCATCTTTGTCTTTGTGGTTATTATGGCCACGGTATGGTAAACCGCAGCGTTTCCATGAAGTTTATTATAAGGGCTTATTTTTCAGGATGTCAAGTGTTTTTTCTTATATTTATAGTTATATAAAATACTATCATTTAATTTTACACAGACGTTGTAAATAATGCTATAATGGGGTAAAATATGCTGTCAGGGGTAACCAGTAACACCATTATTTATCAGATAAAGGATTACACTTCATATGTTTAAAGGAAATTTTTATAAAATCATAAAGCAGGGCATGTCTGCCCTTCTCTGCGGAGGACTTCTTTTTTCCCAGCCGGGAATTGTTTATGCATCGGAGAATACAGCTGCACAGGTTACGGCTGCGCCGGAGCATTCCTCCACCTACTCCCAGGCTGCAGATACAGACTCTATCAAGGGCTGGCCTGCAGGACCTAATATTGAGGGAGAATCTGCTGTTCTTATGGATGCAGTCACAGACACTGTCCTGTATTCCAAAAATGCAGATAACAAGCTATATCCTGCAAGTATTACCAAGATCATGACCGCGCTGCTGGTCTGTGAGAATCTGGACATGAATGACAGCCTCACTATGTCCGAGGCCGCTGCCTACGGCATTGAGGCCGGAAGCTCTACCATCTATGCAGAAACCGGGGAGGTCTTTACTGTAGAACAGGCTGTGATGGCTCTGATGCTGGAATCTGCCAATGAGATGGCTCTGGCTCTGGCCGAGAAAACCAGCGGTTCTGTAAAGAAGTTCGTTGAGCTGATGAACCAGAGAGCTGCACAGCTTGGCTGTAAACACACACATTTTAATAATCCCAATGGTCTCCATGATGAGAAGCATTATACCACTGCCAATGACATGATGAAAATCGCCAAGGCTGCCTGGTATAATCCGCTGTTCCGTAAGTTTGTCACCACTCAGACCTATGAGATTCCCCCTACCAACAAGCAGCCGGAAACCCGTTATCTGCTGAACCATCACAAGATGCTGGCAGGGCAGTCCTATGCCTATGACGGAGTCCTGGGTGGCAAGACCGGATATACCACCAACGCAGGAAATACCCTGGTCACCTATGCCAAGAGAGGAAACTCCATCCTCATTGCAGTGGTCCTTAATTCCACAAACGGTGCTTTTCCGGACACTGCCTCTCTGCTGGATTACGGATTTAATAATTTTGAAAAAGCAGATTTAAATGTGGATCCGGATCCTGTGACAACTCCATTTCTCCCCTGCGAGAAATATCTGCTGAAAGACAATGGAAACACCAGTCTCTTCCATTATATCAGGCATGTGTATGTCACTGTCCCCACAGGGACGGACACCGGCACCCTGACCAAAAAGCAATGGGTTCTCGACAACTCTGTAGGCCCTAAGCGTATTAAGAGTAAATATTATCTGGACGACCACATGGTTGGCTACGGTATGCAATATGAAAAGGAGATCCTTTCAGATCTCCTTCTCCAGACTTCTCTTTAATTGTCGTTTCTGACGGAGGAGCTCCTTTCTCTCACGGAGCTCCTCCGTTTCTTTTGTATCTGTAAACCGCAGAGTCTTCACTGCAAAATATTTGTTCTCGTCCGTCTTATGGATCCGGATCTTACCCTTGATCAACCCATGCTCTCCGCAGGCAGAAACACTGTAATAAACTCTGGGATTATTCATGAACCAGCGGATCTTGCGTCTGGCAGGTTTGTGGCACATAGGGCAGGGAGTACCGGCTACGCCTCTGTCCTTCATGATTCGCTCTCTATCGGTAAATTCTCTGAATACATACTTATCATAATCCGGATAGGAAATAAAGATTTCATCCTTTTTCTTCTTTGGATTCTGGTACACATCCAGGGATGGATGGTTGATGATCATAATATTGCTAATCCTTTTCAGCACTTCTGCTGTATAGTAGGCATCCGCAAGTGCCCTGTGAAAGCCGTATTTCTTCTCAATATGAAGCTCATCAATGGCATGCTCCAGTGCACACCGGGAATCCCCGTCATCCCAGGTAATACTGTAAAGTTTCTGTACATCATAATAGGTTACAGGCCCGGGAAGCTGATCCAGCATTTTATAAAATTTCATATTTCTCTGAAGTTCCATCACATCCTGATTTCCCCAGGTAAAGAAATACCAGTCCTTACCGCACCACTCCAGGAATTCTCCTGCTGCCTGCTCAAAGGATACCCCGTCCAGCAGATCTCTGTAATCCATATGGATCACCTCATGGATACTGCTGTGGATCCTGTTATATACCTGAGGCCGGATCAGACGATGAAAGCTATCTGTAATTTCCTTTTTGCTGTTTACCTTCACTGCCCCGATCTCTATGATCTCAAAGGGCAGCTTTTCATTGCGATTTTTCTTTCCATCAGGACTCTGGTTCCATTCCAGATCAAAGACAATATAATTCATGCAATCATTCCCTGCAGTTTTTTCACTGCAGCTTCTCTCCTAACTCATAAATAGCCTCTATCAGATATTCCTGGAATCTAGCTCCGTCTGCATCCATGAGTACCACATTCTCTTCACTTTCCTCATGCTGCCACCAGCGGAAATCACAGATAGTTCTGCCTCTGGATGCACAGTCAGAGCATTCCACATCCAACACTGCCTTCTTTGCCACAAAAAGCTCCGGATGGGTCAGATACATAAAAGGCACAGCATCATGAATACTTACATTTCCTCTGTATTTGTTGCCGTTTGCCAGACTATAGCCTGCCATATCCCCGCAGA
Source organism: Ruminococcus sp. JC304 (assembly GCA_000285855.2). GTDB lineage: Bacteria > Bacillota > Clostridia > Lachnospirales > Lachnospiraceae > Blautia_A > Blautia_A difficilis. The sequence continues at coordinate 100,800 of HE978651.1, read as the reverse complement.
ATCTGGCGATCCTGTTATTGGACTGGCACATTTTCTCTATCTGGGAAGCTGTCAGTGCACATTTCTCAGTAGCATCCAGACCGCACATTACCACAGGGATTCCTGAACGGAATACGATTCTGGCAGATTCCGGATCTTCATAAATATTGAACTCTGCAGAAGCAGTTACATTTCCTCCTGCTACAGCTCCACCCATAAGCAGAATCTCCTGGATTTTCTCCTTTACCTCAGGAAATACCTTGAGAAGCAATGCTACATTGGTGAGAGGCGCTGTACAGATCAGTGTAATCTTCTCACCTTCAGGAAGCTCTGAAATAAGCTTTTTCATAAAAAAGGCTGCACTTTCCTCTACTACATCCTCCTGAGATCTGGGGATTTCCACGTTTCCCAGACCATTGGCACCGTGAAAGTCAGATGCCGGCTGCGGATCTCTCAGCAGGGGAGTTTCTGCCCCTCTTGCCACAGGAATAGAAAGCCTGTAAAGGGATACCAGATCCAGTGCATTCCTTGTCACCTTGTCTATTGTCTGATTTCCTGTTACAGAGGTTACTGCCAGAAGCTCAAAGGCTTCCGGATGGGCAGCTGCATAGGCCAACGCTATAGCATCATCTACACCGGGATCGCAATCCATAATGATTTTTCTTTTTTCCATAATCACTCTCTTTCCGGATCATCTGTTGTAAATCCTGGATTTTTATTTTAAGTTCTTTATTTTAAAATCTTTAATTCATATTCACGGCTTCCAAGGCCAATTTTTTCTCCCTGATCCAGGGTTGCTTTCCACTCAATATTAGGATTGGAGTCTTTGAAGTGGTCGTGGTGACAGTGCCATCCCGGCTCTGCCAGATGATCTCCAAGCTGACTGTTATCCAGTGGTTTTGCCTTCAGACAGGCATCTGCACAGGCCTGATCCAACGCGATAGGGTCAAAGCTTGCAAACATTCCGATATTTGGAAGAATTGGTGCATCATTTTCTCCATGGCAGTCACAGTTCGGGCTCACATCCTGTACCAATGAAATATGGAAGCAGGGACGATCATGACAGACTGCCTGTGCATATTCTGCCATTTTTCTGTCCAGAAGCTCATTGGCATCACTGTTAGGATTATAAACTGCATCATAATTACATGCACCGATACAGCGTCCGCAGCCTTTGCACTTATCGTAATCGATCACTGCCTTCTTATCCTGATATGTAATGGCATCACTTCCGCATTCCTTTGCGCAGCGGCGGCATCCTCGGCAAAGATCTTCATTGATAGCCGGTTTACCGCTGGCATGCTGTTTCATTTTGCCTGCACGGCTTCCGCAGCCCATTCCGATATTCTTGATGGTTCCGCCAAATCCGGTAGCCTCATGTCCCTTGAAGTGTGTAAGGCTGATAAAAATATCCGCATCCATAATGGCACGTCCGATCAGGGCTGTCTCACAGTATTCTCCGTTTGCCACCGGCACCTCTACCTCGTCTGTTCCGCGAAGTCCATCACCGATAATGATCTGGCAGCCTGTTGTGATGGTATTAAAGCCATTCAGATTTGCACAGTCCAGATGCTCCAGTGCATTTTTTCTGCTGCCCGGATACAGAGTATTGCAGTCTGTCAGAAAGGGCAGTCCGCCCTGCTCTTTGCACAGATCTGCCACTGCCTTTGCATAGTTCGGACGAAGGAAAGCCAGATTTCCCAGCTCACCAAAATGCATCTTGATCGCTACAAACTTGCCTTCCATATCAATATTCCTGATTCCGGCCGCAATACAAAGCTTTTTCAGCTTGTCAATCTGGCTGGTGCCAACCGGGCATCTAAAATCCGTAAAATAAACTGTTGATTTTTCCATCTGTCATTCCCTCCTGCTAATTATGATCTCAATCTTATTATTTATTTATCATATCACATGTCTGTCAATTATGAAATTCATACCATCACATTTTTTCAGAAATCTCTTTCATCCGGTTACTGTTCCCTTTGTTCTCACTAACTACATCTGTTCATATGCTTTGGAAACTTTCTTATACTCTGCAGGTGCAGTGATCTTCTCCACGATCACATCTCCGTCTTCTGCATTCTGGTAACGGTAAATATAAACACCTTCCTGGATCTCATCTCCTTCGATCAGAGATACTGCCATATAGTTCTGGCCTTCCACTTCAAAGGTATCCATAATGGCAAATTCCCGTTCTGTTCCATCAGAGATGGGGATATTGATCACTTCGTATTCTGATGCTGTATTGTCTGCAGAAATTTCTGTTTTTATTTCTTCTTTATTCTCGCTCATTTTTTCCTCTTTTCCTTTATAAAAATTAATAATAATTGCGCCGCCCCAAAGCAGCTCCTAACGCTCCTGTCATTTCCGGTGTTGCTATCCCACATTTTAGCAAAACCTGTTGGTGAAGTCAAAAACAATCTGTGGGTTTCGCTCTCCCTGAGACAAAAAAGAAAGCCATGCCCATATGAGCACAGCCTTCTCGTTTTCTTTATTTTTATTCACTTATGCCATGATCGGTTTTAATGCTTCTGCAAGCTTCTCTTTCTCAGCTTCTGCCTCTTCCAGGTTCTTGCCGAGAGTTGTGTAATAGATCTTGATCTTTGGCTCTGTTCCGGATGGGCGGACAACTACTGTCTCACCGTTGTCCAGCTTGTAGATCAATACATTTGCTGCAGGAAGTCCTGTTTCTTCCGGTTTCTGGTAATCTGTTACTTTTACGATGGCATGGCCTGCGATCTCTGTGAGAGGTTTATCGCGAAGTCCCTGCATCAGAGCTGACATCTTATCCATTCCGCTTAATCCCGGGAATTCAAAGCTGTCTACTTTGTTCAAGTAACGTCCGTACTGTGCATAGATCTCTTCCATTCTCTGTTTCAGGGAACTTCCGATGCTTCTGTAATATGCAGCCATTTCACAGATCAACATAGATCCGATGACAGCATCTTTGTCACGTACATATGGTCCTGCAAGGTATCCGTAGCTCTCTTCAAATCCGAAGATAAATCTGTCTACTTCATCTGCTGCTTCAAGCTGTGCGATCTGATCGCCGATCCACTTGAATCCTGTAAGTACGCTTCTGAGTTCTACTCCATAGTGCTCTGCCACTGCATCTGCAAGTGGTGTGGAAACAATGGATTTCACTGCTACCGGATTCTTTGGCATTGTGCCTTTTTCAATGCGGCCTGCACAGATATAATCAAGAAGGAGTACACCTACCTCATTACCTGTTACCAGCTCATAGGAACCATCCGGGCATTTCATTGCGATACCAACACGGTCTGCATCCGGGTCAGTTGCAAGCATTAAGTCTGCACCTGTTTCTTTTGCAAGATTTAATCCAAGCTCCAGAGCTGCAAAGATTTCCGGGTTCGGATAACTGCAGGTTGTGAAGTATCCGTTTGGATATTCCTGTTCCGGAACGATGGTAATATCTGTGATTCCGATGTCCTTTAATACCTGAGTTACAGGTACAAGTCCTGATCCGTTTAACGGGCTGTAAACCAGTTTCAGTCCTGCTGTCTTGCAGAGACCCGGACGAACCTGGCGAGATTCGATAGCTTCATAGAGAGCCTGCTTGCAGTCATCTCCTACGAAACGGATTTTCCCTTCTTCTACACCTTCTGCGAAGGACATATATTTGGCACCTGTAAGTACGTCTGTTTTCTGGATCTCTTCATATACAATGGCAGCTGCATCGTCTGTCATCTGGCATCCGTCAGGACCGTATGCTTTGTATCCGTTGTACTTAGCCGGGTTGTGGGATGCTGTTACCATAATACCTGCATTGCATTCATAGTAACGTGTTGCAAAGGAAAGTGCAGGTACAGGCATCAGTGCGTCATAAATTCTGACATTGATATCATTTGCCGCCAGTACGCCTGCTGCTGTTTTTGCAAATACATCACTTTTGAGACGGCTGTCATAGCTGATGGCTACTGTCTGATTGCCGCCCTGTGTTTTTACCCAGTTTGCAAGTCCCTGTGTTGCCTGGCGGACTACATAAATATTCATACGGTTAGTGCCTGCTCCAAGAACTCCGCGAAGTCCGGCTGTTCCGAATTTCAGTGCTACTGCGAAACGATCCTTGATCTCTTCGTCATTTCCTTCGATTTTGGATAATTCCGGATTAAGATCCGCATCCTGCAGATCTGCTGCCAACCAGCGTTTGTATTCTTCCTGATACATTTTGACCACTCCTGCCCTTATTTTTTTATTATTTTTTGTGTATATTACATAAGATATCTTCACTATACCATAATTTGTTCAAATCAGCAATAAAAATCACCAGAACCCATGTAAGACAATCCCAATCCTATTCCTTTTCATTTTCCTGTTCCAGCAGCCGGAAGGACAGCTCCAGATAGAAAATTTCCTCTGGGTCATCCAAATCTGACTGGAGAATTTCCCTGATCCTGTCCAGTCTGTAGAGAAAGGTACTCCTGTGTATAAACAGCTCCCGGGCAGCCTGGGTGGCACTGAGATGCTGTTCCAGATATACCCGGAGGGTTTCCAGATACTGGGTCTGATTTTTTTCATCCTGCTCCTTTAAATCCAGAAGTCCTTCATGGCAGATCATATTTCCCGGCAGCCTCCTGGTTGTCTGTTCCAGAATATAGGTCAAGGCTACCTGATTAAAATAATGGATCCACAGATATGGCTTTTTACGGCTGCCTACATCCAGGGCTGTTTTTGCCTGTATATACTGTCTCCGCAGATTCATATGTCCGGTCATCACTCTGCTGTAACCGGCCTTCAGATAGGTATCCCTGATAAAATAGATCAATTTGCCGGAAATTTTCTCCTGATCCATCTCCAGCCTGGTAAGGTTAAAAAATACCACGATCTCATTCTGATACAGAAAGCATACAGAATCTTCAAACTTCTTCTTAATATAACGAAAAACAGCCTTTGTGGAAAGATTCTGCTGATTCAGATAGGTAATCTGTAAAACCAGGCACATGTATTCATGATTCCCACCCCATCCCAGTTCCCCAAGCTGTCTGCTGACCTGCATATAGTCTGCTGTACGGTCCGAGAGAAGCCGGATAAAAATCTGTTCCATATCCTCATCCGGATTTGTCTCCTCTTCCTGGGCCAACAGAAATTCCAGCTTATCTGTGAGATTATCCAGCACACAGAAAACTCCCTGGGTGATCTCTGTCTGCGTTTCCGTCAGGATCAGCTTGTGTGTTACTTTTTCATCTACTAGAAGATTTCTGCTTATAGAACGGCATCCGCTGACAGGATCCCAGTGCTCTGTATATATTTCGGATGACAGCCGTTCTCCTCCTGCTTCCGATGATGACACAAAATCCAATCCCTTTACACTAAGAGAATTTTGCAGAAATTCCGAAGTTACCTTCAAAAGCGACTCCATCCCTGCATGTTCTACCATCAAATTGTGGATTTTCCGCTCCCACTTATCTGCAGCATCAAAGATTTCCTGAAGATCATTCATAAATTCATAAATTTCTTCCGTTCCTTCCAGGACTATTTCCACATATACCAAGGTATCCGGAAGTTTCTCAGATATCTGTGGCTTATCAGTGCCGGATTTTCTGCTTATGATCCAGAATGTTTCCTTTGTATCTGATGCCCTCTGCACCAGATCAGCAATATGCTCTCCCTGAATTATATATATATGTTTCTTTTGAACAATTTTTTTCTCCAAATACAAAAAAGGGCGCAGATATCCGTCTGTGCCGGATAAATTTCCCTTTTTCAGAATTTTATATCTTTTCTTTATTTTTTCGTACAAGTAAACTGATGAGAGCCGCAAGTCTCCATCCTCCTTACACAACAAACGTCTTGGCAACCTCCACTGCCTCAATGCAGTTTTCCGTATAGGCATCTGCGCCCATATCCTTCGCCAGCTGCCTGGTCACTGCACCGCCTCCGACCATAATTTTAAATTTACGCTGATCTTTACTGCGTTTCAGGGATTTCACCACCTGTTCCATTTCCGGGATGGAGGTACTCAGCAGAGAGGAAATACAGACGATGGACACATCCGGATTCTCCTTCACAGCACGCAGAAACTGTTTTTCGGAAATGTCTACTCCCAGATCAATCACCTTAAAGCCCGCACTACGAAACATAACTGCCACCAGGTTCTTGCCCACATCATGAAGGTCTCCCTCCACCGTTCCCAGTATTACAGTTCCGATATTTCTCCTGTTAAGCTGCCCATCCTGCTCTTCCAGAAGCTCAAAGCCCTTACGCACGCTCCGGGCTGCAGCAAGTATCCGAATAATGTCTGCACCCTTGGATCTGTAATTTTCTCCCACTGTTCTCATTGCCGGAGTCATGGCTTCTTCCACAATCCGAGCAGCAGAAATATGCTGATTCACCGCTTCGCGAACCAGCTTCTCTGTTTCACCCGGACATCCCTCTTCGATGGCATTTTGTATCTGCTCAAGTATTGTCATATGATCAAGCCTGCCTCTAATTCTTCTTGCAAAAATACCTCCGCCCTGCGGCGAAGGATTTTCTCTAATTTTATCACAACCACCTGCTTTTTACAAGTCAAACGGATATTCGCAATCCCCTTCGCTACGTAGCTCTACACCGTTCCTTTATTCCAGAAGATAACAGCTGGTGTAGGAAATAGTACAATCTCCATAGTAATATTTCAGCCCATTTGCCTGACAGATCTGGGTCACCAGCATTCCATAGGCTTCCATGGATGAAAAAGCCTGCTTGGGAAATCTACAGGGAGCATCCGGATAGGTACAGACCTTACATTTGGTACAGCATCCGGCACCGATTGCCAACATATCCGGATATATTTCCCTTAACTTCTTCTCAAACTCTGAAAAATACTCCTTATGCCTGGCCTCTGTTTCCATCATGCCTTCGCCATCCAGGGCATCCTCCAATTTTCCCACTGTCTGAACAATAATACCATTTTTATACTGCCGGACCCTGGCCTCACATTCCTCCAGGGAACCGCAGCCCGGAGGACAGCTCCAGCATTTATCATATTTATGACAACTGCCCGAAGCACACATCTGCCGCACCTCCGGCTTCAGCTCAATCGTATCACAATCCAACAATGCCACATATGAAAACCCCTGCTCCATTCCCATTTTTTCTAATTTTCTAATGTCCATAATCTAATCCCCTTTCGTGAACTCTTATATAATCTATATCCATTCTCGTCAGGCAAAATCATTCACCTATCTCAAACCCCAGTTCATCGATAAAATAATCCTGAAAATCAGCCGAAGCAGCCAGCTCTATGAATTCAGTCTTTCTCACCAGCTCATCCATCTCCAGCATTTCCTTCTCATTCACAAGCGCAATCTTCGCACCCTCACCAGCAGCATTTCCCACTGGCTTCACTTTCTTCACAAGCGTCGCCGGAAGCAAACTGATCTTCCCTGCACTGACCGGATCCATATAGTTGCCAAAAGCACCTGCAATATATACCGAACTGATTTCATCTTCTGTAATCCCAAGCTTCTCCATAAGCATCCGAATCCCTGCTGCTATAGCAGCCTTGGCAAGCTGTACTTCTCCAATGTCCTTCTGAGTCAGGTAAATCCCTCTTTCATTTCCGGACTGCTCCGGAGGTATCAGAATAAACACACCTTGCTTCTCCTGTCCGCTTCTCAGCACACCATTCTCATCCAGAATTCCAGCATCCAGAAGCCCTGCCACCAGATCGATCAATCCAGAACCACACAAACCAACCGCCGGCTTATTTCCAACAGTTGTATAACTCCACTTCCCCTCCTCGTACTTCACATGATCCACAGCCCCATCCGCGCCACGCATTCCACATTCAATCTTCGCACCTTCAAAAGCAGGTCCGGCCGCAGTAGAACAGGTCACCATCCGCTCCCTGTTTCCCAGAACCATCTCCCCATTTGTTCCGATATCGATCATCAGAGAAATCTCCTCCCTCAGATCCTGTCTGATCGCCAGCAAACATCCACAGGTATCTGCCCCCACATATCCTGCAATATCCGGAAGCATGATCAGCTCTGCATGTTCCTGTACAGACAGACCATAATCTCCCGCATTCAGTACCAGTCTCTCACTCACAGCCGGAGTATAGGGCGCATGCACCAGAGAAGCCGGAGAAATCCCCAGAAACAGATGATGCATGCAGGTATTTCCCACAATACACACCTGAAAAACGTCCTCTCTCCTTATCCCTGCATCCTCCGCCAGACTTCCCAGCATCTCATTAACCTCTTCCCGGACACACATACTCAAAGCTTCTGTTCCATGTTCCAGCCCATAATTTGCCCTCATGATCACATCCGCACCATACTGCGCCTGGGGATTCATCCTGCTCTCAACTGCCAAAGTCCTCCCATCCGCACCATCCAACAAATACCCTACGATGGTAGTCGTCCCAATATCAAACGCTGCCAGACACCTCCGACCAGTTTCTTTCCTCATTTCCAGAATCCGCCGTCTACTATAAATCACATACCATTCATCAGAATCCCTGCGCATCCCATACAATTCACCCGCCAGCTTCAGATCTACCTCCATCTGCTCCGGCTCAACCTCGCCATCTGCCTCTGCCAGCGTATCCAACAGCCTCTGCCAGTCTGACCGCTTCTCCCCGGTTTTCGCCTTCTCCAGCTTGACCTGTGCCATCTTTAATCCCGGTTCTAACACAACTTCTCTGTTAAATCCATCCGTCAAAATCTTCTCATTGCCAGCCCCGTCCAATGTCTCCACTACACAAATCTCGCCTTCACCAATCTGCATCTGACAGGCCTTAACAACTTCACCATTCATCTTAACCAGACACTTCCCACATTTCCCCAAACCGCCACAAGGCGCATCCGGCCTCAGGCCCGCCTGAATCTCCGCTTCCAGTACAGACATCCCGGCATTCACTTCTATCTCAATCCCTTCATGCACAAACTTAACCCAAGCCATAAAAACCTCCCACATTTCCAATTCAAACATCACAATGACCAGCAGCCAGCTCAGAAAAATATTTTTCTGAGCGTCCCCTTTTTTTCCATTATAACATGTTCCCAAAGAATTCTATAGCAATCCTCGTAAATACACGAAAGGACCACTCCTCAGAGCAGTCCCTCCCATTATATTTTCATGTTATATCTATACCTGCACAAAGTAATCAGATCAGGCCGCCAACTTTTTAGCCAGTGAAGCCGCACTGGCCGCATCATCTGAATAACCATCTGCCCCAATTTCCTCAGCAAAGGCTTCTGTAATCGGTGCACCGCCAACCATAACCTTGACATTTTCTCTGAAATCAGCTGCATTTAATGCCTCAACTGTTTCCTTCAGTGCCGGCATAGTGGTTGTCAGAAGAGCAGAAAGAGCAATGATCTTAACCTCCGGATTCTCCTTATAGCACTCAATGATCCTGGCAGCCGGAACATCAACACCCAGGTCGATCACTTCAAATCCGGCACTCTCGATCATCATGGCAACCAGGTTCTTGCCGATATCATGAAGGTCACCGGAAACAGTGGCAATGATCACCTTTCCAAGTGCTCCTGTAGAGCCTGATGCCAGATGTGGTTTCAGAACTTCAACGCCTTTTTTCATTGCACGTGCTGCAACCAGCATTTCCGGAACAAAAATCTCACCGTTTTTAAATTTCTCACCAACTATGGACATTGCACTGATCATACCATCATTCAGGATCGCAACCGGATCATCTCCTTCATCAATGGCTTCCTGTACAGCCGCACCTACTAATTTTGCTTTTCCTTTTTCAACTAATTCCGCAACTTCATTTATTTTAGACATAATCAAAACCTCCCTGTTTATCTATTCAACTTATTTCTTCTTCGCTGTACCGATCAGGCCTTCTCTGTAAGCTCCGATATATTCCATACAATAATCATCCAGTCCCAACAATGCCTCTGTCGCATAGACAAGTCCCAACATATCCTTATTTGTAGGATCCATAATACCACTGTCCAGACCTGCATTCATTGCAAGTACCAGAAAACCATAATTGATCAGCTTGCGAACCGGCAGATTAAAGGAAATATTACTGATCGCCGCTGTAATATGTATGGTTGGATACTGTTTTCGGACACTTGTGATCGTTTCAATATTCGTATCGATACCATCCTCAGAAGTACAAAGCATCTCAACCAGGGGATCAATATGAATCCTGTCAGGAGCAATTCCATATTCCTTTGCTTTTGCCATAATCTTATCAAAAACCTTCAGACGATCCGCTGCGCACTTGGGTATTCCTGTATCATCACTAAGCAGCGCGATTACCTGCCACCCCCCATTTCCAGGTTCCGCCATGATCGGGAAGATCGTATCGATCTTATGTCCCTCTCCTGATACAGAATTAAAGATTCCGGGTTTTTTACAGAATTTATAAGCTTGTGCCAGAACTTCAGGGCTTGGACTGTCTATGGAAATAGGAAGATCTGTAACTTCCTGGATACAATCGATCATCCATTTTAAAGTTTCTACTTCATCAGCTTCCGGAACAGAAGCACAGCAGTCAATAAAGGTAGCTCCGCTTTCTGCCTGAAGCTTGGCCCTTTCCTTAATAAATTCTGAATCTCTTTTCGCGATCGCTTCTGCTACTACCGGAATTGATCCATTAATTTTTTCCCCAATAATAATCATCTTTCAAACGCCTCCTGTCTTCCGAATCCAGCCAGAGATCAGAACATGATCTGCCATGGAAGTCTTGTGGATTCAGATGCCTTGATGCCAAATTTTTCTTCATTTAATCTGTCAATAGAATCGCAGAGTGATTTGTAAACCCCTGGATAAACGGAACCAGGGCCACCCTGAGCAATACACGGAATAAAGTATTTATTTCCACATTCTTCGCACACACGGCGTACCACTGCATCACAGTTTTCATCTGTCCAGCCTTCAAAATCAACTGCACGATTCTCAATACCACCCATAAAGCTGATCTTTCCACCGTATTTCTTGATCAGTTCCGGAAGATTATTAGTTTCCATACATCCCTGCCATACATCGATTCCCATCTCAATCATAGAAGGAACCAGGGTTGCCGCATAACTGTCAGAATGATGGATTACCAGTTCTACTCCATGGCTGTGATAATAACCATAAATTTCCTTATATGGCTCAAGTAAAAATTCATCAAACATTGCCGGACTCATAAATGTGCTGTCCAGTCCACCCCAGTCATCATGATGGAACAACGCATCAGGATGAAGATTGGAACAGATACCTTCTGCCAATTCCAATTCCCACTCTGTCAGATATTTGATCAGATCATGCATTTCATCCGGATTGGTAATGTAATAAACCAGCGCATTGCTGATCTCACACAGATGATGAGTCTGTTCAAACAATCCCGGTGCTACGAAAGCTGCTTTAAAAGCCTGCTCACCATCAACTGCATCATACTGGGCTTTCACCATATCCCACTGATCCTGAGTAAATTTCAGTGATGGTGCATGTACATAGTCTTTCCAGTCTTCAATATCCTTTACTACAATTTTATCAGGGGTATGTACAGGAAACGCTCCCGGTACTCCCTTTGGAAAAGTGTTGGTTACACCCCATGCATTCACCACATTTTCCTGTCCCGGCTGAAGAAGCGGGCTTGCAAACATAAATGGATGAAACAGAAGCTGCACTGCCTCATACTGATTGACAAATCTGTCAGGATTACCGCCTCTTATAACTTCCAGCATATTTTGTTTTGGTGTTAACATATGATCTACCTCCTCATTTCATATCGAAAATGCCCCCACATTTCCGCGTTTCTTTGTTTATTTTGTCGTTCTTTATCTTTCTTTCGATGATTCCATTGTATCATTTGTATAGTTTAAAATATATAATCAGATATGTGGATTTTTCGCATCTGTGTTCCTACAATTTGTACGAATTAACTTTTCCCTTTTTATGCTATGTACTACTTCACAAAAAACATTTTCGACAGCCATCCTATTGCGGTTCTTCTGTAAACTCGTTATAATTTACATATAAATATAACGTAGGCGGTGATTTAAATGTACAAAAAACTCTTGCTCCCTTTTCTGGTTTCTGTCAGTCTTATGAGTGCTTCTCTATGCTATGCCTCAGAAGGCCAGGGAATGCTTTCTCCCTCTACAAACTCCTCTGACAGTGTATTTGGCGGCGCTTCCTCCGATGAGTCCGAACCGGTGACAGATACCAGGCTTCAAGCCCTTTTAAACAATCTTCAGGGACAGCTTCCCACAGACAACGGAAGCTGGTCTGTCTATATCTGTGACCTTCCGGGAGAATCCGAGGGCGGCCTAAATGCAGGTTCTATGCAGGCAGCCAGCCTGATCAAGCTCTATATTATGGGAGCTGTTTACGAACAGTACGACAGCATTATCGGCCAATATGGCAAAGAGGCTGTAGACTCTGCTCTGTATTCTATGATCACTGTCAGTGATAATGACTGCGCTAATACACTGGTAAATGATCTGGGCAGCGGAAATTCCTCTGCAGGCATGCAGGCTGTCAACAGCTTTTGCCAGACTCACGGGTATACAGACACAAGCATGGGACGCCTTCTCCTTGCAGATACCTCCACAGGTGATAACTATACCTCTGCAGAGGATTGTGCTGATTTTCTGAAGGAGGTTTATGACGAAGAGGATTCCGATTTCTCCCATGCATCAGACATGTATGCTCTTCTGAAAGCTCAGACAAGGCGCAACAAAATCCCCGCACAGCTGCCCCAGGGAGTAAAGGTAGCCAACAAAACAGGAGAACTCTCCGATGTGGAAAATGACGCTGGAATTCTCTATGATTCTGCAAATGACCTGGTAATCGTGTTCCTGTCCCAGGGACTGGTCAATGCCTCTGCAGCCCAGAGTACCATTGCTTCTCTCAGCAAGGAAATCTATACTTATTACAACCAATAAAATATCAGGTCAAAAACTCAACGCTTTCGACCTAACATCAGAAAAATTTGAAAAGGAGGTTTTTACATGAAGAAGAAAAAATTTTACTTACCGCTTATTGCCACAGCAGCACTTGCACTGTCTTTTTCCACCACTGCACATGATGCCCAGGCATCTGTCAATACTTATCAGGTAAATGTGCCAACCGGATACCTGGCTCTGCGAAACGCAGCCAACGCAGATGACAGTAACATTTTCGGTCAACTTTACACCGGAGATCTGGTAGAAGTTTCCGACTACGCAATCGCTACCGGATACTGGTATGTTTATTCTCCCAAATATGATGCTTTCGGTTATGTAAATAATGACTATCTGAATGCTATCAATTCCTCCTCCGGATATTACTATGATTCCCAGTGGACTGTCAGCGTAAACACTGGTTATCTGGCCCTTCGCACTGACAAGGCTTATAATTCCTCCAATGAAATCGGGCAGCTTTATACCGGGGATACCGTAAGCGTCTTCAATAGCAGCGATCCCGCTTACTGGTATGTATATTCACCCAGACTTAACCAATATGGTTATGTAAACAAAGATTATCTGACCGGCGGAGTTGTTGGAGCCGTAGGTACTGTCTCTCTTTACGCAGGGGAAACAAGGGTTGTCAATGTTGCTACAGGATATCTGGCTCTCCGCAATATGAAGGCTTATGATTCCTCCAATGAAATCGGGCAGCTTTATACCGGGGATACTGTTCAGATTCTGGATACCAGCGATGCACAATACTGGTATGTATATTCGCCCAAATATGATCTCAACGGATTCGTAAACAAAGACTATCTCAGCGGCACGGCTTCCTATTCATCCAGAACTGTACGCGTTTCCAAAGGATATCTGGCTCTCCGTTCCTCCAAGGCTTATACCACAGCCAACGAAACCGGGGAACTTTATACCGGAGATACTGTAGAAATTATAGATACCAGCGATCCAACCTATTGGTATGTATATGCCCCCAAATTGAATAATTACGGTTATGTAAACAAGGATTATCTGTATTGATCTGACAGCTTAATTCGGTAAAAAAGAAACTGCATATTCTGTGATGTCTGCTAATTTCGCAGATATCATCTGAACATGCAGTTTCTTTTATTTCCACACACTGATAAGCGGGCGTCTCAAAAAAAGTTATTTTATAAATTTTATATTCTATAATTAATGGTTATCAGCATGATGGTTTCTATTTCATTTTCATCAGTAATTTCCGCTGAAAAACTTACTGTCTTTTGGCAGCTCATAATCTTTAAAATAAGCTCCAAAATCTATCTTCAGATAATTGCAGAGATTAGCCAGTTCAACCATAGTATTGTCATTTACAGGAATACCATTTTCCCTGCGCTCTTTTTCTGCCAGCACTTCTTTCTCACCATGAGTATAAATCTGCTCTGCTCCCTCGGCCTTGGGACTCTGACGAAGAGTTTCCAGATATTCTGAAAAATGTGCCTTGATATCATCTGCATTGCCAAAGATTGCAGGATCGATTGCTGCAAATCCATGGCAGATACCTGTCTTGTCTTTAAATGTACAGCATTTATCAGAAGTAACACCCATAGAAAGAATGGAACTGAAAATCTCACAGAGCATACCATATCCATAGCCCTTATGACTTCCGTTTACCTCTTTATTTCCTCCAAGAGGCATAATTCCGCCGCCTTTTTTTGCAACAATATTGGCAAGTACATCCGGTGCATCTGTGCTTTCATGTCCGTCTGCTCCCAGAGCCCAGCCCTCAGGAAGCTGTTTACCTGATTTATTATACATTTCCAGTTTTCCTCTGGTTACAACTGTTGTAGAGCAATCAAAGAGAAACGGATACGGCTCTGCAGGCATCGCTACCGCGATCGGGTTGGAACCCAGCATAGCCTTACGTCCAAAAGTAGGTACCATGATTGCTTCTGAGTTAGTACATGCCATACCAAGCAGTCCCTGTTTAGAAGCCATTTCCGCATAATATCCTGCAATACCAAAATGATTGGAATTTCTTACTGAAACAAAACCAACACCTGTTTTTTTCGCTTTCTCAATTGCTTTCTCCATTGCAAAATGACTGATCAGCTGTCCCATTCCATCATGTCCGTCGATCACTGCTGATACAGGTGTCTCAAATACAACCTCCGGTTCCGCATCCGGATGAATCGTACCTTTCTCAATTCCTTTATCATATCTTACCATTCTCTGCATTCCATGACTCTCAATCCCGTACAGATCTGCGGTAAGCAAAACATCTTTAATAATATTGGTCTGTTCCTCATTGAAGCCAAACTTTCGAAATACATCGTGGCAAAAAGTATTTAATGTGTCATAACTCCATTTTACATATCCCATAACTGCAAAGCCCCTCCTTGTAGTATTACCTCTTCCTGTATTGGTTATACCAATTAATTTGTTGAAATAATTATATTACCATTGCTTTTAAAAATCAACTGTTTTTTCTGATTTTTTTACAGATTTCATTATAAATATTGCTTGATTTGGTCAAATCGTAATCTCTTGTTTTTACAAAGTTCTCGTAATATACTGTAAACAGGCATTGACTTTTTATTGCCTGCACAATTTTATTAAAAGAAAAGGAACGATTGCTATGATTCAGGACATCGCACCACATACTTATCACAACGAATACAAACCTTCTGCCCCGGATAAAGACAGCTTTATCCTTGCATACGAAAAAGGCAGTATACTTCTTCCCCGCCAGGAACGGGATGCAGATATTACTTTCCCACGTTTCCGGGAGTTGGAGGAAAAGATTGCTGATCTTTACAGCAATTTTATTTATCTGTTTTCCATAGATGATCAGCGTTTCTACCTGATCCCGGAGCTGGATACCTCTCTGCTTCCGGACTATGAATTTCAGGATGTACGGATTCTTCGGACCGCTCAGCCACAACATCTTGCATTTGCAGGAATTACAGGACATCAGCTCTTCCAGTGGTACAGCAAGCGCAGATACTGTGGCTGCTGTGGAAAACCAATGGTTCACAGCCAGAAAGAACGTATGATGGAATGCCCTTCCTGCGGCAATCAGGAATATCCTGTTCTGTGTCCTGCAGTTATTGTAGGGATCACAAACGGAAATAAAATCATCCTGTCCAAATATGAAGGACGTCGATTCAAACGCTACGCTCTCATTGCAGGCTTTGCAGAAATCGGAGAAACAATTGAGGAGACTGTTCACAGAGAAGTAATGGAAGAAGTGGGACTGAAGGTCAAAAATCTCCGCTACTACAAGAGCCAGCCCTGGTCCTTCAGCAGTACCTTGCTTTTTGGATTTTTCTGTGACGTAGACGGCGATAATACCCTGACCGTTGACCATGAGGAGCTCTCCATGGCACAGTGGGTAGAACGAGACAAAATCCCGGATCAGGGCAATAATATCAGCCTGACCAAAGAAATGATGATGCTCTTCCGTGATGGGAAAGAACCGAGATAAATACTAACAGGCTGTATGTTTTCACACATACAGCCTGCTGTTATTATAACCTTTTCACAGTTACTTCAGATAAAATTTTTTCACATATTTCAGGTTTGAAATCACCCGTATTCGGAGAAAGAGCATTGGCAGACGCTACTGCTACCGCGAACTTCAGCGCTTCCTGAGAAGTATAGTTCCTCTCCAGTGCAACAGCCAAGCCTCCTACCATGGAATCCCCACATCCTACAGTATTCACAACCTCCAGTTTCGGCGGTTTTCCCTGGAAAACACCCTCCTCACATACCATAAGTGCGCCTTCCCCACCAAGAGAGATTACTACATAAGGAATACCCTGTTCATAAATCTTTCTTGCATATTTGATCACATCTTCTATGGTATGTATCTTCACCTCATAAAGCAGTTCTATTTCATCCTGATTAGGTTTTACTACTGTAGGCTTTGCTTTTATTCCCTCTTTCAGAAGCTCACCACTGGTATCCAGTATAACCTTTTTTCCCATTTCCTTTGCCTTGGAAATCATTTTCGCATAAATATTTTTACTTATTCCTCTGGGAACGCTTCCTGAAATTGTAATTATATTACTTTTTTGAATAATCTCCGGAAAACATTGCAAAAATATATCTTCTTCCTCAGCAGCAACCTCACAACCTGGTTCCAGATATTCCGTTGAACCATAGCATTCATCCAGAATATTGATGCAGCATCTGGTCTCCCCGGCAATATGCAGAAACTGATATTGCACCTCATCTTTTTCTAGCAGAGATTCCAGATATTTCCCGTTGAATCCTCCCGCAAGACCTGTAGCCTGCACCTTTTCTCCACAAAGCTTTACAGCCCGGGCTACATTCAGACCTTTTCCGCCAGCAGAATTCCTGCATCTGGAAACTCTCATGACAGTCCCATTTTGTACCTCATGATCCATAAAATAAGCTTTATCTATGGATGTATTCATTGTTACTGTCGTTATCATTTCAGCCACCCTCTCATTTCAGATTGATGCTTTATCAACACTTCCGCAAACTTTTATCTTTGACATTACATACTGCTTTACTTCTTCTCTTCCCGCACTATTATACTTTTTAGGATCAAAGGCATCCGGATTCTTTTCCATATATTCTTTTACCCCTTTTGTAAATGCGATTCGAAGATCTGTAGCATAATTTACCTTGCAAATCCCTCTGCTTACGCAGTCTTTTACCGCCTCATCCGGCACGCCGGAAGTTCCGTGAAGCACTAACGGAATAGACACAACCTCTCTAATTTCACTGAGGCGTTCTACATCCAGCTTCGGAATTCCTTTATATACACCGTGTGCTGTACCAATCGCAACTGCCAAAGAATCCACACCTGTTGCATTGACAAATTCTACAGCTTCTGACGGAACTGTATACGGATTTCCCTCTCCGCCTTCCAGATCATCTTCTTTACCACCGACTTTTCCAAGTTCTGCTTCTACAGGAACACCTGCTGCATGACACGCATCCACTACAGATTTCGTCAATCTGATATTTTCATCAAACAATTCATGAGATCCATCAATCATAATAGAAGTATATCCTGCACGATATGCTTTCATTGCCAAGTCAAAGCTATTTCCATGATCCAGATGCATTACAACCGGAACCTTCGCTTTCTGCGCTGCTGTTTTTACATTCGCATAAAAATAATCCGCATCTGCATATTTCAATGTAGAAGGTGTTGTCTGCATAATAACCGGAGCATTTAATTCCTCTGCAGCAGCAACTACCGCCTGAACCATTTCCATATTCTCTACATTAAATGCACCAACTGCATAATGGCCTTCCTGAGCTTTTAATAATAATTCTTTTGTTGTAACTAACGGCATGATATCATTTCCTCCTAATAATTTATTATATCAAGCAAAAATTTCTAATCCACTTTGCTATTCGGCAAAAATAGAGCTTTCACTCTAAAATATAGCAGTTCAAGATAGATTAGCTACGATTTGGTGAAAGCTCTATTTATTCACATACTTCTATAAATCATTCTAAATAATCATCTACATTATCAGCAGTAATTAACTGGAATGGTACATTATATCTTGATTCTACTTCTTCACCAACGCCAACTTTTACTGCGACATCAATTACTGCACTTGCCTGTCCATTAGCATCCTGAAGCACACTTGCGGAAAGCCTTCCGTCTTTTACAGCCTGAAGTGCATCACTAATTCCATCTACACCTATGATAACAAGATTTTTATCTCCTGCTTCTGCTGCCTGCAATGCACCCATAGACATATCATCGTTTTCGCAGATAACCGCTTTCAGATCCGGATATTTTCCAAGCCAGTCTTCCGTAGTAGACATCGCCTTATCGCGCTGCCAGCTCGCGGACAATGTACCAACGCACTCAAATTTGTCATTTTTTAAGATAGTATCCTCCAATCCTTGATAACGAAGCAACTGCGCACTCTGACCCATTTCACCTTCAAGAATCGCAAACTGACCACCATCATCTCCCAACTGTTCCATTACATAATTTCCCATCATTTCTCCTGCTTCTGAATCATTGGAACCTACATAAGATACATAATCAGTACTTGTTGTTTCTGTATTAACCTCTACCACTGGAATATTTGCATCTGCTGCCAAAGTAAGTACCTGCGCAGAGCCATCAGCATCCTGTGGATTCAGAATAATTACATCTACCTGTTTTGCAATAATATCTTCTGCCTGAGAAATCTGTTTTGCAATATCTGCCTGTCCATCCATCAGATATAATTCTGCATTCGGATAGTTCTTTTCTACATAATCCTGGATTGCAGTTCCTAATTTGTTAGAATAAGCATCAGACATTGTCTTCATAAGAACACCAATTTTTACACTGGAATCTTCTGCCGCTTTTTCAATTGTAGATGGATCTACGCCAGTATTCTCTTCTGCCGCACTCACTACGCCTGCCATAGATACACTCATACATACTGCTGTTAAAACTGCCATTACCTTTTTTGCTTTCATTGTTTTTCCCTCTTTCTTTCATTTTATTTATTTTGAATTTTTTTGGATACGATGTCAAAGCATACTGCGCCCAGAATAATAATTCCTTTAATAATCTGCTGATAATAGGATGACACATTTAAAAGATTTAAGCTGTTATTTAATGTTCCAATAATCAAGATACCTACCAGAGTTCCCGGTATTGTTCCAATTCCGCCAGTCATACTTGTTCCACCGATTACAGCTGCTGCGATAGCATCTGTCTCAAAACCAGTTCCAACTGCAGGCTGACCCGAATTTGTTCTTGATGCAAGAACAATACCTGCAATACCCGAAAGAACGCCTGCCAGAACATATACTTTTATGAGTATTTTTCTCGTATTTACACCAGATGCTTCTGCCGCTTTTATATTACCTCCAGTCGCATAAATATAACGTCCAAATTTCATTTTTGAAAGCATAATATGACAAATCAATAAGATCACCAGAAAAATAATGATCGGTGCCATCCCCTGACCAATAATTCTGAAATTCGGGGAATTTAATGTATATGGCTTTCCATCTGAATAAACATAAGCAAAGCCTCTCGCAATTGTCATTCCTGCCAAAGTTGCCACAAACGCAGGAACCTCCATATATGCCACAAAAAATCCATTCATCGCACCAAACAAACCACAGACTACGATTCCCGCAAGTACAGCAACAATCACCTGATCTGGATGTGCAACCAGTATGCTTCCACTGATAACACCGGCAACAGCAACCAGTGAGCCCACTGTCAGATCAATGCCACCTGTCATGATAACAAATGTCATTCCAATAGCCAGTATTCCATTTACCGCAACCTGACGAAGAATATTAATTGCATTAGATACAGTTCTGAATGTAGGAGATACTGCCAGCATAACTACCCACATAATGACCAGAACCATCAATATTCCATATTTTCTTACAAATTCCGCATCGAAAACTTTACGTTTCATTTTTACCTCCTACACCTCCTGCAGCGCACTGTTAAGTAGATTGTTTTGTGTGACAGCACCCACGTCAATTTCTTCTTTTGTATAAGTTCCGGTGATTCTGCCTTTTGACACTACCATAATTCTGTCACTCATTCCCATTACTTCAGGAAGCTCTGATGAAATCATGATAATCGCAATACCTTTTTTTGCTAATTCCACCATCATTTTATAAATTTCAAATTTTGCGCCTACGTCAATTCCCCTTGTCGGCTCATCTAATATCAATAATTTAGGTTCCGACTGGAGCCATTTTGCTAAAACCACTTTCTGTTGGTTTCCTCCAGATAAAGTGCCTACAGCAACATTTGTCGTTGCACATTTGATTCCTAATGACTTTCTGTAATCCTCTACTGCATTTTTTTCTTTTGCAGAGTTAATAAACAATTTTTTATATAATTTCGACAAGTTAGGAAGCGATATGTTTTCTTTTATAGATCTGCACAGTACCAGTCCGTAAATTTTTCTATCTTCACTTACTAGTGCAATTTTGTTCTTTATAGCATCCTGTGGTGATCTTACTTTTATTTCCTGTCCATCCATAAAAATCTGTCCACTGTCTAGTTTATCCAGCCCAAAGATGGCATTCATAATCTCACTTCGTCCAGCACCTACCAAACCCGAAAATCCAAGAATTTCCCCTGCATGAACCTGAAAACTAATATTATTGAAAACATCTTTTTGACAGAGATTCCTGACTTCGAACACAATATCTCCTATACCGACTTTTTCCTTTGGATAAATCTGATCCAAGCTTCGTCCTACCATCATCTCTACCAACTCATTCTGTGTAACACCTTTTGCATCAACAGTCTTAATGTATTCCCCATCTCGCAGAACAGTAATCCTGTCTGTAAGTTTCAATATTTCCTCCAAACGATGTGAAATATAAATGATAGAAACTCCTTTATCCGTCAACTCTTTAATTATTCTAAAAAGCTTCTGAGATTCTTCATCCGACAAAGAGGATGTAGGTTCATCCATGATAATAATATCAGCATTTTTTCTCACCGCTTTAATAATTTCAAGCATCTGAATCTGCGCTACACTTAATCTTCCAACCTTTAATCTAGGATCGAAATCCATTCCATATTCCCGTAGAATGCCTTTGGTCTGTTCAATCATTTCGTGATCATTCAGAAATTTCCCATTCATAATCTCCTGACCAAGAAATATATTATCTGCTATCGTCATATCTGGCAAAGGTGCCAGTTCCTGATGAATCATTGATATGCCTTTTTTCTGTGAATCCGCAATTGATTTCGGTTTTATCTGTTCTCCATTATGAAAAATTTCTCCTTCATCAGGAGTATACTCACCTGTAATCATCTTCATCAAAGTAGATTTTCCGGCACCATTTTCTCCTACCAAAGCATGAACTTCGCCCGGTGCGACTTGAAAACTTACACCTTTAATTGCATATACTCCAGGAAAACGTTTATGTAAATTTCGCACTTCCAAGCGATAATTTTTCATGTTATCCCTCCTATTTTTCATGCAACCTAATCATTTCTTTAACTGTAACTCTGGAAATATCGCCCTCCATTGGTCCAAATGCTGCTGCATTCAATGCTCCGGCTGCCGCTCCCATCTGAGCTGCTTCCTTTACATTTTTACCTTCTGCAAGTCCACAGATAAATGCTGCATCATAACTGTCTCCTGCACCTGTGGCATCTACCTGCGTCACAGGATATACTCCAACTTTTTCCAGAAGTCCGTCAGGTCCGTAAATTTCAGAACCTTTGGAACCATTTTTCAGGACTAAGAGTTCCATATTTTTATTATCATCAAATACTTTTTTGATTGCTTTTTCCAGCTCATCTTCTCCAGTGATCATTTTCAGTTCAGATACTCCAGGCATAAAGATGTTCGATTCTCTGTATACCTGTTTCACTACCTCCATTGCCTCCGGATCTTTCAGCATTTCCAATCTGACATTTGGATCAAAACTTACTTTTGCACCTTTTTCCTTCAACATATGCATTGTTTTTACAACTTCTTTTCCAAAATCCACAGATGCCATCAAAGAACAGCCCATAACATGGAAATATTTTGTATCATTAAAATCATCTGTCTTTTCTGGAGCCTTGGCTGCCACAGCCGGTGTATGATTAATATGGAAAATAAATTTTCTATCACCATTCTTGAAATATGTTACAAATGCAGCTCCTGTAGAAGCTTCGTCACTTATCAGAACTCTACTGCAATCAACTCCAACCTCTTTCAGGCGATCCAGGATGTTTTTTCCGAAATCATCATTTCCTACTCCAGAAATGATTGCCGCGCTGTGTCCAAGCCTTGCAGCTGTACTGATAAAAATTCCAGGTGCTCCACTTGGGAACGGTCCTCTGAAATATTTCCCGGTTTCATATAACTGTACATCTTCTTCTGCCCGCATGATCTCTACGAGCAGTTCTCCCATAATTACTATTTCAGCCATATTTTTTCCTCTTTATCTATTATCCAACAAATTTTTCTTTTAAGAATTTCATGGATTCTGTAAGGTATTTGTCCATCTGCTCATCATCTGCCCCATTGCTCAGATCTCTCCAGACTTTAATATCTGCTCCGACTTTTCCGCCAGCCAGAAGGAATGGCTCTGCAACAACACATTTATTGTAATTGATTTCTCTTAAGGCTTCTCCCATTTCAGCCCATGGCATAGAACCTTTGCTCATTCCAGGCAGTTTTCTATTTCCTTCTCCTACATGAAGATGTCCTAAAAGATCTCCTGCTTTTCGAATAGCATCCGGAAGATTATCTTCTTCGATATTCATATGGAAAGTATCCAGAAGAATATTTACATTCTTGCTTCCAACTCTCTTACAATATTCGATTGCTTCATCGCAGTTTGTCATAATATATGTTTCGAATCTATTCAAGACTTCAAGACAGCACTCAATGTTGAGTTCTTCTGCAACCTTGGCAACTTCCTTCATAGCTTCAATACTTCTGTCCCACGCTCCAGCCTTGTCATCATATTTGAAGTCTGTACATGGCCAGTAGGAATACATTGCTCCGACTAAAGATTTAGATCCGATCTTACTCATAGCTCTTAAGATATCTGTAAGGAACTTCACGCCGTTTGCTCTGATTTCCGGATTTTCGGATGCAAGATCATATTCCTTAGATGGTCCTATATTAGAAGTAATTTCCATTCCAAGTTCATCACATGTTGCCTTTAATTCTTTTAACTGCTCATCTGTCATGTCCAGAAGGTGAGGTGCACCTACTTCCAGAACTTCACATCCGCATTTCTTCATTCTCTTTGCTGTTTCAATATAATCACATTTCCATTCATGTCCCCAATAAGAATATAATGTTCCAAACTTCATAACTCATATACCTCTTTTCTTAATATATTTTGAAAGTTGTTCGTGCACGTTTTTGTCTTTTTAATTGTGACATATTGCTATGTCACACCTGATTATTTTATCTTCTTTTTGTTTTGTGCTCGTGCTCTTTTTGATGGTTTAATATTATCACACTTATTTATTGTTCGCAATAGTCAATATCACACAGGATTTTCATTTTTATTTTGTGCATATATTCCAATTTACCTTAAACTCTCCTCTAGTACTCCTTGTTATTATGTGCTCGTGCAATTTTATTCAAACACTCTAGACAAATAAGACAATTCATGATAAACTCTTTTATACAGATTATATATACTAATGTTAGGGTCAAAAAGCATTTTGCCCCTAGCTTGATATCTATAAATATTGTAATGTTTTATATCTCAATAAAGTCAATTGCTTCCTTGTATTTCCGGCCGAATTTTATTTGACTTTAACAGAAACAGAAGGAGTATGCATATGGCCGTAACTATTAAAGAAATTGCCGCATTAGCAAATGTATCCAGAGGAACTGTAGATAAAGTTCTTAACAACCGTCCAGGGGTTAGGGATTCTACCAGAGAAAAAGTCCTTAAAATCGCAAACGAACTACACTATCAGCCTAATTTTATCGGAAAAGCTCTTGTTCACAGCAATAACCCGATTAAAATCGGGATTATTCTTACTCCCGACTATAATCCATTTGTTCAGGAACTCCTGGAAGGAATCCAGAACGCGCAGAATGAGTTTTCAGCTTTTGGCATTGAAGTGATCACCAAAATGATGACCTCTTTGGAGCCTGCCGAACAACTAAGCATCATTAATGAACTTGTGGATATGAATGTCAGCGGTATGGCTATCTTTCCCTTGGACAATCCTCATATTTTCTCCAGGGTCAATCATCTGATTGAAAATCAGATGGCAGTCATTACCTTTAATTCAAGAGTAGAGGGCATTCATCATTTATCCTTCATCGGGCAGAATCATTACAAAGGTGGCCGCACTGCTGCAGGTCTTGTAAGCAAAATCTGTCCACCAGACGCCAATATTGGCGTTATTATCAGTTCTCATAACCTTTCCTGCCATCAGGATCGTTTACGAGGATTTGAAGATAAACTTGCTGAGCTTAATTCTGATTTTAAAATTCTCGATATACAGGAAAATCAGGATAGAAAAGATGACGCTTTCCGCATCACATTAGAATATTGTAATAATTATCCGAAACTCGGTGCCATTTATCTGACCAGCGGTGGTATCACAGGGGTTGCAAGTGCACTGGAAATTGCAGAAAAAACACAGCAGATAAAAGTAATCTGTCATGATATTACCACTGACACTGTCCCGCTTCTCAAAAAAGGTGTAGTTGACTTTGCACTTGGGCAGAGTCCAGTTCTGCAAGGCTATCAATTAGTTAAAACTTTATTTGAATATCTGGTCAAAAATATCTGTCCGCCAGACAATATCGAAATCCCTATCACGATAGCTACAGATGAATCTTTGTAAACATTATTTATAAACAAAAAAATATCCTGTAAAAGCATTTTATATTTGCTTTTACAGGATACTTTTTTAAGTTCATTCACGCCGCACTCCCGCTGCCAAATCCACGGCTTCTGCGGTTTCCATTACATTCCTGTTCGAATTCTTTCAGTTTCCGTCTTGCTTCCGGTGTCAGACTGGTCGGAACTTCAATCTGTACAGTTGCATATTCATCTCCATGTACAGACGGATTGTTCATTGCAACAATACCTTTACCTCTCAGACGTATCTTCGTTCCGGACTGAGTACCCGGTTTAATGTTACAGAGAACATCACCGTAAATAGTGTGAACCTTCGCCTCACCGCCAAATACTGCTGTTGTAAATGGGATATTTACAGTTGTGTAGACATCTCTGCCTTCTCGTTTATATCCGGGCTTATCCTGAACATTTACTTTCAGAAGCAGGTCACCGGCTTCACCTCCGCCGACTCCCGGATAGCCTTTTCCCTTAAGTCTGATAGATTTACCGGATTCAATACCCGCCGGAATATTGACTTCATAGTTCTGGATACCGCCGTTGCTGCTCTGCAGGCGGATAACCTTCTTGCCACCAAAAGCAGCTTCATCAAAGCTGACAGTAACCTCTGCATGAAGATCCTCACCTTTGCTGCTGTAAGAACCGCTAAAGCCCTGACTGCGGAAATCACTTCCACCTGTACCAAAGCCACTGCCGAAGCCGCCAGTTCCGTTACTTCCGAAACCGCCAAAGCCACTTCCGTGAAAGCCACTGCCTCCAAATCCGCCCCTTCCAAAACCACCTGATGATTTACTCTTCTTAAATCCACCACCAAAGAGGTTCTTCAGGATATCATCCATATCTTCGCCATTTTCAAAATGATATTCATGATAACCATTGCCATCACTGTACGAACCATGGAAACCACCGCCAAAAGGATTGCCCTGTGCTCCGCCAAAACCGCTTCCGAACGGGCTGCCCTGTTCGTTTCCATAATTACCGGCACCTTCTTCAAAAGCAGCGTGGCCAAACTGATCATACAGTTTACGCTTCTTCTCATCACTCAGAACATCATAGGCTTCATTTACTTCCTTAAAATGCTCTGCTGCCGAAGCATTTCCCTCATTACTGTCCGGATGATATTTCTTTGCCAGTTTTCTGTATGCTTTCTTAATCGTTGCTGCATCCGCGTTTTTGTTCACGCCCAGAACTTCATAGTAGTCTCTTTTCAATATCATCACCTTCCCTCATAAACACATTCTAACGCAATCATTCCTGACTTCATATTTCTGCAATCCTCATTATGCAAACAACGGGAAGCCAAAAGATTTGACCTCCCGTTGCTGTAACTTAATATCTATTATCCTTCAATGGAGATGCTGTGCTTCTGTTCCACTGCTGGCTTTGCTTCTTTCTTCGGAACGAATAATGTCAGGATACCATGTTTGAATTCTGCTTTGATGTCATCCTGATGTACTTCTTTACCTACATAAAAGCTACGACTGCAGGCACCTGCATAACGTTCTCTGCGGATATAACGTCCTGTCTCTTTTTCCTTCTCGTCTTTATCCAGGCCTTTCTCTGCACTGATAGTCAGATAACCATTTTCAAGTGCTGCATGAACTTCATCTTTCTTAAATCCCGGAAGATCTACAACCAGTTCGTATCCATTATTCATTTCCTTGATATCAGTTTTCATTACATGATTTGCTTTATGTCCATAAAGTTTCTTCTCTGCATCTTTCATTGCTCTGTCATCATAATAGAATGGGAAATCTCCAAAAAAGTCATCAAATAAATTTTCTCCAAAAATACTAGGCATTAACATAAGTCATATCTCCTTTTCTAATATATTTTATATATGTCAAATCTGTTCACCAGATTTACTTTCCAAATCTATCGCTACAGGTTTTTTCAACCTTCAATGGCAATTGTTTTCTTCTGTTCTACTGCTGGTTTTGCTTCTTTCTTTGGTACAAATAATGTGAGGATACCATGTTTGAATTCTGCTTTAATGTCTTCTTTCTCAACTTCTTTACCTACATAGAAGCTACGGCTGCAGGCACCTGCGTAACGTTCCTTACGGATATAACGTCCTGTCTCTTTCTCCTGCTCATCTTTGTCCAGGCCTTTCTCTGCACTGATAGTCAGATAACCATTCTCCAGATCAGCCTTTACTTCATCTTTAGTAAATCCCGGAAGATCTACGACCAGTTCATAGCCTTTATCAGTTTCCTTGATATCTGTTTTCATTATATGGCTGGCTCTGCGTCCGTAAAGTTTCTTCTCTGTATCTTTCATTGCTCTGTCATCATAATAAAATGGAAAATCTCCAAAAAAGTCATCAAATAAATTTTCTCCAAAAATACTAGGCATCAACATAAGTCATCTCTCCTTTTCTATACCGTCCATCTGTATATGATGGACTCTCAGTTATGCATCTTTACCTTGTTTCTTTGGAACTTAGGTTATCAGGAATCTCATAGAACTTATTTCTTTGTTCTCTTTTTGTTCCCTTTCCTTTGTTCTAGCTGTAATATAACACTTATTATTAGCACTGTCAAGAGGTGAGTGCTAATTATTTTGTGAAGAATTTGTGAACTATTTATATAGAAGCAGCGATATTACCTCTATCATCAATACCCTATGCGCCTATACTGCAAAGGGGATTCCCGTTTCAGGAATCCCCCATCATTATCCATATGTCTTCAAACTCCATGTAAGTTTTATCATGTATTTCTCAAACCAGATCGTATTTCACTACATCAATTTTAGCTGCACCTTCAACAAAGAAGGAAATCCCGTTTGCCTCTTGTTCTGTAAATATGACAGCCGACATAACCTGTTCGCCATCATTAATAAATATTTCTGCGCTGAATCTATCCAGAATCACACGAAGCTTTAATTCATCGGCATCTCCATTTACCAGACATCTTCTCTGATGAACCAATGCTCTTTCACTTCCTGAAAATTTTCTATCAATTTTCAGGACAGACTCATCCGGGCGGAAGCACAATTCTGTATGAAACCTCTCATTCTGTGCAAAACGTAATGCGAATTTCTTATAGACATTTTCCTTATCTTCCGGACGTATCACAAGCTCCATATCTATAGTTCGTCCTTCGATTTTATCTAATGAGATCGTATCATTATTTATTACTACATTGTTGTACTCAACTCTGTCTTTTCGCATCCCATCGAGTTCTTTGATCGGCGTTTGATAAAGTCTTCCGTTTTTCACAGATAATTCTCTCGGCAGACTCATTTGTGCAAACCATTTTGAGTCATTGCAACGATAAGCAGTGGTGTCCCAGTTCTGCATCCAGCCAATCATAATTCTCCTGCCATCCGGGGCTTTCAACGTCTGCATTGCATAAAAATCAATTCCATAATCCACAGACTGCGTAAACTGCTCTTTTAAGGTATATGTATCCTTGTCCATTTCTCCTATGATACATAAAGTGCCATTTCCGTTATGATATTCCAAGCCTTCCGGCAGCATATCCTGTGGACTGGTCAAAAGAACGTGTTTCCCATCCAGTTCAAAGAAATCCGGACATTCCCACATCTTTCCAAAACGTTTTTTATTTTCTGCAAGGATGCTGACAAATTCCCACTCAAATCCGTTCTTGCTTCTATAAAGAAGAATCTGTCCACTTCCGTCTGCCGGTCTGCTTCCGATAACACAATAGAAGTTCCCGTCTTTTCCTTTCCAGATCTTTGGATCACGGAAATCCACTTTACTTGCACCTTCCGGAAGATCTTTGGCTGTCAGAACCGGATTCTTCTCATATTTCTTATAATCTCTTCCATCTCCAACAGCCACTGCCTGTGTCTGAATATCCCTTACAGTTCCATCTTCCATTTTCTCCTGATCCACTGCAGTATAGATAAGCAGCTGTCTGCCGTCTCCTAACTCTGTTGCACTTCCTGAAAAGCATCCAATCTTATCATAATCTTCATCCGGTGCCAAAGCTGCCGGAAGATATTCCCAGTGAAGCAGATCCTTACTAACCACATGCCCCCAATGCATACTGTTCCAGTGTGTATCGTATGGATGATACTGATAAAAAAGATGATACTCTCCCCGATAGTATGAAAAACCATTCGGATCATTCATCCATCCGACATATGGACTCACATGAAAAACCGGTCTGTCTTCTGCCTTTATCTGCTTTCCTTGTTCATCTTCATATTTTCTAGCCTTTTCTAACATCTCACTCATGCGAATTCTCCTATTATTCGTGTCGTTATTTTTTTTCACTCAATGACTCCTGATACTGATCAAAGTATTTCTGTTTAATTGAAAGATAATCGGGAAGTCCGTACTGTTCCATTTTCTTCAGATAGGAATCCCACTCTTTTTCAATTCCGCCATTCAAGATCCAGTCTGCTTTCTTCTGCTCTGCATATTTTTTAATATCTGTATCGTACTGAGATACTTTATTGGTATCATCAATGCTCATAAAGACGTTTGGATAAACATACTTGCTGTTCATATCCTGTAGATAAGTTTCATGCATATTGTCTAAACGCCATTTTGCATCTTCTGGCTGTGTTACATATACATCATAATATTCATTCAGTACTGCAAGCGGACCATTTACAGATTGTGCCTCACGTACTTCTACCGGCGACTGAGTTCCAAGATCCATATGCTTCAGCATTTCTCCGCCATCTTTATTCTTGGACAGTTCAAAAATGTTAAAAGAATCCTTTTCTCCATAAGTTCCCCAGTTATTCTGTGGTGACTGAAGGGGTGCATACATCTGATCGATCCATGCGGCAGCAAGTGCTGTGTCACGACAGCTGGATGTAAGGACACATCTTCCACGATCAAATCCGCTTGTTTCGCTGTTGTTCTGTCTTGTGATATTTCTCATTCCATCCGGTCCTGTCAAAGC
This sequence comes from Ruminococcus sp. JC304, assembly GCA_000285855.2. GTDB lineage: Bacteria > Bacillota > Clostridia > Lachnospirales > Lachnospiraceae > Blautia_A > Blautia_A difficilis. The sequence continues at coordinate 70,781 of HE978651.1, read as the reverse complement.
CGGCAGCATAACATAATCTTCATTGTTATCAATATTTGCAATATCCCATGTAAAGCAGAGACCATATCTATGATTCTTTCCTTTTGCCACATAGGTGGACCACTCTTGTGTAAATGCTTCCGGGTCAACCAGATCCTCTGTTACAAGCTTATGCAACCATTCAATCCCTTCTTTATAACCCTCCTGAACCGTTGTGTAAATAACTTTTCCTTCATCCGTTACAGCGAAATGATCTCCTGTATCTCCATAACCTTCTCCAAATCCATTAATCAAAATTGCAGGATCCTGATCTCCATTATTGATAATAAATGACATTGGGATCACATCACCTTCAATAGAAAATTCTTTTTCAAGTTCATCTGCATGATCACGGAATTGAATTAATACCTGTTCCAATTCATCTGTTGTTGTCGGAATCTCAAGTCCAAGATAATCCAGCCATTTTTTGTTAATATACGGAATATCTCCGATTGCCTGAATGGCTTCTTTCCCAGCTCCAAGTTGCTCAATCCATGGAAATGAATAAATATGTCCATCTGGTGCTGTACACATTGTCCTGTATTCCGGATATTTTTCAAAAACCGCCTGTAAATTCGGCATATATTTATCTATCAGATTTTCCAATGGAATGATAATTCCCTGCTTTGCATAACGCAATAAATCGTAATCACTCATTCCGGCATTAAATAATCCATCCGGCAGATTTCCAAACTGAGCAAGTGCCAGGTTTTTCTTATCAGAAAACTGATCTGATACAAAACAAGTCCAGTCAATATGAACATTGGTCTGCTCTTCCATGCGCTGAAAGATCACTCGCTCATTTGGCTCCTGTGTTGATGTAGCCGGTGCACTTGTAATAAAGGAAAGTTCTGCAGTTTTCTTCAATGGAAACTGCACTTCCGATACAGGTGTATCCGGATCAATTTCAGCCGCAAGCTGCTGCTCTTTTCCACATCCTGCAACTCCCACCATCATCGTCATAGATAGTACAATTGCAAGTAATGCATTTACTTTACTTTTCTTCATATCTGTATCGTTCCTTTCTTATTAGCCTTTTACCGATCCTACCATAATTCCTTTGTCAAAATATTTCTGGAAGAATGGGTACATTACTAACAGTGGTAAACTTGATACTACAATGGTTGCATATTTAAGCTGTTCTGCTATTTTTGCCATTTCTGCCGTGCTTTGGATATCGGCGATCATTCCCGGCTGTGGTGTATTCTGTACCAGGATAGAACGAAGCACTAACTGCAATGGCTGCAGATTTGCATCATTCAAATAAATCATTGCATCGAAATAACTGTTCCACATTCCAACGAAAGACCAGAGTGCCAGAACTGCAATAATCGGCTTACATACCGGAATCATGACTTTAAAGAAATGCTGGATCTCATTCGCCCCGTCAATCGCAGATGCTTCTCTTAATTCTGTCGGAATTGATTGATAATAAGTTCTTGCAAGAATCATATTCCATACATTAAATGCCCCCGGAATCAAGATTGCCCACACCGTATTAACCATGTGCAGCTGATTGATCAAAATGAATGTAGGAATCATTCCACCCCCAAAGAACATTGTGATCAGGAAAATAATATTGAAAAATTTTCTTCCTACAAATTCTTTTTTAGACATCGGATATGCTGCCAGCAATGTCACAAAAACGGAAATAACTGTAAATGCAAGTGAATACAGGAAAGAATTCAAAAATCCACGCCAGATCATTTCATTCTGTAACACTCTTCGATAGGCATCTAATGTCCAGTCCTTGATTTTAAAACTCAATCCCTGGTTATTCAAAACAGTCGGATCCATAAAGGATGCGAGTACCACATAAACAATCGGTATCGCTATAGAAAGGACGAATAAACCAAGAATGGTAAATCCAATTCCAAGGATTATTCTGTCTGTCCTTGAATATTTTTTCTTCTTTTTTTTCTCCATCTTTTCTCCCTCTTTCCTATAATCCTTCTCCGTCATTCAGTTTCTTAACAACCCAGTTTACAAAAACCAGTAAAATAACATTTATAACAGAATTGAAAAGACCTACTGCTGTAGAGTATCCATAATCTCCATTTAATAGTCCGATACGATATACATATGTAGACAGGATTTCCGATGCCGGCAAGTTCATATCTGTCTGTAACGCATAAGCTTTTTCAAAACCTATACTCATAATATTTCCGGCCTGTAAAATAAACTGAATTACAATAATATTTTTAATTGCAGGCAACTCTACATACCAGATTTGCTGCAGAAGATTCGCTCCATCCATGATGGCTGCTTCTTCCAGCTCTTTGCTGGCATTCGCCAATGCTGCTGTATACATAATAGATGCCCATCCTGCCGCCTGCCAGATTCCGCTTGCAATATAGATTGTCCGGAATGCAGAAGGCATTGTCATCCAGTTTGTGCTGATTCCCAGTACTTTATTCAGCGGCCCTACAGGTGATAAAAGCATACGAACCATACCACAAAGTACGATGACGGAAATAAAGTTCGGCATATAGATCAAAAGCTGAACTTTCTTCTTGATTCCTGTCCTTCGGATACGATTCAGAAGCAATGCAAGAATAATCGGAACCGGGAACCCCCACAACAATCCGTAGATACTCAATTTTAATGTATTCATCAGATAGTTCATGAAATCTGGTGAAGATAAAAATCGTCTGAAATACTCAAGTCCGACCCAAGGACTCCCAAGAACTCCTTTGATTACATTGTAGTCTTTAAACGCAATCAAAAGCCCCCCCATCGGGAGATACTTAAAAATAATTGTCAGCAAAAGTCCCGGCATCAGGAAGAATAGATATAACTGCCAGTTTTTCTTCACATAAGTCATCTTTTCTCTCCAGGTTCGCTTGCTTACGGACTTTGTTTGGTTTTGCATTCTTTTCATGCATTACTTCCTCCATTCCTTTAACTTTTCGTGCAAAACCGGTTAAGTAACCGGTTACTTTATAATTTGATAATACTATATCCATCTCACTCTGTCAATACTTTTACGCATTAAAATAACCGGTTACGTAATCGGTTATTTTCCAATTGCGTTTTTCCATAAGAATTGCTATACTAAAGGATATTATAAACCGTTAGCCGTCACATTGAAGGAGATTCAACTTTTATGAGTAAAAAACAGGTAACTTTTGCAGATATTGCAGAATACACAAATTTTTCAAAGACTACAATATCAAGATACTTCAATCATCCTGATTCTCTTACCTTAGAAAATCAGGAAAAGATTTCACAGGCTCTTGACACACTTGGATATAAAAAGAATAAGCTGGCAAAGGTCCTGGCCAATGGAAAAAGTGAATTTATCGGAATCATTATTCCAAACCTCTACCTGCATTATTATTCTGAGATGCTGACACAATTTCTTTCCAGCTACAGAGATTATCATTATAAATTTCTTGTTTTTGTCAGCGAACATGGAGCTGAAGAAGAACAACAGTACATTGAAGAACTTCTATCTTATCAGATTGAGGGACTGATTGTTTTAAGTCACACGCTTCCATCCGAGAAGCTCGCTTCCTATCAGATTCCTGTCATCGCAATTGAGCGTGAGGCAGAACATATCAGCAGTGTCAATACCGATAACTATATGGGTGCACTTCAGGCTACTTCCCTGTTGATCCGGGATAAATGTGACATATTGATTCATATAAATGTCAATGTGGATAAATCCATCCCGGCTTATGACCGCATCCGGGCCTTTCAGGAAACTTGTGAAGAATATCATGTTCCATATGATATCGATCTGAGTGTAGAAGGTAATTCTTATCATGAGATTTTAAATGTAATCCGGGAAATTTTTAATAAGATAGAAGCAAAATACCCAGATCAAAAAAAAGGTATCTTTGTTGCAAATGATACCTATGCCAATATGTTTCTTAATTTAATTTTCCAAAAATACGGAACCTTTCCTTCAACTTATGAGATTGTTGGATTTGACAATTCCCCGATTGCCAGCGAGGCAATCCTTCCAATCACAACCGTTGGCCAGCAGATTGATGTAATTGCCAAAACCGCCATGGAGCTTCTGGTCCGACAGATGGATGAGCAGAAAAAGCGTGCTCCCAAACCATTGGGCGAACCTATTCACAAACAAATTACACCTGTACTGATCCGCCGTAATACAACACAATAGTTTATTTTTCCAGAGTCAAGCGGATATTCGCAATCCGCTTCGCTACTTGCTCATAACCGAATAACTGCTTCGCAGTTTATCAGAAGGAGCTTGCACTCCTCCTGATACAAGCAAATCCCCACCCACTGCTTATTGCTTTTCACAGTTGAAGCAGGGGACTTACTTGATTCGGTTAAAAAACACTGTCTGCTACCACCAGGTTTCCTAGATTATTTTAACATCCTAATTATATGAAAAAAACAAGGAGTTTTTAAGGTTAAACCGTAAAAACTTCTTGTTTTTATAATTTTTTACAACCATAAACATTCCATAATGGTCTTCTCCACATCCTCTATCTGAAATGGTTTTGCCAGATGTGCGGTCATGCCGGCTGCGAGACATCTTTTGGCGTCTTCCTCAAATGCATTTGCAGTCATTGCAATGATCGGAATTGTTTTTGCATCTGCCCTGTCCATAGCACGTATGGCTTTTGTTGCTGCAATACCATCCATAACAGGCATCATGACATCCATCAATATGGCATCAAAGGTTCCCGGAGGATTACTTTCGAAGTGCTCCACTGCCCGTCTTCCATTTTTTACAACTGTAACCTTGGCACCGTCATCTGTCAGCAGCATTTCTACGATTTCTGCATTAAGCTCATTGTCCTCAGCTGCCAGCAGATGCAATCCACGAATATCATATTTCTCTGCAATTTCCTTATCCTTTTTCTGTTCCTGGGCAATCTCAAAGGGAAGGGTAATGACAAACACAGACCCAACTCCCACCTGACTTGTCACTTCAATACTTCCATGCATCTGCTCAATCAATCCCTTAGTGATCGCCATCCCCAGACCGGTTCCCTGGTAAACACTCCGGGCATCTGTTTTTTCCTGTGAGAACGGATCAAAAATGCGGCTCAGGAACTCTGCACTCATCCCTATACCTGTATCAGAAATCGTCCATCTGTATGTACAGATCCCATCATGTACATCTGCAACCTCTAATACCGTAGTAATCTTTCCTCCCGGCCGGTTATACTTAATACAGTTTCCATAGATATTCAGAAAAATCTGGCGAAGATACAGTGAGCTTCCATAGACATAAGGATAAGGAATATCCTCCTTATTTTTCTCATAAATCCACTGAATATCCTCATCTGCTGCCCTGTGAGTGATAATGCTCTCAATCTCATAGACCAGATCTTTGAGACAGATATATTCATGAGTCAGAACAATATGACCTTCCTCTATTTTACTCATCTGCAAAACATCATTGATAAGGGAAAGCAAATAATCCGCTGCTATCTTCATCTTTTTATGATTTTTCTGTATCAGTGCCTTATCCTCAAAATGGGTCTCATCAATCTTTAACAGACCAATAATACCATTCAAAGGTGTCCTGATATCATGACTCATACGGCTGAGGAACTTGGTTTTTGCCCTGCTCTCGGCACGCATCTCATTAAATGCAGCCTGAAGGCGCGCCTGTTCCTGTTCATCCCGTTCATGTCTCTGTGTGGTATCCTGAAGCAGAATGATTGCATAGATTATAGGGACCTCAGCAAGGATTTCTGTATCAAACACTACCATCCTGGTCATAAGCACTGTTTTCTGCACCCAGCGGATACTTCCATCGTCTTCGCGGGCACAATATTCCACAGACATATTTGTTTCTCCGTTCTCAAATCTCTTACGAAGCTTTTCACAATTATCTGTCATACAGTAACCGGCAATTGTTTCCTGGGTAATTTTTTTCTCATATTCCCAACAGTAATCCTGATAAGAGTACGGAAGCGGATAATCCATAAAAAGCTCCCTGCTCTTCTGTTCTTTTCCATTCAGTACGATTCTTCTTTCCAGAACATCCTTTGTCAGATTTACTGTATAGATCACATCTGATAATTCCAGAAGTGCATCCACATAGCTGTCATTTTCCAGGATTGACTGTTTCAGCTGTTCATAATAAAGCTGCAGCTGCTCTTTTGCACCTGTCTGGCCTTCAGAAGTCTTTCGGATGGTTTCAAATGCCAGAAGAAAATGATGCAGATTTTTGTCCTCATCCCAGTCCACCGGAATCAGTGTCAGGCGGTTATATGCCTCCTGATTCCCAATATTATACTCATATTCCAGCACATCTTCCTTCGTATGCATCTTCTTTTGAAGCTCCGAAATCTGCAGTCCTTCACGGATATCTGCCTGACAGGACTTTTCAATCTGTTCCTCTATGATCTGTTCCACAGCACCGGAATATGCACCATCAGAGGCCAGGAAAAAATTTTCACTGGAACGAATCGCCCGATAAGTATCCATCCTGGCATCACAATACAGACAGTCTGAGAAATTACTGCCGTGCTGATTAAGCAGCTTTAACAGCTGATATCCCTGATTCTTTTCTGCTGCAGCCTCTTCCCTTTTTACATGATTCTTATTGATATACATGTTTTTGTCTGCGCAATTAAACAGCTCTCTCATTGTACTTCCGGGAAAATCGCCGGCCAGTGCAAATCCCACCGCATAGCTTAAAGGAGTATCCGGATACACTCTGGATTCCTCTGTCATATCCCTGCGCACCTTTTCAAGACACTGTGTCATCTGTTCCCTATCCAGTCCATGGGTAACTACAAGAAATTCATCTCCACCTGCTCTTCCCACAAACTGCTCAGCCGACATGGAATCCCGCAGGCAGATAGCAAATCTACGGATATAGGCATCACCGGCTTCATGACCTCTGCTGTCATTAATACGCCGGAGATTATTAAGATCAAAACTGCAGACACCGGTATCTGCATCCGGTTCTTCCTCACTCAGTAATTCTTCACATTTATTTTTGTTCGGAAGTCCTGTCGCATCATCCAGATATACCTTTCGCTGCAACAGACGGTTCATTGCAGCATATTGTATCGCTTTGATAAACTCATATCCGATCAGCAGCATCAATACAACAATATCTGCTGTGATATATTTTTCAAGCAATGATAAGGATGTGGCTTTTTTCTGCGAATATTTTTCAGCCAGACCTGTTGCTTCATCACAGATTACAAAGAAATCCTCACTTCTGGATATAATATCTGTTTTTTCATACCCTTCAGACCGCCCTAAACAGATTTCTTTATACAGATCAGAAAATCCCTCGTCCAGTTCCTGCATTTTATTCTGAAAATCCGTATCATTCAGATATACCAGATTCAGTTTCGTATTTCCATTGCGCAGACCATCAATGAAAGACTTTACTTCCTGAATCATTGCATCGTCCTGTTCCCCGGCGACCTCCAGCTTGATGATCCTCTGTGTCTCTCCACGGACTAAACCGGTATAATTTACAACACGGGCTGTTCCCTGAATGTCAGAGACAATCACCATCATTATAATAATAAGGATAGCCAGAATGACTGCCAGAACACCAATACTGACCTGAATAATACCGGATTTCTTTTTCTTATTCTTCACTTCGGACATGGCCCTCCCCTTCTTGTTTTATTCTGTAAAAAATGGCCTGGATGAACCGATATCCCAGATATCCTGATATAGCGCCTGCCAGGGCTCCGCCAAGAACATCTGTGGGATAATGCACATACAAATACAATCTTGATATTCCTATCAGACAGGCAAGAACCAGAACCGGTTTCCACAGCTTCTTTTCTCCTGCCAGATATAAAGCAGTTACTGAAGCAAATGCCGCTGCTGTATGTCCTGACGGAAAAGAATAATCATGAAGTCTGGATACCAGAAGCTGCACTCCTGTATTTACATCATAAGGTCTTGTCCTTGCAACCAGATTTTTTAATATTACATTGCAAAGTAATAAATCTATTATCAAAGCAGCTGCCATAACTGCACCTGTTTTTCTCATTTTAGGAATCAGAAGAAATACTATCGTCATCACGATCCATATAATCCCTGCATTCCCCAAGCTCGTAATAAACACCATCAATTTGTCCAGAAACGGCGTGTGTAGAGTCTGAAACCAGTCCAAAATATTTAATTCAATGCTCATATCTTTTCTCCCATTCTTTCAGCATATGCATTATTTTACCCTACTTTTTCCTGTATGCCTACTCAAATTTGAATGTATTTATTTATAAACAGGCAAAAAAACACCTGACAGACTACTTTTTATAATCTGTCAGGTGTTTTTCTGATTCCACACTGGATTGCACCTGTCGGACAGGCCTTCTTGCATCTGCCACAACGGATACATTCCGGACTATTAGAGTTTTCCACAGGGTCTACGATCATCTGGCATGCTTTTGCACATTTTCCGCATTTTATACACTTATCCTTATCCACTCTGTATTTATACAGAGAGACAGGATTAAAGACGGAATAAAGTGCTCCCAGTGGACAGATATATTTGCAGAACGGACGGTAGATTAAAATGGAAAGAATAATCGTTATAATCAGGATCACATTCTTCCATATGTACAGCCAGCCCAGTGCACTGCGCATGGATTTATTCAGAAGTACCAGCGGCAGTCCGCCCTCCAGTGTTCCTGCCGGGCAGATCAGTTTGCAAAAATAGGGTGCACCCTGTCCCATAATATCCACCAGGAACAATGGAAGAAGGATTACAAATACTGCGAAAATCACATATTTCAGCTTACGAAGCAGTTTATCTCCCTTGAATGTACGAATTTTCTTAGGAAATGGAATCTTATTCAGCAGATCCTGAATCAATCCGAAGGGACAGAGAAAACCGCAGATCAGTCTTCCCACCATAGCTCCGATGAAGATAAGAAATCCCACTACATAATAAGCCATCTTGAAATTCCAGCTCCCTATCACAGCCTGAAGAGAACCGATAGGACAGGCGCCAACAGCACCGGGGCAGGAATAACAGTTCAGGCCCGGAACACAGGCATTTTTCAATTTGCCTGTGTAAATTTTGCCTGTGACAAAGCCGGTAACATGACTGTTTGTAATGAACGCCCACAGTGCCTGGATTCCGTGGCGGGGCCACTCATTGATCTTCATATTTTTTGTGTTTTGTTTCTTATTACTTTTGTTATCGTTGTTCTTTTGATTACTCATTTATCCAATTCCCACACATTCCATACAGATGTTAATGGCTTTTGTAAACACCACCGCCAACTCTCCGCGGGAAATCCCATATCCCATAAAACAGGCTCCCACAAGCATAAGAATCACAGCCGGCCATTTACTGTTCCATATTTTGCTGGTTTTTAATTTATTCATTTATTTTCCCTCTGTGACATTCTCCAGCTCTTTTTCCACGATCTCTTTCCAGTCCTCCAGACTGTGGCTTCCGGAGTAAGTCTCGCCTACAATATTTCCGTTTTTGTCAACAAAGAATGTTTCCGGGAAAGCGGAGATTCCATTGAGACGTCCGTTCATCATTCCGGAATCCGGGATCAGGAATGGATAAGATGCCTTTGTTTTCTCCTGAAGTACCTGAGCCTTTTTCACTGCTTCCTCATCCTGTTTTCCATCACTGCCTACTGTATCCAGTGTAACGCCTACTACTCCCACACCTTTATCCTTCATCTCCTGATAAAGCTTCTCCAGATCAGGAATCTCATTGACACATGGAGAACACCAGGTAGTAAAAATATTTACCATGGTCAGATCGTATTTGCTGAAGATATCCTGTGTATAGGTTTTTCCGTCAACTCCTGTTGTTTCAAATTTGCCTACATTTGTTCCTTCAGTTGCCTCTGTACTGTCAGAAGTATCCTGTGGCTGATCAAATGCAGAAAGCATCTGGAACGGAGTCATTTCTGTAAGTGTTACTTCAATCCCCTCCACATCCTTTAACAGGTCTGCATCCGCATCCTTATTTGTGCTGAGATAATATTTATATTTGCCGTCACTGCTGGTACCCAGTTCTTTATGCTCTGTACAGCCGGTAATCGTATCCAGATCTTTCTGGGATTCCTCATCATACATTCCGATCACACCTACTCTGCTGAGACTTTTCAGCCAGTCATCATATCCGGTGCCCATCTTGTCCACCTCTGCATCCTTCTGTTCATCTGTCAGGGTACACCAGCTGGCTGTAGCATATGTGACTGCATCTGCATTGTCATTCCATCTCTCATCTGTAAACATGGAAATGTTCTTCTTCTCCATCTGCTCTTTCAGTTCTTTGGAAATCCCTAATTTCATTCCAAGAAATGGATATTCATACGTATCCTGTGCAGGCTGGGCAATCTCTGAGGGTTTGAAGGATCCTGCGATCAGACCCTCGGAAGCTGCCACACTGCCATCTTCTGCTGCCTGAACATCCTCACCGTCCGTCTGGACTACACCTGCTTCATCTGCAGGCACTGCAAGAGCCTCCCCTGCATGTACAGTTACAATACCTCCCATAGATGTCACACTTAATACACCTGCTGCAAAAATCGCCATTAATCTCATTCTTCTGTTTTTCATTGTAAGTAAGCTCCCTTCATTTTTTACTGTTATGATTTTTATATTACTTTTAATTATTTTCCTGTGTCTGTCTGCAGATCTGGATTTTATCCCCGCATAACAGGCATCGTTTTATTGATATGCACACATTATAGCATCTGAGAAATAAAATCTGTGTTAAGAAAATAACTTTTTTCGAATTTTATTTTGTAATCAATCCCAAACAAATCTGAAACGTAGTCTGGCAGATATTCGCAATCCGCTTCGCTACATGGCTCTACACCGAATAACTGCTCCGCAGTTTGATGCGGTTAAAAAACTTTATAATCAGATATTTTAATATGAAATCGTTTTCTTTTTTATACGAATTTTATACTTCGTGTGCTATGATAAAATTGATAATATGTCAGAATCAAAAATCCTATGGTACAAACACTGACTATCTTCTAACCTTTTGATTCTGATATTATAAAACTATAAATCTGGAAATTCAAAAAGGAGACTATCATGCACATTTTAATTATAGAAGACGAAGAACAGCTCTGCCGTTCCATGGCAGAGGGGCTCCGCATGGACGGATACGAAACAGATACCTGCTTTGACGGGGAAGAGGGACTGGAATTATGTATGACAGAGAACTACGACCTGATCCTTCTGGATCTGAACCTGCCGGGAATTGACGGTCTGGAAATCCTGCGTCAGTTCCGTACCTTCAATACCAATACTCCTGTTCTCATACTCTCCGCAAGAGTACAGATCCAGGATAAGGTAGAGGGTCTGGATCTGGGAGCCAACGATTACCTCACCAAACCATTTCATTTCGAGGAGCTGGAAGCCCGTATCCGCAGCCTTACCCGCCGTAAATTTATCCAGGAGGATGTTTGCCTGAGATGTAGCCGTATTACCTTTGACACACGCACAAGAGAAGCCAGTGTAGATGGCACACCTCTTGCTCTCACCAGAAAAGAAAGCGCACTTCTGGAATATTTTCTGCTTCACCGCAACCGGATCATCAGCCCTGAGGAAATGATCGAGCATCTCTGGGACGGCAGCGTGAACAGCTTCAGTAACTCCATCCGGGTGCATATTTCTTCTTTAAGAAAGAAACTGAGAACTGCCCTTGGATATGATCCTATACAGAATAAGATTGGACAAGGTTATATTATGGAGGACTAAATCTATGAAATTTTATTCAGAAAAACTTTCCCCCCGCAGGCTCTCCCTCCAATGGCGGCTCACATTGCTGATCTCCGGACTGGTTATTACAGCCTGTGCACTGATGTATTTCTTCATCAGCCGTTCTGCTGTGACCGGTCTGGAAGGGATCTCCGACTATGTGGTTCTGGTCACCCCTGACAATTCAAACCCGATTTCCATCAATGTAGATCCCAAAATCCTCATCCCTGATCTGGAAAACCAGATCCAGAATACCAAAAATAATTTTCTGTTCCAAAGCATGATCGCCACAGGTATCATTATTCTTCTCAGCAGTATCTGTACCTGGTTTGTCACCAGAAGAGCCCTGACCCCCCTGCGCAGATTCAGTGACAAAATCAGCCAGGTACAGGCACAGAATCTGTCTGAACCGCTGGAAGTCCCACTCTCAGAGGATGAGATCTCACGTCTGACCAGATCCTTTAATGACATGCTTGCCCGTCTGGACAATGCATTCTCTGCACAGAAGCAGTTTGTGGCAAGTGCAGCACATGAGCTTCGCACGCCCTTAGCTGTAATGCAGACAAATCTGGAAGTTTTTTATAAAAAGCCGGAACATGTCCCCCAGGAATACGACAAACTTTTCACCATGCTTCAGGAACAGACCGGCCGGCTTTCCCACCTTGCGGAAATCCTGCTGGACATGACAGGCCTTCAGACTGTAGAGCGTTCTGACACTATTTCTCTTGCAGCACTCACAGAAGAGGTTTTCTGCGATCTGGACCCGGTTGCAGACAAGCATCAGATCCAGCTTATTCAGACAGAAGGTGACTGTACTGTTACAGGCAGCTATATCCTTCTGTACCGGGCAGTCTATAATCTGGTTGAAAATGCGGTCAAATATAACCGGCCTTCCGGTTCCGTTACTGTAAGCATTCATTCTGCAGAGTCTGCAGTCCTGGAGGTAACTGACACAGGCATCGGTATCTCCCCTGAAAATCAGGAAAAAATCTTTGATCCCTTCTACCGTGTGGACAAATCCCGCAGCCGCGCCATGGGCGGTGCAGGTCTGGGGCTTGCTCTTGTAAGCGAGATTGCCAGACAGCACAAGGGTCAGGTAAAAGTAACCCAGAGCAGTGAAAAAGGCAGCACCATTGCCCTGATACTGCCTATAACAATTCCATAAATCAACTAACTATTGATTTTTTCTCTTATTTATTTTTTTCCAGAATCTGAATCAGTTTCTGTGTATCTTCCATAGTCGTAGCCCAGCTTGTGGCAAAGCGGATTACAGAGTGTGTCTCATCATACTTCTCCCAGAATCCGAATTCCACATCCTGGGCTATTTTTTTCATTACATCATTAGACACAATGCAGAAGATCTGATTGGTGGGCGTATCCAGAGAAAGCTGATATCCATACTTCTTCAATGCATCCTTGATCTGCTCCGCAGCTTCCATTGCAGGTTTGCCGATCCGCAGGTACAGTCCGTCCGTAAACAGCTCACCAAACTGGATCCCTGCAATCCGTCCCTTGGCAAGCAGTGCTCCATGCTGCTTGATGATTGTAAAGAAATGAGGAATCCGTCCTTTCTGCGGTATAACCACTGCTTCTCCAAACAATGCTCCGCATTTGGTTCCTCCAATGTAAAATACATCGCTAAGTTCTGCCAGATCAGTGAGAGTCACATCATTCTCCGAGCTTGCCAGTGCATAGGCAAGGCGGGCGCCATCCACATAAAGAGGCAGATGATTTTCCCGGCATACTTTGCTGAGAGCTGCTAATTCTTCTCTGGAGTACAGGGTACCATATTCTGTTGGCTGGGAAATATATACCATCCCAGGCATTACCATATGCTCATAATTGGCATCATCATAGAAATCCTTTACCAGCTTCTCAATCTGCTGTGCAGAGATTTTTCCATCTTTCTGCGGTACTGTCAGAACCTTATGTCCACCAAATTCAATGGCGCCAGATTCATGAGTTGCAATATGCCCTGTATCCGCAGCCACAACTCCCTGATAGGATTTCAAAAGTGCATCGATTACTGTGGCATTGGTCTGTGTTCCGCCAACCAGCAGAAATACATCTGCCTCCGGTGCATTGCAGGCTTCTCTGATCTTTTCTTTCGCATCTTCTGTGTATGGATCCTGACCATAGCCCACTGTTTTCTCCAGATTTGTCTCCATCAGTTTTTTCATGATCGCAGGATGTGCACCCTCCATGTAGTCACTGGCGAAATATAAACGTGATTCTGTATTTTCCATTTTTATCGTTATGTCCTTTCTACTGCACTATTTGCGCATTTGACTTTTTTATTCATAGCTTCTGTTCTGTACCGGAACGCTATTCATTCTGTTACTCTATTTTTCTTAGCATTTCTCCCATCTGCTCTTCTGGTTTTCACAGATGGAGTTCCACTGACAATTCCCACAGATTTCTTTCCTCTTTCCTGATGCCAGGATTTCTTTCTGGACAAGTTCTGTAAAATCATCAAATTCCATAATCTGTCCATTTTCCAGGCCGCACAGCTCCAGCACTGCATTGTCATATGCTTCTACAAGCGAAAAGGAAGAGCAGCATCCTTTTTCATTATTCGGACAGGCAGAACAGATCTCGTCTGTATCTGCATGAAGCTGTATCTTCGCTCCCTTCTGGAAAATATCCAGCATTTCCTGCATATGTGCGGAAAATCCATCACTATATCCCTCACCCTTGAAATATGCAAGGCACATTCCATGATGAGGGCGTAGTGGAATATTTTTTATAAAAGACATCTTTGTGCACCCTTCTCCTTAATTTTTTAACATATTGGATACTTTAACACAAAGCGTTTTTATTGACAACTTTTTTTATTTTATAGTTTACAATCCAACAATTCTATATACTGATCGGATTTCATCAGACTTACTGGATAAAATCAGAAAAATCCTTTTTTACTTTTTCTTCATTTACCAGCCTTAGCTACCCTCATATTATAAAGAAAGGTACCCAATGATGCCAGAATAATCAGCACATATCCTGTAAAGCTGTACTTATCCGGAATCTCGCCAAACAGGACAAATCCCAGCATCGTGGCAAAAATAATCTGCGAATAATCAAAGATGGAAATCTTCCCTGCAGGTGCATAGGTGTATGCAGCCGTAATCGTAAACTGTCCGCCCGCTGCGAATAATCCTGCCATCAGCAATGTCACAAGCTGTTTCATACTCATGGGTGTGAAATGGAACAACATCCAGGGTACAACCGACAAACAGGAGAAAAATGAAAAATAAAACACGATAACTGGTCCCTTCACTCCGTGAGTTCCCAGTACACGCACCATCGTATAGGCAATTCCTGCTCCCAGTCCACCGCAGACTCCTATCAGTGCCGGAACAAGTGCCGCATTCTGAAATCCCGGTTTCACTACAAATAAACATCCAATAAACGCCAGCGCAACACACGCTGCCTGCGCCGGTCTGATCTTTTCCTTTAATAAAAGGAATGAAAAAATAATCGCGAAAAACGGAGACAATTTATTCAGGATCGATGCATCTGCCACCAACAGATGATCAATAGCATAAAAGTTACACAGAATCCCCAGTGTCCCGCATACACAACGCAGGATCAGCGGTCCCCAGTATTTCTTATCCACCTTCGGAACTGTACGATTCTTACAGAGAATCGCCGCTGCAAACACCGCCGCCACCAGATTCCGGAAGAAACTCTTCTCCACAGACGGCAGATCACCTGCCAGACGTACGCTCACATTCATACAAGCAAAGAAAAACGCCGACAGGATGATCATTATCATACCCTTTATGTAATTTTCCTGTTTCATCAGATTTAACCTGCCTTTCTGTCCATGCAGACAGCTTCTTTTTCATAATATGCTGTCTGTCATCTACCTGTTAATCATAGCACGGACAATCGTTTTAGTACAAATAGATTTTTAGCAAGAAAGCCCTCAGAGCTGCAACTCTGAGGGCTTTTGTTTCTTTAGTTCGCTTCATGGAATCTCGTCACATTCCTTAACTACTGTTAGTATATGCTGAAAAAAATAAAAAGTCAACTTAAAAATAATATTAGGTAGTGTAAATTTACTGTAGGAAATTTACCCTGCTTTTACATCCCATTGACTTTTCCAAAAGCTTGTGTTACTCTAAAGCGTGTTTGAAAAATTGTAACGCACATCTTGCGTAAAGCATTTTTCAAATACGCTCTAACAAAAGAAAATCTGCATAATGGATAATAACAACGGGAGCCTGTGGGACAGGCTGAGAGGAAGATAGATCTTCGACCGCACCTGATATGGATAATGCCAGCGTAGGGACTGTATTTGTATATTAAAATCTGCCAGTGTGTTATTCCGGCAGATTTTTTTGCAGGATTTTATCTGTTTCCTGCACAACCGATAATGTCTGCTTCGGCAGACTAAATCTTCATTTCAAGGAGGTTCATTATGAACACAGACAGATCAAAAACATTCAGAATGGTCATGCTCGCCATGATGGTTGCCATCGGCGTTGTCATCTCACCCATTCTGAGAATTGAGGGTATGTGCCCTACTGCACACCTGATAAACATCGTCTGTTCCGTACTTCTGGGACCGTGGTATTCACTTCTTTGTGCCACTCTCATCGGAATCATCCGCATGATGTTTATGGGTATCCCGCCACTTGCACTGACAGGTGCCGTATTCGGCGCATTTTTATCAGGTGTTTTCTACCGCGCTTCTCATGGAAAGATTATCTGCGCAGTGATTGGTGAAATCTTCGGAACCGGTATCATCGGCTCTCTGGTTTCCTATCCTGTAATGGCATTTCTTATGGGCAGAAGCGGACTGAACGCATTTTTCTATACACCAATGTTTCTGGCAGCAACCTGCATGGGTGGCACCATCGCCTATTTCTTCCTGAAAGCCTTAAGTCACACAGGAATGCTTGCCAAATTTCAACAAAGCCTTGGAGCAAAAGTATATGACCGTAAATCAAACAAATCCCAGACAACTGACCCGAGCAGCTCAACCGCTGATTCACTGCATCACTAATCCAATTTCTATCCATGATTGTGCTAATATTATTCTGGCGGCCGGAGGCCGCCCGATCATGGCAGAACATCCCGCTGAAGTAGCTGAGATCACCAGAAGTTCTCATGCACTGGCACTGAATCTTGGAAATATCACTGATGCGCGTATGAAATCCATGCCTGAATCTCTGAAAACTGCAGCCAGTCTCCACATCCCTGTTATGCTTGATCTGGTAGGTACTGCCTGCAGTAATCTGCGTTACGAATTTGCAAACAGACTTATGAACATTCATATGCCGGAACTTCTCAAGGGCAATATGTCTGAGCTTCTTGCCATGTCCGGCCAGACCGCCCATGCCATCGGCATTGATGCAGGGGACGAGGATACCGTCACAGATATCAATCGGATTCATCTGCAGAAGCTTTTCCAGGAAAAAGCTGCTCAATGGAACACTACACTCCTGATCACTGGTAAGGAAGATATGATCGTTTCTGCAAACAAATGCTCATTTATCAAAAGAGGCACTCCTGCCATGTCGCAGATCACCGGAACCGGCTGTATGCTTGGCATGATCTGTGCCACTTATCTGGCAGTCACAGATCCTTTCACTGCAGCTTTCACTGCAGCTACAGAATTTGGTATCGCCGGCGAAAGAGCTGAAAAAAACAGCTCCGGCCCCGGAAGCTTCCAGGTGGAGCTGTTTGATCAGTTTTACCAGTTATCCTTATGATAAGCAGATAAAAAAGGGCGCCTATTTCCTGGCGGCCCTTTTTATCTACTTAATTTTTAGTACAGCTTTGCACCTGCCGGGATATGGTTATCAACCATCAGAAGATGAAGTTTTTCTTCACCCTCTTCCTCATGGATTGCACTGAGAAGCATTCCACAGGATTCAATTCCCATCATGGCTCTCGGCGGCAGGTTTGTGATAGCGATCAGTGTTTTTCCAACCAGTTCTTCTGGCTCATAATAAGCGTGAATACCGCTTAAAATGGTACGATCTGTGCCTGTTCCATCATCCAGAGTGAACTGTAACAGCTTCTTGGATTTCTTAACTGCTTCACATGCTTTTACCTTTACAGCTCTGAAATCTGACTTGCTGAAAGTATCGAAATCAACCATTTCTTCGAATAATGGCTCAACTTTTACTTTGGAAAAATCAATCTTCTCAACTGGCTTTGTTTCCTGAGCAGCATTGTTTGCTTCGTTCTTTGCTGCCCCCTGGGACTTCATTGTCGGGAACAGCAGTACGTCACGGATTGCCTGGCTGTCTGTAAGTAGCATAACCAGACGGTCGATTCCGTATCCGATACCACCTGTAGGCGGCATACCGATCTCCAGTGCATTCAGGAAGTCTTCATCTGTGTGGTTTGCTTCCTCATCTCCTGCGTCAGCAAGAGCATCCTGTGCTTTGAAACGCTCTCTCTGGTCAATCGGGTCATTGAGCTCGGAATATGCGTTACACATTTCCCATGTATTAATGAACAGCTCGAAACGCTCTACCTTATTCGGATCAGAAGGCTTCTTCTTTGTCAGCGGAGAAATTTCGATTGGATGATCCATGATAAATGTTGGCTGGATCAGTTCTTTTTCACAGTATTCCTCGAAGAACAGGTTGATGATATCACCCTTCTTATGACGTTCTTCATATTCAATATGATGCTCATCTGCAAGCTTCTTAGCTGCTTCATCATCTGCAACTTCATCAAAGTCAATTCCTGCATATTTCTTGATCGCATCATTCATGGTCAGACGTTCAAAAGGTTTGCTGAGGTCGATCTCGATACCATTGTAGGAAATCTTCGCAGAACCACAAACCTTCTCTGCCAGATAACGGAACATAGACTCAGTCAGTTCCATCATGCCTTCATAATCTGTATATGCCTGATAAAGCTCCATCAGAGTGAACTCCGGATTATGACGGGTATCTACACCTTCATTACGGAATACACGTCCGATCTCATAAACTCTCTCAAGACCACCGACGATCAGTCTCTTCAGATAAAGTTCAAGAGAAATACGAAGCTTAACATCTTCGTTCAGTGCATTATAATGAGTCTCAAAAGGTCTTGCCGCAGCACCGCCTGCATTTGCAACCAGCATCGGAGTTTCCACTTCCATGAAGTCACGGTCTGCAAGGAAGTTACGGATTTCTTTCAGGATCTGGGAACGTTTGATAAATACATTCTTGCTGTCCTGATTCATGATAAGGTCTACATATCTCTGACGATAACGGGTGTCTGTATCTGTCAGTCCGTGGAATTTCTCAGGAAGAATCTGTAAGCTCTTGGAAAGAAGAGTCATCTTCTCTGCGTGAATAGAAATTTCACCTGTTCTGGTTCTGAATGCAAAGCCTTCCAGACCAAAAATATCGCCGATATCAGATTTCTTGAAATCTGCATAGGAGTCTGCCCCAATAGCATCTCTTGCTACATATACCTGAATATTTCCCTGTAAATCCTGGATATTACAGAAAGAAGCTTTTCCCATAACACGTTTAAACATCATACGGCCAGCAATAGATACATGGATTGGACTGGCATCCATAATGCTTCTTCTTTCTTCGTAATCTTTCTTCAGGGCTTCCTTTGCCTGCTCTTCGTCAAGATCTGCTACGTCCGGCTCTGTACGATCCTTTAACAGTTCTTTCTCATGTGCTTCATAAAGCTCTTTTACTTCCAGTGAATGATGTGTCTGGTCAAATTTTGTGATCTGAAACGGATCCTTGCCGTTGGCCTGAAGCTCTGCCAGTTTATCCCGGCGAACCTTCAGTAACTGGTTTAAATCCTGTTCCTGCTGCTTCTGCTGTGCCACCTTGGTTCCTCCTTATATATTTGTGTCTCTCTGTGTCTTATATATTTCTCTGAATCTCCAGAACTTTGTATTTCATGATTCCGGACGGCATCTCTACCTCTACTACATCACCTGTATGTGCACCCATCAGTGCTTTTCCAACAGGAGATTCATTAGAGATCTTGCCTTCCAGGCTGTTTGCCTCTGTGGAACCTACAATCTTCAGCTCTATATCTTCTTCAAATTCATAATCGTGTACTTTTACCTTGCAGCCAACGTTGATTCTGTCAAGATCAACCTCATCTTCTACTACAACCTCTGCATTTTTTAAGATTTTCTCAATCTCTTCAATACGTGCTTCAATGTCTCTCTGTTCGTCTTTTGCTGCATCATACTCAGCATTCTCAGATAAATCGCCCTGTTCTCTGGCTTCCTTAATCTTTTCTGCTACTTCTTTTCTCTTTACTACCTTTAAATCATGCAGCTCTTCTTCCAGTTTTTTAAGTCCTGCATAAGTCAGTAAGTTCTTCTTTTCTTCCATTATAACCTTACTCCCTTTCAATATCCGGATTCTCTCATGCACTTATGGCAACCGGATCATTACATGGATTTATGTGTTCCCCGATACATCATACCTAAAAAAGGGCAGACTTATTCTAGGATATTCACAATTTCTGTATTATACAAAAAAGCCCCCGGATTGTCAAGCATTCCGGGCACTTTTCATTATTGTTCACTCCGTTCTCAGTAACCACTTTTCATAACAACTCATAAATGCTGACATTATAATTTCATCAGCAACTCCTGTAGCGCTTCATAACTTTCTATTGTATTGGACGCTCTTCTCAATCCTGCGCTGTGTCTCATACCGGCTGTATACCAGGCTACATGCTTACGCATTTCCCGGATTCCTGTAAACTCTCCCTTTAACGCAATCTGCGCTCTGGCATGGCGCAGGATCATTTCCCTGATTTCCTCTGAGGAAGGTCTGGGTAAAAGCTCTCCGGTTTGGAAATAATGGTTCATCTCCCGGAAAATCCAGGGATTTCCCCTGACAGCCCTTCCAATCATTACTCCATCACAGCCAGTCTGCTTCAGCAGTGCTTCCGCTTTCAACGGTGAATCTACATCTCCGTTTCCAATCACAGGAATAGAAACTGCCTCTTTGACCTGACGAATTATATCCCAGTCTGCTGTGCCGGAATAGTACTGCTGTCTGGTCCTGCCATGAACAGCAATAGCTGCTGCCCCGGCATCCTCTGCCCGCCTGGCAATTTCCACAATGTCCACCGGTACATTTTCGAAACCAATACGCACTTTTACAGTCACGGGCTTTTGAATGGCAGAAGACACACTTTTTATAATCTGCACAATCAACTCCGGATTCTTCAGTAATGCTGAGCCCTCTCCATTGTTTACCACTTTGGGTACCGGGCAGCCCATATTAATATCCAGAATATCAAAATCCTTATCCTCAATGGATTTCGCAACCTCTGCCATCAATTCCGGCTCACTGCCAAAAAGCTGCATGGATACCGGATGTTCACAGGGATCGATTTTCATTAAGGCAATGGTGTTTTTATTGTGGAAAGAAATGGCTTTGGCACTGATCATTTCCATACAGATTAATCCCGCTCCCTGTTCCTTACACAGTGTACGGAAGGGCATATCCGTCACTCCTGCCATAGGTGCCAATACAAACGGATTCTCAATTCGTACATTGCCAATTTTCCAGCTCATATCCCTTCCCCGGATATCCTTCTGTCTGTGATTACACTGTGCCTTTTTTAATCCTGCTTCCATATTTATTCCTCGCTATGCGGAACTTTTTTCAGATCATCCTCTGTAATATCTCCCAGGAAAAATACTCTATAATACATTTCCAGAGATTCCAGCAGTTCTTTTTTCTCAGTCTGGAGCTGCTTGATTTTCAGAGCACTGCCAATCTCATCATAACGGGCGTCTGCCTCTAATGCCTCTGTTTTGAATTCCAGAGTTCCATCCTGTGCAAACTCCAATGTAAGAATTCCTCCCACATCCTCTGTAAAAAGGACACACATAATCTGCAATTCCTTTTTCACATGATCCGGAAGGGCATTAAAATCCTGGTTAAAATAAAATTTCTGCTCATAAGCGCTTGCACCACAGAGCACAATATTATTCTGATACATAAAAATATTTCCTCCTAATACATTTCTCAATCATACATAACTGTATAATCCCCGCACAGATACCTCCCCTGCGCTGATCTTTGTCACTGTTCCATCCGCTTTTTCTACCAGAAGTTCTCCCTTTGTATCAATTCCTCTGGAAACTCCTTCAAAGCTATCTGCACCGTTAAGAACTCTTACCGGCTGGTTAAGATTAGCCAGGATCCTGTGGTATTCTTCCAGAAGATTTTCAAAATCACAGGTCTGAATGAAGCGCTCATAATCCTCTTCAAAATGTTTCATCACAAGCCCTATGATCTGATTACGGTCATACTCCTGTCCACTTTCCATAGCAAGAGAAGTTGCTTTATCCTGCATTTCCTCCGGAAATTCCCAAAGATTCACATTAATTCCCACTCCGATAAGTACATAACCGATCTTTGTACCGTTAGTTCCCATCTCAGTCAGAATCCCACAGATTTTCTTTCTGGAAAGCACCACATCATTGGGCCACTTAATGCTTACTTTAAATCCCAACTCATCCACTGCCTGCGCAACAGCAAGTCCCATAACCAGGGTCAGCATAGATGCATACTGAGGTTCAAATTCCGGACGCAGGAGAATCGTCATCATAACAGAACTGCCCTCCGGCGCTTCCCATTTTCTGTCAAAACGTCCCCGGCCTGCAGACTGAAACTCTGCTACTGCCAGAGTTCCGTGCTCTGCCCCTTCCTTTGACAGTCTCTTGATCCAGGAATTGGTAGAATCCACCTTTTCAGCAAAATAGACGGTTTTGCCCGCCCATTTTGTCTTGATTGCCTGTGATATTGTTTTCTCATTATATTCTGCTGATTTTAACACGATTATTCCTTCTCCGGCTCTCCCAAAGTAGCAACCATCACAGCTTTGATAGTATGCATACGGTTCTCAGCTTCATCAAATACCTTGGACTGTGCAGATTCAAATACTTCGTCTGTCACTTCCATATCTGTCAGATGGAATCTTTCACCCATCTCTTTGCCAATCTTTGTCTTCAGATCATGAAAAGCAGGGAGACAATGAAGGAAGATTGCTTTCTCACCGGCATTTTTCATAACCTGTGCTGTTACCTTATAAGGTGTAAGGTCACGGATTCTCTCTTCCCAGATTTCATCCGGCTCTCCCATAGAAACCCATACATCTGTATAGATCACATCTGCATCCTTTGTTCCTACCTCCACATCTTCTGTCAGAGTAACACTTCCGCCGGAAGCCTGGGCATATTTTTCACACAGCGCTACCAGCTCTGCATTTGGAAAATATCTCTCTGTAGTGCAGGCTACAAAATGCATGCCCAGTTTTGTGCAGGCAATCATCAGGGAATTTCCCATATTGTATCGGGCATCTCCCATATATACCAGCTTACGTCCCTTCAGATCTCCAAAATGCTCACGGATCGTAAGCATATCTGCCAGCATCTGTGTAGGATGATATTCATTTGTCAGACCATTCCATACAGGAATTCCGGCATATTTTGCAAGTTCCTCTACAATATCCTGGCCATAACCGCGATATTCAATACCATCATACATTCTTCCCAGAACTCTGGCTGTATCTGCAATGCTCTCTTTCTTTCCTATCTGAGATCCTGAAGGATCCAGATAGGTACTTCCCATTCCCAGGTCATGGGCAGCTACCTCAAAGGAGCAACGGGTTCTTGTACTTGTTTTTTCAAAAATAAGTGCAATATTTTTTCCTCTGTAATATTCATGAAGCTCTCCGGCTTTTTTCTTTGCCTTCAGCTCTGCGGCCAGATCAATCAGATAGGTAATTTCTTCCGGTGTAAAATCTTTTAATGTCAGAAAATTTCTTCCTTTTAAGTTCATAATAATCTTCTCCTCGATGTCAATTGCTTACTACTGTTCGTTAATATTATTTATCCTCCGGCTCAGTGATGATCTCCTTCAGAGAGCTTGCCAGACCGGCGATTCCCTGAATATCTGAAGGGATAATGATCTTGGTTGATTTTCCGTCTGCAGCCTTGGCAAAGGCTTCCAGACTCTTCAGTGTAAGCACTGCCTGGTCAGCGCCTGCCTCACGGATCATGCGGATACCTTCCGCATTGGCATTCTGTACTTTCAGTACTGCCTCTGCCTGACCTTCAGCCTCTTTGATCATACGTTCTTTCTGAGCCTCTGCCCGAAGGATAGCTGCCTGTTTTTCAGCCTCTGCATCCAGAATCGCAGACTGTTTCTTACCCTCTGCCACAAGGATTGTTGATTTCTTCTGACCTTCTGCGATCAGAATCGCTTCTCGACGCTCACGCTCTGCTTTCATCTGCTTCTCCATAGCATCCTGAATGGCAGCCGGCGGAATAATGTTTTTCAGCTCCACACGATTTACCTTAATTCCCCATGGATCAGTAGCCTCATCCAGAGAAGCTCTCATTTTGGTATTGATGGTTTCACGGGAAGTGAGGGTCTCATCCAGTTCCATGTCACCAATAATATTTCTCAATGTTGTAGCAGACAGATTCTCAATAGCCATGATTGGATTCTCTACACCGTAAGTATAAAGCTTGGGATCTGTAATCTGGAAAAACACAACAGTATCAATCTGCATAGTTACATTATCTTTGGTAATAACCGGCTGCGGTGGAAAATCTACAACCTGCTCTTTCAGATTCACCTTTCTTGCCACGCGCTCAATAAAAGGTACCTTGAAATGAATACCTGTGCTCCAGGTAGCCTGATAAGCTCCCAGTCTCTCCAGGATCACCGCATATGCCTGCGGCACAATGCGAATACAGGATGCAAGCACCCATGCTACAATCACAATAATTACAATCAGAAATATTGCTCCTCCCATAACTCTATCCTCCTTATTCTCAATTACGGTTGGTCTGTCTTTCTTACGATAAGCTTCACACCCTGGATCTCCCGGATCTCTACTATGGTATCTTTTTCAATTTTTACTCCGTCATCCACAGACCGGGCAGTCCATTCAATGTCATTGATCCGCACCTGACCGGTTTGTGCCAGATTGTCTATCTCCTGGATCACGACTGCTTTTTTCCCTATCAGACTGTTTGCATTTGTCTGTACGGTTTCTTTATTAAAATACCTCATAGCTACCGGTCTGGTAAAAATCAGAAGTACCACAGAAACACAGAGAAAAAGTAAAATCTGTATTGTCAGATTTGCCCCGGCATAAGACGCAATCGCTGCGATCAATGCCCCTCCGGCAAACCAGATGGTGGTGAGTCCTGCGGTAATCGCTTCTATAAAAAGCAGTGCCGCCAGAATACCCAACCAGATCAAAGGTTGCATGAAACTCCCCCTTTCCAAGGCTTACTGCTACCGTCTCTGACGCGCAGCCTCGTACATCAGAATCCCCGAAGCCATAGCAGCATTCAAAGATTCCACTTTTCCACACATAGGAATACGGATCAGACAGTCTGCACTGTTTGCTGCTTCCTCTGTCAGTCCTTTTCCTTCATTACCAATGAGAAAGGCCGTTCCTCCTGTATAAGATTCCTGGTCATAGGAATTGCGCCCTTTCAAATGTGCGGCAAAGGTACGGATATTATGTTTTTTCAGTTCCTGAGTCAATGATACCACACTTTCTACATATAGAAAAGGCATTCTGTAGACAGATCCCATGGTAGATCTTATTACTTTGGGATTTGTAATATCCACGCAGGTTCTGGTAAGAAGAACCCCGCTTACCCCGGCACCTTCCCCTGTTCTGAGAATAGTCCCTGCATTTCCGGGATCCTGCAGATCCTCCAAAACCATAACCAAAGGATTCTTACCTCCCAGAATGTCTTCCAAAGTATAAGAAGGTCTTCTTAACACGGTAAGGATTCCCTGGGGTGTCTGGGTATCGCTCATCTGCCGAAAAACAGAGTCTGCCACAATATCATAGGGAAGCTTCTCTACCTGCTCCATCAATGCCGGATCAGAAGTCAATGTCTCTGACACGTACACCTTCTCGATCCAGTCTGCCGGAGCTTCTCCAAACATCTTTCGTCCCTCTGCAACAAAAAGCCCTTGTTCTCTCCGGGCTTTTGTCTTCTGGTTTAACTGTATAATATTTTTTACCTGTCCGTTATTTACACTGGTAATCATATTTTATCCTCAATTTCCGGAAACCTTATTCAGGTCCTCGTTTTTTCCTATTGCCATCACTGTGCAGTCTGCCGGCAGCGGTTCAGTAGGACTGGGATTAATATCTACATCATTTCCCTGCTTCAGTCCTACCAAATTGATTTTATTTTTCTCTCTGATTTTCAGATCACGTAAAGTTTTACCAACCCAACTGTCAGGAATTTTAAATTCCGCCATACTAAACTCTGGTGACAATTCAAAGGTATCCAAGAATCCGCTGGACAGAAGGTTTCTGGCAACCCGGACTCCCATGGACTGCTCCGGATATATCACCTTATCTGCACCGATCTTCTCCAGGATTCTGCCGTGAAGTGCATTCATGGCTTTCGCCATTACAAAAGGTACTCCCAGCTCCTTCACCTGCATAGCGGCTATAATACTGGCTTCCATGTTCTCTGCCACTGCGATCACAGCCACATCCACATTCTGGACCCCCACAGACTGCAGGATTCCCGGT
Source organism: Ruminococcus sp. JC304 (assembly GCA_000285855.2). Classification (GTDB taxonomy): domain Bacteria; phylum Bacillota; class Clostridia; order Lachnospirales; family Lachnospiraceae; genus Blautia_A; species Blautia_A difficilis. Next base: position 44,567 of record HE978651.1, on the reverse strand, counting down.
TCCTTCACATCTGCTTTCACAGCATAGGAAACCTTCTCCGCAATGTCCTGTACATTTTCCTCTCTGTCATCAATAGCTAATACATCACAGCCGGCATCCGCCAATGTAAGTGCTACTGTCATCCCGAACTGCCCCAGCCCGATCACCGCATAGGATCTACTATTCATATCCTGCCGTCCTCCTTATATTCATAACCTAACCGATCATAATATCTTCCTCAGCCAGATGTGCATTGGGAGATCTCTTCTGAGCACGCACTGTCACCGCTGTTCCCAGTGTCAGAGGACCAATCCTTCCCAGATACATGGTAATGATCACAATCCATTTACCTGCTGTGCTCAACTGTGGAGTCAGTCCCCAGCTCAGACCAACAGTAGCTGCTGCAGAGGTAATTTCATAGATCACATCTGCCACAGGTGCTTCAGGCATAGCTGCACAGAGCAGTACACTCATTACAAATACCGTAAAAAGCCCCATACCTGCCACTACAATCGCAGAGCGCAGATAACTCTCCCTGATTCTCCTGTTATGGGCTTCCACATCGTTTTTCCCCCGCAGATTTGCAAAAAGGCTCATTGCAAGGACTGCAATGGTAGTCGTTTTGATTCCACCGGCAGTACCCATAGGCGAACCACCTATAATCATCAGCAGCAGACACAACAAGTAGGTTGCATTAGAAAACCGCTCCTGACTTATGGTAAAAAATCCTGCAGTCCTGGTTGTCACAGCCTGGAACATGGATGCCATAAGCTTTGTTCCTGTGGAATACCCGCCCATGCTGTCCGGATTATGAAAATCAAACAGAAAAATCAGCACCGTACCACCTATAACCAGAATCGCAGTCATTGTAACAACGATTTTGCTGTGAAGCCGCAGAGAACGATATATTCTGCCAACAGAAAGCTTTCCGCGAAATACTTTTTTTATCTTATCCCAAAGATCCCACCAGACTACAAATCCAAGTCCGGACATAACGATTAGTCCCATAGTTGTAAAATTTACAACAGGGTCGGACACATAAGGCGCCAGACTCTCCTCACCCAGCATATCAATTCCTGCATTACAGAACGCTGATACTGCTGTAAAAACAGACTGTCCAACTCCTCTTACCAGACCAAACTGCGGTACAAACCGAAAAGCATAGCATACTGTCCCGATTCCCTCTGCTCCAAGAACACAGAGCAGTACTCTCTTCACCACAACCACCATCCCGCTCATTCTATCCAGGTTATAAGACTCTTGTATAATACGGCGGTTTCTTAATGATATTTTTTTCCGCAGACTTATAAAAATAATACTGCCCAGGGAGATCAGTCCCACACCTCCAATCTGGATCAGCAGCAGAATGATCACTCTGCCTGCCATGGACCAGTGTGATGCTGTTACTACTGTGACCAGCCCGGTCACGCAGACACAGGTAGTCGCTGTGAACATTGCATCGGAAAAAGAAGTATGATTCCCGGGTGCCGCACAAATGGGCAGCCACAGGAGCAATCCCCCCAAGATAATCACTCCTGCAAAACCAAAAGTAATTATCTGAGCAGTATTTAATTTATGCAGTCTGTCATTTAACTGCATTTTATTATTCATTTGTTATTTATTATTTTTATCATAATTATGAGAAAGTGACTGGCATACTTCCCACTGGTAATCAGAGATACCCTTCTGCATAGCCAGTGCTTCATTGATATCGAAGTCTACGAACTCACCATGACGATATCCAACAACTCGGCATGTCTTGCCTGCAATAAGAAGATCTACAGCCAAAGCTCCCATCATTGATGCATATACACGGTCTTTACATGTAGGGCTTCCACCACGCTGCATATGTCCCAGGATAGTAGCACGAGTCTCAATACCTGTAGCAGCTTCAATACGCTTTGCCATAGCCTCAGAATGTCCGATACCCTCTGCATTGATAATAATATGGTGCTTCTTGCCTTTCTTACGGCTTTCAATAATATTATTGATCAGCTTCTGCTCATCATAGTCATATTTTTCAGGAATCAAAACGTCCTCAGCACCATTTGCAATACCGCACCACAGAGCCAGATAACCTGCTCCACGGCCCATAACCTCGATAATACTGCATCTCTCATGAGAAGTAGAAGTATCACGAACCTTATCAATTGCTTCCATTGCTGTATTAACAGCTGTATCGAAACCTATTGTATATTCAGTACATGCAATATCAAGATCAATAGTTCCCGGTAATCCAATGGTATTTATTCCCAGATTAGCAAGCTTCTGTGCACCTGCAAAGGATCCGTCACCACCGATAACCACAAGTCCGTCAATACCATGCTTTCTGCAGATTTCAGCACCTCGTTTCTGTCCCTCTTCTGTACGGAACTCTGCACAACGTGCTGTATAAAGGACTGTACCTCCACGTTCGATCGTGTCAGAAACGTCCTTGGCGCTCATGTCGATAATCTCTTCGTTCAGCAGACCATTGTATCCTTTAAGAATACCCTTTACATTAAGTCCATTGCTTAAACCTCTTCTGACTACCGCACGGATTGCAGCGTTCATTCCAGGTGCGTCACCACCGCTGGTGAGGACACCAATGGTTTTAATCTTTTTTTCTGCCATCTTTTCTTCCTCCATCTTCTGAATCTATCATCTCAATTTACTATACACATATTCGCGTATTAGTTTAGCGCATTTCTAAAATTTTTTCAATCCTCTTTCTACAACTTTAACATTGGTTTTACCATATTTTTCGCTCATCTGACTCAACCAGGGCTCCTGTATCTGTACCTGCCAGTTCATGGGAAGCTTTTTCATGGCTTTTACATCCTTCAGATAGACCACCACACCGGAATTTCCCGGAGACATCTGCAGATCCCGGAGCAGCTGTGGTTCCTTTTCGCCATAGTCACTGCGGCTGTCGAACTGTATCCATAGCTCTCTCGGAACCTCATCAAAAGATCTGATTTTCTCCAGAATCAGCTTACTGGCCTTGTCATCTTCAGCAGAGACTCTTCCCTGGATAAAAACTTTACCGTCTTCATTCAAAAGACTCTGGCTTTTCTCATAGTCTCTGGGAAATACTACAACCTCTACAGTTCCCACCAGATCCTCCACTGTCAGGAATGCCATCACTTTATTATTTTTTGTATACTTTATAGTTTTCTCGGTAATCATTCCACCAATGATAACCTTCTGACTGTCCATTACTTTTGGCAGGTTTGTTTCCTCATCTGGCTGAAAATCCGAAGTTCTGGCTGTGATGGTTTTCTCCATTATTCCTCTGCAGCTCTCCAGAGGATGTCCGCTCAGATAAATACCCAGTACATCTTTTTCAAAGGCAAGAATTTCTTCTTTATTATATTCCTCTACATTGGGCATCCTGATTTCGAATTCCTTTTTTTCCTCCTCGCTCACCAGATCAAACAGACTCATCTGACCTGCCAGGGAGTTCTTTTTTTCCAGACTGATACTGTCAGAAATCTGCTGGTAGACCATCATTTTCTGACGACGGTTACCCTCCAGACAATCCAGAGCTCCCGCTTTGATAAAATTCTCTATTGCTCTCTTATTTATCTGTGAAGAATTACGCTCCATAAAATCCTTCAGGGATTGATACTGACCATTATCTTCCCTCTCCTTTACCAGAGCTTCGATCACCGGTCGTCCCACACTTTTGATCGCGGACAGGCCATATCGGATCGCACCGTTATCTACAGAGAATCCATACATTCCACAGTTCACATCCGGCGGCAGGATCTTAATCCCCATCTGTCTGCAGACCAGAATATATTCAGCAACCTTATTTGGGAAATCAATAACCGATGTCATAAGTGCAGCCATAAATTCTACAGGATAATAGTACTTCAGATATGCTGTCTGGTAGGAAACAACTGCATAGGCTGCTGCATGGGACTTATTAAAGGCATACTTTGCAAAATCAATCATATCATCATAGATCTTATTTGCAGTTTTCTCATCAATTCCATTTGCAATACATCCGGGAACTCCCTCTGCTTCATTTCCATAAACAAAGTTCTGGCGCTCCTTTTCCATGACAGAGGCCTTCTTTTTGGACATTGCACGGCGCACCAGGTCGCTTCGGCCCAGAGTATAACCTGCCAGATTACGGACAATCTGCATAACCTGCTCCTGATAGACAATACACCCATAGGTAGGCTTCAGGATTGACTCCAACTGAGGGCAGTCGTAGCGGATGGTATCCGGACGGTTTTTACCACGGATGTACTGAGGGATGAAATCCATAGGACCCGGACGGTAAAGGGAAATTCCCGCGATCACATCTTCCAGGCTCTGAGGCTTCAGTTCCTTCATGAAGTTCTTCATTCCCGCACTTTCAAGCTGGAATACACCGTCAGAACGGCCGGTACCAAGGGAATCCAGAACCTTTTTATCATCATAATCAATCTTCTGCATGTCCAGAGTGACACCTGCATCCTTCTGGATCAGCTTTACTGCATTCTGGATCACAGTCAGGGTACGAAGTCCCAGGAAGTCCATTTTCAGAAGTCCCAGTTCCTCCAGTGTTGTCATGGTAAACTGAGTGACAATAGAACCGTCTGATGCTCTGGAAAGCGGTACATATTCTGATACATCCTTCTGGCTGATGACCACACCTGCCGCATGCATGGAGGTATGACGCGGAAGTCCCTCCAGACGTCTTGCCATATCGATCAGATAATGAATTTCATCCTGCTCCTGGTATGCTTTTTTCAGCTCAGGGTTCATAGTAAGGGCCTTATCTATCGTGATATTTAATTCCTGCGGGATCATTTTCGCAATGGAATCCACCTGTGCATAAGGCATATCCAGTACACGACCCACATCCCGGATCACCCCACGGGCTGCCAGAGTACCAAAGGTAACGATCTGAACCACACAGTCATCCCCATATTTACGGCGGACATATTCAATAACCTCCTGCCTTCTTTCGAAGCAAAAGTCAACATCAATATCAGGCATGGATACTCGTTCCGGATTCAGGAACCTTTCAAAAAGCAGATCATAGCGTATAGGATCAAGCTGTGTGATACCTAAGGTATAGGCAACAAGACTTCCTGCTGCAGAACCACGTCCCGGGCCTACCATAATGTCATGATCACGGGCATATTTGATGAAATCCCATACTATAAGGAAGTAATCTACATAGCCCATATTTTTTATAGTAGATAATTCGTAATTCAGGCGGGTTTTTAATTCCTCCGTAACCGGCTGATAGCGTTCCTCCAGTCCCTCGAAGCATAATTTATTGAGATATTCCCAGGATGTAAAACCATCCGGCACATCGAATCTTGGAAGCTTGGTCACGCCAAATTCAATCTCAACATGACATCTTTGTGCAATCTTATGAGTATTCTCCAATGCTTCCAGAGCATATGGGAAAAGCTCTGCCATTTCCTCAGGAGATTTCACATAATACTGGCCGCCCTCATAACGCATTCTGTCCTCATCCGCCAGTTTCTTGTTTGTCTGCAGACAAAGAAGAATATCATGGGGATCAGCATCCTCCGCCCTTGTATAATGCACATCATTGGTTGCCACAAGATCAATCCCCGTTTCTTCATGCATACGGAGAAGTTCCTGATTTACCACCTGCTGCGCAGGGATTCCATGATCCTGTAATTCCAGAAAGAAATTGTCTTTACCAAAAATATCCTGATAACGAAGAGCTGCTGCCTTTGCATCTTCGTACATTCCTCTCTGAAGATATCTGGCCACTTCACCTGCCAGGCAGGCACTTAATGCGATAATTCCCTCATGGTATTCTTTTAATACTGCAAGGTCTACTCGAGGTTTATAATAGAAACCTTCTGTGAAACCCTTTGATACGATCTTCATCAGGTTTGCATACCCCTGATTATTTTCTGCCAGAAGAACCAGGTGGTAGTATCTGTCCTCGCCGCTTCCTGCTTCACGGTCAAATCTGGATCCGGGAGCTACATAAACCTCACATCCCAGAATCGGATTGATTCCCTCGGCCCTTGCTGCGCGATAAAAATCAATCACACCGTACATAACTCCATGATCCGTGATCGCCGCACTGTCCATGCCAAGCTCTTTGACACGAGCTACATATTCTTTTATTTTATTGGAACCATCCAGCAGACTGTATTCTGTATGGACATGAAGATGTGTAAACTCCAACTCTATTTCTCTCCTGTTCTGATATCTGCAATTTTATGGCAGCATATTTTTATAAATTTAACTCTCTTAGAGTTCTGTTATTATTTTGCGTAGATTCTCTTATCTTTAATCTCTACTTTGCCTTCCTTCATCAAATGACCAATGGCACGTTTAAATGCTCCCTTGCTCAAACCAAATTCTCTCTGGATCACCTCCGGTGATGCCTTGTCATCAAATGGAAGAACACCTGCAAACTCATTGATCACTTCAAGAACATTCTCCGCATCCTCATTGATCTGAAGATATGCTTTCTGGCGGTCTGTGACATTCATTTTTCCGTCTTCTTTTACTTCGCTGACACGCAGCTCAAGGATCTTGCCCGGACGGTATTTTCCCTTGGCTTCTCTTGCAGGGATCAGTGCAGAATATTTATCATCAACTGCCACAAATACACCGAATCTGTCGCTAATCTCATAAACACGACCCTTCACCATATCTCCCACTACATAAGGAGTTCTGGTAGAAAGATAATGATAAACCTTCATAGTTGCACAGAGACGGCTGCTCTTGTCAATATAGAGTGCTACCAGTACATCTTCTCCCTCTCTTACCTTCAAAGTCTGCTCATGATATGGAAGCAGAAGATCTTTCTCCAGTCCCCAGTCAAGGAATGCACCAATCCTTGTTACCTGAGAGACTTTCAGAACTGCTGTCTGACCTACCTGAAGCTTTGGTTCTTTTGTTGTTGCAATAAGACGGTCCTGAGAATCCTTGTAGATAAATGCTTCCATGCTGTCGCCTTCCTTTGTTCCTTCCGGAACCTGTCTGGACGGAAGAAGGACACGATTCTTTGCATCTGCCTGCATATCCTCACCCAGATATACACCGAAATCTACGGACTTCACTACTGTTAATTTCTGTTTTTTTCCTAACTCTATCATATAATCTCCATTTCTGTTGTGATGATATATTTTCAAATACACCATACAGTATCATTCACTGACATTAATTTTATATTTCAGTATAACACAAAATACAAAGGCGGCACAATGCCACCTTTGTATTTTGTGCATAGAGAGATCTCTCTTTTTTATCAAACGGATATTCGCAATCCGCTTCGCTACTTGATTCGGTTAAAAAATAAAGAAGCGTCCGAACCAGCATTTACTGATACTTACGCTTCTTCCTCAGATAATTCTATCTCTTATTTATTATTACCCTGTCCATAATATGCATTTGCACCATGTTTTCTAAAGTAGTGCTTATCCTGCAGATCCTGTGGAGCAGGTTTTACCTGTGGATTGATCAACTCACAGCGGGATGCCATCTTGGCAACTTCTTCAAGAACAACTGCGTTATGTACTGCTTCATGAGCATCCTTACCCCATGCAAATGGTCCATGGTTTTTGCAAAGTACTGCAGGCACTGCTTCATAATCTTTATCCTTGAACAGATCAACGATCAGAAGTCCTGTGTTTTTCTCATATTCTTCAAATTCTTTGCCTTCCAGACAGCGTGCACATGGGACTTCACCATAAATATAATCTGCGTGTGTGGTTCCATAACATGGAATTGCTCTTCCAGCCTGTGCCCAGCTTGTTGCCCATGAAGAATGTGTATGTACAACTCCGCCAATGTTCGGGAACGCTTTGTACAGTTCTACATGAGTTGCTGTATCAGAAGATGGATTGTATTTTCCTTCTACCTTGTTTCCGTTCAGGTCTACAACGACCATATCATCCGGTGTCAGAAGATCATAGTCAACTCCACTTGGTTTGATAACAAAAAGTCCTGATTCTCTGTCAATTCCACTTACATTTCCCCATGTAAATGTAACAAGTCCATATTTCGGAAGATCCATATTTGCTTTGTAAACTTCCTCTTTTAATTTCTCCAGCATGATTCGTACCTCTCCTTTTGCTTTTCAGATATTCTTTTACAATAGCTTTCAGATGTTCCGGTTTTTCTGCATATCCCGCCCGGAAAATCTCTTGGTATCTGTATTATAGCACTTGTACGGTACATGTACCAACTTGTATGTTTGCTATTTTAGAAAATTAGTTACTGCTTCTTATGCTGAAATTCTACAATCGCATATGGCTTTCCTTCTCTGTCATCCAATGATACAACTATCTTTTCAGCTTCTGTTTTCACTTTCGGACAGATCGCATCTCCCAGCTTTGCCTGCATTTTATATTCTGCACGCATCTGATATATTTCAAAATCTGTGGGCAAAAAATCTTCCGCCATACAAATGTACTGACAGTTATTCACATGATGATTCGTATCCAGATGATGTTTCTGCACAGCAAAAGCTTCCTGCGGTATCATGTCTTCCGGCAATTTGATTTTTCTCGGAGCATAATCCATTTCCAGCTTTTCACTGAGTACATAGCCATCTGTATCTGCCGGAGTCAGTCTTGTGGGAATTCCTGTGCTGATCGTCAGATATGTCCAGTTGGTGTTTGCCCAGGCAAGCTTTTTCCCATCAGTTGTTTCCATGACAAAATTACGCATACCCATAAATCCTTTAAATGCATATGGTGCAGTCCTGATCCTGATTTCCGTTCCCAGTACCGGGTATTCCTCAACAACCACCTGCCAGGAAGAAAGAACCCATGCCCTGTCTCTGTTTTTCAGTACATTGCCGCCCAGCCCGATCGACTCCGCATGAAATGTACTGCAATCCTGAAAATAATTCAAAACTCCCGGCAATGTCAACCTGCCATCCTCACCTGTTTCACTGTATCTGACTCTGCTGTTAAAACTGTAGTCCATCTTCTGTATCCTCTTTTCTTATGTCACTGTAATTTTTTAATATGTTTCACTTCTATTATCTCATATAGATAAATCTATACCTTTTGCTTCGGAATAAATTCTATCTTAAGGCGCATTCCCATTCCTTCTGCCAGACGCTTTAATAGATTTACAGATGGATTTCTTGTTCCATTTTCCAGTTTACTGATATCCGCCTGATTAATACCTGTCCGTTTAGCCAGCTCATTTTGTGTCAGATTCTGAGAAGTTCTTGCATTAACAATAGCCCTGATTACGTCCATCTCTGGCTGAATTGCTTCATATTCCCTGACCAATTCCGGATCCTGCATTTGCTGCTTTTTATAATCTTCAAACGTTTTCATTCTGCTCCATCCTTTCTAAAAAATCTTTTCGCCTTGCTTTTGCTGTCTGAATTTGTTCTATTGGTGTTTTTCTGGTCTTTTTTATAAAACCATTTGTCAATATTATCTTTCTCTCATAAATAAAAAAATATAAAACTCTTGTGATATCATTTCCAAATTTACATCTTAATTCGAAAATTCCCTCTCCTAGAGATTTACTATAAGGTTCTCTTAGCATATTTCCCTTTTCTTCCAGAATTTCCATCATTCCTATTAACTTTGCACGCATTTTTTTATCAAGAGAGTTTAGAAACTCTTCTATAGGACATTCTCCATTTATCGCCTCATAAAAAATTATTTCAAAATTTTTCATTCAATACCTCTTTTATTTTATGGTATATATACCATAATGTCAATATCATTTACCGCTGACTCATTTTTTTACAAATTGTTATATAAACTGGGATTTTTTCTGGCAGAACTGCCAAGAATATTTATCTGTAAATAATTCAGAAATATAGTTTTTATTATACTCTCAGATACAATATACCACAAGTCTAATCTTTCGACATAAGAAAAAAAACAGACAGCTACATATTCAGCATCTGCCTGTTCTATTCTTTCATTATTCTGTTTCAGTCCCCACCCACTGTTTATTGCTTTTCGCAATTGAAGCAGGGGACTTACTTGATTCGGTTAAAATCCTACATCCCCAGTTCTCTCTTCACTTCATCCATTGCTGGAATAGAAGGAGTTGCCCCAGGTCTGGAAACTGCAATAGAAGAAGCCTTAGCAGCCATCCTCAGAGCCTCCTGCACACTTCTGCCTTCAATAACTGCAGCAATGAAATATCCGGTAAACGTATCGCCTGCAGCTGTGGTATCCACAGCTTTTACCTTGAAGATATCCTGGAATACTTTTTCCTTTCCATCATAATAAACAGCTCCATCGCTGCCCAGTGTCAATACAAAACGGGCATTCGGAAATTTCTCTGCCATAGCATCCAGGATCTGATCCTTATCCTTGTATCCTGTAATCTGCTCACCCTCAATTTCATTCAGCAGAAACAGATAAACCTTGCCCAGATCACAGGTATTCAGCTTATCATCAAATGGAGATGGATTCATAACAATCTTCATTTTTTCTCATACGCCTGATCAATAATATAATCCAGCATATTAATTTCATTTTGAAGAAGCAGATAATCTCCCTCACCAAAATCTGCAAGCACTTCGTCTACAAATTCTCTGGTCTGCATCTGATTTGTCCCGCCATAAAGAATGATACAGTTCTGTGCATTCTTATCTACCTGGATCATGGTATGTCCACCCTTAACCGGCAGTCTGCGGATATATTTGGTATTCACTCCCGCTTCCTTACATGCATCCAGAAGAATATCCCCATCTGATCCTACAATTCCCGCATGATAAACCGACACACCTGCCTTCGCCAGAGCTATGGACTGATTCAGTCCCTTTCCCCCACTGAAAACCTCCAGTTTGGAAGAATGCTGTGTTTCTCCTCCTACAATAATGTGATCCACAGAATATACATAATCCACGTTCAATGAACCATAATTTAATACCTTCATGTAAAAACCTCCCTGTTATAAATATGCCGATACGATAATTTACATCTACAAACTATTCTGTATCTTTGCCCACACTTTGAATCTGCTATTATATTTATTTTATCAGACATATCCCATACTTACCAGAGAATTTTTCCAATATATCTTCCTTACTTTTATTTTTTCGCCGCAAATGTGATCATTACCTTAAACAGATCCCCATCCAGATACAGTTTAAACTCACCGCCCTGCAGCTCTGTCAGGCTCTTTGCAATAGATAATCCCAGTCCGCTTCCTTCTGTATTTCTCGCCACATCTCCTCTGATAAATCGTTCTGTCAGTTCATCCGCAGAGATATTCAAAGGCTGTGCTGAAATATTTTTCAGGGAAAAGGTTACTTTTTTATTTCTGTTACTAATCTCTGCGTAAACTCTGGTGCCTTCCATTGCGTACTTCACAACATTGCCGAATACGTTTTCCAGAACACGCCACATTCTCTGACCGTCTGCGTAAATAATGGAGGGTTCATCTGTGAAATGTACCATCATAGTCAGATTTTTTTCCTGAAATTTCTCTTCAAATTCTCCGATCACCTGCTGCACCATTTCCACAAAATCAATATCATTCATCTCCAGCTTAATGTTTCCGGTGCTTGCCTTGGATGCTTCTACCACATCCTCTGTGAGTACCTTCAGTCTCTGGGATTTCTCGTCCAGGATGCGTAAATATTCCTGTATTTTCGGATCTGTCGGATTTTCCCGTTTCATCAGATCTACATAATTGATAATGGAAGTCAGAGGTGTTTTCAGATCATGGGAAACATTTGTGATCAGCTCAGTCTGCATTCTTTCTTTTTTCAGGCTGTTTTCCACAGCAGCATCCAGACCACTGCCAATATTGTTGATATATTCTGCCATCACCTTCTGTTTTCCGGTAAGTGTATCTGTTTTGATCTTATATTGCAGTTCTCCATCGCTTATTTTTTTCAGACCATCCATAATAAGATCCAGTCCGTCCGCTTTTCTGATGGCGAAAATCATAACAGCCACATCTACAGCCATCAATGCCAGCAGGAATACTCCTGCACCACTGAATACGCAGCCGATGATCAGGAACTGCAAAAATAAAAATGCACCTCCCACAAGCAGAACTTTTATTTTTTCTGCTGTATTTCTGGAAAAAGCTCTGGCAAAATCGGCAAGCTTCCCACTGCATTTTCCAATCCATTTCAGAACTGTTCTAATCAGACTGTTTTTCCATAAGGTTCCTGCTTTTATTCTTCTTACCAGGCTGAGATATCCGATCAAAAACCATGCCATTGTATAAGTTCCACATATGAGACAGGTAACAATCACTGTCACTACTACATGACTGTAACCCAATGATGAGTTGGCGATCAAAGTTCCCGATATGATCATTCCTGCCAGCCATATACCGATCACTGCTCCTGCCGCGATTTCTGTATACCATCTGTCAAATCCATTGAGATGGATTTCTTCATCCTCCGGTTTCCTTCCTGCTGTCACAGTCAGCCACACCATGCCGATCAGCCAGAGCACACTTCCAAAGATTGCTCCTGCCAGCATCGGAAACATAAGCTTTGAATATGTCTCATAGTTCTCTGCCTCATCAGCCATGGAATCTGCCACAGAAAATTTCGTATCAACCGAAACTGCAAATATAAAATCCTTTGTGTCAAAGCTCTGATCAATGGTATGATTCCACATCTGCAGATCTGCATCCTGAATATTTGTAACACACTCACTTAATTCCGGGTAAACAACTGCATATGCTTTTTCCTTAAATATTTTCTCAAGGTTCTGCTCCAGCTGTGAATAGCTGCTGTATGCTTTTCTGTTTGTATAGATTGTCTTTTTCTCTTTATCTGCGAAAAGATATGTGAGATTGGTACTCCCTTCCTCATAGTCTCCGGACGTCTGATATTCAGATGTAAGTGATATGGCACAGTCACTGACATTTATATCATCCTGAACAACTCTGATACAGTCCAGAACCTTTGCCAGTTCACTGTAGGCATCCTCAAGTTTTCCATTCCATTCCGTACTGGAATTGACTGCATCCGGAAGACTTTCCGCACCCTGAGGCTTGAATTTCTCTGTAAATTCCTCTATCTCACAGAAATAAAACTCCGGATATTCTGTATTATGTTCTTTATCTGTAATACTTCCCAGACTTCGGTCATCTGAATCGCTCCAGTAACCCAGCTCAATGGCAGCATCTATTTTCTGTTTTTCTGTTTTTTCTGCAAATTTTGTCTCATAGGAATCATCATACTCTTCCATGATATCCTGATCATAATTAACCTTTAATATCCCATCTGTCGCCAGCTTCTTAAAATCATTTAAAGAAAAATAATAACTGCTGCCATCCGAGACCTTACACTGGATAAACTGCCCTGCATCGTCAAGGCTTCCATAATCATAGCTCTCTCCAACTCCGGTCCAGTCCTGCGCCCACTCCAGCAGATCTTTTACAGAATATGCCACGCCAGATGTATTCTTAAAAGAAAGCTCACTCAACGAATCACGGTTGATTTCCTTTTCTTTAAACTCTGCCAGATCGATCACTGCTGATGAACCTGCGTTTGTAAGATAATCTATATCCTCTTTTGCTGACAGACTTGCCAGAATATCAGTACCTCTGGAATTCAGACGTTCCCTGAATCCCTCTGACTGAATATAACTTTTCCCTCTGTCATCCAGACGAATCCCCGTCTGATAAATCATTACAAAAAATGCTGCACATATCACAGCCGCCACTGCTGCCAGATGTACGATTATAATCCAAACTGTCTTGGCAGCATTGCTCCTGTATCCTTTTCCCTTCATAATTTTGTCCCTTTCCTTTACATTTCGATCAGGCGGATAAAATCATCCGCTCCATTACTTGATTCGGTTAATTTTTTCAATCTTATATCCAAGTCCCCATACAACCTTCAGGTATCTTGGCTCTCTTGGATTAATCTCAATTTTTTCTCTGATATGCCGGATATGCACTGCCACTGTATTATCCGCTGCAACTGCTTCCTCATTCCAGATGTTTTCATAAATCTGATTAATGGAAAATACCCTTCCCTGGTTTTTCATCAACAGAAGCAGGATATTGTACTCAATCGGTGTCAGCTTCACCACATCACCGTCCACCCTGACTTCCTTCAAATCATCATTTATACTCAGACCTCCTGTCTCGTAGATATGAGCATTCTCCACAGGTACTGCTGATCCCAGCCTTGTATATCTGCGAAGCTGTGATTTCACCCTCGCCACCAGTTCCAGTGGATTAAAAGGCTTGGTCACATAATCATCTGCTCCTACATTTAATCCAAGGATCTTATCTGCATCTTCTGATTTCGCAGAAAGAATAATAATCGGAAGAGGATTCTCTTCCCTTATCTTCAAAGTAGCCCGGATGCCATCCAGCTTCGGCATCATAATATCTATGATCAGCAGATCCACCAACTGACTGCGCAATGCGTTAATCGCCTCCACACCGTCGTATGCCTTCAGGACCGTATAGCCTTCCTGCTCCAGATAAATACTGATTGCCTCTACAATGTCTTTATCATCATCACAGACCAGAATATTTGCCACTTTACACACCTCCCTCATCATCCGAAATGCCTGTCTGAAATCTCTCATGTACAGACATCCCGGCTTCTTATTTTATGGAATTGCTATAATATTAGAATAATCAAAGCATCTTAATATGAAAGGGACAAATTCTTAAGATTTTCTTATGATTATTCACCGTGCATCTTATGGAAAACATTTTTCAAACGCACTCTGATGTTTCATTATATCATCTCACATATATTACTTCCACCAAATATACCTGTGTACTTATCAAATCGTTCTTGTACGTCTCGGGATTTTGGCATATTCATGTCAAAACACCTCGCGAAATAGTAGTGTGTAAACAGTAACCTTGTACTTATGCTTTTTTGTGATAAAATGTATAAAAGAAAAAATCAACCAAATAAATCCGAGGTGTAATATGCTCAATAAATTTAACAGCTTTATGGAAAAATGGATGCCCTTTGTAACTCCGGTCTGCCTTATGGTGGGCGTACTTTTTCCGGATATTGCAAGGCATGGTGTACCTTATGTCACCTATGTTTTTGCTTTTATGACCTTTATCGGAGCACTGAAATCCAGGTTCCGGGATATAGCAAATGTATTTAAACGTCCACTTCCTCTGATCCTGATGTTTCTGGTTTTACATATTCTGATTCCGGTGACCGCCTATGGTGTGGGACTTCTGTTTTTTCCGGAAAATATTAATTATATTACCGGAATTGTACTGGAGTTTTCGGTTCCTGTTGCAGTGATCAGCCTGATGTGGGTATCCATTTATAATGGAAACAATCCCCTTTCCCTTTCACTGGTCATTTTGGATACCATCCTTTCTCCCTTTCTGATTCCTGCCACACTGAAAATCCTGGTTGGATCCAATATTAAAATGGATACTGCTGGAATGATGAAAGAACTGGTATTTATGATTGCTCTTCCAGCAGTGATCGCCATGTGCCTTAATGAATTCAGTCATGGAAAAGTAATGGAAACCTGGCCAAAAAAACTTGCACCTTTTTCAAAAATGTGCCTGATTTTTGTGGTGACTTCCAATTCCTCCAAGGTTTCTCCCTATATAAAGCATCTGAATGGAGAACGGCTGGCTGTGACAGCTGTAATTCTGGTACTGTCTGCCAGTGGATATGCTATTGGCTGGCTGATCGCCATAGTCACGAAACAGAATAAGGAAGCTACCGTTTCTATGATCTATGGCTCCGGCATGCGTAATATCAGCGCCGGTGCAGTGATCGCCGGTGCATATTTCCCTGCAGAATGTCTGTTTCCGGTTATGATCGGAACCTTGTTCCAGCAGATTCTGGCAGCATTTTACGGAAGCCTTGTTCGCCGGGTACAAATGTCACAATGTAAAAAAGAAGATATTTGATCCATAATAATTGACGAAAAAATACGAATGTGCTTTAATTAATTTAACTACTTGACTATGTCAATACTATATTTTTTCACATGCATCATATTTTTAAGAAGAACAGGAGGAAATTCAAATGGGACTTATAGCAATCAGCAGTCTGATGCTCTTGGGCGGTATGTATCTGATGATCGCATTCGCATGGTGGCTTCTGCAGATCATTGCCAACTGGAGAATCTTTACCAAAGCAGGGGAGGCTGGATGGAAAAGTATTATTCCAATATATGGCGATTATATTTCTTATAAAATCGCATGGCAGCCAGCATATTTCTGGCTGACTCTCATCCTGGGAATCGTATCCTCTTACCTGCAGGGAACTCTGGAAATAAGCGAAAGCTTAACGGTCTACATGCTTGTCATACTGATCAAAATCATACTTGTCGTCATCAGCATTATGTACAGCATTAAGCTTGCAAGAGCCTTCGGCAGAGGCACAGGATTCGCCATTGGCCTTATCTTCTTACCGCCAATCTTCATGCTGATCCTTGGCTTCGGCGATGACAGATATTATGGACCAGATAAATAAACAACCTCTAAATGAAAAAATCCTCATTGATTCTGGTAAAAACATTTCAGGGGGCTGACCGTACTCCCGGTCAGCCCCCTGCATATATTTTACATTTTACAGTTGCAATCCTTTTTTACAATTATTCTTCTACCTTCATCTCCCGAACGATCTTACGCAGTTTCAATACCATAGACGGTGCCACAGACAGTTCATCCAGTCCCATGCGTACAAACTCCTCAGTCAGGGTCGTATCTGCACCCAGTTCTCCACAGATGCCGGCCCATTTTCCACATTTATGTGCATTGTCCACTACCATCTGGATCATGCGAAGCAGTGCTTCATGGTGTGGATTATAGAACTCATCCAGTTTCTCATTCTGACGGTCAATAGCCAATGTATACTGTGTCAGGTCGTTGGTACCGATACTGAAGAAATCTACCATTTCCGCAAGTCTGTCACTGATGATCGCTGCTGCCGGAGTTTCAATCATAATTCCCTGCTCAGGAATCTTGTACTGAATCTCCTGTGCTTTCAGCTCCTCTTCAACCTCTGCCACGATCTCATAGATTTTCTTTACTTCCTCAGTGGAAGTGATCATAGGATACATAATAGACAGATTTCCATATACTGCTGCTCTCAGGAGAGCACGAAGCTGTGTCTTGAAGATTTCCGGCTGCTTCAGGCAGATACGGATTGCACGATAACCCATAGCCGGATTATCTTCATTGCCCAGATTAAAATAATCTACCTGCTTGTCTGCTCCGATATCCAATGTACGGATGATCACCTTCTTACCTGCCATCATCTGTACCGCCTGCTTATAGGCCTGGAACTGTTCCTCCTCTGTAGGGAAATCATTTCTGCCAAGATACAGAAATTCACTTCTGAAAAGGCCGATTCCTCCTGCATCATTTTCCATAACATAACCGATATCTCCAACACTTCCGATATTGGCATAGATATTGATTTTATGACCATCCAGAGTCACATTTTCCTTACCCTTAAGTTCCTGGAGCAGTCTGAGCTTCTCTGCTTCTTCCGCCATTTTCTCTGTTGTCTGTGCTTTCACAGTCTCATCCGGCTCAAAGATCACAGTGCCCTGGAATCCATCTACAACTGCCTCCATTCCTGTGTGAATTTCTTCCAGATTCATATCCACACCGATCAGTGCCGGAATATTCATCATACGTGCAAGGATTGCTGTATGGGAATTAGTGGAACCGTGAACTGTCACAAATGCCAGGATCTTGTCTTTGTCCATCTGCACCGTTTCACTTGGGCTCAGATCATCTGCCACGATGATTGATGGTTCAATAGAACTTAAATCTGCATCATCCTGTCCGCTGAGATTACGGACCAGACGTTCTGAAATATCCTTGATATCTGCAGAACGTGCTTTCATATAATCATCATCCATGGAGGCAAACATTTCAGCAAAATTATCGCCTGTAGCGGCTACTGCATACTCTGCATTGATCTGCTCTGTACGGATCGTGTTCTGGATTGCTTCCAGATAATCGTCATCCTCCAGCATCATCTGATGTACTTCAAAAATAGCAGCACTTGCTTCTCCAACCTCCTGAACAGCTTTATCATAAAGCTTCTGGAGCTGCTCCTTAGATTTTTCCAGGGCTTCATCTACTCGTTTGATTTCCGCCTCCGGATCCTCAATCCGTGTACGTTTTACCTGATAGTCATTTTTCTTCAGAACCACAACCGGTCCCATTGCAATTCCCTTATACACAGATTTTCCCTGATAACTCTGCATTGTTTTTCCTCCTTTTTATTTATGATGAATAATTTTTTATGATGAATTTTAATATGTATATCCCTGGCTGAAATTATAAGTTATTCTCAAAAAATGCCTTTAACTCAGCAATTGCGGTATCCTCATCAGCACCCTCTGCACTTACGGTAACTGTATCGCCCTGCTTTACGCCCAGAGACATAAGCATCATAAGCTGTGTCAGTTTTTTTGTTTTGTCACCCTTTGTGATCGTACATTCGGACTGGAACTTCTTTGCCTCTTTTACCAGAAGTCCTGCCGGTCTTGCATGGATTCCAAGTTCGTCTTTAACAGTGTATTCAAATGATTTCATCCTTTTATTCTCCTCTGATTTTTATTTTTATTCTTCTTCCCTGTCCATCATTCTCTCCAGATGCATTGCCAGATAACCGATCTCTATATCCGGTATGGGAAGCTTTAGGCTTTTCTCCATTTTACGACAGATTTTCTCAGCTGTCATATAGGGACCGGGAAATTTTACAGACATGTAGTCATTCAGGCTCATTTTCAGCTTTTCCCCATGAATGGCTCTGGCAACCATATATCGTACATGGTTCATCAGACGGTTATAGCTCAGAGACATTACATCAATAGATTTTCCGGTCTCTTCCTCAACCATACAGATACATTCCCTGACTGTTCTGGCGATTTCCATTGCCTGAGAAACATTCTCATCCACAATGGCAGCATGAACATGGAGGGCAATATATCCGATCTCATGTTCATCGATCCTGATTCCCAGTTTTTCTTTCAAAAGGTCACGGATACATCCCGCAACCTTATATTCTTTATAAAACATAATACGGATGTCATCTGTCAGTGGATTGCTGATCTGTTCACCGTTCTGTATACGGCGGACAGCGAAATCAAGATGGTCTGCCATGGTAAAAAGAATGGAACGGTCAACCTTTCCAAATTCCTCTTCTGCCTGATCCAGCACCTCATTGGCAAGCTCCAGACACAGTGGAGAAACGGACTTTATAATTTCCCTTGCCTCTCCACGGTCTGTCAGCTCCTTCAGAGAATATACCCTGGAATCTGCGGTTACAGAAACTGTCTGTCCCACTTTTTTGCCAAAAGCAACTCCCTTTCCCATAATCAGACATTCCTGATCATTTTTACTCTCAATTCCCATAAAGGAATTATGATTTAATATTTTTGTTATCCTGTATGACATCCGTATTTTCCCCATCCGGGCAGATATTACTGAAGAACCTCTACCTCAAACAGCGGCTCTCCTGCTTTTATCTGACCCTCCTTCAAAAGATGGATTCTCTGGTTATCCTCCAGTTCTGTACAAAGAACAGGAGATACGATAGAAGGTGCATTCTGGCTCAAATAATCCAGATCCAGTTTCAGCATAGGATCTCCCTTCTTTACCTCCTGACCACTTTCTACCAGTGCCTCAAATCCTTTTCCATTTAATTTTACTGTATCAATTCCCACATGGATCAGCAGACTGATTCCTGACTCTGTGATAAATCCAATGGCATGCTTTGTGTCAAAAACAAAGGCTACCTCACCGTCTTCCGGTGCATATACATAAGGATCTTCCGGTGTAACTACCGCACCGTCTCCCATCATTTTCTGGGCAAAAGCCTCATCCGGCGCTGTGACAAGATCTGCCGCTATACCACTGATCGGACTGGAAATCACAATTCTGTCCACAACCTTCTGTCCTGCTTCCTCTTTTGGAGCTTCTGTTTCCTGTACCTGTGGTTCTGCTGTTGGTGTTTCCAGTGTATCCGGTGCTGTTTCCAGATAATCTTCCAGATTAGACTTGATCACAGTAACGTTAGGGCCGTAAATAACCTGTACCCCCTGTCCCTTGTGCACCACTCCGGATGCACCTGTTGCTTTCAGAACTCCGTCATTTACCAGTGCTGCATCCTTTACTGTACAACGAAGTCTTGTGGCACAGCAGTCCACATCACTGATATTTTTCTTGCCACCCAGACCTCTGGTGATTGCTTCACTGACAGGATCTGCTCCGGCCTCTGTATTCTCACCCTTCTGTGCTTCTTTACGGGCATTTACATCAGCCTTTGTATAAAGCTTAGTCTCTGTGTCATCATCCTCACGGCCAGGTGTCTTGAAATCAAACTTTTTAATCATAAATTTGAAAATAAAGTAATATAAGAAGAAATAAATAATACCTACCGGAATAACTCTCATCCAGCTTGTTTTCTCATTTCCCTGAAGAATACCAAACAGGAAGAAATCCAGGAAACCACCAGAGAAGGTAAGTCCTACTGCAATATTCAACATATGCGCGATCATGTAGGCACTTCCTGCCAGCACTACCTGAACTGCAAACAGTGCCGGAGCAACAAACAGGAATGAAAATTCCAGTGGTTCTGTGATGCCGGTTGCCATACATGCCAGTGCTGCAGACAGTAAAAGACCGCCTGCTGCTTTTTTCTTCTCAGGCTTTGCACACTGATACATTGCCAGTGCCGCACCTGGAAGACCAAAGATCATGAAAATAAATTCTCCGGAGAAATATCTGGTTGCGTCTGCACTGAAGTGTGCAATATTAGCAGAGTCAGCAAGCTGGGCAAAGAAAATATTCTGTCCACCCTGAACCATTTTTCCGGCAACCTCCATGGTACCACCCACAGCAGTCTGCCAGAAAGGCATATAAAATACATGATGCAGACCAAAAGGAATCAGCGCACGCTTGATCAGACCAAAGATCAGTGTTCCCACATAACCGGTTCCTGTTACCAGTCCGCCCAGTGCATAAATACCATTCTGGACTACCGGCCATACAAAATACAGAAGGATTCCCACAAACATATATACAATCGTGGAAATGATCGGTACAAAACGGGTTCCTCCAAAAAAGGAAAGAGCATTTGGAAGCTGTATCCTGTAGAATCTGTTATGAAGGGCAGCTACTCCCAGTCCTACAATAATACCGCCAAATACACCCATCTGGAGTGACTGGATACCACATACAGAGGTAATGGTTCCCTCCAGAACAGTCTCTGCCACCTGTCCGTTGTCAAGGATCTGTCCTGTAACAGTAAGCATGGCATGGATTGCTGTATTCATTACAAAAAATGCAATAACTGCTGATAAAGCTGCAACCTCTTTTTCCTTTTTTGCCATACCGATGGCTACACCTACGGCAAAAATCAATGGCAGGTTATCAAATACCGCACTTCCCACACTGTTCATGATTACCAGCAGGGAGTGAAGCAAAGTACCCTCACCAAGAATCTTTGTCAGACCATAGGTTTCAATTGTGGTTGCATTTGTAAAAGAACTTCCGATACCGAGAAGCAGTCCCGCTACCGGCAGAATTGCGATGGGAAGCATAAAGCTTCGTCCCACTCGCTGCAAAACGCTGAAAATCTTGTCTTTCATGTGACTCTTATCTACCTTTCCTGTTTCATAGTTTCTGCGTAAGCAGACATATCTATTTACGGAAATAGTTTCTGCATAAAAGACCCTTTTCAACCGGTTTTTGTACAAAAAAGGCATTAACATACATAAACTCTCTCCGTTATGTATAGTTAATGCCTCCAAAAATCGAGTTACACACTACAACTATTGAAAATATAGCATGCAAAATTCTCTTTGTCAACCCAAAAATGCTTGCAGGCTGCCGCTTAGATACCTTTAGCCTTTTTTACACATGCTGTCTGTGCTTCGATCACTGCACTGCGCAGGCCTTTTTCTTCCAGAACACGGACTGCCTGAATGGTGGTTCCTGCCGGGGAGCAGACCATATCTTTCAGTTCTCCCGGATGTTTACCTGTTTCAAGCATCAGCTTTGCACTTCCAAGTACGGACTGTGCAGCAAATTTATAAGCCTGTGCCCTTGGCATTCCGTCTGCAACTGCTGCATCTGCCATTGCCTCAAGAAACATAAATACATATGCCGGTGAACTTCCGGAAACTCCTACCACTACATCCATAAGATGCTCCGGAACTACTTCTGTCTTTCCAAAGGTATTGCACAGCTCCACTGCTATCTGTGTTTCTTCCTCTGTTACCAGATTGTTTACGCAGAGTGCGGTCATGCCTTCACCCACCATAGCAGGTGTATTTGGCATAGTACGGATAACTTTTGTTTTTTCTCCCAGATGTTCCCCAAGCCACTGCAAAGTTTTACCAGGTGCAATAGAGATAAAAATCTGATTTTCCTTTACACTGTCCTTAATCTCATCCAAAACCCCTTCAAGAAACTGAGGTTTCACAGCCAGAAAAACAATATCAGCAAAATCCACTACCTGAGCATTGGTGTCTGCCTTGCAGATGCCAAGTTCCTTTTCGATTTTTTCACGGGTTTTATCTGATTTTGCAGAAGCGATCATATCTGCTGCCTTTACTTCTCCACTTTTCAGAATTCCCTTTAACATGGCTGTTGCCATATTTCCACAACCGATAAAACCAATTTTCATAATAATCCACTCCTTTGCGAAAATATTACCATTTTGCTTTCTATCATACCCGTTTCCCTGCCAAAAGTAAAATACTATCTTTTTATTTTTTTCGGGCACAAAAAAACCACTTCCTCAGAAGTGGTTTCTTCAGCAGGGCTACAAGGATTCGAACCTTGAACTGACGGAGTCAGAGTCCGTTGCCTTACCGTTTGGCGATAGCCCTTTATTTAATTTGTGTCACTCGCTTGCGACAAGTGATATTATATTATAGGTCAACAAAAAAAGCAAGCCCTTTTTTGAAATTTTTTTAATTTTTTTATTTTCTTTATTTCATCACATTTTTAAGAAAATAATCACTTTTCAGACTTCCCGTCAAAGGGATATTCCCACTTTATTCAAATTGCACTTTTTAGATTTACATTGGTTAAAAATATGCTATAATCATAGGAAAGATTTTACATTATCTTAACTAATCCATAACTGTTCAGTAGCTTTGCCTGCCAACAGACTACTGACAGCTGCATTATATAAAAAGGAGAAAAAAATGCGAGCAAATAATCTGACCCTGCTTACGGACCTCTATGAACTTACCATGATGCAGGGCTATTTCAAAAATCCAACTAATCAGACTGTTATCTTCGATATGTTCTACCGCAATAATCCATGCGGCGGTGCTTTTGCTATTACAGCAGGGCTGGAGCAGATGATCGAATATATTGAAAATCTCCATTTTACAGAAGAAGACATCATCTATCTGCGAAGCCTGAATATTTTTGAAGAAGATTTTCTGGAATATTTAAGCAACTTCCAATTTACCGGTGATATCTATGCGATTCCGGAAGGAACTGTTGTTTTCCCAAGAGAGCCTCTGGTAAAAGTCGTTGCTCCGATCATGGAAGCTCAGCTGGTAGAGACAGCGATCTTAAACATTATCAATCACCAGAGTCTGATTGCAACCAAAGCAGCACGTGTATGCTACGCAGCCAAGGGTGATCCGATTATGGAATTCGGTCTGCGCCGTGCTCAGGGTCCGGATGCGGGTATTTTCGGTGCCCGTGCCGCAGTGATCGCCGGATGCGCCGGAACCTCCTGTGTACTTACAGGTAAAATGTTTGATATACCGGTTCTTGGAACCCATGCCCATAGCTGGATCATGAGTTTCCCGGACGAATACACAGCATTCAAAACCTATGCAAAGCTTTATCCTAATGCATGCACCCTTCTGGTAGATACCTATGATGTATTAAAATCCGGTGTACCAAATGCGATCCGTGTATTTGAAGAAATGCGCGAAGAAGGTATTCCACTTACCAAATACGGCATCCGTATTGACAGTGGTGACCTGGCTTATCTTTCCAAAGAAGCTTATAAGATGCTGGCTGCTGCCGGTTTTGACGATGCTGTGATCTCTGCTTCCAGTGATCTGGATGAATACCTGATTGAAAGTCTGAAAGCCCAGGATGCCAAGATCAATTCCTGGGGTGTAGGCACCAAGCTGATCACTGCTGATGACAATCCTGCTTTCGGCGGTGTATATAAGCTTGCCGCCGTAAAGGACGCAGACAGCATTGAATTTACTCCCAAAATCAAGCTTTCCGAAAACACAGAAAAAGTAACCAACCCTGGAAATAAGACCGTATATCGTCTCTACAGTAAATCTACCGGCAAGATCAAAGCAGATTTGATCTGTCTGGCTGATGAAAAGCTTGATGCAGACCAGAATATGGTTCTCTTTGATCCAATCGATACATGGAAAAAGACAAAAGTTCTCGGCGGAACCTATGAAGTACGTGAACTTCTCATTCCGGTTATCAAAGAAGGTAAACGAGTCTATGAATCTCCATCTGTTATGGAGCTTCGTGATTACTGCCAGAAAGAGCAGAATACTCTCTGGGATGAATCCAGACGTTTCGTAAATCCTCAGAAAGTATATGTAGACCTTTCTCAGAAGCTCTGGGATCTGAAAAAGAATCTTCTTGAAGAAATGAGTGAGAAATCCCTCAACTGATCCTAAAATCAGATCAGACATAACCAAAAAAAGTCCCCGTTTTCAACTGCTTATTGATTTTTGCAGTTGAAGCCGGGGACTTACTTGATTCAGTTAAAGCCTATGCTGACATCGCAGATTTCACTTTTAGTCCCAACTCTCATATTGGGTCCAAAAAGCCCTACACCGGATGTAACAATATTATGCATATTTCCTTTCTTCAGATAACCACAGGGATTTTCCCAGAAAAAACGGATCACAATATTTCCCGGAAAAACCTGTCCGTCATGGGTATGCCCACAGAAATCCACATCCACACCTGCATCCGCCAGTTCCTGCAGCTCTCTCGGCTCATGGTCGATAACCAGTACAGGCAGTGACAGGTCCATACCCTCTGTGATTTCCTGCGGAGTCTTTCGTTTATCAATCCCCCGTCCCGGACGCTCATAATCCGGTCTTCCATACAGATAAAAGGAATCATTGATCAGCACGTACTCATCTCTCAGAAGCGTAATCCCCGCTTTCTCCAAAAACTCATCCATCTCCGGGGTACTCTCTTTCTTTTTCTTACTGCCAAAGGTAAATCCTGCCAGGATCTTTTCCTGGATATCGTGATTTCCGTAACATGCATACACACCATACTTTGACCGAATCCCTCTCAATATCTCTGCCAGTTTTTCCGGATCATCCAGTGCCTCATATTCATTGTCAAAAATATCTCCTGCCACCACTACCAGATCCGGTTCCTGCTCATTGATCTTCTCTGTCATCTGCGCCATCTGCTTGCAGCCAATATTATATCCCAGATGAAGATCTGCGACCAGAACCACATTTAACTCCTTCATACTTCCTGCCTTTTTATCAACAGAAATATTGTACTTTGTTGTATGTATATTTCCAGCACTGAGCACTCCGTAAATACTGACTGTCGAAATGATCACCGCACAGACAGCTCCCACAACAGCAGTTCCCATATTGCTGAAAAGCAGCTCTCTTCCAGGAAAACCAAGATTTCTAAGAGGATATTTCAGTAACAATCTCAGCCCATCCGCGATTCCCAGAGTCATAAGTGTATACATCAATACACCAAGCCAGTAATTACTCAGAAGCTTCATAAACCTCCTGAATCCAGACGCAGGTGCCATAAATGCGATCAGTATACTAAACATTACAAATAAATATACAAGTCCAATCCCCCTGCACACCCACACATTCTGAAAAACCGTATGTAATACCTGAAACCAGTGCAGGCTGCGAAGCAGGATATATACACACACCAACAGATAAAAGGGTGCCAGATATATTGCAGCCATATAATATGTCTCCTTTCCAACTCTCATTGCTGTAACAATTCCAGAACATCATAACTGCTTCTTATTATACAAAAAAGAATCCTCAGCCGCTACTATAAGCTGCTGAAGATTCTATGAATTTTACTGTTCCATCTGTCTTCCCAGAAATCCGCTTGCTGTTCTGATGAGCATCTTCTCTGATTCACCCATCACATCCCTTTCATTCTTTCCCAGTAAAAGCACAGATCCTACTGTATCTCCTGCACTGATAATAGGCTGCATGATCTGGGAATACAAAGGTTCTCTCTGTTCCTGAGTCACAGGTATCCTGCTTCTGTCATTTCCGTTAGCAAACACAGAGCTTCTCTCGGTAATTGCATCTTCCAGAGCTTTGCTGATAGGTTTTCCCATATATTCCCTGCTTCCCTGTCCCGCAGCAGCCACTACCTGATCATGGTCTGTGATACACGCTACCATCCCGCTTGACTGTGCCAGTGCCTCTGCATATTCCTTTGCAAAAACATTCAGTTCTCCGATGGGGGAATACTTTTTCAAAATGATCTCCCCCTCCCGGTCAGTAAAAATTTCCAGTGGTGTTCCTTCTTTTATCCGCAACGTTTTTCTGATCTCCTTAGGAATGACCACACGCCCCAGATCATCTATGCGTCGAACAATTCCTGTTGCTTTCATGCACTTTTCTTCCTCCTGTTTTTCCTTTTATCAAAGTTTACTGTCTTTGTACCCTTCAGTTTCCATATCATGTGTTGTATGGTTATTATGTGGAAAAACAGGGAGAATATACATTTCTGTATTTACAAAAAATTCCATTTAACCGCAATCAGGCGGTTATTTCCCGGAAAGTAATTCCATCAGTTCCTCTTTTGTGAAGCTGCCTCCGTTAAGCCCTTCGCCCTCCAGGATCTGATCTGCCAGTTCACGTTTCTTTTCCTGCAGTTTCACGATATTCTCTTCAATCGTATCTTTCACGATCAGCTTATATACATTCACCACATTCTTTTGACCAATTCTGTGAGCTCTGTCCGTTGCCTGATTCTGTACTGCCAGATTCCACCATGGATCAAAATGGATTACAATATCTGCTGCTGTCAGGTTCAGACCGGTTCCTCCTGCTTTCAGAGAAATACAGAATACCTGTGTGTCATCTGTGTTAAAGTTCTCTACCATCCGGGCACGCTTCTCCTTACTTGTAGAACCAGTCAGCATATAGTAACTGATTTTCTCCTCTTCAAGGCGGTTCGCAAGATGGTCAAGCATTGTCGTAAACTGCGAAAACAGCAATATTTTATGACCGCTCTCCACTGCATTGCTGATCATATTCAGGCACATATCCACTTTTGCAGAATCAGCTTTATAATCTGTAAAAATAAGAGACGGATCACAGCAGATCTGGCGCAATTTTGTCAGCTCTGCCAGAATTGTAATCTTTGAGGTCTTAAATTCTTCTTCGGACTGCTTATCCAGCATCAGCATCATCCGTTTCACATGTGCATCATAAAGCCTCTGCTGCTCTCCTGTAAGCTGTACAAACATATTCTCTTCCAGCTTATCCGGCAGATCTGTGAGCACTTCCTTCTTCAATCTTCGGAGTACAAACGGCCGGATCATTTTCTGCAGACGTTTCATTGCATCTTCATCTGAATTCTGAACTGCCGGGATTTCAACTTCTTCCCGGAACTTCTTATAGCTGTAAAGGAAACCGGGCATCAGATAATCAAATATGCTCCATAATTCACTCAGACGGTTTTCCACCGGAGTTCCTGTAAGAGCCAGCCTGAAGTCTGCCTGGACCTCTTTTACTGCTTTCGCAGCCTGAGTATTTGCATTCTTGATATACTGAGCTTCATCAATAATCTCACATCTGAACTTATATCCTTCATATTCGCTGATATCCCTTTTCAGCAAATCATAGGAAGTCAGGAGAATATCCTCAGAATCTGCTTCTGCCAGGATCTGTCTTCTCTCTGCTGCAGTCCCGGTCACCATCTTCGCTGTAAGCTCCGGTGCAAAACGTTGAATTTCACTGCTCCAGTTATACACCAATGATGCAGGAGCTATAATTAATGTATTTCTTTGCAACTTTCCAGTTTCTTTTACTGCTATATTTTCAATAACAGTATTCCTTCTTTCCAGAAATTCCGACAGTAGAAATGCAATCACCTGAAGCGTTTTTCCAAGTCCCATATCATCCGCAAGTATTCCGCCGAATCCATTATAATTCAATGTCTTAACCCACAGAAATCCCCGTTTCTGATACTCCCGCAGAACTTTATCCAGGCTCTCCGGCACCTCAAAATCATTATCCTCAATGGTCTTCATATTTCTTACCAGTGACTTAAAAGATTTATCCTTCACTGTCGAAACAACCGGATTCTCTTTCAATTGTGCATCCAGATACAACGCGCGGTACTTCTGCACTTCAATCTTATCCTGCTTTATCTGCTTATCCGTCAGCTGAAGTCCTGTCCTAAGTTCTTCAACTGTATCCAGCCCCGAGTCTGCTGCATTTACAAAAGCTCCGTTTTTCAGACGATAGAACTTTTTCTTCTTATTATATCTGGAAAGAATGTCAATCAGTTCTTCCCTTGAAATATCCCCGGCTGTCATACTAAGTTCCAGCAGATTTCCGCTCAGGGAAACACCTACTGTAATCTTTGGCGAATTCCGGACTTCAATCCGTTTCAGCGCATCAGAAATAAATACTTCCCCCACTGACTGCAGTGCCGGAATTCCTTCTGTCAGAAATTCATATTCCATCTCTTCATCATCTGCAATTACCGCACACTGTTCAACTGGATTGAAAGCATTCGAATATTTATGGATCACATTTCTGACAACTGTTTCTCTATTCATATCCCTTGCTGCAATATCGTTCGTTGTATATAAAGAAAATTCCCTGTCTCCATACTTAACAGTCGCCTTACATGTAACCATATTTTCCTGCGGCGCATCCAGATAAAACTGAAACTCCGGTTTAACCATTCCGTAATTCTCCGGCTGAAATTCAACCATTCTGCATTTAAAAAACTTCTGGATCACCGGTAAAAGCTCCTGACAAAATGCCGGTACATCTTTATTTTCTATAAACGCTTTCTCACCGGGGATCAAAGACAAACTGTCCAGAAAATCCTTAACAGGTAAAAGTTCTTCTATATTCTCAATATAAATCTTTTTATCATAAAAGCAAATTTTATACTGTTCCGTATTTGCTGCACATGTAAATTTGCTTACCTTCAGTTCAATTCCCTGCTTTGCACCTGTTATGGTTATTTTTCTCGGAAGATGTTCTCTGGTTATTTCCCAGGTTGTATTTCTGGTCCCTATAGATTCTCCCTGCAATTTCCTTCCTTCCATCAGAAGTAAAAATTCTGCCAGTTCATTTCCTGACAGCTCCAGATGCCTTACCTTTTCCAGAGTTCCCATATAGTATCCATAATAGGAAGATGATCTGTGAAATTGCCTATTGTTGTCTGCCCATTTACAGATAAATTTTGCAAGCGGTCTGGATTCCTCGGCAAAGGATTCTATTGTATGAACAAACTGAAGATTTTTCCCGTATTTATAATCGTCCTGATTTGCTATATGATTATCAAAGGAAAATGCATCCTTCAGTACGTACATTTTATTAATTCCTATTTTAAATTCTACTGTAAATGTTCTTCCGTCAAAATTAAAATACGGTTCCAGCCTTACCTTTCCATAAGTGCTTCCCTGAATCAGAGGAAGTGACTTCGCAACAGCCTGCTTTTGCAATAATGCAGCCAATTCCGGCGTGGTATGAATCTGCACTCCTTTTCTGATCGTATGAGTCAGACCACCTTTTACAATTTTTTCTACAGATTGTCCATAATCATAACTATCCCTATCATTTTCATAATCATTATATTGCAGAAGAACCGCTACACAATGTTTACAAAGCCCGCCATATTCTGCATATGCCCGACATTCACAATAGCAGGTATCAATTTCATCATTCTCTGTATCGATTGATACATCTACTTCATAGATATTTCTTCCACTGCCTTTTACAGATGCAACAATTTCATCAGATGCACCCATATTTTTTACATCCATATCCAGAACTTTTCCTGTTGCATAAAGCTCTGCACCTCTACTATATGATGAAGAATTTGCCATATATCTGATCTGAGTTTTTGAAATCATCTTTCTATACCTTTCCTGATACAATTAGAAACTTTTTGTACCATTTTCCCGGTTAAAACTGAGTAAAAAAAAACCCTCCACCAGGCAGTATCAATCTCTGCTTAAAGTGAAGGGATTTCCTCATCCATCGCTATTTATTTTACACGATAACCCTGGCAACTGCAAGACCATAAACTTTAAGTTTATCGCTGTCATTGCCATAAATCCATTTTACCTCTCCTTCCGGAACAGGAAGCTCTACGCTTTCTGTTCCGAAGTTCTGGTAAATATAATATTTCACATTTTCATTCTCTCTCACTGTAATCTCCAGTGCATCCGGAATCTCTTCTTTGATTCCGCAGGAAACGACACTGTCTTTGAGCACTTTTCCAAGGAAGTCTCCATAGAATTCTTTATCAGCATCTGCTGCCACATACCATGCTTTACCCCTGCCATATTCATTCACTGTCAGACAGGAATATCCTTCATAGAAATCACTTCCATAAGTCATTAAAGTACGTGCTCCGCGAAGCTCCACAAGATCACACAGATATTTGCACGTATAAGTCTTATCCAGTCCAAGTTCATTACCCGGTACAGGAACGAAAGAATTCTCTTCCCAGTCATAAAGACCATCAATCTCTGTACTTCTGATTCCCAGCACATCCATCAGTCCATGCGGAGTTCCTTCCAGATAACATCTGTCAGTATCATCTGCGATTCCTGACCAGTAACTTGTCACCAGAACACCGCCGTTCTCCACAAATGCACGAACTTTTTCTGCGAAACCTTCTTTGAACATATAAACCATTGGCAGCGCCAGCACTTTATAATTGTCCAGATCACAAGTCATATCGATCACATCTACATTCACGCCCTGCTTACGGAAACCTCTGTAGAATTTCAGCATTGCTTCCAGATAATGCAGACCTTTATTTCTCGGGCCCTGGCTGTCTTCCATTGCCCACTGGCTGTCCCAGTCATAAATCATGGCCACCGGACTGCTCATTGTCGTTCCCGCCAGTTCCTTTAACTCTTTTAAAGTTGCTCCGACTTTGGAAACCTCTTTAAATACTCTCGTATCATTTCCACCGTAATGATCGATTACCGCGCCATGGAACTTCTCAGAAGCACCTCTGCTCTGGCGGATCTGGAAATAAAGAGCACCCTCTCCACCATGTGCGATTGCCTGCATAGACTGTGCAAAAAGCATTCCAGGTTTCTTTAACTTGCTCACACTCTGCCAGTTTGTAGAAGTCGGGCAGGATTCCATCTGGAAGAACGGCTTTCCTTTCAGAGAACGCATCAGGTCATGGCACATTCCATTATCATAAGCTGTATCGATCACGGCTTCTTTATGCCATGTCGGGTAAGTATCCCAGGAAACCACATCTATCTCTTTTGCAATTTTAAAGTAATCCAGACCTCCGAAATAATGCATCAGATTTGCGGTTGTCGGAAGTGTGCTTCCTCCCTCTCTCAGCGCGGCAATCTCATGATGAATGAAGTCTGCTGTCTGATGAGTAACAAAGCGTTTCCAGTCCAGATTCAGTGCATGAAGCTGTGTCTCACCAATCTTAGACGGACTCTCAATCTGGTCAAAGCTATTATAAGTATGACTCCAGAAAGTGGTACACCACTGATCATTTAGATTTTCGATGGTCTGATATTTCTCTTTCAGCCAGCTGCGAAATGCTTCCTGACACAGCGGGCAATGGCATTCTCCTCCATACTCATTGGAAATATGCCACAGGATCACACCCGGATGTGTAGCAACCTCCTGTGCCAGCTTCTTATTGATAATATGTACCTTCTCTCTGTAAACAGGAGAAGTATAACAATGATTATGTCTGAATCCAAATAATGCTCTGTGGCGTGTCTCATCTACACGAAGCACCTCCGGATATTTATCTGCCATCCATTTGGGTCTTGCACCTGACGGTGTAGCCAGAATCGTAGAAATACCTCTTTTATAAAGTTTATCAATGATTTCCTGCAGCCATCCAAAATGAAATACACCTTCTTCCGGCTCCAGTGTAGACCAGGAAAAGATTCCAAGGCTTACCACATTACATCCGGATTCTTCCAGCATATCAATATCCTTTTCCAGAATATCCGGTCTTTTTAACCATTGTTCAGGATTGTAATCACCGCCATGAAGCAGTCTGTCAGTTCTAAAATCCATACTTATCTCCTCTTAATTACCTAAGTCATTTTCTTTTTCGCTGTCATTATAAATTCAAGTATCCATAAATATAATTTTTACTGTATTCTTTACTAGTGTGCCGACAAGTTGATTCTTGAAACAATCTTACAGGATAAATTTTTTATTTCAAGGCGGAGGAAGGAGGCGTAGCGGTGGCTACGGCGACCGACGACAACGCGGAAATAAGAAATTTAGACGCAAGATTGTTCGAGAAATCAACTTGTTGGCACACTAGGTTCCTTTTTTACAGAACATATTTCGCAATTACTCCAAGCACCAGCAGATGCACCGGATAAAAAACATAATAAACATATTTATTGATGCGGTCTTTTCGCTCACCGTTGTAACACCAGATTCCATAAAATGCGATAGGACCGGTCACATACATCAGACTGATCATACAGCCTAACACTGTTTTCAGCACATTTCTTGTCTCAAACACATAGAACACAAACACAAGAAGCACCATACAAAGGCCATACTCTGCCCGGAAAATACTCACCCAGACAATGGATGCGATCAGAATCAGTACCTTCAACATACCACCTGTAAATCCGGAAGTCTCTTTAAACAGATCTAAGCATTTCAACATAACCAGACAGATACACATCGTGATCATTGCATTCTGGCTTGAAAAGTCCCATATTTTTCCGCAGATTGCCAGATCATATGGAATCTCACTGACCAGTGCAGTAACAGCTATCATGATCAGATATTTCTTATAATCCGATGTATTGTGAAATCCCTCCACCAGCAGAAACGCAAATACGGGAATCGCCATTCCGCCTATAAGCTGCATAATGGATCCGATCCCCGCAAGTGTCATTAAACGGGAATCCTGGGACATCGCCTGATTCAGACTCTCCTGAGTATACTGGTCTAAATGGATCAGACCCTTTTCAATAATGGCAATTCCAACAGTCTGGATCAGCATGGTAATACATGCAAACATTTTCAGCCCATCAGCTGTAATATCCGGAGTCTTCCAGACGATTCCTCTTCTTCCCGTTGTCATATTCATAGCCTCAACCTTTTACAGCACCACCTGTAATTCCTTCCACATAGAATTTCTGCATGATCATAAACAGAATAGAAATCGGTATGGATACCAGTACTCCGCCTGCACAGAACTGAGTGAAATAAGAATTGATAAGACTCTTATCCAACATCTTGTACAGACCGATGGCAACTGTATATTTGGAAGAAATTCCGGCATTTAGGATCATCTTTGCATATACGAAATCCATCCACGGTACCAAGAAACTGCTAATAACTGTATAAACAACGATCGGGCGACTCATAGGCAGAACCATCTGGAAGAAGATTCTTGCCTCACTGCATCCATCAATTCTGGCAGCCTCACAGAGTGCTCTCGGAACTGTATCAAAGAATCCTTTCGCGATCAGATAACCCAGACCTGAAGAAGCGGAATAAACCATGATCAGACCTACATAGCTGTTTGTAAGATTAAATGATTTCAAAGTAAAATATACAGCGATCATTGCCAGCATACCTGGGAAAAGATTCAGGATAACAGCCATATTCATCAGCGGTTTTCTCATCTTAAATCTCATAACAGATGTGGCATATGCAACCATCAGTACAAACATTGTGGAAATTGCACATGTAAAGCATGCAATAATAAATGTATTCAGAAACCACTGCGGGAACTGAGATACGGAATCCGGATGGAATAACTTCATGTAATTACTGATGCTCCATTCCTTCGGAAAAAATGTACTGGTATTCATTCCTGAATATGAACTGAAGGAAGTACATACCAGCCAGATGATCGGGATCAGCCAGATAAACGCCAGCACTGCGATCAATAAGTTATGTAATACTATAGAAGAAGTACGACTATCTTTCATCTTTTTCATTATTGATATGTTCCCTCCTTATCTCCCTTGATCATCCTGTTAAATGCAACCAGGGTGAATACTGCACAGATAATAAACACGATAATACCGATTGCTGATGCCATCTTATAGTTGTAGTAATCCTGAGTCAGACGGAACAGCCAGGTAACCAGAAGGTCAACCTCTTTTGCCTGTGAGCTTGCCATTGCCTGATTCGTTGTTGTATAAACATCCTGTGTAAGCAGATAAATAACATTAAAGTTATTAATATTTTTTACAAAGTCCGTGATCAGAGCTGGTCCTGTTACAAAGAGCAGATATGGCATTGTGATCTTTCTGAATATCTGGAAGTTTGTTGCACCGTCTACTCTTGCACTCTCAAGCTGGTCAGAAGGAAGGTTCATCAGAACACCTGTTGCGATCAGCATCTGATACGGAACACCGATCCAGATATTAATAAGAATGATCATTACGTGCGCCCAGCCCGGAGCAGAAAGAAATGGAATATAGCTTGTGGAAACAAGTCCTATGCTTCTTAAGAATCCGGTCAGTCCAATGCTGTTGCAGATTGTGTTGACAATACCTCCATTTGAAAAGAAGTTACGCACCAGCAGAAGTGATACAAACTGTGGAACTGCAATCGTTACAATAAATAAAGTACGCCACATCTTCGGCAGTCTTGTTTTCTTACTGTTGAGAAGCAGGGAAAGCAGGATACCTCCGATATAAGTTGTAAATGTTGCGAAGAAAGCCCATACAAGTGTCCATCCCAGAACCCGCACAAATGCATATCCGAATGTGGATGTAAGACCACCGCCGCCAAACAGATTAATAAAGTTACTGAAACCAACCCATGAGAATAACTCCGTAGGGGGCATATGCTGCTGATCATAATTTGTAAATGCTACAAAGATCAGAAGTAAGATTGGGATCAATGTGAAGATCACAACTCCAAGTACCGGAAGTGTCAGTAATGTAATGTGAAATTTCTCTTCTGTCAGTGATCTGAGATCTTCTTTAAACGTATTGATATGCTTTCCGGCTTCTTCCATTTTCTGAAGTGCATAAGCATTGATCACATTCTTAAACCACACAACAGCTGCCGCAAACCACACAACAAAGCTAAACAATGAAAACAACAGGATCGTAAAGGAATTATCATAATCATTAAATTCACTTTTCATTGTTTTCATATTAAAGACTTTTTCCATCTTTACAGTACCAAGGCTGCCGAATTTCGGCACATACTGCATTGCAAACTTTACTGAAAAAAGGATTACCGCAATCTCCAGCAAAGTCATCAGCACTGCTTTTACATATTGTTTACGTTTTGCATAGCCTGCGCCCATCCAGATCAGGGACAGCTTTACAAAGGCATCACCTTTCACTACAGCAGTACCAAAATCAGTGAAAAATCCACCGATAGCTTTAAAGAATCCACTCACTGCCGCTGCAGCAGAATTATTTTCTTGTGCTGCCATATCTTTCCTCCTCACAATTTTATATGGTTACCATCTATCTTTAAAACAGCCCACATGCCGTTATGCATATGGGCCGTTTTTTAGTATTTACTGTCTATAAACAGTGATGGTATTTATTCTACAGAAGCAGTAGCACCCTCTACCAGATTATCAAGAGCTTCCTGGATTCCATTGTCATCATCTGCGGATAATGTTCCCTGTGCAATCAGTTCTCCGAAAGTCTTTGATGGATTCCAGTATTTTCCGCCAACCTTCTGAGCCTGTGCATATTCAGACTGAGCTGCAAGTGCTGCAAGAGCCACATTTTCCTGAACAGATTCAGAGGCTGCTACATTCTTGTTGGAAGGACCGCTTTCTCTCTGATCAAAGAACATCTGCTGGGATTCTTCGTTTGTAAGGTACTCAGCAAGAAGAACTGCCCATCCGGAATTCTCAGAATAACCGTTTACACCAACATATTTGTAACCAGCAACAGATCCCTGCTGAACCTGTGCATCACCTATTGTAAATGTAGGAAGCTTTGCTGCTGCATATCCGTCACCAAATACATCCTGTGCTGTGATCGCATCCCATGTACCGGAAACGCATGCTGCCAGATTACCGGATGCAAGCTGATTAGACAGATCACCATCAGCAACTGCCATAAATGCCGGATTGGATGCAATATCAAGCATTCCTTTTACTACATCAACACCTGTATATCCGTCAGCACTTGTTCCGTTCCAGTCCATAGTTGTTGTTCCGTCATCGTTAAGTCCTGTTGTAAATCCTGCTCCATAGAAGAAAGAAGCATTGTACCATCCGGAAGCAAGTGTCATACCAACTTTCTTTCCAGCCTTATCAGCTGCTTCAAGAAGGCTGTCCCAGCTTGCTGCATCTTCCTCTGAGATTACAGATGAATCATAGTAAAGAAAATATCCGTTGTCAGCTGCTCTTGGAAATGCATACAGACTGCCATCAATTGTTGCTGCATCAATAGCGCCTTCAACGTTTGCAGCTTTTACATCATCAAGTGTTGTATCTGCAAGCTGCAGCGCCTCTGCATAATCATCAAGTTTCAGAAGTGCTCCGGCTTTTACAAGATCCGGGAGCTGATCATCTGCGAATGCATATACATCTGCACCTGCCTCTACGTCTGTCAGAATTGTATCTTTTGCAGTAGACTCAGATTCTACTCCAATCTGAATATCAAATTTCTGATCTGTATACTTCTCCTGGAATTTATCTGTCAGTTCTTTTAATAAATTCTGATCTTCCTCAGCGCCCCATACAGTCAGTTTAATTGTCTCATCCTCTGCTGCGCTTACACATACTGTGCAGGAAAGTGCCATAGCTGCTGCCAGTAACGGTGCGATTACCTTTTTTACATTTTTTCTCATTTTCTCTTCCTCCTGATTTCTGGTGTCATACACAAACATCCCATAATTTCTGCTGCCTAAAAGCTCTTTTATTCTGTTTGCGCAACCGCTTGTTCATATTTTTAGTATATTCCAAAATATTCTCAAAGTCAATTAGCCATTATTATCTAAATTTTCATCTTTGTTTTTGCTATATTGCACAATTCATGTTGCTGTTTCAATCTTTTTGCGCAATCGTTTCCATCATAATTTTTACAGTAAAGAATCCTGTCTGGATTTATAATTTTCTGCAACAAAATAAGTGCAGATGTCAGCGTTAATTATTCTCTGACAACTACACTTTTATGATATCAGAAAGCAACACTGCCTCTGCTTTTTACTGTGTTGATTCCCTTAAAATCACCTGATAATTAAGTGGTTTTATCTCTTCCTGTGGATTTTCTCCCAGTATTTCCAGAAGCCTGATACATGCCATCTGCCCCAGTCCTGTGGTATCAAATTTAATACTGGTAACCGGAGGATTGTGATATTCCAGATTTTTGCTGTCATACATACTTGCTACCTTCATCTGCATCGGAACCTGTATCTTCTTTTCCCTTAAACTGCTCATACACATGCTGCAGATCACATCATCCATACATACAATGCCGTCTGCACCTGCTTCATATAATTTACTTACTGCATCCGATACAACCAGCTGATTATCTGCATTCATGAAAATAAGATTCTTATCAACAGGAATTCCCAATTCCTGATGTGCATCCAGAAATCCCTGATATCTGCTTCCTGTAACATTATAAGACTCATTTCCTCCAAGCAATGCAAGATGACGCATTCCCTTCATCAGCATGATACTGGTCAGTTCTTTTCCGGCCTCCTGATTTTTATTATCTACGAATGGAACATCCGGTTCATTTGTGGGACCTATGAGAACAAAAGGCTCTCTACAGGTCTTCAGATATTTCTGTACTCTGGAGCTGACTACTGCTCTGCTTACTATAATTCCGTCTACCTTTCTGTTTGCCTCCAGCCTCTCAATCTGTGACACATCTTCTCCATCAACCATCGAAATGATAATATCATAATCATATGCTGAAGCTATCTCGCAGATTCCATTCATACAGTCTTTAAAAAAAAGGAAGTCTGTAGCAACATAATCCTTTGGCATCAATAATGCAATATTATAAGTTTTTCTCTGTGCCAGTCCCCTTGCAACAACATTGGGACGATAATCATGCTCCTTGATAAACGCCAGAACCCTGTCCCTGGTTGCCTGTCCGATTCGTCCCTTTCCTGAAATTGCCCTGGATACCGTTGTTTTACTGACTCCCAGTTCCCGGGCAATATCATCAATTGTATATATTTTCTTTTCTTCTGTCTCCATAATAACAATAACACCCCATTACCATTACACAATCGATTATATAAAAAGGAACCTTTCTTTTATTGATAATCCGCTTGACTAATCTATCAATAAAAAAATGATTCCTTTTCCTTTTTTAAAGAAGATATACCGGAAGTTCATCCTTAATATGAACAGGTCCATCTATTGATTCTTTCCTGTCCTCTGTAACAAATACCGCCTCCAGTTTTTCTGCATCCTGTGTGGAAATCACAGATCTTTTTACTGTTTTCTTTGCACCTGCATTTGCAGCCCGCTTAATACTTTCTTTTCCTACTGGCATAGCTTCATTACCTCCTCTGCTAACTTTGTATATTCTTTGGCACTTCTGCTTGATCTTTTATATTCAACAACCGGAATACTGTTATCCTGGGACCATTCTACAGAACTGTCCACTCTGATGATCTGTTCAAATACATGGATATCCTCCAGTTCATGCAAAGTTTCCATAGTCTGCTTATAGTAATTCTTTCTTGTATCCACCTTCGTCACTGCAATTCCGGCTATTTTCAGATCCGGTGAAATCTGTCTGACTTCGTTAAGAAATTCAAACATATTTGCAAGTCCAAACATCCCCCATGGGCTTGCCTCAACAGGAATGATCACTTTGTCTGAAGCGCACAAAATATTCATAACCCAGCCTCCAAGTGTAGGCGGCGCATCAATCAGAATATAATCGTACATTCCTGACTCTTTAATCTTCTGGAGACATTTCCGCAAAATAAACTCTCTCTGCCATTTTGTAAATAATTCATATTCTATGGAACTCATTAAGGTAGAAGATGGAATCAGATCCAGATTTTCATAAGGAGTATGTACCACATAATCTGTCAGATCTTCCTGCTTTTTAATCCCATAATACAGATTCTTTTCTCCCGCCGCATGCTCCAATACCCAGTCCTCTGAAAAAAAAGCCAGCGACAGATTCAGCTGCATATCTCCATCAACCAAAAGAACCTTTTTTCCGGTCTGTGCAATTGCTGCACCCAGGTTGGAACAGGTTGTGGATTTTCCACTTCCGCCTTTATTATTTGTAAAACATATGGTTATGGTTTTTCCCATGTTTTCACACCTCAATTTTCTTCAACTATCTTCATTATATGAGTTTTATTCATCCTTTTCAACTGTTTTCGTAACTATTAGCTCTATTCTGCTATTAATCAGATTTTTTCTATTTCCTGTTCTTTTCCTGTTCCATAAAACTTTTGATTTTCAAAATAAAAGTCTTGCATTTTAGAATAATTGTGTTATAGTATTCATATACTTGATATGTAGTTTTAATTACTATGTTAAATAGTTTTGAAATTGGAGGCGATAATTATGAAATTTAAACTGAAAGATCCCGGAAGTGCCATCACTCATGGAATTGCTCTTTTATTGGCTGTAACCGGGGCAATTCCCCTTATTATCAAAGCTGCTCGTTCCTATGATGTGATTCACATTGTTGCATTGAGCATTTTTATACTGACTATGATCCTGCTTTATGCAGCCAGTACCATCTATCACTCCATAGATTCTACTAAAAAAGTAAACCGGCGTCTCCGCAAAATAGATCATATGATGATTTTCATTATGATTGCAGGCAGCTATACTCCGGTATGTCTCATAGTTCTTCATAATCGCATTGGATATATTCTGTGTGCACTGGTATGGACAATTGCCATATTGGGAATGATTTTGAAATGCTGTTGGATCACCTGCCCCAAATGGTTTTCTTCTGTGCTGTACATCGCCATGGGCTGGCTGTGTGTCCTGGCATTCGTACCTATTTTCCATGCTCTCCCACGAGCTGGCTTTGACTGGCTTCTGGCCGGCGGAATCATTTACACCATCGGTGGCGTGATCTATGCTTTAAAAGTTCCTCTCTTTGATGCCAGACACAAAAATTTTGGCTCACATGAAATCTTTCATGTCTTTATCATGCTTGGAAGCGCCTGCCACTTTGTAGTTATGTATTTCTTTGTTGCACCACTTCCCGTATAAAAAGTAAAGCAGTTATTCAATTATAAATATATAGCTGAATAACTGCTTTTTTATTTATATTGCTACTTTTCGCATTGGATATAATCCATAAGACCGGTAGGAAGCTCCAAAATATTTATAATACCCTTTTGCTTCTGAAAATAACGGATCATATACCAAACCATCGACTTCTGCCCAACAGTGGCCACTTCCATTTGTCTGTGATGTATCTACACAGGCATATACATTCTTGTATCCTAATGCCTTTGCCAGATATGCAAAAGAGCATGCATCTGAGAAGCAATTTCCTCTTTTTCCATTATTAATAAAATAATCATTTGCATACAGCGCCGGCCATGATGTCTGATTCACATATTTCCTTGTAGTACCATAATAATGTCTGATCACCCATTTATAGCAGGTTTCAAATTTCTGGTTTTTTGACATTTGAGGTGTTGTAATCTGAGAAACTATCTGTTTTGCTCTCTGCAGAGTTTCATAATCATAAGCCTGCGCGGCAGTCATTCTTTTACCTTTGGAATTATAATATACATTTCCCTTTTTCCAGGCTTCCATTACTCCCTTGGCAGTACAATAATAAATATTGTTTCCGGATTTCACAGTTTTTGTTTTCATTACACCATTTTCAGCAAAATAGTAATATTTTCCTTTTATCTTTTTAATACCACTGCAGCGTTTTCCGTTTGTATTAAAATAAAATTTATGCTTATTATGTGTAACCCATCCGGTTTTCATAAATCCCTTTGCATCAAAATAATAAACATTCCCTTCTACTCTCTTCATTCCCACAAGAAATTTATTATTTTTATAATACTGTTTTTTATTTCCTACAGTTATCCAACCATTTTTCACTTCCGGAATGGGAGTAGGTGTAACCTCCGGGGTTATTACAGGTTCATTCTGTTCCGGAGTAGGTGTTATGATTTCCTGCGGAGTCATAGTGATTTCCGGTGGGATATTCATATCTGCTCCAGCTGTCGGTACACTTCCCAAAACACATACCGCACATGCCACAATCCATTTTGTCATCTTTTTCATTTCCTTGGTCCTCCTTAAAAATTTATAAGCTCCAGTTTTCTTTCTCTGGTAAGCTGCTTAATCTGATATTCCCTCTGCATAGCCTCTTCTTTCGTAAAAAAGCCCTCATAATATACAAGAGACACCGGACGCTTTGTTTTTGTATATTTGGCACCGTTTCTGCCACCATTATGAGCCTTCAGACGTTTCTCCAGACAGTTTGTCCATCCTGTATAAAGAGTCCCGTCTGCACACTTTACCATATATGTATAATTCATGCTTCATCTGTACCTCATCTATGTAAAGGACAACCATCTGTCATAAAACAATCCCAGCCTCAAATCATGGTCATCCTATTTTTTATGATAAACAGCCGGTATCATACTTGTATCTTAATCAGCACAAACATTCATCATTTACTTTTCTTATCTGCATCTAAATACAAAATCTTTCTGACTCTGCATTTTCTAAGCAGGACGGGAAACCGACTGCAATTTTATTTTCCCATCTAGAGCGTATTTGAAAAATACTCTAGTAACGGTCCTGTTTTTTCATAATAACTTTATCTATTTTATTATACGGTAATTTCGCTATTATGTGAATAACTTCCCCTCAGTTTATTTAATAAAAAAATAGAACCAGTTTTTTCTGGCTCTATCTTTACGAAACAAATAAATCTTCTTATTTTCTTAACTTTATTTACGAAGATAAGTGATTGGGTCTATAGGCTCTCCGTCTTTTTTCATTGCAAAATACAGATTTGCCCCCTCTGCACTGTAATATTTCGTAGGTTCTGCCACATATCCAATCGTAGTTCCTTTTTTCACAATATCACCCTGAGAAACAGTCAAGTCTTCCAGCTGTCCATAAATCGCCTGATATCCATTTCCCAGTTCCATTGTCAATGTAGTTCCTGTCTGTGCATTTTTCTCAACAGAATAAACCGTTCCGTTTACTGCCGAAACTACAGGGGCTCCTTCTACTGCCCCTACTGAAATAGCCGGACTCAGTCTGTACTGATCCAATGTAGGATAATAAGTGGTCTGATCCATGCTGTAATCCAGCAGAACATTTCCATTTACCGGCCATTCCATTACTGTATTCTCTGAAAAATTTATTTCCGGAAGATTGACTGCTGAAGCAGAAACATCTGTGGTTTCCTCTGAAATATTACTTATTGTCTGCGTTGTATCATCTTCACTTATTTCATCTTCCATATTTGCATTCACAACGCTTTTTTCTGCTCCTGTCTCATTACCTGCCTCTTCCTTTACAGTATTGATCTGAGCATTTGTTTCTTCTTCGGGAAACTCACTTTCCATCATTTCTGCAGCTTCCTGATTATCTTCTTCAATATTCACCTCTTCATTTGTGTTCTCTGTACCATCCTCCTGAATCAGGGGTTGATTTTTCGGTTCTTTCTCTTTCACAGGAGAAGTTCCAAGCTGATACACCGTAATTCCTAAAGCTGCCACAGCAGCAAGGCCAACAGTGTTCGCAATCATACGGGTAATTCTGTTATTCATCATATTCCTTTCACCTCTGTTTTCATCTTCATATCTATAGGGTGTCCAGAATCTCTCCTGTTATTCAATATTTTGCATTGAATTCAAATTCATTTTATCTCTCTGACATTTACAATCTGCATATCCGCAAAATATGTTGTTAAAATTTCCTCTGCCGTTTTTTTATTTTTTGCCAACTGATCTCCACCATATTGGGAAAATCCCAAACCATGTCCTTTCCCTTTACAGAGAAAACAGATATTATTTTTGCTTCTTTTTATACTAAAATTAGAAGAAGCCAGCCCCAATTCTCTGCTGAATGTTTCTCCCTCCAGTACTATATCATCAGCCCGGATCTCCGTCACATATCCGGCACTATCTCTTTTCTTGATAATAAGATTTTTGGGAAGATCAACCTGACTTATATAAAAACTGCTCAAATAATCATCTGCCTCTTTGTCACTGTCACATTTTACTGATTTCAGATATTTATATTTGTCACTATGTAAAACTTCTTTTCCGTTCCTTGTTCTTCCCGCACTGAGCTGATGATATGGCAAAAGCTCCAATTTATAATTTCGCACAAGAACCTCTCCCCTGGTTTCTTCCACTGCTCTTTCATATTTTTCGTCTAGAATCCATTCTGAAAAACTTTTTTTCTCCAAATCCCGTCGCAGTTCCTTCAATATATCTAAAAGACTCTCCTTTT
Organism: Ruminococcus sp. JC304; assembly: GCA_000285855.2. Classification (GTDB taxonomy): domain Bacteria; phylum Bacillota; class Clostridia; order Lachnospirales; family Lachnospiraceae; genus Blautia_A; species Blautia_A difficilis. The sequence continues at coordinate 1,100 of HE978651.1, read as the reverse complement.
CTTCTAAGCGCCGGTAATAATCAGATCTTGCAATAATTGTCTGGGCTTTTATTGTTTCCAACTTCATATTTTTGTCAATCTGGGTTGCCGTTACTACAGGCAATATTCTTTCCACATTAAACTTCTGATTTATCATTAACGTATCTATTCCATTTAATGGAATAATAAAAAAATAAGGAATAAAAAAGAAACTTAGAATTCCTAGTGTACAGGAAATGAAATGATTCTTCATAGACAGGATCCTTTTCGAGCGATTGCTGCTATTCTATATTAAAACAGCATTTCTTCTTTTAAGTATATGTATCGTCTCAGATTCATACTCTTAAATAGATTAAAATATTTATACAATAAAAAAACTTCTGCGAAAATTCACAGAAGTTAAAAGTGAAGCATCGGGGATTCGAACCCCGGACAACTTGATTAAAAGTCAAGTGCTCTACCGACTGAGCTAATGCTCCATATTTATTGCCTAATTCTCCAAGCAAAATGCCCAGAGCCGGAATCGAACCAGCGACACGAGGATTTTCAGTCCTCTGCTCTACCAACTGAGCTATCTGGGCAAAGTAGCGGGGACAGGATTTGAACCTATGACCTTCGGGTTATGAGCCCGACGAGCTTCCAGACTGCTCCACCCCGCGTTAATAATTAAATTAAAAGCCGATGATCGGACTCGAACCGATAACCTGCTGATTACAAATCAGCTGCTCTGCCAATTGAGCCACATCGGCTTAGGTTAATACCTAAGTGGATGGAGAAGGATTCGAACCTTCGAAAGCGTTGCTAACAGATTTACAGTCTGCCCCCTTTGGCCACTCGGGAATCCATCCAAATATATGGAACCTATAGGGCTCGAACCTATGACCCTCTGCTTGTAAGGCAGATGCTCTCCCAGCTGAGCTAAGATTCCATATTCCTTATGCAATTAACTTCGTCAGCAAATTGCTAACGACCCAGAAGAGACTCGAACTCTCGACCTTCGCCGTGACAGGGCGACGCTCTAACCAACTGAGCCACTGGGCCATTTAAAGGTTTTGCACCTTCAAAACTACATACATGTTGACATTTCCTTGAGAATTAACTTCCTGCGATTCTTGGTCAAG